>CAVRMY010000001.1:0-267700 GCA_963721935.1 uncultured Alphaproteobacteria bacterium
ACAGTCCGTTTTCTACGTAGGTCGGAGCCGCCATCCAGCAGCACCGCAATACCAAGAAACTCCCTCGTCTCATGCCAGCCCCCTTCGCTGGGTGTGGTAGCGGCTGAGCAGGATCCCGGAAGGGGCAAAAACGCAACTTTGGGCGCTAAATCTCTCGTGACGCCATCGCCATAACTGCGCGGCACCGCAGTTCTCCGAGATGGGGCAGTAGAAGCAGCTCAGTGCGATAGCCAACCTTGGGAAAAAGGCGGCCATAAGGGCCGCCTTTTTTTTCAACTCGACGTGAGGGCACAACTAGTTGCCGGATTGCGCGAGCTCCCCGCCGATGCGATTAAAGCGCGCCTTTTGCTCGCTGCTCAGCGACCCATAAAAATCATTGAGCGCAGGCTTCACCGTATTGGCGGCATCGATCATCGCCTGCAGACGCTTCTCCATAGCCTCCAGCCGGCCGGGCGGAGTGATGGGCGTGTCCCCGGGGCAGGCGGCTTGCATGATCGAGACCGCCCTAGCGGTTGCGTTCTCGAGGTGCTTTAGACCACCTTCCTGCGCATCGGTCGGCTTCACTGCGTCCTCGATCCTCTCGATCGGCAGATTTGCAAGTCCGGCTTTCGGCTCGCTGCAGCTCTTACCATTCTCCGCGGATGTAGGACTGACACCGGCGTTGTCTTTGGGATGCTTCGGCCCAATTTCGTTGAAGCGCTCCTTCTGCTCATCGCTCAGCGAGTTATAGAAGGCTTCCATCGCCGGTTTGACTGTCTGCACCGCTTCGAGCGTGGCTGTGAGCCGCAATGTCATCGCCTCAAGTCGACCAGGCGGCGTCATCGCGAAAGCGTTTTTCGCGGGGCATGAGGTCTTGAACACGGTGGCGGCGGTCTGGCCCGCGCTTCGTACGCCATCAAGAAGTTGCTTCTGGTCAGCATTCAAGCCGACCTTGCTGTTGATTTCTGCGAACGGCCAAGCGGTGATGCCAGTGCCGGGCTGCGTGCAAATCTCTTCCATAGCGGCCAACGTCGAGCGGCTCGCAGGCGCGCCTCGCGGTGCATAGGCAAAGCTATATTCGGGCGGCGGGCCGGCTTGGCCCCAGAACACACCGTCGAAAAAATCGTCATAAGCGTAAGCAAAGTAACCATCGTCATAGCCAGACGGCCAGAAGGCGTAATCGAAAACGTCCGAATAGGCGTAGGGCCAGAACACCGGCCCGTACCACGGCACGAAGGCCGCGCGTAGGCCGAGACTCCAAGCCCGGCGCGGCGCCAGCGCAACGGTGCCCGTCCGGTAATTCGCATCTTGCGTCCGTGCGGAGAAACGCGCGGCAAAGCGGCCTTGCTGTGCCGCCTGCGGGGTAACGCGCGCGACGCCGTTAGGGCGCTCGCCGCGCTGTGCTTGAACCTGGCCATTGGGTTGCAGCCGCTGCTGCGCGCGCTGTTCGCGCTGCTGATTGATTTCCTGCTGCTTCTGCGCGCGTTGCGCAGCCGGAAGATTTCGCAATTGACGGGTTTCCTGTTTGCGCAGCGTGCGCTCCTCGCGTTGCTGGCTGCGCAGCTGCTCGCGCGTTGGCGCGGCCGATACGGCGGCCGTGGGTACGACACTGCGGGCCGCCGGCGAAGTTGCTGTTTGGGTAGGTGTATTGGCCCGCGGATTATTGACGATGCGCGGCGTAGCTTGACGCGCTGGCGCTGCGGCCCGTTGCGGCGCCTGGTGTTGTGGCGCTGCCTGTCGTTGTGGCGCGGCCCGGTATTGTGGCGCGGCCTGGCGCTGCGGCATGGCTTGGCGTTGGGGCATAGCCTGCCGCTGTGGGGCGGCCTGAACTTGCGGCGCAGCCTGCCGCTGTGGCGGCGCGGCACGCGCTGCTGGGGCTGGACGCGCCGCCGGCGCTCCCTTACCCTGACCTTGTTGCTGCGCGTTGGCACCCAACGGGATCATCAGGACTGCGACTCCCAGCATGGTCAGCTTCAACACTTTTTTCATGATAGAATTCTCCGCGACGATCATATGATCGCCGCCTGAAATGACTGGAGCTCGCACTGTGCATCGGACTTGCCTCGCGGCGCGCTGATGTTCACCAATTGTTTTGCGTCCGGCATTGGAACAAATAGGCTCGGCCAGCAAAAGTTCCCGCCCACTCCGCTAATAAAGCGGCACATGGCACGTGGGCCACGGCCTTGCTATTGATCGTCGGCCGCGAGTCAGGGTTCGGGGCTGCGGCATCAGCTCCGCGCACTCGACGCTGTTGGAGGGATCATTACGCCCCGTCCTATTACCGCGGATTAGGACCTCTCCCGATCACTGCGTCGAAGAAAACGAGAAGCTCCGGAGACAGGAACTGGCTAATCAATTCTGGTCTCCAGGCGTTTGTGAAGACCGTACAGAACTGGCGGACTTGCTCGGTGCGGTGGCCTTGTCCGATACAGGACTCGGGCTCAGCGGAGCGCCTGTCTTGATATTAACTTCACGGCCTTAGCGGGCTTCTTCATCGCGAGATGCCCCACCGCGGCAAAGGCTACAACGGCTCGAAGAATGGTTGCGTGGCGTCCAATTATGATGCGTATCCAGTTTCACGCCCCGTCCCCCGATTGGAACATGCGGATCAATGATGCCGCTTGACCACACTATCCACGCCCTGACGCCGAGCACGAGATCAGGAGGCCCACGCTGAACCCAACACATCATCCCGACGCCAAGGCCTTTATTCCCGCCTCGGTCTTGCTGCAGCGGCTGCACGACGAGGCGCCGGCGGATCACTTTACTCTGGGCTGGCTAATGAGCCGCATGCACAAGCGCTCCTTCGGCCTCATCATGCTGCTGCTCGCTGTGGTCGCTATTGCACCGGGCGTCTCGATCGTAGCCGGCCTGCTACTCATGATCCCCGCGTTCCAGATGATCGCGGGCCAGAACATGCCGGTGTTCCCGCGCCGCATCGCCACCCGTCCAATGCCGACGCGGCACCTTGCCGCTCTAGTGCAGCGAGCTGTGCCCGTGCTGAGGTATCTCGAGAAGCTCATTCATCCGCGCTGGCCTACTCCGCTCGATGCGACCAAGCGCCTCGTCGGCGCCGTCGTCGTGCTGCTGAACATCACCCTGCTATTCACTCCGGTCCCTCTGAGCAACGTCGTCCCCGCCCTCGTTATCGCGCTGATCTCGCTGGCCTATCTCGAGGAGGACGGGCTCCTGCTCTCGATAGCCCTGCTGGCCAGCGTCATCGTGCTGGCAGTCGAGTTTGCGACGGTCTGGGAGACGATCCGCGGCGCGAAATGGATCTTCGGCCGCTGGTAACTTATCACGACGGCGACGGACTTTTCCCTAATTTCTCTGCATAGGCCAAGCATGTGATCTCACCGACGCGAAAAGATGCGCGAAAGTCTCGAGCTGTTTGCGGAATTAGCGGGTTCGGCTGGGCCAAGCACTATAAGTCAGAGCTGCGGTCTGCAAAAAACCAAACGGCCGAAGCGTGGGGGACACGGAGCCCGACTGGTCTTGCGTCTATCTACGTCTTTGGGTGCGGCAACGAATCAACCGGATCGCAGGCCATAATGCGTTGCCAGCGAGTTTTCGAGCGCGTTGAGTGGACGGGTCTCTGTGAGAGATTGCCACGTCCAAACAAGGCCAATCGTGCCCTCAATACGGGTAGTAATAGCCGCGGCCATAGGGCGCGCCGTAGTAGCCCGGCCCGCCGTAGTAGCCTGGCCCGCCGTAGTAGCCGGGCCCATAGGCCCCATAGGCCCCTAAGGCCGCGGCTCCAGCCGCAGCACCCAAGATGCCAAGGCCGATTGCGGCCCCCGGATTGCCGTAATAGGCGCGACCACGATAGTAGCGGCGATAGTAGCGGACGTCAGTCACGTCAGACGACTGAGCCGCTTGTTTCAAAATAACCATGCTCGAGACCGGAGCAGCCCCCGAGCGGGGGATCGAGCCGAGCATCACCACACCGACGACCGCGACGGCGACCGCGCATTTTGTTGTCTGCTTGTTCATAACCGTATCCTCTCGTTCTTGGAAACCTCAAGCGGATTGGCGCAAGTTTTGTCAGCATTCAAAGCCATCTCCGCTGACGCCTTGTCGAGTGAGCGGTACCGATAACCTTCATGCGGCTGCTAGCAACAGGCCGTGTCCCGACGATTTGACCTTTCATAGCCGCGGTATCCTGAGCCAAGTAGAATGATGGCGACGCTTTGCCGACCGGCCTGGCCGTTTCAGCTGCGAATGAGGGCGCAGAAAATGCGACGAGATGGCAGCCGTCGCTATGAGAAGCTTATTCATGGCGTGATCAATTCTTGCGTGTCCAACATCGTTGGACGAGGAGCAAACAAGGTCAGCCTCTAAGAGTTCCCTCCGACCGCGCGAAAGAGGACTGCGCACATTGATCTACCTCAAAGACAAATCCAATAATCGAGAGGTCCGACAATCTAGACAAGACAATCAAGAAGTAATCTATGGTTCTTTACCGTCAGCAGACTGACGGTCATAGACAACAACTCCTCGACAACCACGCTGTTCAAACTTGGCTCGACGCAGGAAATTGAAATCCGGGCTAAATTCGATGAGGCCTATGCGGTCACCGAAAGAATGCCCGACGCGAGGAGATAAGCAAACCAAAATGCTCTCCCGAACCTGGAGTGGGTGATCAAAATTGCTCACTTTCAAAAATAACTGAACCGGCAAGTTTTGACCTGGATCAACGTGGTGTGCGCGTCCGAAGTACATTCAAAATACATGGGTGATCGGGCAGCAATTTCGGAGCAGGTTTCAGTTGCGAGCGGCGGCCGGTTACCGTCCATCCTGACTTTTTTGAAATCGTCGCGCCGCACCGTTGAGAGCTATGAGCGCGAATTGATCCGGTACAGATCAATGGAAATACGCCTGCGCGATGCGCTGGCGGAGAGTGAGGCGCGACTTCGTGAACAGGATGAGTTGATCCAGAAACAGGAGCTCCTGAACAGGGAATCCGATCATCGGCTGATGAATGACCTGCAGTTGACCATCAGCCTGCTTTCCTTGCAGAGCCGGTCGGCGACGAATGCGGAAGCGGCCGCGCAACTGGCCGTCGCGGCCAACCGCGTTTCCATGATTGCGCGTATCCACCATCGCCTTCATTCCTACGACGGCGTGCAGACCATTGAATTCAGGAAATTCCTCGAGGATTTCGCGCGCGACTTCTCTGCGATGCTATCGTCGAATGAACGTCCGGAGCAGGTCCTTGTCGAAGGTGTCGAAATCAATCTGCCAGCCGCGACCGCGATTCCGCTCGGCTTCATCGTCAGTGAGTTGATCGCCAACGCGGCAAAATACGGCAACGGCCGGATCGCTATCAGCCTGCAGCCCGATCCGGCATATGGCTACGCGCTTTCGGTTTCCAATGACGGCCCGGCTTTGCCGGAAGGGTTCGACCCCGCCGCCAGCAAGGGATTGGGGATGAAGATCATTCGATCTTTCGCAAAACAGATCGGCGGCGAGTTACGGATCGGCCGCGGTGACGACGGCCAGGGCGCGCGATTTACCGTGCTGTTTTCCGAAACGCCTGAAAGGGAGGAAACCTGACGATGAAGCGGAATGCAGAGTGGGAAGAAAACGATTAGCCGTCTTCCCCACCATTCGGAAAAACATCTGGTCGACCGCATCGGATGGTTGCGGGCAGCGGTGCTTGGAGCCAACGACGGTATTATCTCGACCGCGAGTTTGATCGTCGGCGTTGCCGCAGCGGCCGCAAAGCAGAACGATGTATTGATCGCCGGCGTAGCTGGGTTGGTCGCCGGCGCCATGTCGATGGCCGCCGGTGAATATGTCTCGGTCAGTTCACAGTCCGACACCGAAAAGGCGGATCTTGGACGAGAACGCCGGGAGTTGAGTCAAGATCCGTGGGCGGAACATGAGGAACTCGCCGAAATCTACGTCAAGCGTGGTGTCGATCGGGCAACTGCCCAACAGGTTGCCCGTCAGTTGATGGCAAAAGACCCTCTCACCGCTCACGCGCGCGATGAGCTTGGAATTTCCGAAATCACCACAGCGCGTCCGGTGCAGGCCGCGCTCACATCGGCCGTAATGTTTTCCGTGGGCGCCGCCATGCCGTTGCTGATGGTCGTGGTCTCTCCCGCCAACGTGCTTGTCCCGATTGTCTCTGCCGCGTCGCTGGGCTTTCTCGCTCTGCTGGGAGCCGTTGGCGCCAAAGCAGGCGGTGCCAATATTATGCGCGCAACCCTGCGAGTGACGTTCTGGGGGGCATTGGCGCTCGGTATCACCGCCGGAATCGGTAAGCTATTCGGAACGGTCATTTGAAACTACGTGCACGAACCACCGCGACCAGGGCTAACAGCATCGGCGGCCGTGGCATTCATTCCAGAGGAGTCAGACCATGTCACTCGGACTTATACTCATCATTATCCTGGTCATCTTCCTGCTTGGTGGCTTCAGTGGCCGCTTCGGCGGCTACGGCTACGGCTATGGTCACGGTGGGATCGGTATCATCGGTGTCGTCCTGATCATCCTCGTCGTATTGCTAATTATGGGTCGGCTTTGATCTGCGCAGCATCGCTGCGCCGAGCAATGCTTGAAAAGAAATTCCCGGAAATCAACTTGGCGATATTTGCGGATGCTCAGAAGCGCCGAGTAAAGCAAATTCAGCTGAATCAAGAGCTGGATACTTTTTTGCAAATATGGACATGTGTCGACGGCTAGTGCTTGCCATAGTCCTGCGTCTGACCACTTGGATAAAGGCGTGCAATGTCCGAGTCGGGTCGATAGTGTTGAAAAAGGCTCTGTTATTTTGGACTGGCTCGTGACGTGAGCATTTGCGAGACAGCATTCAGGTTTTTTACCCTATCCCCTTATGGTGGCGTCATTCGCTTTGGCTGTGGCGTCCCACCGTTGCAGGGTAGAGACCGCAATCCCTCATGCGAGACAGGCCGTCGGTTCGTGAGGCCTCGGCCGCCAGAGATGCCTTGCCAGCGTCTTCAGGTTCTGCACGATGGCTGCGAGGTAGAACTCGTCGCGCGCACCGGAGAGCCCCCGCAGGCGCATGCGCTCGAATCGATGGTGGGTCTTGAGGTGTGCAAAGCGCATCTCGACCTTCTTGCGCTCGTCGCGTGATCTCTCGAACTCCGGCGTACCTATGAAGGAACGCGCATGGTCGCGAGCATCCTCGTTGACGTCGCGTGTGACCTTGCGCGAGGGCGTGTTTGGACAGCATTGCGGCTTGAGGGGACATGCGCCACAGTCGCGCTTAAGCGCAAAATAGCGCAGTTTGTGGTCTCTGCCGACGTTGCCGGTGGTCTTGAGCAGCTTGTCCGCGGGACACATGTAGACATTACGCTGACGATCGAACGTGAAGTCCTTGCGTGAGAAGGTTCCGTCTTCTCGATCGCTCTTGTCCCACACTGGAATGTGGGGCGTGATGCCGGTGCCGACGAGCCAGCCGAGGAACTTGCCTGTCCCGTATGCCGTGTCGGCCACCAGGCGGTCGGGCTTCAAGCCCAAGATCTCTTCGGTGCGCATGATCATGGTCTTGGTCGCGGCCACTTCGTCGTAGGTGCGGGCCGGAGTGGCTTCCACGTCAACGACGATCGCATATTCGATGTCGATCAGGTAATTCAGCCCGTAGCCAAACTGGACGCGTTTGTTGGCTTTCGCAGTCCAGGCCGAATACGGGTCCACTGGAGAAATCACCTCTGGCACCTTGCGATCGGCGTCCATATCTGCATCATCAAGGGCTCCGAGGAACTCGGCCACCGCCCGCGTCTGGCGTTCCGGCGCCGACCAGTCGATCTCGTCTGGAGCCTTGCCATGATAACGGCTGGCATCCGCTTCAATGACGCTGGCATCGACGGCGAACGCTTCACCCTTGACCAGGCCCGCGTCCATGCACGCTCGCACTACTGCCTCGAATACCCGGCGAAAGAGATCGCTCTCGCGGAACCGGCCGTGGCGATTGGCCGAAAACGTCGAGTGGTCAGGGACCTTGTCGTCAAGATCGAGGCGGCAGAACCAGCGATAGGCGAGATGCAATTCGACCTCCTCGCAAAGCCTCCTCTCAAAGCGAACGCCGTAGCAGTAGCCGACGATGAGCATGCGGATCATCAGCTCGGGGTCGATCGATGGCCGCCCGATCTCGCTGTAGAAAGGCGCAAGCTTCTCCCGGAACTCAGCCAGTATCCGACCCACAATCGGATTGATGCGGCGAAGGAGGTGGCGTTCCGGGATGCGCTTTTCAAGGTTGAAGAGATAGAACAGCTGGCTCTGATCGACCGTCTGCCGACCCATCATGATCCCTCTCCGCCGCTGAAACCCTCAACGAAACGGAATCATGATTCGCCTATAATCTCGAGCGGCTTTTTCAACACTATCGGTCAAAACCGGAAATACCCGCGGCGAGCAGACGTTTCCGCTCTACCCCCAAGACCGGACATCGCTCGATGCGGTCGACATGCCCGTTTCGTGTCGATCGCAATATTTTGCCTTCGCCGCGTACCATGTTCTGCTTCGGTCGTCGCAAGATCATCCTCTGACTCCGCGCCCGACTCATTGACTTGTCCGTGCGCATAATTTGCCGTCGCCCCCGAAAAAAAACGCGCGTCGCCGTTGAACCGCCAAGAAGGCCAAAGAGGCCAGGTTTGAGGAACCGATGTCAAGGGATGGCAAACCCATCGAGCGGTCGCCGGATCTGACGCCACCCGGTGCGCCTCTTTACGTCTCATGCCCTGCGTCAAAATCATCTTCGAAACGCAAATGCTTCACGCTGCGGCCGCGGCGCCGCACAAGCTTCAAGGCTTCTATCCCGATTTTGATATGTCTTTCGACATAGTTCACGGTCACCGCTTGATCCGACGCTTCGGTCTTCACACCCTCAGGGATCATTGGCTGATCGGACACAAGAAGCAGTGCGCCAGTCGAAATGCGGTTGGCAAATCCTGCGGCAAAGATTGTTGCAGTCTCCATGTCTATCGCCATGCTTCGTGTACGACGCAACAGATCCCTGAAGCGATCATCGTGTTCCCAGACACGACGATTTGTCGTGTACACAGTACCTGTCCAATAGTCGTGACCGAGATCGCGGATCATCGTCGACACCGCGCGTTGCAACTCGAACGCGGGCAGCGCGGGGACTTCCGGTGGCAGGTAATCATTCGAGGTCCCTTCGCCCCGAATGGCCGCAATCGGTAGAATCAGGTCGCCAATCTGATTTTTGCGTTTCAACCCGCCGCATTTGCCAAGAAACAATACCGCCTTCGGCGCAATGGCACTTAACAGATCCATCACCGTCGCGGCATTTGGGCTTCCCATCCCGAAGTTGATCAGCGTGATTCCATCGGCAGTCACGTTGGGCATCGGTCGATCTAGCCCCTTTACCAAACCGTCGTGCAGCGTCGCAAACCATTCGACGTAATTGTCGAAATTGGTCAGGAGAACATATTCTCCGAATTCAGTCAGCGGCGTGCCGGTGTAGCGCGGCAGCCAGTTTTCCACGATGTCCTTTTTCTCTTTCATTGCCTTTGGTCTCATTTGCGGGCGCGCAGCAACATAGCACTATCAGTGCCGTGGATAGAAACGCTCCCTGTCCAACGTGACACTGCTAAATTCGCGGGATTCCACTACTGCCGGAACAGATCGCCGTTGCGTTGGAGAACTCGCCGTCAAACTCGGCCGGACCCCGCCGTCGACCAGGGCGGCGTGGCGTGTTCTCCCTCGACAATCGGCGTGAGACCAAATTCCTGAGGCGCTCCGAGCTTTGCGCAGTTCCATCGGAACCGCAAGCGTAGCAGTCATGATCGCGAATGGCGTGTGACAAAATACCGGCTGACGCCCGCAGTTCGTCCGACCTCACCTTCGCGCCCTCACGAACTGACAAGCGTCATTGCGAAGTCCTATCAGCGAACACCTGACCCCCATTTCATGGGCCATGAGGGAGCCGACGACTTTTTTCCTAGACGTCTTTTTTATTTTTTTTGAATCAATTTCTCAAATTGGGGGGAGCGAGCCTAAGCTAGCGCCCATCGCGTTTCGGCAAAGAGGCCCTCAATTGCGGGATGACCCCATATCTCGTTTCAGCGTGTTGGATACAATCCCTACCCTGCGAGGGTTGGTAGCAACGAAGTCAACTCCATCTTAACCAAGATCTCAGCAACTTTCTTGGTCGCGGAAAGAGAGGTGAGTCAAAATGGGAATTTTATTCGCGTAATGTGCCTTATGGAATCTTTTGCACGACCCCCAAGAAGCGTGCCAAGTGACGACTTAACCATCCAATCTGCATCTAGTGGCATCCAGTAAGCTGACCCTTTCGAAGGAATGGGTCACCGGACCAACAGCGTTGTGAACATCAATCTTGTCCGCCGCACACGCAAGACGTGCAGACAAGTCTAGCTATTAACTCGCCATGCGCGTCTCGCATGGTGAAAGGTAAGAGATCGGAAAATGACGGCAATTCACGCCTAATAGTGGATCGCGCGCGAGCTCATCAACGACAAAGGTTAATGCAATGCAAAGGTCTTGGGCTAGATGCAGATCAGTGCAGAGTCTCGCCAGTCGCCGTAACGCGGTCCCGTGCGGCCTGATCTGCGCGAACGCTGCGCATGATGAACCGGCGCCAGCCCGCGCACGCAAACGGATTTCGCTTCCGTTGCACTCGGCGTATTTTCTTCTGCGTTGCGGCGGTCCTCATGCGGGTTCTTCGCTTTCTATCGAGGTGGTTCAAATGTGATTCGTTGCTATCGGTCCGCAGCCCCAGTTCGCAAACGATAGCGTGACGTGATTAGTTCATGGAGGGGATCTCGAATAAATCTGAATTATGATAATCCCACCCTCGCGCGCGTATTAAGGTTAATAACAAAGGTTAACGCCCCAAGAAACGTGCCAAGTGAGCCCTTCACCAACGCGTCTACATCTAGGGGCATGCGGGAGCTTTTTTTGACACGAAATCTGTCCCCGAAATCGGGTTCAGGGACTCATTTTGAGACACGATGTCCCGGTTATGCAGAGCCCATTGAAACCACTGATCGATCCCAAAATTGGACAAAAACCGGGACGATCGGGACAGAGAGCTCCTACATGTCCCATGTTCCGAGTTTTGACACCATCTCAAGAGGTTCGACAAACAACAGGACATGGCTCAGACAATGCGTTGAGAACGGGGACACGCGGCCCCAACCCCCAAAGGGGGTGGGGCGCAGTTGTCACGTCTTCCTCATGCGCGTCGTCCTGACCTCGATCTCTCCGCTGGCTTTCATCGCGGCGACGGCCCGCTGCCATTGCTTCCGCCTGGTCTCCTCGGCACCGGTCAACAGCGGCTCGACCAGCTTCCGCCCTTCTTTGCGCGTGAACCATCCGGGCGGCAACAGCGCCAACATTTCCTGATAGCGAGAGGAGGCTAGCTTAGGTGTGGTGGCGGATGCGGCGCCGGCTACGGCTGCCAAGTAATCCTCCTCGATCCGGTAGGTGAAAGGCTTGTCCGGGACCGGCGCATTTTTCAGTTCCTGGACCGTGACGATCACCGAGTTGCGCTCCTTGCCGCGCTCGACATGTATCTGTGCATCGTAGGCGGCATCGAGCATGACGCTGCCGAATAGATGCGCGCCACTGCGGGGCTCGTGATGGATGGCCACCATGGCCGCACCCGTGGCCCGACTGATCCTGTCGATGGCCTCCACTGCGGCGCTCGCGACAACATCCTGGCTCAGGCTGCCGCTGACGCATCGGAACAGACTGTCGATGACGACGAGCACAAAGCGGCCGGGGTTATGCGCGAGCAGATTATCGACCGATGCCGGGTCGTTCAGATAAAACGGATCGTCAGTCAATATCAGCTTCCCATCGAGCGCATCTTCGGACAGCCCAAGGTGTGGCAAGATTTTCATAAGCCGCTTCTTCACCTCCTGACGTGAGGCGCCGATGTCGCGAGTGATGTACAGCACGCGCCCGTGCTCAAGCTCCTCGATGCCATCGAACGGCACGCCGCCGGCAATGCACGCGCTGAGCTTCTGCATCCACAATGATTTGCCGCCCTTCGGCAGACCGTAGACGAATGTGAGGCCGTGCGGGATGGATCTCGGTACGGGCCACACCGAACCATCATTCTCGTCGATCTCGTCTAGCGACCAGCCCTTGAGTGGCGGGCGCGAGCCGGCCGGCGGATTGAGTGCATGCTCGAGGTTCGCCTCTAACTGTTCGAGTTGCTGCAAGATTGCGGCGCTGTAGCGTTGGAATTTTTGGTATTCCGGGTCGGCCAGCCCATTCTTGATCTTTGTTGGATCGGCGGGAAAATCGTTAGCGGTCGGCGTGCGAGCTCTGAGACAGATCGCTGGGTCTCCCTCGGTACGGTGATAGACGTCCCACGCCTCGGCAACGTCGCGCGGCAGTTCTTGGTATATCAAATTCCAAGCCTCAGACAATTCCTCCCGCCCCTTCTGATAGGCGTTTTGCGCATCGCAGATGCTCTTGCTGTTCAGGGCGATGTCGCTCTGCTTCGGAGGTTTCAGCGAATTGATTACGAGTTGCCGCCGATTTTCAAGCTGGGCTTTTGCTTGTTCTGCTTTGAGCCGAGCCGCGCGGCGGCACAAGAGTGCTTCCCATTTTGGACGCTCTACGGGGACCGTACCCGGATCGTGCCCCTCACGTTCCCATTCATCAACGCCCGCATTCCATTCGTCCTCTTCCATCTTAGCAGCATCGACAAGCTCAACGATTGGCGGGGGCGGCGGCGGCGGGGGCGGGGACTTCGCGCGTCTCTTGCGAGATTCCCTCATCTGAAGCTCGTCGAATTCATCGACCATCTGCGGCGTGACATCATTCTGATCGTAGCCCTCACGTTCCAGCCACGCGACGAACTTCCTATTTTGCAAACGACAAAAAAGGCGTTTTGGAAACGCCTTATCATCGACCGCGTCGTCTTCGGCACAAAAGTCCGTGTCGTCGCGCTCGACGAAAGTATTGTCCTCGCCGTCGCTCTCCTCGTCTTCGATGAAATCTTTGGAGTTAGTCATGGGTGCCTTCCTTTCAGGTTCTTTCGGCGCGTCGGCGCGCATCGCACACCTGGTGCGGTGCAAACCAGCCACCGACGCGGCCAAAGTTTTGCCCGCCGTGGGGCCAGCCGATCAGATGGAGGATTTAGACGACCTACTGTGATCTCGTCGAATTACTTGAGTTTGCTCAACAACAGTAGTTCAGTTCTCCCGGGGGCATCCTCCCAATTTCGGCTTCGACTGGGCCAACTCCGAACACATTATTCTACCTCTACGGTGGAATGGCAGGGCTTCTCCGATGATCAACATCGATCGCTCTACTAACCGCGATAACCCGGTAACCCATGGCGCTCACTCATCACCGTCACCCTCATCGAGAGAGTTACTGCGGTTATCTGGATTATGGGGGTGTATGGGATTGGTCCAATATCGACCCTTGCCAACCCGGTGCAGTTCGCCGGCCTTGGTCATCTTGAAGAGCAACTGCTTGATATTGTTCGGTTGCTTTCCGAGTGCGGTCGCAAGCTCGCTCGGCGTCATCGGCTCGCGGTTATCGTTGAGTGCTTCGATGATAACCGAGCGCTCGTCAGAGCGGCGCACGTCGGATGCTTCGCCCAACACCGACCACAGGCCGCCCGTGAAGATAACCGCGGTCTCTTTCTCTTCGACGTCGCGACCGCGGACATACAGGGTGCGGCCATTCTGATCCTGGTCGAGAACTATGGTGGTGTCCGCGCAGGCCGATAGGCCATTCGATCCGGATAACGCTTCAAGTGGATCGTCGGCGCCCCCCTTCTTGGTGTGGTGCAGACCGAGCACGGCTACCCGATTCTCGGTCGACCATTGCTGCAACGGCGCCCACGCCGAGTAGTCGTTTTCGTAGCTATTCCGCGCCATGCTGCCCGCGGGCTTGATTCGCTGCAGGACGTCGATGATGACGAGCGTCGGGACGGGTACGGATGTCCGCCAACGCTCCAACTCGGCGATGAACCCCTGATCCAGTCGCGGCGCTTCGGTCACCCATTCCAGCCGAGACAATTCTGGAATTTCACGCTCATTCGGAAACAGGGTGTTGATCCGGCCTTGAATCCGGCGGGGACCGTTCTCCATGTCGATATACAAAACGTCGCCCTGATCGCAGGCTATCGAGCCCATGGCGATGCCGCCCGTCGCCACCGCCACAGCCCAGTCGATTCCGAGCCATGTCTTGCCGAGCTTCTGCCGGCCGGCGAGGACCGTGAAGCCTTCATAGAGGTAGCCGGCGACAATCGCCCTTAGTGGCGGATACCTCGTCGACATGATCGTGGTGGTGCTGGTCCGTTCGAACTTAATGCCGCGATGGGGTTTGACGATTTCGATAGCAACCGCGACCGGAGCCGGTTCGTCGCGGTGAACAATAAACGGTGCTGTCACGCGGCCCTCCCGCTGACAACATCGGCGATGTCGGTACCGATCGCCGTAGGAACTACGCGAAACACTTCCCGACCCGCGCCCGTCCATCGCTGTGAACATTCACGCGCGCTAGCCTGTCCGATGCCGCTGGTATCGTTGTCAACGAGGATCGTTAGGCATTCGATGCCAGATAGCAGCGGAAACTTTGCCACTTCGCCGGCAGTGCCGAGTGCCCATGTTGGACGAAAATCCAGCGCCATGCCGGCCAGAGCCGTTTCGATGCCCTCGGCGATCGTCAAGCCCTCGGTGACGTCTTCATCTGCCGAAAGCTTGATCGCGCAACCGCCCTTCGGGCCGAGCGCCTTGCGGTCGATCTTTTTGCCATCGGGCGCCAACGCCGTGCGGTGGATGGCCTTGGGCTCGTTTGTTTTGATGTCCCGATACAGGGCGACCATGCAGGGGTGACGAGTGCCCTTGCCGAACGGGCTCGATGGATGAAACCGCAGCACTCCTTCGTGCCCATCTGGCAGCGCCAATTGGCGCATTGCCAAATACTTCTCAGCAAGAGTGCCGCGTGCGCTGATGGCTTCAGACCAAAGCTGCAACGGAAATTCCGAGTCGCCAGCGGTGACCAGCTTCCGTTTAGTGTCAGTCGGCGCAGATTGCGACGATTGAAGACTGAGCGCCGCGGCAACGTAATCGCGGCAAGCCCGCCAATCATTGCCCGCGAAGCTATGAGCCTTGAAGCCCAGCGGGTCCGTTGGATCGATTCGGATTGAAAGCGACCGGTCGCCCCGACTGTGGCCAGGACCCGGAACGTTGCAGCTATCGCGGCCGGTGACGACGCCGCCCATGATGCTCACGATGGTGCGGGGATCCATCACAGCGCCCCGATTTTAGTGAAATGATCGAGGGCGACCGCTATCGGGCCATTCACTGAATGCTTGATGGTCTCCGGTGCGACGCCGTGTTGCAGGCATAAGCTTGCCAAGATGGCCGCCGTCTCGGCGTTTATCCCTGTGCCTCTGTTGCGCCTTAGCGTTCTCATCCTGATGCTGTTCGAAATCCTTACGTCCGAGCGCAATGGCAATGAGGGTTTGGGCACGGCTGATATGAATGCCGCCCGCCAGTTCAAGGAATTTCTCGAAAGCTTTTTTGCCGGGATGCCGCTTCCGAGCTTCGGCCAGCAGATTACCTGCGATGATCGCCTTCTCTTTCCTGACGGTGTCCGCAGCGTCAAGCGCCTTATGGCGACAACGATCTGCGCCGCAAGCTTGGCGTCATCTTGCACCGCAGGGGTCACGATCACGGTCATGATCGTACCTCGTTGTCGGCGAGGTACTTGTCGAGATCGACGAGCTTGATGACGACACGGCGGCCGACATGCGAGGCGCGAAGTTTCTTCGCCTTGATCAATCGAGAGATGGTAAGCGGGACAACGCCGAGCGTTTCGGCGGCCTCGCTAATGGAGATACACTTTGAAGGAGGAGACGTAGACATGGGCGAACATCATCCTTGCCCCCGGGTCGCCCCGGTGGCTGTGAGGATGATTCGCACCATCGGCGAACCTTTACGCCGCGCTGCCTGTCCCGGTGGGACAGGTATGGAGCCACGGCCTCTACGGTGTCTTTGAAAGCACCATCCGGGTTCTCGTCACCCGGCGCGGATCGGGGCCAATCAGGGCACTTGGGGCGGCCCTTTGGCTGCCTTGCACCGACACGGCACCGCACATAGACCCGCGCCTGTCCGCCGTCAAGCGGATGCTTAAGAGATGGTTAAGACTCAACGGGATAGCGCCGGAGCACTTGCGCCACTAGAGCGTGGCTTTGTGGAAAGAGACGTGGAAAGGAATTTCCGAAATGCGATAACCCCAATAAAACCGGGCTTAACTTGCATTGTGCAGCGGACATGTAGTCCTCGAAATCTGGGACAGACCCTAGATGTGGTATGGGCACTGCGTCGAATCACCATGATATATCAAAGACTTGCTAAAGTGTTCTTAATTTGTTCCATCCTTGCGATTTCACCAATCGCCGCTTCTAATTTGGATCCCGAGTCGCCTGGGTACGATTTCTTATCTCGACAATTTTCTCAGGCAGCCGCCACGTCGCGTACCAAGACATGGCAACGAGGCCACCGATAAGCGCCGGCAAATGATTTCGGAAGGAAGTGTGAATGGCAGTCTCTTCTGCAGGATTCAGTCCGGCCCAAACGCCGCCCAAGATGGCATAAAGAATGAAGCCAAGAACGGAAGAGATGATGAGGAAGACCAGCCTTAGCCAAGAGCTGGAGAATGTCAGGCCGACGCAAGCCGAAACGGAAAATGAGACGGTTATGCAAATAAACGTCGCGACCCAATACCATGTCCCCACATGTTTCCATCCATGCTGTCAATTAGCTAGCGCGCCCTATGCTTTGTCTCGGATGGCTACCCAGCTCGTCGCAAGTTTGATTGCCAAAACGGCAGAGCACATTACTAAACACCGGACCGCGCATGCTTTTCCCCGCAAAAACCGGCCCAGTCCTTGCATGAAAACAGGCCATGGATCGCGCCGCGGAGGGCCCCTCGTGGGTTTCGGTCGCCGCGCAAGGCGCGTATGATTTCCAGCGAGTCGCAGGATCGAGATTTTGCAGGACCCATCATTCCCCGTGAATTTTCCGGCGCCGGGTCAGCCCATCGATGAGCTGGCGCTGGTGGAGATCAAGAGCGCGATTCTTGCCAAGCTGAGGCTCGCCATCGGCAAGGATGCGGGCATGGCGACCAAGCACGACTGGTACAAGGCGGCCGCGCTCGCGCTGCGCGACCGCATCGTGCATCGCTGGCTGACGGCGGAAAAACTGAGTTACGATGCCGGCCGCAAACGGGTCTATTATCTCTCGCTCGAATTCCTGATCGGCCGTCTGTTCACCGATGCGCTGAACAACATGGGGCTGCTTGCGGTATTCGAGGCGGCGCTCGGCGATCTCGGCGTCGGCCTTTCCGAATTGCGCAAATGCGAGCCGGATGCGGCGCTCGGCAATGGCGGTTTGGGACGGCTGGCCGCGTGCTTCATGGAAAGCATGGCGACCCTCGGCATTCCTGCGATCGGTTACGGCATCCGTTACGATTTCGGACTGTTCCGGCAGATCATCAATCATGGCTGGCAGCAGGAATATCCCGATGAATGGCTGAGCTTCGGCAACCCCTGGGAATTCCAGCGTCCGGAGGTGGTCTATCACGTGCATTTCGGCGGCGGCGTCGAGCATGTCGACGACAAGGGGCGCGACCGCGCGATCTGGCATCCGGCGGAAACCGTGCAAGCGGTCGCCTACGATACGCCGATCGTCGGGTGGCGCGGCCATCACGTCAACGCCTTGCGGCTGTGGTCGGCGCGCTCGCCCGACCCGCTCAAGCTCGACGTCTTCAATACCGGCGACTATCTCGGCGCCAGCGCCGAGGAGGCGCGCGCCGAATCGATCTGCAAATTCCTGTATCCGAATGACGAAAGCCCCGCCGGGCGCGAACTCAGGCTGCGACAGGAATACTTCTTCGTCTCGGCCTCGCTGCAGGATCTGGTCAAGCGCCATCTGGTTTCTGACGGGCCGTTGCGCGGGCTTTCACAGAAGGCCGCGGTGCAGCTCAACGATACCCATCCGAGCCTTGCCGTCACCGAGCTGATGCGCATCCTGGTCGACCTGCACAACTTCCCGTGGGAGTCGGCCTGGCAGATCACGGTCAACACGCTGTCCTACACCAACCACACGCTCCTGCCGGAAGCGCTCGAGACCTGGCCGCTGGAGCTGTTCCAGCGCATGCTGCCGCGCCACCTGGAAATCATCTACCGCATCAATGCCGGACATCTGGCGCTTGCCGATGAGCGCTGTCCCGGCGATGTCGATTTCCGCGCCTCGGTCTCGCTGATCGACGAAAAATCCGGCCGCAGGGTGCGGATGGGACAGCTGGCATTCGTCGGATCGCACCGCATCAACGGCGTCTCGGCGATGCATTCCGACCTGATGAAGGAGACCGTGTTCCACGATCTCAACCATCTCTACCCCGGCCGCATCGTCAACAAGACCAACGGCATCACCTTCCGCCGCTGGCTGATGCTCGCCAATCCGAAGCTGACCGAGCTTTTGCGCGAGGCCTGTGGCGAGGCCGTGCTCGACGATCCCACAAAGCTCCAAAACCTTGAAGTATTCGCCGGCGACAACGCGTTCCAGGAACGGTTCCGCAACGTCAAGCAGCACAACAAGATCGTGCTGGCGCGCCTGATCGGCGAACGCCTCAACATCAAGGCCGATCCGTCGGCACTGTTCGACGTGCAGATCAAGCGTATCCACGAGTACAAGCGGCAGCTCCTCAACATCGTGGAAGCGATCGCGCTCTATCACGCGATCAAGGACGATCCGCGAGCCGACTGGGTGCCGCGCGTGAAAATCTTCGCCGGCAAGGCGGCGGCGAGCTATCGCTACGCCAAACTGATCATCAAGCTGATCAACGACGTCGCCGAAATCGTCAACAACGATCCCATCATAGCCGGGCGACTGAAAATCGCGTTTCTGGCGGACTACAATGTCAGCCTTGCGGAAGTGATCATCCCGGCCGCCGACCTCTCGGAACAGATTTCGACTGCAGGCATGGAGGCCTCCGGCACCGGCAACATGAAACTGGCGCTCAACGGCGCGCTGACCATCGGCACGCTCGATGGCGCCAACATCGAAATTCGCGACCATGTCGGTGCGGAGAATATCGCGATCTTCGGCATGGAAGCGATGGATGTGGTGGTGCGGCGCAAACAGGGGCTGGACGCGACAGACGTGATCCGACGCTCGCTGGCGCTTTCGCGGGCGATCAACGCGATCGGCAGCGGCGAATTCTCCCCCGACGATGCCAGCCGGTTCGAATCGATCGCCCACGCGCTTCGCCATCTCGACCACTACATGGTAAGCGCGGACTTCGATTCCTATTACCAGGCCCAGCGTGGCATCGACGCTCGCTGGCAAGTGGTTCCGGCATGGACGCGCGCCTCGATCCTCAACGTGGCGCGGATGGCCTGGTTCTCCTCCGATCGCACCATCCGCGAATATGCCGAGGATATCTGGAACGTGCCGGTGAACGGCAGCGTGCCGCAGTCGCCGGCGCAACGCGGCGCGACGGCCTGATCCGCCCGGTTCCGCCGGGCCTCTCGCATCACGGCCGAGATATATGCGAGCCCGCGTTTTCAACCTGCCCCGGAATGACGTGGACTCTCACTCCGCCGCGAGCCTTACGTCCGGCGCGGCGGCGCGAACCTCGGCGTCGACCTGAGCTTCGAACTTCGCGAAGTTTTTCTGGAACATGCCGACCAGCGCACGAGCCGTCTTGTCGAACTCGGCCTTGTCCTTCCAGGTGTTGACCGGATTCAGAATTTCGCCAGGCACTCCCGGCAGAGCAGTCGGTACCGCGAAGCCGAAATACTTGTCGGTGCGGAATTCAGCGTTGCGCAAGCTGCCGTCGAGCGCTGCCGTCAAGAGCGCGCGCGTCACCTTGATCGGCATCCGGCTGCCGGTGCCGTATTTGCCGCCGGTCCAGCCGGTATTGACCAGCCAGCAATCGACATTGTGCCGCGCGATCAGTTCGCGGAGCATGTTGCCATAGACCGAGGGGTCCAGCGGCAGGAAGGGCGAGCCGAAGCAGGTCGAGAATTCCGGCTGCGGTTCGGAGCCCAGACCTCGTTCGGTGCCGGCCACCTTCGCAGTGTAGCCCGACAGGAAGTGATACATCGCCTGTGCCGGCGTGAGCCTTGCGATCGGCGGCAGCACGCCGAAGGCATCCGCCGCCAACATCACCATGTTTTTCGGATGGCCAGCGCGACCGCTGCGCGAAGCGTTCGGGATGAAATCGAGCGGATAGGCCGAGCGGGTATTCTCGGTTTTCGAGCCGTCGTCGAAATCCGGTACCCTGGTGTCTTCGTCAAGCACCACGTTCTCAAGCACTGCACCGAAGCGCTTGCTCGCCGCATAGATCTCAGGCTCGGCCTCCTGCGAAAGCTTGATGCATTTGGCGTAGCAGCCGCCCTCGAAGTTGAAGATGCCGTCAGTTCCCCAGCCGTGCTCGTCGTCGCCGATCAGCGTGCGCTTTGGATCGGCCGAAAGCGTGGTCTTTCCGGTTCCGGACAGGCCGAAGAAGATCGCGGAATCGCCGGCTGGTCCGACATTGGCCGAGCAGTGCATCGGCATCACGCCGCGGGCAGGCAGATAATAATTGAGCGTGGTGAACACCGACTTCTTCATCTCGCCGGCATAATAAGACCCGCCGATCAGGACGATCTTGCGGGCGAAATCGATCGCGACCACGTTCTCGGAGCGTACGCCGTGTCGTTTGGGATCGGCGCGGAAGCTCGGCATGTCGACGATGGTAAGTTCGGGCACGAAATCCCTGAGTTCGGAGAGCTTCGGACGAATGAGCAACGTGCGGATGAACAGTGAATGCCAGGCGAGTTCGGTGAAGACGCGGGTCTTGATCTGGAAGTTCGGATCGGCGCCGCCGTAGAGATCCTGTGCGAACAGCGTCATGCCTTCGGCGTGTCTGACGAAGTCGGCATAAAGCGTCTCAAACTGTTCCGAAGTGATCGATTGGTTGCCCGCCCACCACATGTTCCTGTCGGTGGTGGCGTCTCGGACCGTGAACTTGTCCTTTGGACTGCGGCCGGTGAAATCGCCGGTGTCTGCGCACAGGGCGCCATCGGCGGACAGCTGCGCCTCGCCGGCGGAAAGGGAGTACTGGCAGAGCTGCGCGGCACCGAGATTCCAGTGCACTCGCTTGAGATTTCTTAAGCCAAATTTGTCAGCGCCGAAGGCACCGTTGCGAATACCAGTCTCTTGCACGAAAAACCCTCCTCGAACCCGCGTTCCCCGATTGCGCGAATGCCGCTGACGCGCCTCGGCCGCAGTACCGTCATTCAAATATAGCCTTCCGGCTCAGGTCCGGCGACCTATTAGTGAGGAACGCCGAGCTTGCCAAGCCGATCCCTCGCTGTTTGGTTTATTCGAGGCGGCATAATAATTCCGGCCCATTCGGGTTTTGCAGCGCGGAGCGCCAGTTTCGCGGGCCGGGTATATTTAGGGACACAACAAAACCGGCCGCGAAGCGAGCTGCTTGCCGTTCGGCCGAGCGGCCCCTTTTTTGCGGCGCACAATGGGCCTGCGGCCCCCGTCCACCGGCTTTGTTGGCTCTGATCCCATCACAACCGATCGGGCTCAAGCGAGCCAAACCTGCACCGCGACAACTCCCGAGGAAGGCTAGGGTTGCATTTGCTCGGGAGCGCTACCGCGGCAGTCGCGCAATAACCGAGGCCGAGCGCCGGACGCTGCCTCTGATCCGTTGCGCAGTGGGCAGGCTGCCGGGCGCCGCCGGCCGCTTCGAAATAGGCGGCTATTGGCTTGCCCGCGCCTCGTCGGCCAGTTTGACCAGGGTCTTGCGCAGTTCGCCGGGGCCGCTTACGCGCTCGGGAAATTCCAGCCGCAGGGCTTTTGCTCCAGCCTGGAGGTCTATCCCGTCGGGGTCGCATCCCGTGCAGCGCCAGTCGGCCGCCTGGGCGCCGAGCAATTTCGTTGCATAGAGATTCAACGCCTCTCGATGATCGGCATTCATGTGTTCGATGGCGCCCTGCTCGGCGTCAACGAGCGCTGTGGCGTCGGAAATGACGGTCAAGAACTGCTCGGGCTCGAGATCGACAATTCGGCCGAATCCGGCGACCAGATGGGTTCGGCTGGGCCTAATCCGGAAGAAGGAAAAATCCTTAAAATCCACAAATGCTTCCGCCGATGGATGGACGTTGAGATAGCGCCGGCGCGCGACCTTAAGATCGAAGGCCTCGACCTCTTCGGCTCTGCCCAAAAGCATGATCCGCGCTCCCTCCAGCGGATCGCCTGCGGCGCGCTCGTCAAGCATCAACGACACCCGCGGGTCGGCGAGGATATTCCTGGTGTGGAGGGCCAGTCGGGAAATCAAGAGAATCGGGGATCCGTCGGGCTGGCTCGCGACATTGACCAGCGAACAATAGGGATCGCCACTGCCGACCATCAAAGTCGCCAAGGCGCCCTCGCGGCGGCGCCGAAGCAACGATCGAGCCAACTTTCCGGGGTTAAAATCGGAGGTCGATTGCATCAATATTACCTCGTCAAACTATTGCAATGAGGCCCATTTTTCGGCTAAACGGACCTGCATATGGTCGGGGCGCCTCGCCGGACGAGACGCTTTCACGGAACTCGGTCACACTTCAGCCCAGCTTGCATTGCTCGCTGACCACGTTCGAAGCCCATATTTATGCGGCGCATCACCGAATTAGCCGCCGTTTCAGCAACCTCGTAGCAGTATCTGAAAGCAGGCTCATGCCCACAATCGCTTTGGTCGACGACGACCGCAACATTCTTACATCTGTTTCGATTGCACTCGAGGCCGAAGGCTACCGCATTATGACCTATACGGATGGTGCGTCGGCCCTCGATGGCTTCCGCACCAGTCCGCCGGACCTTGCGATCCTCGATATCAAAATGCCCCGCATGGACGGCATGGAGACGCTGCGGCGGCTGCGGCAGAAGTCCGATCTGCCGGTCATATTCCTGACCTCCAAGGACGAGGAAATAGACGAATTGTTCGGCCTCAAGATGGGCGCCGACGATTTCATCCGCAAGCCATTCTCGCAACGGCTGCTGGTCGAACGTGTCAAAGCCGTGTTGCGCCGCGCGGCGCCGAAGGATCCCACGGCCGTGCCGAAGGAGACCGATGCCAAGGCGCTGGACCGCGGCCTGCTGCGTATGGACCCCGAGCGGCACACCTGCACCTGGAAGAACGAGGCGGTGACGCTGACGGTGACCGAGTTCCTCATCCTGCAGGCGCTGGCGACGCGCCCTGGCGTCGTGAAAAGTCGCAACGCCTTGATGGATGCGGCCTATGACGATCAGGTTTATGTCGATGATCGCACCATCGACAGTCACATCAAGCGGCTGCGCAAGAAGTTCAAGGTCGTTGACGATGAGTTCGAGATGATCGAAACCTTGTACGGGGTTGGATATCGCTTCAAGGAAACCTGACTGACGTGCATTTCGCCGGCGGCCGGCTGACTGACGCCGTCACTTGCCTGGGGTAGGATGCGAAGGAGTGCGCATCTTTCGAACTGAAAAACTAACGGCGGTTTTGGCCTTTGCTTGATCGAACGCAGCCCGATGCCGACCTGGACGCCGAGGAGGCCTCGCCACCCGTCGTTCTGGATACCGTTGCCGCGGAAAGCCCGCCGCTGCGGGGTTGGCCCTGGTTACTCGACTGGCTGAGCAGGGTCGGCCAGTTCCTGTTCGCGCTGAGCTTCTCAAGTCTTACGCGGCGCATCGTTTCGCTCAACATTGCCGGCCTGCTGGCACTGGTAGCGAGCATCCTCTATTTGTCGCAGTTCCGCGCCGGCCTGATCGACGCCCGCGCGCAAAGCCTGCTGGTACAGGCCGAGATCATCGCGGGCGCGATTGCCGCCTCCGCAACGGTCGAGACCAACACGATCACCATCGACCCCGATCGCCTGCAGGACCTGAAGCCCGGGGAAACCTACGGGGCGCCCGACGAATCTTCCGGGCTCGACTTTCCGATCAACCCGGAACGGGTTGCGCCGGTCTTGCGCCGGCTGATTTCGCCGACCAAGACCCGCGCCCGGATTTACGACCGCGACGGCAGTCTGATCCTCGACAGCCGCAGTCTTTACGGCCGAGGCGACGTAATGCGCTTCGACCTGCCGCCGCCGTCGGTGGAAAAGCCCGGCATCGCCGAACGCACGATGATCGCGATCCGCACCTGGCTCAATCGTGGCGACCTGCCGCTTTATCGCGAGTTCGGGCCCGAAAAGGGTAACGGCTACGAGGAAGTCGCGCATTCGCTGGACGGCCAGAAGAGCAGCATGGTGCGTGTCAACGACCGTGGCGAGGTGATCGTATCGGTCGCCGTTCCGGTTCAGCGCTTCCGCGCCATCCACGGCTCGCTGATGCTCTCGACCCAGGGCGACGACATCGACCAGATGGTCACGGCGGAACGGCTTGCCATTCTCAAGGTCGGCGGCGTCGCCTCCGCGGTCATGATCGTGCTGTCGCTCTTGCTGGCGAGCACGATTGCGGGTCCGGTGCGCCGGCTTGCCGACAGCGCCGAGCGCGTCCGTCGCCGCATCCGTACGCGGGTCGAGATCCCCGATTTCACCGGCCGGCGCGACGAGATCGGACATCTCTCCGGCGCGCTGCGCGACATGACAGACGCGCTCTATAACCGGATCGAGGCGATCGAAATGTTCGCCGCCGACGTGGCCCATGAGCTGAAAAACCCGCTGACCTCGCTTCGCTCTGCCGTTGAAACACTGCCGCTGGCGCGCAACGACATCAGCCGCGCGCGGCTGCTTGCGGTGATCGAGCACAACGTCAAGCAACTCGACCGGCTGATCTCCGACATTTCCGATGCCAGCCGGCTCGACGCCGAACTGCAGCGCCAGGACATGACTTCCGTCGACGTCCGCCGCCTCCTGACGGCGCTGGCGTCGGTCGCCAACGAAACCAGGCGCGGCAACAACATCGACGTCGAGTTGCGTTTCGAGGGACGCGGTCCGAACGACACCTTCTCGGTGCCGGGCCACAACTCCCGGCTTGGGCAGGTGATCTCGAATCTGTTGTCCAACGCCCAGTCCTTCTCCAAAGCCGGCGGCAAGGTACGGATCACGTGCCGGCGGGCGCGATCGGACATTGAAGTCGTGGTCGATGATGACGGACCGGGGATTCGCGAGGACGCGCTGGAGCGGATTTTCGAACGCTTCTATACTGACCGGCCGCACCAGGGTTTTGGCCAGAATTCCGGGCTGGGACTGTCGATCTCGAAACAGATCGTGGAGGCGCATGGCGGGCGGATATGGGCCGAGAACAGGCCAAGCCCGCCCGGCTACGACGACGAACCGAGCGTTGCCGGCGCACGCTTCGTGGTCAGGCTTCCCGCGCCATGACGGAGGCCGGAGGGGCCAGCGTCCACGCCTCAGCGGTCAAGGTCGGGAATTGCGCGGTGCTGATCCGCGGACCTTCCGGATCAGGCAAATCACGTCTTGCGTTCGATCTCATTTTGGCCGGCCGATCGGGGCAAATCCCGCCCGCCCAACTCGTCGGAGACGACCGCGTCCATCTCCAACCGGTTGATGGCAAGCTCATCGTCCGCCCCGCGCCCGCGCTTGCCGGGCTAATCGAGGTTCGCGGTTTGGGTATTCAGAATTGCGAGTTCGTCAACGAAGCCATCGTGGGGCTGGTGGTCGATCTCGACGCCGAGGATGCCGAGCGACTGCCGAAGGCCGAGGCGCTGAGGGTGCGAACTCTTGGTATTGAATTACCTCGCATCCCCGTGGGTCGCGGTTTTACCGGGCTTTCCCTGGTGATCGCGGGCCTTACAATGACCGCGAATTCATCTTCCATCCCGCCTTCAACCGATTGTCCGAAGGGAATTGGTAACCATATCACCCCCACTATCGCGACCGAGTAGACCGGCGCAGGCTCGCTTCCCCCTCCGCTAATTTCCGGGAGAATCCCAATGATCCCCTCTTGCGCGGGGGCTCTGGATGGTCAAAGTGGCGCGTTCGTGCGGTGCACCAAAGCACCCACGAGGAGTTTTCGATGATTGGTCTAGTGCTTGTGACCCATGGGCGCCTTGCCGACGAGTTCAAGGCAGCGCTTGAACATGTCATGGGTCCACAAAAACAAATCGAAGCCGTCACGATCGGAGCCGAGGATGATTCCGATTTGTGTCGAAGCGACATTATCGAAGCGGTCAATCGCGTTGACAGCGGCGACGGGGTGGCCATCCTCACCGATATGTTCGGCGGCACACCGTCAAACCTCGCAATCTCCTGCATGAGCCGCCCGAAGGTGGAAGTGCTCGCAGGCATCAATCTTCCCATGCTGGTCAAGCTCGCCAAGGTCCGCGAGGAGCGCTCGCTTCCCGACGCTATCGCGATGGCGCAGGAAGCCGGCCGCAAATACGTGACCATCGCGAGCCGGGTACTTGCCGGCAAATGAGCGACGACGGCGGGTCGCCAGATAATTTTCCCGGACCGAAGGTGCCGGCAGGCGCGATTTCCCGCGAACTTCCCATCATCAACAAGCGCGGCCTTCACGCGCGCGCATCGGCGAAATTCGTGCAGATGGTCGAGCGTTTCAATGCCGAGGTGTGGGTGACGAAAGGCGGCGAGACTGTCGGCGGCACTTCGATCATGGGGCTGATGATGTTGTCCGCCGGCCCCGGCACCTCGATCGTCGTCTCCGCCACCGGGCCGCAAGCCCAGGCCGCAATCGAGGCGATCAGCCAACTCGTCGCCAGCAAATTCAACGAAGAGAGCGCCTGACGAAGAGAGCACCTGAACTGGCGTCTACTTCACCGGCGGAACGAGATAGACCTTCCAGGTGATCGCCGGCCCCGGATGACCGCGGAAGAAGCGCTGCGTGGTGATGGCAAGCGGTTCGGCATCCTTGCCGTTTTCCGCCATCCAGGCCTCGCACGCCGGCAACCGTCCGTCCGAGGTGTCGCAGATTCCGATGAAGCCGAGCCGCCTGGCTTCTTCCAGCGAGGTCAATCCCGATGACCAGATTTCGCCCGGCGTAAACGGCGCAGGATGATCAGGGCTGTAGAACGTCATCGGTTCGCCGACCTCCGTGGTGCCGGCGACGACAGACCAGCGTGTGTGGAATCGCGCGTGCCAGATTTCCGTCAACTCGCGGGCAAGCTGGGAACGCGCGCCGTAACTCGAGGCAGCATTCGGATTTTCCGCAATCTCGCGCGCCGCGATATAGGGCGAGGCGAGCAGCGTAGCCAGGGTCAGCACCAGCCAGATTGCGGCGATCCGAAACAGCGCGATCCTTTGAATTCGCAAGCCGGGCAAAGCGACCAGGCACAGCGGGGTCAAAAAATACAGCGAGATACCCCAATCGGTCTTCATATAGACCGTGAAGATCAGGCCGCCGAGTGGCGGCCCGATGGCGACCACGATCTGGATGATCCAGACATTGAGCGCCTGGGAAATATTTACCCCCGTATTCGGACCGCGCGACCAGATGCGCGAAACAACCGCCAATGGACGACGGATCGAGTCCGGCCAGGCCAGTGCCAGCACAGCCAGCATCGCCGGCACCGCCAACAGCGCCAGATTGTGGCCGACATAATTGAGAACGAGCGCCGCGCTCTGCGCGCGGCTCGAAAGCCCGTAGACGTCGCCGGCATAAGTCAGCGGCACGAAGTCCACCTGCTTGAGCCACACTAGATGCGGGATCATCGCAACGAGGGCCACCGCCATCGCAACCCACGGCGCGCCCGAGCGCAGGAATTTCTGCCGCTCGGGATGAATGAGCGCCGCGAGACCGACCGCACCGATCATGGTCAGCACCCAGTATTTCGTCATCAGTGCCAGCGCGCCGGCAAGCCCGAGCCATACGCCCGAGCGCACGCTGCGTTTCTCGAAGGCGTTCAGATAGGCCAATACCAGCAGCGGCAAGGTCACGAGCTGCAGCAGATCGGGATTATATTTGAAGCCCTTGAAATTGAAGATCGGATAGAGCGCGAGCGTCACGACGACAAAGAACGCGCGGCGATGATCGACGACCCGGAGCGCAATCAGCCAGCAGATCACGAGGCCGACAGCGAGTGTCGTCATCGCCAGCAAATAGGTGGCCCAGTCGGCAACCGGAAACAGCCTGAACCAGAGACCGGCGATCCAGCCCAGAAGCGGCGGGTGCTTGCCGTAGCCGAGCTGGAATTTCTGACCCCAGGCGAAGGCTTCGGCGACGTCCATGTGGACGTCCTGCGCAGCCTTGAGATTGATCAGAATGACGGTCCAGAGCAGCGCGTGGATGGCGGCAAAGCCGATCACCAGCGAGGCGGCCGCATGACGGTCGGATGCCGACGCCGAAAGCCAGGCCGCCAGCCGGTGCAGGCTGGCTCGTCTCTTGCGGCGGCGCGCAGCCGAGGCTGCGGGCGAAAACGATGCCGTAGACATGCCCTTTTTCCGGTTTGAAGTTCCTGCGACGGCGCTTGCTTGGGTAGCGTTTTTTTCGCCCGAGTGGAATCAGCTTGACGTGAAGAAGCCGCGTTAAAATGCCGTAATATGGTTGCCGCATGGGAACGCGAATGCTATCCCGCGCCCCATGACATCCATTCCTGTCTCGAATATCCGCAACTTCGCCATAGTTGCGCATATCGACCATGGCAAATCGACACTGGCCGATCGTCTGATCCAGACCACCGGGGGCCTGCAGGCCCGCGAGATGAAGGAACAGGTGCTCGATTCCATGGACATCGAGCGCGAGCGCGGGATCACCATCAAGGCGCAGACCGTGCGGCTGACCTATTCGGCCAGGAACGGACAAACCTACATCCTCAACCTGATCGACACGCCGGGTCACGTCGACTTTGCCTACGAGGTGTCGCGATCGCTTGCGGCCTGCGAAGGCTCCCTCCTCGTGGTCGACGCCAGCCAGGGCGTCGAGGCGCAGACACTCGCGAATGTCTACCACGCGATCGATGCCGGCCATGAGATCGTGCCGGTGCTCAACAAGATCGATCTTCCGGCTGCGGAACCCGATCAGGTCAGGCAGCAGATCGAGGACGTGATCGGCATCGACGCGTCCGACGCCGTCATGATCTCGGCCAAGACCGGGCTTGGCATCGACGATGTGCTGGAGGCGATCGTGCACCGGCTGCCGCCGCCGAAAGGCGACCGCGAAGCGTCGCTCAAGGCGCTTCTGGTCGACAGCTGGTATGACGTCTATCTCGGCGTCGTGGTGCTGGTCCGGATCGTCGATGGCGTGCTGAAGAAGGGCCAGCGCATCCGGATGATGGGCACGACTGCTGCCTACGATGTCGAACGCGTCGGCTTTTTCACCCCGAAGATGCAGCAGATCGACGAACTCGGCCCCGGCGAGATCGGCTTCATCACCGCCGCGATCAAGGAAGTGGCCGATACCCGCGTCGGCGATACCATCACCGACGACCGCAGGCCGGTCGCCGACATGCTGCCCGGGTTCAAGCCGGCGATCCCGGTCGTGTTCTGCGGCCTGTTCCCGGTGGATGCCGACGATTTCGAATCGCTTCGCGCGGCGATGGGAAAATTACGCCTCAACGATGCGAGCTTTTCGTTCGAAATGGAGACTTCGGCCGCGCTCGGCTTCGGCTTCCGCTGCGGCTTTCTCGGGCTTTTGCATCTCGAAATCATCCAGGAACGGCTGAGCCGCGAGTTCGACCTCAACCTGATCGCGACCGCGCCTTCCGTGATCTACAAGATGCATCTCACCGACGGGCAGGTGATCGAGATCCACAACCCCGTCGACATGCCGGACGTGGTGAAGATCGCCGAGATCGAGGAGCCCTGGATCGAGGCCACGATCCTGACGCCCGACGAATATCTCGGCAGCGTGCTGAAGCTGTGCCAGGACCGGCGCGGCGCGCAGAAGGAGCTCACCTATGTCGGCAACCGCGCCATGGTCAAATACGAACTGCCGCTCAACGAAGTGGTATTCGATTTCTACGACCGCCTGAAATCGGTCTCGAAGGGCTACGCTTCGTTCGATTACCACCTCACCGATTACAAGCCGGCCGATCTGGTCAAGATGCAGATCCTGGTCAATGGCGAGCCGGTGGACGCGCTCTCGATGCTGGTTCACCGCACCCGCGCCGAGGGCCGCGGGCGCGCCATGGTCGAGAAGATGAAGGAACTGATCCCGCCGCACATGTTCCAGATTCCGATCCAGGCCGCGATCGGAGGCAAGGTGATCGCGCGCGAAACCGTGCGTGCGCTGCGCAAGGACGTCACCGCGAAATGCTACGGCGGCGACGTCACGCGCAAGCGCAAGCTTCTCGAGAAGCAGAAGGAAGGCAAGAAGAAGATGCGGCAGTTCGGCAAGGTCGACATCCCGCAGGAAGCTTTTATTGCCGCGCTGAAGGTGGATAGCTGAGGCGGCGAGCAAGGCTCGTCACGCGATCGAATTGACCCGCAAGTCCGGGTGCGTCAAATCCCTCCGCGATGGCGGTGGAAAAGATCAGTTAGGCCGCGTCGCAGACCGATCACGCGGCGCGCTTCTGGTATTGAAAGCAGCGGCGTAACATGTTACGTTTCCCTCATGGCTACCACTCCCAAAAAGTCAAAGCCCCGCACCCCTCAACAGCGCATGGCGGCGCGCCGTGCGCGGCTGCGCGCGCAGGGGCTGCGGCCGGTGCAGCATTGGGTGCCCGATTTGCGAAATCCCAAGGTGCTGGCGGAAATTCGCCGCGAAATAAAGATGATGGCACAGCACCCGGAAAACGACGCGATCGATGACTGGATCGAAATTCCGGATCACGATTGGGCATCGTGGAAATAGCGCGTGGCGATGTCGTCCTGATGGTGGTCCCGAGGCGAATCTCGGACGACCGCGGCCGGGCGTCGTCGTTCAAACCGACGAATTGGCCTCCGACCTTTCGACCGTCTTGATCTGCCCCATTTCTTCCGACCAGCAGGACAGGCTCTTGCTGCGGCCGCTGATCGAAGCCGCACCGGAGAACGGCCTTCGGCTGCAATCACAAATCATGACGGACAAACTGGTCGCACTCCGTCGTCACCGCATTCGACGGGTTATCGGCCGCATCGACGCTGAAACGGCTGAAAAACTTGACCGCGCGCTCCTTCTGGTCCTTGGGCTGGCAAGGTAGCAGACATGCGTCCCGCGCTCGCGCATCCCCTCACCCGCCATCTTGATCCGCGACGCCAGATAGACCAACATGTCCGCTAATTGATCACTCGATAAAGGCAGGGAAACGTCATGAACAAGCCCGCAGCCTTGGACCTGTCCTTGGGCCTGTCTTTGGGTCTGTCGTCGGGCCTTGTCGAGCGCGCAAAAGCACTGGCGCCGCTGATCGCGCAACAGGCTGACGAGATCGAACGGACGCGGCGTCTGACGCCGCCGGTCGTCTCCGCCCTGATCGAGAACGGGCTCTATCGCTCCCTTTTGCCCCAGAGCTTCGGCGGCGCGGAAGCGCCTCCGGAGGTCTTCATGCAGATGCTGGAGGAGATTGCCAAGGTCGATGCCTCCACGGCCTGGTGCGTCGGCCAGTGTTCCGTCTGTGCCATGACGGCGGCCTATCTCGATGCGGAGGTGGCGCGCGAGGTTTTCGGCAAGCCTGACGACATCCTGGCCTGGGGTGCGATCGCAAACGAGGTTCGCGTCGTTCCCGGCGGTTACCGCATCACGGCGCGCTGGGACTTTGCCAGCGGTTCCCGCCAGGCGAACTGGCTTGGCGCGCATGTGCAGGTCATTGAGGCCGACGGCACCAGACGAATGAAGCCGAACGGCACGCCGGAAATCCGCACCATCGTTTTTCCGGCAAAAAGCGCCACCATGCACAACGTCTGGGACGTCATCGGCCTGGTCGGCACCGGCACCGACTCCTACTCGGTCGAGAACCTTTTCGTCCCGGAGAAATTTGCGGCGTTGCGCGACGACTTCACGGCGCTGCGCGAAAAAGGATTGCTCTACCGGATCACCACCTACACCATGTTCGGATTGGGTTTCGGTGCGATTGCGCTGGGCGTCGCCCGCGCCACGCTGGAGGCGGCCATCGATCTGGCCCGCGGCAAGCATTCGGCTGGCATCACGGCGATGCGGGACAACAGCGCGGTCCAAGGATTGATCGGCCGCACCGAAGGGAATTTGCGCGCGGCGCGCGCCTATCTCTACTCGACGGCGGCGGCCGCCTGGCAGGGTCTGACCACCACCGGAAATCTCTCGGAGGAACACCGGGCGGCGATAAGGCTGGCTTCCACCTGGACGATCCATCAGGCGGCCTCCGTGGTCGATGCAGCCTACCACATGGCCGGCGCCACAGCCGTATTCAGGGCCAACAAGTTCGAACGGAGATTCCGCGACATGCATGCCATCGCGCAGCAGATCCAGGCCCGCGACACCCATTATGAGGATGTCGGCAAGAACATCCTGACCAACAGCGCCATCCCGCGCGGACCGACGTCGTGATGCCTATCCTCACGGATCTCTGCGCCTTTCGCCACGGCGCCGTCCAAATCTGTGACCGCCGAATTCCAGGCCGGGGGGAGTGTGATAGTATGCGACGATGAGTCTCCGTTTCATTTTATTTCTGCTTCTCCTCGCTTTTGGCTTTGATTCCGGCGCCGCCCCTGCGCTGGCGCAGGACAAGGGAAGCGTCGATCCGAAACCACTGCCGCCGCTTGCCAATCCGAACGATCCCAAGCTCGGCGCCAAGGAGCTGTTCGGCCGCAAAGTTCTCCCCGCTGCGATGCCGGCACGGGTGATCGGCTTCTATTCCCATGGCTGCGTTGCGGGCGCGCGAGCATTGCCTGTCAATGGCGCGACCTGGCAGGTGATGCGCCTGTCGCGCAATCGCTACTGGGCCCATCCCGACATGGTTGCACTGGTTGAGCGCTTGTCCGCGAAGGTGCACAGGGACGCGGGCTGGCCGGGCATCCTGGTTGGCGACATGTCGCAGCCCCGCGGCGGTCCGATGTTCACCGGGCACGCCAGCCACCAGGTCGGCCTCGACGCCGATATCTGGCTGACGCCGATGCCGAACCGGCGGCTGTCGCGCGAGGAGCGCGAGGAAATGTCCGCCGTGATGATGGTTCGTGACGACCGGCTGGACGTCGATCCCAAGGTCTGGACGCCGGGCCATCTGACATTGATCCGCGACGCGGCGCAGGAGCCGAGCGTGCAGCGCATCTTCGTCAACGCCGCGATCAAGAAGGCCTTATGCCGGGAAGCCCAAGGCGACCGCGGCTGGCTGGCAAAAATCCGGCCGATGTATGGCCATGACTACCACTTCCACATCCGCATCAAATGCCCGCCGGGCAGCACCGAATGCGAGAGCCAGCCGGAACCGCCCGACGAGCGAAGGATGCAGCGCGGCAGACCTTGCCTATTGGTTCAGGGATGAAGTAATCCACCCGAAGCCGCCGGCGGAGCCGGAGAAGCCGAAACCGCCGATGACGATGGCGCAACTGCCATCCGCCTGCCGCCAGGTGCTGTCCGCGCCCGACGCCAGGCAAGCCAAGCAATAAGAAACCCGCGATGGACTATCGCCGCAGGCTCAAAATGCGCTAATGTTTGTTGCCGCAAGCGCCGCAAGCGCGCGGCATCGCCGGGACGACGGTCCCATTTTCCCGTTTCCATCAGGGACCAACATGCGTGCGGCTTGGCCGCGCGCAGCTCGAGAGTGTGAGAAACATGATGCGTATCAGTGCACGCAACCAGATCAAAGGCACCGTCGTCGAAGTCAAAAAAGGCGCCACCACCTCCCATGTACGCGTCGATATCGGCAACGGGCAGATTATCACTTCCGCAATCACCAATGAGGCGGTCGACGAACTCGGCATCAAGGCCAAGGATCATGTGACTGTCGTCGTGAAGGCTTCCGACGTCATGATCGCGGTGGATTGATCATGCGTGGGTCCTTCTTCATTGCCTTGATACTGCTCGCAGCTGGTCCCGCAAGGGCGGCAGATGAGCCGAGCGGCTGCGACAAGTTCAAATGGAATATCGACCGCGAACGCGCAGCCCTGACTGCTGTGGAGCGCGTCAAGCTTGCCTCCGGCACTGAGCTTGCCGCCATGCCGTCAACCGGCATGACGATCGCCCTCACCACACCAGGCGACGCCAGATTGCCGACGCCGCCCGAACGCGCGCCGAAGGAAGGCACATTTGCCGGCTTCACGACGTTCAAGTCTCCGCCGAAGGCTGGCGTCTATACCATCAGCCTGTCCGCCGGCGCATGGGTTGACGTTGTGCAGGACGGACACGCGCTCAAGCCGAAGGCTTTCAGCGGCGCCACCGATTGCGACGGCATCCGCAAGACCATGAAGTACGAGATTTCGGCAAGCCCGTTCGTACTTCAGATCAGTGGCACGAAAGAGAATTCAGTATCGATCGCGATTTTGCCGTCCGAGTGAGGCGTGGCGCCCCCTCAACCCCAAGGGGGCGCGGCCTTGCTTCGAAAAAATCCCGTGCGTCCCCCGACATTTACGGACTTTACCCAAGCCGTCAGCCTGTTATTGTTTTGCGCAGATTTATCCCGTCCGACCGTAAGTCGCCGGGGCCAGGGGAACGGCGCTTCCGCCTTTCGCATCCCAGTTTTTGACCCATTGCCCAACGTCGCGCGCGCCAGTGCGCGCATTTGGGCACGGAGCGCGCCCATGTACCGGCTTGCTGGAATTATTATCGCGTTTACGATCCTGTGTGGAGGATCGTTGTTGCCGCCCGCGTCCGCCCAGGATCGGAACCTCACGATCTTTGCCGCGGCCTCGATGAAGAATGCGCTCGACGACATCGGTACGGCCTTTACGGCGAAGTCGGGCGTCAAGGTCAGCGCAAGCTATGCCGCAAGCTCGGTGCTGGCCAGGCAGATAGAACAGGGGGCGCCCGCCGACATTTTCATGTCTGCCGATACCGACTGGATGGATTACGCCACGGCCAAAAAAGCCATCAACGAGGCGACGCGAACCAATCTGCTCGGCAACAGCATTGTGCTGATCGCGCCGAAGGATTCAAAGATCGACAAGGTCACGATCGGCCAGGGCTTCGACCTCGCCAAACTGGCCGGCAATGGCAGGATTGCGACCGGCGATGTCAGCGCGGTACCCGTCGGCAAATACGCCAAGGCGGCGCTGGAAAAATTCGGCGCCTGGCAGGCAGCCGAACCCAAGTTCGCGATGGCCGAGAGCGTGCGGGCAGCGCTGACGCTCGTTGCGCGCGGAGAAGCGGTGCTCGGGATAGTCTATGCCACGGACGCGCGGGTCGAGCCGGATGTCAGGATCATCGGCACTTTTCCCGCCGATTCCCATCCGCCGATCGTCTATCCGGTCGCGGCGACAAGCAACGCAAGGCCGCAAGCCACCGACTACCTCGCCTTCCTGCGCACACCTGCTGCAAAGACCATCTTCGAAAAATATGGATTCACCTTTCTGATCCGCCCGAGTTCCTGATCGCAATACTGGCGTGCCCGACATCTCACCAACGGAATGGACGGCGATCGAGCTCTCGCTTCGGGTCGCGACCGTTGCGACGCTGGTGGCGACGCCGGTTGGCGTCGCAGTGGCATGGCTGCTGGCGCGCCGTGAATTCTGGGGCAAGGCGTTGCTGGATGCGCTCATCCACTTGCCGCTCGTTCTGCCGCCTGTCGTCACCGGTTATCTGCTGCTGCTGACGTTCGGCCGGCGCGGCCTCATAGGGGCGTGGCTGGCCGATCATCTGGGCATCGTGTTCGCGTTTCGCTGGACCGGAGCGGCACTCGCATGCGGAATCATGTCCTTCCCGCTCCTGGTGCGGCCGATCCGGCTGTCGATCGAGGCCGTGGATCGCAGACTGGAACAGGCGGCGGCAACCCTTGGCGCGGCGCCCTGGCAGGTGTTCTTGACGGTGACCCTGCCGCTGGCGCTGCCGGGAGTGCTTGCCGGAATGGTACTGGGCTTTGCCAAGGCGATCGGCGAATTCGGCGCCACCATCACTTTCGTGTCCAACATTCCCGGCGAAACCCAGGTCATTTCATCGGCGATCTATTCGCTGATCCAGACCCCCGCCGGCGACAGTGCGGCGCTACGGCTGGTCGTCGTGTCGATCCTCATTTCAATGGCCGCTCTCGTCGCATCCGAATGGTTCGCGCGGCGCGCCCTCCTGCGTCTGCACGGGATTTGATCATGCTGCGTGTCGACGTGTCCAAGCGGCTTGGCGACCTTACCATTGAAGCTTCGTTCACCAGCGAAGGCCGGGTCACGGGATTATTCGGCGCCTCGGGGGCAGGCAAGACATCGCTGATCAACATGATTGCCGGGTTGTCGCGGCCCGATCGCGGCGTCATCGCCATCGACGGCGAGACGCTGGACGAATCCGCGACACAAACCCACGTTCCCGTGCATCGTCGCCGCATCGGCTATGTGTTTCAGGACCTGCGGCTGTTTCCGCATTTCGACGTACGTCAGAATCTCGACTACGGGCGACGCATGAACCACCTTGCCGAAGACAGCGCGCAGCAAAAACGCGTCACCGATCTGCTCGACATCGGCCATCTGCTCGACCGCCGCCCCGGCCGGCTGTCGGGCGGCGAACGCCAACGCGTGGCGCTTGGCCGCGCGCTGCTATCGCAGCCGAGGTTGCTGCTGCTGGACGAACCGCTGGGATCGCTCGATGAGGAACGCAAGGAAGAGATCCTGCCCTATCTCGTTCGGCTGCGCGACGAAGCCGGCATTCCCATGGTCTATGTCAGTCACGACCCGTCCGAGATGCGCAAGCTGGCAACACAAATCGTGATGTTGCGACGTGGGCGAGTGACCGCGTTCGGCGGCGCCGAGATATTGCCCGTGGCGCTCGCTCCGGCCTGAACCTTGTTGCTTCAAATGCCCGCGACCGATGACCAAAAGCTCGCAAGCTTGCGCTTGAGCAAGTCGACCCGCGACATTTCCGGCACCTCCTCGGGATCCTCCGGAAGGCGAAGGCCGACGACATTGACCCTGCCGCCAGAGATGCTGCGCGCCACCAGAACGATGGCGTCGAGTTCCAGCGTCGCGCCCTCCTTCGGGGCATGGTCGAGATGAATGTCGAAATAATCGGCAAGCGTCTGTTTGGCCTGCTCGTCGCCAACCGCAACACCGTAGACTTCGGCAAGCTCACCGAGCGTGTGCTCGCCGGAAACGGTGAAATCGCCCAAAAGGTGCGGATCGGGCGCCGAACTCGGCGGCATATCGACAAAGAAACGATCAAGCGCCTCGGCCTTTTCCGGCGGGGCCAGGAGATAGATGTAGTCGCCCGGGCGAACCGGATCGGCCTCCGCCGGCGAGAGGATGCGTTCGTCGCGGATCACCAGCGTCGGCTTTGACCAGGACGGGGTGAGACCCCGCCGGAAATACAGGCTCTTGGGCCGCACCGGATAGCCGACCAGTTGCTGCTCGAGTTGCCCCGGCAGATCGAGTTCGACCCGCCGCGGGCCGCGCTCCGTGCGCGGCAGTGCGACATGGAGCCGCCGCGCCGCCGCTGCCAGGGTCCAGCCCTGCAGCAGCAGCGAAATGATGACGACGACAAAGGCGACGTCGAAGTAGAGATAGGCCTTCGACAGCCCGACCAGCATCGGGATCGAGGCCAGGAAGATCGCGACCGCGCCTCGCAGTCCGGTCCAGGCGATGAATACCTTCTCACGCCAGCTGAAGCGAAACGGCGCCAGACAAAGGAACACCGCGAGCGGGCGGGCCGCAAGCATCAAGACCAGCGCCACGATCACCGCCGGCACAATGCTGACCACGAGCCGTTGCGGCGAGACGAGAAGCCCAAGCAGGACGAACATCACGATCTGCGCCAGCCATGTCGCGGCGTCCAGGAAGGTCACCACCGAATTATGCGCGCGGGTCGGCCGATTGCCGATGATGATGCCGGCGAGATAGACGGCAAGAAACCCCGATGCGTGGGCGATCTGAGCCACGCCGAAAATCACCAACGCCGCCGTCGTGACGAACGGGGCATGCAGGCCCTGCGGCAGCGCGACGCGGTTGAGCGCCACCACCACCATACGACCGCCGATGATGCCGGTGATGGCGCCGAACACGGCCTCGCGGCCAAGCTCCGCCAGGATATGGGTGAACGAACTCTGGCCAACCGAAATGAGTTCGACCAGCATCAAGGTGAGAAACACCGCGAAGGGATCGTTGGTGCCGGATTCCGCTTCCAGCGTGGCGCCGACGCGTGGACGCAACCGAAGGCCCTGCGCGTGCACCAGGAGAAAAACGGCGGCCGCATCGGTCGAGGCGAGCACGGCACCGACCAGCAGCGCTTCGGTCCAGTTGAGGTCGAGCACATATTTGGCGACCGGCGCCGTAATCAGCGCGGTGAGCAGAACGCCGATCGTTGCCAGCGTCATCGACGGCAGCAGCACCGCGCTGATATTCTGAAAGCGCGTTCTCAATCCGCCATCGAACAGGATCAGCGCCAGCGCCACCGATCCTACCAGGTAGGTGGCGCGAAGGTCGTCGAACTGCAGATGTCCGGGGCCGGAAGTGCCGGCCAGCACGCCGATCAGCAGGAATACCAAAAGCAACGGCGCGCCGAAACGCAGCGCCAGCAGGCTCGACAGAATTCCCGCCATGACGAGCACCGCACCGAGCAGGATGCCTATGCTGACTGAGTCGATAGAGGCCATTTTACTTCCGAAAGCCCTTGCAATTTCATCCTTAACGTCGCCACAGTTCGACGCCAACCCATTTCTGCCGATGCCTGGTTTGACGGCCTTATTCCACCTCTGCGGCGTATCGCGGCAATGGCGCTGACGCCTCGGTTGTGAGAATCTCGAGAAACAATTCGAATCAACCTCCGACGACGCTGCGATCCGAGATGAGAATTTGGCGATGGAAGTGAACGAGATCCTGGATTTCCTGCCTGCCACCGCGCGCTCGGTCGAAGCAGAGGTCTCCTCGCCCTGGTTCTATCTGCAGTTCGGGCTGATCCTGACCGCAGCCGGAATCGCTCTTGCGGCCGATGCGGCCATCCGCAGCCGCATCGACCCGAAATCCTTCGCCATGAGCTGGCCGCTGCCGTTGCGACACTTCGCACGCGTGCTGGTGGGCAGCGCATCGACGGCCGTGTTCGCCGTGTTGGTGATCGCAGCGCGCATTACCATGTATCATTCAACCTGGCCGAGCCGAAGCTACCTGCTGATGGTGGCTGCCAAGCTTGCGGGCGCCTGGCTTGTCATTCGGCTGGTGACCTCGGTTTTTCGCAACGCCTTTATCGTGAGATTGGTCTCGCTTTCGGCGTGGTGCGTGGCAGCGCTGAGCATCATCGGCGAGCTCGACCCGGCAATCGAGATGCTCGATTCGGTCTCGATCGTGCTTGGTGGACTGCGGCTGACACCGCTGCTCGTGATCAAGCTGGGACTTTTGCTCATCGCCGCGCTGTGGCTGACCAACATAGCCAGCAATTTCGCCGAGAGCCGGATCAACCGCTCCGCCGACCTGACGCCATCGATCCAGGTGCTGCTGGTGAAGATGATCCGGATGGGATTGATGGTCGTCGCCATCACCATCGCGCTCAGCGCAGTCGGAATCAACCTTTCGGCGCTGGCGGTTTTCTCGGGCGCGGTCGGCGTCGGTATCGGCATCGGTCTGCAGAAGATCGTCGCCAATTTCATCAGCGGCATCATTCTGCTTGCTGACAAATCGGTCAAACCGGGCGACCTCGTTACGATCGGCGACAGCTCCGGTCGAATCAGCGCGATGAAGACGCGCTATATTTCGGTGGCCGCGGGTGACGGCCGCGAATTCCTGATTCCCAATGAGGATCTGGTGACGCAGAAAGTCACCAACTGGACCTACACCGACAAGAACACGCTGGTGAAAGTCAATTTCGGGACCAACTACGACGCCGATCCGAAGCAAGTATGCAAGCTCGCGATCAACGTCGCGGCCGCCGCGCCGCGCGCGATCAAGTCAAGGGCCCCCAATTGTATCCTTACCGAGTTCGCGGAAGCCGGCATGAAATTTTCGTTAACCTTCTGGATCGCCGATCCCGACGGGATGGACAATGTAAAAAGCGAAGTGATGGTGTCCTTGTGGGAGACGTTCAAGCGCGAGGGCATCCGGGTGCCCTATCCGGTGCGCGAACTGCGCGTCCGCGGCGGCGCGCTGCCGGTCGACACCACGGTGGAGGCCTCGAACTGATGCCCTCAGGGTCCAGCCGCTGTCCGGATCGCGTCACCTGCCGGCTTGCGCCGAAAGTGCCAATCACTAAATTATACAGCCTGATCATTTCCTCCCGCAAAGATGCGATCCGCCTATGAGCTATGTCGAAGCCTCTGAAACCTCCTTGCGCAAGACCGGGCAGATCAAGCTGCACGGTCCCGCCGGGTTCGCCGGCATGCGCAAGGCGGGCGCATTGGTGGCCAGGTGCCTGGATGATTTGACCGACATCGTCAAGGCGGGCGTACCGACCTCGCGGATCGACGAATTCGTCCGCGAATATGCCTTCAGTCACGGCGCCTATCCCGCCACGCTGATGTATCGCGGCTATCGCTATTCGACCTGCACCTCGATCAACCACGTGGTCTGCCACGGCATGCCCGGCGATCGCGCTTTGAAGGAGGGCGACATCGTCAATATCGACGTGACCTTCATCGTCGAGGGCTGGTACGGCAATTCGAGCCGGATGTATGCGATCCCGCCGATCTCGCGCAAGGCCGAACGGCTGATCGAAGTGACCTATGAGGCGATGATGCGTGGCATCGCGGCCGTAAGGCCCGGCGCCACCACCGGCGACATCGGCCATGCGATCCAGAGCCTTGTCGAGCCGCAGGGCATGAGCGTGGTACGCGATTTCTGCGGTCACGGGCTCGGGCGTATGTTCCACGACGAGCCCAATATCATCCATGTCGGGCGGCCCGGCGAAGGGGTCGCACTCAAGCCGGGCATGTTCTTCACCATCGAACCGATGATCAACCTCGGCAAGCCCCATGTGAAGATATTGTCGGATGGCTGGACCGCGGTGACGCGCGACCGCTCGCTGTCGGCGCAATTCGAGCATTCGGTCGGCGTGACCGCGACCGGCTTCGAGATTTTTACGCTGTCGGAGCGCCACAAGGAAAAGCCGCCGGCAGCGTGAGACGCGCCCGGCACCCGCTCACTGGATCAGGTTGAGGGATTTGGCGACCCCGGTTGATCTGGCTTGGGCATCGAAAGTTGCGGTCGATTTCCGGCAATTCCCGGTTGCAAAAGCTGACCGGCTCGGCATGGTGGCGCCGATGTCCGAAAAGAGCAGCGATACCCAGGATCAGCCAGCCGAAGTGCCGCATTATCACGGCCACCGCACACGTTTGCGCGAGCGCTTTCGCTCCGCGGGCGCCGATGCGCTCAGCGACTACGAGTTGCTCGAGATGGTGCTGTTCAGCGTCATTCCCCGGGGCAACGTCAAGCCGTTGGCAAAAGCCCTGATCAAGACTTTCGGCTCGTTCGCCGAGTCCATTTACGCATCCGAAACGCGGTTGCGCGAGATCGCAGGCGTCGGCGAAGCAACCATCACCGAATTCAAGCTGATCGCGGCGGCCGCCGAACGGATCGCCAAGGGTCAGTTGCAGCAACGCACCCTGCTGTCATCGTGGCATGATGTAATCGATTATTGCCGGACCAGCATGGCATTTGCCGAAAAGGAGCAGTTCCGTCTGTTGTTCCTCGACAAGCGCAACCAGCTGATCTCCGACGAACTGCAGCAGACCGGCACGGTGGACCACACGCCGGTTTACCCGCGCGAGGTGATCAAGCGGGCGCTCGAACTATCCGCTACCGCGCTGATCCTGGTACATAACCACCCATCCGGCGATCCGACGCCGTCAAGTGCGGATATCCAGATGACAAAGGCGATCATCGAGATCGCCACGCCGCTCGGAATTTCGGTGCATGACCACATTATTGTCGGCAAAGGCGGGCATGCGAGCTTGAAGGGAATGCGCTTGATATAGCATTTCCAGATGAGACGGCCTGCGCAGAAGCCGGCCTCATTGCCGCCCCCGCCTGCGCTCGCAATCCGCGATCGCATCAAAAAGGGTGGATCGTCCGCTCACCAGGCATCACGCTTTCGGCTTTTTTGTTGCCGGCGATCTCGATTGAAGGAGTTCGTCGCGCCGCCTGACCAGATGCTCCAGTTGCTCCTCCTGATCTGCGATCCGCCGCGCGTTCAGTTCCTCAACCGCGGCGCCGGAAATCGCGGCCGCCTGCTCCTCCAATTCGATGAGGTTCGCCCTGATCGCGGAGATGCGCTTTTCGATCTCGGATAGGCTCAGTGAAATGTCGGACATCGATCGCTCCTCTCGGCCAGGGCTCCGCGACATAATCATCACACCGCGAGCTTACCCGTTCCGCCGCCACATTGGAACGGATTGCAACGTCTCGGCCGGGCGAGCTCGGGCGTCCCGGCAGCTCTTGAGCAGCATCCAGCAGCGGCGTCCACGAACGCCGGATTTCATGGCCGATTTCAGGCGCGACAGAGCGCCCACGGAATTGGCGTGCGAGGAAAGGATGAGGAATTTGCCGCCCGACCGGCTCGGGAGGCTTGCGGCATCAAGCCTTGAGCGCCTCGCGTACCTTTGCCGTGTCGGTATACATATCGAACCGGGCCAGGCGGCCGTCGCGTATCGTCCAGACGTGAGCAAATGATGCGGTCATCGATTTGCCCGTCGCCTTGAACGTACCCGAATATTGCCCGAGCGTGACAACCCGGTCGCCCTGGGCAATGAAATCGTGCGCCCTCGCCGAAAACCTGTCCCAGTCGCGAGCCAGCGGAATCAGGAGTTTGTCGAGAACTTCCTGGGGCGAGCGCCAGGTGCCACTGTAGTAAGGAAAGCGTTCCGCCTCGGTCCACTCCAGTTGGTCGTGGAGCCGGGCGAGAACGCCGGGTACGTCGCCGCGTCCAAGCGCATCGTAAAAACCGCGGACAATGTCGGCCGGATCATTCATGTTCAATCTCCATGGAACAAAGGGCAAAACCGGTGCCTGACCGGCGAGCCGGCCACGGCCCTCCGCCGGCGCCCGGCAAACGGGTCGAATTGTCAGGCGGCTTTCAGATCGCGGGCCGCGGCAATGGCATCGTTCAATCCCTTGGACGGGTCCTGGGTCAGCAGCGAGGGCTGATAACGGATCGTCTGGATGTCGTCGACGCCAATGAAACGAAGCCACCAGTCGAGATAGTTCGACTGGAAATCGAGCCCGTATTGGGGTGGAGCTCCCGGCGCGAAAACACCGCTGGAATAGATAACTGTCGCCTTCTTGGCGCCAAGTAGTCCAAAATATCCCTTCACCGGATCGAATCCGAACAACAGACCCGGTTGCGTAAGGATGTCGATGTAGAGCTTGAGCCGATACGGAATGCCGCCGTTCCACATCGGCACGCCAAGGACATAGTGATCGGCGGCCTTGAAGCGTTCGGTAATTTCGACGATCCGATCCCAGGCGGTACGCTTGGCGCCATCCAGTTGACCGACGCCAAAGAAGGTCATCTTGGCGGCGGCGCTGTTACCCTCGAATTCCGGTAACGGCTCGCGCCAGAGGTCGAGCGTGTCGACGATGACGCTCGGCTCGCGTCCGCGAAGCGTTTCGATTCGGGCCCGGGCGATTTCATTCGACTTGGAGTCCGCCCCGCGCGGCGAGGCTTGAATATGAAGAATTCTGGTCATGTAAGGCTCCTACGGTTGGATTCGTTAAAAAGCTGGGGCGCGCAGTGAGCGCTCCGGATTGCCGGGCGTCGGATTGGTACGTTCACGCGGCGGCCGCGCCGGCATGGGGCAGTCGACCGAGGAATTCGCCGATCGCTGCGGCGATCTCGCTGCCGTGCGTCTCCAGTGCAAAATGGCCGGTGTCGTAGAATCGGATCTCCGCGTCCGGCACATCGCGTCGGAAAGCCTCTGCACCCGGAGGCAGGAAGAACGGATCGTTCTTGCCCCATACGGCGAGCAACGGCGGACGATGGGTGCGCAAATAGGCTTGGAAGTCGGGGTAGAGCGCGACATTGCTGGCGTAGTCGAGAAACAGATCGAGCTGAATTTCGTCATTGCCTGGCCGCGCCAGCAACGCACTGTCGAGCGTATAGCTCTCGGGCGCGACAAGGCCTTGGTCGCCTACGCCATGGACATATTGCCACTTCGTCGTTTCCGGCTTGAGGAAATCGCGCAGCGCGGCCCGGTTTTTCGCGGTTGGTTCGCGCCAATAGGCTTCGATCGGATTCCATCCCTCGCTCAGGCCCACCTCATAGGCGTTGCCATTCTGCGTGATGATGGCGGCGATGCGATCGGGATGCTTGAGCGCGATGCGGAAGCCAACCGGCGCGCCGTAATCGAATACGAATAGCGCGAAGCGACCCAGACCAAGTACCTCGGTGAACCGGTCAATCACCTCGGCCAGATGCGCGAAAGTATAGGAGAAACTTCCCCGGGCAGGTGCATCGCTGAAGCCAAAGCCAGGCAGGTCGGGTGCGATCACGCGATAACGGTCGGCGAGCGCCGGGATCAGCCCACGAAACATGTGACTGGAGGTTGGAAAACCATGCAGCAAAAGAACAACGGGCGCATCGCCGCGGCCGGCCTCACGGTAGAAGACATTCAAGCCGTCGACGTCGATGCTGCGATAGGTAGTAGGGGACATGGGTGCGCTCCTCCAGGCTGACACGAAACCTCGTAACCTCTATAATGCTTTGTTGAGGGTTACCATGGCGCGCTAACTTGTCAACTGCAATTTAAGAGGTTATGTTGCTGTTTAAGGAAGATACTCTTGCGCGCCCTGAAACGTGGAGCTGAGTTTGCAATGGAGGATATGCGCCCGGCGCTCATGTTCGTCGCCGACGCGCACGCTCTCGACTTCCTGAATACCGTGGCTACGCCTGCGGAAAGCGCTGTCGAATGGCTGAGCAGCGGAGAGGATCTGCTCAACTGGCTTGAACAGGCGGGATTGATTGCGGCCGATATCGCAAGCGCCGTTCGGGCCGGCACGATTCCGGGCGAGTTGGATGCCATAGCAGAGCGGGCGCGGTTGCTGCGCGAATGGTTTCGCGGTTTTGTACTGGCCCATGCCGGGCATCCGGTCGGATCAAAAGCGCTGCCGGAATTGCAACCGCTCAACCGGCTGCTGGCGCAGGACGAGGCGTACGGCGAGATCGTGGCATCAGCGACCCACGTGGAAACGCCCGCAAAGGCGCCGCACGATCATGGTCTGGACTGGCGCTGGAGCAGGCGCTGGCGTGCGCCGGATGAGCTGTTGCTACCGATCGCGCAGGCGATGGCCGATCTCGTCTGCGAGGCGGACTTCACGATGGTGAAGCAATGCGAAGGCCCGACTTGCACCGTGTTGTTCCTTGATACCACGAAAGGCCACGCGCGCCGTTGGTGCAGCATGGCGCTGTGCGGCAACCGCGCCAAGCAGGCGTCCCACAGGGCGCGCGCGAAACGGGCCCCGGCGAAGACGTCCCGGTCCTCGCCGGGCCGCAAAAAACGATCACCTCTTGGTAACCTGTAAATTATATTTTACAGGGTTATGAAAGGCCGCGCTGCTCCTGCCGACTTCGCTGGTGCTACTCAACCATGCAATCGCCGGACCGAAGCGTCGGACGCAAGCAATCTCAACGTGGGCCGGTGCAGGCGCGCTTGGCATTGCTCTCGGTCCCGTTGTGGGCGGAATTCTCGTCGAGGCGCTGGGCTGGCCGGCACACTATTGCCGCAACATGATCAACGCATCGGCACTGTCTGGCACCAGCCGCCATTGCGCGTTGTCGTCAGCCTGGAAATGCCAGGTCTCGCCGCTTTCGGACATCAAGAGCAGCTCGCCTCGCTCCAGCCGCCACATTGTCGGCCTGAAAGCCTCTACGGCGGCGTCGCATTTTGGCTTTAGAAAGACCTGGAAATTATCCGCCCCGGCATCCGTATTGGTCAAAGTCAGGCCGCAGACAGGACGGCCATTGCTGCGTACCATCGCCCAGTCGCCGATCATCTGGTCCATCGACTTGGCGAGCGAACGCGCGGCGGCGAGGTTTTGCAGGATGTAGATGCCCTCGCCTTGCCTTAAGCCCTCGAATATCCCGCTCTCGACTTCGGTGAAATCGATCACCGGCTGGCCTGCAGCATCCTGCAACCTCACGATATCGAGCCCCCTCACATTCCAGGCGGTAATGTCCTTGGTGAAGGGAAGCGCCTTTGGACAACCCGGCTCCAATTCGAGTTTGAGTCCTTGCGGCGTGGAGTCACCCTTGAGCGTAACCACGCAGGTCTTGCTGCGTTCGGTGGTCGAGAGCTCCCACTGGCCGATCATTTCCTTCTTCAGGGTTGCAGCGTCCTGCGCGAAGGCCTGCGGCGCGCAGACGAGTGACGCCGAAAGCGCCGCCGCCGCAATGCCCTGCCGGGCCGGCATCAGCGTCTCTTCACCGGCGTTTCCGCGATCGGCGTCAACGGCCCCTTGCCGGCAAACCATGCGTTCAAATTGTCGACCACAAGCTGATCCATGGCGTTGCGGGTCACCACGGAAGCCGAGCCGATATGCGGGAGCAGCACCACATTCTGCATCGCGCGCAATTCATCCGGCACCGTGGGCTCCCTGGCGAACACGTCGAGCCCTGCGGCCATGATGGTTCCTGACTTCAACGCGGCGATCAGGGCCTCTTCATCGACAACCGAGCCGCGCGCCACATTGATGATCACGCCGCGCGGCCCAAGCGCCTTCAAGACATCGGCATTGATCATTTTCGCGGTCGAAGGGCCGCCGGGAACGATCGCCACCAGGGTATCGACTGCCTTCGCCATCTCGATCAAATCGGGATAGTGCTTGTAGCTTACGCCTGCGGCCGGATTGCGTGAATGATAGACCACAGGCACCCGGCAGGCCTCCAACCGGCGCCCGATCGCCTGGCCGATCCGGCCCATGCCGACGATCCCCACCGTGCGATCCCTGAGCGAGCCGGCGCTCAAGGGAAATTGCTGACTGGTCCAGTGCCCCGCCCGCAGATAACGGTCCGCCCTGACGAATTCGCGCAGCGTCGCGATCAGTAGTCCCAGTGCGATATCGGCGACCTCTTCGGTCAGCACGTCGGGCGTATTGGTCACAACAATGTTATGCTCGCGCGCATAATTGGCATCGACGTGGTCGTACCCTACGCCGAAGGAAGCAACGATCTCGAGCTTGGGGAACATGGCCATCGCGGCGCCATCGCAGCGAACGGTGCCGTAGGTGACCGCCGCGCCGCGAATTTTCGCGGCCACAGTCGGATTCAATCTGTCAAGGTCGGCACGGGTTTCGGAGGGATGGAGCACGAACCGGTCGGAAAAACCCTTGTCGATGATGGGTTTGTTTGGGCCATAAATCAATAAATCAATCTTTTCCGCTTGAATGTTTCCGCCAGCCATCAGGTTTCCTTTCCAAGCGCGCTCTCATGCCAGCGCCGCAGGATGAGGTGCGAGGTTAGCGCCAGCAGCCCATAAATGACAATTCCGGCGACGGAGAGCAACAGCAGCGCGGCGAACATTCGGGGAATGTTGAGACGGTAACCGGATTCGGCGATCCGGTAGGCAAGGCCGGAGCCCGCGCCCGCCGATCCTGCCGCAATTTCAGCCACCACCGCGCCGATCAACGAAAGACCGCCCGCAATCCGCAAGCCCCCGAGAATGAACGGTAACGCCGCCGGCAATTTGAGCAGGCGCAGCGTCTGCAGACGCGACGCACCATAGAGGCGGAACAGCCCGGCGAGATTGCGGTCGACGGAATTCAGGCCGAGCGTGGTGTTGGACAGCACGGGAAAGAAGGCGACAATCCACGCGCAAACGACGACTGCCGTATGCTGCGGCAGGTAGATCAGGAGCAACGGCGCGACCGCAATGACCGGCGTGACCTGCAGGATTACGGCGTAGGGGAACAGCGAATATTCCAGCCATTTCGATTGATTGAACAACAGCGCCAGCGCGATCCCGCCGATCGCCGCCGCGGCAAATCCTTCCGCCGTCGTCAACAGCGTAGTCAGAAGCGATTGCCACAGCACCGGCCAGTCGAGTACCAGAGTTTGAAACACTGCCGACGGTGCGGGCAATACATAGGGCGGAATATCGTTGATCCGCACCACGAGCTGCCACGCCGCGATACCCGCCGCAAGCACGGCGACCGGCAGCAATATCCGAACCAAGCGGCGGATGTGGCTATCGCGCGCCACCGTGTCGGCAACCATTGGCGGAGTGTCCACTGCGTTCATGGACCTGCCTGCCCCGGGTAAGAGGGCGCAAGCGCATTCGAAACCCTTCGGCAGTAGCCTGCATATTCGACCGAGGTGCGGAAATCCTCGGTTCTCGGTTCGCTCGTCGAAATGCCGATTTCGGTCGCAATGCGTCCGGGCCGCGACGTCATAACGATCACGCGCTGCGAAAGATAAACCGACTCGAACACCGAATGTGTAACGAAGATGACGGTCTTGCGAAGGTCGCGCCACAACGCGAGCAGGTCGTTATTCAACCGAAAACGGGTGATCTCATCGAGCGCGGCGAACGGTTCGTCCATCAGCAGGATGTCCGGATCGGTGACCAGCGCTCGCGCCAGCGAAACCCGCATCTTCATGCCGCCCGACAGTTCGCGGGGATAGGCGTCGGCAAAATCGGCAAGACCGATTTGCGCCAGGGCGCCATCGATGCGCGCCTGCGCCTGCGTCGCCGACACGCGCGCAAGCCTCAGCGGCAGCCGGACATTGTCGCGCACGCTGGCCCACGGCATCAGCGTCGGCTCCTGGAACACAAACCCTATCGATTGCCGTCCCCCCACCTCGATGGCGGGGTGGGAGAGGCGCACCGTACCGGAGGTTGGTGCGTTGAGACCCGCAATCAGGCGCAGCGCCGTCGACTTTCCGCAACCGGAGGGCCCCAGCAAGGAAACGAACTCGCCCTTGCACACCTCAAGGTCGATCGGTCCGAGCGCAGCCACGCCGCTGTCGTAGACCTTGGTCACACCGCGCAGGCTGACGGCAAGTTCGTCCGCATCGGACCCCGATTCAGTCAATGCTGTGGGTCCGGCCATCCTCTCTTGCCTTAATTCTTCGGCCGCAGGTCGAGGCCCACGCCCTTGTTGATGAAGCGAAGCGTGTACGATTTGCGGTAGTCGATGTCGGAGCGCACGACATGGGCACGAACCATCTTGTCGAAGAAGCTCGCGATCCGCTCGTCGGTCATGGCGCCGATGCCGTCGCGCAGCGCGTCGCCGGAATCGACAATTCCATATTCCTTCATTTTGGCGACGGAATAGCCGATCAACTCGTCCGTCATCTCCGGATTGAGTTTCTTGATCGTCGCATTGGCGGCAGAATTGTCGCCGTACAGGTAGTTGTACCAGCCGACGAGCGAGGCGTTGACGAAGCGTTGCACCAGGTCGGGTTTCTTGTCGATCAGGTCGGAACGCGTCTCGATCAGGGTCGAGTAGGAGTTGAAGCCGTAATCGGCCAACAGGATGATGCCCGGTTTGAAGCCGGCGGTCTTTTCGATTGCGTACGGCTCCGACGTGACGTAGCCCTGCATCGCGCTTTGCTTGTTGGCGAGAAACGGCTGCGGGTTGAACGTGTATGGCCTCACCTTGTCCTCGCTGAATCCGTATTCGGATCTCAGCCACTGAAAGTAGCTTGAAATGCCTTCCTTGGAGACGAACAATGTCAGCGGCTTGAGTCCCTCGAGCTTGGTGATGTTCGCCTCCGGATGCGTCAACAGCACCTGGGGGTCCTTCTGGAAAATGGCGGCGACGGTGACCACCGGCACGTTGTTGGCGACCGCATCGAACGACATCAGCGTGTTCGCGGCCATGAAGAAATCAAGCTTGCCCGCGATCAGGAGCATGCGGTTGTTGTCGTTCGGGCCGCCCGGCACGATCGTGACGTCGAGACCGTATTTCGCATAGGTGCCGTCGGCGACGGCCTGAAAAAATCCGCCATGTTCGGCCTCAGCAACCCAATTGGTCCCGAACGAGACCTTGTCGAGCATGGTCTGCGCGCGGCACGGTGGCACTGCCACGACAAAAGCCACCAAAAGAGCCGTTAACGCTCGCGTCAAAAGAGCCGGGTTCATGTTGGACTCCGTTGGTCGTTTTGGCACATGATAGGAGACATGGATGGCAGCGGCACTCGTTTCTCGGCTGGCTTCCTCGTAACCAATACGGGACTATCTGGCAAACCCGTCAATTGAAGAAATCGGCTCGATGACCTCAACCGTCCCTCGCGATTGGACCGACATCCACTGGCCGGATTTGGCTGGCGGCGGATGCGAGCGATGGATCGCGGTCCTGCCGCTCGCGGCGACGGAACAGCACGGGCCGCATTTGCCTCTTGGCACCGATGTCATGATCGCACAGGCTTATCTGGCGCGGGTGCGAGAGCTGGTTCCCGATACCATCCCTGCGACATTCCTTCCGATCCAGCCAATCGGGATTTCCACCGAACACATCGATTTTCCCGGAACGCTGACCTTGCCGAGCGACGTGGCCCTCAAGACCTGGTTCGCGCTCGGGGAAGGTATCGCGCGCGCCGGCTTGAAGAAGCTCATCATGGTCACAAGCCACGGCGGCAACAGCGCGGCGATGAGCCTGGTGGCGCAGGATCTGCGTGCGGTGCATGGGTTGCTTGTCGTCACCACGAGTTGGTCGCGCCTCAGCGCCGCGGAGGAAATATTCTCGCCGCAAGAGGTGAGCCACGGCATCCATGGTGGTGCAAGCGAAACCTCGATCATGCTGGCGAGATACAGCGAACACGTCCGCCGCGAGGCGATCGCCGATTTTCGTTCGGTGGGCGTCGCGATGGCGAAGGACTATCGGGCGCTTTCCACCCAGCGTCCCGCGCCGTTCGCCTGGCAGGCCCAGGACCTCCACCCCAGCGGTGCCGCGGGCGATGCGACAAAGGCGTCAGCGGAGAAAGGCGAGCGCCTGATCGATAACGGCGCGCGGGCGTTCTGCGAGTTGCTGGCCGACGTCGACAAATTCGATATCAACGCACTCTCGAATTCCCCTAAGGCCTGAAGGCCGTTTGCTTAAAGTCACGATTTCGCCGTCCGGCATGCGCGTTCTGCCATTTGACATAGCATAGGGGGGTACCCTATATATTGGACATGGCACATACCATCAAAGAGAAGAAGAAGCTGCTGGCCCGGGTCGGCCGCATCCGCGGACAGGTCGAGGCGATCGAGCGCGCGCTGGCTGACGAGGTCGAGTGCGAACGCATCATGCACATGATCGCCGGCATTCGTGGCAGTGTCGCCGGGCTCATGGCTGAAGTGGTCGAGGACCACATCCGCACCCATCTCGTCGACCCAGAGAAGAGTCCGGGGGCGCTCAACGCCGATGCGGCGGATCAGCTGATTGACGTGGTCCACACTTATCTGAGGTGAGGAGATCATGGCGGAGCGCGACACCTTCCTTCAGTTTCCGCAGCACGATCACGTGTTCCTGGGCAGGGATCACGAACGAGCAGAACGCCGGACCTGGGCCGTCATCATTCTGTGCACGATCATGATGATCGCCGAGATCATCGGCGGGGCCCTGTTCGGCTCGCTCGCCCTGATCGCTGACGGCATGCATATGTCCACCCACGCCGGAGCGCTGCTGCTTGCGGCGCTTGCCTATACCTATGCCCGCAAATACGCCGGCGATCGCAGTTTCTCGTTCGGAACCGGAAAGTTCGGCGATCTTGCGGGATATTCCAGCGCCATCGTCCTGGCGATGGTCGCGCTCCTGATCGGATATGAGGCGATCGCGCGCTTTATCGACCCCGTTCCCATCGCGTTCAACGAGGCGATCCCGATTGCGGTATTAGGTCTTGCGGTCAACGTCGCCAGCGCCTGGTTGTTATCGGGTGGACATCATCATGGTCACGTCCACGATCATTCGCATGGGCATGGGCATTCGCATGGGCATGACCAGGCCGACGGGCACGAACCCGATGCGCACGAGCATGGCGGTGGTGGGCACCACCGTGACAACAACATGCGCGCCGCGGTCGTTCACGTCATGGCGGACGCTGCCGTTTCGGTTCTTGTCATTGCCGGTTTGCTGCTGGCGCGCACCTTCGGCTGGTTGTGGATGGACCCGCTGGCCGGCCTCATCGGCGCGCTCGTCATCGCCAATTGGTCGTTCGGCCTGCTGCGCGACACCGGTTCCATCCTGCTCGACCGCACGCCCGACCCACGCATCGCGGAAGAAGTTCGCACCGCGATCGAAAGCGAGGGCGATCAGGTTACCGACCTGCATCTGTGGCGGCTTGGACCGGGCCACCTCGGCGCCATCGTTTCGGTCGCGACATCCGGGACGCGCGAGGCTGCGCACTATCGCCAGAGATTGGCGAGATTTGCCGACCTGTCGCACGTCACCGTGGAGGTGCACCACCTTTCGCCGAGTTCCTGAGACAGCGTCCTGGAGCCTCGGTTCTGATTGAATCAGAACCGAGACTCTAATCTTTTGTTTTGACGCGTTTTCTTCACGCGAACCGGTATCCACTTCGCTCAAAAACACTATAGTCCGTAAAAGCGTTTCTCGGCTGCGCTTTTGAGCCGGGACAACGAGTCCGCAGGTCCGCTGTCGAGCCTGCGAGCAAGCAGGGCTCGCAACGCCGCGCCTCGCCATCCCCTGGGGAAATCAAAATTGCAGCGATAGGCTACGCGGCAACGCCTGCGATCGAGGGGTGTACATCGGATCTCCTCGTCGACGACCAGGCCGAACGGCAGATCCACGGACATACGAAGACAATGCTGCGCCTCATCGACAGCCAACATCCGAAAGGCCAGCCTCAGGTGCAATATCTCGAGACCGGTCTCGCCCCGGATCACCTGTCCGACCGCTGCCGGGCCGGGAGGATCGACGCGGATAAGGCGCATGTCGAATACGTCTCCCCATCCGGCAGGCGCCGTCAGAAGCGTCCAAACCCGATCAACGGGAACCTCGATGATCGCCGTCGGGCAGCTCGCATAGCGCATCGAACGCCCCCTGCAAGTTCAAAGATATTTGGCGATCAGCCTGAAGTCTCGCAGCGCCGCGTGGCCTTTCGAGCCGCTCGCCTTGAAGGTTCGTTCCAGGCTGTGGCTGATATGATCGTGGATCAGGGCCTTCTTGGCGCTCTCGATCGCACTTTCCACGGCCTGCAATTGCTGGGCGATCTGAGCGCAGGGCCGGCCCTGCTCGATCATATCGATGATGGTTTCCAGATGGCCGCTGGCACGCCTCAGGCGCCGGGCAATCGCGGAATGTGGCTGGTCCTGCATTCGCATCTCCTATCCTCCCCGGAGGATACCAAAATCATCCTCCGGGGAGGATACCTCAAAGTGCTTGACACCGATTTGGGCCGGGCGTATTTGCCGCGTGCTGTCCCTTGAGGATATTCGGTCCGGACAGCATTTTAACGCTCGAACGGCAACCTTAGAGAAACCCTGGCGAAGGAAATGGGCAGTACCCCCTTTGGCAACGCAGGTCCGATTCCGATCGGAATAGCGCTGCCGCAACACATCGAGATCGACCGCGCCGGCAATTGCCGCGTGAGGGTTGGCGTCGCGCCTGGTTGACGCCAAGCTCACCGGCCCGCCGCGCCAAATGCGGTAAGTGGAGGTGAGCGATGTTCAAGACACACGCAACATTCCGAACAGCGGAATCTGGAATTGCCAAATTCCGATCGCCTGTGCCCTGGCGCGCGTCGAGGCTCGGGCCCAAAGCCGCACATGCCAAGGCTGCACGTGCCGGATTTCACATGACAGTCTTCAAACTGTCTTATCAGGAACGCAATGGCTTGCGCAGCGCGGAGCATGGCGGGGTCCGCGCTGGCGAGAGCATCCGAAAATCGAACAGGAATTCGCCATGAACGCTTCGATCGACCAGGCTGCAGTCAGCCTTGCCATGGCTACCTTTCTGGGCGCCTGCATCGGCTTCGAACGCCAATGGCGTCAACGGATGGCCGGCCTGCGGACCAATACGCTGGTTGCGATCGGCGCGGCGAGTTTTGTGGTCTTCGAGGGGCTGTTTTCGGACGACGCCAGCCCGACGCGCGTCGCAGCCCAGGTGGTCTCGGGAATTGGATTCCTTGGCGCGGGGATCATCTTTCGCGAGGGACTTCAGGTCACCGGCCTCAATACCGCCGCGACCTTGTGGTGCTCGGCGGCCGTAGGTCTGCTTGCGGGCAGCGGCCATCCGATGCATGCGACGTTGGCCACCTTGTTTGTCGTCCTGGTCAATCTGACGCTGCGACCGCTGGTTCGCATCATCAACCGGCAACCGATCGCGCAAGGAGAAGCCGATGTGCACTACAACGTGCGCGTGGTATGCAAAAGCCCGGAAGAGGCGCATGTCCGCGCGCTGCTTTTGCAGGGCACCGGCAGCGGCCAGCTCAGCTTGCGACGGCTCGACAGCAACGACCTCGCGGAGAGCGGGCGCGTGGAAGTCACCGCGCAACTCACATCTGCCGTCAAGAACGACGCAGTACTGGAGCAGGTGGTCGGTCGCCTCAGTCTCGAGCCTACGGTTTCCGCCGCAAGCTGGAGTCTCGGCCCGATTCTGGAATGAGAGGCCGATGGAATGGATCCATTTGCCACTGCGGATAATTCGCAATAACGGGAATAAGTACCACCTTCGCTTGGTCGATTGATCTATTCTGCAAGAGGTCACGGGGCGCAGAATGAGGGGGCTCTGCAAGTTCGGGATCGGCGCTACGGTTGCGCTCGCGACATGTCCTGTCGCGGCCGCCGGCGAGCTGTCGGCGAATTTTCCGCTCAAGGCCCCCTATGTCACGAAGGCCCCGCCGTCGCAGGCTTCGAACACCTACGACTGGAACGGCTGGTACATTGGCGTCCACGTCGGCGTGGCGACCGGCTCCTCGAACTGGTCCGCTACGCAGCCGTTCGGCGCACCGAACCTGGGCGGGTCGTTCGATATCCCCTTCACTTTCGATTTCATGGCCGGAACAGGCAGCTACCTCGCCGGCGTGCAGGGCGGGTACAACCATGTCTTTCAGTCGCACTTCTTGCTCGGCGTCGAAGCCGACGCCTCGTTCCCGAATTCGGATGTGGTGGTCCCCTTTTCGTTGCGCGGCAGCCAAACCGTCGCCTCGCCGCTGACGGGACTGGTCACCTATGGCGAGGCCGTCATGTTCTACGGAAGCGTCCGCGCCCGCGCCGGCTATGTGTTCGATCGCTTTCTGCTCTATGGAACGGCGGGGCTGGCCTGGACCTTCGATCAGGTAACGCGCACCCAGGTGGCCGGCTTTCCCGCCGTCGGATCGGCCGTGCCCGGCAGTGTGGACAGCTCGCAGCCCTGGCGGGTGGGATGGGCGGCAGGCGCCGGCGTGGAAATTCCGATCAGCAGGAGCTGGAGCGCAAAGGCCGAATATCTGTGGACGGGATTCGGGTCGCACAGCGTTGGGTTCGCCGCAGGCGGACAGACTTTCGATTCCGACCTCGCCTTGCAGAGCTTGCGGGTCGGGCTGAACTACCGGATTGGCGAAACCGACCAGGGCCTCGACTTCACGACCAGGGGCCCGTCGGCCCTTGAGACCGATCGTTTCGCCTTTCACGGCCAGTTCACCTACCTTGAGCAATATGCCCCGCCGTTCCGGTCGCCTTACGTCGGTCCGAACAGTCTGATCCCGAACCAGGCCCGCGAAACTGCGGACACGACCCTTTACGCCGGTGCCCGCCTCTGGCAGGGCGCCGAAGCCTGGATCAATCCGGAAATCGACCAGGGCTTCGGATTGAGCGGAACACTGGGCGCCGCAGGATTCACCAGCGGCGAGGCCTATAAGGTCGGTGCGGACTTTCCCTACGCGCGTCTGCATCGCGCGTTCATACGCCAGACCATCGATCTCGGCGGCGAGACCCAGAAAGTCGACGCCGGCCTCAACCAGTTCTCCGGAACGCAAACCTCGGACCGGCTGGTGCTCACGGTCGGAAAATTCAGCGTAGGCGACGTTTTCGACACCAACCGCTATGCCCATGATCCACGCAGCGATTTCATGAACTGGTCGATTATCGACACCGGGACGTTCGATTACGCGGCGGATGCCTGGGCCTACACGGTCGGCGCCGCCGCGGAATGGTATCAAGGTCCATGGACCCTGCGTGCGGGTGTGTTTGATCTTTCGATCGCGCCGAACACGACCACCCTGGATCCCACGTTCGGTCAGTTCCAGTGGGTCGGCGAAATCGAGCGGCGCTATTCCATCTGGGACCAACCCGGCAAAGTGGCGGTCACCGGATTCCTGACGCGGGGCCGGATGGGTACCTTCGAGGACGCCATTCTGCTTGCGGCGCTGACCGGCGGCCCCGCCAATATCGCGGCCGTGCGGCAATATCAAAGCCGCGAGGGCATCGGCATGAACCTCGAGCAGCAACTGATGCCCAATGTCGGCTTGTTCGCTCGCGCCGGGTGGGCAAATGGCAATATCGAGCCCTACGAATTCACCGACATCGACCGCACCGTCGCCACCGGCCTGTCGATTTCGGGGAAGAAATGGGGGCGCGAGGACGACACCTTCGGCATCGCCGGCGTCGTCAACGGCATCACGCCGGTGCATCAGGCGTTTCTCAACGCCGGCGGCCTCGGCATTCTGGTCGGCGATGGACAGTTACCCCATCCCGGCACGGAGAAGATCCTGGAGACCTATTACAGTCTTCCGGTGCTTTATGCGAAGCTCACACTGGACTATCAGCTGATCGTCAATCCGGCCTACAATCGCGACCGCGGCCCTGTTTCCGTGTTTGGCTTCCGCGTGCATGCCCAGTATTAGTGGTCATTCGTGTCACGAGAGCGCGTCGAGCAATGATCGGAACAGTTGCCGCAAGCAGGCGTCGAGCGCCACCGCCGAACGAGGACGGGTAGTTGATTTGTCCCGCTCCTTCGGACCGCGATCCCTTTCTCCCTCGACAATAAACCCATCACAAATCCCGCCTATCAATAGAAGACACCATGACAACTCTCGATCTTTCGAAAGCCGGTCGCCCCGGCGGGTCGATACAAGGCGGCACGAATGACGCTTGACGATATTCTCAACCCGAGACTGGGGCAGGCGCTGCGGCCGAACATCTGGGACGCCGTTGCACTGATTCTCGTCATCGGCGCGATGGTCCTGCTGGTCTATGGCGGCGAGCAGACCACCCTTCCCCTGTCGGCCCTCGACACTTCTCCGGTGTCGCTCGACCCCGCCAATCTGCCGGCCTACGCGTTGCGGACGACGATGCGGATGCTGCTCGCCATCGCGTGTTCGATCATCTTCACGCTCGTCTATGCGACACTGGCCGCCAAGAGCCGGCGGGCGGAGATGGTGCTGATTCCCCTGCTCGACATCCTGCAATCGGTGCCGATCCTCGGCTTTCTCACCTTCACCGTTGTTTTCTTCCTGAACCTTTTCCCCGGCCAGGTGTTCGGCGCCGAATTGGCCAGCGTGTTCGCGATTTTCACCAGCCAGGCCTGGAACATGACCTTCAGCATGTACCAGTCGATCCGCAACGTTCCGAAGGATCTGGACGACGCCGCGCTGAGTTTTCACCTCAGTGCGTGGCAGCGGTTCTGGCGGCTCGATGTGCCGTTCGCAATGCCCGGCCTGATCTGGAACACGATGATGTCGATGTCCGGCGGCTGGTTTTTCGTGGTGGCGTCGGAGGCGATCACGGTCGGCAATACCACCGTCACCCTGCCCGGCGTCGGCTCCTACGTCGCGCTTGGCATACAGCAAAGGAACCTGCCGGCAATCGGCTATGCCATCCTGACCATGCTGCTGGTGATCATTGCCTATGACCAGTTGCTGTTTCGGCCGGTAGTGGCCTGGGCGGATAAGTTCCGCTTCGAGCAAACCGCTTCCGCGACCGAGCCGACCTCCTGGATGCTCGATCTGTTCCGGCGAACGCGGGCGCTGCGGGCGCTGACCTATCCGTTCGCCGCGCTGAACAGGGCCTTTTCGAACCTGCATCTGGCGATTCCGGAAAGCCTGAAGATACCGGTCAGGTCGGCTCCGTCGTCGCGCACGATTGATGCGATCTGGCTCGCTCTCATTGTTGCAGGCACCGCCTATGCGGGCTGGAAGGTGTACCAATACATGTCGGCGACGCTGGGCTTCTCCGACATCCTGTCCGCGGCGGGGCTCGGCCTGATCACGCTTTCACGCGTCGTCGTGCTGATTACGCTGGCGACGCTGATATGGGTGCCTGTCGGCGTCTGGATCGGGCTCAGGCCAAAGCTGGCCGAACGGGTTCAGCCGGTCGCGCAGTTTCTGGCTGCGTTCCCGGCGAACCTCGCTTTTCCGGTATTCGTGGTGATCATCGTGCGCTACAGCCTCGATCCCAACATCTGGCTCAGCCCGCTGATGATTCTCGGCACGCAGTGGTATATCCTCTTCAACGTCATCGCGGGCGCCAGCGCATTTCCGACCGACCTGCGCGAAGCCGCCGGCAGTTTCCATCTCAGGGGCTGGCGCTGGTGGACCAAGGCCATACTGCCCGGCATTTTCCCTTATTACGTCACCGGCGCCATCACTGCCTCGGGAGGATCGTGGAACGCATCCATCGTTGCGGAGGTCGCGAGCTGGGGCGATACCCACCTGACGGCGAAGGGACTCGGCGCCTATATAGCGCTTGCGACGGAGGCCGGCGATTTTCCGCGGGTCGTGCTCGGCATTACGGTCATGTGCATATTGGTGACGCTTTTCAACCGGCTGATCTGGAGACCGCTCTACGCCTTCGGGGAACGGCGTCTCCGCCTTGGATGAGTTTAGGAACAAACCATGCTCGACATTGCCAAAAACTCCAATCTGCTCGAGATCCGCAGCGTCTGCCGCTCGTTTCCGAAAGGCAGCGGCGAGGAACTGCTGGTCCTTGAAAAGGTCGACCTGACGATCCATTCCGGCGAAATCGTCGGTCTGCTCGGCCGCTCCGGATCCGGCAAGTCGACGTTGTTGCGGATCATCGCCGGTCTGATCGCGCCGTCCTCGGGCGATGCCAAATGCCGCGGCGAGACGATCGCAGGACCGCCGAACGGCGTTTCGATGGTCTTCCAATCCTTCGCGTTGTTTCCCTGGCTGACGGTGCTGCAGAACGTCGAATTGGGTCTTGAAGCACTCGGCGTTGAAAGTGACGAACGCCGCAAGCGGGCACTGGCGGCGATCGACCTGATCGGCCTGGACGGATTCGAATCCGCTTACCCCAAGGAATTATCGGGCGGCATGCGCCAGCGCGTCGGATTCGCCCGCGCGCTGGTGGTGCATCCGGACCTCCTGCTGATGGACGAACCGTTCTCTGCGCTCGACGTGCTCACGGCCGAGACCCTGCGCACCGACCTGATCGACCTGTGGATCGAGGGCAGGCTTCCGATCAAATCGGTGTTGATGGTGACGCACAACATCGAGGAAGCGGTCCTGATGTGCGACCGCATTCTGGTGTTCTCGTCCAATCCGGGCAGGGTCGCCGCCGAGATCAAGGTGGATTTGCCGCATCCGCGCAATCGTCTTGATCCGACGTTCCGCCAGCTCGTCGACACCATCTATGCCCGCATGACCCAGCGCGCGGAGGTCAGGATGCCCCAAGGCATCCATGGTACCGGCGTCGGGATGGCCCTTAGCCATGTGTCGTCGAACGTGCTTTCCGGCCTGATCGAGACGCTCGCCGGGCCGCCCTATAACGGGCATGCCGATTTGCCGGTGCTCGCCAATCATCTGCAGCTCGAAGCCGACGATATCTTTCATCTCGGCGAGTCGCTGCAGCTTCTGAGATTCGCCCAATTGAGCGAAGGCGACCTTGTGCTGACGGAAGCCGGCAAGCGCTTTGCCAACCTTGAAACCGACGCGCGCAAGAAACTGTTTGCCGAACACCTGATGAGTTATGTCCCGGTAATGGGGTTGATCCGCCGGGTACTTGACGAGCGGCCGTCGCACACCGCCCCCGCGGCGCGATTCCGCAACGAGCTCGAAGACTACATGAGCGAGGACCGGGCGGACGAAACGCTCAAGACCATCGTTTCATGGGCGCGCTATGCCGAGCTGTTCGCATACGATGAGCAATCGGAAACCTTCAGCCTGGAAAACCCGCACTGAATGCTCTTACCCCGGCCGGCGCGAACGTCTCGGCGCGAGCCATTGCCCAGGCTTCGCGGAAGCGCGGGTCATCAGTGCCGTCGATCAGTTCACCCGGGCGCAGCGACGGATACAGTTTCGCAAACGTCTGCACTTCGGTCGTGGAAGAGCGCTGCGAGAAATGGATCGGCCGCAAATCGCGCGGATGCTCCAGTCCCGCGGCGGCGAGAAGTTCTGCCAAAGCGTGCAGCGTTGCGTGATGATAATTGTAAACGCGCTCGGTCTTGTGCGGCACCACCAGCGCGCGGTTGCGCGAAGGATCCTGCGTGGTCACCCCGGTCGGGCATCGATCGGTATGGCAGCTCAATGACTGGATGCAGCCCAGCGCGAACATGAAGCCCCGCGCCGAATTGCACCAGTCGGCGCCGATCGACATTGCCCGCGCCATGTCGAAAGCCGTGGCGATCTTTCCGGAAGCGCCGATGCGGATGCGGTCGCGGGCGCTGATCCCGACAAGCGCATTGTGGACGAAATTGACGCCCTCGCGCATCGGCATGCCCATGTGATCCATGAATTCGAGCGGCGCCGCGCCGGTGCCGCCCTCGTTGCCATCGACCACGATGAAATCGGGATAAATTCCCGACTGCAGCATCGCCTTGCAGATCGCCAGGAACTCCCAGGGGTGACCGATGCAAAGCTTGAAGCCGGCCGGTTTGCCGCCGGACAGGCGGCGCATCTCGGCAATGAAAGCCATCATTCCCAGCGGCGTCGAAAATGCCCGATGCGTTGCCGGCGAGATGCAGTCCTCGTTGACCGGGACGCCCCTGATCCTGGCGATCTCTTCAGAAACCTTGGCTGCCGGCAAGACCCCGCCATGGCCTGGCTTCGCACCCTGGCTGATTTTCAGTTCGACCATCTTGATCTGATCGTCGCCGGCGACGCGCGCGAACTCTTCCGGGTTGAAGGTGCCGTCGCGGTTTCGGCAACCGAAATATCCGGAGCCGACTTCCCAGATGATGTCGCCGCCGTTCTCGCGATGATATGGGCTGACGCCGCCCTCGCCGGTATCGTGCGCAAACCCGCCCTTCTTCGCGCCGGCGTTCAGTGCGCGCACCGCGTTGGGGCTGAGTGCGCCGAAACTCATCGCCGAGATATTGAATACGGATGCCGAATAGGGCTTCGCGCAATCCGGCCCGCCGATCAAAACACGAAACTTCGCGTCGGCGCGGACCTTCGGCACCACCGAATGGTGAATCCATTCGTAGCCTTCACGGTACACGTCCTCCTGGGTACCGAACGGGCGCTTGTCGAGCACCATTTTCGCCCGCTGATAGATCACGGCGCGGGTGTCGCGGGAAAACGGCATACCGTCCTTCTCGCTCTCGAAGAAATATTGCCGCATCTCCGGCCTGATCTCTTCGAGCAGGAAGCGCAAATGCGCCGATATCGGGTAGTTGCGCAAAACCGCGTGGTTCTTCTGCATCAGATCGCGAACGCCAAGCAGGGTCAGCGCGCCGAAAATCATCAGCGGAACGAGAACGATGTCGAACACCTTGTGATCGACCATTCCGATACCGAGCAGCAACGCGGTCACGACGGCACAGATCGTGAGAACGATGAAGCGTGGCGAGAACGGTAGCATCAACGTTTCCATGGGACCCCTCGGAAGAATTCCGCCGTGTTTATTCGTACTTATGGCAGCCCGGCTCGATCAGTCGAATGACGTGTATACGATATCGATGGTCAGGCTCACAGATATGACGACCGGCATTCACCCCAACATCCGCCGCCGGCTCCGCGAGAGCGAATGTCAAAGCCTGCACTCGAATACAATCCTTCAGTTGCAGACGTAACCCGGTTCCCAAGTCTGCGAACAAGCAAGCTCACAAGGATGATGCGAGCTACGGAATCAGGACTCCGGAAGGCTAGCGAATAATCCCTCAAATAAGCAATCGGCCAGGTAGCGGGGTACGATGGCACGCCGTTTTGCAGTGCAATGTAACCACACTTCCCGTTCGGTCTCAGTGAGCGTGCAGGCGCATCTTGCCGGGGATTTTCTTTTTCACCAGGCCGTCTTGCGCCAGCCATGCCTCGGTGCTCAGGATCGCACGCTCGATGTGATCGGCGGTCCGCGAAAAGTCGTATGGCGACCCCACCAGCGGACACAGCGGCGGCACGACGAAATATTCGATTTCCCCCGGCAGTTCTTCCAGTTCGCTCACCAATTGTCGCGCGATCAGCAGCGTCAGCGCATGCAGCGCATTGGCGACTGCGCCGATCGGCGGCGCGTGCATCGCGCAGGCATAACCTGTCGGCAAAATGATCAGGCGCCGGGCTCCCTTCGCCACCGCGACTTTGATCGGCGTATTGGAAGAGATTGCGCCGTCGGCGAGATAGAGGTCCTTGTAGCGCACGGGTGCGAAAGCCCCCGGGATTGCGGTGGAGGCGACGATGGCCAGTGCGGCGGAGCCCTCGGAAAGCACGACGCTGTCGCCGGAGACGATATCGGTCGCGACGATGTGCACCGGAAGGCGCGCGTCCTGAAGGTTGCGATACGGCAGATGATCGTCGATCAGCCTTTGAACGCCGTCATGCGGGATCAGGAAGTCGCGCCGCCAAATGAAGCCCAGCAGGGTTCGCCAGTTCAGTGGGAAGACATCATGGCGCTTCAATCCGCGCCAGATCGCTTCCAGCTGCAGGACGCCCTTCAAGGTGGGATCGCCCGCATAGTAAGCGCCGTTGATGGCGCCGACGCTGGAGCCCACCACCATATCGGCCGAAACGCCGTGGGCGGCAAGCGCATGCATCATGCCCACCTGAATGGCGCCGAAGCTGCCGCCGCCCGCCAACACCAAGGCAGTCTTCACCCGGCCATCCTGGGTAGACGCCGACAAGGCCGTGCCCTCCCGTATCGACGCGTCGATCATACTCGCGCGGCGTTCGAGCGAGTTTATAGCAGGCCGGGAGGCGCTACATCATCAATAGTGGGTGTTTTGCGATCGAGGCGGTCGGGTCCGAGGGCTACCGCCCTCGGCTGTGCCGCGACCTCAGCGTTCCACGAACGCCTTCTCGATCACGAAGTGGCCCGGTTCACCGTGGCTGCCTTCGGCAAAGCCACGAGCCTCGAACATCTGCCGCAATTCTTCCAGCATCGCGGGGCTGCCGCACATCATGATCCGGTCGTCGGCGATATCGAGCGGCGACTGGCCGATATCGTTGAACAACTGTTCCGAAGTGATGAGATCGGTGATGCGGCCGCGGTTACGGAACGGTTCGCGGGTCACGGTCGGGTAATAAACGAGCTTCTCGGCCAAAAGCGGCCCGAAGATTTCGTCATCGTGAAGTTTCGCCACCAGCTCTTCGCCGTAAGCAAGTTCGGAGACTTGGCGGCAGCCGTGCACCAGGACGATGCTCTCGAACTTGTCGTAGACGTCCGGATCCTTGATCAGGCTCGCGAACGGCGCAAGTCCGGTGCCGGTCGACAACAGCAGCAGGCGCCTTCCGCCGATGAGATTGTCGGCAATCAGGGTGCCGGTCGCCTTGCGACCTACCAGGATGATATCGCCTTCCCTAATTTTCTGCAGACGCGACGTCAGCGGACCATCCGCAACCTTGATCGAGAAAAACTCGAGCTCGTCCTCGTGATTGGCGCTCGCCATCGAATAGGCGCGCATCAAGGGCCGGCCGTCGACCTCGAGCCCAATCATCGCGAATTGGCCATTCTGGAATCGGAAGCCGGTATCGCGGGTGGCGGTGAAGCTGAAAAGCGTATCGGTCCAATGGCGGACGGAAAGGACTTTCTCTCGGTAGAACGCGCTCATGAGTTTTATTTTTCCGGTTTGGTCTTGCGGCAGAACGAACCTGCCAAGGCTCCAAAAACAAGGCTCCAAAAACAGGGCTCCAAAAAAGGTAAAAACCCCTGCAATGATTGAGGAATTTTCGTTTCACCTACCGTATTGTGGGAGATAGTCAACAACCCCTGGGAACGCCACTGCTACGCTGAAATCGCAAAGCGCCATGGGGCAAAAGCAGCCGCTACAAACCTTCTGCGCGGGGGTGGTTGCGCGCAATTAACTTGCCGGGAGATCGACGAACGGAGCAGTTAATTGCCGAAAGCGCTGCAAAAATCCGTTAGAGATGAACGTCGAAATTCGGGAATGGCTCACCGCCGGATAATGCATGCGAAACTTGCGGGAATTCAGGGCGGGAAAACCCGCCTTTTATCCGGACCAGGCGATCTATGCCGCCTATGCCTGCGCCGAATCCGGCCTCGTTTTTGAAGACATCGACGGCGGAACAGGGCTTGTGTTCCGTGTTTCCTCAGACAAGCGGAGTGTCCATTTCGGCGCTGGACGATGTTCGTGGTATCCACAAAATGATTCCACCTCCGCAACGCTGGCATCCGACAAATACTTCGCCAACCGAATTCTCGAAGAGGCCGGGGTGGCGACGCTTTCCGGCGATTATTTTTTCCTGAGCAAACGTCATCGCGCGCTCCGGCCGGAAGGCCACGAGCGCGACGACGCCTTCGCCTGTTTCGCAAAACTCAATTCCGCGGCGTTCATAAAGCCGCTCGCGGGGTCGCGCGGCGATTTTGCGCAAGCCATCAGCAGCGAAGCTGCGCTCGAGCGGTACCTGACCGAGGTCTGTCGGCACTATGACGCGATATTGATGCAGCCTGTCGTCGAGGGGAGCGAGTACCGCATCTTCCTGCTCGACGATGAGATCGTCTTCTGCGTCCGGAAATTACCACCTTTCCTGGTGGGCGATGGCTTGCGAACCAGGCGCGATCTCTTGATCGCACATGATGCGGCGCTTGTCGCACGCGGCCTCTCGGGGCTCGCCGCAACCGCGCTTGACGAGCCGGCATTGGACGCCGTCCCGGCCGCCGGTGAGCGATGGGCAATTCCCGGCCGGATGAACTTGAGCGCCGGAGGCACGATGGTGTTCGAGACGCCTGGCTCCGTTCACGCCATCGCGATGGCGCGGAAGGCCCGTCGCGCACTGGCCCTGCGCGCCGCGGCGGTCGATCTGTTTACGGATGTCGGCGGAGATCCGGACGTCGTCAGGGTCATCGAAGTAAATTCCAATCCATCGATCCGTTTTCTGGAAGATTCCGATCGCGGCGACCTGATCCTGAAAATATGGCGCCACGCCTTTTCGGCCATGGATCTGCTGGATGTTTGATCTGCCCAAATATGGCGACGGCGTCTGCCTGGCGCGAATGGCGGAACTGCTTGAGCGTCTTGCCATCGATCGCGACGCGCTGGCGCGCCTGTCGGTCGTGGTGGCCGGCTCCAACGGCAAGGGCTCCACGGCAGCCTTCTGCGCCCACATCGCGCGTGCTTACGGCTTGCGAACGGGCCTCTTCACCTCGCCGCATCTGTTTCGCGTCAACGAGCGGTTTCAGATTGATGGTGCCGTCATCGGGGATGACGATCTGGATCGGCTTGGTTCGCGGGTGAGCAGCGCAATCGCCGGCATTTCGAGGGATCGCTGCGAACGGTTCGGCGCTTTCGAAGCCATGTTTGCGCTCGCCTGCCTGTATTTCCAGGAGGGCAATTGCGAATTCGCGGTGTTCGAGGCCGGCATCGGCGGCCGCTACGACCCGGTTCGCCTGGTCGGCAGCTCCGTGACCTCGGTGACTTCGGTCGATTACGAGCACACCGAGTTGCTGGGCCATTCGCTGCCATTGATCGTCTTCGACAAAAGCGATGCCTGCGCCGGTGGCGGCACTATCGTCTATGGCGAGAATTGCCGCTCGCTGCGGCCGCATATCCTTGAATATAACCGCAGCCGCCGCGTCACGAGCCTGTTTGTCCGCGACGAGATCGGGATTGGCGGCGAAAGTTTCTCGGCGTCAGGCCATCGCTTTGATTTCGAGCTTGGCGATCATCAGTTCCGCTCGCTCGAATTGGCGTTGCTGGGCGGATTCCAGTTCAATAACGCTGCCATCGCGATCACCTTGTTCCTGCGCTGGCTGGCCGAAGCGCGCCCGCAAAATACTTCCGGCGCAATCGAAAGGGCGGTGCGATCAGGTCTTGCCTGCACGCGTTGGCCCGGCCGCCTCGAAGTCATTGGCCAGCATCCCCTGACCGTCATCAACGTCGGACACACGCCTGACGGCGTCAGGCAATCGCTCGCAGGACTCAAGGCGGCTTACGGCGCAGGACGATGGATTCTCGTGCTCGGCGTTTCTCACGACAAGAATTCCGGCGCGATCGTGGAGGCGCTGGCGCCGTCGTTCGAAATCATCATCTGCACGGCCGCCCATCACAAGGGCGGCGATCCGGCAGCCCTTGCTGCCAGCGCGCGCAGAGCCAATCCGCAAGCCGATGTCCGGATCGCCGCGACGATCGAGGAAGCCTTCGGGACGAGCCGCGCGCTTGCCGGCATAAGCGACCGCAGGACTTATGTTGCCGGCGGGCTGTTCACCGCGATCGAGTTCGCGGTAATTGCCCGCGGAGGCCGCGCCGAGGCGCTGAAATTCTTCTGAGCGGCCCGTCGCGCCGATTAACTTCTCGTTAACCACAACCGCTGATGCTCTCCAAAGCAGGGAGCCATCGCATGGGCGACACATCTTCCGTAACAGCTTCGGCTTCCTCCTTCATCGACAGGCAGGTGGCGGATTTGAAGCGGGCTCGGCAGGCGACGACGGCGTCGTTTGCGAGCGCCCTTCATCACGTGGAAACCGCGATCGGACTTCGAGCCAAGACCGGCTTCACTACTTCAGGCGCCACCTACGAGGCCAACACGCTGGCCGGGCAAACCAGGGCGACTTTCAATAGCGCCCTCGAGGCGACCAAATCCGCGCTGCACATCAAGCCCTGAAACGTCCTTCCGGCGTAAAACCGGAGCGTGGTGGCCTCATGGGCTCGGGACGCGCGGCCCCGCCGCGCTCCTAACTACCGCGCTAGAGCCGGATGATTTGAGATTGAACGATCCTTTCCCGCAGCGCAATTCACCTCTCCCCGGCGGGGAGAGGTCGGATCGCGCCGGCGATCCGGGTGAGGGGGCGCTGCTCTGACGAGAGACCATAACCCCTCACCCCAACCCTCTCCCGCCGCAAGTCGGGCCGCCCGACTTGCGCAAACTACAAATGCGCAACCGGGGTAGACCCCGGTTGCGTGGGAGAGGGAGCCTACCTCCATCGCCGCTTTCACCAAACCTAATCTCATCTCCCCTCAGTTGCTCACGCCCTCGGAGTCGTCGAGCGCCTTGAAGGCGTCCTCGAGTTGCGGCGAGATCGCGACATTGAGTTTCTCGCCCGTCGGCAGGCGAGCAACGAACCATTTGTTGTAGAGCGGGATCAGATCGTGGTTGGTGCCGAGCTTGCGGAAGGTTCGTTCCACGACCGCCGCAAGCTGAGGCTCTCCCTTGCGGAACATGATGCCGTAGGGATCGTAGGATAGATAATCGCCGGCGACGCGAAACTTGTCCTGCGATTTGTGCCGGGCGATCAGGCCGTACAGCAGAATATCGTCGGTCGCGAACGCGTCGGCCTTGCCGTCCACGAGCATCTGATAGGACTGCTCGTGGTCGGGAGCAGCAATGATCTTGAGGCCGAGCGCGAATTTCCTGTCGACCGCGTGCATGGCCTGTTCGTTGGTCGTGCCCTTGGTGACGACGACAGTCTTGCCCTGCAGGTCCTTTGGCGCCGAGATGGTCGAATCCTTCGGCACCATCAGCTTGGTGCCGGCAACGAACATCAGCGGCGAGAACGCGACCTGTTTGGCGCGCTCGGCATTGGCCGTGGTCGACCCGCATTCAAGGTCGATCTTGCCTTGCACAACCGCTGCAATGCGATCGTCGGACGTGACCTTGACGTATTCGATCTTGAGATCGGGTTCGTCGATCTCGGTGCTGATTTCGTCAACGATCGCCTCGCACAGCTCGAGACTGTAGCCGATCGGCCGGTTGGCCTGATCGAGGAACGAGAACGGCGGCGAGCTCTCGCGATAGCCGAGATGCACGGCATGCCTGCTCTTGATGGCCGCAAGCGTAGGACTGAGCCCTTCGCCGCCACTTTGCGCGCTCGCCGACGTGGCTAGGAGGCACCCCGCCAGCAACGCGCCGATTGCCCCGATCGATCTTCGCACCGTTGGGCGCATGCAACGCTCCCTCAATGGCCGGCCATCGCAGGTATTTCGCCGGGGATCATGTCCGGCGGCACGACGTCGTCGGGGCCAAGCGCATGCTCGGGCGCAAGTTCCCCTTCCCATTTCGCAACCACCGCCGTGGCAAGCGAGTTGCCGATCACATTGGTTGCGCTGCGCCCCATGTCGAGGAACGTGTCGATGCCCATGATCATCAGGAGACCGGCCTCGGGTATGCCGAATTGACTGAGCGTCGATGCGATCACCACGAGCGAGGCACGGGGAACGCCCGCCACACCCTTCGAGGTGATCATCAGCGTCGCCAGCATCGCCAGCTGCGTGCCGAGCGACATGTCGATCTTGTAAGTCTGCGCGATGAACACACTGGCGAACGTGCAATACATCATCGTGCCGTCGAGGTTGAACGAATAGCCGAGCGGCAGCACGAAGCTCGAAATCCGCGATGACGCGCCGAAGCGGTTGAGGCCTTCCAGCGTCTTGGGGTAGGCGGCTTCGGAGCTCGCGGTCGAGAACGCGATCATCAGCGGTTCGCGGATCAACCGTAACAGATGACTGTATCTGGGACCGATGACGACAAAGCCGACCACGACAAGGAGGGCCCACAGGATCAGCAGCGACAGGTAGAAGCCGCCCATGAACACCACGAGCTTCCACAGCACGGCAAGCCCGTTCTTGGATACGGTCGCCATGATCGCCGCCCACACCGCAAGCGGCGCGAACAGCATGACATAGCTTGTGACCTTCAGCATGACGTGACCGAGGTCATCGATCAGCGAGAGAATCTGCTTGGACCGCTCCGGCAGCGCGCCGAGGGCGACCGAGAAGAATACGGCAAAGACCACGATCTGGAGGATCTCGTTCTGCGCCATCGCATCCGCGATCGAGGTCGGGATCAGATGGGTCAGGAACTTTTCGATCGAGAATGCCGATACCGGCAGGCCCGTCGATTGCGTCTTGTCCGGCAGCGTGCCGGGGAAGTTGGCTCCCGGCTGCAGCAGGTTCACCATGAGAAGGCCGAGCAGCAGCGAGACAAACGAAGCGCTGACGAACCAACCCAGGGTTTTGGCGAAGATTCGACCCAGTTTGGAGCCGCTTCCCATGTGCGCGATGCCGCCTACCAGTGTCGCGAACACCAGCGGCGCGATGATCATCTTGATCAGGCGCAGAAACAGCATTGCTATCAGGTTGACGCTCGAGGCGATATCCGACCGGATGTCCGGCAGATAGTTGAAGACCAGCGTCCCCATCACTATGCCGAGCACCATTGCGATCAGAATATATTGCGTAAACCTGTTCGACATCGCGCTACCCCCGTTAGGTCTAAAGCCGCGTGCCGAGTTTGGCAGATTTCGGGGCCGACGCAACACGCTTCAGCCGCCAGTCGCTGTACAAGCTCGGGCCGGGCGGGGAGCGAATGTCAAATCCACTCCACTGGACCGGTATGCCACAATGTTCCCGTTGTGGAATACACGTCCGACGATTAGCTTCGAATGCAATGCACAAGGGAGCTGCCAGGGCCGGAATGTCAAATCCAGTGCACCGGCCTGCGCGTTTCTTGCGCGCCGACTGCATCAACAACAGCCAAATCGACGGGAGGGAGTACCATGAAAGATGGTGTCAATCGCCAGATCCTGCTGGTGGAAAAACCGACCGGAAAGCTCGCCCCGCAGCATTTCAAGATGACGGAAGGGTCCATCCCCGAGCCTGCGGATGGCGAGGCGTTGGTGCGCGTGCGCTACATCTCGCTCGATGCGGCCAATCGGGCGTGGATGCACGGGGCGACCTATCGGGCGGCGGTCGAGGCCAACACGGTGATGGCCGGCGGCGGCATCGCCGAGGTCGTATCATCCAGGGCCCCCGAACTTGCTCCGGGCGACATCGTATTCGGCGATACCGGCTGGCAGGACTATGCCGCGGTGCGTGCAAGGCACATGACCAAGTTGGCCAAGGTCGAACCGATGACCCATTTGCTCAGCGTCTACGGTATCGCCGGTCTTACCGCCTATTTCGGGCTGCTCGATGCCGGCAAGCTAAAAGCCGGTGAAACCGTGGTGGTCTCGGCCGCCGCTGGCTCCGTGGGATCGATCGTCGGCCAGATCGCAAGGATCAAGGGCTGCCGCGTGGTCGGCATTGCCGGCGGCAAGGACAAATGCAATTGGCTGACATCAGAACTCGGCTTCGATGCCGCGGTCGATTACAAGGACGGCGCGGTGTTCGGGGCGCTCAAGGCTGCGGCGCCCGACGGCATCAACGTCTACTTCGACAATGTCGGCGGCGACATTCTCGAAGCTTGCCTGCCGCAGATGAACAATCACGGGCGCATCGCCTGTTGCGGCGCGATCTCGCAATATGATGGCACGCCATCAGCCACCGGACCGCGTGGCGTGCCCGGCCTGATCGTGGTCAAACGTCTCACCATGCAGGGCTTCATCGTGACCGACTACATGGCGCGGCGCAATGAGGCGCTGCGCGACCTGCAGTCATGGGTCGCCTCCGGCAAGCTCAAGGTCCAGGAAGACGTCGTCAATGGGCTGGAGAATGCGCCGAAGGCATTGATCGGACTGCTCGCCGGCGAAAATCGCGGCAAGCGAATGATCAAGGTTTGACGCAGGCGTCAGGCTGCCGTCATCGGTAGTTGGCATAATTGGCTTGCGAGCAGGGCGGAAAGGCAAAATGATGCCCGCCGCCGGAATTTCTGACGTCCGTCGAATTTCGATCGTATCCGATTGCGCGGCTGTTCGATTGTACGGCGGGCGAAAACTGACAGGTGGTCCAGATGATCGACAGGTCGAATCTTGCGCCGATATTTTTCGCATCCCTGACGGGCGCTTCATTGCTGATCGCATCGCCAGCGTTCGCACAGGCGCCGACCGATGCGCAGCGTGCCGCCATCCGATCCGAATGCCGTTCGGATTATGAGGCCCATTGCGCCAGCGTTGCGCCGGGCGGCCTGGAGTCACTGCAATGCCTGCAGAATAACATGTCGAGCCTCTCATCGCCCTGCCAAAGCGCCGTGCGCGCGGTCGAGGCTCCGCCTGAAACGAAGGCAGAGCCGGCCCCGTCCGCGCCGGCGGCCGCCGAGCCCAAGACTGCCACCGCGCCTGCCACCGCGCCTGCCACCGCGCCCGCAGCCACACCAAAGGCAGCAGGCTCAACTCCGAGGCAGCCGAGCAGCGCGCAAACCGGCGCCATCCGCAGCGCGTGCCGCTCGGACTATCCGAAGGTCTGCGCGGGCGTGCCAACCGGAGGCGCGGCGGCGCTGCAGTGCCTTGAGAAAAACCAGTCGAAGGTGTCGACAGGCTGCCAAAAGGCAGTTGCTGCCGTGAGCGGTGGCGCCGTTACGCCAGGCGCTGGCGGCACCGCGCTTGAAGCCGCGCCAGTCGCCGAGCCGCCGCCCACGCTGGTATTGCGGCCGATGCTGCCGCGCGAAGAACTGTTCGTGCTGCGCTCGGCATGCGGTCCGGACGTTCGCGCGCTTTGCGCCGGAGTTCAGCCGGGCGGTGGCCGCATCGTGCGATGCCTCGCCGTGCAGTCAGCGTCGCTGTCGCCGGCCTGCCGTAGTGTGCTGGGCCAATTTGCCGCGCAATGAACTCGACGCGCGCTCCGGTTTTGCCGGCGTGAAAGCGCAGTCGGCGCAAATGCCCTGCCAATAATTTCATCTCGCATCGGGCTGCAAAAGCCGGCATCCGGCGGACCGCGGGTGAGAGCGCAGTTCGCCGATCCGGATGCAACCTGCAAAATTTAAACCTTGGCGTGTTGCAATCTCTGATAGTGCCAACCGCGGTTCTCATCGATAGGTAATTTAATTAACCTATAGGTACTATCGTAACACGCGTCTTCCGCGAGAAACCAATTCTCGAATTGTCGTTCTGGTTGGTCAATCCGGTCCTTCAGGGATTTCAGCATGCTTCGGCCAGGTTTTGGTCAGTCAGCCCTTTTCGGTACGACCGCCGCTGCAATCGTGCTCGGCCTCTTCGGCTTTGCCGGCAAAAGCCTCGGGGCGGCGATCGTCGGAGAGACGCGCTTTGTCGGCATCGAGCGGAATTCTAACTCCGGCCTCGAGACGCTGAAAGCGCAATATCGTCGTCCGGCATCGATCCCTTTTCCCAAGGATAATCCCTACACGCCGGAAAAGCTCCTGCTCGGCAAGAAGCTCTACTTCGATACGCGCGTCTCGGTGTCCTCGGCGCAGTCCTGCGCAAGCTGTCACAGTCCAGCCTTCGGCTGGGCTGATGGATTGCCGGTCGGCGTTGGCTTCGGCATGGCGCAATTGGGCAGGCACTCGCCGACCATCGTCAACGCCGCTTGGGGAGCGATCTTCATGTGGGATGGCCGGCTCGCCAATCTCGAAGAGCAGGCGCTCGGCCCCATTCAATCGCCCGGCGAGATGAACATGCCGATCGCCCAACTCATGGAGCGGCTTTCCACCATCGCGGAATACAAGCCGCTGTTCGCCGCCGCGTTTCCAGGCGACGCCATGAATGAAAAGACCCTGGCAAAGGCGATCGCGACTTACGAACGCACGGTCGTCTCCCAGCGCGCCCCTTTCGACGACTGGATCGACGGGAACGAGCAGGCGATCTCCGAGGAGGCCAAACGCGGCTTTACCCTGTTCAACACCAAAGCCCAGTGCGCTTCATGCCATGAAGGCTGGAACTTCACCAATGACGGCTTCCAGGATATCGGCTTGCCGAGCGACGATGTCGGGCGCGGCAAGTTCATGCCGGGCGTCGTCAAAATGCAGTATGCCTTCAAGACGCCGGGCTTGCGGGAAATAACCAGCCGAAGCCCGTACATGCACGATGGGTCGCTCGCGACGCTCGAGCAAGTGGTCGAACATTACGATCGCGGGGGCGTCGACCGGCCAAGCCGCTCCGATCTCGTGAAGCCTCTCGGCCTCACGGCGCAGGAAAAGTCCGATCTGGTGGCTTTCCTGAAGACCCTGACCAGTGACCTCAACCCGACCGCTGTCCCGGTTCTCCCCCGCTAACCAACTGGCACGAGGAAAATCCGATGCGCCTGCCGTCTCTCACTTTCGTTGTGTTCATGGGTCTGTCGGTCGGGGCGCTCGCCGCCAACCTGACGATAATGCAAAAGGGCCGCATGTTTTCGTCCGAAAACGTCACCATCAAAAAAGGTGAAACCTTGACCTTCCTGAACGACGACAGCGTTCCTCACAACATCATGTCGACCAGTCAGGGCAACGAATTCAATCTCGGCTCCCAGCCGCCCGGAGCATCGACAGATGTGACCTTCAAGGTGGCCGGAGAGGTACAGGTGATCTGCGCGATTCATCCGCGGATGAAGATGATGGTGAAGGTGTCCGAATAGCCTGGCTATAGCGTCGGGGGGCGCACTGATGTCGATTCGCTACAAGCTTTTCGGGATTTTCTGCATCGTAACCAGCCTGACCTGCGGACTGGCATTTTACGGCATCCGGGGAATCTCCTCATCCGGCGACTTGGTGGTCCACCTCTATGACGGACCGTTGATGGGAATCAATTATTCCCGTTCGGCGCATGCCGCGATGAACGAGGCCCGCCTCCTCGTGCACAGAAGCATCAACGAAGGCGCGACCCCGGAAATGCTGGTCAAGCTTGAAAAGCTGATCACCGGGATATCGGACGACCTGAAAGTCGTTCGTGAGCGGGTGGTCAGCAGCGATGTGGCTGCAGCGCTCGACAATTCGGAGAAATTCTTTCGCGGATGGGCTGAAGCCGAAATGAAGATCCTCAGGCCGCCTCCGGCGGGATTGACCGAGCTTCCCGCGACTTTTGCGATAACACAGAAGGCGGACGAGGCGGCGGCTGCGCTTGACGATCTGGTGGAAGTGGTTGCCGCCTACGGCTTCAGTTTTCGAGCCGACGCCGAAGCCTCGGTTGCGGCGGCACGCCGCACCATGATCGCGCTGACCATCGGTTCGGTGTCGATCGGCCTGATGCTCGCCGCAGCCTTTGCGTATTCGATGAGCAAGCCGATCTTTGCCGCCATGCGGGTGGCCGAACGCGTCGCGGCGGGCAACTTTACCGACCACATCGTGGTTCGCCGGCGTGACGAGCTTGGCCGACTTCTCGGATCGCTTTCGGTCATGCAGGCCAGCCTGAAGGCCAGGGCCGATGAAAACATTGCGCTGATGTCTTCCAAGGACCAGATGCACTCCGAACAGGTCGGCCGGCGGCAGCGCATCGAGGCTGAGGTCGCCTCATTCCGTTCCGCCATCACCTCGGCGCTCGCCAATACCGACACGATGACGGGCAAGCTCGCGGAAACCGCGCAATCGCTGTCTTCGATCTCTTGTGCTGCCGGCCGGCAGTCGAACGAAATGGCGTCGACCGCCGGCGAGACCTCCCAGAATGTCCAGACCGTCGCTGCAGCCGCGGATCAACTCGGCGAATCCGTCAAGAGCATCACGACACAACTTCACGATGCGAGCAGCGTGGTTCAACGCGCCTCGGCGATGGCGGTTGAGGCCAACGAGACCATCGGAGCGCTCGCCAGCGCCGCGAAGCACATTGATGAAGTCGTGGGCTTCATCCGCAACATCGCCGGTCAAACCAACCTGCTGGCGCTCAACGCCACCATCGAGGCGGCGCGCGCGGGCGAAGCCGGACGCGGCTTTGCCGTGGTCGCCTCCGAGGTAAAGGCACTTGCGATCCAGACCGCGAAAGCCACCGAGGAGATCTCGTCGCAGATCGCCGAGGTACAGGTAGCGACCAAGCGTGCCGTCGATAACGTTGGAGCCATCACCACCGTCATGTCGGACATCGACAGTTTCACCGCCTCGATCGCCCGTGCCATGAGCGAGCAGAATACTGCCGCGATCGAGATATCGGAAAATATCCGCCAGGCCGCCGCAGGTACGGCGAGCGTTGCGGATCGAATTGCGGGTACTGCGGCGGCGAGCGAGAACGCCAATCGTTCGGCCGAGCTCGTCCTTGCCACGGCGCAGGGGCTATCGAGCCAGGCGGCGGAGCTGCGCACCTCGGTCGATCAATTCCTGGCAAACGCCGCAGCCTGAACGGGTGCAACGGCACCGTCGGGCATCCTGACACCGGTTGCACCTGACGGTTTGCCGCATGCTGCCGATTCGGGCCCGAATTCTCTGGCGCGCTCGCTGTTGACGGATTACTCTCGATCAATTCGTCAGTATACTGTCGAATGGGAGGGAGAGAGTGCGCATCGCCGTCATTGGCGGAGGTCCCGGGGGACTTTACTTCGGCTATCTCTGGAAAAAGCGCTATCCTGGCGCCCACGTCGACCTGTTTGAGCAAAACCCCGCCGACGCCACCTGGGGCTTCGGCGTGGTGTTCTCGGAACAGGCGCTTGAATTCCTGCGCACCGACGACCCCGACACGGTGGAGGCGATTGCGCCCAGGATGGAGAGCTGGCAAAACATCACGCTCAATCTGCGCGGCGAAAGCGTCGAGATCGACGGCGTCGGATTTTCGTCGATCGGCCGGCTTGAACTGCTCAGCCTGTTGCAGGCTCGCGCGGCTTCCGCCGGTGTCGCGCTGCGATATGACACGCCGATTGCTTCGGTCGAACAGTTGACAGATTACGAGCTGATCGTGGCGGCCGACGGGTTGAATTCGCTGGTGCGCCGCGCTTTCGAAGGAGATTTCGGCACCTCGCTGTCCTACTCCGCCAACAAGTTCGCCTGGTACGGCACTTCCAAGCGATTCGAAACCTTGTCGCAGACCTTTGTGAAGACCTGTTCCGGTAATTTCAACGCGCATCACTACCGGTATTCGCCCCGCATGAGCACGTTCCTGGTCGAGTGCGACCTGCCGACGTGGCAGGCTTGCGGCTTTGCCGACAGGACGGTCGAGGAATCCAAGGCAATTTGCGAGAAGGTGTTCGCTGAAACGCTGGACGGCCATGGGCTCGTCTCGAACAGATCGGTATGGCGCAATTTTCCCTGGATCTGGAACGAGCGCTGGTCGTTCAAGAACATGGTGCTGATCGGCGATGCCCTGCACTCTGCGCACTTTTCGATCGGTTCGGGGACGCGGCTTGCCATTGAAGATGCGATTGCGCTCACCAAGGCGCTGGAAGCCGAAGGCGACATGGCCGCAGGGCTTGCCCGCTATCAAAACGAGCGCCAGCCGATCGTCAGCAAGCTCGTCACCGCCGCGCGCACGAGCGCCGACTGGTACGCGAAATTTCCCGAGCACATGAAGCTCGATCTGATGGATTTCGCCCACAGCTACATCACCCGTTCCGGGCGGATCGACGACGCGCGTCTGCGCGCCATGTCGCCTGCGTTCATGGCGCGCTTCGAAGCGTCACGGCGACGCTCGGCAAGCGGGAGTTGACGGATGGCATCGGCAAGACCGCTTGAGATCGCCGATCAGGTGCCAGCGGACAGTCCGGGCGCGCGCGAGATCGGATTTGAAATCCCCGCGATCTATAATGCGAGCCGCGTACTCTTCGACAATCTGAATAAGGGTTGGGGCAGCCGGCCGGCGCTTGTCGGACCATCGGGCACGCGCAGCTATGCGGAACTTTGTGCTGAAGCCCTGCAATGGGGCCGGGGTTTTACGTCGCTCGGCTTGAAACGCGGCGACCGCGTTCTGTTGTTTCTTGATGACACGGTAGCCTATCCGGCGGCGTTCTTCGGCGCCGTTCGAGCCGGCTTCGTGCCGCTCCTGATCAATACGCTGACGCCACCGGACCTCCTGCAGTTCTATCTGTCGGATTCCGGCGCGACGGTTGCAGTGGCCGACGCCGAATTCTGCCCACGGTTCGACGCCGTGGCCTGCGAGGGAACTTCCTTGCGTACGCTGATCGTCGTCAATGGCAAGCCTCAAGAGCACGCGGTACCGAATACGCTGATCGCGGGTCCGTGGCTGTCCGATCATGCGGGCGATCTTCCGCAAGCCCCTACCCATCGCAACGAGATGGCGTTCTGGATGTACTCGTCCGGTTCGACCGGCAGGCCGAAGGGGATCGTGCACCTGCAACACGACATGGCTTACAGCGAGCGTGCTTTCGCGCAGAACATCCTCAAGCTCAGGCCCGACGACATCTGCTTTTCGGTACCGAAAATATTCTTCGCATACGGTTTCGGCAACTCCATCACCTTCCCGTTTTCGGCGGGTGCCACAAGCCTGCTCCTGCCCGGCCAGCCAAAGCCTCAGGCGATTTTCGATGCGATCGAGCGCTATCGCCCGAGCCTTTTCTTCGGCTTGCCGACGCTCTACACATCCCTGACCAAAGCCGAGGGCGCGGAGGCAAGAGATTTTTCGTCGCTGCGCATGGCGCTGTCTGCGGCCGAGGTGCTGTCGTCGGAAATCTTCAACGGCTGGAAGCGATTGACCGGCCTCGAGATCGTCGAGGGGCTCGGCTCCACGGAGGCGCTGCACATCTATTTGAGCAACCATGCGCAGCGCAAGAAACCTGGCGCCGCAGGCCTTCGCGTGCCCGGCTACGAAATCCTGCTGAAAGACGGTGATGGCCGAGACGTCGATGACGGCGAGGAAGGCATTTTATGGGTGCGTGGCGATTCCAATTCGCCGCTCTACTGGAACAGGCCCGACAAATCGGCGGAAACGATCCGTGACGGTGGCTGGATCTATACCGGCGATCGCTTCGTGCGGGATTCCGACGGCTTCCATTTTTTCCGCGGCCGCGCCGATGACCTGGTCAAGATTTCCGGACAATGGGTCTATCCGCTCGAAGTCGAGCTTTGCCTTGCCGAGCACCCCGACGTGCGCGAATGCGCGGTATTTGCCGCCGAACTGCCGGATCGGCGCATGACGTTGAAGGCTGTGGTCGTGATGAACCATCGCAGCTTCGACAAAGGCGCAGCGACAAAACTGCTGCAGGAGTTCGTCAAGGAAAAGCTGTTGCCCTACAAATATCCGCGCCAGATCAGTTTCATCGATGAGCTGCCGAAAACCGGAACCGGCAAGATCGACCGGCAGGCCGTGATGCGGATATAGGGCGGCTTAACCCGCCAGTCCTGTTCCGCCATAGAGCCAGGCAAGATCCTTGTACCAATCTTCGGAGGACTTCGCGCTCATGATCGCGTTGCGCAGGCGCGCGTGTTCGCCGTCGGGATGGTAGATGTGCTCGCCGATCGCGCGCGACAGCAGCTGAACGCGCGCCGTCCGTGGAAAGCGCTGCTGACGATACCGCGTCAGTGCCGTCGTGTGATCGCCGCCGTAGCTGCCCATCATGTGCGAGAGGCAGACGGCATCTTCCAACGCCTGACAGGCCCCTTGCGCAAAATATTGCAGCATCGGATGGGCCGCGTCGCCGAGCAGTGCAACGCGGCCGTCGATCCATCGCTCGGCAGGGTCGCGGTCGCACAACACCCAAAGCTTCCAGTTCCTGCCGTGACGGATGATGCTCTGCGCGCGCTGATGGATATGGGAAAAGCCCTTGATCACCTCGTCGTCCGATACGCTCTTGCCCGCGACCGGCTCTGGCGCATCGTTGTGGTAGGTGACGACGAGGTTGAACACTTTCCATCCCGACAAGGGATAGTGCACGATGTGGCATTTCGGACCGGCCCACAGCGTGGCTGCGTTCCAGCGCAGGTCTTCCGGCATCTGCTCGGTCGGAATCACCGAGCGATAGGTGGTGTGGCCGGAGACCCGCGGCGCGCCGTCGCCCGTGACCTGCTTTCGGATATTGGACCACAAGCCGTCGGCGCCGATCAGAAGCGAGCCAGTGACGCGCTCGCCGGAGGCAAGAAGCGCCGTGACCGACGCGCCATCCTGATCATAGCCTGCAACTTCGGAACTGACGCGTAGATCGATCAGGTTGTTTTCCCGGCAGGCTTTCAGGAAAACGCCATGCAGGTCGCCGCGATGCACCACGGCATAGGGATTGCCGAAGCGCGAGCGGAACGCATCGCCAAGATCGACGTGGGTGATCTCTTCCGCCGTCAGCGCATCCATCAGCCGAAGTTGATCGATATAGACGGCCATGCGCCGCGCCGCCTCCCCCACGCCGAGATAATCGAAGGCATGGAAGGCGTTGGGCCCGAGCTGGATGCCGGCGCCGATCTCGCCAAGTGCTGAAGCCTTTTCGAGCAGGATCGAACGAATGCCCTTCTGCGCCAGACCAAGCGCCGTGGCGAGCCCGCCGATGCCGCCGCCCGCGATCAGTACCGGACGCGATGCTCCGTCCGCCATCAAACCGCTCTCCCCAAATGTTCGAGCGCGTCTTCGGCGCGCAGCGGCACCCGCGAGGCTTCATTGTTGAGATCGACCAGTTGTTCGAGCAGCGCCAGCAGCGTCTTGCGGTCGGCCGCTTTCAACGGCTGCAACATCCGCGCTTGCGCGCGATCGACCGAAGGCATGATGTCGCGCAAAACAGCGACCCCGCTTCGCGTCAGGTACAGGAGTTTGACGCGCTTGTCCTCCGGCGCCGGCTTGCGTTCGACATAGTTCTTCGCCTCCAGCCGTTCGATCACGCTGCCGAGCGTCGAACGATCGAAGGCAATCACCGCCGAAAGACGCGTCGCGTCGATACCGGGATGAGTGCGGATCGCGACCAGCGACGCATATTGCACGGGCGTCAGGTCGAATGCCTTGCACTCCTCCATGAATAGCGCGACTGCGATCTGCTGCATGCGGCGAAACAGGTAGCCGGGCGCGGTGTAGACCGCATCCATCGTCACATGCGCCGGTCTATTCGGCATCGGGCTGCCGCTCCGGTGCGGCGTCGGCGAACGCCTTGAGGTTCTTCGCTGCGGCCTCCGCCTTGAGAAGGCGCGGAAAGGCGGCAACGTCGACGCCGAAACGGCGGGCATTGCCCAGTTGCGGCACGAGGCAGAGATCGGCGAGCGTGGGCGCATCGCCGAAGCAGAAGGAACCAGCTTCGTTGGCGATCAGCTTTTCGCAAGCCGACAGGCCCTCGCGGTTGGCCCAGCCCGCCCAGCCGGTCACCTTGTCTTCGCCCACGCCAAGTTCGCGCAGCCGCGCGAGAATTTTGAGGTTTTGCACCGGGTGGGTATCGCAGGCCAGCACTTGTGCAAAGGCGCGCACATGGGCGCGACGCAGCGGGTCTTTCGGCAGGAGCGGCGGCTCGGGGTAAACCTCATCCAGCCATTCGATGATGGCGAGCGACTGGGTCAAAATCGCGCCGCGATCATCCTGCAACGTCGGAACCAGCCCCTGCGGGTTGATCGCGAGATAGGAGGGATCGCGCTGCTCGCCCTTGCGCAGATGGTGGGTCAAGTGTTCCGTACTTAACCCCTTCAGGTTCAACGCGATTCTGACCCGGTAGGACGCGCTGCTGCGGAAATAGCCGTGCAGCTTCATGGTTTCCCCTCCCTCGATTTTGTCGCTCGCCTTGCCGGCCAGTGTGGCGGTTCAGAAGTCCGCATCATTGTTGCCGCGAGTCCGCCATGCGGACTTCGGAATCGGGACACTACCCATCATTGACGTTTCCACATTGTAAGTATACTGTCAATCTAGATCAAAAACGCGGGAGGTCGGCCATGGAAGCCGTTGCGAAGACGCCGGAACGCGAGGCGTTCTACAAGAAGATCGACGGCGAAAACCTTTCAGCGCTGTGGAACGTGCTCGGCGACTTGATTACGCCCGAGCCGAAAAGTGCGTGTCGCCCGCATCTGTGGAAATTCAACTCGATCCGCGAGTACATGACCGAAGCGGGCAAGCTGATCACAGCCAAGGAAGCCGAGCGGCGAGTCCTGGTGCTGGAAAATCCGGGCCTGCGCGGCCAATCGAGAATCACGACATCCCTGTTCGCCGGCGTGCAGATGGTGATCCCCGGTGACGTCGCGCCGGCGCATCGGCATAGCCAGTCGGCGCTGCGTTTCGTACTCGAGGGCGAGGGCGCCTATACTTCGGTCGACGGCGAGCGCACCGCGATGGCGCCAGGCGATTTCGTGATCACGCCGTCGATGACCTGGCACGACCATTCCAACGAAACCTCCGAGCCGATGTTCTGGCTCGATGGCCTGGACATCCCGATGGTGCAATTCCTGGATGCATCCTTCGCGGAAGGACTGAAGGAGGACCAGCAGAAGATCACCCGTGCACCCGGCGACAGCTTCGCGCGCTATGGCCACAATCTGCTGCCGCTCGACGAGAAGCGCAAATCGAAGACCTCGCCGATCTTCAACTATCCTTATTCCTACACGCGCCAGGCGCTGGAGACGGCGCGGTTGCGCAATGAATGGGATGCCTGCCACGGCCTGAAGCTGAAATTCTCGAATCCCGAAACCGGCGATTATGCCATGCCGACCATCGGCACCTTCATCCAGTTGCTGCCCAAGGGTTTCAAGACCGCGCGCTACCGCTCCACCGACGCGACCGTGTTCGCTGCGATCGAAGGCAAGGGACGGACACGGATTGGCGAGCAGGTTTTTGAATGGGGACCGCGCGACCTGTTCGTGGTGCCGAGCTGGCAGTGGGTTACCCACGAGGCCGACGCGGATTCCGTGCTGTTCAGCTTCTCGGATCGCCCGGTGCAACAGAAGCTCGACCTGTTCCGCGAGGATCGCGGCAACGCGTGAGGTTATCCGCTCTCTCCATCGTCATGCCCGGGCTTGACCCGGAAATTATTTGCTATTGGTGAGGCGCCTCATGATTCGTGTTTTGGACCGAACATTCGTACCAACGATTGCCGCCGCCAGGCTGGATGCCCGCACATGCCTTTGAGGATTATTGCGTCTGCGATGCTCGCCGTCATGTTCAACACATTGCCGGCTTTGGCGGTGGAGCAATGCCGATTCATCCAGGCCAAGCCGGAACGGGAAGCCTGTTATCAGCGGCAGGAAGCGGAACTTGCCGCAAGGCGAAAACCCGAGCAGCCGGCGGCGGAGTCAAAATTCATGGAATCGCTCGAGCAGATGAAGCACGAGGATGAGGCGCTGAACCGGCAGATCCACAGCATCTGCAGAGGGTGCTGAGAGGCCCGCTATATCGCGCCCGCCCAGCTTGCGAACACATCCAGGATTTCGCCCAAGACTTCGCTGTCCTTGCGCCCCGACCGCGCCAGTACATGGAAAGAATGATCGGCGCCGTCCACCAGGTGCAAGGTCGCCAGGGAAAGGTTCTTCACCACCGGTTCGATCAAGCCCGTTTCCGCGAGGCTGTCGCGCGTACCCTGCAGGAACAGCATCGGGATGTGGACGTCGGCAAGATGCGCGGCCCGATCGCTCGACGGCTTGCCTGAGGGGTGCAGCGGAAAGCCGAGAAATGCAAGGCCGCGAACCCCTTCCAGAGGCGCGGCCGCCTGCGCCTGCGAGGTCATGCGGCCGCCAAAGGATTTGCCGCCCGCAATCAGGGGCAGCTCTGGGCAGCGTCGGCGGGCTTCCGCCACCGCGGCGCGCACGGCGGCTTGCGCGATTGCCGGCGGATCGGGACGTTTGCTGCCTTTCTCCATATAGGGAAACTGGAAGCGCAAACTGGCGATCGAGCGCCGGCAAAGGCCTGCGGCAAAGGCTTCCATGAAGGAATGCGTCATTCCACCGCCGGCGCCATGGGCGAAGACAAAACAGGCGCGCGCAGCGTCGGGCCGCAGCAGCAGCGCAGAGACCGCGCCTGCCTTGCCCGTTTCGATCGTCAGCCTCTCGGGACTGTCCGGTTTCATTGCGCCGAATCCTGTCTGCGGCCGACCAACTTTGAAATGTTACCAACGTCAATCTGGCGGCGGATCGTCCCTGTCAGATCAAGCGCATCCTTCTGGCGAATGCGGGCGGCGGTCATGCGCTCATTGAAGCGCGGCGCGAATGGGAGGGCAATCGCCCAAGATATTGGGTCTCACTCGCCGCTCGGCCTACTGCGCATCGGAACGCGGCGATGTTGCGCAGCAAACCGTCTGCAGCACCTTACTTCGAAGCGCGGGCGATCTTGTGCTCGAGATGGCCGGTCTCATAATCGCGGCGGAGCTGGCTGAGCAACGTCTCGTTCAGCTGCAGCAGAACCTCGCTCAGCTTCTCGGCCGGAGGATAGCCGGCTGCAAAACCTTGTCCGTAAATCTTGCGCAGCGTGCCGATAAGGGTGTTTCCGTGCTTGTGGCTGATTTCGCCGTCGTGGTTGCGATGGCGATTGTCGAGACCTGCCTTGCTCATGCCGCTCTCCATGGTGCCCGCAGGGACAGCATCCTCAAGGTTCAGCAGCCCCGGCAAATGGTTTTTAGCCTCGCGTCCAATTTTGAATTTTCGACCGCGAGCATATCGACGACCTGCCCCTGATCAGGCGGAGCGCCAGACGCTGCGGGCTTTCCCGGCGCGGTCGGAGTTTTCGACGTTGCGGACTTGTCAGTCGCGGCCGGAGCGCTCTTGCCTGCCGCAGTCGGCGGGTTCATTCGATCGTAACAAGCGAGACGATCGCTGGCCTTCGGTACCGATTGGCATTGCGCGTTTTGGACGACCGAAGGCGGTTCAGGAGCCGCCAATGTTGGACCGACAGATGCAGTCAGGCTGGTTGCCAACAAGGCCGAAACGGTCAGAATTTTCCACATGCTCATGTCCTTTTCAGTCGGCCTATCTGCACATCGCCGCGCTATACTCTAGCACGCCAAACGTCATGGCCGGCGAATTCTTCTCGAGGTCGATTTCCGCTGTGAACAGAACATGAAGCGCCATGTTGCGCCCGTGTTGCGTGGAGCGATGAGTAGGGCTTGGCATGTAGTTGATTTCACTCGCACTGGCTCGTAACCCGTCGCCACACGAAAACGCGCGATAGAACGAAGCCGAAACCGCAAGAAACCCGTTATTTTATTGGCTTATTTGATGGCGATCCCGGCATGACTCGAACATGCGACCTACGGTTTAGGAAACCGTCGCTCTATCCAGCTGAGCTACGGGACCGAAGCGCCGCCTGAGGCAGGCGCCTGGAAATTCATTTACCAGAGCGGTTGCGAAATCGCCAGCCTGGCGGACAAGACCCGAACATGCACAAGGTGGCGGTCTTCCGGCCCGCCGGTTCCGCCTCGGGTTCGCGCGCTCTTCAGGAATAGAGCTTGCGGGTCGTGGTGCTCTTCTCAGCGCCATCAGGCCCGCGAAACGTGCCGAACACGCCGTCGAGCGTGGGATTGCTGACTCCGAACCAGTGTTTCTCGCTGATGAAATGATGTCGCAAATGATACTGCTTGATCCAGCGGCCGAATCGCGTTCGCGGCTGGTAGGGAATGTGGGCAACGTAATGAACCCATTCATAATGCAGGATCGCCAGCATCATGCCGAACAGCGCGGACGCCGAGGCCTCCGCGCCGAACAACAGGGCAACGAGACCGGTTGCGACCGCGAGGTTCGGCACCAGAAACCAGATCGGCAGAAACAACAGGTCGAGCCGGCCCGGCTCGACATGGTGATCGTAGTGCAGACGATGTTGCAGCTTGCGGGCGAGCGGCCAGGGCAGCGGCGGCGCGTGAAAGGCGAAACGATGCATGCCGTATTCGCTCAGATAAAACAGCAGCGCGCCGAGCAGGATCAGCGCAGGCCTCAGGCTGAGCCAGCCGGACAGAAAGGCGAGCGCCTCGATCGCAAGCGCCACCAGGAGAGCGGCAACGCTGCCGTGACGAAGAAACACGAGAAGCATGGCTGTCCTCAACGAATCCAGTGGATTGTCCGCCCAAGCTTGAACGAGCCATCCGGGCCAAGCGGCGCGCATGCGAAAATACCAGAGCGGCTGTGCTGTCGCCAGTCGCTCAAACCACCGCGCCCGCATAAATGCCATTTTAGGAGACAATGGCGTCACATTGGCAGATATGCATCAAGTAACGTGTTTGCGCGACCGGCTTTGCCGCATCGTGCTATTGCTGATAGTCTGCAGGGGTTCGTAGTTGGCCGCGAAGCACCTCGATCGACACGCCATTGAACAGGAGAATGTCATGATCAGGTTCGCCCTCACGCTAGCGACGGTGGTTTCGCTGACGCTCGCGCTCGCGGCCCCGGCGATGGCCGGTGACATGCAGGGGACAGCCGTCACGCAGCGCGCCAAACGCCAGGTGCCCGCCGTGGCCCCTCCGCCGTATCCGAACAGCATCTACGAACCGAGCCTGCCGATCGAAAACGCGCTGCGCTGGGGGTACAGCCAGGGATACCAGCATTATCCCTCGGGCTTTGGCGGTCTCTACGGCGACGGCCGCTACCCCGGCAATACGATCGAAAACAGGAATTATCCCACCTGGTGGTGAGCCGCGAAGTCTACTCGGTCGCGGCGAATTGCATGCTGTGACGCTGCGGTCGCCAGCCCCTTGCACCGCCAGAAAGGCGCCATGAAAAAAGCCCCGGTTCAACCCGGGGCTTTTCAAGTGACTTCACGATAACGTTTTCGAGCGAAGTGTATAGCGGTTCACGTGGAGAAGACGCGTCAAAACACAAAATTAGAGCCTCGTTCTGATTCAGTCACAACCGAGGCTCTGGCTCAGGACAAGTCAGTATCTCGCGACGACGGGGCCGCCGAAGCGAAAGTTGATACCGGCACGGGCAATCGTTGTCGTCCAGCGTGAACGGTGCGAGGGCCCTCCGCCTGAACCGTGAAGAACGGTGCGCTGTTAAATTTCATGTAGAGCAACTCGAATTTGGCCGACCAGTTGGGCGCGAATCCCCACTCGATTCCGCCACCCGCCGTCCACCCGCTTCGGGTGGACGAAGCTGAAGCCAGGATCGCGCATTCGTGGCGGCGCTCTTGACGCCGGCATCAGCGCCCGCGGCCGCATAGCCGCCGGTGGCGTAGAAGAGCAGATTGTTCACCGCGTATCCGAAACGACCTCGTGCAGCTCGCCAGCCACGTTTCCTTGGTGAAGCTTGGATGCGGGCCGGGTTCGGCAAATAACCCAAGGTCCACGCCATGCTGCCGTATTCGCCGACCCAGGAGGCATCGCCTTCAAAGCCAATCACGAAGTCAGAAACTTGCCAGTTGTAACCGAGCGTGCCGCCGACCAGACCTCCCCTGATGTTAATCCCAACGTATCGCTAAAGCCGGTCGGCCGCATCGATGTGGTCACTTGTTCCCAGAGATCCGCCGCCTGCAGGCACCGATGTAGAAGCCGGTCCAGTTGTAGATGGCGACCGGCGGGGGACGCCTTGACCGGCAAATCGGCCGCGAGAGCTGCCGCCGGGCCGAGAACCAGGGCGGCGACCGCGCCCAGTATGATGTTCTTCGTCATGTTAAATCCTCTAAAATTATGCCGCTGAAACGTATCTGTTCGTCGAGGCGGGATCGTTCAAACTAGAACCTCCACTGAATGCCGGTCGAGACACCGGCGAGGGTGGGGCCGACCCAGCAATGCGGAACCGATTCTAGCCGCCTGACGCGCCGAAAGGCGGAGTGACAGTCGGTGGTGACGCCGCGTCCGCCAGCACCCAGATCGTAATGGGCGTTCGGTCCGTTCATGGTTGCGGCCACCGCCGTGTACCAGGTCAGGTTCTGGCCGAACTTGTGCTTATAGGTCGCGGTGACCATGTCGGCATTGTTGGTATTTGCCACCGTGAACAAGCCGCCAGCATTACCGCAATTGGTGGACCGGTGGTTCCGGGAACTGGAATCGTTGAGTCGTGGTAGAGTTATGCTGCCCAGGATCGCCGTTCGCCGCGAACGCATGGGCCCAGCCGAAGCTGACGCTGTCTATCGCCGTCAATTCCTGCGTCAGGAACAGCCAGGTGCCGTTTCGCGGTACGCTCGTTCTGGAATGAATGGCGCGGGAACGTAGCGGTGCAGCATCTCGAAGATGCCGCCAACCGTGGTCTTGGTCGGGAAGGTGTAGAGCGCCGCGACCTTGAAGGCGTCTTCGTCAGCGACATCGTCCAGGAAAGCCTGCAGCTGGGTAGAATTCGGGAACGCAGCCGTTAGTGACAAGGGTGAAAGTCGGCACGTTGTATGACTGCCGATCCGACACCGTAGATGCCAGAGATGTCGCTCTGCCGGTTGACCTTGTAATGCCGCTCGTAAGCAACTGTGGCGTAGAACGGACCGTTAGTGTAGCTCAGGTTGGTGCTGATGGCGTTGCTGAACGCGCCGTCGTTACATGCCATTCGGGAAAAGTCCGCCGCTGGTCGGATCATTGCCGCCGGTACAATCGGATTCGCCGGCCGCTGGATATTATCGCTGATCGAGCTGCGGTTCTGTCCTGGCGAGAACAGGAAGTTCCACTGGAAGCCGGCAATGGTCGGCGATTCATACCAGATCGAGTGGTCGAGCCGGGTGCCGAATTCGACGCGGTTGTCGCCACCGGTGTTGCCCATGATGACGCGCATGTCGCCGATCTGGCCCGCGAACGGATTGAAGCCGCCGGTGGAGGTTTCGTAGGGGGCGTAGGTCTTGCCGATCTTGATGGCGCCGAACTCGGGCGACGCAAATCCGACCTAGGTATTGCGGTTGAACAGCGCACCGTTGACGTTGTCGCTGATATGGCTGTTGGTCTGCTTCAGGCCTGGCGTCGCGGAAATGTCGTAACCGACTTCGAGCTGATAGACGAAGTTAAGCGGAAAATCGGGAAGGCGCTGGAAGCCGCGCACACCCAGATAGGAGGAGTTGGTAGAGATCGCGGGCAGCCAGCCGAAATTGCCGATCGGAAAAGGCTCACTTCCACCAGTAACGCCGGGTTCGGTGTTTACATTGTCCTCCGAATGCTTCGTCGTATCGTCGAACGAGATGTCGAAGTTGCCGTAAGCCGTGATCTCGCCGCCGGGTGTGTAGAAGGTGAGCGGGTTGCCCTTCTTGTGCTCGAGGAAGCCATGGCCCTGGGCATCGATCTCCGGCGCGTCCAACACGTGCGGCGGGGTCGGGATGCCAGTTACCGTCGCGTGGGCCGGAGCAGCAGGAGCCGCAACGACAGTCGCAGACGCCGGCTTCCTGAGCTGCGAACGAAGTGCTGCGTTCTCTTTGGCGAGTTGCTTGTTGCTCTGCTCGATTGCGTCCATCCGCCTGATCAGGTCGTCGAGCTTGTCGGCAGATGCTGGTAACGCTTGATTGACGATCCCCAAGGCCGCAACAGCCACGCCCAATGCATATTTCCCCATCGTCTTCCCCCTCGTGACAACTCCCCGCAAGGAACCGAATCCAGCCTGACCCCGTTGGGGAATACCGTCAATGTGTCCTTAACCATGACGGACTTATTGCGGGTGCGAGGGCGATGTTGGAGGGCGTCCCCAAAGCCTTTCGATTTCAATGGCATAGAGATTTTATTGCCGAATATTGCGATGCAAAATTATATGTGTCATTTGAGCAACAATTGGGAATAATGTATCCCAGGAGGGATAATGTATACCAGTTCCCGGTCCGAGGTTTTCCCTTCAAGCCGAGGCGAAGCAATGTCAGGACCGAGGCAAGCCGCCCCGAACCGGGCCAGAAGGGCTCACGCCCTTGCCACACCGTCGACAAGAATTCGAAACGAGAAGTTTCGAAAGAATCGGCTGCAGCTCGATAGTTTTCGAACACCAAAAATATTCGACCGCGACGAAAGTGTGCTCCCTCTCCCTTGGGAGAGGGTTGGGGTGAGGGGTAACGGTCTCTCGTGAAAGCGACGGCCCCTCACCCGATTTGCACTGGACGATGCTTTCGCATCGCCAGCAGCAAATCGACCTCTCCCCACTGGGGAGAGGTGAACCGAGCCTGCCGACGGAGCGAGCCAACCACAAATCATCGCGCTTTAGGTCAGTTAATCGAGAAGCCCCGCGCGGATTTCACCGGGCGTCAGCCGCGGCGAGCCTTGAGCTAAAGCCTCCGCGCTCTTGATCAGCGCAACGATGCGGCGTGACAGCGGCACCTGCAAGCCCTCCCGCTCGGCGATGTCGATGATGACGCCCTGAAGATAGTCGATCTCGGTGCGGCGGCCGCGCTGCAGATCTTCCGCCATCGAGGAGCGCGCCTGCGGATCGATCTGCATCGTGCGACCAAGCATCAATGCGAACGGGAAGTCCGGCAACCGCAGCAGATGCGGCATCAACCTCATTGGCACTGGCGACGCCGACACCGGTTTGATGCCTTCCGCCCTCACAGCCTGCAGCCCTTCGGCGATCTGGTCGGCGAGCAGCGTGCGCCACGAGCGCTGCGCGAGTTGCTCGCGCAACGGCAGGCCCGACAGCGCGTTGATCGCGTTGTTGAGATTGACGAGCAGTTTGCCCCATTGCACGCCGATGATGTCGGAAGACCCGCGCACGGTCATCCCCGGCACCGAAAGCGTCGCCGCGGTATCGGCTTCATCGTGCTCGACCACGATATCGCCCGAGGTGGCGCGGTGAAATCTTCCCTCCCCGATCGCGATCACGTTGAACGGCACCATCGCTGCGAGCACGATCCGTCCCTGCAATCGCTGCCGCAACAGCGGCACATTGCCGACGCCGTTTTGCAGACTGACAATGACGGCATCGCGCGGCGCGTGGCGGGCAATCGCTTCCGCAACTTCCGCCGTATCGGCGCTCTTGACGGTGACAAGCACGATGCCGGCCTCGCCAAGGATCCGGGAATCGTCGGACAGCATCAACTGTGAGCCTGCGATTTCCCGTTCAAAGCCTTCGAAACTGGTGACGGTGAGCCCGTTGCTTTCGATTTCATCGATCACGCGCGCTCGCGCCAGCAAGCCGACGCTGCGCCCGGCGGCGGCGAGCATGCCGCCGACAAAACAGCCAATGCTGCCGGCGCCGGCGACGACGATTCCCCGATCAAGCGTCATCCCGCAATACCTCCGCCCGATCTCCGACTCGGATAGCAGACTTTACCGGCTGTCCGCCGCGCGACGGCTGGCGCCGGATGCAACGCAATTGCCGCCCGCCTTGTAACCGTCATGGCGCGCCGTTATGGTTCGCCTGGCGGGGCAGCACTCGGCAGGAGATGACGATGGGCTTACTCGACGTATTGAACGGGATGCAACAAGGCCCGCGGGGCCCGAGCAGCCCAAGCGCGCAACAAGATAAGAGCGGCATGTCGCCGCTGACGATGGCGATCCTTGGGCTGCTTGCCTTCAAGGCCGTCAAGCATCTCACCGGCGGCCAACCCGGCGCCGCTCCAGCGCAAGCGCCTTCGCCGAAAACGGCCAATCCCAGCCAGCCCGGCGACGCAACGGGCGGGAATCTTGGCGACCTTCTCAAGGGCGGCCTGGGCGGACTGCTTGCGGGCGGCGCGGCTGGAAGCGTCATCAGCGGCGGGCTCGGCGACCTGCTCAAGCAGTTCCAGCAGAGCGGCCATGGCGAGACCGTCAATTCGTGGGTCAGCCAGGGCCCCAACAAGCAGATTTCATCTGGCGACCTCGCCAGCGCACTCGGCGGCGACCAGATCCAGCACCTGATGTCGCAAAGCGGCCTGTCGCGGCAGGAATTGCTCGACGGCCTCAGCAGGTATCTGCCCGACGTGGTCAACCATTTGACGCCGGACGGACGGCTGCCGACCGAAAACGAGCTGTCCGGTCGGCTTTGAATAGAGCATGACCCGGCGAAAGGCGTGAACGAACCCGGTCAGGGGATGTGGTCGATCAATGAAACAACAAGCTGGATGAAAATCGAGAGATAAGCCATCCCGCTTTTGAAGGCCGATATTCCTCAGTCATGGTTTTCGAGAGAGGACGACGTTTCCGAGAGAGGACGACACATCATGAGCGGAATTATCTGGGTCATTATCGTCGGCTTCGTCGCCGGCATCATCGCGCGGCTGCTTTCTCCTGGCCCGAACAATCCGAGCGGCTTCATCCTGACCACGGTACTCGGTATCGCCGGCGCATTCCTTGCGACCTGGATCGGCCAGGCCATCGGCCATTATGGTCCCGACCAGGGCGCCGGCTTCATCACTGCGACGATCGGCGCATTGGTGGTTCTGTTCATCTGGAACAGGCTGGTGGCGGCCAAGGTGATTTCGGATCCGGGCAGCAATTAGGCCAACGCGCCATTCCGAGCGCGGGTTGTATGAGCGAACCGGAAACGAGCCCACAGAACCTCACGTGATGAGATGCAAGCCCGCATCCATGCGGACCACTTCGCCGGTCATGTTGCTTGATTGTGGCGTGGCAAGGAAGCAGACGAGTCCGGCGACATCTTCAGCGGTCGAGGCGCGCTTGAGCGGCACTTTCGCGACGACGGTTTCGCGAACCTTCGCGGCTGCCTCGACGCCGCGGCCCTTGGTGAACCAGGGCGTGTCGATATAGCCCGGACATACGGCGTTGACGCGGATCAGCGGTGCAAGCGCGCGCGCAAGCGAAAGCGTGATGCTGTTCAGCGCGCCCTTGCTCGCGGCGTAGGCCACCGAAGAGCCGATGCCGCTGATGCCGGCAACCGAGGAGATGTTGACGACCGAGGATGCGCGGCCCGACGCCTTGGCACCGGCTTCCAGCAGTGCCCGCGTGGCACGCACCATCTGGAAGGGACCGATCGTGTTGACGCCAAACAGGCGCTGGAAGTCTTCAGCGCTGAGGCCGTCGAGATTGTCGTGCGCCATGTGCTTGGTGATGCCGGCATTGTTGATCAGCGCATCGAGCCGCCCCCACGGCGCCGCCGCCGCTGCGATCTTGCGGCAATCTTCATCGCGGGAAACATCGCCCTGGACCACGACCGCCTCGCCGCCGGCGCTGCGGCAGAGATCGGCCGTCTGTTCAGCTTCCGTCTTGCTCGAAGAATAGTTGACGACGACGCGCGCACCGCCCTTTGCCAGGATGGTCGCGGTCGCAGCACCCAGACCCGATGCCGAACCCGTTATGATCGCGCACAGACCATCGTTTGCCATCGCATTTCCTCGCGTCGTTTGAGCGTTCCAGGCGCGATCTAGCATATTGCCCGCAAATTGGGGAAACTTCGTCGCGCCGAAAGGTTCGCCGCCAACTCTTTCATTCCGCCCTTGCAGAGGCCCTTGCGGACATCGGCGCTTGTCAGACGTGCCGCTTTTCCCCATCATGGATTGCAAGAAACGGGGAACGCCGTGGCGGACAGTGAGAATATCGTCGCGCAGACCGCAGAGCGGATATTTGCGGATCTCGCCGACGCGCAAACCATCAATCGCGACAACAAGGGCGGCTGGAAGGCGCCGCTGTGGGCCGCGTTGAGCGAAGCCGGCCTGCCCTTGTCGTGGGTCCCGGAAGATTGCGGCGGTTCGGGCGCGAGCCTGGCCGAAGGTTTCGGCGTTTTGAGCGCTGCCGGACGTTTTGCGATCGGCGTACCGCTTGCGGAGACCATGCTGGCGGGCTGGCTGCTGTCGCAGGCGAAAATTGCATCGCCTGAAGGTGAAATGACGGTGGCGCCCGCCGGTCCGAAGGACCGCATCATAGTTGACGGCGATGGCACCTTGTCCGGGCGGGTACGCGATGTTCCCTTCGCTGGGGATGCCAGACATGTCGCAGTGCTTGCGCGAGGAAACGGCGGTCTCTCGATCGCGCTGGTAAGGGCCAGCGACTGCCGGATCGACGGCGGGCTCAATCTTGGCGGCGATGCCAGCGACACGCTGACGCTCAGCCGCGCCGCGCCGATCGCGATTGCGGCTGCGCCCGATGGCTTCGATGAGACCTCGGCGCTTTTGATGGGCGCGGTGGTGCGAAGCCTGCAGATTGCCGGCGCGCTTGAATCGATGCTCGATATCAGCGTGCGTTACGCCAACGAACGTGTCGCTTTCGAAAAGAAGATCTCGAAATTCCAGGCCGTACAGCACAATCTGGCAAGGCTCGCCGGCGAATCGGCAGCAGCCCTTGCGGCGGCAACTTCCGCCGCCGATACGTTTGCCAGCGCCGAGCCGCAGGAGGATGCAAGGTTCCTTGAAGCGGCTTCCGCAAAGATCCGCTGCTCGGAGGCGGCCGAAAAGGGCGCGGCGATTGCCCATCAGGTGCACGGCGCAATCGGCTTCACCATCGAGCACATCCTGCACCGCTACTCGCTGCGGGCGCTGGCGTGGCGAGATGATTTCGGCTCGGAAAGCCATTGGGCGGTCGAACTTGGCAAGCGTGTGGCCACGCGCGGCGCCGAGGAATTATGGCCGCTGGTGGCCTCAAGGTGAGAACGTCGGTGCATCAGAAGGCAAGGCTTGCGGCTTCCCTCACCTCTCCCGTCGGGAGAGGTCGGATCGCGGCGCCAGGCGCGATCCGGGTGAGGGATTACAGTTTCACGATAGACCGTTACCCCTCACCCCAGCCCTCTCCCGCCGGGAGAGGGAGCCCACCTTCGCTGCGTGCCGATCGTTTCCACGCCAAAGATTGCAGTCGGTAAGGGATTCACCATGAGCGCAGCCCTCCGCTTCGATCCGATACGCCTGCCGCCCGCATGCGTCCAACTGCGCAAGGAAGTACGCGCCTTTCTCGCCGAGGAAATCGCAAACGGCACTTTCGATCCGCACAGGCCCAATCGCGAAGATACCGATGCGCCGGAATTTTCCCGCCGGGTGGGGCAGCGCGGCTGGCTCGGCATGACCTGGCCGAAAAAATATGGCGGTCATGAACGCAGCTTCCTCGAACGCTACGTGGTGACCGAGGAGATGCGCGTCGCCAACGCGCCGACCCGGCGCTTTTTCGTCGCCGACCGGCAAAGCGGCCCGGTGCTTCTGAAATACGCCAACGAGCGCATCAAGATGGACATCCTGCCGCGGATCTGCCGCGGCGAAGTCTGCTTCGCGATCGGCATGAGCGAGCCGAATTCCGGCTCCGACCTGTTCGCGGCCAAAACCAAGGCAACCAGGACCGATGGCGGCTTTCTGATCAACGGCACCAAGATATGGACCTCGTCGGCGCACATTGCCGACTACATGATCGCGATCTTCCGCACTTCGCCGCCGACCAGGGAAAATCGCCGCCACGGCCTGACGCAATTTCTGGTCGACATGAAGACGCCGGGCATCAAGGTCAATCCGATCGGCCAGATCACAGGGCAATTCGAATTCAACGAGGTAGTGTTTACCGACGCCTTCATGCCCGACGATCACGTGCTGGGCGAGATCGACGGCGCCTGGAAGCAGGCTACGAGCGAACTCGCCTATGAGCGCAGCGGACCGGAGCGTTTTCTGGAAACCTATTACGTGCTGACCGAACTGGTCCGCGCGGTGGGGCCTGCGCCGGATACACGAAACGCCGAAGGCATCGGGCGGCTGGTCGCACAGCTTCATACCATGCGGCGGATGTCGGTTTCGGTCGCGGGCATGCTGCAGGCCGGAAAGGAACCGGTGGTCGAAGCCGCGATCGTCAAGGACATCGGCACGATATGGGAGCAGCAACTGCCGCACCGGGTTCGGGAACTGGCGGCCTTCATCGACCCGGACGCGACCAACCACGAAACGCTGGAAAAACAACTGGCGTTCGCGATCAAGACCGCGCCGAAACTCACCATCCAGGGCGGCACCACCGAGGTGCTGCGCGGCATCATCGCGCGCGGACTTGGCTTGCGCTGATGCACCGCCGTGGTACCACCTCCACCTCACCCTTTGGGGGAGGGAACGCACCGCCGATCCGGCTAACGCGGAGTTGAAGCATGGGCACGTTCAAGGATATCGGCGTCGAGAAAATCGGGCATGTCGGCCTGATCGAGATCCGGCGGCCGCCGCTCAACTTCTTCGACATTTCGCTGATCAACCAGATCGCCGATGCGCTGGAGGAATTCGATTCCGATGTCGAAATCCGTTCGTCGGTTCTGGCCGCCCAGGGCAAGGCGTTCTGCGCCGGCGCCAATTTCAACGATCCGGCGCGCCAGGAGCAGGAAGCGCGCGAGAAAGCCGATCCGGCCTCCAGCCTCGGCCAGATCAGCCATCTTTATATCCAGGCCGTGCGCATCTTCCGCAACAAGAAGCCGATCGTTGCCGCGGTCCATGGCGCGGCCATCGGCGGCGGCCTTGGGCTTGCAGTTTCGGCGGATTTCCGCGTCACCTGTCCCGAGGCACGCTTTGCTGCCAATTTTACCAGGCTGGGCTTTCATCCAGGCTTCGGGCTGACGGTGACCCTTCCCGAACTGGTGGGACGCAACAACGCGGAATTGATCTTCTACACGAGCCGGCGGGTGACGGGCGAAGAGGCCTATAGAATGGGTCTTGCCAACGAATGCGTGCCGCAGGATCAGGTGCGCGGCGCGGCGATCCGGCTCGCACAGGAGATCGCGGAATGTTCGCCGCTCGGCCTGCTCTCGACCCGCGCCACGATGCGCGCCGGTCTGGCCGATCGCGTCCTGGCGGCCACCCATCATGAGCTTGCGGAACAAACCCGGCTGCGCGCCACCGAGGACTTCAAGGAAGGCGTCAAGGCCACCGAGGAACGCCGCGCCGCAAATTTCAGGGGGCGGTGAGGTTCGACTTACGTCGTCCCTGCGTTCCGCGGGGACGACTCGCTGAGAGCTGGCTCGCCTGCATCACCGGCGCAATGACAACCTCAATGGCCTTCAAACACCGGCTTGCGCTTTTCGACGAACGCCCTGGCGGCCTCCTTGTGATCGGCGGTCTCGCCGGCGCGCGAGTGGTGAAATGCCTCGGCGTCGAAACAGACCTCGAGCGGCAGGCGTTCGGCATTGTTGATGTTGCGTTTGATGTAGCCCAGCGTAATCGAAGGACCGTGCGCCAGCGACATCGCGAGTTCGTGGGCTGCCGCATCGACCTCGGCGTCGCCAACCACCCGTGTAACCAGACCCAGCGCCAGCGCTTCCTGTGCGGTCAACACCGGCGACATCAGATAAAGTTCGCGCGCCTTGGCGCTGCCGAGCATTTGCGTCAAAAAATAGGTCCCACCGTAGTCGCCCGACAGGCCGACCTTGGCGAAAGCGGTGGTGATCTTCACCGAAGTTGAGGCGACACGCAGATCGCAGGCCAGCGCGATCGAAAGTCCGGCGCCGGCTGCCGCGCCGTCGAGCTGCGCCACCACCGGCTTGGACATCTCGTGCAGGATGCGGGAAACCTCCATGGCACGCCGCAGATTGGTCATCCTGGCTTCGAACGGCATCGGCGCCCGCCCCTCGGCCATCGATTTCACATCGCCGCCGACACAGAACGTGCCGCCTGCGCCTTTCAGCAGAACGGCGCGGACCTCGTGATCTTCTGCAGCACGCCGCGCCGCCGCCACCAGCCCCATTGTCATATCCGCGTTGAGCGCATTGCGCCGGTCGGGACGATTCATGGTGATCGTGAGCAGGCCGGAGGCGAGGTGTTGCAGGACGATGTCGTTGCTCATGGGGGCGCCTTTGTCGTTGCAATGGTAATCTTGTCTCGCGTCATTGCGAGAAGTCGTGAACTCCGAAGCAATCCATTGTCACCTTGGCTGGATTGCTTCGCGGAGCCTGTCATCGGGCGCGCGTTCGCGCGATCAGTTGGCTCGCAAAGACGGGGAGCCGTGTCCCACTATTTCTTCACCAGCGGGCAGCGCGACAACTCAAGCGGCTGGAAAGCCTCCTTGGCCGGAATGGTCGCCACCAGCTTGTAGTCGTCCCAGCGGCCTTTCGATTCCGACGGCTTCTTTACCTCGAACAGATACATGTCGTGCTCCATGCGTCCGTCCTCGCGAATCCGGCCGTTTTTGGCGAACATGTCGTTGATCGGGGTTTCCTTCATGATTTTCATGACGGCGGCGGAGTCGGTCGTGCCGGCGGCCTTCACCGCCTTGAGATAATGCGTCACGGAGGAATATACACCAGCCTGAGCCGCGCTCGGCGGCCGGCCTATCCGCTGCATGAAACGCTTGGAAAACGCGCGGCTTTCATCATTGAGGTCCCAATAGAAGGCCTCGGAAAGCAACAAACCCTGCGCAGTTTCGAGTCCGACACTGTCGATGTCGGTGATGAAGACCAGGAGCGGAACCAGCTTCTGGCCGGCCTTCATGATTCCGAACTCGGCCGCCTGCTTGATCGTATTGATGGTATCGCCGCCGGCGTTGGCAAGCCCGATCACTTTGGCTTTGGAAGCCTGCGCCTGCAGCAGATATGACGAGAAATCCGACGTATTGAGCGGATGCCTGACATTGCCAAGCACCTTGCCGCCGGACTTCAGCACGACGTTGACCGTATCTTTCTCCAGGTCCTGTCCGAAGGCGTAATCGACCGTAATGAAGAACCAGGTGTCGAGGCCTTGCTTGACCGCCGCAAGCCCGGTCACATTGGCCTGTGCGTAGGTGTCGAAGACATAATGCACGGTGTAGGGGCCGCATGCCTCGTTGCTCAGACGGATCGACCCTGGCCCGTTGAACATGATGATCTTGTTCCGCGCTTTCGCAATCTCGCCGGCGGCAAGGGCGGTCGCGGATGCGGCGACGTCATAGATCATCTCGACGCCCTGGTTGTCGAGCATGTCGCGGGCGATGTTGGCGGCAAGGTCGGCCTTGTTGAGATGGTCAGCAGCGAGAATCTCGATCTTGCGTCCCAACACCTCGCCGCCGAAATCCTCCGCCGCCATCTTCGCGGCCATTTCGGCACCGGGACCGGTGATATCGGCATAAAGCCCGGACATATCGAGGATTCCGCCGAGTTTGAGCGGAGGCTTGCCCTGCGCCAAAGCCGCGGTTGCGGCCATCGCCAGCACCACGCCGAGAATCGGGGAAAAAATCCGTCGCATCAAAGCCTCCCTGTCGGCAGCCGCTTTTTGCTGTCGCGACTATTTCCGGTGGCTCGATCATGCCGTAAGCATCAGGCAGCGGCAAGCTTGGGGACCTGAGGCGATTCAACGTCTTTGGTCGAGTGAAATGAGCAATCGATTCGAACGGCGCACCATGTCCGTCCAGGTAATGCCAACCGGACTTCGATCTGCGCCTCCAGCGAGGATCACGCTGGTCGCGATTGCGCTTTTGGCCGCCACAACGGGTCGGGCGCCGGCCGCTGGTTGCGATTTTGAACTGCTCGGTCAGGGCCTCGTCGCCGCCGTCATCGATGCGCGCAGCTTTCGTCTTCAGGACGGCCGCGAAGTCCGCCTCGCCGGCATAGAGCCGGTCGCTTCGGAAAATCGCGCGGGCCAAATGGAGGCGCTGGCGGCGATTTTGACCGGACGCGAGGTTATCCTGCGCGGGGAAGATGATACGCCCGACCGGTACGGCCGTCAGACTGCCTTCGTATTTCTGGCTCCGTCCGCAACCCTGGTGCAGGAGACTTTGCTGGCGCAAGGTGCGGCGGTTTCCTCCGCCACCGTGGCCGACAAGGCGTGCGCGTCGCGGCTGCTGGCGGCGGAGGCGGCGGGTCGCCAGGCCAATCAAGGCATCTGGACCGGCTCCTCGGCCATAAAAAACTCCGAAAGTCCGGGCGATATTTTGACCAGGATAGGGCGCTTTACGATCATCGAGGGCCGGGTCTTGACCGTCCGGCAGGCAGGGGCAACCACATACCTGAACTTCGGACGGAATTGGACGCGGGATTTTGCTGTAACTATCTCAAGGCGGGTGCTACCTGTTTTCGAGGCAGCGGGAATAGCACCCAAGTCTCTCGAAAATCGGCGGATTCGCGTTCGGGGCTTCGTTGAGGCGCGGGGTGGGCCACGAATTGAACTGCTCCGGGTGGGGCAAATCGAGCTTTTGGGCGGGAATTAGCTCGCCGGACATAAAAGAGTAGTTGTCGTGGTGGACAGTACGGGACGGCGCGGGGACGGGATGAGCCGCCAGATCTGGGCTGCATTGATTGTGATCGGCGCTGCGCTGTCGCTTGCGGCGTGCGGCGACATCTCGCGTTTTCAGACCGCGACCCCCTCTGCGCCCAACCCGCCGAAGCCCAATCGTGCCGTCGTTCAAAACCCCGCCTCCGAAAAGGAGCACGAGCGCATCCTTACTTCCTATGGCGGGGTCTATGACGATCCGAAGCTCGAAGCGCTGATCGGCAAGACGGTCGATCGGCTGGTCGCGGCCTCCGATCGTCCCGATCAGGCCTACAAGGTGACGATACTCAATTCGGGCGCCGTCAACGCCTTTGCGCTCCCGACCGGCCAACTCTATGTCACCCGTGGCCTGGTTGCGCTCGCCTGCGACACTTCCGAATTGTCGTCGGTGCTGAGCCACGAGATGGCGCATGTGCTGGCCAAGCATGCCGCGATTCGCGAGGATCAGGCGCGCCAGGCCGCCGTTGTCACCCGCGTCGTCACCGAAATGGGAACCGACCCCGACTTGACCGCGCTCGCGCTGGCAAAGACCAAGCTGACGATGGCCAGCTTCTCGCGGTCCCAGGAGTTCGAGGCGGACGGCATCGGTGTCGGTATCTCGGCGCGCGCCCATTTCGATCCCTACGGCGCGGCGCGGTTTCTGACCGCGATGGAGCGCAACGCCGAGCTGAAGGCAGCAAAGCCTTCGGTCGATCCGCGCGCGCAGGACTTCCTCTCCTCGCATCCAGCCACCCCTGAGCGGGTGTCGAACGCACAGAGCACGGCGAGGCAATACACCTCGCCCGAATCCAACGATCGCGATCGCGACACCTATCTGGCAGCGATCGACAATATCGTCTACGGCGAGGACCCCAGCGAAGGCTTCGTTCGCGGTCACCGTTTCCTGCATCCCAAGCTCGGGTTCACCTTCACGGCCCCCGAGAATTTCACGCTGGACAATACGGCTCAGGCCGTTATCGGCGTGCGCGAGGGTGGCATCCAGGCAATGCGTTTCGATGTCGTGCGGGTGCCGTCCGAACAATCGCTCGGCGACTATCTCAATTCCGGCTGGATGGAAAACGTCGACAAATCCTCAACCGAGGATATCACCATCAACGGTTTCCCGGCGGCCTCTGCCGTCGCCCATGGCGACCAATGGCAGTTCAAGGTCTATGCGCTGCGCTTCGGCAGCAACGTCTACCGCTTCATCTTTGCTGCCAAGCAGAAAACCACCGAAAGCGAGCGCAACGCGCGCGAAACCGTCAACTCGTTCCGCCGGCTGACGCTCGATGAGATCCAGGCCGCGCGGCCGCTGCGTATCAAGGTCATCAACGTGCAGCCTGGCGATACCGTGGAATCGCTCGCCCACCGCATGGCGGGCCTCGACCATGCCGCCGAGCGCTTCCGCATCCTCAACGGGCTTGAAGCGCATGCCCAGGTGAAGGCGCGCGACCGCGTCAAGATCGTGGTGGATTGACGTCAACCGTTGTCTCGGCCACCACCCTTGTCATCCCTGCACATGCAGGGACCCATACCGCGTGATCTATCGATAACGCACGCCGGCTGCATTTTCTTCCGCGCCGTCTTCATATTGCGTTTGCGATCTATCTGACCTCATGGGTTTCCAGGTTTCGAAAGGCGGCTTCTTCTCCCCTCCCTCCGCTTCGCGCAGCGAAGTGGCGCGGAGGGGTCGGGGGTGGGGGGGGCTTCAGCGAGCCTCACTCCTGGAGCCATGACGATCAAACAAAAAGCCCGATCTTGCGACCGGGCTTTTTCAATTCGCTTATCGGCTCGGCTTACGCGGCTTCGTCCGCGACAGCCGTATCGTCGCCGTCGATATCCGTATCGGCATCGGCGTCTGCATCTGCTTCACCGTCGGCCTCGACTTCCGCCTCGGCCTTGGCGCCACGGCGCGGGCTCTTGGCGAGTTGGCCTTCGATTTCCTTGACCGCCTCGGTCTCGGTGACGTGCTGAACCACGGCAATTTCGCGCGACAGGCGATCGAGCGCAGCCTCGTAGAGCTGACGCTCGCTGTAGGACTGCTCGGGCTGCGATTCGGAGCGATAGAGATCGCGCACCACTTCGGCAATCGCCACGATGTCGCCCGAATTGATCTTCGCTTCATATTCCTGCGCGCGGCGCGACCACATGGTGCGCTTGACGCGGGCACGGCCCTTCAGCGTTTCCAGCGCGCGTCTGACCAGCGCCGGGTCCGACAGCTTGCGCATGCCGACATTGGCGACCTTCGCCGTCGGCACCCGCAGCGTCATCTTGTCCTTGATGAAATTGATCACGAACAATTCAAGCTTCGCACCAGCGATCTCCTGCTCTTCGATGGCCAGGATCTGGCCGACGCCATGGGCGGGATAGACCACGAATTCGTTGGTCTTGAAGCCTTGACGGTGGGTCAGGGGCTTCTTCTCCTCGACGCGAGGCGCAGCCGCTACGGGCTTGGTGACAACAGGCTTGGCGGCAATAGGCTTGGCGGCGTTGACGGGCTTGCTGGCAACCGCTGCCGCCTTGGGTGCAGGCGCCTTGAGAATAACGGCCTTGGGAGTAACGCCCTTGGCCGCCGATTTGGGGCTTGAGGCCTTCGAAGCGGTCTTGGAAGCGGCGACCTTCGAAGCAGTGGCCTTCGAACCCGTCGCCTTCGCGGCAGTTTTTGCAGTCTTGTTTGGCATTGAGCTTCTTTTATTTTTTGAGGACTTTGCAGCCGGGATCTTGGCGGCTTTCCGGGTATCCCGGGCACGGCTCTTTGTTGCACCGCGGCCAACCCCCGCGGCGGCTTTTCTGGAGGCCTTTGAGGTACTCTTTGTACGCTTTTTTTGTGACACAGCCTGCGCGCGGAACTGCCACGCCCCTGTTCGATGTTTCACGGGAACCCATAGGGGCCTTCAAGCGGGCTGACGGGTTCGGCTAGCGAATTGCGCCAATATAGCACATTTCCCGCCAGAATCAATGATTTATGCCCCTTCAGCTGGCCATCACAGGGCATTTTGCCCAGCTGAAGGGCATTAGGGTTAAGCCGGAGGGCAACAAAAAAACGGGAATGCTACTCCTTGCATGGAATCAATGGTGCAACTGCAGACCGACCCCGAAGATCATGCCCAAACAATAGGCTGGAGCCCGATGCCGAATTCGATCCCGGGTAATTGTTCCGGATCAGTCGCCGGCTCCTGGCGCCGGAGAAAAATATTTCTCGAACTTGCCTTCCATCCCCTCGAATTCCTTGGCGTCGGGCGGGGACTCCTTCTTCTGGGTAATATTCGGCCAGGACTTGGCATACTCGGTATTCACCTCGAGCCACTTCTCCAGGCCAGGTTCGGTGTCCGGCTTGATGGCGTCGGCGGGGCATTCGGGTTCGCACACGCCACAGTCGATGCACTCGTCCGGGTGGATGACCAGCATGTTGTCACCCTCGTAGAAGCAATCGACAGGGCAGACTTCGACGCAGTCGGTATATTTGCATTTGATGCAGGCTTCAGTGACGACGTAAGTCATCCAGGGCTCCGAAACGGGTCAAATTTGCGCAGGGCTGGGTAGCGCAGTAACTCCTCAGCCGCAAGGGAAGCAAAGCATTTCCCGGCATGCTTCTCCGGCTATCCTGTGCCCGCCAACCACTTCACAGATAGTTACTTCGGCCGGTCGTGCAATTCGACGAAAAGTGCGCGTGCGCAAGCCGCATTCCCGCGCCGCTCGACGAAGCCTGCGACCTTGAGAACGCGAACGGCGCGATCAAGCCCGATCGTCAGAACGTCGCCGATCTTCACGGCGTGGCCGGGCGCGGTCTCGCGGACGCCATTGATGCGAACACAGCCAGCCTGCACCAAAGCTGCAGCACTGCTGCGAGCTTTGACCACCCGCGCGTGCCACAACCATTTATCGAGACGCTGGCGCTCCAAGGATCGGTTCCCAGACGGGTTTTAGACCGTTTTCGAGCGAAGCATGCCCTCGGACTTGATCCGAGGGTGTACCGGTTCGCGTGAAGAAAACGCGTCAAAACAAGGATCAGAGCCCGGTTTTGATTCTATCAACGCCGAAAGGCTCCAGCCTGAAAATTCAATCCTTCCGATTGGCGCTGAGTTGCTCCTTGAGCGCCGCCAGTTTGGCGAAGGGCGAATTGGGATCGATCGCACGGTCGCGATCGCGCGGGCTGGCGCTCGTGGCGTATTGCCGGTGCGACGGGCCGCTCTCCCGGCCGCCCTTGTCGCGATCCCGCCCCTTGTCGCGAGCGGCCCTGTCGCGCCCGCCATCCTCGCGATCGCGGGATTTGCCCCTGTTCCTGTCCTCGCTGCGCCCCCTGCCTTCAAAGCGCTCGCGCGGCCGGCCAGCCTTGTCCTCGCGTGGTTCGCGTGCCACCGCGCTATCCGGCGCGGCAACGGCGCCGTCAGGGGGCTGATCGGGTCGAGTTTTGCCGAAATCATGCTGTCGGTTGCGCCGACGATGTCGATGCCTGTCGCGCTTGGCTGCCTCGCCCTGGTCTGACGTCGCGGTTTCGCCGGCGGCCACAGGCTGCGAACCATCCGCCGGGCGATCGTGTCGGCGGTGCCGGCTGCGATCATGACGCCGCGGGCGCTCGTCCGATCGGCCGCCGGGCCGCCAGACTTCGACGAGTTCCGGTACGGCGGGCGCAGCGACGGGCGACGGAGCTTCGGCTGCGGCAGCCTCGCCGGCGCTTGCGGCTTGCGGCACATCCGGCCCTGGCTGTTCATCGATATCAGTGGGCGCGGGTTCGCCGACCGGTTCGGCGGTTTCGGCGAATACGACGCTTGGCAACAGCGACACCGACGACACGGGAACCGCTTCGGCCACCGGCGCCGCGTCATCGGCAACTGCAGGCTGCGGCGAGGTTTCCGCAGCGGTTGTTTCTGCAACGTTCCCTGTTGCCGCCTCGGAAGGCAACTCGGGAAGCGCCTGCGGAGGCGCAGCCTCGGAAACTGCAGGAGCCTCGATCAAAGCAGCCTCGATCAACGCAGCCTCGATCAAGCCAGTCTCGGCCACAGCAGTCTCGGCCAAAACAGTCTCGACCACAGCCGGTTTCGGCGGCGGCGGCCGACGCTCCATGCGATAGCCGAGCGCGCGCAGGACCGAGGCAAAATCCTCGCCGGCCGAACCGGTCAGCGAGGTCATCGCCTGCGTCACCACAAATCCGCGGCCGTCAAACGCACCGGGCGGCTTTTCGCCGGGTGAGGTTTCGCGCCAGGCCAATGCGGGGCGGATCAGATCGGCCAGCCGTTCCAGAATATCGACGCGAACCGCGCGCTCGCCGCACTGGCGATAGCCGAGCACACGATAGGCATCGCGATGCAGCGCCTTGTCGACCGGGAACGAAGTGCGGCCCGATGCCGCCAGGTGCTGCGCGCCCGACAGCGCTGACGGATCGACATTGTCCTGCTTGAGCACCCACAACAACGAGGCGAGCGCCCGTGCAGCCGGCTTCAGGAGCGAGGGGAGATAGATGTGATAGGCGCCGAAGCGTACGCCATATTTGCGCAAGGATGCCCGCGAAGGCTGGTCGAGATCCTTCATCTCGGCAGCGATCTTCGAGCGTTCCAGGACGCCAAGCACCTCGATCAGCTGGAACGCGATGCCGCGCGCGATCCCCGTGATGTCCTCTGCCTTGCCGAGTTCGAACAGTGGCCCCAAGAGCTTCTCGACATGCGTCTTCAGCCACAGATCGAGCCGCGCCTGCACCGCCTCGCGCGGCGCACCAGCCAGCCGCTCGTCCGAAATGATGCGAATGCGTGGACGCAACGCGTCGTCGGACGCCATCAATCTGGCGACCGCATCGCCGGTCCAGCGTATGGTTCCATCCGAAGTCAGCACGAACTGGTCGTCGGGCGCGGCAGCCAGTTTTTCAGCCCGCGCATCGATTTCGCCGGCAAGCGCCTTTTGCGCGGTCGCCTGCAGCGCCTTGGCGTCGGAACCGGCTTCCGCAGCGTCGGGGGCGAAGGTGAAGCCATCGAGGCGGCCGATCACGTGGCCCTCTACGATCACTTCGCCGGTCTTGCCGATTTCCGTATTCAACATCGTGTTTTCCCGCAGGCGGCGCATCAATACACTGGTACGACGATCAACGAAACGCTCCGTGAGCCGTTCATGCAGCGCATCGGATAATTTATTTTCGACCTCACGCGTAATTCCCTGCCAGTGCTCGGGATCGGCCAGCCAATCCGGCCGGTTGGCGACAAATGTCCAGGTGCGGATCTGGGCGATCCTGCCCGATAGCGTGTCGATATCGCCGTCGACCCGGTCCGCGGATTCGACCTGCGCGGCAAACCAGGCGTCTGGAATCCGCCCCTTTTTCATCAGAAATCCAAAAAGGCTCGTGACGAGCTCGGCATGCGCCGCCGGTGCGATCTTGCGGTAGTCCGGAATCTGGCAGGCATCCCACAGCCGCTCGACCGCCGCCGCCCCATGCGCCAACTCCCGCACATCAGCATCGCGCGCTGCATGGTCGAGAACGCGCAGATCCTCGGCAATCGGCGCGCGGGTCAAACTTTCGTGTGCGGGCGCCAGGGCAAGCGACACCTGCAGCGCGCCGAGCGATGAAAAATCGAGCTTCGAATTCCGCCACTGCAACACCTTGACGCTTTCGAACGTGTGGTTCTGCAGCGCGTTGACGAGTTCGGGCTCGAACGGCGCGCAGCGGCCCGTGGTGCCGAAGGTGCCGTCACGCGTCGCGCGTCCGGCCCGTCCGGCGATCTGCGCGAATTCGGCGGGGTTGAGGCGGCGGAACTGGTAGCCGTCATATTTACGGTCGGAAGCAAAAGCGACGTGATCGACGTCGAGATTAAGCCCCATGCCGACCGCATCGGTCGCGACCAGGTAATCGACGTCGCCGTTCTGGAACATTGCGACTTGCGCGTTTCGGGTCCGGGGCGATAGCGAACCCAGCACCACGGCCGCGCCGCCATGCTGGCGGCGGATCAATTCGGCGATGGCGTAAACCTCGTCGGCGGAAAATGCGACGATCGCGGTGCGGCGCGGCTGGCGCGTGATCTTGCGGTCGCCGGCAAATTCGAGCTGCGACAGCCTTGGTCTTGTGACGATGTTGGCGCCCGGCAGCAGCCGTTCGACGATTCCGCGCATCGTGGCCGCGCCGAGCAGCAAGGTTTCGTCTCTGCCGCGCCTGTTGAGGATGCGGTCGGTGAAGACGTGGCCGCGCTCGAGATCGGCGGCGATCTGGATTTCATCGACCGCCAGGAAAGACACATCGAGCTCGCGCGGCATCGCCTCGACGGTCGAAACCCAGAACCGCGGCCGCGGCGGCTTGATCTTTTCCTCGCCGGTGATCAGCGCGACCAATTCCGCTCCCGCCCGGTCGGCCATCTTGTTGTAGACCTCGCGCGCGAGCAGCCGCAGCGGCAGGCCGATGAGCCCCGAGGAATGCGCAAGCATCCGCTCGATCGCCAGATGCGTCTTACCTGTATTGGTCGGTCCCAACACGGCTGTGACGCCGGAGCCTGGAGCCCTTCCATTGGCAAGCGAGGGCGGGGATGACGAAAGTACCATGTTCTATTGAGTTTCTGCGTCGTCGGGCGTTTGAGCGTCGTTGCCCGAAATCTGATCGCGGTCTTGAAGGCAGAAAACGCCGTGCGGGTTGAGGTGTGTCACAATGCTACGCTTGGGTGATGCCAATTTAAGGTTCGGAACGGTTGTGGAACGAATCGCGCCCGAATCGCTGACTCATGACCTTGTCCCGCTTCGTTCACCGCAACATATCGCGCAGACGCCGTGTTTCGACACTAGATCAAGTTTGCAACGGGTGGACAAGCGACGGTTCTGGCGGCGAAATCCTTTAAAGCAGAGGGGGGCTTGAGTTGAATCAGAAGCGAGCAAGAGTCAACAGGATTCCCCTGCAACTCTCCGTCCTCGCCATCAATTCGTCGCCATCAATTCGTGGCCATCAATTTGTCTTGGGCGCGCGCGGTGGGGTTGCAGCCGTGATGAACTGTGTTGCCTCCAGCATGGCGATGCCAAGCGGGGTCGGGATCACCATGCGGAAGGGAACCAGGATGCGGGTCCCCGCGAGCGGCGCGAACGCGATCTCGATGTTGCGCGCGGCGGCGAGATACTTGATCACCGGCCGATCCGGGATATAGCCCGCAACCGGTGCGAAATAGATCGCACAGACCACGGCCGGGCCCTGATAGCCCTTGTCAGCCCTGACCATTTCCATGCGCTTGAAATCGAGCTTGAGCTCGTAGCGCATGCGGCCATCGAAGATCGAAGCGCTGGTGCGGCAGGCGTCCGGGCCAAGTGGATCGGCGTTGCCGGGCACGCGCAGCATCGATCCGGTCATCGGGTCGAACACGTTTCGTCGGTGCGCGTCGGTTACCGGAATTCGGTCCGGATCGACCGGTGGTTCCGGATCGATCGCGTATTCCTTGATGGTGCCGTTCGAGAGCACCATCCGGACCGCCTGGGTGTATTTCGACGTGCTGGTGGAAGCGTTGTAATTGTTCGAGACCAGCGCGCCGTTGACCACGCGGCCCTGGGCAGAGGCGGTGCCGGAGCCGGCGGTAAAAGCCTTCAGCAGGCCCGAGGTGCCGCCGAAGGCGGAAGCCGAATACTGGTCGTCCGCAATGTCGATGGTCCAGGCTCCCCTGCCGATCGGAATACCGGCCAGCGTCGCGACATATTGAGCATCCAGCCGGCCCTGGGCGAAAGCCGAGCCCTGCTGAAGGGCAAACAACAGCGCCGCCGCCCCGAAGCCGCCCAGCGCCCGGTGCATCCAGGAAGGCCGCCGGGACGAGATCATGCTGTGGGTCGTCACGAAAGGGGCGGTCCTGAGCAAGCAGCGGGATAAGTGTTTCATTTAAACGAAAAAACCCGGCAAACAACGCCTTGCGCGCTTCCGCGTCAAATCGAAAAGCGCAAAGGCCCCGAACTGCAAGAGCAGGGAACCCTGATATCGGCGGCAAATATGCCGTTTATATGATGGCGGAAGGCGGCGAAACGCCCGGCAAAACAGGCTTTTGCCGGCGCAGGCCGGCTGGCAAAACCTTGACGCCCCAGCCAACTGCCCCTATACGTCCGCGGTTCCCTGGATGGACGTGTTTTGACCCCCTGGCGCCGCCCGTAAACGTGGACGGGAGCCGGGACGCGAAGAGGATTTCGAGAAGATGTCGCGGCGCTGTGAACTGACGGCCAAGAGCCCGCAGGTGGGCCATAAGGTGAGCCACTCCAATATCAAGACCAAGCGGCGTTTCCTGCCGAACCTGTGCAACGTGACCTTCATCTCGGATGCGCTGGGCCGCAATGTGCGCCTGCGCGTTTCGACCAACGCGATCAAGAGCGTCGACCACAATGGCGGCCTGGACGCATTTCTCCTCAAGGCCCGCGCCAGCAACCTCTCGCCGCGCGCGCTCGAACTGAAGCGCGCGATCGAGAAGAAAGTCGGCGCGGCCGCGCCGGTGAAAAAGGCGAGCTGAGCGGGTTTGAGCTTAGGCAGGTTTGGTGTTGGTGAGTTTTGGATGGCCGGGTCGGAAGACCCGGCTGTTTTTGTTTGGGGGACCGCCCGGCAACGATGACACGACCGATGGGCGGACCTGAGCGCGCCGCCATCAGGCAGATCGCGCATGAGGTTCTCAAGACGTTGAAACCCGCTTACGGGAAGATGCCAGCGTACACGGGGTCAATGTTCATCGGCGGCGTGTCACCGCGGCTAGGCGCACACCCCCCGCCGGAATCGTCACCCAAGTCCGCAGTCAGTCGTCAAACCTCATTTCCCGGCGAAGTCGCGTGGCCGCGACCGCCGACTGCTGCATCATCACGTTACCGATCCTGCATTGGAACCCGGTTGTAAACGTCGATCGCGGGCTTACGTGCTGCTTCACAGAAGGAAGGACCAAGATGAAGCAGTCCGAGATCTTTCGCGAAAATGCCGAGAACTGCGCCCACCTTGCCGAAGCTGCAACCAGCGATCCGGCCTTCCTCCGCTACAAGCGGATGGAGGCTGCGTGGCTGGCGCTGGCCGAGGAGCAGGATTGGCTCGACGGAGAAGTATCTCCCACGCGCGGCTCTGTGGCCCTCGGCGGCGATCAGGGTTCATCCGACAGGGCGGGGCGAAACGATCGGGCCACCTAGATGTGACGATCATGCTCGAACGAAGGGATGAGACCAATGATCCGAGACCCTCATGGTGAGGAGGTGCGAGGCACCGTCTCGAACCATGAGGCCGGCAGGGAAATCATGGCCGCGGCTGATTTGCCCTTTTGTCCAGTCCCAAGGCGGAAAATTTTTCGCTTTTTCATTTGATAGAAACAGCAATAGAGCTGCGTCGTCCTGTGCCCGATAAAGAGGGGCGTTTCGCGATCGTCACGAACGTTGGGTGCGGGATGCGATGGACGCGGCCGGCGCACGAGACGAAGGCGCCCGGTCGCGGACGGCGAAGTCGTGTGGTCCTGATATCCCGACGCTGATATCAAGCTTACCGGATGATGATCCGTAAGCGACGGTGGCAAGAAAGCCCGGTCACCGGGGAGAGTACGAAGGAAACCGTTAAAACCATCGCGCAGGGAATGCCGGGCCGATCCGGCGTACCTGTGGTGACTACGCTCGTGTGCTTTTTTCTTTCGCACGCGAGACCGCGGGTGCAGTCGACGCACCCGGCATTCCCTGCGCCCTCTTCTTTCGAGGACGCGAATATCTCCCGCATGACTCGGGCGCAAAGGCGTCGCGGGAACGGAGGCGTGTGTTCTTGACCCGTGGTTGTCATACGCGGGCTTGACCCGCTCATCCATCCGTTTCGCAAAGAACTTTCCTGCGACCGACGCCCGAATCAAGTCCGGGCATGACGGCTTTCCCTGGCTCTGAATCGCTTCGTCGCAGGCGCCTGCCCATGGGCTCCTCCCGCTTCCGCGGCGACCGCACATGTGATGAAATGAGATGAAAGTCCCGGGAGAAGAACGATGCCAGGCATCAGACGCGCCCGCCCCACGCGCCGCGAGATTCTGAAAGTGGCGAGCCTTGCGGCCGGCGCGGCCGCGACATCGAGCCTCGACATCGCGCTTGGCGTCAGTCGGGCAAGCGCTGCGGTCTATCCCGAGCGGCCGGTCAGGATCATCGTGCCGTTTGCTCCGGCCGGGCCGACCGACATCATGGCGCGCATTCTCGCGCAGGGCCTTGCCTCAGCGCTTGGCGGCAACTTCATCGTCGAAAACCGACCGGGGGCCGGCGGCAATATCGGGATCGGATATGTGGCGCATGCGGAGGCCGACGGTTACACGCTGCTGATCGTTTCCACGGCCTATACCGTCAATCCCGGTCTTTACGCGAAAATCCCTTACGATCCCTACAAGGATTTAGCGCCGATCACCGAACTCGGCACCACGCCGAATTCAATTCTGGTCACGCCAAAGCTTGGCGTCAACTCGATTGCGGAGTTGATCGCGCGCGCCAGGGCAAAACCCGGCGAGCTGAATTACGCGAGCCCCGGCGCCGGCACCACGCCGCATCTCTCCGCAGAATTCCTCAAGATCGTGGGCGGAATAGAGATGACGCATGTGCCGTTCAACGGCGCCGCTCCCGCGGTCCAGGCGTTGCTCGCCGGCACCACGCAGGTGGCCGTATCGGCGCTTCCGCCGGTGCTCCCGTTTGCCCAATCCGGCGAGATCAAGGTGCTTGCCATCACCGGCGCCCGCCGCTGGCCCGACCTTCCGGACGTGCCCACCATGGTGGAACTTGGATACAAGGATTTCGTCGCCGAAACGGCCCAGTTCTTCTTCGCACCCGGAAAGACGGCTCCAGACATCGTGGAAAGATTGTCGGCGAAGTCGATGGAAGTGCTCAAGATGCCCTCGGTGGTGGAGCAGTTGCGCGCCAACGGCTACGAGGTCACGGCCCACGGCACGGAGGCCTTGCGCAAACGTATCGAGGTCGAGGTGCCCAAATGGCGCGACATCATCGGCAAGGCCGGCATCAAGCCCGTGTGATGGCAGCCAATACGATGCCTGCGAACGCGCACCAGGGCAACAGAACGACACAAGAAGGAACCACGCGTGAAAATCGTCGACCTCAGCCGCGAGCTCTACCACCGCACCCCGAACTATCCGGGCCATTCCGCGATCATTCACGGCGTATGGAAAACTCATGAAGAGTCGTTCGCCGATGGCGGCAATGTGCACGGGCTGGCGTCGATGTATTTCTCGATGCCCGATCACGGCGGCACTCATATCGACGCGCCGCTGCATTTCGACAGGAGGGGCCAGGGAATCGACGAATATCCGCTGGAAAAATGCATCGTGCCCGGTATCTGCATCGATCTGCGCCACATCGCGCCTCGCGCCGAGATCACGCCATCAGACCTGGAAGCGGCGGTGAGGAAATCGGGTCAGGCGGTACCAAAGGGCGGCACGGTCCTGCTCTGCACCGGCCATCACGCGCGCACGTTCCCGCGCAAGGAATATGCGACGGAAAATTCGGGCGTGAACGTCGCTGCGACCGAATGGCTTGCCGGGCAAGGCGCCGTGCATTTCGGCATCAACTCGATGCGGCCGGGCCCTGAGGGAAAAGTGAATTTGCTGGTGCACAAGGCGTGTTTCGATCTCGGCATCACCCACATCGAAAGCCTCTGCAACCTGGAAACGCTGCTTGGCGCGGGACCGTTCACCTTCATCGGCTTGCCAATGAAATGGCGCGGCGGTACGGCTTCCCCGATCCGCGCGGTGGCAGTGTTCGGACTTTCCGGTATCTAGTCCAGTCATACCCCTCTTGTCGAAAGGCACGCCATGAAGCGAGTGATGATCCTGAACGGCCCGAACCTCAATCTGCTGGGCGTGCGCGAGCCGCACATCTACGGCACCACGACGCTGGCGCAGATCAGGGAAGCTTGCGAGCGCGAGGCGAAAAAGCTTTCGCTGACGCTTTCCTTCCACCAGTCGAACCACGAAGGCGCACTGGTCGAGCTGATCCAGTCCGCTCGGCAGGATGCGGACGCCATCATCATCAATCCGGCCGCCTATTCCTTCACCTCCATCGCCATGGTCGATGCGATCAAGGCATTCGAGGGACCGGTGATGGAGGTACACATTTCCAACATCCACGCCCGCGACGAACACCACCGGCATTCGAAAATTTCCCACGCCGCCACGGGCGTGATCTGCGGCCTCGGACCTCACGGCTATATCGCCGCACTGCGGGCTTTGGCGGAAATGCCGGACAGGGGATGACTTTATGAATCCCGTCTTTGCGAGGAGCGAAAGCGACGAAGCAATCCAGAGGAATTCAGGAAAAACTGGATTGCTTCGCGGAGCCTGTCATCGGGCGCGCATTCGCGCGACCCGTTGGCTCGCACTGACGGCGTGCTGGTCTCAAGGCGCAACTTTCGATCCCACCGGCAGGGCGATGCCGCTTTCGGCGGCCGCCTTGCGCAGCAGGTCGGGAGAATCGGAAATGATGCCGTCCACGCCCATCGCGATCAGCCGCTTCATGTCGGCCGGCTTGTTCACGGTCCAGACCACGACCTGAAGGCCGAGCGCGTGCGATTGCGATATCAGCTCCGGCGTGACGTCGCCGAAATACGGCGACCAGATCGCGCCGCCGGCGGCCTTGATGGTTCGTGGAAGCGACCTTCCGTGGTCGGAAGGATTGAAGCCCGCACTCCACGCCGACGCCTTGTCCAGGAAGACCGTCGGCGCCGATCCGGCCTGCACAGTCAGATACACGGTTGGAATTTTTGGCGCGAGCTTCTGTACCAATCGCAGCGTCCGCCAGTCGAACGACTGCACCATGACGCGGCTCTCGAAATCTTCCGCGCGCAACAGCTCGAGCAGCAGTGCGACAAAGCGTTCAGGTTCGGGGGATTCATCGGGGCGATCGGGATCGATCTTGGTTTCTATATTCAGCCGCACATGGCTGTCGCCCGATTTGCGCACGAGGCCGATCAGTTCCTTCAGTGTCGGGATTCCGGTTCCCGGCACCGGCTTTTGATCCGGAAATTGCGCGGCATACCTGCTGCCGGGGCGTATCCGGCCGACATCGAATTTCTTCACCTCATCCAGCGTCAACTGAACAAAGGGTGTGCCGGGCGCAGCGACATAATTGCCGTCCGGTCCCAAGGCGAGATCGGGGTTGAGACCGCGCTCATGGGAGATGACGATCGCGCCGTCGTGCGTCACGCCGATGTCGAGTTCCAGCGTATCGACCCCGATCGAAAGCGCATTGGCGAACGCAACGAGCGTGTTTTCGGGAAACAGCGCGCGTCCGCCGCGATGGGCTTCAATGTCGAACGCCAGCGCTTGTCCTGCCATCAGCTTCCCGCCGATCACTACGCAAAGAGCCATCACCGCAAAGCGACAGGCTGTGGCCATGATCGATGCTCCAGCCTGCGCGTGAAATTCTCACCGCGCGCCGAACGCCGTTTTCCCGAACAGTTCCTTGTGCGAGGAGGGCTGAGAGCGCCAATATTGCGGCGGCACAGACACCTGCCCCCCGAGTTCGGCGGCGGCGTGCCACGCCCAGCGCGGATCGTACAGCATGCCGCGCGCGAGTGCGACCATGTCGGCTTTGCCGGAGGCTACGATCTCTTCTGCTTGCCTTGCTTCCGTGATCAGGCCGACTGCCATGGTGGTGACGCCGGTGGCTTTCTTGACCGCCTCTGCGAACGGCACCTGATAACCGGGGGAAAGCGGTATCTTCTGCAACGGCGACACGCCGGCCGACGACACATCGACCCAGTCGACGCCGCGCTTTTTCAGTTCCCGCGCGAATTCGATGGTCTGTTCGATGTCCCAGCCGCCCTCGACCCAGTCGGTCGCGGACACCTTGACGCCGACGGGTTTGCCGGCGGGAACCACCTCTCGTACAGCGTCGAACACTTCGAGCGGATAGCGCATGCGGTTTTGCAACGAACCGCCATATTGATCGGTGCGCCTGTTGGCGATCGGCGACAGGAATTGGTGCAGCAGATAGCCATGCGCGCTGTGCACCTCGATGGCGTCGATGTTAAGCCGCATGGCGCGCCCCGCGGCGTCGACAAAGGCCTGCCGCACACGCTGCAAACCTTGCGCGTCGAGCGCGCGGGGCGGCAATTCGCCTTCCTTGTGCGGCACGTCGGAGGGTCCTTCGGTCTGCCATCCGCCCCCCTCGAGCGGAATCTGCTGTCCACCATCCCATGGCTTGTGACTCGAACCCTTGCGACCGGCATGCGCGAGTTGCATCGCGACCGCGATCTTCGAAAACTTTCGGACCGAGGCGAGGATCGGCTTCAGCGCGGCCTCGGTGGCGTCGTTCCACAGGCCGAGGCAACCTGGCGTGATACGACCGATCGCCTCGACGTGGGTGGCCTCGATGCAGAACATCGCCGCACCCGACAACGCGAGCGAGTTGATATGGGTGAAATGCCAATCGTTGGCCTCGCCGTTTTCGGCCGAGTACTGGCACATCGGCGCCACCATGATGCGATTGGGAAGCGCCAGATCGCGCAAGCGAATCGGTGAAAACAGGGTGCTCATGAAATTATCCTGGAGAGAGAGTGGGGTGGCGGGGAAGCGAGAGAGGTCGGGTTGCAATGTTCGGAAGATTTCGTGCGTGGCGCCCAAGGCAGCGCGAGCTGCAATCCGTTGACCCGACTTGGATCATCTGGCGCGTTACGAGTGCAACCGCCGCCGGCTGCCGTTCCTTGCCTGCACATTGCCGTGGGTCTCGCTGAAGAGTTCGGCGAGCTTTTCGGTAATGGCGCCGCCAAGTTCCTCGGCATCGACGATCGTGACTGCGCGGCGATAGTAGCGCGTCACGTCATGACCGATACCGATTGCGATCAGTTCGACCGGCGAGCGTGTCTCGATCTCCTCGATGATATGGCGCAGGTGCCGTTCCAGATAATTGCCCGGATTGACCGACAGCGTCGAATCGTCGACCGGCGCGCCGTCGGAAATCATCATCAGGATTTTGCGCTGCTCGGTGCGACCGAGCAGGCGCTTGTGCGCCCAGTCCAGCGCTTCGCCGTCGATATTTTCCTTCAGCAGGCCTTCGCGCATCATCAGGCCGAGGTTCTTGCGCGAACGCCGCCAGGGTGCATCGGCAGACTTGTAGATGATGTGCCTGAGATCGTTGAGGCGGCCCGGATTGGGCGGCTTGCCGGCGGCAAGCCACGCCTCGCGCGACTGCCCGCCTTTCCACGCGCGGGTGGTGAAGCCGAGTATCTCCACTTTCACGCCGCAGCGTTCCAGCGTGCGCGCAAGAATATCCGCACAGGTCGCCGCCACCGTGATGGGACGCCCGCGCATCGAGCCCGAATTGTCCAAAAGCAATGTCACCACGGTATCGCGGAAGGTCGCTTCCTTCTCGTGCATGAACGAAAGCGGGTGGTAGGGATCGGTCACGACCCGCGACAGCCGGGCGGGATCGAGCATGCCTTCCTCGAGGTCGAATTCCCAGGCGCGGTTCTGCTGGGCCATCAGCCGCCGCTGCAGGCGATTGGCAAGCCGAGCGACGATGCCCTGCAGATGCGCCAGTTGCTTGTCGAGGTAGCTTCGCAAGCGCTCGAGTTCATCATGATCGCAGAGATCTTCAGCCGCGATCACCTCATCGAATTTCGGCGCGAAGGCATGGTATTCCGGTCCGCGCGGTTCGTTGACGCCGCGCGCTTTCGGCCGTGTCGCCTCTCCCGGCGTCTCATCGTCGCCGAGTTCGCCATCGTCGAAGGTATCCAACGTCGAGGCCTGCGCGCTTTCCATGGCACTTTCCGAGACCTCGTCGGTGGAGGCCTGTGCCTGGTCGGCGCTCATCTCCTGCGCCGCATCCGAATCGGGCGATCCTTCGGCTCCGGATTGGTCGTTCTCGCCGTCGCGGTTGTCGTCCTGGTTCTCGTCTTCGTCGGCTTCGGCGTTGCGATCATCACCCAGATCCAGTGCGGACAACAGATCATGCACAGCGTCGCCGAATTTCGCCTGATCCTCGGCAAGGCGGTCGAGCCGGTCGAGGCGCGCGCCGATCTTGTCTTCCAGAATCGGCCGCCAGAGGTCGACCATCTTGCGGGCGGCTGCGGGTGGTGCGAGTCCGGTCAGGCGCTCGCGCACCAGCATCGCCAGTGCATCCGAAAGCGGCGCGTCGGCACGGTCGGTGATCTCGTCGAACTTGCCGCGATGGAAATGGTCGTCGAGCATCGCAGTAAGGTTCTTGGCAACGCCGGCCATACGCCGCGAGCCGAGGGCCTCGACGCGAGCCTGCTCGACGGCTTCGAAAACGCCGCGGGCTTGCGGATTTCCCGGCATCAGCCTGCGGTGAACCTTTGGATCGTGGCACGCGAGTTTCAACGCGATCGAATCGGCATGGCCGCGAACGATAGTAGCATCGCGCCTCGTCATCTTGCGCGCAGGTTCCGGCAGCCGCGCCTTGCCAGGTGCGAGGCCCGGCCGCTCGGCGGCGAAAGTCACTTCGAGCTCGGGCTTTTTCGCGATCGCGCGCAGGCAAGCCGTCACCGCGCGCTTGAACGGTTCGGTCGGCGCTTCCTTGGCTCCGGTGCGAAACTTGACGTTGGATGTTGTCATAGTGTTTTGGTGAACCAATGACGCGTGACGCCGCCAGGATACCCCTCGATCGAACCGAATTCCTTGTATCCGCAGATCCGGTAAAATCCCGGGGCCTGGAAACTCATCGTATCGAGATAAGAGCGCTTTGCGCCGAAACGCCTTGCCTCGTCCTCGATTGCCGCGATCAGCTTCCTGCCAAAACCCGTCCCGCGAAGCCCCTGCTCCAGCCAGAAAAATTGAATGAAGAGAACCGCTGTCCAGACTTCCCCGACGATGCCGCCGACGATCTGGTTTCCCTCGCGCAGCGAGATGGCAAGCCGCTTGTACTTCTGCTTGCCCATCTTCTCGTTGTTGTAACGGATCAATCCGTCGAGCACCGCCTTTTTTGTCTTTCCGACCGTGCGCTCAACGGAGATCGACGGCATTCGCTAGCTCATCGCCACGTTGACGGCGGATTCGGCAAGCTCGACGTTGAAGCAGCGCTGATAGAATTCGGCGACCAGCGGCCGTTCCAGTTCGTCGCACTTGTTGAGGAAGGTGACGCGGAATGCAAAACCGATATCGCCGAAAATCTCGGAATTTTCCGCCCAGGTGATCACGGTGCGCGGGCTCATCACGGTCGACAAGTCGCCGTTGGCGAATGCGTTGCGCGTGAGATCGGCAAGGCGGACCATCTTGTTGACGATGTCGCGGCCTTCCTGCGTGCGGTAGTGACGGGCCTTCGCCAGCACGATTTCGACTTCTTCGTCATGGGCCAGGTAATTGAGCGTGGTGACGATCGACCATCGGTCCATCTGACCCTGGTTGATCTGCTGGGTGCCATGATAGAGGCCCGACGTGTCGCCGAGGCCGACCGTGTTGGCGGTCGAAAACAGCCGGAATGCCGGGTGCGGCTTGATCACCTTGTTCTGGTCGAGCAGGGTCAGGCGGCCGGAGACTTCGAGTACGCGCTGAATCACGAACATCACATCGGGGCGACCCGCATCATATTCATCGAACACCAGCGCAACATTGTGCTGCAGCGCCCAAGGCAGGATGCCGTCGCGAAATTCGGTGACCTGCTTGCCATCCCTGATGACGATGGAATCCTTACCCACCAGGTCGATGCGGCTGATGTGACTGTCCAGATTGACCCGCACGCACGGCCAATTCAGGCGCGCGGCAACCTGTTCGATATGCGTGGATTTGCCGGTGCCGTGATAGCCGGTGACCATGACGCGGCGGTTCTTGGCGAAGCCGGCCAGGATGGCGAGCGTGGTGGCGCGATCGAAACGGTAGTCCGTATCAACGTCGGGGACATGCGGATCGACTTCGGAATAGGCCGGCACCTCGAGATCGCTGTCGATGCCAAACACCTGCCGCACCGACACCTTCATGTCGGGCAAACCGGCGGCCTCCTCAATTTTGCTCATGGCGGCGGTCGTCATCAATCCTCCGAGGTCCCGGGCGCTCCCGAAACCAGATATACAAGTATGGCTGCGGATGGGTACTTGCAGAAATCTATCAGAGAGCAACGGCTCGCAGAAGCCCACGCCCCGATCAAAGTTCCGTTGAATTTTCATAAAGATAGGTGTCGGACGCGGTTTTTGGAAGGCTGCCCTGCGAATCGCGCCGTGCTTTCGGCGCCGCCTTCGGGCAGGGCGGACAACAAACTGGGTCGAAATGACGCTTTCCATTCTCGCCGCGAGTTACTAGCTCTGCGGCGTACCGGGCACGCCGGCCAAAAAACGGGAATTCCGTGCATTCGTTGACCGACCCATTGATTGCGTTTGTCTCGGCGCATGCAGGATTGGCCTACCTTACCGTGTTCCTGGCAGCCTTGCTGGAAGCGGTTCCGGTTGTTGGCTCGGTCATTCCGGGCTCGACGATCATCTTCGCACTTAGCGCGCTGATCCCCGGCGGAGAATTGCAGCTCGAATGGGTGCTGACCGTTGCTGTCGCCGGCGCAATGCTTGGCGATGGTTCCGCCTTCTGGATCGGGCATCGCGCCAAGCACGAAATTCTCAGCAGCTGGCCGCTCTCCAACTATCCACGTGTGGTCGCGCAGAGCGAGACTTTTTTCCACCGCTGGGGAACGCTGGCGGTATTGCTGGCGCGTTTCGTGCCGCCGGTCAGGGCGTTCGTGCCGATCACGGCGGGTGCGCTCGGAATGTCGCCGGCGCTGTTCTACGCGGTCAACATCCCCGCGATCCTGTTGTGGGCACCGGCCCATGTGCTGCCGGGAGTGCTCGCGGTAACGGTTCTGCACAAATATGGCGGCTTCGAACATCATGCCGGGCTCGCCAAGCTGTGCTGGTTGCTGGCGGTGCTCGGCGGCGCGCTGATCGTCGCAATGGCGACTTGGGCGATCCGCCGCAGGCGCGGCAGCGGTGCAGTCGAACCGGCGGTCGAGCGGGTCCGCAAGGATAACTGAGAGGATACCCGTACCTGAGAGGATACCTGACCAGGCTTGGCGCCCGCTCGAAAATGCGAATCCAGCACAATCCAGCATTCAGGCGGCGGACGAGTTCAGGCCCGCACGACCGTCTTGAGATAGTTGTAGGCCTTGATGATCTCGATCAGGCGGTCTTCAGTGGAGCGGTCGCCGCCGTTGGCGTCGGGATGGTGCTGCTTCACCAACGCCTTGTACTTGGCCTTGACGGTCTCGAGCGTCGCGTCGGCACCAAGCCCCATCACCTGCAGCGCCTTGCGCTCGGCGTTGAATACCCTTCGGGTTTCGACCTTGGTCTCGGCTTGCGAACCGGAGCCCGGCCGCCAGCGGCCGCGGCCATTGAGTTCGCTGAACATGCTGAATGGATCGAAGGCGCCTTCGAGATCGGCCTCGGCACTGCCCTTGCCCCGCTTGGCGCTGGTGTTGGCCCCCATCTTCCAGGTCGGACGATGGCCGGTCAGCGCATCCTTCTGATAGCGCGCCACGGCTTCGGGGTTCATGCCCTGAAAGAAATTATAGGACTGGTTGTATTCGCGGACGTGATTCAGGCAAAAGTGCCAATACTCCTTGTCGTGGGTTCGGCCCTTGGGGGCGCGATGCGGGCCCTTGTTCTTGCAGTCCGGCCATTCGCACATCGCGGAGGATTCGCGCGCCTGCGCCTGTTGCTTCGCGCCCAGCTTGTTGGGCTTGATCCGGATGGAGTCGAAGAATTTGGATGAATCGATCGGCATGACTGACTATGACTACGCAATGCAAAAAGCTTCAAGTCTTGACATTGCGAATCCCTTACTCCGGACATTGACGAAAGGCGGCCAGGTGCGTATTGCCGCTGCCATGAGAACCAGCGAGACTATCACAAAAAAGTTGCGCGAAGCTTTCGAACCGGAAAGCCTGAATATTACGGACGAATCGCATCTTCATGAGGGCCATGCCGGTCACAGGCCGGGCGGCGAGACGCATTTCAGAGTCCATATCGTGTCTCCCGCCTTCAGGGGGAAGACCCAAATCGAGCGCCACCGCATGATTAACGCGACGCTGGCTGCGGAACTCGCAGGCTCCGTGCATGCGCTGGCGATCAAGGCGCTGGCACCGGAGGAACAGGGTTGAGCTAGAACGCCTTGCCGGCCCGCCTCGGCTTCGCTTCGGGAACTTCGGCCTCGCGCGCCACCGGAACGATCCGCAACGCGGTGATACGGTTGCGCTCGCGCCGCAGCACGCGGAAACGGAAACCATGGAAGGTGAAACTCTGGCCGCGATCCGGGATCGAGCGCGCCTCATGGATCACGAGGCCCGCGACGGTTGTGGCCTCTTCGTCGGGAAGACGCCAGTCCATGGCGCGATTGAGATCTCGAATCGGGACGGAGCCATCGACCACCACCGATCCGTCAGGCTGAGCGCGGACGCCGGCCACCACAACGTCGTGCTCGTCGGAAATATCGCCGACTATTTCCTCCAGAATGTCTTCCAGCGTCACCATGCCTTCGACCTCGCCGTATTCATCAACCACCAGCGCAAAGTGCGTCTTGCGGCGGCGGAACGCCTTGAGCTGTTCGGAGACCGGACGCATCTCCGGCACGAACCACGGCGGCAGCATGATTGTCGAGACGTTTATTTTCGACGTATCGCCATCGGCGGCGCGGATAGCGCGCAACAGATCCTTTGCGTGCAACACGCCAATGATGTTCTCTGGCTTGTCGCGCCACAGCGGGATTCGCGTATATTCAGTCGCGAGCACCTCGCGCACCAGCTCTTCCGGCGGCAGGTCGGCATTGATCATCACCATTTCGGTGCGATGCACCATCACGTCGGAGACCTGAAGCTCGCGCAGATCGAGAAGACCGCCCAGCATGTCGCGGTCCTGCTTTTCGACCTTGCCTTCGTGGTGAAGCAGGTCAACCGCTCCGCGCAGGCGCTCGAAGGGCGATAAAATCTGCTGATTGTGCCCGATTTTAATGCCAATCAGCCGCATCAGCACGCGAACGATCGCCTCGACGATGGTGAGCAGCGGCCCGAGCAGGAACACCATGGCCTTCATCGGCCGGGCGACAAGAAGCGCCACCCGGTCCGGCGCATTGATCGCGATGGTTTTCGGCAGCACCTCGGCAAATATCACGACCAGAAGCGTCATGATCGCGGTGGCATAGAGCACGCCGACTTCACCAAACCATAGCGTAAAAATGCCTGTAGCCAACGCCGAGGCGCCGATATTGGCGATGTTGTTGCCGAGCAAAAGCGCGCCGATCAGCCGCTCGCGCATTGCTGAGAGGTTTGAAACGATGCTGGCGTCCTGATTGCCCTGCTTCGACAGGCGCAGCATGCTGGCGCGCGACGCGGCGGTCAGGGCGGTCTCGCTCGCCGCGAAGAACGCGGAGATCAGGAGACAGACGACGACAACGGAGAACGTAATCCATTCCATGGCGACAAGTTCACTTCATTCGCCTCGACCTGTTTCTCGAAGTTGGAAAATCAGCTCCCACTTCGCGCCGACGCGCACCATCCAGTCCGCGTCATGCCCTGCCTTCCAGCCTGCCCTTGAGGAAATCGCGAACGACCGACGGCTCAACGTCAGGGGCAATCACGGCGTCGCCGATCGCCTTGAGCAAGATGAAAGTGAGGCGGCCGCGCTTGACCTTCTTGTCCTGCGCCATCAGCGTCATCAGCGCGTCGGTGTCGGCAACGCCTTCCTGGGCAAATCCAGCGATATCGCTCAGATGGGTCGGAAGGCCCACCTCGGCAAGATGATGCTTGATGCGTGCGGCATCGGACGGCGCGATCATTCCCAGGTGCGCCGACAATTCTGTTGCCAGCACCATGCCAACGGAAACGCCTTCGCCATGATACAGCCGGTCGGAAAAGCCGGTCGCTGCCTCGAGCGCATGCCCGAAAGTGTGACCGAAATTGAGCAGCGCTCGCTCGCCGGTCTCGCGCTCGTCGCGCGCGACAATTGCGGCCTTGGCGCGACAGGAGCTTGCGATGGCGTGCTCGCGCGCCGTGCCGCCAGCGAAAACATCGCTGTGGTTGGCCTCCAGCCATGAGAAAAAAGTCGCGTCGCCGAGCAGGCCGTATTTGGCGATTTCCGCATAACCCGCGCGGAATTGCCGCGGCGGCAAAGTGTCAAGCACCGCCGTATCCGCAATCACCAGCATTGGCTGGTGAAAGGCGCCGATCAGATTTTTCCCCTGCGGCGAGTTGATTCCGGTTTTGCCGCCGACGGAGGAATCGACCTGCGCGAGCAGTGAGGTCGGCACCTGCACGTAATCGACACCGCGCCGCAGGACCGCGGCCGAAAAGCCCGCAAGGTCGCCCACCACGCCACCGCCCAGCGCAATCACCAGATCGTCGCGCTCGATCTTGGCCGCGATAAGCGCCTCGCTGACCCGCTCGAGGCCTGCATAGCTTTTGGAAGGCTCCCCCTCCTCGACGATGACGCGCGAGGTTGCGATACCGGCCCCCTTCAGCGAGGCTTCCGCCGGCTCGAGCCAGTGCGTTGCGACGTTGCGGTCGGTGACGATGGCAGTGCGTGCACCCGGCCGCAACGCCGCAATTCGCTTGCCCAGTGTATGCAGCACCCCGCGGCCTATGACGATGTCGTAGGCGCGATCGCCGAGTGCAACTTCGACGGTGGTCGTATCGCAATGTTTCAGCGGCGCGGTCATGATGTGACGCCCATTCTGCCCCCCTCGTCGCACAACCGACCATGCAAGGCCTCGACACATTCATCGACGATCTTGTCGTGCGGCACGTCGCGCGACCAGACCGTCAGGTCGGCCTGTTGATAAATCGGTTCGCGTTCGCTGAGAAGCCGTCCCACTGTTGCTTCGGGATCGGCGGTCCGCAGCAACGGACGATCGGATCGCCGCTTCACCCGGCGCATGATGATATCAACGTCGGCCTTGAGCCAGATCGAAACCGCCTTGTCGCGGATGCGATCCCGCGTTTCCTTTCTCATCAAGGCACCGCCGCCCGGCGCAATTACCGCTGGGCCGCTGTCAAGAAGCCGTGCGATCACCCGCGCCTCGCCTTCGCGGAAATCCGGCTCGCCGCGGGTTTCAAAAATATCGGGAATGGACATGCCTGCCGCCGCCTCGATTTCAACGTCTGCGTCGAAAAACGGCAGCCCCAACCGCGCCGCCAGCCGCCGCCCGATGGTAGATTTACCCGCGCCCATCATCCCTACGAGCACGACCGAGCGCGCGCCCAAGGCAGACTTGATCAAGGCGGGCTTGATCGAGGCCTCCTGGGTCGTGGTGGGAGCCGGCGAGGTTGCGTCAGACATTCATTGCTCAACGGCCGCGGCATGCGGCCAATTCGGACGACCATACTACCCCCGCCGATACCGTTGCTAGTGGCAGGCGCCAAGGGGGCCGGAGGCTCTTGCAAGAGAATAACGAACGTGGTGGTAGTCAGGTCAGGCCAATCCCTGACGATTTCCAATGGTTAATTCTGCCGCCTGAGCCGCCGGTCGAGGGGGATTCGACATTCGCCGCCTGCCCGGCGACGAATTTGAGAAAGCCAAAATATTAGAATCGGACCACCAATATGCCGAGCCTTTTGCGCTTTTTGACGGTCGTGGCGGTGATTGCGGGAATTGTCTACGGCGTAGTCTTCGCACTGGCGAATTTCGTCAACCCGAAGCCGCGCGAGATGACGGTTACGATTCCCGCTGACAGGTTTCTCAAGAAATAGGCAACAGGCTTCGTCAAGGATTGAACGCTAGGGTTGGCGTATGCACTCAAAACCTTCCGACTCGAAACTGACAGGCCTCTTCCTCGACATGCTCGCGGCCGAGCAAGGCGCCGGCCAGAATACACTCGACGCCTATCGCCGCGATCTTGCGGATTTTTCCGAATTTCTGGCGGCCCGGGGAGAGGGCTTTGCCGGCGCAGAAACGCAAGCTCTGCGCGACTATCTGGCCGACCTCGACGCGCGCGGATTCAAGACCTCGACCGCGGCGCGTCGGTTGTCTGCGATCCGGCATCTGTTTCGATTTCTCCTGAACGAGCGGATTCGCGGTGACGATCCGGCGGCAATCCTCTCCGGCCCCAAGCGCGGCCGTGGCCTGCCGAAAGTGCTGTCAATTGCCGACGTCGACCGCTTGCTGACGCGGGCAAAGGCATCTTCCGAAGCCCAGGCCGCCTCACCCCTGCAGCGGCTCCGCGCGATGCGGCTCTACTGCCTGCTTGAAGTGCTCTATGCCACTGGGCTGCGTGTCTCCGAGTTGGTAGCGCTGCCATTATCGGCATCGCGCAGCGACGCCCGCATGATCATGGTACGCGGCAAAGGCAACAAGGAACGGCTGGTGCCGTTGAACGAGGCTTCGCGCCGGGCGATGACAGATTATCTCGCGGCGACGGAGGCGCTGGGAAGGAGCAGGAAAGGCGCGGCGGAATCGAAATGGCTGTTTCCCTCATTCGGCCAGAGCGGACACCTGACCCGGCAGCATTTTGCGCGCGACCTCAAGGAATTGACGGCCTCCGCAGGCCTCGCACCGCGGCTTGTCAGCCCCCATGTGCTGCGCCACGCCTTTGCCAGTCATCTTCTGCATAACGGCGCCGATTTGCGAATCGTGCAAACCTTGCTCGGCCATACCGATATCTCGACCACGCAGATCTATACCCACGTGGTCGAGGAGCGCTTGAAGAGCCTGGTGCGCGACTTGCATCCCCTGGCGGAGAAGTAGAGCAACAGCAGCATGACCGCGCGGGGAACAGCCACCTTGACTCCAGCGCCTTATCCCCCGAAAGAGCCAATTCCCGTCCTTATCCCTGATGGAGAGTTAGCCAAAAGGGAGCCCCTTTTGGCCTCGGGACGCGCAGTAAATTATTGAAAACGCGCGCTTTCTTGGCGCGAACCAGAAGCTGCTTCGCTCAAAAGCGGCTTCTTCCCTATACTGATTTGATGCCGGATCACATGCGCAGTTACCTCGATTTCGAAAAACCCGTCGCCGAACTCGACGCCAAGATCGATGAGCTGCGCGTGTTGGCGGCTTCCGGCAGCGATATCGGCGAGGAAATCACCCGCATCGAGGAAAAGGCAGCGCAGGCGCTGAACGATCTCTACGCCAATCTGACGCCGTGGCAGAAGACGCTGGTTGCGCGGCATCCGCAGCGGCCGCATTTCATTGATTTCATCGAGGGGCTGATAACCGAATTCACGCCGCTGGCGGGCGATCGCAAGTTTGGCGAGGACGCGGCACTGATCGGCGGGTTCGGCCGCTTCCGCGGCGAGAGCATCTGCGTGATTGGCCAGGAAAAAGGCGCCACCACCGAATCCCGCATCAAGCATAATTTCGGCATGGCGCGCCCGGAGGGCTATCGCAAGGCCGTCCGGCTGATGGAAATGGCGGACCGATTCGGCATTCCCGTGCTGTCGATCGTTGATTCCGCCGGTGCCTATCCCGGCATCGGCGCCGAGGAGCGCGGACAGGCCGAGGCCATTGCCCGCTCGACCGACGCCTGCCTGTCGCTTGGCGTGCCCAATATCGCAATCATTACCGGCGAGGGCATGTCCGGCGGAGCCATCGCCATCACGACGGCCAACCGGGTGTTGATGTTCGAGCATGCGATCTACAGCGTGATTTCACCGGAGGCTGCCTCCTCGATCTTGTGGCGCGACGGGACCAAGGCGCAGGAAGCGGCGACCAGCATGAAGATCACCGCACAGGATATGCTGCGCTTCGGCGTGATCGACCAAATCCTGAAGGAGCCGGTCGGAGGCGCGCATCGCGATTCGGCCGCCATGATCGCCAATACTGGAGAGGCCATCGCGCAAACTCTGAGCGACCTCAGTCACCTCGACTCCGATGCCATTCGAAGACACCGGCGCCAGAAATTCATCGATATCGGCCGGAAGCTCGGCTAAGTGGCGCCTCAACTTTTCCAGAATTCTGCCATTTTGGCCGCCAAGTGGCCCGTACGCCCTGTTTAAGCCCTGTTCACCATGGATAAGGTGGCTCCGGCGGCGATGCCGTCCTCGGCTTGCGAGCGGGAAAGCTTAAGGATAAGATTTTATTCAACGGCTTCAGGGCATGGACGCTGATTTGGGGTGCGGACATCGCCCGTTGGGTGTGGAGCTTTGCATTGATATATCGCTCGCTGGTTCGCGCGCTCGTTACATCTGCTGCGCTTGGCGCTGGTGTGCTGCTGGCCGGCTGCAACGGCGACGAACTGTCGCTCGCCAATAACGCCAAGGCCAACCAGCCCGTCCCGCCAAAGCTCATCGCCGCAATGGTTGAGAAGGACATGGATCTGCAATCGCCGATCCTCGTCAGGCTGTTCAAGCAGGAGGCAGAGCTCGAAGTCTGGAAGCAGGACCGGTCAGGCCGCTTTGCCCTGCTAAAAACCTATCCGATCTGCCGCTGGTCGGGAGACCTTGGACCGAAGGTCCGCGAGGGCGATCGTCAGGCGCCGGAGGGCTTCTATTCGATCTCGCCGGCACAAATAAATCCGCAGTCGGCCTATTATCTTTCATTCAACACCGGGTATCCCAACGCCTACGACCGCGCCCTCGGGCACTCCGGCTCGGACCTGATGGTCCATGGCGACTGCTCCTCGCGTGGCTGCTACGCGATGACGGATGAGCAGATTGCCGAAATCTATTCGCTGGGGCGCGAATCCTTCTTCGGCGGCCAGAAATCCTTTCAGCTGCAGGCCTATCCGTTCCGGATGACGCCGCTCAACATGGCCAGGCATCGCAACAATCCGAACATGCCCTTCTGGAAGATGATCAAGGAAGGTTACGATCATTTCGAAGTGACGCGGCAGGAACCGAAGGTCGACTTCTGCGAAAAGAAATATGTGTTCGATGCCGTGAAGCCGCCGGACGCCAAGCGGGACCCGGTATTTGACGCGTCGGCCAAATGTCCGGCTTACGTGATCCCGGACGAAGTCGCCGAGGGAGTGCGCGAAAAGGACCAGGCCGACCTGGCCGAGTACAACAAGCTGGTTGCGCGTGGAACCCCGGTGGCGCGAATCAATACGGGAATCGACGGCGGCATGCATAAGGTGTTCGCCGCCAGAGTGCCGGGTGGAAATACCGGACTTTCGGAGGGCGGCTCGGGCCTCTCGCTGCTCACCTTTGAAAAGGCGCCGGGCACCATCCCGCCGACCGTCAATCCCCCGCGCGGGCCGGTGACCTCGCCGGACCAGCCGTTCGTGGCGTCGCTGACGCCGGCCTCTTCATCGGAGCCGGTGACGCATGTGGCATCGGTATCGCCCGCCGCGCAGACCACCCCGCCCCAGAATTCGCAGGCTCCAAATACCCAGTCTGAGGGATTTTTCTCCAGCCTCGCCCGCAAGGTTGGCCTCGGCGGCTCATCGGCGGATTCCACCGCAACCGTCGCGCAGCCGCCTCCTGTCAAGCCCAAGGTGGCCGATGCCAAGGCGGCGACGCCAAGAACATCGGCGCCGAAGTCGATCGACGCGAAGTCGATCGATGCGAAGTCGACGGATGCCAAGTCGACGGACGCCAGGACGGATAGCAAGGCAGCGGATACCAAGCAGGCCTCGGCTCACCCCGCCTCGAAGCCCGTGGTGAGCGATGCTGCCGCATCCGCCGCGCCAGCGTTCGCTCCCCCTGCGGCCGACGGCCTGGTCGTCGGTGCTCAGCCGATCGTTTCGGCGAATTCGTTCGAGAGCCGCTTCTCGGCGACGAAGTAGACGGCCCCCACTGAGAGAGAATTTGGCTTCGCGGCCATTGATCGCCGCTCGAGCGATGTCGTCATCGCGAGGGGCACACGCGAGGAGGCGATGCGGCAACGGCCACCGTGGCAGAATTGGATTGCTTCACTTCGCTCGCATCGATGGCGTCGCGCGCCGATTTGCACGCCGCGCTCGCAGAAATGACTGCAAGCTCACGCATACCTGCCGTGGCAGTGTTTGTATTTCTTGCCCGAACCGCAGGGGCAATCCTCATTGCGCCCGACCTTGCCCCAGCTCGCAGGGTTCTTTGGATCGCGGTCGGCGGTGGCGGTGGGTACCAGCGAGGCACTGGCGAATGCCATCTCGTCTTCACCGGTATTCGGATCGAGCTTGTGGACTTCCATCGCCGGCAACGCCGGCTGCTGGTTTTCCGGCGGCACGATTTCGACGCGCATCAGTTGCGCCGTTACCGCCTCGCGCAGATGCGCGATCATCGATTCGAACAGGCTGAACGCCTCGGACTTGTACTCCTGAAGCGGATCGCGCTGGCCGTACCCGCGCAGGCCGATCACCTGCCGCAGATGATCGAGCATCACCAGATGCTCTCGCCAGAGATGGTCCAGCGTCTGCAGAAGGATCGTCTTTTCGACGTAGCGCATCACCTCCGGACCCCACTGCGCCACCTTGGCGGCCATGTGCTGGTCGACGCGGTTTTCGATGCGCGTCAACAGTTCTTCGTCGGCAATGCCTTCTTCCTTGGCCCATTCGTCGACCGGCAGGTCGACGTCGAGCACGCGCTTCAACTCCTCCTTGAGGCCCGCAGTGTCCCATTGTTCGGCATAGGCGTGCTCGGGCACGTGCTTGGTGACAACGTCCTCGACAAAGGCGCGACGCATGTCGGCAACCGTTTCGGCGACGCTTTCGTCCTTCATCAGGTCGACGCGCTGGTCGAAAATCACCTTGCGCTGGTCGTTCTGGACGTTGTCGAATTTCAGGAGGTTCTTGCGGATGTCGAAGTTGCGGGCCTCGACCTTCTGCTGCGCCTTTTCCAGCGCCTTGTTGATCCAGGGATGAATGATGGCCTCGCCCTCCTTCAGGCCGAGCCGCGTCAGCATGCTGTCGAGCCGGTCGGACCCGAAAATCCGCATCAGATCATCTTCCAGCGACAGAAAGAACTTCGACCGGCCCGGGTCGCCCTGGCGGCCGGAGCGACCGCGCAACTGGTTGTCGATGCGCCGCGATTCGTGGCGTTCGGAACCGATGATGTAGAGCCCACCCGGCTTGGTCACGTTCCTGGCCGGCTTGGAGCCCTTGGCGGATTCGATTTCGATCGTCTCTTCCGCCTTCAGCACGAGATCGCGGAAGCGTTCGACATCGGCCTTTATCTGTTCGATCCTCGCCGTGCGCTCGGCCTCGTCGGCGATGCCGGCGGTCTCCTGCGCGATCCGCATCTCGAGCGAGCCGCCGAGCTTGATGTCGGTGCCGCGGCCGGCCATGTTGGTTGCAATCGTGATCGCACCGGGCACGCCGGCTTCGGCGACGATATAGGCTTCCTGCTCGTGGAAGCGCGCGTTCAGCACCGCGAACAATTTTGCCGGCTTGCCCGCACGCGCAGCCGCGTAGAGTTTTTCCATCGCCTTTTCGTTGCCGAAGTCGATCTGCTTGTAGCCATGCTTCTTGAGATATTCGGCAAGCACTTCCGATTTTTCGATCGAAGCGGTGCCGACCAGCACGGGCTGAAGCCGCGCATTCGCCCGTTCGATCTCGGAAAGGATCGCGGCATATTTTTCCTTCTGCGTGCGATAGACCTCATCGTCCTCATCGAGGCGCGCCACCGGCACGTTGGTCGGAATTTCGACGACCTCGAGCTTGTAGATGTCGAACAATTCGTCGGCTTCGGTCGCCGCCGTGCCTGTCATGCCGGACAGCTTCTCGTACATCCTGAAATAATTCTGAAAGGTGATCGAAGCGAGCGTCTGGTTTTCCGGCTGTACCGGCTGATGCTCCTTGGCTTCCAGCGCCTGGTGGAGGCCTTCCGAATAGCGCCGGCCCGGCATCATGCGTCCGGTGAACTCGTCGATGATGACGACCTCGCCGTCGCGAACGATGTAATCCTTGTCGCGGGTGAACAGCGAGTGAGCGCGCAGCGCCTGATTGATATGGTGGACGACCGAAACGTTCTCGACGTTGTAGAGTGAATCGCCCTTGAGCAACCCTGCATCCCGCAGCAAGGTTTCAATCTTTTCCATGCCGGCTTCGGACAGCGTCACCGTGCGCTGCTTCTCGTCGACCTCGTAGTCGGTCTTGTCCAGCTTCGGAAAGAAGGTGTCGATGGTATTGTAGAATTCCGAACGGTCATCGAGCGGTCCGGAAATGATCAGCGGCGTGCGCGCCTCGTCGATCAGAATCGAATCTACTTCGTCGACGATGGCGTAAAAGTGTCCGCGCTGCACCATGTCCTCGAGCCGGTACTTCATATTGTCGCGCAGATAATCGAAGCCGTACTCGTTGTTGGTTCCGTAGGTAATATCGCACGCGTAAGCTTCCTTGCGCTCGGCATCATCGAGGCCGTGGACGATGACGCCGGTAGTCATGCCGAGGAAACTGTAGATTTGACCCATCCACGCGGCATCGCGCCGGGCGAGGTAATCGTTGACGGTGACGACGTGGACGCCCTTGCCGGCCAGCGCGTTGAGGTAGACCGAAAGCGTTGCGACCAGCGTCTTGCCTTCGCCGGTCTTCATCTCGGCGATATCGCCCTCGTGCAACACCATGCCGCCGACCAGCTGGACATCGAAATGCCGTTGGCCGAGCGTGCGCTTGGCCGCTTCTCGCACCGTGGCGAAGGCCGCCACCAGAATATCGTCAAGCGTTTTGCCTTCAGCGAGCTGATTGCGGAATTCACCCGTGCGCGCCTTCAGCGCTTGGTCCGAAAGCGCCGCCAGTTCCGGCTCCAGAGCATTGATGGCGTTGACGCGGGCCTGATACCCCTTGATCCGCCGATCGTTGGCGGAACCGAAAAACTTGCGGGCTAGCGCGCCGATCATGCCAAGTTCCTATTCTTGCGGTCGGCAAAGCTGCCGTGAGATGGTCTACCAATGGAGTGGATTTGACATTCGCTACCTGCCCAGCCGCGAACTCACAAACCGAATGTCAAATCCCAAACTCCATCAGAATCCTGTTTGCCGGTGGTCCTGGGGTTCTATCATTCGCAAAACTGTCCACTGAGAAGGGATGCGAATGGTAGAACGGACCGCTGGATTGCCAATCAACTCATCGTGACGCATCGCGGTGCCCCTGAACGGGGGAACTTCCGTCGAATGAGTGGGAGTTCAGCAATCCAGGGTTCAACGGCCAAAACGCAGGAAAACGCGCTATCGCCATTGACTTAGCTCCGCGAGAGATATGGCCGGGCCAGAGGCTTGTCAACGGCGCCCAAGGTCGCCGGTTTCAGGTCTTGCGAGCATGGATTGGGGACACCCAAAGCAGGGTTTCATGTCGTCGGCAGACCGGCATCTTTTCGCGCCTGACCGCTGCCAGGCGCGATCCGTGTCGGAAGGTGTCGCAGAGGCCGGAAATGGCGGCTTTTGTTTCGAGGATTTCATCATTTTGACAGACTTTCGCGTTGCCAAGGCGCCACGATTGGGCGAGTGTGCGCGGCCCGAAATAGCTGCCCAACAGCCACACGGCTTGAAGATAAGGATCCTCCATGACCACCTCGTCACCTGACGCGAAATTCGGCATGAGTTTCCGTCTCGCGTCCGCCGTCGCCGCCAGCGTCGCGATCGTTTTGCTCGCAGGCATGCCGCTGCGGGCTGAAGAAACCAATCCCGTGCTCGCCAAGGTGAACGGCGCTGAAATCCGTCAAAGCGACGTCACGCTCGCAGAGGAGGAACTCGGGCCAAGCCTCGCCCAGATGGACCCGGCGACGAAGAAGGAAAACGTGCTCGCCTTCCTGATCGACATGAAAATCGTCGCCAAGGCCGCTGAAGCCAAGAAGATCGAAGATCGTGATGACTTCAAGGCGCGGCTTGCCTTCACCCGCAACCGGCTTCTGATGGACAATCTGTTGGCAGCCGAGGGCAAGGCTGCGACGACCGATGAAGCGATGAAGAAGGTCTATGACGAAGCCGCCAAGCAGATCGAGGGCGAACAGGAAGTGCATGCCCGGCATATTCTGGTGGAGACCGAGGACGAGGCCAAGGCGATCGAGGCCGAGTTGAAAAAGGGCGCCGACTTCGCCGAACTCGCCAAGAAGAAATCCAAGGATCCGGGTGCGTCCGACGGCGGCGATCTCGGCTTCTTCACCAAGGACCAGATGGTGCCGGAGTTCTCGGCCGCCGCCTTCTCGCTGGAGCCGGGCAAGATCTCCGACCCGGTGAAAACGCAGTTCGGCTGGCACATCATCAAGGTGGAGGAAAAGCGCAACCGCAAGGCGCCCGACTTCGAGCAGGTCAAGGGCCAGATCGAAACTTACGTGACGCGCAAGGCGCAGGCCGAGTACGTCGCCAAGCTGCGGGAATCGGCGAAGGTCGAACGCATGGATCAGGCTGCCAATGTGCCGGCCAAGACCGACGCCAAGCCGACCGACTCCAAGATGGCGCCGGCAAAGAAGTAAATCACTATCGTCCCTCTCCCCGCTGGCGGGGAGAAAGTGGCGCGCATCTGATGAGCCGGATGAGGGCAACGCCCCTCATCCGGCTTTTGCATTTCATGCGCAGCCGGCCTCTCCCCGCGTGCGGGCAAAGGTGGTAGAGAGCCTGACTTTTGCTCTCACGCTCGGAAAATTCAGATGTCCTCGACGATTTCACCGCTCGCCCCGACCGCCTTCCCCGACATGCCCGCGATCGCAGGCGTGAAGCTTGCGACCGCAGCCGCCGGCATTCGCTACAAGGGGCGCACCGACGTGTTGCTTGCGATCTTGGACAAGGGCACGACGGTGGCTGGCGTCTTCACCAGGTCCAAATGTCCCTCGGCACCGGTGGAATGGTGCCGCGAAAAGCTCGCGCGGGGCAAGAAGGCAGGTTTTGCCCGCGCGCTGGTGGTCAATTCGGGCAACGCAAACGCCTTCACGGGCAAAACCGGCAAGCAGGCCACCGCACTGACCGCCACGATTGCCGCGAGAGCGATCGGCTGCGAGGCGCGCGAGGTATTTCTGGCCTCCACCGGCGTCATCGGCGAACCGCTCGATGGCACGAAGTTCGACGGCGTTTTGTCCGAGCTTGCCGCGCACGCTACCCCCGGCGACTGGATGAGCGCGGCGCGCGCCATCATGACCACCGATACCTTTCCGAAGTTGGCAACCGCAACCGTCAAGCTCGGCAACGCCAGCGTCACGATCAACGGCATGGCGAAGGGCGCCGGCATGATCGCGCCGGACATGGCGACCTTGCTTTCCTTTGTGTTCACCGACGCGCCGATCTCTGCCGGCGCGCTGCAATCGCTGCTGAAGGCGGGCGTGGAGGACACTTTCAATGCCGTCACCATCGACGGCGACACCTCGACCTCCGACACGCTGCTTGCCTTCGCGACCGGCGCAGCGGCGGCCGACGGCGCGCCAAGGATAAGCCGCGCCAGCGACCCACGTCTGAAGGCTTTCACAAAGGCTTTTCGCGACGTGCTGGCCGACCTTGCCGAACAGGTGGCGCGCGACGGCGAAGGCGCGCGCAAGCTGGTCGAGATCATTGTCGAAGGCGCAATTTCGAAGCCATCGGCGCGGAGAATCGCGATGTCGATTGCCAATTCACCGCTGGTGAAAACCGCGATCGCCGGCGAAGACGCCAACTGGGGCCGCGTGGTGATGGCGGTCGGCAAGGCCGGCGAACCCGCCGATCGCGACCGGCTGTCGATCTCGTTCAACGGCGTTCGCGTCGCCAGCAAGGGCGCGCGCGATCCATCCTACGATGAGGCGGAAGTCTCGGCTGCGATGAAGCAGCCGGAGATTCAGATCAAGGTGGCACTGGGCCTGGGCAAGGGCCGCGACCGGGTGCTGACCTGCGACCTCACCAAGGAATACGTCGCGATCAACGGCGACTACCGGTCGTGAATGGACCTCTGATTCCCTCTCTTCGCGGGAAGAAGTGCAACTAACCGTCGATGCGCGCCTGCGCGACGCTTCTGAAAAGGTGCCCGGTAAGAGACCTGAGCTTCGTATCATACGCGCAAACCTCTTCCCACGACGAACTACGCCAATGTTATCAGCCGCATTTGGCATTTGTTAACGATCCGGCTTGATCAAATCGAGCCGATTTTCAGCCCGCCTCGTGTTCATGCGATCCGCGTAAGGATTGCTTAATGGCTGATCTTCAACGTAACGTTGAGAGCGCGAGGAGGCTCTTCGAGAGCCTTCTTCCCTCCCCGATCATTGAATACCAAGGAACTGCCCTGCCGCGACCCATTAGGGATGAAGATTATGCTCCGCGCTCGGTTGTATCATTTCGTCATAGATCGCAAGGCGAACGTCGCCGTCATCTTTGCGCTCATGATGGTTCCGACCATCTTTCTGCTCGGCATGGCGCTGGATTATACGCATACGCAGCACATGAAGGTCGACCTCGACGCCGCCACCGATGCTGCCGCCGTCGCCGCGGTCACCTCGGTGATGATGCAGCAGAGTCCGCAGGCGGCCCAGGCCGCCGCGCAGAAGGTTTTCAATATCACCGCGAACACTCTGGTGAATAACAACAACCTGGCGGGACAGCCAAGTTTGACGGTCGCGGTTAATTGCAGCACCCCCGACGCCACCACCGGTTACTGTACCTATCCCGCCTGCCCCGGCACGAATGCAGTCTATGCTGACCCTGTCAACTCAAATAACCAGGTCGTCCGCAACGTTCAGGTTTGCTACGCGTCGGCGTCCAACAATGCCTTCCCGGGCGTGCTCCACCAGGCGAGTTGGCCGTTCTCAGGCGGGTCATCGACACGCAACCAGGGTGCACCCAACATCAATTTCTATCTGTTGCTGGACGACTCGCCTTCCATGGCCATCGGGGCGACCACGAGCGACATCAACACGCTGATCGCCAACACTCAAAATCAGGTCGACTCAAGCGGGTTCAAAGGGTGCGGATTCGCATGCCACCAAACTAATCCTGCCGCGGACAATCTGGGAAATCCAGGCGGTTCCAGCCAAGACAATTACGCTCTCGCCCGCAATCTTAACCTCACGCTACGCATCGATCGGGTAACGACGGCAGTCACATCCCTGATGAATACCGCCTCCCAGATATCGAACACCAATAGAAATACTTACGGGGTTGCAATCTATACGTTTGATTATCAGTTGAACAGCAGTTCGCCGATCTTCGCGCCTTCCGGGAAACCTGGGGTGGTGCGAACTCCAACGACCCCCAACTCGACGACGAGCTACACGGTAGCGACCATCCAGAGTGCAGCCAACAGCATTTCGGTCCTGCCAGTCTACAAAAACAACTGGCTGACATCATCGAATAATAACAGCGACGCCGACACCAGCATCGCGGGCGCTTTGTACAGTCTCAACAACATCATGCCGAATCCGGGGAATGGCACCAATGTCGCTGGCGATACGCCACAGGAAGTGATCTTCCTCGTTACCGATGGCGTTGACGACGTAAACATTACGACCGACCCGTACACGAACTCTTGCAACAAGACTCGCAGTGGTAACCGCTGTCAGCAGCCGCTCGACCCCACGATCTGCACCACCATCAAGAACAAGAAAATCCGCGTCGCGGTGCTCTACACCGAATATGACGACGCGGCGCTCCACAGCACCAATAGCTGGTACGACTCATGGATCCACCCCTTCAACGGCACGTCCACCGGCACCTCCGACCAGATCGAGACAAACCTTCAATCCTGCGCCTCGCCGGGATTGTACACCAAGGTGTCGACCGGAGGCGATATCACGTCCGCACTCCAGCAGCTGTTCCTCAAGGTCGCGTCCGACCCCCGCCTGAACTCAGTAGGGAAAGCAGTCATGACCGTCACGCACGCCGTGCCTATAGCCAAACGTCGCGGCTGGTGCGCCTTTCTGGCCGACCGGCAGGGCGCAACCGCGGTCGAGTTCGCGCTGGTGGCCACACCGTTCATCGGTTTGCTGGTCGGGATCATCCAGACCTTCCTGGTTTTCTTTGCCCAGCAGCTCCTGGAAACCGCGGCGACGCAATCGAGTCGGCTAATCCTGACGGGGCAGGCACAGGCCCAGAGCATGACCCAGAGCCAGTTTGCCACCGCGGTCTGCTCCAACCTTCCGATCCTATTCAACTGCAACAACCTGATGATCGACGTGGAAGTTGCCGGCTCATGGACTACGGCGAACACGGGCACGCCAACCCTGACCTTCGACGCCAATGGAAACGTGACGAACGCCTGGCAATTCAACCCTGGTAATCCCAACGACATCGTTATCGTGCGGGTGATGTATCTGTGGCCGGTTTTCATAGCTCCACTCGTGGCGAACCTCTCGAACGGCACCCGCCTGATAATGGCGTCCGCGGCTTTCCAGAACGAGGCGTATATCAACTCATGAGCCAGAGGTTTCATCACGTGCGGAAGTTATGGGCCGACGTTCGCGCCGTGGCCGCAACAGAATTCGCCATCGTGCTCCCTTTCATGCTGGTGCTTTGGGTGGGCGGCGTCGAACTCGGGAACGGGCTAGCGATCAGCGTCAAAGTCAGCGAGACCGCCCACACGGTCGCGGACCTGGTGTCACGAAACGCTTGCGTCACCAACTCGACGCTGAGCACCATGCTTGGCGCGTCCTCAGCGACGATCGCTCCCTATGCGTCCGGGAATGCGACGATAACGGTGTCGGAAGTATCCACGGACGCCAGTGGCAACGCGAGCGTGACTTGGAGTAACTCGCTCAACGGAACCCCGCGGCCAGTAAATCAGGCGATGACTTTGCCAGCGGCCCTCGGAACTCCCTCGCCCGCGAACATATCGTTGATACTCGGCGAGGTCACGTACAGATACACGCCCAACCTTGGTTATACGATCACCGGGACCGTCCCGATCGTCGACAGCTATTACCTGTTTCCGCGCGTTACCTCCACCGTGCAGAATCCGTGCTGAAATATCGCCGGCCGAGGCGATAGAACCGCAGGCGCGATCAACGGCGACTACCGGTCGTGAATGTCGCGACCGGCTGAGGCCGCATTCTCTCGTCCTCAATTCGTGATGTGGGCCGTGACGAGGGCGTGGTTGAACATGGCGTTCAGCGCCGCCTGGATGTCTGCCGGCGTGTTCGCGGTGTAGAAGTAGCTCCCCGACGAATCTGTCGGCGAAGCACAGCTCTGGAGGCTGGGAGGAATATTCGGGATGTTGTTGTTGGCGGCGTCGTCCTCGTCACCGGCGAAGTTCGGATTCGGATTCGCGATCGGCACGTAGGGAATATACAGCACGGAAACCTTGATGCCGCGGTTCTTGAGCGGCTGGCAGGGCGAGGAACTTCCCGAGGCAATGACGGTGGCGTGGTTGCTTCCCGCCCAGCCGCCCGACGTGTTCAGCGATTTGGTCTGAGGATCCTGCGCACCGTCGGTCACGAGGAAGACGTAAGGCAGCGTATTGTTCGTTGCGCTGCCGTTGCCGACGCTCGCGATGAGGGTGTTCAACTGCGATAGCGCCGTATCGATGTGCGTGCCGCCGGAACCCAGGTTGGAGTTGGTATTGGTATCAAGCTGGGAGGCGAGATTTGCCGCGGCATAGTTGATGGTCGAGGAATTGGTGGGCGAGCCGTTGATGGCAGAGGTCAACGGGAAGTAAGCGTAGAGAGTCTGGATGAAGGGATACAGGCCAATACGGAATTGATTGGCAACTACAGCCTTGCTGTTGGCTGTGGCGAACAACTGGTTCACCGCGTAGCCCACCGCGTCGGCGCGCAACTGGATGCAGGCGTCGGTGCCGTCGGTCGGACAGGATGAGGCCGCTGGTATCCCATAGGTGGGGTCCGTATTGAGCGAACCCGGCAGGCCGGGAACCATCGAATCCGGAAAGCCGAGAGCTGTCGAGTTATGCACTCCCTGCTTGGTTGCCCTTACGTTGAGCAAATTGTTCAACGCCGTCTGGCTGACGCGCGTAAAGGCGTAGCCCATGCAATAGCTGTTGGTGGGATATTTCTGGGCGTTCGAACCGGTGTCGGTGCAGACGTTCTGTACCGCGAAATGGCAGGCGAGCGTGCAACCGGTCGGATATTGCCCGAAGTTGTCGGGATTGACTCCGTTCAGCCGCGCTTGCTCCGCCGTGGTCGACGGCAGGCCCATCGAGCCGGACACATCCAGCGTCAGGTAGAAATCGAGATACAGCGGCAGCGAGGAGCTGGCCGACGAGGAGCCAGTCACGGTCAGCTGCGTAAACCCGACCACCTTCATGAAGGTGACGGGCACGTTGGCGGAGAAGCTGACCACCAACGTCAGATTCGCACCTGTCTTCGTTACCGTGGCGGTGACCGTCTGACCGTTGAAGAGGCTGAGGAAATTCGTGATGTTGCCGTTGAAGACATTCCTGGCGTCGTTTTCGCCGGCCGTAACCTCGCCGTTGGTCGTCATCAATGATGCAGCCAGCCAGCCGGAAGATTGCTGCGAAATCGCAGCCACCGCCGCAGCGTCGGCGGCCGATTGCAGCTTGCTCTTGATTCTCACCGCCTCGGTGTAGTCGATCGCGCAGCCGATGGCCGAGATCAGTGGGACGCATGCGATCGCAAAGATTACGGCCAGATTGCCGCGCTGATCGTTTCGGAAACGGCGCATCAAACGATTGACAGTACGCATGATCAAAATGCCTTATCGATGAAATTGTCTCGAAGGTGCGCCAGATGAATTAAGGTCAACTTATTGCGATCAAAAAATTGCAGGCCTAATAGGGTTAATGAATCCCTAATCGGTGACCCTGCAATCCGATCATCTCCATGAACGTCCGAGACCCCGTTTCCGAGATCCCGTTTCCGAGATCCCATGTCTGCTATCAAACTCACTCTCGTGGTCGCCTGCGCCCTGGTTGATCCCGACAATCGTGTCCTGATCGCGCAGCGGCCGCAGGGCAAGGCGCTCGCAGGCTTGTGGGAATTCCCAGGCGGGAAGCTTGAGCCCGGGGAACGGCCCGAAGCGACGTTGATCCGCGAACTGCATGAGGAAATCGGCATCACCGTGAGAGAGGCTTGCCTGGCGCCGCTCACCTTTGCGAGCCACGCCTATGACGATTTCCATCTCCTGATGCCGCTCTACATCTGCCGGCGCTGGGAAGGCAACGTGGTCGCGCGTGAGGGCCAGAACCTGGCCTGGGTGCGCGCCAATAAACTGCGCGACTACAAGATGCCTCCGGCGGACCTGCCGCTGATCCCGCATCTGATCGATTTGCTGCTGTGAGAGGCTGCGTTCCCCGGATACTGCGCATCGCGCCAGTCAGCGTGGTGCGCTGCTGATCCGAGGTCCATCGAGAGACGCCTCGTCACGGGTCCCGGCTCTGCGGAGCAGCGTGAAGAACGCTGCACCGCGTCCGGGACACCATCAATCAGGTTTCGCGTCGCCTCACCGCCTCCGCCAGACTGGCCTTCGCTGATCCCGGCCGCAACGGCTTCTGCTGGCTTTCATGCGGTGCCCAGCCCGACAGCCAGATTACCTCGAAGGTGGCGCGGATGCGTCCGTCGGCATCGGCGAAACGCTCGGCGTAGATTTGCGCCATTCGCAATAACGTCGCACGGCGGGTCGGCGTGCGCCGCCGTTCGACCAGGATGTTGGTTGCGGCCATACGACGCAAATCGGCCATCAAGGCGAACGCGCTGTCGTAACGGACCACGACGCGATCGACATCGGTGACGGGTAGCGCCAACCCGGCACGCTGCATCAGCGCGCCAATATCGCGCAAATCCGCAAATGGCGCGACACGCGGCGACACCCCGCCTTCAAGTTCGGCCTCCGCCGCGGCGAAGGCTTGCCGCAGCTCGGTCAGCGTATCGCCGCCGATCATCGCTGCCAGCAGCAGGCCGTCGGGCCGCAGCGCGCGACGGATTTGCGTCAGTACGCCCGGAAGATCATTGGCGAATTGAAAGGCAAGCGCGGAGACGACGAGATCGAGCGAATCCGGTTTGAGAGCGAGCCTCTCATCGGGTTGCTGCAAGCCAATGTGAGCGACCGATTTGAAGCGCTGGCGCAGCGCCTTGGCCAGGATTTCGCCGGGCGTCCAGACATCGGCGACGTCGGAAAACTCCCGCAAGACCGCATTCAGGCGTCCTGCCAAATCCTCAGCCACGCTATCCAGCAGGAACGTGGCCGCCCCGCCGCGAAGGGCGCGATTCTGCCGCACACGCAAGAGCGAGCGGTCGAAAAGGACGGGCGCCTGGGGCGGGTTCGAAGCCATCGCGGCTTGGTACGCCCCCTGCCCCCGCCTGACAATCTGGCCCTCTTTTGACCCAAATAGACTCTAAAAAGATACTTTTCAGTACCCCAGTTAAAGGCTAGCCTTTGTTGCATGGCCACGGAAAAAGCCGAAACCGACCGCGTTCCGATCACGTTGGCGCTCTCGACCATCACCTACCTCGAAAAACTGGTCAGACAGGGCACCCACGGCACCAGCGTACCGGGCGTTGCAAGAACCTTGATCGAGGAAGGTATTCGGCTGGCCATCAAGGACGGCCTGCTTTCGATCCGCGACAACGGCAAGACGCCCTGAGAATCTGTTGGGGCGCGCGCGGGCGCTGATCGGACGACTGCAGGGCCGACCGGGATTGAAGCGACGGCTCGTAGCTCGGGATGAACAAATGCCTGCAAAAGAACCGACCTGGACACCTGAACGCGTCGAACTCCTGAAGATCCGATTTGCGGCCGGGCTGTCCTGCCGCGAGATTGCCAACGACATCGGCGTGAGCCGCAACGCCGTGATCGGCAAAATCTCAAGGCTCAATCTGACGCGCGAAAACGAGCCGCGCCGGACCGTACGAAAAGACGATGCCAAGCACAGGCGCACGAGGTCGGTACCGAGGCTGCAGTACCAGTTGCTACGGAAACTATACGACGAGGCAGAGCCCGCGACCGACCCGGAAACGATCAGCAGCGAACATCCGTGCTCGCTGCTCGAGTTGAGCGAGCACAAGTGCCGCTGGCCGATCAGCACCCCCGGCACTGACGATTTCTGTTTCTGCGGCAACCGCCCGCTGGACGGCCTGCCCTATTGCGTCGGTCACACCAGGCTGGCTTACCGGCCTCGCCAACGTGTCGCGCAACGTTGAGGCCGGTAGAGCGGATTTGATCGACAAGATTCTTGAGCAGGGCAATACCCGACGCTAGCGTTTGCGGCATGGACGTCGAAATAACCCCCACCCGTTCCATCGCCACTCATTTCAGAGGCGCGGTGAAGATCTTTCGGGGGGCATGGCGTGATGCGGCGAAATTAGCGCTCGACATCGCGCTGCCGACCTTGTGCGTGGCATGCCGTGAACCCGTCGACGGCGAAGGCGTTTGCTCCGACTGCTGGGCCAAATTGTCTTTCATCGCGCCCCCATTTTGTCCGCGGCTTGGTATTCCCTTTGTTTATGATCCCGGACCTGACATGCTTTCGATGGAGGCGATCTCCAATCCGCCGGCCTATGCGCGGGCACGCGCGGCGGTGCGCTACGACGACGTGGCGCGAACGCTCGTACATGCGTTGAAATACCAGGACCGAACCGACCTCGCTCCCACCATGGGCCGCTGGATGGCACGCGCCGGACGAGATTTGCTCGATGGCGCCGACGTGCTCATTCCGGTGCCGCTGCATTGGCGGCGCGCCTGGCACCGCCGCTACAATCAATCCGGTGCGCTGGCACGGGTCATCGAGCGGCAAAGCGGCGTGTGCGTGGTGTCCGAGGCGCTCCGCCGCACACGTCCCACTGAGCAGCAGATCGGCCTTTCGAGACCGCAGCGGGCAAGCAACGTGCAGGGTGCGTTCAAGGTGGCTCCCGACCGGCAAGCCCTGATCGCTGGCCGCCGTGTCGTCTTGGTCGACGACGTCCTGACCTCAGGCGCGACGGTGGATGCCTGCGCGCGAGCGCTCTTGCGCGCGAAGGCGGCTTCGGTGGACGTGCTGGTGTTTGCCCGGGTTGTGGATAGCCATAAAACTCCCATATAATCCAGCGATCTCTTCCAGACAGAGCGCGTAATGACGGCTGCAATTGAAATCTACACCCGCCCGGGCTGCGGCTATTGCGCCGCTGCCAAGTCGCTTTTGGCGCGCAAGAATGCCGCCTTCACCGAACTAAGCGTGGCTGCCGACCCTTCGCTTCGCGAAAGGATGTATCGCCGCGCCGGTGCCGGTTCGACCTTTCCACAGATTTTCATCGGTGAAGTCCACGTCGGCGGCTGCGAGGAACTGTACGCGCTGGATCGTGACGGAAAACTTGACGGACTGCTGGCGGGTGAAAAGGCCGACTCATGAACGCCGAGCGCACATTCACAGCCGCCATGGTGCAGATGCGCACCGCCTTGTTGCCGGAACCAAGCCTCGAACAGGGTACACGGCTGATCCGGCAGGCCGCTGCCCAGGGCGCTGACTACGTGCTCACCCCCGAGGTGAGCAACATGATGCAGCTTAACCGCAAGGCGCTGTTCGAACATCTGGCAAGCGAAGCGGACGATATTTCGCTCAGGTCCTATCGAGCGCTGGCGGAGGAACTGAAAATCCACCTGCATATCGGTTCGCTGGCGCTGCGCGCATCGCCGGAACGCGCGGTCAACCGCTCGTTCCTGATCGGGCCCGATGGTCTTGTGATCGCAAGCTACGACAAGATCCATATGTTCGATATCGATCTGCCTGGCGGCGAAAGCTATCGCGAGTCCGCCAACTATCAGCCCGGCGAAACGGCCGTGATCGCGGACCTGCCATGGGGGCGCATCGGTCTCACCATTTGCTATGACGTGCGCTTTCCCGCGCTCTATCGAGCGCTCGCCGAAAGCGGCGCCTCCTTCCTCACCGTGCCCTCCGCCTTTACCCGGAAAACCGGCGAGGCCCACTGGCATACGCTGCTGCGCGCCCGCGCCATCGAAAATGGCTGCTTCGTTTTCGCCGCGGCGCAGGCCGGCATGCATGAGAACAAGCGCGAGACCTACGGTCACTCGTTGATCATTGCGCCGTGGGGCGAGGTGCTGGCCGAGGGCGGCATCGAGCCCGGCGTTTTCATGGCCAAGATCGATCCATCCCTGGTCGAGACCGCGCGCAAGAGCGTGCCCTCGCTGCAGCACGGGCGACGTTTCAGCGTTGCCGATCCGAATTCCGGCCCCGAACATCTGCACCTGGTGCGAGGATCGGCATGATCCATTACCAGCTCCGCTGCGCCCAGGGTCATTCCTTCGAAAGCTGGTTCCAGAGCTCGTCCGCCTACGAGACCCAGGAAAAACGCAAGCTCGTGAGCTGCCCTTCTTGCGGCTCGACCAAGGTCGAGCGCGACATCATGGCGCCTCAGATCGTGACCAGGAAGGGACGCAAAAGCGGCGCGCCCGCCGCGCCTGCGCCAGCAGTCGCCACGGAAGTCACAGCCCCCGCACCCACGCCGCTCCTGATGGCACAGGAACACGAACTGCGCGCCAAGCTCAAGGAATTGCGCGATCACATCGTCAAGAATGCCGACAATGTCGGCGAGCGCTTCCCCAGCGAAGCGCGCAAAATGCATTACGGCGATATTGAGCATCGTCCAATCTACGGCGAGGCCTCGCCGGACGAAGCGCGCGCATTGATCGAGGAAGGTGTGGACGTGACACCCTTGCCGGTTCTGCCGGACGACAGGAATTGAGCGGCCACGACGAACTGTCGCTGCGGTGTTTTCGGGCGAAGCCTGTAGCGGTTCGCTCGATAACGCTTTCAAGCCGCCACCAGTAACGCAGGGTGGGCGAAGCGCAAGCTTGCCCGCCATTCCATCTACTTCGCACCCGGTGGGCACGGCGCAAATGCGCTTTTGCCCACTCTACGAGGTCCGGTCAAACCGCGATCAAGAGCGCCACGCCGATCACGATGAGTGCTGTTCCGCCGAGCTCGCGGCCCGTGAGCGGCTGCTTGAAGGAGTAATGCGCCACGCCTTGCGCGAACAAAACTTCCACCAACGCCAGCGTGCGCACGTTGGCGGCCGCGGTCAGCGCAAATGCCAGGAACCAGAATTGCGAGGCGAACGCGCCCATGAACCCCGCGAGTAGAGAAGGTTTCCACAGGTTCAGGATCGCCTTGAGCACGCCAGGCGCGCGCGCCAGAAGATAGATCGTGAGCATCAAGGTCTGCACGAACAGACCCAATACCAGGGTATATGTTGCCGCCGTCACGAACGACACACCCTGGATCGCGATGATCGCGCCTCGATAGCCGTTCGCCGAGAGCGCGAACATCGCGGCCGACGCCAGACCCACCATCGTCGGCCTGAAATCGGCGAAACCCCTGGCGCCGGCGGGGCGCAGCGCGGTGATGATGACGCCGGCGGTTGCGACCAGGATGGCGATGACCTTCAACCCGGTGAGATGATCGCCGAGAAAGACAAAGCCGAAGATCGCGGTCTGGATCGCCTCGGTCTTGAGATAGGCCGTCGTCACCACGAACGAGCTTTCATTCATCGCCACCAGCATCAGCCCGGTTGCGATAATCTGGCTGATGGCGCCGAGCAGCAGCCACGGCCAGAACGCCGGAGCAGGCCATGGCAATGGATCTCCGCTCGCGAGCAGCATCACGGCGAAGAACAGCAGCGCGAACGGAAAGCCGAACAGGAAGCGGATATTGGTGGCACCCCACGTGCCGAGCGGCCCCGTCAACTGCCGCTGCATCGCGTTGCGCGCCACCTGCCCCAACGCGCCAGTGAGGGTAAAGGGTATCCAGAGCGAAGAGATGCCGGGCATGCGAGGATTCGGTGGCCTGAGAATTTTCACCGTCACCGTGAACGGCGAGGCCCGACGGGTCAACCTGACTTATTGCATAAGGCTACTCCCGCATCGTTGTCCCCGCGCTTGGGAGGACGACGACGCGCACCCTAATGCGTCAGACCGTTCCTTCAGCCACCACCATGTAGTTCACGTCCATGTCCGAGGACAGGCCCCAGCGATCGGCAAACGGGCTGTATACCACGCCGGTCTGCTCGGTGATCGCCAGTTTGTTGTCATGCAGATGGTGCGCGAGTTCGTCGGGGGTGACGAATTTCTCCCATTGATGGGTGCCGCGCGGCAGCCATCGCAGGATATATTCTGCGCCGACGATGGCGAGTGCAAAGCTCTTCCAGTTGCGGTTGAGCGTCGAGATGACCATCAATCCGCCGGGCTTTAGCATTGCCGCGCAGCGCTTGAGGAACAGCCCGACATCGCTGACATGCTCGACCACTTCCATCGCAAGAACTATGTCAAAGCGCTCGCGCACATCCATCTCTTCGGCCGTGGTGCAGCGATAATCGATCGACAAATGGCCCTTGTCGGCGTGCAACTTCGCCGCCGCGATATTGCTTGCCGAAGGGTCGACGCCGATGACCTGCGCGCCGAGCCGCGTGAACGGTTCGCACAGCAGGCCTGCGCCGCAACCGATATCGAGGATCCGCAAGCCGGAGAGGCAGTTCAGGCTTTTGACGTTGCGCTCGAACTTGCGGCAGGCGGCGTCGCGTATATAGGAGAGCCGCAGCGGATTGATCTTGTGCAGCGGGGCCATCTTGCCCTTGGGGTCCCACCACTGCTCGGACAGTTTCGAGAATTTTGCGATCTCCGCCGGATCGACCGTCGATACCGTGGCCTTGGAAGAATCGGCAGGATAATTCTGTTGCATGGCCATGGCTGCCGCCACTCCTATCGCGCGGTGATGAAATTGCGAAACGCCAGCGGCGAGGCGATGTTGGCGATGGTTTCCTTGCCCTCGCCGACGCCGAGGATGGTCACGTCGCCGTAGTTGAGGATACGGCCAAGGATGCTCTGGTTTACGTCGACACTTTCGACCTTGTCGAGGCTCATCTCGAAGGTGCGTCGTCTGATGAAACCGGACTTGTGCACGACCCGGAGGTTGGTGACGTCAGTCTCGGTGGTCCAGCGAAGGAACCAGGCCGCGGCGGTCCAGTACAGTGCGGCGAGCGCCACCACGGCGGCCGCCGACAGGCATAACAGCACGACGCCCTCGGTGGTGGTGGCGCGAGACAGCACCAACAGAACCAGCGCGACGATCCAGGCTGCGATCGCCCGCCAGTAGAAAATCCAGTGAAGGTTGGTCGAATACAGCACTTTCTCACCGGGCTGCAGGATCTCGTCGATATAACGCCCCATGCAATCAGCCTCAATTGACCCAAAATCATGGTCCCGCGCCGTTTCGGGGAGGCCTGGAACCCGGTTGCTTGCTCCCAACCGCGCCGTTATGTATACGCGCCTTTGAGGACGCGCGCTGCCGGTTTGGGTTGCGGTCTACATTACAAATCCTTGCAGGGGAATGCACCAGTCGTCATGGGTCGCCTCGTGATGAAATTCGGCGGCACATCCGTCGCCAACATCGAACGCATCCGCAACGTCGCGCGTCACGTCAAGCGCGAGGTCGATGCCGGGCATGACGTTGCGGTGGTGGTCTCGGCCATGGCCGGCAAGACCAACGAACTGGTCGACTGGTGCCGCGAGGCCTCACCGATGCATGACGCGCGCGAATATGACGCTGTGGTGGCATCCGGCGAACAGGTCACCGCGGGTTTGCTTGCGATCACGCTGCAGGCAATCGGCATCCAGGCGCGCTCATGGCAGGGCTGGCAGATCCCGATCAAGACCAGCGACGCCCACGCTTCGGCACGAATACTCGACATCGACGGAACTGAACTCGTCAATCGGTTCAGGGAACGCAAGGAGGTCGCCGTCATCGCGGGCTTCCAGGGCATCTATCCGCAGACCAATCGAATCACCACGCTGGGACGCGGCGGTTCCGATACGTCGGCCGTTGCGGTCGCCGCCGCCATTCATGCCGACCGCTGCGATATCTATACCGATGTGGATGGCGTCTATACGACCGACCCGCGGGTGGTTCCGAAGGCACGGCGGCTCGACAAGATTGCTTTCGAGGACATGCTGGAACTGGCCTCCCAGGGTGCCAAGGTTCTGCAGGTTCGCTCGGTGGAACTCGGCATGGTGCACAACATGCCAGTCTTCGTTCGTTCCAGCTTCAACAAGCCCGAGGACATCGACCCGCACGGTACCCCGCCGGGCACGCTGATCTGCAGCGAGGAGGAAATCATGGAAAGCCACGTCGTCACCGGCATCGCCTTTTCCAAGGACGAAGCGCAGATTTCGGTCCGTCAGATCCAGGACAAGCCGGGGGTTGCTGCATCGATCTTTGGACCGCTCGCGGAGGCCAATATCAACGTCGACATGATCGTGCAGAATGTCTCGGAGGACGGCAAAACCACCGATTTGACCTTCACGGTACCTGCTTCTGACTACACGCGTGCCCGCGACACCATTACCTCCGCCAAGGCCAAGATCGGTTATGCCCGGCTCGACAGCGCGACCGACATCGCGAAAATCTCTGTGATCGGCAGCGGCATGCGCAGCCACGCCGGCGTCGCTGCCAAGGCCTTCGCGGCCCTCGCCGCGCGCAACATCAACATCCGCGCCATCACTACCTCCGAAATCAAGTTTTCGGTACTGATCGACACCGCCTATACCGAACTTGCGGTGCGCACGCTGCATGCCCTCTACGGGCTCGATCAGCCCTAGTGAGGCGATTTGGAGGTTCGCATCATTGCTGCCGCTTGTCCGTCACGCGGTTCGTTAGCTGCTGCAGCATGAGGCGTGATGCCGGGTTCAACCTTTGGCAGGCGTTTTGCTTGGCAAAACAAGTCTCAATTCGCTATACGGCCTGATGGGCGAGCCGCCGCGGACAGTGCCACAGTTTTGGCGGTGCTGATTCGGCCGGTATTCCGGCTTGCGGCGGCGCCGAATGGATAAAATTGTTGTTTTTCGGGTTTAACGCCATCTGCCGGCCACCCGGCGGGCTGGCCTTGCGGGGGAGGGTATCAACACATGCGAAGCGCGTCGGGTGGCCCCCGCGTCCTGTTGAGACGGCTTCGCGAAACCATGGCGGAGCAGGTCAGCGCTCAGGAGCGACTGGACAAGATCGTGGTGCTGATCGCCGCCAACATGGTGGCGGAGGTTTGCTCCGTCTATGTGCTGCGCGTCGACAACACGCTCGAACTCTACGCCACCGAAGGTCTCAACCGCGACGCGGTACACAGAACCGTGCTGAGCGCGCACGAGGGCCTTGTCGGTCTCGTCGCAAGCGAAGCCACGCCGCTCAACCTGAGTGACGCTCAGAGCCACCCGGCGTTTTCGTTTCGCCCGGAAACCGGCGAAGAGATCTATCACTCCTTCCTGGGCGTTCCGGTTCTGCGCGCCGGCAACACGCTCGGTGTCCTGGTCGTGCAGAATCGCGCCAAACGCACCTATGTCGAGGAAGAAGTCGAGGCGCTTCAGACTACCGCGATGGTGCTGGCCGAGATGATCGCTTCGGGCGAATTGTCGGCGCTGGCGCAACCCGGCGCCGAGCCCGCCGCGCGGCATTCATTGCACAAATCCGGCGCGATCCTGTCCGACGGCATCGCGCTCGGCCACGTCGTGCTGCATGAGCCCCGCGTCGTTATCATCAATTACATCGCCGAAGACCTGCCAAAGGAAATCAAGCGTCTCAATTCGGCATTGGTCAAGCTGCGCGCCGATCTCGACCGCATGCTTGAGCGCGGCGACGTCGCCGAAGGAGGCGAGCATCGCAACGTCTTGGAAGCCTATCGGATGTTTGCCAACGATCATGGCTGGTCGCACAAGCTGCACGAGGCGGTCGCCACCGGGTTGACCGCGGAAGCCGCCGTCGAGCGCGTGCAGTCCGATACCCGCGCGCGCATGTTGCGTTCCACCGACCCCTATCTGCGCGATCGCCTGCACGATCTCGAAGACCTCGGTCATCGATTGATGCGGCAATTGGTCGGACGGGATCACGCGCCTTCTCGCGAACAGCTGCCTGACAACGCCATCCTGATCGCACGCGCGATGGGACCTGCGGCGTTGCTCGACTACGACCGCAAGCGCCTGCGCGGACTGGTTCTGGAGGAAGGTACCGCCAACTCCCACGTTTCGATCGTCGCGCGCGCCCTCGGCATCCCTGCCGTAGGTGAGGTGCCCAACGCACCGGGTATCGCCGACCCCGGCGACGCCATCATCGTCGACGGCACCGCGGGCGCCATCTATGTCAGGCCTTCGGCGGAAATCGAGCAGGCCTATGCGGAGCGGGTGCGTTTTCGTGCACGCCGCCAGGCACAATATCTAGCCCTGCGCGACAGGCCTTGCCTCACCAGGGATGGTCAGCCCGTTGAATTGATGATCAATGCCGGCCTGACCATCGATCTGCCGCATATCGACGACACTGGCAGCGCCGGCATCGGTCTCTTTCGTACCGAGCTGCAGTTCATGGTCGGCCAGAGCCTGCCACGCACCAGCGATCAGCTCGCACTGTATCGCACGGTGCTGGACGCCGCGGGCTCCAAGCCGGTGACCTTCCGCACCCTCGATATCGGCGGCGACAAGGCACTGCCCTACATGGAGACCGTGATCGAGGAGAATCCGGCGCTGGGCTGGCGCGCGATCCGGCTCGGGCTTGACCGACCCGGCCTGCTGCGCGGCCAGATTCGCGCGCTGCTGCGAGCCGGCGGCGGGCGCGCGCTGCGCATCATGTTCCCGATGATCACCGAGGTCGCCGAGTTCGATGCAGCCAAGGCAATCGTCGAACGCGAGCTCACTTACCTGCGTCAGCACGGCCATCCGCTGCCGGAACGCATCGACGTGGGGACCATGGTGGAGGTGCCTGCGCTGCTTTACCAGCTCGACGAACTTTTGAAGAAGGTTGATTTCATATCGGTGGGCTCCAACGACCTGTTCCAATTCCTGTTCGCGGTCGATCGAGGCAATGCCAAGGTCTCCGAGCGGTTCGATACCCTCTCCGCCCCGATATTGCGGGTGCTGCGGGAAATCGTCCGGAAGGCGGATGCGGCGAAAAAATCCGTCTCTCTCTGCGGCGAAATGGCATCGAAACCGATCGGCGCCCTGGCGTTGATTGCACTTGGCTACCGCTCGCTCTCGCTGTCTGCGACCGGGCATGGTCCGGTCAAGGCCATGGTCCTCGACCTCGACGCCAGCAAGGCGGAAGCTGCGATGGGACCTCTGCTCGACGCTCCGTCCGGCAGCATATCGATCCGGCAGAAGTTGACCGAATTCGCCGAGGCCGAGGGGCTGTCATTGTAGCCGATAACCCCGCCGCCCCGACCCTTTTTGGAGTTTGACACGCATTCCATTCGCAAAGACCGATCGCCACATTTGCCGGATGCGCGCCTGTTCGAGACCAAGACATGACCATGCTGCCCGAAGCCAAACTTGATATTTTGCTGGCGCACCACGCGTCCCTCGAGGCTCAGTTACTGGGTCGGGTGAGCTCCGAGGATTATGTCCGAATCACGCGCGAGCTCGCCGAGCTCAACCCGTTGATCGACGCCGTCAAGGCCTACCGCAATGCCAATGCGGAAGTGGCAGGTATCGATGCGCTCATCGCGGACCCCGCGACAGAACCTGAAATGCGCGCCATGGCGGAGGCCGAGCGCGAAACGCTTCAGGCGCGAAGCGCCGATCTGGCGCAGCAGATCCGCGTGGCGCTGCTGCCCAAGGATGCGATGGACGATCGAAACGTGATGCTTGAAATCCGCGCGGGTACCGGCGGCGACGAGGCCGCGCTGTTTGCGGGCGACCTGTTCCGGATGTATGAGCGGTTTGCAGCGTTGCAGGGCTGGAAGGTCGAGGTGATTTCGGCCAGCGAAGGCACCATGGGCGGGTTCAAGGAAATCATCGCCGAAGTACGAGGCCGCGGCGCCTTCGCCAAGTTGAAATTCGAATCCGGTGTGCATCGGGTGCAGCGCGTGCCCGATACCGAAACGCAGGGCCGCATCCATACATCGGCAGCGACCGTCGCGGTGCTGCCGGAAGTCGAGGATGTCGACGTCGATATCAAACCGGATGATTTGCGCATCGAGACCATGCGCGCGCAGGGGGCCGGCGGACAGCACGTCAATAAAACCAAATCCGCAATTCGCATCACCCACATTCCTACCGGCATCGTGGTGATGATGCAGGATAGCCGATCGCAACATAAGAACCGTGCTTCGGCGATGAATATCCTTCGCTCCCGCATCTACGATGCCGAGCGCCAGCGCATCGATGCTGCGCGCTCGGCAGATCGCCGCGAGAAGGTCGGTTCCGGCGACCGGAGCGAGCGCATACGTACTTATAATTTCCCTCAAGGCCGCGTGACCGATCACCGCATCAACCTGACGCTATACAAGCTCCAGCAGGTGATCTCCGGCGAAGCGCTCGGCGAATTGATCGACGCGCTGACGACGGAGCACCAGGCGGCCCAGCTTGCCGCCCAGGGCGCTGCCGCGTGAGGGCAAACGAACCCGGGCAATCCATCGAATCTGTGCGGCGCGCGCTTGCCGCGCGGTTCAAATCTGCTCAGATGGATTGCCCTGAACTCGATGCACGGTCGCTGGTCGGCGCGGCGCTGGGGCTGGATCTCACAGACCTGATCGCGGCGGCAGCGCAACCCCTCACGCGAGACGAATCGGCGCGCATCGAGGGCTTCGCGCGGCGGCGCATGGCTGGTGAACCGGTCGCTCGAATCCTCGGCTTCAAGGAGTTTTGGGGCCTGCCCCTGCTTCTCTCTCCGGCGACGCTGGTACCAAGACCCGATACCGAGACGGTCGTCGAACTCGCCCTCGAGATTTGGCGCGGCGACCCTCCCCCCAATTCGCAGCCGCGTATTGCCGATCTGGGTACCGGGTCGGGCGCGATACTTCTGGCGCTTTTGTCCGAGCTTCCGGAGGCGGCAGGTATCGGTACCGACATAAGCGCGGCTGCCTTGCGGGCAGCAAGCCGCAATGCGGCCCGGCTGGGGCTCGCCTCGCGTGCCGCGTTCGTTGCCTGCAACTACGCGGCGGCGTTATCAGGCATGTTCGATCTGGTGGTGTCGAATCCGCCTTATATCCGCTCGGCCGAAATCGCCAGCCTCAGCAGAGAGGTGCGCGATTATGACCCTCGTGATGCGCTGGACGGAGGCACCGACGGACTTGACGCTTACCGCGCGCTTGTTCCGCAGGCCGCCGGACTGCTCGCGCCCGGCGCGACGCTTGTCGTGGAAGCGGGAATCGGCCAAAGCGGGCATATCGAGGGCTTGATGGCGGCGGCAGGGTTAATGCTGGAAAGGCCGGCAAGGGCTGACCTGGCAGGCATTCCGCGGGCGGTAGCGGGCCGGAAGCCGCCCCGATAAAGCCCGATTGGAACGCAAAAAAACCACTTGGAATATTCCCTTGGAGCGACTACCTTTACTACCAACATCGGTCCAGGGTTGCTGGCCCCGTAAAGCATACGGATTTGAAGCCAGAGTTCTCAAGGCGAGAGCCCGCCCCGAGTGAAAGGTTCCAAAACGCAGGTCCCTTTGAGCGCGATGGCTTTGGAAAGCTGCGCCGCTTCTGACCGCAAAGCGAACGAAAGCCTGATATTGCGCTTGAAAACTCACGCTAGAAACCTGTGCTTGTTTTGGCAGGCGAAATGATTTGATGCGACCGGCGACGCACGCCGGGGTGGTGGGGAACGCGTCTTTGCTGAGTGCGACGTACTGCAAATCTGTGAGGAAATGAATGGCGCTCGATCGGACGCGCGCAAAACGCGCATGGACCGGGCTAACCATGGAACGGGTCGATCCAGATGGTTACGGCAATCCAGGGTTCGTAACTTCAAGGTTCGCAAATTCGAGGCTGGTAACTTCAAGGCTCGTAACTTCAAGGCTCGTAACTTCAAGACTGGTAACTTCAGGGCTGGAATAAAGGCACGACATGAGAAACGGTCAAAACAACAAGCGGATGCGTAACCGGAACAACAACAACAATAACAACAACCGGCGTGGCCAGAACCCGATGACCCGGGTATTCGAGTCGAATGGGCCGGACATCAAGATCCGCGGGACCGCATCCCACGTCGCCGAGAAATACGTGCAGCTTGCGCGCGACGCGCGTTCTTCCGGCGACCCGGTCGCCGCCGAGAACTACTACCAGCATGCCGAACATTATTTCCGTTTGATCGCTGCCGCGCAGGAGCAATTCCGCCAGAACCAGCCACAGCCCCGGCTCGAGGCTGAAATGGCCTCCGATGACGGCGAGGACGACGACAGCTTTTCGAGTTTTGGGCAGGAGCCCGGTTTCGTCCCGGTTCAGCAACAGCCGTTCATGCAGCGGGACAACAATCCCCGAGACCACCAGCGCGAGGGGCAGCCCTATCAGCAGCGCGATCAGCACCAACCTCGCGATCGTGAACATCACCGCGAACAGCGTCAGCAACCTCAATTCCAGCCACAGCCCCAGCCGCAGCCCGTGATAGGGGACAGTGGCGGCGTTGATCGCCTGCCGTCGTTCATCACGGGGCCGCAGCCACAGGTCAATAGCGGCCAAGGCGGTTTTGAGGGCAATGGTAGCGAACGTTTTCCGTCGCGTCGCCGGCGCCGCCCGCATGGTCCCCGGTCGGAGGGCATGGCTGCCGCACCCACCGCCCCCAACGACGATTTCAATCCTGGAAACGAATAGTCAGCGGTTTTGTGCATCCCCGTGAGAGCGGGGATGCGCATCTAAAGTTCGTCCTGCTGGAACGAGGAAGGCACCAGCACCGGCGGGAGCGCCGGGATCAGTCGCGCGCGTTCGCGATGGGCTGGAATCGCACGATAAACCTGCTTGGTGGCTTCCACGATGTGGACGCCAGCGAACGGTAACGACAACGCAGCCCCGACGCGCTCCCACGCCATCGCCGAACGCAAAAACCAGCCGCCGGCGACCGGCGGCATGAATAGCGCCTCGCCCCATCCCGTCGGGGTGAACCAGGTCTGCCGCAGCAACTGCGTGATCTGCGAGCGCGAATAGGGCCGGCCGTGACCGAACGGCGTGTTGTCGGTACGCGTCCAGACGCCGCGGCGGTTAGGAATCACGGCCATCATGCGGCCCGAAGGCGCGAGCACCCGCCATACCTCACGCAACAGTCCTTCCGGATCGTCAGACATTTCCAGCGCATGCACGAGGAGGATGCGATCGACCGCGGCATCCGGCAATGGCAACGAGAATTCATCGACCAGGGCAGCGAGCGCCGGCCGCCCCGTCGGCCATTTCAGCACGCCCTGCGCGGCCGGCATGAATGCGATGCAGCGCTCGGAGTCCTCGCGAAACAGGCCGAGATAGGGCGTGGGGTAGCCGAGGCCCAAAACCCGCTGTCCCTCGGCAGTGGCCCAGCGCGCGTGGATGCCGCGATTGATCAGCCGCCGCGCTACAATGCCGAGGCGTTGGGAATAGAAATCCCTCAAATCGATCACATCTATCGTCATGGACCCAACCTAACACGACGCGGGCCCTGGTTGCGCGCCGAATGACGCATTGCTCAATCGGCGTTAACGCCATATTTCATGCCTGTACTCTGGCCCGCTCGAGTGTTGGCGCCTCATCCCAAAACTACGGAGACATCATGGCTGCCGAAGTTCGCCTGTTCCCCTGCCTCACCGATAATTTCGGCTATCTGGTTCACGATCCGCAGACCAAGGCGACCGCCTCGATCGATGCTCCCGAGGCCGTCCCCATCATCAGGGCGCTTGAGCGCGAGGGATGGGGGCTTACCGACATTCTCATCACCCATCATCACCATGACCACGTGGGCGGCGTCGCCGAGCTGAAGCAGAAATACCAGTGCCGCGTGGTGGCGCCAAACGACAAGACCACCCGGATATCCAATGTCGACCTTCGCGCAGGTCAGGGCGACGTCGTGAAGGTCGGCAATCTGCTGGCGCGCGTGCTGGAGACACCCGGCCACACTCTCGACCACATCAGCTACGTTTTCGATAACGACAAGGCGCTGTTTGCCGCCGACACGCTGTTTTCGATCGGCTGTGGCCGGGTGTTCGAGGGTACCTATCCCATGATGTGGGAATCGCTGCTCAAGCTGCGGGCATTGCCAGACGATTTCAGGCTTTATTGCGGTCACGAATACACCGCGGCAAACGTCAAATTCGCACTGACGGTCGAGCCGGACAATCCCGCCTTGAAGGTGCGAGCCGAGGAGGTCAAGCGCTTGCGGGCGGAAAACAAGCCGACGATTCCGACGCTGCTTGGCGAAGAGAAGAAGGCCAATGTCTTCCTGCGTGCCGACGAGCCATCGCTTGCCGTGGCGCTGCGGATGAAGGGTCGAAGCGCGGCCGAGATTTTCGGCGAGCTGCGCGAACGCAAGAACAAATCCTGATGGCTGAACTTTCCACCGCTCAGGACATCATCGCGCGGCTCGATCTGAAGCCACACCCGGAAGGCGGCCACTATCGCGAGACATTTCGCGACACGCGCCTCGAGGGCGGCCGTCGTGCACGATCCACCGCGATCTATTTCCTTCTCGCGCGAGGCGAGCGCTCGCACTGGCACCGCATCGACGCGGTGGAGATCTGGCACCATTACGCCGGCCACGCGCTGACCCTGGAAATCGCCGATGCGGGCGGCAGGCGCAGCATCAGGCTTGGCCCCGATCTCGCTTGCGGCGAAACACCGCAGGCGATCGTGCCGGCGCACGCCTGGCAGGCTGCCGAAAGTTCGGGCGACTGGACCCTGGTCGGCTGCACGGTGGCTCCGGGATTTGATTTTACGGCGTTCGAACTTGCGCCAAAGGGATGGGCTCCCGCCGGTTAAGTCATCTCGACGCCACGCCGCTGGCGAAACAGATCGCGTGCGGCGATCAGTCCGCCGCCGGCGATGAGCACCGCGGCAATCGCGATATTGGCGCTCGGCCTGGCGAAACCGGCCAGAATCAGAAACAAGGTCGATAACAGCGGCGTCGCATAGGAGGCTGCCCCCAAAACACGGATATCGCCGCGCTTCATGCCGATGTCCCAGGTATAGAATGCAGCCCCGACCGGTCCGACGCCCAGTGCTGCGACTGCCAGCCACTGCGATGGGGATTCCGGCCACACTGTATTTTCGATGCAGCCGTGAACGAGAGCGGCAAGCAGCGCGGTGACGAGGCAAAATCCGGCCACGGCATCGGTCGGCACGGACTTTAGCCTGCGCGACATGACGGAATAGGTGGCCCAGATGAAGGCGGCAACGAAGGCCGCGAGCAGACCGGGAAGCTGGCCCGGGGCAAAGCTGTCGAGACGATTGCCGGCAAACAGCAGCACCGTGCCGGCAAGTCCAAGCAGCGCGCCGACGATGTGATGCGGTGCCAGCCGCTCACCCGGTAGAGCTGAAGAAAACAGCACGATCAACAGCGGCCAGAGATAGTTCAGAAGGCCGGCCTCGGCTGGAGGGGCTAAACGCAGCGCCAGGAAATACAGCGCGTGATAGCCGAACAACCCGCCAACGCCGACGACCCACACCAGCGGCTCCTGCAGCAACGCGCGGATGGCGTCGGGCCGCCCAATCCAGGTGAGCGACCCGACCAGCGCACCGATTGCAAACGTCATTGCCGCGAGCTGAAAGGCAGGGATCTTGCCGGTCGCAACCGTCAGCACGGCCAGTAGCGACCACATGACGATCGCCGTCAGTCCGGTCAGCGTTGCGGTGCGGGGAGTCATGGTGGCCGTCATTGCGAGCGAAGCGAAGCAATCCAGTTATCTAGCACACAAAACTGGATTGCTTCGTCGCAAGAGCTCCTCGCAATGACTGGATCATGCAATCACACCATATACTGCCCGCCATTGACCGACAGCGTCGAGCCGGTGATGGCGCCCGCATCGTCCGAGGCAAGGAACACCACGGCGCGGGCAATCTCGTCGGGCTCGCCGAGCCGGCCAACCGGGATCAGTGGCAGGATGCTTTTTTCAAGCACATCTTTTGGCACGGCCTGCACCATCTCGGTATTGATATAGCCGGGACAAATCGCATTCACGGTGATGCCGCTCTTGGCGTTCTCCAGCGCAAGCGCCTTGGTAAATCCGATGTCGCCGGCCTTCGCGGCCGAATAGTTCACCTGCCCGAACTGGCCCTTCTGTCCATTGATCGAGGAGATGTTGACGATGCGGCCGAACTTTCGCGAGCGCATGCCTTCGATCACCTGGCGCGTGACATTGAACAACGAACCGAGATTGGTGTTGATCACCGCGTTCCACTGCTCGAGCGTCATCTTGTGGAACGCGCCGTCCCGGGTGATGCCCGCATTGTTGACGAGCACGTCGACCGGGCCGACGGCGGCTTCGACCTGCTTTACGCCCGCGGCGCAGGCATCGAACGAACTGACGTCCCATTTGTAAACGGGGATGCCGGTTTCGGCCTTGAATTTCTCGGCGGCCGCGTCGTTGCCGCCGTAATTCGCGGCAACCTTGTAACCGGCGCTTTTCAGCGCCTTGCTGATCGAAGCCCCAATGCCTCGCGTTCCGCCCGTTACCAATGCAACACGTGCCATGTCGAAACCCTCCCTTGGTCCTCAAAATAAGTCTTCTATTAGGCGCGAACTCGGCGAGCCGCTTGATGAGCATCAAGAACAAAACGCCCGGTATGAGCCGGGCGTTCCTGTCAGCGTATCAATGTATGGCTGTGAGCTGATCTTTTCATCACGCTGCACATCCGCTGCCCGCCGTCTAGTCGCGTGCCACGCACATCGCGATGCCCATGCCGCCGCCGATGCACAGGGTGGCGAGGCCCTTCTTGGCGTCGCGCTTCTGCATCTCATGCAGCAGGGTCACGAGCACGCGCGCGCCGGAGGCGCCGACCGGATGACCGATCGCGATCGCGCCGCCGTTGACGTTGACCTTGGAAGTATCCCAGCCGAGGTCCTTGTTGACCGCGCACGCCTGGGCCGCAAAGGCTTCGTTGGCTTCGATCAGGTCGAGGTCGCCGATGCTCCAGCCGGCCTTCTTCAGCGCCGCACGCGAGGCCGGGATCGGCCCGGTTCCCATGATCTTCGGATCGACGCCGGCCTGGGCCCACGAAACGATACGCGCCAGCGGCTTCTTGCCTTCCTTGGCGGCTTGCCTTGCGGTCATCAGCACCACCGCAGCCGCGCCGTCATTGATGCCCGAAGCGCTGCCCGCAGTGACGGTTCCGTCCTTCTCGAAGGCCGGGCGCAGCTTGGCCATCGCATCCAGCGTCGCGCCGTGACGCGGAAATTCATCGCTGTCCACTACGATGTCGCCCTTGCGGGTCTTGATGGTGACGGGCGTAATCTCGTCCTTGAACCTGCCGGCCTTTTGTGCGGCCTCGGCCTTGTTCTGGGATTTGACCGCGAATTCGTCCTGCTGGGCGCGCGTGATCTGATACTGCCTGGCGACGTTCTCGGCCGTGTTGCCCATGTGATAGCCGTTGAAGGCATCCCACAATCCATCCTTGATCATGGTGTCGACGAATTCGAACCCGCCCATTTTGACGCCGCCGCGCAGGTGCTGGGCATGTGGGGCCATGCTCATCAATTCCTGGCCGCCAGCCACGACGACCTCGGAATCGCCGTTGAGCAGCGCCTGATAGCCGAGCGCCACCGTGCGCAGCCCGGAACCGCACAATTGATTGACGCCCCAGGCCGGGCTTTCCACCGGAATGCCGGCGGCGATCGAGGCCTGGCGGGCCGGGTTCTGTCCCTGGGCCGCGGTCAGGATCTGGCCCATGATGACCTCGGAGACGCGAGCCGGATCGACGCCTGCGCGCTCCAGTGCTGCCTTGATGGCGATGGCGCCGAGATCGTGGGCCGGCATGGTGGCGAAAACACCGTTGAAGCTCCCGACCGGGGTGCGGGCGGCGCTGACGATGACGACATCGTCTGACATGGACATCTCCTGAGTTTGAGTTCTTTCGGCTTAAAGCCTGGGAAGGCAGGCGGCCAGATGGCGGGCCAGTCTCCACCTCATCCTGTTAACGTCGTTGCGGCATGTCAATTGGTCGAAGGCCAGATTCTCGCCGCCGGGTATTGAATTCAATACACCGAATTTGGTGCCCTTGGCGGGCTCCTGAGCATTGCCTATGCTTTCGAATTAACCGTGCCGCACAAAACGGTAGCCGAACCACATTGAAAATGCTTACCTTTGCTGCGATGCATTGCTCGTCAACCCTGCGGCGAGGCCGCCGGGTTCTTAATCCTCGGTGCGCTTGTGTGAGCCCATGGCAAAATCAGACCAACCTACCACGATCAAGAAATACGCAAATCGGCGGCTCTATAATACCGGTACCAGCACCTATGTGACGCTCGAGGATCTCGCTGCGATGGTCAAGGAGGGCGAGGACTTCCTCGTCTATGATGCCAAGACCGGAGACGACATTACCCGCTCGGTACTCGCGCAGATCATCTTCGAGCAGGAAAACAAGGCTGGGCAAAATCTTTTGCCGACCACTTTCCTGCGTCAACTGATCCGCTTTTACGGCGACAGCATGCAGATGGTAGTGCCGAGATATCTCGAGCAATCCATCGACACACTGACGCGCGAGCAGGAAAAATTCCGCAAGCAACTCACCGACACGTTCAGTGGGACGCCGTTCGCTCCGCTGGAAGAACATGTCCGCCGCAATATGGAGTTGTTTCAGCAGACGTTCTCGATGTTCAAGCCGTTCGTGCCCTCGGCGATGGGAAAAACTGCGAGCGATTCCGAAAAGGTCCCGGAGCCTGTACCCGAAAACGACAACATCGACGATCTGCGCCGGCAAATGAAGGACATGCAGGACCGCCTCGATCGGATGTCGAAAGAGCCGAAGAAGGAAGGGTGATCTTTTCGGCTAGTCATCGCCACGATCTTATCACCCGGTCGGATCCGTCACCGCAAGGAGCGCAAGCTTCGAAGGTCCAGTGCGACGAAGTAAACCGCCATGCTTCGCTTGCGCCCGCATGACGATACTGCTTCGAATATGAATCCCCCGAACGCAATTGCTCGTTCTCGCGGCGCGATACGCCCGAGCTATTGCACCAAACCATGTCCTCGAAACACCGAGGGCACAGGGAATGCCGGGCGCCCAATGCACCCGCAGCCTCGCGTGCGAAGATGAAGAAGCACACGAGCAAGTCCACCACAGGTTCACCGGTTTCGCACCGGCATTCCCTGCGCGATGGTTTTACGGTTTCCTTCGTGATCTCCCCGGTGATCGGGCTTTCTTGCCACCGTCGCCTGCAAGATCATCGCTCGCAAGCTTGACATCAGCGTCGGGATGTCAGGACCACACGACTTCGCCGTCCGCGATGCGTACGCTCGTCAGTCGTACACACCGCGTCCACCGCATCCCGCGCCCACGTCCGTGACGATCGCGAAACGCCCCTCGTGATGAGGCGCGGGATGGCGCGACTTCTAGTGCTGATTTGGCCTGGCAAGAAAGCGAATTATTTTTGGGCGGGGGACTGGACGGGTAGAAACAGCTTGAACGGGTTCAAGAAATTGAGCTGCAGGCGCATGCCGATAGGGTTTAGCCGGCACAACCGCCGCCTGTCGGCGACCTGGGTCACGCCGCAATCTTGCAGAGCGCCACAGCCTCGTCCTCGCTCAACCGACAATTCTCAATCAGAGTACCGCTAACTCCTGAACGGTCGAGGGGTAGCGGCATCACGGCCGTCGGAAGCCGGTGCGCTCGCCTTGAGGACGCAGAATTTGACCAAATCGGCCCAAAAGTTTGACTGTAAAAGCCTCACTCGAGGTGTGGGATGGCGAAAATTACGTCATGGGTCCGCAAGCCAGCTTCTGCCGCACGCCATCGGGACTGCGTTCGCGCGCCCGGTCGATCTGCGGGCAATTATGTTCCGGATCATGGTTCAGATCGGGCTCCGCGCGGCACCTTTCTTGCAGGGCAACCGCTTCTTGCAAGCAGTAGATCCTTGCAGGCAAGGTTCTTCGTCTAGACAGCTTTTCGAACCAGGGGAGAGAAAACATGTGCGCCGGCGACGACAAGAATTGTCCGGATTTCGAATTGCACCACCGCAAGTTCAAGGAAGAGCTCGATTCCGAACGCCGCTCGTTTCTGAGATCGAGCTTCGCCGCGGCCGGAGGCGCGGCGGCGATGACGGCAGGCGGCATTTCGTTGGTGACGCCGCAGATGGCGGCGGCTGCCGAGAAGAACCAGCCGGCCAAGCGCTCCTATCACCATCTGCCTGCGAATGCCGACACGGTGCATTGGGGCTATTTCAGCAAGAAGCTGAAACCGCAGGTCGAGATCGATTCCGGTGACTTCATTACCATCGAGGCTTTGACCCACCATGCCAACGACGATGCCGAGCGCATGGTGAAAGGCGACCCCGGAGCCGAAAGCGTATTCCTGTGGACCAAGGACAAGAAAGGCGTGAACAGGCGGGGCGCCGGACCGATGGATGCTTCGCTGTTCGGGCGTGGCGCCGGCGAAGGCCTTGGCGTGCACATCTGCACCGGCCCCGTCTTTGTGCGCGGCGCGCAGGAGGGCGACGTGATCGAGCTTCGCATCATCGACGTTTCGCCGCGGCCCTGCGCCAATCCGCAATATCCCGGAAAGGCCTTCGGCAGCAACGCGGCCGCATGGTGGGGGTTCCACTACAAGGACCTCTTGACCGAGCCCAAGCCGCGCGAAGTGGTCACGATCTACGAGGTCGACGCCACCGGCGAACGCAACTGGGCGAAGGCGGTATATAATTTCAGGTGGACACCGCAGACCGATCCTTTCGGCGTCGTGCACAAGACGATCGACTATCCGGGCGTTCCGGTGGATCATTCGACGATCAAGGAAAATCACGGCATCCTGAAGAATGTTCGTATTCCGATACGTCCGCATTTCGGCGTGATTGGGCTGGCGCCCAAGGAAGCCGATATCGTCGATTCGATCCCGCCGAACTATGTCGGCGGCAACATCGACAACTGGCGAATCGGCAAGGGCGCCACGATGTACTATCCGGTCGCGGTCGAAGGCGGCCTGTTATCGGTCGGCGACTCCCACGCCTCGCAGGGGGATTCCGAGCTCTGCGGCACGGCGATCGAGTGTTCGCTCAACGGCACCTTCCAGATCATCCTGCACAAGAAGGCCGATCTCGTCGGAACGGCTCTTGAGGCCCTCGACTATCCGATGCTGGAGACCAAGGATGAGTGGCTGGTCCACGGCTTCAGCTATGCCAACTATCTCAGCGAACTCGGCGACAAGGCGCAGTCCGACATTTATTCCAAGTCGTCGGTTGACCTCGCGCTGCGCGACGCGTTTCGCAAGATGCGCAAATTCCTGATGACGACCAAGAAGCTGAACGAGGATGAGGCGATTTCCCTGATTACCATTGGTGTCGATTTCGGCATCACACAGGTGGTCGACGGCAATTGGGGCGTCCATGCCGTGATCAGGAAGGACATTTTTGCAGGCGGCGTGAGCTGATCGGCAAGTCCTGATGCGCCGGCGACAAGGTCTACTCCCTCTCCCCCGGGAGAGGGGTACTCAGCTCGCCGCCGGCAGCGCGGCGGCGGGCATGCCCCAGGGCCTGTTCGCGGATGCAAGCCCGATCAGGCGGCCCTGGATATAGTCGCAGCCCCAGTCGCGCAGCATCGACGCGGATTCTTCATCCTGAACCCACTCGGCAACGGTCTTGATTTGCAGCCTGCGCGCCAGGTCGACCATGGTGTGTACGAAGGCGCGATCATCGACTGATCGGGCAATGTTCTGCACGAAGGCGCCATCGATCTTTACGATATCGACGCCGAGCTTACGCAGATTGCGGAACGAGGTGTAGCCGGCGCCGAAATCGTCGATCGCAATCTGGCTGCCGAAATTCTTCAGCCGCGTAACGAAACCGCGGACGTCATCGATATCCTGGATCGCCACGGTTTCGGTGATTTCAACGATCAGCCGCTCGGCAACGCCGGGATAGGCGCGCATCAGCGATTTCGATTGCCGCCCACCAGTCGGGGTCCATGGTGGTTTCGGGCGAAATGTTCAGGCTGAGCCGCACATCGGGCGCCGATGCAAGTTCCGTCACCACGAGCTCGAGCACCCGGTGGTCGACCATGCGTATCAGGCCAAGCTTCTCGGCGACCGGGACGATATCCGGCGCCAGCAGGATCTGTCCGTCGTCGCGCTCCATCCGTACCAGACACTCGTGGAACGAGGCCTGACGCGAACGCGCTTCCACCACCGGCTCGAACGCCAGGACGATGCGGCGCTCGTTGAGCGCGGTGACGATTTCATCGGTCACCCGAATATTGACTCTGCGTTGGGCTTCCCGTTCGACGTTTGGCCGCCACAGCAAAAACGATCCGGCGCGGCGACGCTTGGACGTATCGAGCGCCTCCTGGGCGCGGTTGATCGCTTCGTCGGCGTTGCGCGCATGGCGCGGCACGCTGACGGCGCCAATCGAGGCCGTGACCGAAACCGGGCCCGATTTTGTGGGCACCACCTCGTCGCGTATTCCGGCCAGAAACCGCTCGGCGGCCACCGTCATGTCGTCGCCGGTGCAGTTCTTCAGGATCAGGCCGAACTTGTTGCCCGAGAAACGGCCAAGCACGTCACCGCCGCGCAGCCGCATGCGAATGCGCGCCGCCACTTCCGAAATCACCGCATCCGCTACGTCGAAGCCGAAAGCATCGTTCACCCGCGACAGATGGTCGATACCGATCAGCATGAACGCAGACGAGGTACGAAAGCGCAGGCATTCCTCGATGGTCTCGGCCAACGACGCGATAAGATGGGTGCGGTTGAGCTCGCCGGTCAGCGGGTCATTCCGCGACAGCTTGAGGAGCTGTTCGTCGCGGGCGTGGCGTTCGTTGTCGATCCGGACAATGCCCTGGACGCGCGCCGGCCTGCCATCGGCTCCGGCATACCAGCAACCGGTTTCCTCGATCCACTGCACCGGAACGGCAGTATTGGCCCGCACGCCATACTCGATCCGGTAGGGCGCGCCCTCCTCCCCGCGAGGGGGTGGCGAATGGGCTAACGCATCCTTGCGAAGGGAGCGCGAGGGCTCGATCAGACTCGAAAACTCTGCACCGCTCGCAAGCTTCTCCTGCGGAATTTCCGGAAAGACAGCGGCCACATGGTCGCTCCAGATCATCTCGTCGCTCGCCATGTCCCATACGAAAGCGGCCTGGTCGAGCGAAGCGAGTATGGTCGACAGCGGTGGGACGACGGGTTTCAAGATCGCCTCGTTTCGGGACAGATGGATGATTCGCCGGCCACCAACATAGGGCCGTTCCATCCCTTAACCTTATGAAAAACTCATAAACATTCTGGAAACCATCAGACGGTCACGGCAAGTCAAATCCGGCATGGCGCTTGCGACGGTGACGGCAGGAGGGGACGAAACGTCCCAAAACGTGACAGGCAGCCGGATTGTAACGTCCAATGTCGGGCAACGATCGAGAAGAAGACGCAAGTGGTGATGCCTTCGTCCCGAAGGCCAGGGCGGCCCGGACCGATCTGGTTCCGCTAAGCACCCCCTTGGAACGGTCCGCCGGCTTCAGGCCACGGTGGTCGCCCAATCCGATGTTCGTAACTCACCTCATCGCCACGGCAGAGCACGCGCCGCAGACGCGCAACCTGCGCCGGGCAAGCTTTGCGGATGCCCGGACCGCCTATCGTGCAAGCGAAAGTCCGGTCCGCGTCCTGGGGACGCGGACGCGCCAGACCATTTAGATCATTTGAGATCCGGATCCTGATGTGGCGCGGGCCCCGGCGGCCGCTGCACGCCATGATCGGGCTGCAGTTCCGGCGACGCCACTTCCGAGGACGGTCTTGCCTCGGGGGGCGCCGACAGGCCGTCGGAATGCTGCGGCGGGCGGGACTCGGCGGCCGGCGTCACGACTGGCGCGTGCGGTTCAGGATCGGCGAGTTTCGGTTCCACTCTGGCCGCCGGGGCGGCGACCGGGGTGAGTTCGCGAACCTGGCGTGGGACGGCTGACGCTTTCTGAGTGCCGCGCCGCACCCGCAAGGTGATGCCGGTCAGGAAATCCACCAGCGTCAGCAACGCGAGCAGGAAATAGGTTGAATTGGCAAATCTTGGCCAAAGCAGGAACTCGGCGGCCGCGGCGCTGAAAATGATCAGCGACAGCAGATGATCGGTCAGAAATTTCGCGCCGGGACGCGCGCCCTTGATCACCTCGAGCAGCAGCATGATGATGCCGAGCGCGAGCAGCATATCGGAAAGCGTCAGCGGCCACTCGGCCCCGGAAACCAGCGTCAGCTTGAATATCGGCTCGGCAAGCGAAACGCCGGGCATCAAAAAGACGATGATGTTGTAGATCGCTAGCGGAATCAGAAGAAGCGGAAAACCGACCATGGACATCGGCGAGGCCTTCTTATGAAGTTCGGAACATTCCCTGGCGAAGTGATTCGACCTCGCCCTTGGGAATCCGTCTGACCCCCCTCATTGGCCGAATTCGGGCAGCACCTGATCTGCACTGCCTGGCGCCCTGTCAGGTTTCCTTCTTCTTCAGAACCTGGCGGCCCTTGTACATCCCGGTCTTGAGGTCGAGGTGGTGGGGGCGGCGCAGTTCGCCTGAATCCTTGTCCTCGGCATAGGTCGGCTTCTTCAGCGCGTCTGCCGAGCGGCGCATGCCACGCCGTGACGGCGATGTTTTTCTACGGGGAACGGCCATATCGGGGTCCTCTTGACGGTCCTCTTGCGGTGTTGTCGGAAGGCATCGTCGCAAATCGTGGACGGCTGAACGCTTCAAGGCGCGAGCTGAATGCCGGTAAGGGCGCGCTTATAGAGGATCGAAAAGCCCAAGGCTAGAGCATGCATCATGATCCAGGTTCAAAATCGGTCAAAATGGCTCAAAAACCGCGATTTTCGCCCCAGCATCGGTGCAATTCCGCGGCTTGGGCCCGCGCTATGTAGATACCCGCCAGACGGCGAACGCCCGCGGAGGGGTTGCGCGCGCTGCGCAGATGCGGATTGGGCAGGATCGCCGCCAAAAGCGCTGCCTCGCGCGGCGACAGGGTCGATGCACCGTGGCCGAAAGCGTAGATGGCGCCGGCTTGCGCGCCGAACTGGCCGGAGGGACCGAGTTCGGCGATGTTGAGGTAGATTTCCAGAATTCGGGCTTTCGGCAGGACGAGATCAATCCATATCGCGAGAGGGAACTCCATCGCCTTGCGGATGACACTGCGGCCCTGCCACAGGAACAGGTTTTTTGCCACCTGCTGGGTGATGGTCGAGCCACCGCGGGCGACCTCGCCATCCTCGGCGTCGTCGATGACCTCGCGCAGCGCCCCCCAGTCGATACCGTGATGGGTGCAGAATTTCGCATCCTCCGATGCGACCACCGAGCGCGGCAGCGCCGGCGACATCGCGCCCAGTTCGATCCACTGCCGCGACACGGGCGCCCCGGAAAGATAGCGCCAGGCCATCAGCGTCGAGAGGGGATGGCCGAGCCGATACAACGGTGCGAGCAGATATGGCAGAAGCAGCACGGCAAGCGCGACCAGCAGTAAATTTCGGGCAAAGCGCAAAATCGTTGCTTCTGGGTCCAGGCGGTTGAAGCGATATCTACCTGATAATTCCTGCTTTTTTCACCTCTTTTAAGTCAGCTCCCACAGCTTGCGGCCGCAATTGACGTAAACGGCGCCATAACCGATTGTCCGGCCGATTCAACGGGGAGCTGATCTTGATGACAACCGGCACGGCACATTCAGACTTCGCAAAGCGTCTGGACCAGACGGCGGAAGACACCGAAGCCCTGCTTGGGAAACTTCTGTCCGACACGCTGCTGCCCGACGAGATCGCGCGGCCCAGGCGGCTGATGGACGCGATGCGCTATTCAAGCCTCGGCGGCGGAAAGAGACTCAGGCCGTTCCTGGTGGTCGAGAGTTCGGCCGTATTCGGCGTTCCCCGCGATGCGGCCCTTTTGGCAGGCGCGGCGCTGGAATGCATCCATTGCTACTCCCTGATCCATGACGACCTGCCGGCGATGGACAACAGCGATTTGCGCCGCGGCCGGCCGACCCTGCACAAGAAAACCGACGACGCCACCGCGATCCTGGCCGGCGACGGCCTCTTGACGCTTGCCTTCGACATCATCAGCCGCGACGAGATCCACAACGACCCCACCGTGCGGCTGCTGCTGACGCGCTCACTGGCGCGCGCCTCGGGTATCGGCGGCATGGTCGGCGGCCAGATGCTTGATCTTGCCGGCGAGGGCCGGTTCGGCGACCGCGAGCCGGTCGACGTCGCACGCCTGCAGCAGATGAAGACCGGCGCATTGTTGCGCTTCGGCTGTATCGCCGGCGCCATTCTGGGTCAGTCCTCGCCAAAGCAATACCGGGCGCTCGACGACTACGGCCGCGCGCTAGGCGAAGCTTTCCAGATTGCCGACGACCTGCTCGATGTCGAGGGCGACGCGGCCGCGCTCGGAAAACAGACCGGCCAGGATGCGGCTCTCGGCAAGACCACCTTCGTCACTCAACTCGGCGTGGACGGCGCCAGAGGGCGCCTTTCCGACCTGCTGGCGCGGGCCAACTCGGCGCTTTCGATCTTCGGGACCAAAGGCGATGTGCTGCGCGCCGCCGCGCGCTTTGTCGCCGAACGAAAAAACTGATGGCGCCCCTGGTAGACAGACAAGCCGAAGACGCCCTGCTGGTTCGCTTCCGCCGGAGGCCGAAACCGCTTCGCGTGATCTACGCCCGGCCGCGCACCTTCATTTCCATGCTCGTCGGCGTCACGGCGTTCTTTCTGCTGCCGGGATGGTTGCAACTCGTTGCGCGCCTCTTGATAAGCTGGGATATCTTCGCCGCTCTTTATCTGGTGCTCGCCTACATCATGATGTTTCGCTGCAGTTTCGCCCATATAAGGCGCAACGCCGTGATGCAGGACGACGGCCGGTTCCTGATCCTGCTGCTGACCGCGCTCGGCGCGTTCGCCAGCATCGGCGCGATCGTATTCGAACTTGGCGGCTCCCATCACAGCCCGTCGGCGCTGGCGCTGGCGACCGTCACCATTGCGTTGTCGTGGGCCGCGGTGCATACGTCGTTCGCGCTGCACTACGCCCACGACTATTATCGCGGCGAGGCGGCGGGCGGCCTGCAGTTTCCGAGCGGGGACCGCAAAGACCACGCCGACTACTGGGATTTCGTGTATTTCTCGTTCGTGATCGGCATGACCGCGCAGGTGTCGGATGTCGGCATCACCGACAAGACCATCCGCCGAACCGTGACCGTTCACGGCATCATCTCGTTCGTGTTCAACACGGCGCTGCTGGCGCTGATGGTCAATATCGCCGCGAGCGCGATATGATGAATAACTCCATCCGAACAGGAGCAAGCGCATGAGTTATGACCGTTCCACCGTCGAAGCCGTCGTCCGGCATTATTTCGACGGCCTGTATGAAGGCGACGCCGACAGGCTGGCGGCGGCCTTTCACCCCTCGGCGGACTTGCGCTGGCTGGAAAAAGGCGAGCTGAAGATCCTCACTGTGCCGGACTGGCTGGCCTGGGTCAAAAAGCGCCCCTCGGCCAAGGCCGAGGGCAAGCCGCGGGAGGATTTCATCGTCACCATCGACCGCTCCGACGATTCCACCGCCTTCATCAAGGTCCGATGTCAGCTGCCGCCGCGCTATTTCACCGACTATCTGGTGGCGATGAAGCTCCGGGATGGTTGGCAGATCGTTTCGAAATCCTACCGCTACGATCTCAGGGAGTAGCTGGACCTCCGTTGACCTATCTCGCCTTCCCGAGCCGGCAAGGATTCGAAGCACCGTGGAAGCCGATTTCCAGACGTTTCTGATCTTGCTGGCGGTGCTTGCGGGTACCGCGTGGCTGGCGCGGCGGGTCGACATTGCGCCGGCAATCCTGTTGCTGCTCGCCGGCACCGCGCTCGCCTTTGTGCCGGGGATGCCGCACCTGGAATTGCCGCCCGAGCTGATCCTGCTCCTTGTGCTGCCGCCGCTGATCTATTCGGCCAGCGTCGCCATGAGCTGGCGCGAGTTCAAATTCAATCTGCGCCCGATCATTCTGCTTGCCGTCGGCTGCGTGATCTTCACCGCATTCGCAGTCGCAGCCGCCACGCATTATCTGATTGGCCTGCCGTGGAACGTCGGTTTCCTGCTGGGCGCCATTGTCGCGCCGCCGGACGTGGTGGCGCCGCTGGCGATTGCCCGCAAGCTCGTCATTCCCCGCCGCATCCTGGTGGTGCTCGAGGGCGAGGGACTTGCCAACGACGCCACGGCGCTGATCCTCTATCGGTTTGCGGTGGTGGCGATTACGACCGGCATGTTTTCGCTGCCAACGGCAATCGGCGAGTTCTCGGCCATCGTCGCCGGCGAGACGGTCTTCGGCATAGCCGTCGGCTGGCTCTCCTTGCGGGCGCGCCATCGCGCGCGCGACCCGCAGATCGAGATCACCCTGTCGCTGATCACCCCCTATGTGGCCTATTGGTTGCCCGAGCATTTAGGCGGCTCCGGCGTGATCGCCACCGTCGCTTGCGGCCTCTATGTAAGCTGGAACGGGCCGCTATGGATCTCCGCGGCAACGCGCCTGCAGGGCATCTTTTTCTGGGACCTCGTGATCTATCTTATCGAGGGACTTCTGTTCCTGCTCACCGGGTTCCAGATGCGGCTGTTGTACGAGCGTTCGAAGGCGTTTCCGCTCGACGACATCCTGATTGCAACCGCGCTCGTCATCCTGATGGTGGTCGTCGCGCGTTTTGCCTGGACGTTCCCGGCGATCTACCTGCCGCGGCTGATCAGGCGGGTGCGCTTGCGCGATCCGGCGCCGCCGTGGCAGTGGGCGTTCGTTCTGTCGTTCGCCGGGGTCCGCGGCGCGGTATCGCTGGCGGCGGCGCTGGCGCTGCCCTTCGCATTGCCGGGTGGCGAGGCGTTTCCTGACCGCGACCTGATCCTGTTCATCTCTTTCGGCGTCATCTTCATTACCCTGGTGGGGTTCGGACTCGGCTTGCCGCCGGTGGTCAGGTGGCTGGGCGTGGCCCAGGCCGGCCGTGCCGAGCGCGCTGCCGAAATCGAATCCGAAATTGCGGCACGGCGCGACGCAGTCGAACGTCGCGCTCAAGTCGCTCGATACCATGACCGCGGACCGCGAGTTGTCTGATGAGGTGGTTCATCTGTTGCGCGCTCGCCATGAGACCCGCGCCAACCAATTGCCGGATTCGCTCGACCCCGACGCGCGCAAGATCTCCGCGGCGGGTATCGGGTTAACGCGGGAACTGATCGCAGCCGAGCGGAAATTCATTCACGCGCTGCTGCGAGACGGCAGGATTACCGACGAGACGCGGCGGAAAATCGAGCGCGATCTCGATCTAGAGGAAGCAGGCCTTGCCAACCGCGAATTTCGCGAGGATCGGCTCTAACGCCAGAGCGCCAGTTACTGCCGTCCCAACCGGGTCGCCTGTTCGACGCGATCAAATCTCTCCAGCGAAAGGATCGCGTCGGCCAACTGATCGGCCCGGCCGTTGAGAACGGGTCGGGCGAGGGTGAGAAACTTCTGCGCCATCGCCTGGGCGTCGGGGAATGAATTCGGCTCGCCGGAGGGATCGTCATGGATCCGTTCATGCACGCCGTCGTCGGTCGTGATGCTGACGCGCGCACCAAAAGGATGGCTTCGGCCAATTTCGAGCCGGTCGTCCTGCACCACGTCGAACTTGTCCGCCAGCGCGTCGACTGCGGCGTCCCCAAGCCTGTCGTAGTCATCCCAGCCGAAACGGCCCTGATCGAGCGCAACGGCGCCGGTGAAGAACATCGAGAACTGGCCACCGACGACGGAAGTCGGGTGGCGCTTGGTAGCGGCATCGCCGGTCAGCGTGATGCCGTTGCGGTGCAGCCCGATCTCGACCCGCCTGATCTGGTCCGGCGTCAGATTATGCTCGCGCCGCATCGCGATCAGCGCATCGAGCGCCGCGTGGGTATAGCGGCAACTCGGGTAGGGCTTTACGCCGATCTTCAGGGTCTCGTAGACCTTGCCGAGGCCCGCGGTGGCCTTGTCCGGACGGGCGTTGTCAGTGTACCCGACCAACAGGCCGTGCTTTCCCTCGACCGATTGCGTTGAGCCGACGAAATCGTTGCGCGCCAGCGTCGCAGCGATCACGCCGTTCATTGCGGCTGCGCCGACCTGATACCGCTTGTTCCAGGCGCCATTGACCAGAAACTGCAGCGAGCCCGCCGCCTGGCTGCCCGAGACCCCGAACGCCGCGACAAGCTGATCCTTCGACAAACCGAAAAGCTTTCCCGCCGCGGCCGCCGCACCATAGGTGCCGGCGGTGGCGGTGGGATGGAAACCGCGGGCATAGTGCGAGGTTGGATCGAGCGCGTTGCCGAGCCGGCAGCACACCTCGTAACCGGCGACGATCGCCGTGAGCACATCGCGGCCCGAGGCACCGACCAGTTCGCCAACGGCGAAAGCCGCCGGAACTACCGGCGCACTGGCATGCAGCGAAGAATCGGCGTGCGTATCGTCGAAATCGAGCGAATGGCCGAGCGCGCCGTTGAGCAGCGCGGCGACCGCCGGTGACCAGGTCTTGGCGTCGCCGAACACGGTGGATTCGCCCCGGCCGTCGAGCGCCAGCGCTTCAAGCGTCTTGAGCAGCGAGGGCGTGGATTCGGCGTCGCGCCGCGCCCGTATCGCGCTGCCCAGGAAGTCGAGCGTCAAGACCTTGGCGCGCGCGCGAACTTCCTCGGGAATATCCTCGTAGCGGAGATCGGCAACATAGGCGGCGAGCGTTGCGGTTTCATCGGCCATCGTTGGTCCCTTGATTCGATTTGCGGACCAGGTCCACAATTTTCCCAAGCCTAAATCTGCGCCGCCGCTTGTTCAACGGCCGCCATCGCATGGCCGGGCGGCGCAGCCATTATCGCGGTGAGGGTTCGCAGACCTGCCCGATGATGGTTTTGGCGATCCGGCGGTGGAAGGGCAGGATGATCGTGAGGTAGGCACGCCCGACCCAGTTATGGGTCAGAACAAGGGTTGTTGCCGTCACTTCCCGGCCGCCGTTTACGGGTGAGACGTCGACAACGACGCGGAAATCGAGGTGATGATCGTCGAAACCGGCGACCAGCCGTTGCGGCGTCTCGCTGAGCACGGGGAACAGTCCGATCATCCCTCGGGTGCTTGCATCATCCGCTCCGGACGTCTTCAGGCCGAACGGCGCGACGAGCATGTTCCGTAAATCCAGCAGCGTCTGAACCCAGCGCGGATTGCGCGAAAACATCCGTACCGCTGCGGTGCGCGCATCGAGCGAGGCATCGCTGACGGTGACGCGGAAGGCGTCGGCAAACTGCGCTCCGGCCAGCACGCCGTCGCGGTCGACGTTGGGTTTGATTTCAAGGACGGTCATGGCGACACGAAGTCTTGCGCGCCGTTTGGCGAGAACGCAAGACAAAAGCACGCGCGAAATATTGTGAGATTTTCAGGAATAAAATCAGTGCGCGGCCGGGCCGTGCATGGAGCGAGCATGAGCTTCTGCGTCCAGGCTACGCCTTCGAGCAGGCTTCCCACATGCGCAAGCCGCCCGGGTACACGCCCTAGCCACCTCGCCCCGGCACGCGGGTGATTTTGGCGCCGAGCGCGTTGAGGCGCTCGTCGATGCGCTCATAGCCGCGTTCGATCTGATCGGCGTTGTTGATGGTGCTGACGCCCTCGGCGCAGGCCGCGGCAAGCAGCATGGCCATGCCGGCACGAATATCGGGCGAGGACATCAGTGCGCCCTTGAGCCGGCTCGGACCGGCCACGATCGCCCGGTGCGGGTCGCACAAGACGATCCGTCCGCCCATCGCGATCAACTTGTCGACGAAGAACATTCTGGATTCGAACATCTTCTCGAACATCAGGATTACGCCGTCGCACTGGGTTGCCGTGACGACGGCGATCGACATCAGATCGGCCGGGAAAGCCGGCCAGGGCTGGTCCTCCAGTTTGGGGACGTGACCGCCAAAATCGTCCTGGATTTTGAGCGTTTGCTGGCCGGGCACGACGAGGTCCGGGCCTTCCACCTCGGAGATTATGCCGAGCCGTTCAAAACCCATCCTGATCGAGCGCAGATGTTCGACGCCGGCGCGCGCGATGCGCAGCGGCGAGCGGGTTACCGCGGCAAGGCCCATCAGGGAACCGACCTCGATGTGATCCGGCCCGATCGCGTGGCTTGCGGCACCAAGCGTTGCCGGGCCGTGGACGACCATCGCGTTGGTGCCGATGCCCTCGATGCGGGCGCCGAGCGCAACCAGGAAATGCGCCAGATCCTGCACATGCGGCTCGGAAGCAGCGTTGCGCAGCTGGGTGGTGCCATGGGCCGCAACCGCCGCCATCAGCGCATTCTCGGTTGCCGTCACGCTCGGCTCATCGAGAAAAACATCGGCAGCTTTCAGGCCGGAGCTGCGGAATTCGAGCCGGTCGGACGCCGTCACGGTTGCACCGAGCTGTTCGAAGGCGAGAACGTGGGTATCGAGGCGCCGCCTTCCGATCACGTCGCCGCCAGGCGGCGGCAGAGTCACGCCGCCGCAACGCGCCAGCAGCGGTCCGGCGAGCAGGATGGACGCGCGTATCCGCGCGCACAGCCCGGCATCGAGATCGGCGGCGCGGATTTGCTTTGCATGAATCTCGAGCGTGTTGCGCGAGCGCCATTCGGCCGCGGCGCCGACCGAACGGATCAGTTCCACCAGCGTTTCGGTGTCGCGAATCCGCGGCACGTTATTGAGTGTCACCTTGTGTTCGGTCAAAAGGCTTGCGGCAATGATCGGCAACGCGGCGTTCTTGTTGCCGGACGGCTCGATGGTGCCGGTCAGGCGATGACCGCCCTCAACGATGTACTGGATCGGTGCCCGCACGCTGCCTTGGCTCCAAACTTCGTCATCCATGATGGCTTCTCACTCAGGAAAGGTTTCAGCGTGACAGTTCGACCTCGAAGACCGCACGCCCACGATCGATCAGACAATCCGCGCGACGACTGGAACACGAAGCGCAAGTCCGGCCACGAGATAGCAAATTGCGCATGAAAGAGAACCGGTGACGAGGAATTTAACGAGCGCGGGCGCGGCAACGTCGCGCCAGGCCAGTGCGATGCCGACAACGATCGGCGGATGAAGGATGTAGATCAGGAAGGCGCGGCGCACCAGGCTCGGCCAGACGCCGCTCAGGCGGGCAAAGTGCCGCTGGCTGCCGTTCGAAAAACGGCTCATCGTCGGTCACCGAATTCATCGGCCACACCAGCCATGCGAAGCCTCAGGCGATGAACGGGTGCGAAGTTAGAGCATGATCCGGAAAAGTGGAAACCGGTTTTCCCTCGCGACAAACGCGAAACGCGCGTTTGCGCGGAGATCATGCTCAAACAAAGGGATGAAAGCGTTATTACGTCGGCAATGCGCCAGTGGAGTGGATTCCACATTCGCCACCGTCTGGACCGCGAGTTCGAACAGCCGATGTCGATCGACAGTTGGTTGTCGACGGGCCCGAAATTTCGACAGGTTCATCGGAAGCCGATCTTGACATAATATGTATTTTACATATTATGGCTCGAGCGGTAATAGGAGACGGTGCCATGAGAGTTTTCGCATCTTCTGATCTTCAGCGGAATCCGGCCGAGATCCAGAAGGCGGCGCTGATCGAGCCAGTCTTCCTCAGCTACCACGACAAGCCGCGCTACGTGATGATGTCGCTTGAGGAGTACGTCAGACTGAAGGGCGCCACGATTGTTGCCACGCCCGACTCCTTTCCGAAGAGCGTGCTGGCGCGCATCCGCGAGATCGCGGAGAACAACCCTGATATCGAAGTCGAGATCGGCGGGGGCCTAGCCGACCTGCTGGAGCCTGAGGAGGCCGGTGGCCTCGGACCTCGATAAGTATCCGGAGCCGAAGCCGGGCCTTGTATTCCGCTACGACTACTTGAGACCGCGGGAATTCGCCGAAGGAATCGAACACGGGAAGGAACGACCGGCGTGCATCCTTCTGCCGCTCGAGGAAGGTGAGGTTCTGCAAAACGTTGTCGTAGTCGATGAAGCCTCGAAGAGCACCATCGCGAATTACGTCGCGGGGAGGAACGATATCGTCATCATCTGCATCCAGACGGATACTCCCGACAAGGACCAACTGGGCGTCAAGCTTGACCTGCAGACCAAGCGCTACATTGGCCTCCCGGACGAGAAGGAGTCCTGGGCCATAGTGTCCGAGGTCAACGTCGACACATGGCCGTCGTCGGGAATGAACCATCTTCCCGGCAAACACGGGCAGTTCGTCTATCCACGGCCGATGCCAGGCCCGATGATGTCTCAATTGGCGAAGCTGTTTCTAAAGCTGTGCGAACTCAAGAAAGTCTGGGCGCTGAAGCGACACCCATAGCGCACCCGCGCGAAATGAAAGCAATAAAATGCGAGGGTGCGTTAATGATTGACCGCGCCGACAGTAACAATACCTGGTCACCCCCGGTAGCAAGGTGTTGAGTCAGGGTTGTGTGTAAATTGAGTCGGGATTTGCGCGGCAGAGTCAGGGAAGCGACCCCGACATCGGACCACAACGTCAAACGTCGACGTTGGCAGAAAGCGAGTTGTCCTGGATGAATTCGCGACGCGGTTCGACGACGTCGCCCATCAGTTTGGTGAAGATGTCGTCGGCCTCATCGACTTCCTTGATCTTGACCTGCAGCAGCGAGCGCTCGTTGGTGTCGAGCGTGGTTTCCCACAGCTGATCCGGGTTCATCTCGCCGAGGCCTTTGTAGCGCTGCAGCTTGACGCCCTCGCGCCCCGACTCGGTCACCGCCTCGAACAGGCCGACGGGACCATGAATGACTGTCTCGGCATCCTTCCGGCGCAACAGGCCGGGACGAGGATAGGCCTCCTGCAGTTTCACGGCATATTCGTCGAGCTTGCGCGCATCGGCAGAGCCGAGCAACGCGTCATCGATGATGGCAACATCCTTCACGCCGCGCACCGTGCGCTCGAAGACGAAACCATCGCCCTCGGAAAAACGGCCGCTCCACCCGCGCTCGACCTCATCGGCCAGCGCATCGAGTTGCCGGGCGATGTAATCTCCAGCGGCGTTCGCCGTTTCCACACTGCCTACGATGTTGGGACTGAGCACGCCGGCTATCGCCGCCTGCTCGATCACCTTGCGGTTGTAGCGGCTGTGCAGATTGTTGAGGGTCGAGCGAATGAGGCGGGCGTCTTCCACCATCGCCTGCAGGTCGCGGCCCGAGCGCTCCTCGCCCGAGGCCAGCCTGAAGACGCAATCTTCGAGGCCGGTTGCGATCAGATAATCCTCCAGCGCGCGCTCGTCCTTGAGGTATTGTTCGGATTTGCCGCGCGTGACCTTGTAGAGCGGCGGCTGCGCAATATAGAGATGGCCTGCCTCGATCAATTGCGGCATCTGGCGAAAGAAGAACGTCAACAGCAGCGTGCGGATATGCGCCCCGTCGACGTTGGCGTCGGTCATCACGATGATCTTGTGATAACGCAGTTTCGACAGGTCGAAATCGTCACGGCCGATGCCGGTGCCGAGCGCCGTGATCAGCGTGCCGATCTGCTCGGAGCTCAGCATCTTGTCGAAGCGGGCACGCTCGACGTTGAGAATCTTGCCGCGCAGCGGCAGCACCGCCTGGAATTCGCGGTTACGCCCCTGCTTTGCGCTGCCGCCGGCGCTGTCGCCCTCGACGATGAACAGTTCGGATTTGGCGGGATCGCGCTCCTGGCAGTCGGCGAGCTTGCCGGGCAGCGAGGCAACGTCGAGTGCGCCCTTGCGCCGCGTCAGTTCGCGCGCCTTGCGGGCGGCTTCGCGCGCCGCGGCGGCCTCCACGACCTTGCCGACGATGATCTTGGCTTCGGAGGGATGTTCCTCGAACCAGGCTGCAAGCGCCTCATTGATGACGTTCTCGACCACGGGCCGCACTTCCGAGGAAACCAGCTTGTCCTTGGTCTGCGAGGAAAACTTCGGATCGGGGACTTTCACCGAAAGCACGGCGGTCAGGCCCTCGCGGCAGTCGTCGCCGGTCAGCGCGATCTTTTCACGCCTGGCCATGGCATCGGCATAGAAGTTGACCTGGCGGGTCAACGCCCCGCGGAAGCCGGCGAGATGAGTGCCGCCGTCACGCTGCGGAATGTTGTTGGTGAAGCAGAGCACATTTTCGTGGTAGCTGTCGTTCCACCACAGCGCGGCCTCGACGCCCATCCCGTTCATTCGGCATTGACCATGATCGGCGCGGGCACCATCGCCTTCTTGTTGCGGTCGAGATACTTCACGAATTCCTCGACGCCGCCCTGGTAATGCATCTCCTCGCGCTTCTCGACGGCGTGGCGCATGTCGGACAAGACGATATTGACGCCGGAATTGAGGAAGGCGAGCTCGCGCAGGCGATGCTCGAGCGTAGCAAAATCATACTCGACGTTGGTGAACGTCTCCTTGGAGGCGAGGAACGTCACCTCGGTGCCGCGCTTGCCGTTGGCATCGCCGACCACCTTCAGCGGCGCAACCGCATCGCCATGGGCGAACTCGATGAAATGCTCGCTGCCGTCGCGCCAGACCTTGAGCTGCAATTTGCTCGACAGCGCGTTGACGACGGAAACGCCCACGCCGTGTAATCCGCCAGACACCTTGTAGGAACTCTGGTCGAATTTTCCGCCCGCGTGCAGCTGGGTCATGATGACCTCGGCTGCGGAAATGCCTTCGCCCTTATGAATATCGACGGGAATTCCGCGGCCGTCGTCGCGCACGGTGACGGAGCCGTCGGCGTTGAGAACAACCTCAACCGAGGTCGCAAACCCTGCAAGAGCCTCGTCGATGGCGTTGTCGACGACCTCATAGACCATGTGGTGCAGGCCGCTGCCGTCGTCGGTGTCGCCGATATACATGCCGGGCCGCTTGCGGACCGCGTCCAGCCCCTTCAGAACCCTGATCGATTCCGCACCATATTCGGCAGGAATGGAACGCTCGGTTTCGGCGATCGATTGCCGGGCAGGTTCTATCATGTGAAGCCTATGAGGATGTCTTCGAATCAGCGACGCGAGAAGTGTGCCGATTGTGCTATTTCTGCCATGAAAGACCAATTGCGCCTAGCGCAAAGTCTTGGTCAACAAGTACCTGATTAAATAGGATTTTTTGGCAGTTTTTCAAGGTCGCCAGATGCCATTTCGGCGGCCTCGAAAAAGCGCGATTCGCGTTGCGTTTCTTGCCCCCGAGAGCCGTGTTGCAAGGCGCTCTTTTCGCCCCTCGGCGCAGACCTGCTAAAGAAGGCCCCGAGTGCCGGTACCGCTGCTGGTCTGATTTCGACCTCCACGGGGCCGGTGGATTTTTCATGATGCGCCGCGCGTTCGGCGCGGCGCGTGGATCAACCTGATTGTCGCAGCCCCCGGATCGATATCGGCCGGATATTGATGGTCTTCGGGCCGTCGCCGTGACGCTGGTCGTGTTCTTTCACGCTTTCCCCGAAGCGGTACCGGGCGGCTTCATCGGCGTCGACGTTTTCTTCGTGATTTCCGGATTTTTGATCACCGGCATTGTGGTGCGCGAGCTTGGTCAAAAGCGGTTCAGCCTGCTCGGCTTTTACACCAGGCGGATCAGGCGGATTTTCCCGGCGCTTATTGCGGTGCTTCTGGCAGTGCTGCTGCTCGGCTGGCTCTGGATGCTGCCGTCGGCCTATGCGCAATTGAGCGCCGACGTGTTCGCCAGCGCGGCGTTTTTCGCCAACATCGCGCTGATGCTGCAGTCGGGATATTTCGACATCGAGTCCGGCAAGAAACCGCTTTTGCATCTGTGGTCGCTCGGCATCGAGGAACAGTTCTATCTGTTCTGGCCGCTGGTCCTGATACTGGCGCGGCGATTCCGTCTGGGCTTTTTTGCCGTGGCTGCGGTGGTCGGGGCCGCTTCATTCGCTCTCAACGTGGCGTTGATCGGCTTTGACCCGGTAGCCACCTTCTATCTGCCGTTCACCCGCGCGTGGGAATTGCTGGCCGGCGGCGCCCTGGCGTGCGGCTTCGGCCGCCTGTCTCAAACCAAGGCCGCCAGCAACTGGCGCGCCACCGCGGGTTTCCTGCTGATTGCCGTATCGGCCGCGCTTCTCGATTCAAAGAGCGCGTTTCCGGGATGGCGGGCAACTTTTCCGGTTCTGGGCAGCGTCCTGCTGTTATCGGCGCCGACGGCATGGGGCTGCCGGCATATCCTGTCCGGCAAAGCCTTCGTCGAAATCGGATTGATCAGCTATCCGCTCTATCTCTGGCATTGGCCGCTACTGGTATTTTTCGGAATCATCAAATTTGCCCCTCTCACCCTGATCGACCGCGGGCTCGTCGTAGCTCTGAGTTTCGCGCTGGCGTGGTTGACCTATCGCGCCATCGAAATTCCGTTTCGATTTGGCCGTCCGGCCCTGCCCAGGGTTGTGGCGCTGTGTTCGGGCATGGCTGCGGTCGCCGGCGCTGGCGGCGTCATCGTGGAGGGACGCGGATTCGATTTCAGGCTGCCGGCAGAAATTCGCGAGATGACGGACATACGCACCGATTCGTCGAACTGGCGCGTTCACGAGTGCCTGCTCGATCTAAGTCACGAAACAAGCTTTGCCGACAGTTGCGTCGACAAGGGTCGGCGGCCGCTGATCTTCGTCTGGGGAGATTCGACGGCGGGCGCGCTGTTGCCCGGGCTGCGGATGGCGCAACAAACCAACGACTTCGGTATTGCCCAGTTTACCTCAAGTTCATGCGTTCCCGCGCTCCACACCGATGTTGCCGGCGTTCCCAATTGCCGCGCGATCAACGACAAGGTCCTGTCGATCGCCCGCGACCTGCAGCCCGAAATTGTCCTGCTGCACAGCACATGGGACAGATATCTGGACGGCGTCGCCGACACCGTGACCGCCCTGAAGCATGAGACCAAGGCCAGGGTCATCGTGCTCGGTTCGGTACCATGGTGGAAGCGTGGCCTGCCGAACGAAGTGCTGCGTTATTTCATGCTGCATCATCGCCTGATCCCGCAGCGCTCCGATCGTGCCGCGGCCGATTCATCCGGCGCCCGCTTGCGGGAAAAGCTGGTGCCGCTTGGCGCCGAGTTCATCTCGGTATGGGACACGATGTGCAGCGCCGATGGCTGTTTGACCCGCACCGGCGATACTGCCGGGGATATTACCGCGAGCGATCAGGTCCACCTGACCGAAAAGGGATCTGCCTTCCTGGTGCAATCGATCATCGGCACCGTGCTTCACGGACAAAACCAGCAATCGTTGAACGGTTTGCTTGCGCAATAGGGATCAGAAGCGCCCGCTGATCCGCCCGGATTCCACGTCGAATAGCTCGCCTGTCGCCCCGATGCCCGCAAAGGCTGCCGGGTCGGCGCCGGTCATCCAGGCCTGCGCGCCAAGCCTTGAGAGTTCATCGAACAGCGCCGTTCGCCGGGTGGGATCGAGATGGGCGACGACCTCGTCAAGCAACAACAACGGCGTGATGCCGGTCATCTCCGCGACCAGATTGGCGTGCGCCAGCACGAGGCCGATCAGGAGCGCTTTCTGTTCGCCTGTCGAGGCATCGCGGGCCGGCACGTTTTTCGGCGCATAAACCACCTGCAGATCGGTGAGATGCGGACCGTCCAGCGTTCGTCCGGCGATGGCGTCGCGTGCGCGGTTATCGCGAAGGATCTCCCGGTAACGATCCTCCACCGCGGTTGCTGGTTCCGACATCAGCGCATTCTCCATCCAGCCGTCGAGCATGATCTGCGCGGAAGGAAACGACGATGCCTCACTACGGGAGCGCAGCGTGCTTGCGAGCTTCGCTGCCGTCTGGCCGCGCATCGCCGCCACGGCTACCGCCAGTTCTGCCGTCTCGCGCTCGATGGCGCCGCACCAATGATCGTCGTAATTGCGCACCTCGAGGAGGCGGTTGCGCGAACGCAACGAACGGTCGAGCGCCGACACTCGTGCCGAGTGCTCGCTGTCGATCGCCAGAACCAGGCGATCGAAAAACCGCCGACGTTCCGAAGCCGGCCCCAGAAACAATCCGTCCATGGCTGGCGTGAGCCACACCATTCGCAGGTGATCGCCGAAGGCGGCTGCCGAGTTCACCGGCTCGCGGTCGATACGGCAGCGTCGGCTCGTGGCGGAAACCTCAGCGCCGGAAGCCTCGATGCCGGTGCCAAGCGTCGCCAGCCCCAGCGCTCCCTCGATTTCGGCGGAAACCGCCCACGAACCATCGCCCTGATTGTCTGCGACATCCTCGAGCGTGGCGCGGCGAAGACCGCGCCCCGGAGACAGAAACGAGACGGCCTCGATGCAATTGGTCTTTCCGGCGCCGTTGGGGCCGACCAGCACGACCAACTGCGCTCGCGTGTCGATGCTTGCCGCGCGGTAGTTGCGGAAGTGAGTGAGGGTGAGGCGATGTATCCGGGAGATGGTCATGCCAACGTGTCATTGCCGGCCTTGACCCTTTTGCGTCGATTTGAAGAGTTGCAACGGCCGGCTGGCGAAAAAAATAAACCCAACGGGTCATGTGGTTTGACGGATTGCCGGGTCAAGCCCGGCAACGACAGTCACACCCGCATCGGCATCAGCACGTAGAGCGCGCCCCTGGAATCCCTGTCCTGTACCAGGGTGGGCGAACCGGGGTCGGCCAGCTTGAGAACCGCAACCTCGCCCTCGATCTGGGCGGCGATATCGAGCAGGTAACGCGAGTTGAATCCGATATCGAGGGGATCGGAGGCATATTCAACCTCAAGCTCCTCGGTAGCCGACCCCGAATCCGGGTTGGTGACCGAAAGCACCAGCTTTCCGGCCGAAAGCGCCAGCTTCACCGCGCGACCGCGCTCGCTCGAGATCGTCGAGACGCGATCGACGGCGGCCTCGAAATCCTTCTTGTCGACGACGAGTTCCTTGTCGTTGTTTTGCGGGATGACGCGGCCATAGTCCGGAAAGGTGCCGTCGATCAGCTTGGAGGTCAGCACCACATTGCCGATGCTGAAACGAATTTTGCCCTGCGAAAGTTCGATTTTGATCTCGGCTTCACTGTCCTCGATCAGGCGCTGCACTTCGCCCACGGTTTTCCGCGGCACGATCACGCCGGGCATACCGGCGGCGCCCTTGGGCAGCGGCAGTTCGATCTGGGCCAGGCGGTGGCCGTCGGTCGCTACCGCACGCAAGGTCGCTGCCTTCGGACTGCCGGCAGAATGCAGGTAAATGCCGTTGAGATAGTAGCGCGTCTCCTCGGTCGAGATTGCAAACTGCGTGCGGTCGATCAGCCGCTTCATATCCGCTGCCGCGAGCGTGAACGAGTGTGTCATGTCACCGGCGGCAAGATCGGGAAAATCGCTTTCCGGCAGCGTCTGCAGCGTGAAGCGCGAGCGGCCGGCGCGAATCGCCATTACCGAGCGGTCGCCATCGCCTTCCAGGACGATCTGCGAACCTTCGGGCAACTTGCGCACGATATCGTAAAACATGTGCGCCGGCACGGTCGTCGAACCGGCGGTAGCGGTCTCCGCGGCAAGCGTCTCGATCACCTCCAGGTCGAGGTCGGTCGCCTTCAATGACAGCTGCGCGTTTTCGGCCCGGACCAGAACGTTGCCGAGGATCGGAATGGTGTTGCGGCGCTCGACCACGCGGTGGACGTGGCCCAGCGATTTCAAGAGTTGCGCGCGTTCGACGGTAACCTTCATTGCAATACCCGCCCGATCCTCAAGGTGGAAAAAGCCGAGCGGCAACCGAAGGCGCGCCGCGGCGTCCGAACCCGAAGGCCGATCAAAGCTGTCGTTTGACCAAGCCTTTGGGGGGACCCCAAGGTGGCGCGGATGGGACCTAAGCGCAAGGGATGCCTCGCGCCGTTCCCCACGTTTTGCCCGGCCGGGCGCCGAGGTCCAGCGCTTCCCCTGCCGTCCCCGTGCGAGGGAATAACGATCGGGCGGGATCGGCGGCTACTCGTTCTGCAACTGCCGTTTCAGGGATTCAACCTCTTCGGAAAGCGCTACATCCCTGGCAACCAGCGCTTCGATCTTGCGCACCGCGTGCAAAACCGTGGTGTGGTCGCGGCCGCCAAACCGGCGGCCGATTTCCGGCAGCGAGCGCAATGTCAGGGTCTTGGCCAGATACATCGCCACCTGGCGCGGGCGGACGACATTGGCGGTGCGGCGCGACGACAACAGGTCGGAACGGCTCACATTGTATTGCCGGGCCACCACGCGCTGGATGTCCTCAATCTTGATCCGTTTGGGTTCCTGCGGACGGATCAGGTCGCGCACCTCGCGCTCGGCCATTTCGAGCGTCACCGGTTGCGCGTTGAGCTTGCTGTGCGCCAGCAGACGATTGATGGCACCCTCGAGATCGCGACCATTATGGGTGATGGCGCGGGCAAGATATTCCAACACCTGCTCCGGTACATCGAAGCTTGCATGGTGCGCCCTCGCGGCGGCGACGCGCGACTTGAGAATGCCGAGCCGCAATTCTTCGCCGAGCGACCCCATCTCCACGACGAGGCCGCCGGCAAGCCGCGAACGAACGCGGTCATCGAGGCTCTCGAGGTCGGATGGCGGACGGTCGGCCGCGATCACCACCTGGCGGCCGGCATCGATCAGCGCATTCAGCGTGTGACAAAACTCGGCCTGGGTCGACTTGCCCTGCAGGAATTGCAAATCGTCGATGACGAGCACGTCAATGCCCCGCAGCGCCTCCTTGAACGCAAGGGCGGTTTGGGTCTTCAACGCCGCAACAAATCCGTACATGAACTTCTCGGCGGTGAGATAGAGCACCTTGCGCTCGCTCACCGAATTGCCGGCCCAGGTGACCGCCTGAAGCAGGTGGGTTTTGCCGAGCCCGACGCCGGCATGAATATAAAGAGGATTGAACATCACGTGATCACCGCGCCGGCCCTCCGCGACCTGACGCGCAGCCGCATGGGCCAACGTATTGGAACGCCCGATGACGAAGCTTCCGAATGTGAGACGCGGATCGAGCGGGGAGCCGCCGAGCGCATCATGGCTGGCGGAAACCGGCGCAATGGCCGTTGCGCGCAATTCCGGGGCGGGACGTCCGTCCGGCCGTTCGATGCGACGCACGTCGAGCGGCACGCTTGCCTCCTTGGCCGGCACCGTGGAGCGCATGGCCGTGCGCACGGTAAGATCAATCCGATGGACCTCCGGCATTTCGGCCTGCCAGCACGAAAGAACGCGCTCGGCGTAATGTGCCTGAATCCAACTCTTGAGGAACCGCGTGGGAACGGAAAGGTGGACGCTTTCGTCCTGGACGCCTTCCAGATCCATTCTGGCAAACCAGCTCGTGTAGACATCTTCCCCCACGCTCGAACGCAACCTTCCTTTCACGCGCGACCAACGATCCTGTTCCGTATTTGTCATTGCTGGACTTCTCTCAAGGAGTTTTGTTGACGGTGAAACAGCCGTGCCGGTGTCCCGCACGGAGCTGGCCTCGAACGAAGCTTCCTGATTTTCAGGCCATGGCTCGACCGTTCGGCGGAACGCCGTCGGGCAGATCATCGGCTGTTGGAGGGAAGCGTTCGAGGCTAGCGCGTACTCGACGGTCTATCCGGAGCTCGCGCGGGAGGCCGCGTGCAGGCGGTCTCCAAAACAGAGAGTGCGCCTTCGACTGAAAATGGCTTAAGGTTGAAATTCTCGATGATTGTTTCGTAAGACATGCGACCTCCCCCTCTCACCGTGCGAACCACGGCAAGTCGTCATTCCAAGTCTATCCAAATTCGATCGGCGACGACTGAAACTCAGACTGAAACTCAGCTAGTCCAATCGCTATGCCCTTCGCTCCGCCCGCTCAAGTACTGACCCCGCTCGCATGTTACGCTTCGCTGCTGTCGGTAAAGCCTGCCTCGTATCTCTCTTATCTGACACAACCAGGACGGTAACGTCCTTTGAGAAATTTCGACACCAAACTCCATCACCCATATCGCTATGAGTCTGCATCCGACAATCGCTTGGAAAGCGTCGCCAACGCGCACACCGCCGCCGATTTACGCGCCCGCCCCGATCCTCAATCCGCGCTGGTCTAAAGAGCCGTGGGCGCTGCGAACGATCTAACAGTTACATTATGCCCTATTTCCCGCAACGAAAATGATTCACCGCGGGTGCCGACAAAAACCACTTGGAGTGCACTAACACTACCCGCGCGCTTCGTGCCAAGCCGCAAGGTTTTGAATCTGTGCGAAGATTCGAGACGTTCGGGCAGTGTCACATTTCTAGCGCGTGCCCAAAATAAATTCATAAATTGTTTACGTTCGACCGAGGCGAGAGCGAATTTTCCAACAACTCACAGCCGCTATGCCGATAAGTGACTACGCAAACGCGTTTTTTTTTGCTCGTCGAAATAGGGTAACCCACACCACCCTTCTTTGCCGAAACGCAATCGTATTTATTTTTTCGAGAGCAATCGCCGATCGCTCGCCGCCAACGACGCCCGTTACTCGCCGCAGCCTGCGTCAATCTCCCGTCATTGTGCCTTTAACGACACGACGCGTCGAAAATCCGAAAATTGCTGGCCGCAAAGTTGCGGGCGTCAAAAATAAAAAGCCCGGCATGGCCGGGCTCGTGCCGAATTTTTTTCGATCGGCTTATTTCGCGAGCTTTGCGATTTGATGCGACAGCCGCGAAACCTTTCGGCTGGCATTGTTCTTGTGAATGATGTTGCCCTGCGCTGCCTTCATCAATTCAGGCTCGGCGCGCGCCATCGCCTTGAGGGCCGCATCACGGTCGCCGCGCTGGATCGCTTCCTCGACGGATCGCACCGAACTACGCATCTGGGTCCGGCGCGACTTATTGATGACAGTACGGCGGGCGATCTTTCGCGTGGCCTTCCTGGCGGAAGTGGTATTGGCCATATTATCAAAATCCTTCGACAGTATCCGACCGCGAACCGGGCGCGAGCGTGCGGCGGAACGCCTTGATCGACGCTGATATGTTTTCGAATTTGCTCTCTCGAGAATGCCGATGCCGGAGCATTTTGCTCGCATGCGGCCAAGCTCAAAGAACAGCGGCGGCGGGATTGCACCCGCCGCCATTGGTGGTCTTATAGAGGGCGGGCCACGCAGCGTCAACGGCTTGCGACCCTCTTCCAGGCGATCGAGCGGCCGCCGAGAGGGCAGATAAGGTGCTGATGAGGTTGAATTTCCGGCATTCCACCGTTAATGGCTGGTTGCCCTATGGCGTTTTCGAGCAAAATGTCGCGCGGTCGAGGTGACGAAAAACGCGTCATGGCATGAGATGGAGCCTGGGTGCTGATTGGCGCAGAACCCGAGGCTTAAGGCCCACGACAGGGAATTGGGTGAGACATGATCCGCGGTTTTTTCCGCCTTGTGGGACTACTGCTGCTGGCCGGCGGGTTCATCTTCATGGTCTACGACGGGGCGCGGTTTGTCGCCGACAATACCTTGCGCTTCACGCGGTTCGGCCAATTCTGGAACGACATCCACCAATCGAGCCAGCAGGCTTTCCGCATCTGGGTCGAAGGCATTTCGCCGTGGCTCTGGAACGACGTCGTGCGGGTCTTGCTGGACCAGCCCGCCTTCGCCGTCATGGGCGCCGCGGGAATCCTGCTCATGCTGCTGTTCCGGCCACGCAAGCCGCTGATCGGCTATTCCAGGAACTGACGCGATATCCCGGTTCCGGTCACTTGCCTGACACCCCGCGTAACGGGACTGCCGGAATTCGCGTAAGCTCCCTATATTAAAGACACGCACTGCCATCAGGTCCAACGCGTTCCACACGGAGGGTACCCATGTTGTTCATGCGCAAGACCACCGCGCTGCCAAGCGCCGCCGAGGCACTGCCCGGCCGCTCAACCCCGATTCCGACTGCTACCAAGCATTTCGTCAATGGCCATCAATTGCAGCCGCCCTATCCGGCTGGCCTTGAGCAGGCTGTTTTCGGATTGGGCTGCTTCTGGGGCGCGGAGCGCAAATTCTGGGAGCTTGGCGATGGCGTGTTCACGACCGCGGTCGGGTACGCGGGTGGTCACACCAGTAATCCTACCTATGAGGAGGTTTGTTCAGGCCGCACCGGCCACACCGAGGTGGTGCTGGTGGTGTTCGATCCAAAAAAACTTCCCTATGATCGGCTCTTGAAGACGTTCTGGGAGAGCCACAACCCGACGCAGGGCATGCGGCAAGGCAACGATGTCGGCACCCAGTATCGCTCGGCGATCTACACGTTCAACGACGCCCAACGCAAAGCCGCCGAAGCCTCGAAGGCTGCATATCAGAAAGCGCTAACGGCAAAAGGTCTCTCCACCATCACCACCGAGATCGTGCCTTCCGGCGAATTCTATTTCGCCGAAGACTATCATCAGCAATATCTGGCCAAGAATCCGGCTGGCTATTGCGGGCTCGGCGGCACCGGCGTGTCCTGTCCGATCGGCGCCGGCGTTACCGCCTGATCAACCTGTGGATGTGGGGGGCCGACTTTCGGCTCCCACATCGAATTGCAGGGAATCAGGCAAAAACGATTTGTTAACCATAATGGGTGCAAGAGTTTGGCTTCCCGCTTTCAGAGGATGGCCAGGTGCGGGTTGCGCGCGCGTTTGGACTTCCCATCATTGCCGCCGTGACCGCGCTCGTCCTTTCGGGCTGCATGCAGACGGCTGCACCCGTCGCCTCGGGACAGCCGCGGAACGACCTCGACGCCATGGCCTATGGCCAGCCCTATTCAACACCTGATGCCGCCATCCCTGCACGATCGGCCCTGGCCGATTCCGGCGGCGCCATCAGTGCGCTTCGCGCCAGCCTTGCGGCTTCGCCGCGAAGCACCTATGCCGCCGCACCTGCCGCCTATCCCGCCCCGCCCAAGCCGGTCTACGACGCACCTTACCGGTTGGATGCCGGCGACAGACTGCGCGTCGTGGTCTTTGGCCAGGAAGGCCTTACCAACACCTACGCCATCGATGCCGGCGGCTCGATTACGATGCCGCTGATCGGCGCGGTCGGCGCGCGCGGGCGAACGCCGGCAGGGCTTGCCGCCGAGATCTCGGCCAAACTGCGTAACGGCTTCATCCGCGAACCCTCGGTGGCGGTGGAAGTGGAAACCTATCGACCGTTCTTCATCCTCGGCGAAGTCGCAGCCCCCGGCCAATATCCATACGTGCCCAATATGACCGTCGAAAGCGCGGTGGCGATCGCCGGCGGCTTCTCGCCCCGCGCCAGGCGCGATTCCGTCACGCTGACCCACACCGACAACTCCGGCTCGAGCCGCACATTGGTCCCGCTCGGCACGCCGATCAATCCCGGCGATACCGTCCTCATCGGCGAGCGTTGGTTCTGAGCCCCGTCATCGCCGGGCTTCGACCCGGCAATCCATCTTCTTCACGAGACCGACCCTTCACGAAAGCAAAGCCTCCGGGATCACGATGCAATCAAGTGGAATCGCATCATGATCTCATCCCCTTGTTTGAGCATGATCTCCGCGCAAACGCATTTCGCGTTTGTCGCAAGGGAAAACCGCTGCACGCTTTTCCGGATCATGCTTTAGCCTTACTGCGTCATAAGACCCTCATGGTGAGGAGGCGCCCTTGCGCCGTCTCGAACCATGAAGGCCACGTTGCCTGTTCCCGGGCCTCGTCCTTCGAGACGCTTGCTCGCGCAAGCTCCTCAGGATGAGGGGATAAGTCGGTTATGACGCGGCAAGACCAATTGATGGATGCGCGGGTCGAGGCACGCGCATAACGAGCTTTCACTTCTTCAAATGCCTGGCGAAGAAAGCGAGGCTGCGCGGCCAGGCGATGTCAGCGCTTGCCTTGTCGTAGCTGGCACGTTCGTCGCAGTGAAAGCCGTGCTGTGCGCCGCCATAGGTGTGGATCTCGACTTCGGGCCGTTTGGCACGGATGGTCTCGACATCGCTGAGCGGGATGCCGGCATCCTTCTCGCCAAAGTGCAACTGGGTCGGCACCTTCGGCTTGTCGTCGGCGAAGCGAACGATCGCGCCGCCGTAATAGCCGACCGCCGCCGACAGGCCCGACAGTTTGGTCGCTGCCGCATAGGCGACGCTGCCGCCGAGACAAAACCCGACGATGCCGACCGGGCCAACGTCCTTGACCGCGTCGATCGCAGCCTCTGTGTCACGCAGCATCGCAGCCCAATCGGGATTGGCAATGAATTTGCGCGCGAGCGCGACCTCATCCGGCGAATAGCCGGACTGGAAATTGCGCTCGATGCGGTCGAAGATCGCGGGCGCGACTGCAACGTAACCCTCGCCTGCGAGGCGGTCACAGACCGCGCGAATGTGGTGGTTGACGCCAAAGATTTCCTGGATGACGACTACCGCCCCTTTCGGCGTGCCGGAGGGGTCGGCACGGTAGCCGCCCAGTTGAAACTTGTCCGAAGCCGTCAGCTTGAGCTGTTGTCCCACGGGTGATGGTTCCTTCCAAGGTTCCACGAATAAAGGCTGTTTCGTTCATGCGTTTCGAATCCACCGGCCAGATCCTGCCGGTTCCTCCGCGGCAATAATCCGATACTCCCGATGTTGGGCAAGGGGATCGCTCAGGCAAATATGGCAGGATCATTGCCGCAGCGCAAAAAGCCGGTTTGGAATTTTATTTTCGCTGCCCATTAAGATTGCATTTGCCTCCTGAGTAGATCGCTATCATTCTCCCCCGGCTGGCGCCGGTCCGGTGGGTGCCAGACAACACGAAAAATGAGTTCCGCCGTAAGCGGCTTCATGCACCGGCAGGGGAAGAAAACCATGCCTAATCTAAGTATCAACGGGCGGAATATGTCCGTCGAGGCGGCGAACGATACGCCGTTACTCTGGGTCATCCGCGAGCAATTGCAGATGACCGGCACGAAATTCGGCTGCGGTGCCGGGCTTTGTGGCGCCTGCACCGTTCACATCAACGGCGAGGCGGTGCGATCCTGCCAGACCGCGGTTAGCGACGCCGTCGGCAAGAAGATCACCACCATCGAGGGCCTCAGCACCAAGGGCGATCATCCGCTGCAAAAGGCGTGGATCGCAGAGCAGGTCCCGCAATGCGGCTACTGCCAATCCGGGCAGATCATGCAGGCGGCTTCGCTGCTGGCAAAGAATTCGAACCCGACCAGGGAAGAAGTCGTCGCGCATATGGACGGCAATCTCTGCCGTTGCATGACGTATACGCGGATACAGGCCGCGATCATGCGCGCAGCTTCCGAAATGCGCACCGCTTCCAACGCCGGCGCCGAGCGGAGGGCAACATGAATACTCATATCAAAATCACCGAAAGTGAGCCGGCCGATCTGAGCCGCCGCTCATTCCTCGTCGGATCCGCCACCGCTGGTCTCGTGCTCGGCTATTCGACCGTTCCAGGGCTTCTTGGCGCCGATCAGGCGTTCGCGGCCGCCAGCAATTTCGATCCCAGCGTCTGGTATTCGATCGCGCCGGACGGAATCGTCACCGTGACGTGCGGCAAGGCCGACATGGGTCAGCACGTTGCGTCGACGATGGCGCAGATGATCTGCGAAGAACTCGGCGCGAACTGGAAGGACGTCCGGCTTCAGCTCGCCAGCAACGATCCGAAGTACAATGATCCCGTGCTCGGCGCGCAGATAACTGGCGGCAGCTGGAGCACCATGATGAACTTCGATGCGATGAGCCGGGCGGGAGCCGCGGGACGCATGGCATTGACGGAAGCGGCCGCGGCCGCAATGGGCGCGCCGGCCGGCGAACTCGTGGTGCGGGATTCGACCATCACGCATCCGAAATCGAAGAAGTCGATGTCCTTCGCCGACATCGTCAAGAGCGGCAAGGCCACGAAGACCTTCACGCCGGACGAACTCAAGGCGATCAAGCTGAAGACGCCCGATCAGTACACCATGATCGGCGTATCGGTTCCGCAACTCGACATCCCGCCGAAGACCAATGGTACAGCCAAATACGGCATCAACGTCATGCTGCCCGGCATGGTGTATGGCGCGCTGGTCACGCCGCCGGTGCGTTACGGCGCTACCGTGAAATCGGTCGACGACAGCGCCGCAAAGAAAGTCCCCGGCTTCATCAAGGCGGTGACCCTCGACGACAAGACCGCTACGACAACCGGCTGGGTGGTGGCGGTGGCCAATACCTATGCCAACGCCCGCAAGGCGGCTGAGGCGCTCAAGGTCAGCTATGATGGCGGCCCCAACGCCAAGCTGTCGAGCCAGTCGCTGTTCGACGAGGCGAAGCGGCTGCAGGGCAAGAGCGATTCCGGGGAGTTCTTCGTCAAGGATGGCGACCCGGCAGCGGCATTGGGCACGGCAGCCAAGGTGTTGGAGGCGGAGTACACCACCAACATCAACATCCATGCTCCGATGGAGCCGATGAACGCCACCGCCGAGTTCAAAGGCGACATCCTGCACGTCTATTCCGGCAACCAGTTTGCGACGCGCTCCGGTGCGATCGCCGCGGGTGCCGCCGGAATCGATCCGAAGTTCGTCGTTTTGCACCAGATGTGGCTGGGCGGCGGCTTCGGCCGGCGTCTGGATGCCGACATGATGGTGCCTGCGGTGCAGGCGGCGAAAGCCGTCGGCAAGCCGGTGAAGGTGATCTACTCGCGCGAGAACGACATGACCATGGATTTCTCGCGTCCGCTGACCTACCAGAAGATCAAGGCCGGTCTCGACGGCGATGGCAAGCTGGTCGCGCTGAGCCACGACATCGTCTCCGCATGGCCGACCCAGCGCTGGGGAATTCCCGACTTCATGACGCCGTCGGTCGACAAGAAGGGCCCGCTCGACGGCTTCACGGTGAACGGTGCCGACTTCTTCTACACCGTACCCAACCACTATGTCCGGGCGATCAAGAACGAGATGGCGCACAACGCCACTCCGTCCGGGCAGTTGCGTTCGGTGGCACCCGGTTGGACCTTCTGGGCCGTTGAAAGCATGATCGATGAGATCGCGCATGCGGCCGGCAAGGATCCGGCCCAGTTCCGCATCGAGCTGCTGGACGGCAAGGGCAAGAACGATGGCGGCGCGCAGCGGCTGCGTAACACGCTGCTCGCGGCGATGGGTCTTGCCGGCTACGGCACCAAGAAGCTGCCGAAGGGAGAAGGCATGGGCGTCGCCTGCGTCTCCTCTCAGGAGCGTGCATCCGCAAGCTGGACCGCGTGCGTTGCCCATGTCGCAGTCGCGCCATCGGGCGAGGTGAGCGTCAAGAAGCTGACGGTGGCGACCGAACGTCGGCACCCAGGTGAATCCTGACGGCATCCGCGCCCAGGTCATGGGTGCGGCACTGTGGGGCATGTCGCTTGCGCTGTTCGAGAAGGCGACGCTGAAGGACGGCGGCATCGAGCAGACCAACTTCGACACCTACACGCCGATGCGGATGAGCCAGGTGCCGGAGATCGCGATTGCCGTGATCGCCAACGGCGAAAAGCCCACCGGTGTCGGCGAGCCGGCTGTAACGGTGGTCGCTCCGGCCATCGGCAACGCCGTCTTCAATGCCAGCGGCGTCCGCGTTCGCGGATTGCCGATCACGGCTGAAGCCGTGAAGGGGGCGACGAAGGCATAAGGCTTGGCGCATTCGCCACATCGACCAACCGCCGGAGGGCTTTCCTCCGGCGGATTTTTTATTCGACGGCGGCTGATCCGATCCTGCCAATCGCTCTGTGTTGCTGCGGACGCCTGCAAAAGCGGAACCCGCCAGCGATCGGCCAAACTCCTTCAAATTTTAGCTTCGGAAAAAGGCCGGCATTTATAATTTCTCTTAAGCCTCGGGGAATGTCTTCTCGGGTAGGTTGCGGCTGGGACACCTGCATCCATCAAGGAGGGTCTATGTCCGCCCAAGCCGATCCGTCGAAACGCCGCCTGCTGCTGGCATCGGACAATTGCGACAACAGCCGTGAGCTCGAGAGGATCCTGCAATCGGTCGGTGAGGTGGATACGGTCTCGACGTCGGACCTCCCGGAGACGCCGGACAGCGACCTGTCGGGAATCGTCGTCGATATAAATTTGCGTTCCGCCGAAAGCGTGCAGCGGGTTCGCAACAGGCTGCGCCACGAGGCCTATCAGGCGATGCCTCGGCTGTTTGTGCTGTCCGACGCGCTCCACCACGGCTCGATGCAGGCCTGGGCGCTGGGGGCCACCGACACGATTTCTCGACCGTTCGATGCCGCAGGCATCCTGCAGCGCGTTCGCGCCGCCTTTCCCGACAGCCGCGGGTTCGACGCGACGGACCGCGGCAAAATCCTCAACCGCGGCGTTGCCGCGGCGCATGAGGTGATCGTCAGGATATTCGACAAGCTTCCGGCAGGAGAGCCCCTGAAGTTCGACGATATCGTTGAAGCCGAGTACAAGATTCTCAAGGCGATCAAGCATTCCTCATTGCGCGAATGGCTGACGGCGGTGGGCTGTCATCACACCGACACCTACCGCCATTGCCTGTTCGTGACCGGCTTTGCCGTCGCCTTCGCCCAGCACCTTGGCATGCGCGAGGACGACCAGCGGCGCCTGGTGCGGGCTGCCCTTCTGCATGACGTTGGCAAGGCGTTCATTCCGGTAGCCATTCTCGACAAGCCTGGTCTACTCACCGAGGAGGAGATGAGCGAAATTCGCAAGCATCCGCGTCTCGGTTACGACGCTCTCGCGGCCCAGGAAAACTTCCCGCCGGAGATGCTGGACGTTGTTCTGCACCATCACGAATTCCTCGATGGCAGCGGCTATCCCGATGGGCTCAAAGGCGACGAGATCAGCGACATCGTGCGGCTGACGACCATCGTCGATATCTACTCGGCGCTGGTGGAAAAGCGGCCGCACCGGTTGCCGTTCACCCATGCCAAGGCATTTGCGACCATGGAGAGGATGGAAGGCAAGCTCGACCCGCATCTCTTGCATGCGTTCCGTCCGGTAACCCTGGGGGCTTATTGATTGGCCGCGAAGCCTCGTCGTCATTTGCGAGGAGCGCAAGCGACGAAGCAATCCATCCATCCTGATGGCGCGGTTATGGATTGCTTCGCTGACGCTCGCAATGACCGATGAATTGCCAGCCCTGACCCCGACATGCCTAACCCGGCTCGGTCCGATACGACGAAATCTCGATCAGGCTGCCGTCGGGATCCCGGCAATAGACCGAGCGCAGTACGCCGCGGGCCCCTTGCTTCATGACCGGGCCTTCCTCGATCGTGACATCGCAGGCTTTCAGATGCGCCACGACCTGCTCGGGCGTGCTTGACGTGAGGAAACAGAGATCGTCACTGCCCGCAGCTTCATTGTCGGCGGTGAACCATTCGACCTTGTCGGCATGAAGCGGCCTTACATTGATCTTCTGGCTGCCGAAAACCAGCGAGGTCCTGACAGCCTTGCCGTGGCCGGGATCGAACACCTTGATCTCCATGCCGAGGACTTTTTTGTACCATTCGGCCGAACGTGCCACGTCGGATACGTTGATGACCAGGTGATCGAGCGCGTCGACTTTGACCGGCATGAGCGATCCTTTCGTATTGGTTTCGTATTGGCGCAATCCCCCCGGCGCCGCGCTGGCCGCCCCACGCTTTGTTTGTTACAACGCAAGGGATGACAAACTAACAGGGTCGAACCGTTCAGCAAGGCTCGGCACGCAGGGAGAACTCAAGATGGCGTCACGGCGTTCCGCGATGGGTCTGTTTGCGCTTGGCTTGTGCGCCCTCGCCTGGCCGGCCAATGATGCCCTGGCGCTCGATTACCCGACGCGGCCGATACGCTTCATCGTCGGATATCCGGCCGGCGGCTCGACCGACATCATCGCCCGGCTGATCGGACAGCGGCTGTCCGAAAAGCTCGGCCAGCAATTGGTGATCGAGAACAAGCCAGGGGCCGGCAACAACATCGGCACCGAAACCGTGGTTAGAGCCGATCCGGACGGCTACACGGTGCTGCTGGTGAACCCCGCCAATTTCATCAACGCCTCGCTTTACACCAAGCTCAATTTCAACTTCATCCGCGATATCGCGCCGGTCGCATCGTTCCTTCGCGTGCCGAATGTGATGACGGTCGCCAAGGAGGTGCCGGCGAAGACCGTGGCCGAATTCATCGCCTATGTGAAAGCCAATCCAGGCAAGGTGAACCTGGCATCGTCGGGAAATGGCACGTCGGTGCATTTGTCAGGCGAGATGTTCATGGCAATGACAGGCGCCAGGATGCTGCATGTGGCCTATAAGGGCGCGGCGCCCGCAACCACCGACATGCTCGGCAACCGCGTGCAGGTGATGTTCGACAATATGCCTTCGATCATCGGGCATATCCACAGCGGCGCGCTGCGTGCGCTTGCCGTGACCACAGCGGAGCGATCGCCGCAATTGCCTGACGTGCCGACGGTGGCCGAGACGGTTCCCGGCTATGAAGCAAGCGCCCTGTTCGGCATGGGCGCGCCGGCCAGGACGCCTCCCGAGATCATCGAGAAGCTGAACCGGGAGATCAATGCGGTGCTGGCTGAGCCCGAGATCAAAAAGCGCCTGACCGAACTCGGGGGCGAGCCGCTGATCGCGACCCCTCAGGCCTTCGGCGAGATGATCAAGGCGGAGACCGAGAAGTGGGAGAAGGTCGTCGAATTCGCCGGGATAAAGGTGGAATAGATCGCCTTATCGTCGACACGCGCAAAAATCGGCGTTATCCCGCGCGTAGCGCTTTTGCTCGCGCGAACCGCACCACACTTCGCTTGAAAACGCTATCGACCGGCGCGGATCAGAACCCGCGCCGACGAAAATCGATATCAGATCCCGCCCGCAGTGATCGCGTCTGCAGCCTGCGGCGGGCTGGACGTGCTGGCCACCGGAGTGCCGTTCGGCGCATCCGGATCAAAGCCGAACAACTCGACCAGATACTTGTAATATTTCGGCAGCTTCTCTTTCAATTGCGCCCGCGTCTTGGGCTCATGCATGGATTCCTTGCCGGCGAGGAATATGCTCGCGGTCACCGCAAAGAACTCCTTGTGGTTCTTCATGGCGTATTCTTCTTTACCGAAGACCTGCTTGCTCATGGCGTCGGCGTGGTAAGCCCTGATGCCCAAATTATCAAATCCCTGCGGCATCAGCTTGCCGTGGTAGGCGTGAAGGAACTCGTGCAGCAGCACGGGGTCTTCGGCATGCTTCAACATGATCGGACGCACGACGATGACGCCGGGGCCCGCATCCGCAGCCAGGTCGACAAAGTTCGGATTGCTCCAGCGCAGATTCGCTTCGTCCCAGGTCGTGAAACTGCTGGAGACGCGGCGGTTCCTCTCCGGCGAGATCGGCCCGTAGCAGGCGATCCCGGCCCCCTCGTCCAGGCAGGTCATCTCGCTTGCGAGTATCGGCACCGAGCGAAAAAATTGCAGCACTTTCGGACTGAAGCCGGCGTTCTCGACGACATCAAGCTGATGGCGGATCGCTTCGGCGAACGCGGCGCCGTCCTTGCGGTCGGCATTCTCCGACAGGTCGAAGACATAGCCGCGATAGGTCTCGAAGCCGGGCGGCAATGCCGAGGGCTGTTCGACCTCGATCGTCCGAGGGCCCGCGCCTGCCAGTTGAGGTGCCAGCGAGAGTAAGAAAACCACAGAAGTCAGGAGCAGCCTGCGCATTGTATTCCCCCGGTGAAAAATGTTTGGCACGGCGACGAAAGATGGATGGAGCGCTGAATTTGACAGGGCCCGATAATACTCACACCCGGTTGCAGTGCCGTTCTGTTTTTCGTGTTAAATTTGCCGGCAAGGTTTCCAGGAAATTAACCAGGGGCCGATGCGAGCGCCCCGGCACAGGAGTTCAGCATGCAGCCGCACAGGATTGTTTCCCGGGACGAATGGACTGAAGCCCGCAAGGCCCTGATGGCCCGCGAAAAGGAATTTACCCGCGACCGCGACCGGTTGAACGAGGAGCGTCGCGCGCTGCCCTGGGTCAAGGTGGACAAGGCCTGCGTTTTCCAAGGGCCCGGAGGCGGCAAGACGCTTGCCGATCTGTTCGGCGCACACAGCCAGCTCGTGGTGCAGCATTTCATGTTCGCGCCCGACTGGAATGAAGGCTGCAAGAGCTGCTCGTTCTGGGCCGACCAGTTCGACCGCATGATCCCGCATCTTGCTGCGCGCGACACCGCGCTGGTTGCGATCTCGCGCGCGCCGCTGCAGAAACTCGAGGCGTTCAAGGCGCGAATGGGCTGGACGTTCCCCTGGCTGTCTTCGGCCAACACCGATTTCAATTATGATTATGCGGTATCGTTCACGCCGGACGAAATTCAGTCCGGCGACAAGATTTACAATTTCGGCACGTCGGGCTTCGGCGTTGAGGAGGCGCCCGGGATCAGCGTGTTCTACCGCGACGAGGCCGGTACCATCTTTCACACCTATTCCTGTTTCGCGCGCGGCCTCGACATGATGAATGCCGCGTATCATTATCTCGACCTCACTCCGCTCGGCCGCCATGAAGAGGGCCTGTCCTATCCGATGGCGTGGCTGCGTCTGCGCGATAGTTACGAGCCTGCCTCTGGCACCGATGCGGCGGCTTGCTGCAAGAGTTAGCTGGCTCAAAGGGGCGCCCTGCATCGTGCGGTTGAGCGCAATCGCGATCCTCTCGGCGAGGTCATGACTGCGGAACGGCTTTGCGATGGCCTGTGAGTCCGGATGGAACCAAAACCGGCAATCGCGGTTTTGTTTTCCGGTAAAAGTTGGGAGGCTTGGGCGGTAAAACTGGGTATTGGATACCCGGATCGACTTTTCATGTCGTACGCCCTGCTTCAACCCGAACCAGGCCAATCAGGTGGCGTAGCGGGGGTCTCGCGCGTGGAGCAGAAGGTCAATCGAGGCGCGGTCGCCGATTTCCTCGCAGGAGGTGGCGAATTGGGCGCTCTGCTCCGGGCGCACGACTGGACGACTACTCCGCTGGGACCGCCAGACCTTTGGCCTCAAAGCCTGCGCATGGCGATCCGGATCATGCTGACCTCGCTGCAGCCGATCTGGATCGGGTGGGGAAAGGATCTCACCTATTTCTACAATGACCCCTACAAGTCGATCATTGGCGGCAGGCATCCCTGGGCCATCGGCCGGCCGACCGTGGAAGTCTGGCGAGAACTCTGGGCTGAAATCGGCCCCATGCTGGAAAAGGCCCTGGGAGGCGAACAGGGTACCTACGTCGAATCCCAACTTCTCATCATGGAGCGCAACGGTTATCCCGAAGAAACCTACTACACCTTTTCCTACAGTCCCATTCCGAACGACGACGGCACCGTCGGCGGCATCTTCTGCGCCAACAGCGACGACACGGCGAGGGTCATCAGCGAACGCCAGATCGCCCTGTTGCGCGAGCTCGCCGCAAATACCGCAAGTACGCGGTTGTGGCAGGAAGCCTGCGCGCAAAGCATCAAGGCGCTTGCGACCAACACGAAGGACCTCCCCTTTTCCCTGCTCTACGTCAACAATTCGTCCGCCAGCACCCTGTCGCTGGTCGGGTCGACCGGATTCGCCGCCAGGCATCCGGCGGCCCCGTCCACGATCGATCTCAACGGCACGTCGCCCTGGCCGATCGCCGAAACGCTCGCTCGTCATCAAACTAGACTGGTCGAAGAACTCGCCGCTCGTTTTGATCAGCCCTTGCCCGCGGGCTTCTGGCAACAAGCCCCTTCTTCCGCCGTCATCCTTCCCTTTGCGGTCACTTCCGAGGACCATCGCACCGGCGTTCTCATTGCCGGCCTCAATCCGTATCGTCTGTTCGACGAGAACTACCGCGGCTTTCTTGGGCTGACCGCGGGCCAGATCGCCGCGGCGCTTTCCAACGCCGAGGCCTACGAAGCCGAACGGCGGCGAGCGGAGGCACTGGCTGAACTGGACAGAGCCAAGACCGCGTTCTTCTCGAACGTCAGCCACGAGTTTCGCACACCACTGACGCTCATGCTCGGGCCGCTCGAAGAGATCCTGTCGGCACCTTCGGATCCTGCGCTCCGCGATCAACTCGGGCTCATTCACCGCAACGGCATGAGACTGCTGCGCCTGGTGAACAGCCTGCTCGACTTCTCGAGGATCGAAGCCGGCCGAATGCAGGCCAGCTTCGAACCAACCGACATCGGAAAATTTACCAGCGAAATTGCATCCGCGTTCCGCAGCATTATCGAAAGCGCCGGTCTGACATTCCGGGTCGAAATCGCAGAGGTGCCGCAATCGGTCTACATCGACCGGCCATCATGGGAGAAGATCGTCTTCAACCTGCTGTCAAACGCCTTCAAGTTCACCCATCGGGGAGAAATCACGGTTGGAGTTCGATCATCGCAGGACGGGCGTCATGCAGTTCTCAAGGTCAGCGACACCGGTATAGGCATTTCCGCTGAAGAGCTGCCGCGCTTGTTCGAGCGGTTTCACCGGATTGAGGGCGCGCAGGGCCGAAGCTTCGAAGGCACCGGCATCGGTCTTGCTCTGGTTCAGGAGCTCGTCAGGCTGCATGGAGGAAGTGTCCGCGCCGAGAGCCGATTGGGCGCAGGCACGACCTTCGTCGTCGAGATGCCCTTTGGGACCGCGCATCTGCCGGCCGATCAATTGAGATCGAACGGGAATTCTGCGATTGCCGCACCACGAGCGTTCATCGAGGAAGCCTTGCGTTGGCTGCCACAAGGGGACGCAATGGAGCGGCCGTTGGAGGCCGCGACGGCGCTTCCGGTTTCCCGCGCCCCATCCAACGGAAAACGCATACTCCTCGCCGACGATAACGCCGACATGCGCGATTATGTCAGCCGGCTGCTCGAAGGTCAGGGCTACATCGTCGAAGCGGTTGCAGACGGCGAGGCTGCGTTCGAGGCAGCCATCAGATATCCTCCAGACCTTATTCTCACCAACGTCATGATGCCGAGGCTTAACGGCATCCAATTGCTCAACCGCGTTCGTGAGCAAGCCGAACTGGCAGGGACGCCGGTTGTCATGTTGTCGGCGCGGGCCGGTGAAGAGGCCAAGATCGAAGCGCTGGAGGCGGTTGCCGACGATTATTTGGCAAAGCCGTTTGCCGCGCGCGAACTCCTCGCCCGGGTAAGATCGAACATCGAGATGACCGCAATTCGCCGCCGGTCGGAGGCCGAGCTGGAAGCGATCAACCGAACGCTCGAACAGCGAATTCGAGACGAAGTTGCCGAAAGGATCAAGGTGGAGGAGACCCTGCGGCAGGCGCAGAAGATGGAGGCCATTGGTCAACTCACCGGCGGGGTCGCTCACGATTTCAACAATCTTTTGACCGTAATCATGGGCGGTCTCGAGACGATACGACGGGCCAAACAGGACGACAGACCGCGCATTCTGCGCGCGGTGGATATGGCATTTCAGGGGGCGCAGCGCGCTGCCAATCTGACGAGCCGGCTTTTGGCATTCTCGCGGCGGCAGCCGTTGTCGCCCAGGCCGCTCGATCTCAACATATTGGTTCGGGAGATGACTGAGCTTCTGCACCAAACCCTGGGCGAAACCATAGAACTTGAAAACGTGATCTCGCCGCGGCTCTGGCCGGTGGAAGTCGACCAGAACCAGCTCGAAGCCGCGATCCTCAACCTCGCGGTTAACGCGCGCGACGCGATGCCAATGGGAGGAAAATTGACGATCGAGACCGCAAACACCGCACTGGATCAATCCTATTCGGCGCGCGATGCGGAGGTGGTACCCGGACAATACGTGATGCTCTCCGTCAGCGACAACGGCGAAGGCATGTCGGAGCACACTTTGGCGCGGGCGTTCGAGCCTTTCTACACCACCAAGGAGGTAGGAAAGGGCACCGGTCTCGGGCTGAGCATGGTGTACGGCTTCGTCAAGCAGTCAAGAGGCCACGTCACCATTTACAGCGAGGAGGGCGACGGCACCACGGTCAAAATCTATTTCCCGCGCTTCGAGGGTGAGATGAAGCCGGCCGGGGACGACGAGATGCAGGAATCGCCTTCCGCAAGCCGCGACGAAGTCATTCTTGTCGTCGAGGACAACCGCAACGTCAGGGCCAACAGCGTCGATATGCTGACCGAGCTCGGATACAAGGTTCTGGAAGCCGGCGACGCCGTCGCGGCGATGCGGATTCTCGACAGGACCGGCAGGGTGGACCTGCTGTTCACCGATATCGTGCTCCCGGGTGAAAACGGTCGCTCTCTCGCCGATCGCGCGTTAATCATCCGTCCCGGACTTCGCGTCCTTTTCACCACCGGCTATTCGCGCAATGCGATCGTTCATCAGGGCCGCCTGGACCCTCACGTCCACCTGATCGGAAAGCCGTTCACGTTCGAGCAGCTGGCGGCGAAAGTGCGCGACGCATTGGATATGCCGCCGCACAGCCGGTAACACCTTTCAGGAAGCCTGCCGCACCAGCTCCGTGTCGTGCGTTGCGAGAGCTTCGCGATCGGCGGACGCTGCCGGAGCGATCGCAGGGCTTGAGACCTCGCGCAGATTGCGGCGTGTCTCGTAGAATTCAAGCACGCGCCTTGCCGTTCGAACCCTGAGCCGTTCGTAATTCTCGCGTGCATGGTCGAAATCGGCGCTGGACATCCTGCGGTCTGTTACCCTCATCGACAACAGCGCCTTGACGGTTGCCCAGGAGCAGCCGGCCGCTTTCGCGACAACCTGGATAGCGCCGGGATTCACATTGAGAACAGCTCGTTCCACCACCTCTATGGGGCAGCGTGCGAGAACCGACAAGGCCAGTACTGCCTGCTCGAAGTCCTGCCCGCGAGCGGCCGCATGAACTTTGACTTCCCCAAGCTCCTTCCAGTATTTCAGCCGCCTTACCTTTTTCCTCGCCTTGGCGTGGTCCGAAGACTTGCTGCGCAGCTCCCGGTTTATCTCATCCACCACTTCCGTTATCGCGCCCTGGACCGCTTCGGCGAATTGCGGATTTGCCGTGATGATCTTTTCGCATACAGCCGCAGAGGCGGTTTCAAGAAGCGTCAGGAAGTGGTGTCGAGGAATGTCACGCCGCGATCCGACATGCAACGCCAGCTCCGGGTCGGCGCTGGACCGCAGCACCAGATCGCGAAAGCTGCCGTCCGAGATCCGCGCGCCCGCATTTTTCGCAACCGCACGAACGACGTTGCCTTCGCCGCGCCGGACCAGTATGTCGGTGAGCACTTCGCTGAGGGTTTTGCGCTGCGCGATGGCGAAGAGATGGCCTTGGCCACTGGTACCGGCGCTGGCGATAAGATCGGTTTCGCTCAGTACGGTCGATCGACTGAGTAGCGGACCCGCCACGTCGACATCATCATCGAAGGCAAAGGCGCGAACCAGGGTCGCAGGTGCATGCGCATCGCTTGCGAGATGTCGGGCGAGCTTGATCCGCGTTTTCGTCTCGATCACGCCTACGAGAGTTTTGAACACCTCGTCGAACAGTTCGATCTGCTGCGTGGAATACCGGCCCGATCCGGCGACGAACAAATCGCTGATGCGCGCAAGCGCCTTCAGCTGCTTTTTGGTCGATCCGGATATCTGGCTTTCCTGGATTTCATCGATGAGAGTCTGGAACATTGTCATGGCAGTCGGATTTTCGGATTTCTTGCGCGTGAGTGACGGAAGATGGCGGTATTGTCATACAACCGAGGGATGAACATAACTGACAATGGTTCCATCGGAGATTATTCAAATTGTTCGGGTCTCCGCTCGCCGCCTGCGATTCGCCTGCCTGTCTGCCGACAGACGAGTGGTGCCGAAAGCAAACCGCTCCCACCCGCATCAGGCACGGGGCAGGATTTTTCGCAGATCATGTTTCAAGCGGCTATGGCTCTCACACGCACATAGGAGCCCGGTGCGTTTTCGAGGACCGGCAACCTGCCTGCTCCGGGCTCGCGCGCGGCTACCCGCTCCTTGTCCAACCGGCTTATCCATTCGTCCCAGACTGGCCACCACGATCCCTTATGTGCCGTGGCACCGGAGAACCATTCGTCCGGGCCCGACGCCGGATTATCGTTTGTCCAATGGCCGTATTTGCTGCCCGGCGCACTGATCACGCCCGCCATATGGCCGGAAGCCGACAACACGAACTTCACCGGACCTGAATAAAGATGCGTCGCCGCATAGGTCGATTTCCACGGCGCGATATGATCTTCACGGGCCGAGAGGATAAAGGTCGGGATTTTGACCTTCGACAGGTCGATGGGCGTACCGGCAAGACTGATGCCGCCCGGCTTTGCCAGAAGGTTCTGTTGATACATCGTCCGCAAATAGAACGAGTGCATCGCCGCCGGCATCCGGGTCGAGTCCGAATTCCAGAACAGCAGATCGAACGGAAGCTGTTCCTTGCCGAGCAGGTAGTTGTTGACGACGAATGACCAGATCAGGTCGTTGGCGCGCAACATGTTGAACGAGGTCGCCATGTCCTGGGCGTCGAGATACCCGCGTTCGCGCATCCTTTTTTCCAGCGCCGCGAGTTGCTCATCGTCGATGAACACGGCCATGTCGCCGACCTCGGTGAAGTCGACGAGCGTCACGAAATAAGTGGCGCTCGCTATCCTGTCGTCGTTCCTTGCCGCCAGATAGGCGGCTGTGGAGGCCAAAAGCGTTCCGCCGAGGCAATAGCCGATTGCATTGACCTGCCGCTCCCCGGTCGCCTGCTCGATTGCATTGAGCGCGGCCAACGGCCCTTCAAGCAAATAGTCCTCAAAGCCCTTTTCGGCGAGCCGTTCATCGGGATTGACCCAGGATATCACGAACAACGTGTGTCCCTGATCGACGGCCCACTTGATGAAGGAATTCCTGGGCTGCAGATCGAGAACATAGAACTTGTTGATCCACGGCGGCACGATGAGAAGCGGTCGCTTGCGAACCTCGCTGGTGGAGGGACTGTACTGGATCAGCTGCATCAGATCGTTCTGGTAGATGATCTTTCCAGGCGTGGTCGCGATGTTTTCACCGAGGTCGAAAGCCTTCATATCGGTCATCGTGATCGAGAGGCGGCCTTCGCCCCGATCGAGATCGGCAAGAAGGTTCTCCAGGCCGCGCAGCAGATTCTGCCCTCCCAATTCGACGGTCGCGGCAAGCACTTCCGGGTTGGTTGCAACAAAATTGGAAGGCGACAGGGCATCGACGAATTGACGGGTGTAGAAATCGACCTTGCGCGATGAAGCCTCGTCCATGCCCTTGACGCCGCGAACCGTCGAAAGAAGCGACTTCGCGGCGACGAGATAACTTTCCTTCACATAGTTGAAGACCGCATTCTCGGTCCACTCCGGGTGCTTGAACCGCTTGTCTTTCGCCGTCTCGGAATCACGTTCACGCAAGTTGAGCATACGTTCTGTAGTCTTCCTCCAAACGTCGAAACTGTCGTTGAAAAGGTCGATCTGGGCTTTCGCCACGGCGGAGGGATCGCTGATCATCTTGGCCATGAGGTTGGCGAAATCGAACCCGAGGGTCGAGGTGTCGCCCATGCCGAACTTCGTGGCGTCGGTTTGATTGGAGAGGAAGCGCTGCATCAGCGTCTGGCTTTGCGTCGCGATGTTTTGCAGTTGCCCTGCAAGTACGAGAGGGTCCCAATTGGGCTGGGTCGATTTGTCAGCCATGTTTCTTCCCCGGTGATTTGTCGTTGCCCTTCGGCCAGAGGTCTTCGCGTTGCCGAGAAGCTTGGCGTTTCCAGAGGCCTGGTGTTTCGAAAAATCCTAACACCTCGCCGACCGTATTTGGAATGACGAAAAGCTTGATCGGCCAAAGACGGAATGGATGTCCGCGCGGAATTCGGACAACGAATGCCGTTTTGCACGGTGGCTGCGGTGGCAGGAACCTGCCAATTCATCTGCGACGCGCCAGGCTTTGTGCGCCGCGAGACTACTTTCTAGACGCCTCACGGCAAGACGGCATCCTGGTATGGATCGCAGGCGGATCGCCGCGTTGGGTGCGCCAGGGAATCGGCAAACTAGAGATCGATCTCCATGTCGGACGAGGGAACGCTGGAGCACAGCAATTGAAACCCCGCATGAGGCTCCGCAATGATCTCGCCGGTCTGCAAGATGCTGCCCGAGACTATTCGCTGCGCGCATGTCCCGCACATGCCGGTCCGGCAGGAGTATGCCGGCGCAAGGCCAAGGCGCTCGGCGAATTCGAGCAGCGAACCATCCTCGGGTTTCCAGATCGCCGATATGCCCGAACGAACAAAGCTGATCTGGCGTGGCCCAAGCGCGGGAATCTCCGGTACCGTCTCGTCGAATTCTGCGGATCGAATTTCTTCAGGTCCCATGCATTCGAAGTGAATGCGAGCGGGAGCGACATCGAGCCGCCGCAATTGGTCGACGGCTGACGCGACAAAGCCATCGGGACCGCAGACATAGAAATCGTATCCGTCGCCGGGCAGGAGTTGACCGAACTCCGATAAATTCATCTCGCCTTGATGATCGTAATCCCTGTCTTTCCGGTCGAACGAGCGGGGATGCGTGTACCAGATTCGCCATTTGGCGCTGGCAAGATCGGCGCGAAGGGAACCGAGTTTGTCCTTCAACGCAAAAGTGGAAGCGTTGATGGTTTGATGCAGAAACCAAACCGGATGGCGCGCCGCGCGGACTGCAAGTTCCTCCGCGATGGCCGTCAGCGACGCTTCGCCGGCGCCCGCAGTGATGAACACGAGTGGGCGGTCGAGCCTGGCCGGCAGGTGGAAGGAGCCGGATGGCCCGGACGCCATCACCAGATCGCCCCGTCCCGCCTTCAGCCAATACGCAGCGCCGCTCGTTGCAGCATCGGCATCGCCCGGACGGTGCTTGACGGTGATGCGGTAGGTTTTTGGATTTGCCGAGAATGCCGACAAGACATAAGCGCGCTCGCCGACATCGGGGATTTGGAAACTGAGAAACTGCCCGCCATTGAAGGGCGGCAAGGGTCCCTCGTCGGCGGATGACAAGTAAACCGAGATGGTATTCGGCGTTTCGTCTACCTTGCGGATGACCCGATAGGCTCGGGAAGTCATGGGCTGGTTTCCTGCAATTTCCCTGTCAAATGCCAGAATAGCTGCAAAAGTTGCTTTAAAGGAAACTTTTCTGGATTCAAGCCAGGCTTTTCTGGTGTTTTGTCGCGAATCTCCCTATCTGTTGCGCAAGCTTTTCCGGGGGAACGCGCGGTAGAGGCACGTCTCCAAGAGGCACGCATGGACATCAAGGCTCTGGAGACGCAAGCAGCACCAAGCCAGCCGGCGAGTGAACTCGGCAAGCGGATCAGAAAGCTTCGCAAGGCACGCGAGCGCACGCTCAATTCGCTGGCCCAGGAGGTCGGCCTCACCAAGGGATATCTTTCCAAGGTGGAAACGGGACGGCAAATTCCTCCGCTTGCAACCCTGTCCAAAGTGGCTCGCGCGCTGGGCGCCGATTTGTCGAGCCTGCTGGAACCGGGTCCAGGGAGCGGCAACGACGAGAGCAGCGCTGGTGTCTCGCTCGTTCGCGCCGATCAGCGGCGCCCGGTGATCCGCGGCGGCTCCTCATTCGGCTACGACTACCAGTCACTGGTCCAGAATGCGTCCGGGCGACACATGTCGCCGTTCCTGTTTACGTTTCCGCGGCAGATCCTCAAGGAGGTGTTCTTCGAGCACGCCGGGGAAGAACTCATTTTTGTTCTCAGTGGCACAGTCGAGTTCGAGGTTGGCAGCGAGCGGTACGAACTCAAGCCGGGAGATTGCATCTATTTCGATGCCAGGATGCGCCATCGCGGCCGAGGCAAGGGCGGCGAAGCCAAGGCGCTGGTGGTGATGCTGGAACCGCATCAGGCCGGCGACTGATACGATTACTTTCAAAAAAAGGGGCGCGACCGGCGCCCCCTCAGTCAACACCCGCAGGCGGGGCCGCTTGCAGGTCCTTACTTTTGCAGAGGTCCTTACTTTTAGAGGTCCTTACTTGGCGGACACCGGCTCTTTCTCTGCCGGGGCTTCGACGCCAAAGCCGGAAGTGTGGCCGAATACGTTAGGCTTGCGATAGATCGCCAGTAGAACTGCGCCTTCGTCGCTGCGGGTCTCGTGGTAGGAGCCGGGTTGCCGCCACACAAATTCGCCCGCGCGACAGATTCCGTCGTGATCGTAGAACGATCCCTCCAGAACAAAGCTCTGCTCGAGTTCGGGATGCTGATGGAAGGGCAGTTTTGCCCCGGGCTCCCACTTCAGCAGGCAGGTCAATTCGCCGACCTCCGGCCGTTCGTACAGCACCTTGATTTGAATGCCTTCGAATTGGGATGGCTTCCAATCGGCATCCTGCGGTTTGACGTAGACCGAACCGCCTGGCGTGGGTTCCTTGGTTATGAAGCGCTTGTCCATTTCAGCCTCCCTTTCAGTATCCCAATAGGATACACCTGCCGGGACTTGTCAACACTGGTTCTTGCCGCTTTCCGCCTCCCTGCCGCTTTTTCGCGCGACGACGGCCAGGAATCTCGTCTGCTTTTGGAGTTTTCACGCAATTTTGCTCATCATTTACCGCGGTTCGGCCGGCGAACCCCACACGCCCGACAAGGGGGATTGCCTTTCCATTTGTGCCCGCCTGGAAACTTAGTTGACACATAGACAACATCTGTCAACAATACACAACCAAAGAAAAGCGGGGGCGTTACGCCCCGGGGAAGGCTGGGGGAAGCAGACATGGCCACGCTCGAAATCGCCAGTTCGGCCGAACAGGCAACGCCTGCGAAACTGCGGCAAATCGTTCTTGCCAGCGTCCTGGGGACCGCGGTCGAATGGTACGATTTCCTGATCTACGGCGTAGGCGCAGCGCTTGTGTTCAACAAGCTGTTCTTCCCGACCTTTGATCCGCTGGTGGGAACACTGGCCGCGTTCGGGTCCTATGCCGTCGGGTTTGTCGCTCGGCCGCTCGGCGGCGCGATATTTGGTCATTTTGGCGATCGCCTGGGCCGCAAGGCGATGTTGACCATGACAATGGTGATCATGGGAGGCGGCACCTTCCTGATAGGGCTTCTGCCGACCTATTCCCAAATTGGCATACTCGCTCCGACGTTGTTGATCTTGCTGCGGCTGCTGCAGGGCATCGGCATCGGAGGCGAGTGGGGCGGCGCCGTCTTGATGGTCATTGAAAGTGGCGACGCAAAACGGCGCGGATTTCTCGGCAGCCTGGTTCAGGTCGGATTCCCGCTCGGGATGGTGCTTGCGACGATCGTCTTCGCGGCCGTGTCCAAGCTGCCGGAAGCGGATTTTCTGGCCTGGGGCTGGCGCATTCCCTTTCTCGTCAGCGTCTTGCTGGTCGGCGTTGGTCTGTTCGTCAGGCTCAAACTGGTCGAGACGCCGAAATTCCAGCAAGTACGCGCGCGCAACGATATCGCCAGGCTGCCGATTGTCGAAGTCCTGCTCAAGGACTGGAGAAATTTCCTCATCGCAGTCGGACTGAAGGTTACCGAGGTCGCCTGGGTCTATATTCTCACGGTATTCATCGTCTTTTATGCATCCTCGCGGCTTGCTTTGCCGCGTGCCGTAATGCTTGACGCCGTGCTCTATGCCGCCTTGCTCGAGATGCTCACCATCCCGCTGTTCGGCTTGCTGTCGGACCGGATCGGCCGCAAGGCTCTCTACATCGCGGGGGCGATTTTCTCGGCACTGTTCGCCTTCCCGCTGTTCTCGCTGCTTGAGACCAGGGACACGACGATCATCACGCTGACGATCGCGCTGGCGATGAGCCTCAGCCATGGGATGATGTTTGGCCCTCAGGCGGCATTTTTGCCGGAACTCTTCGGGACCAAGGTGCGCTACAGCGGCGCTTCATTGGGGTGTCAGGTATCGGCCGCGATCAGCGGCGGTTTCGCTCCTCTGATCGCAACCGCCCTGCTCGCCTGGGAAAACGGCACCCATTCGATTTCGCTCTATATGGTCTGTCTTTCCGCGATAACGTTGGTCGCCGTGTTCGCCGCAAGGGAGACGGCTTTCCGGGAGCTGTGATACAGTCGCTGGCGGTCGGCCGAGAAATCATCGCGACCAACCGCAGCCGATCCTCCTGGCTGGCATCGGGCCGGACCTAACGATGCGGGCTGGCACCTCGTCGACCGGAGGCTGGCCCTTTGCATGATTGAACAACCGGCCACAAACGAGATTCTGGATCAGCTCGCGGAGGCGCTGATCTTTACGACGGTATCGGGAAACATCGTGTTGTGGAACCGAGCTGCGGCCGCGCTGTTTGGATTCGAGAAGGACGAGGCGATCGGTCAATCGCTGGATCTCATCATCCCTCCACATCTTAGAAACGCGCATTGGGCTGGTTTCGAGGCAGCCGTGGAAAGCGGGCGATTGAAGCTCGGCGGCAAGCCCACCTTGACGCGAGCGATGCACAAATCCGGTCGCAGGGTATATGTTGAAATGAGTTTCGCGCTGGTAAGATCAGCCGAGGGCGTCATCGGATCGGTCGCGGTTGCACGTGACGTGACCGAGCGAATCGAACGCGAGCGGGCTTCGATTTCGGCATAAGGAAGCACAAGGACTTTGGTGGCGCTCATTGCAGATTGAACAACCGACCATCGTGACCGGCCAGGAGGTACGAGCCATGGATACTGGAGTAAAGGCGGTTCACTATCGATGGAAGGAGCAACCTTCCGAGGCCATGAAGGGAACGATCACGCGGCGGATCGTCACAGGTCAGCGGATCATGTTCGGAGAAATCCGCTTCAAGAAGGGCGACACCGTCCCTCGCCATGCCCACGACAACGAGCAGTTCACATACGTAGTGGAGGGCGCGCTGAAGTTCTGGTTCGGAGAAGACGGGCGGCAGGAGGTGGTGGTTTCGGCCGGCGAGGTCGTCGTTATCCCACCGGATCTGCCGCACCGGGCCGAGGCTTTGCACGACACGGTGGAATTCGACATCTTCAGCCCACCGCGCCAGGACTGGCTGGAAAAGACCAATTCGTATCTGCGCGACTGAGCGATCGGCCAAAATCGGGACTGATGCTGGTCGCAATGCGGCGACAATCGTCACCGCTAAAGCGGTTTAACCGAGAACTCACGATCTCCTGTGGCGAGCCAGTCTCTGCTGCCAAATCGGATTTTCCAGCACGGCGTCGTTTACAATCCGGGCCGGCGCCCGACCGTGGCTCAAATCGAGCACCGCCTGCATATCCGTTGCGCCGATCTGCTCGAACATCTGGTCCGTCCAGCACAGCGCGTGTGGGGTGAGGATGACGTTGTCGAGCTTGAGAATGGGGTCGTCGGGGTCAGGGGGCTCAGGGTCGAAGACGTCAAGACCTGCACCGGCGATCCGGCGTTGCTGAAGGACACTGGTCAAGGCCCGCTGGTCGACCACCGGCCCGCGCGCGCAGTTGATCAGAAAGGCCGTCGGCTTCATCAGGGCGAGCCGCCTGGCATCGACGAGGTGCCGCGTCTGTTCCGTCAGCGGGCAATTGAGGATGACGAAATCAAACTCGCGAAAGACCGTATCGAGATCGACAAGCCTGATGCCGAGTTCACCGGCAACCGCCGGGTTGACATAGGGATCATGGGCGATGAATTGCATATCGAAGGGCTTGGCGAGGCGAAAGACCTCTGCTCCGATATTGCCGATGCCGACCGATCCGAGCACCCTGCCAACGAGACCAATCCCGTTGTGATCCAGCCGCTGATCGAATCCCTTTGCGCCCTGCCGCGCCAGCTTGTCCTTGACGAATAACCTGCCGCTGAGCGCGAGCATGAACGTGATGGTCGCCACCGCAACCGGGCGTCGCACGCCCTCCGGCGCGATCACAAGCGCAATACCAGCCTCGGTGCAAGCGGGCACGTCGACGTTGTCGTAACCGACGCCGACCTTGGCGATCAGGCCGAGGCGGCGATTGGCAGGGATGCTGTCGCGCGTAAAACGCGGGAAAAGCAGGATCAGCGCATCGCTGTCCGCAAGTGCGGTGGCGGGTATGATGCCGTTCTCCGGCTCGACGAAATCAATTTCAACGTCGGGATTGGCGGTCAGTGGCGAAAGATCGAACACGGCATTGCCCTTGTGCCGGACGTCGTGGCTAAGCGCGACCCTGAACTTGCTCATCCGAATATCCCGCCGATCTGCAGCAATTCACCGGAAACCCGGAGCGTGGACGGATCAGGTGAAACCTTGTCGTTGCGGGAAGCGTAGCGCCGCGCGAACATCCGCGGCTGTCGCCGGTTCGCCGCCCGCCAAGCGAATACGTCGCGCGGCTTCGTCGACCCACTGCCGATTGGTCAGCGGCGTTCGCCACGGCGCGTCCTCGAGCCCAACGCGGACGTGCCCGCCTCGCACAATCGCTGGTTCGATCAGCGGCCGGATATCAACTCCGAGACCCGCGACCATCCATGGCGCGCGCGGATCGACACTGCGGAGCAACTGCAAATGCGCATCCAGATGAACCGCTTCGGGAGGAAAGCCCCAGGCAAACTCGTCGGAGAACATAAATCGATATATTGGCGTCGGCATACCGGGCCGCCCTTGTGCGAGTGCCGCGCCCAGGCGGGTGAAGCCCGGCTCATAGATCGCATACCCCGGGTGAATGCCGTATGCGGCGGACAGGCGCAGCCCTTCGCGAATATCCGCCATCGGATTCTGGTAGACGAACCCCGCAGCGTCATCGCCCATCTCGTCGAAGCGCATGAAATTGCATGAACCTGGATCGCAGACGGTCCATTCAAGCAGGCCGCGCTTCGCAAGCTCCGCCGTATGCGCAAAACGGCGCTGCGCATTGGTGCTGGCGTAGTCCGAACCTGCCAGAGGAATGGTCGGATAGACGATGACGTCCGCTTTGGCCCGGATCCCTTCAATGATGCGGGCGTAGGTTTCCCACTCGTCCCTTTGCCGGCCGGTTGCCGGATCATAGGCATGGAGATGAACAATGGCAGCCCCCGCCGCGGCCGCAGCCAGGCCATCCGCAACGATCTCGTCGACGGTCAGCGGAATGCCGGGTTGCCGGTCGCGCCCCCAAGGGCCATTCAGCGCTGCCTCAATCCAGGTTTTGCTCATGGAATTGATATCCGCTTGTTCCGCTCCCTGAGTTCTCCGATCGATTGTCGCCGACCTAAAAAAAGCAATCGGTCCACGACAGCGTCCGCCGGCCAGAGCTGCACGAGTGCTACCCGGCGGTCTTCATGATGAATGGATTACCACCGCCGGCGCCGTTGTTGATCCAAACGCTCTTGGATTGAAGGTACCCCTCGATCGCCTCCATGCCGTTTTCGCGGCCGAGGCCTGAGGCTTTATAACCGCCAAACGGCATCGTGAAGCTGACCGCCCGGTAGGTGTTGATCCACACGGTTCCGGCCTTGATGTGCTTGGCCATGTTATGGGCGCGCTTGATGGATTGGGTCCATACTCCAGCGCCGAGGCCGAACGCTATGTCGTTTGCGATCCGGATGGCATCCTCCTCGTCCTTGAACTTGATCACCGCAAGCACAGGTCCGAACACCTCCTCTTGCGCGATGCGCATCCTGTTGTCCACCTCGGTAAAAATGGTGGGCTTGACGAAAAACTCACCACCGCCCTCTTCCTTGGCGGCCGGACCACCGCCAAGCACGCATTTGCCGCCCTCCGCCCTGGCGATATCGATATAAGAGAGAATTTTCTTGTACTGAGGCGGCGTGGTCACCGGCCCCACCTGCGTGTCGGGCTTTGACGGGTCCCCAAGTCGCGCTTGCCTGGCCATCGCGACCAGCTTGCCGACGAATTCATCGTGAATCGTCTCCTGGACGAGGAGGCGTGAACCGGCGATGCAGGTTTGACCGGTCGCTGCAAAGATGCCGGAAATCGCTCCGCTCACCGCGTCATCAAGAATGCAATCGTCGAACACGATGTTGGGAGACTTGCCGCCGAGCTCAAGCGAGACCTTTTTAAACGTCTTCGCGGCGAGCTCATTTACCCGCGCTCCCGTCGCGGTACCTCCCGTGAACGCGACTTTGGCCACCTTCGGATGGGTTACCAGCGGCTCGCCGGCGACGGCTCCATAACCTGTCACCACATTGATCACCCCTCTGGGCAATTCGGCCTCGGCGATGACCAGGCGCATGAATTCGAGCAGCGACGCGGACGTGTACTCGGATGGCTTTATCACCACCGTGCAGCCTGCCGCCAATGCCGGCGCCAGCTTCCACGTCGTGAGCATCAGGGGTGAATTCCAGGGAGTGATGAACGCACACACCCCGACCGGCTCCTTGAGGATGTAGTTGAAATGATCGGGCCGGTCGACGGGCACAACGGCACCCTGGATTTTATCGGCAAGGCCGCCATAGTAGTAAAACCATTCCGGCATGTACCTGGTCTGTGCGGCCATCTCGGAAATGAGCTTTCCATTGTCCCGCACCTCAATGCTGGCCAGGTAATCCGCGTGCTTTTCGATGAGCGATGCAATGCGACGCATGACCTTTCCGCGAGCGGTAGGCGTCATGGCTGGCCAGGGTCCCGACGCGTATGCCCGGTGCGCGGCTTCAACCGCCCGCCCGACATCGGTCTCGTCGCATTCAGGGATCAGAGCCCAGGGCTTGCCGGTGTAGGGGTCGGAGGTTTCGAATGTCTTGCCGGATGCGGCATCAACCCATTCTCCGTCAATATAGGTTTGATACCGCTGAAGTTTCGCGCGTCCTTCTGACATGAGCGTTGGTCCTCTCTCCCGTCCCCCGTAGCGACGGCTGCCTGTTTGGCGCAGCGTGCATGTGGACAAATCATATCGTGTGCCTTGCACCTGCCGCATCAGGCCGGCCGGGAATTCTAATATCGGATTGCGCGCCGTGTCGATCGGAACGCGCGTTAGAAGGCGGGGCCCGGCCGACGCAGGCGGGTCCGGTTCCAGGGCAGCGGTAATCCCGCCGTGCATGACCGTGCTGCAGCAGTTCGTAAGTGCGCTCTTCCTCCGGGCGGATTGAGGTATTTTACACACTGTCGTTCGTTGGTGAGTTCTAGGATTGATGCACATTGGCTGTGCGGTTTCTCATGTTGTCGGCGGTGACCGTCAACCGGCAAGCTGAGGATCAACACCGCAGGCATCAAGTGCGGCAAGACATTGGCGCGGAAGAGGGAGGGCATCACCGTCGGCGAACTGTATTGGTCCGCCCTGTAGCGGCCCAAGCGCTTCATCAACCGGCCTTCTGAAACGAAAACGCACCGCAGGTTTTCGCGTTTTGGCTGGCGTGCCTTGATGCGACCCGCCCGAACCCGGCGTAATGGCCAGTTCTCCCCGGTACGGATCGCGACAACCCGCACGGCGAACGAAGCTGCTACCCGCGCATTCGTGCGTCAACGAATCGCGGCCCAGATGGCCAACTACCGGCTTGCGGCAAACCTCTAGCAACAGTACCCGTGACATCACGCTCAATGCAGTATGACAAGGCAACCTGACAAAAAACCACCGACGGGGGTGAAATGAGTGTCGATCCTGGTCACGTCGTCGCGAAAGTGTCGCGTCGATTCATTCCCTTTCTGATCTGGTGCTATTTCCTGTCCTATCTGGATCGGGTCAACATCGGTTTCGCCGCGTTGACGATGAACAAGGACATCGGGCTGTCGTCGACGGCGTTCGGCCTTGGCGCAAGCATTTTCTTCCTCGGCTATTTCATTTTCGAAGTACCGAGCAATCTGATCCTCGAAAAAACCGGCGCGCGCATCTGGATCGCACGCATCATGATCACCTGGGGTATCCTGTCCATCGGACACGCGTTCGTCTGGAACGACACAAGCTTCTATACGTTACGGTTCATATTCGGGGTTGCCGAGGCCGGCTTCTTCCCCGGAATCATCCTTTATCTCACCTACTGGTTTCCCAGCGAAGTACGCGCCCGCATCATCGGCATGTTCATGGTCGCGGTGCCGATCTCGTCCCTGATCGGCGCGCCCGTCTCAAGTTGGATCCTGAGCGTTGTCGGCGACGGGTTCGCCGGCCTCAAGGGCTGGCAATGGATGTTCGTCGTCGAGGGGCTGCCAACATTTCTCACGGGGTTCATTGTTCTTGCATACCTGACCGACAGCCCGAAGGATGCAACCTGGCTAAACCCCGACGAGCGCAACTGGCTCGTCCAGCGGCTCGCCGTCGAGCGCGCCAACAAGGAGGCCATTCATCACTTCACGCTGAAAGAGGCGCTTACCCATCCGCGCGTCCTGGCGCTGGCGCTGGTCTATTTCGGAATTGTCATCGGCCTCTACAGTCTCGGACTTTGGCTGCCGCAGATCGTCAAGAATTTTGGTGCCAGCATCATGGAGACGGGATTCCTTACAGCGGTCCCGGGACTGCTCGGGGCGATCGCCATGATCTTCTGGACGCGGCATTCCGACGCCACCGGCGAGCGCAAATGGCATATGGTCATTCCGTCGGTGCTTGGCGGGATTGCGCTGGCGGCCAGCGCCAGCGTCGCTTCGCCAATTGCTTCATACATTTTCCTTACGATCGCAGGAGGCTGTATCTATGCAGCCCTGCCCTGTTTCTGGCCGCTTCCGACGGCGATGTTGAGCGGCGCTGCGGCTGCCGGCGGCATTGCGCTGATCAACGCGCTCGGCAATCTCGGCGGTTTCGTGGGTCCCTTCTTCGTTGGCTTGATGAAGGATTTTACGGGCACCTTCGCGGGTGGCCTTTATGGCCTGGCGGGCTTTATGATTTTGTCAGGCGTAATCGTCCTGCTTCTTGGGCACGACACTCGCCTGGAGCGTGCGGCGGTGCCCGTTCACGAGGCGCCGTGACGATGGACGAGCCGATCGGCACCAGAACGGCAGACTACGACAGCGATGCGAGGGCAACATGCCGAACCAGAACAAGCTGACCTTGGAAAGCATTGATGTGCGCGCGGTCTCGATTCCGATGCGTCGGCCGATCGTGTCCAAGGTGGGCATGTACGCGGAGTGGCCGTTCATCCTGATCGATGTCAAAACCAGGGAGGGCGTTGTCGGGAGAAGTTACCTCGAGCCTTATTTGAAAGATGCGGTGAAATATCTCGGCCCGGCAATTCTCGATTTGGCCGACATGCTCAAGGGACGTCAGCTCGCGCCGCTCGATTTCTATCGAGACTCGATGAACAGGCTGCACCTGATCGGGCGGCAGGGCGTAAGCCTTATCGCTACCGCAGGCGTCGACATGGCCGTATGGGACGCTCTCGCAAAGGCGGCCGCGCTACCGCTGGCCGAACTGCTGGGCGGCAGCGTGGGCCAGCTTCGGACCTACAACACCAACGGACTTTGGCTCATCCCGTTGGAGCGATTGGGCGCAGAGGCTGAAGAACTGGTAGCGGAGGGGAATTTCAATGCCATCAAGATCCGGCTCGGCCGCCCGACCCTGCGGCAGGACCTGGAGGCGCTCAAGGCGGTGCGCGGTGCGGTCGGCTCCAACGTCGAACTCATGTGCGATTTCAATCAGGGCCTTGCACTGCACGAGGCGATCTCTCGATGTCACGGTCTTGACGACCAGGGTCTTTATTGGTTCGAGGAGCCGATCGTGTTTGACAACTACGCGCACAGCGCCCAACTCGCGCGCGAACTCAAGACGCCGGTTCAGATCGGCGAGAATATTTATGGGCCGCGTTCCTTCCTGCAGGCGGTCGCTGCCGAGGCAGCCGATTTGTACATGCCAGACTTGATGCGCATCGGTGGCGTAACAGGCTGGATGCGCTCAGCGGCTATTGCCGGGGCGGCGGGACATCCGATGTCCAGTCATCTTTATCCGGAAGTCTCCGCCCACCTGCTTCGCGCCACAGAGACATGCGATTGGCTCGAGTGGCGAGACTGGGGTAACCCGATCATTGCCGAACCCTTCGAAGTGAAGGACGGCTTCGTAAACGTTCCAAACAGGCCGGGAAACGGCATCGACTGGAACGAGAACGCGGTCAGAAAGTTCGCCTATTGATATTGCTGGAACGGCCGAGCCTCTGTTGAGAGGTCTCTAGTTGAACCCAACCGACACGTGCCCGAGCACACCGAAGTCGGCTGCGATGAAATCGCCGGCCTGGATGGGCAGCGGTTGATGACAGGTGCCGGTCGTGACCACCTCGCCCGCCCTGAGCGTCAATCCGAGCCCGCGCAATTCGTTCGCGAGCCAGGCCAATGCGACGCGGGGATCGCCGAGTACATTTTTGCCGTGGCCGATATGAGTTTTGCCGCCCAGTGCAATCACCGGCCTTTCCTCGACCAGATCGCGGGCGCGCCAATCCGCCGACGTTGGCGCTCCCAGAACGAACAGGTGGGCGCAGGCATTGTCCGCGATCAGCTGGGCTTCGCCGGCACTGACAAAATCGACAAATCGCGAGTCCGGAATTTCGAACGCCGGGTGCAGGGTATCGACGGCATCAAGCACCTCGCGCACGGAATACGGCGACGACCGCGACGGCAAGTCTCTGGCCATCCGAAAAGCGAATTCGGGCTCCGCCACGCGCATCTCGTTGCCCTGCATCGAAGCGATGCCGCCATCCGCAACTACGGTTTCCTGCAAAATGCGACCGGCCATGGGGCCCGCGACGTTGATATGCTGCTGTCCGGCCTTGCTGGTCGCAGCGATCTTCCAGCCGAACAGCTTTCCGCGCGAGGTGTGTTCGAGTTCGCCTTGAATGGCATAACCCTCGATGCGGTCGCGCGGACGCATCGCGGGCTCGAGCGCGGCGAGCTTCGTGCCGGCGCGCCAATGCTGGTGCAAGTTACGCGAAGCCGCCGCGATGTTTTCCTTGTCGAGCATGCCGGTCGGTTTTCTCTATCCAATCGCAATCATGCTTTTTTCGGCTTCAGCGCGACATGACACGCTCAAATATCCGCATAACACGTTTTCTCGTGCGCTCCGCCCGGGTGGGTCACGGCGCCTGATACCGCCGGCCCGACCTGCTGGGCATATTTCCACAGAACACCCGACGTATGGTTGGTCTCGCGAGGTCTCCATTTGGTTCTACGCTCGGCCAATTCCGCCTCGGTCAATTTTACGTTAAGGCTGCCGCCGACGGCGTCGATCTCGATGATGTCGCCGTCCTTCAGCAGCGCGATCGGTCCGCCGACGGCGGCTTCCGGCCCGACATGGCCGATGCAGAAGCCGCGGGTGGCGCCCGAGAAGCGGCCATCGGTGATCAGCGCGATCTTGCCGCCCATGCCCTGGCCGGTGAGCGCCGCCGTGGTCGACAGCATTTCGCGCATGCCGGGGCCGCCGCGCGGTCCCTCATAGCGGATGACGATGACCTCGCCTTCCCTGTAGGCCTTCTTCTGCACCGCCTCGAACGCATCCTCTTCGCGGTCAAAGCACCTCGCCGGACCGCTAAATCTGAGGTTGGACATCCCGGCGACCTTCACGATCGCACCCTCCGGCGCGAGATTTCCCTGCAATCCAACAACGCCACCGGTCACGGTGATCGGCTTGTCGGCGGGCCGCACCACGTCCTGGTGCGGATTCCATTTCACGCTCTTGAGATTCTCGGCGATCGTTCGGCCCGTGACCGTCAAACAGTCACCATGCAGGAAGCCGTTATCGAGCAGCGTCTTCATCAGAAGCGGGATGCCGCCAGCCTCGAACATATCTTTGGCGACATAACGACCGCCCGGCTTCAAATCCGCGACATAGGGTGTCTTTTTGAAGATTTCCGCCACGTCGAACAGGTCGAACCTGATGCCGGCCTCGTGCGCAATCGCCGGCAGGTGCAGCCCGCTGTTGGTCGATCCGCCGGAGGCGGCAACCACCGCCGCCGCGTTTTCCAGCGCCTTGCGCGTCACGATGTCGCGCGGACGGATGTTTGAGGCGATCAGCTCCATCACCTTCTCGCCGGCCGCCATGCAGAAGGAATCGCGGATCTCGTAAGGTGCCGGCGCACCGGCCGAATAGGGCAGCGCCAGCCCGATCGCCTCCGATACCGTCGCCATCGTGTTGGCAGTGAATTGTGCGCCGCATGCCCCCGCCGAGGGGCACGCCACCCGCTCGATCTCGTCGAGATCCTCATCCGACATCGCCCCCACCGAGTGCTTGCCGACCGCCTCGAACATGTCCTGCACCGTGACCTGCTGGCCGCGGAAATTGCCGGGCAGGATCGAGCCGCCGTAGATGAAGATCGACGGCACGTTCAGCCGCACCATCGCCATCATCATGCCCGGCAGCGACTTGTCGCAGCCCGCCAGCCCAACCAGCGCGTCATAGGCGTGGCCGCGCACCGTCAGCTCGACCGAATCGGCAATGCATTCGCGTGACGGCAACGACGAGCGCATGCCGTCATGGCCCATCGCCATGCCGTCCGTCACCGTGATGGTGCAGAATTCCCGCGGCGTGCCGCCACCCGAGGCCACCCCCTTCTTGACCGCCTGGGCCTGGCGCATCAGCGCGATGTTGCACGGCGCCGCCTCGTTCCAGCAGGACGCCACGCCCACAAACGGCTGATGGATCTGCGCCGTCGTCAGGCCCATCGCGTACAGATACGAGCGATGCGGCGCCCTCTCAGGCCCCTCCGTCACGTGCCGGCTCGGAAGTCTCTTCTTGATGCTGGTCTTGGCGTTGGTCTTGGCGTCCATCGCGACTACCTCCCTGGCCTGTCCCATCGCGTTCATTTTGTTGGACTTAGGTCGCACCCACAAGGCCAGCGACGCTGGCGACGCACCCGCGATCGTCCATCAAACATACCGAACCCATGAAATTGGGTTCACAACACCAAAATATGCGAATGCCCTGTGCAAGGATTCCCCGCGCAGGCCGCGCCTCATCGCTCGCTTAACAGCAACGGGTCGATGGACGTTGACCACTTGAGCGCGCGCAGCGAGAAGGTCGAACGCGTGTGGCGCACTCCTTCCACCCGATAGAGCCGTTCGCGCAGAAATCGTTCGTAATCGGCATTGTCTCGCACGGCCACCTTGATCAAGTAGTCATATTCTCCGGTCACCAGATCCGCTTCGACGACTTCGGGCATACGCGCAACCGCCGCGCCGAACCGGTCAAGGACCTTGTCGTCGTGCTTCTCGAGGGTGATTTCCACGAATACAAAGTTGGCCAATCCGAGAGCCGCGTGATTGATGATGGCGACATAACGCTCGATCGCCCCTTCCGCCTCCAGTCTTTTCACGCGGGTCCAGCAGGACGACGGTGAAAGGCCGACCTTTGCGGCCAGCTCGCTATTGGTCAAGCGCCCGTCTTTCATCAAGGCAGACAGGATCTTGCGATCGAGCAAGTCAAGACGGCTGTACTTGGCAGCAGTCGATTTTGCTAGTGGCGTTCGTCCCATCGGATTTTTCCTTTAGAACCCCGCGGCTCCAAAACCCGCAGGCCGCTTACGACGGATCCGCGCGGCCGCGCGAGGGCCGAACTTCTCCGCCAGCCCAAGGTAATCTTCATCACCTGCTCTTCCTCCGCAAGTCGAAGTGTCACTTTCCGACTGACGGATTGGACGGCACGAGCTAAGGTCGCGCTGCAGTGAACATCGCCAGCATCCTGGTACGTCAGCGGCCGCAAAACAGGTCCTCGACGGAGGAAATCATGGGTGAACACGCGCTCGGCCGCTACACCGGCGAACTGATCCTGGAACCCTTGCAGGGCGGCCAGTTGATGAAAACGGTGTCGGACTTCGGATTTCTGGGCGCGGATGGAAGGCACTGGCCGGTACCGCCGGCGACCTCCGTGGACGGATCATCGATACCAGAGGCGTTGTGGCCCCTGTTGGGAGGCCGTTGGGAGGGAGATTGCCGCGAGGCCTTCGTCGTACATGATCATTATTGTGCCGTGCATGGCGCGGATTGGCGATCGGTCCGCCGCATGTTCTACCACGCAATGCTCGTCTCCGGCGTCTCGGAGGGCCGCGCCAAGCTGGTGTACGCGGGCGCCTATTTCGCCGGTCCACGCTGGGAGGACAGGGCGGTCGAGTCTGCGCGGCTCGCAGAGCGCACGGCACCGACCCAAACGGCCGCTGGCGATATCCTCTACGCGATCTGCCGCGATCCCATCGCGCTCGCCGTCAGTGAGGCCATCGAGTGCGAGGGGACGTCCGCCTTTGACCGGATCACATCAAAGCGTCCTCCGGCCGACAGCAACTCCGCCATCACCCTTGGGCTGGACAAGCTCGCTGACATGGTGCGAGAAGACGCCCCTTCGTTGCGAAGTCTTGAAGCGGCGATTGATTATGCCGTTGCCTTGATTCCAGGCGCGGAAGGCTTGCCGCGGAAGATCTCGGTCGGTCGGCCAGTGCCTTCTCGGCTCTGATTGAATCGGAACCGAGGCTCTGGCTGTGAGCTTGCGTTTTCTTCACGCGAACCGTTTTTAGCTTCCCTCGAAAACGCCATAATGGCCCGGGGTTGAGTGGTTTTGGCACAGGCTGAACGCGGTTTCCGCTACGTCGCGAGCAGGCGCCGTGCGATCACGACCCGCATGATCTCGTTTGTTCCTTCAAGAATCTGATGGACGCGCAGATCACGTAAATAGCGCTCAACCGGATATTCCTTCGTATAGCCATAACCGCCGTGCAGCTGCAGCGCGTCGTTGCATATCTTGAAACAGGCGTCGGTCGCGAACCGTTTTGCCATGGCGCAATGGATCGTGGCGTCAGGACGGCGTGTGTCGAGCGAAACCGCAGCGCGCCGGATCATCAGCCGGGCTGCCTCGAGTTCGGTTGCCATGTCTGCCATGCGGAACTGGAGCGCCTGGAACTCGGACAGCGTCTTTCCAAACTGCTTGCGCACTCCCAGATGCGTCCTGGCCGCCTCGAGACACGCTCGCGCGCCGCCCAGCGAGCAGGCGCCGATGTTGATGCGTCCGCCATCGAGTGCCTTCATCGCGATCTTGAAGCCATCGCCTTCGTTTCCGACGAGATTGCCGACCGGGACGCGGCAATTTTCAAAAATCACCGCGGCGGTTGGCTGGCTGTTCCAACCCAGCTTCTTCTCCTGCTTGCCAAAAGAGAGGCCGGGCGTGCCTTTTTGGACAACGATGCAGGAAATGCCGCTCGGGCCTGGGCCGCCGGTTCGGACCATGCAGACATAGATGTCGCTGGCGCCGCCGCCAGAGATGAACGCCTTCGCGCCGTTCAGAATGTAATGGTCGCCCGCACGTTCAGCGCGGGTGCGAAGAGAAGCGGCGTCCGAGCCGGCGCCAGGCTCCGTCAGGCAGTAGCTGCCGAAGTGCTCCATGGTAGTGAGCCTTGGCAGATAACGATGCCGGAGTTCGTCGTTGGCAAAGGCGTCGATCATCCACGATGCCATGTTGTGGATGGAGATGTAGGCGGCCGTAGACGGATCGGCAGCGGCGAGTTCCTCGAAGATGATCGCGGCATCGAGCCGCGTGAGAGCAGAGCCGCCAACGTCGTCGCGCACATAGATGCCCGCAAAACCCTGTTCCGCGGCTTTGCGCAGGGCATCAACGGGAAAGATGTGCTCCTCGTCCCACTGCGCTGCGTGCGGCAGCAACTCCGCCTCCATGAAGCTGCGCGCAGCGTCCTGGAACGCAATCTGGTCTTCATTGAGTTCGAAATTCATGCTGAACCCGCGTAACGTCCTGCCGGTTTCAGGACTTCCTGGCGCGAATGCCCAGCAGCCTTGCCCGCACAGACATGGGTCGCAACGCCGAAACGCGCACAGGCCTTGTGCATGAACTGGTACAGCAGGCATCATGTTCAGAATGCCCATTCGGCGAATCTGCACGAATGCCAAATATCCTTCGAGCCGATTGACGAGTTTACCGTCAAAGAAGTGAAGTTATCGGCGACCTTTGGACTATCCTGCGGGGAGATGCAGGAAGTCGGAGGTTGTTATGGGACAGGGTTATCGTCGCTTTGAGTGGGATGATCTCCGCTTCTTCCTGGGAGTATGCCGCCACAAGACCGTTTCGGCCGCCGGCCAGCAGCTAGGCGTCGACCACGCGACCGTATCGCGCCGCATCGCTCGGCTCGAGCACGCGTTGAACACCAAATTGTTCGAGCATCGCCAGACCGGTTTTGTGCCGACCCCGGCCGGGACTCGCCTTCTGCGCATGGCCGAAGTCGTGGAGGCCTCGATCAGTGCGTGCGAGGCCGAGCTTTCGGATGCAGATTCGGCGCTCGAAGGCGTCGTTCGGATCGGCGCGCCCGATTGTTTCGCCGCCTGCTTTCTTGGCCCGCGTCTGGCCGCCTTCTGCAAGAAGTACCCCAAACTACACGTCGACCTTCTTGCCAACACCAGCCCTTCGAGCGTGGCTCAGCGCGAGGTCGACATCTTCGTCGGCACGTCGCTGCCCATCGAGGGACGGATAATTTCGAGGAAGCTGACCGACTATCACGCGGGGCTTTTCGCTTCGCAAAGTTATCTGGGCGGCCGCCCTCCAATCGGCTCGGTGTCGGATGTCGTTTCGGACGGCTACATCTGCATCTGCGGCGTGGACGATATGTTCGCGCTGGTCCCCCGCCCTCAGTTCCGCAGCGCGAATGTTCTGCCCCTGCTCCAGGCGGTCAGGGATGGGGAGGCAATCGCGGTATTGCCAAGCTATGTGGCGCATCAGAACGATGATCTGGTCCCCGTGCTTTCGGCGCACATCAATTTTCGCAGGAGCTTGTATGTCCTGCTACATGAGGACAACAAGAACCTGACCCGCGTGCGCACTGTCTCGGATTTCATTTTTAGCGAGGTACAGAAGAACCGCTCCATTTTCCTGTCCGAACAGGCTTTTGACCCATCGGAGCGCTGCGTCGGCGACGAGTTCACCGCCAATTCGTCTCCAGTTTAGACTTCATGGGACGCACCGGGCCGCCGCGCTGGAAGGTCGGGCTCTACAGATGACCCGACCTAATGGCGCACCATGACGTATGTTCCGGGCGCCGTCGCCAGAACTGGTAGAGGGCCCTCGCTAACGGCGCGAGCGGGGACCTCGCCGCCGCTGCGCTCCTTCAGCCACTCGGCCCATTCGGGCCACCACGAGCCCTCGTTGCGTTTGGCGTTCTTGAACCAGCTTTCCGATTCGGCGGGCATTTGCGGATTTGTCCAGTAACCGTGCTTTTTTGCCGCGGGCGGATTGATGGTGCCGGCATTGTGGCCGGATCCGCCGAGAATGAAGCGCTTCTCCGTTTCAAACCTCGATGCGCCGCGATAGGTGTCCTGCCACCCGGCGACGTGGTCGTCGCGCAACGATACGAAAAATAGCGGCGTACGGATATCCTTCAGATTGATCGGGACGCCGCCAATCTTCAGCGCGCCGGGCTTGGTGAGGCTGTTGTTTAGGATGATGCTGCGCATGAACGTCCTCAGCATCCTGGCCGGCATCCCGATGCCGTCGGCAAACCAATAGAGAAGATCTGAGGCGACCGCATCTTCAGCCAGGAGATAGCTGCTGATACCCGACGACCAGATCAGATCGTTGGCGCGCAGAAGGGCGAACAGACGCGTCAGGTCCGCGCTGTCGACATAGCCCTTCTGCTGAAGGTGCTGTTCCAGCGTCCTGATCTGCTCTTCGGTGACGAAAGCTTCGAAATCGCCGAATTCCGCGAAATCGGTCATCGTGGCGATCATCGTTGCGGTCTTGACGCGGTCGGCCTCGCCGATTGCGGCCAGATGGGCCAGTCCCGAAACCGTCAGCGTGCCGCCCAGGCAATAGGACACGATATGGCAACTGCGCTCGCCGGTGATTTTTTCGATCGCCTGCAGCGCAGCGCAGGGTCCCTCGAGCCAATAGTTCTCGAAATCCTTTTCGGCGTGACGTGCGTCCGGATTGACCCAGGATATCGTGAATACCGTGAAGCCCTGGTCGACGGCCCACTTGATAAAGCTGGTCTTTTTTTGCAGGTCGAAGAGATAAAACTTATTGACCCATGGCGGCACCAGAAGCAGCGGCGTCGTCTGGACCTGTGCGGTGCTCGGCTCGTACTGGATCAGCTCCATCATGTCGGTGCGGAGAACGACGCCTCCCTTCGTGGTCGCGAGATTGACGCCAACTTCGAAGGCATCGGGATCAGTGCGCCGGACGTGGCCGGCGTCGGCCGCGACATCATCGAGGAAATTCGAGAATCCCTTGACCAGGTTGGCCCCGCCGGTTTCGAATGTCTTGCGCAGAACTGCCGGGTTAGTCACTGCAAAATTCGTCGGTGAAGCGGCGTCGATGAACCTCTCCGTAAAGAACTCGAGCTTCTTCTGCGTCGAGCGCGGCAAGTCTTTCTGGTCGCCGACCAGTTTGCGCAGCCATTCGGCGCCAATCAGATAGTTGCGCTTGAGCGTATTGAAGGCGAGGTTCTTGTCCCATTCCTCGTCCTTGAAGCGCCTATCCTTCGAAACGGCCGGCTGGGTTTCGCCGGGACGAGCAGCCTTGGTCAGGATATCTTGCCAGAGCGACGCGTGGCTTTGCCAAAGCTCAGTCTGAGCCTTGGCGAGTTTCGAGGGGTCCCGCATCAGGTTGGCGACCATTTCCGAGAAGGCGTGGGCAACGTCCTGCGGCACGAAGGCCGGGGGCGCCGCGTCCGGCTTGATCTGGTCGAGGAAGACCTTTTGCGCCTTGGCCGCAAGCTCGAGCCATTGACGGCCCGCCTCGAAGGGCGATGTCGAAAACGGCGTGTTGGAATCCTGTGAATTGGCCATCGTGCACTCCCTGGCTCGTCCTCGATTGTCCACTGCCCCGGCACCGATCAGTCTTCCTTCCAGCCAGCAACGTGCCCCAAAGCAAACCCGATTTTTCACCGCGTCTCAACGATGCTGGAACACCGCCTTGCGCTTGTCGACGAAAGCCTTCATCCCCTCCTTCTGATCGGCGGTGGCGAACATCGAGTGGAACACCCGCCGCTCGAAACGGATGCCTTCCGTCAGGGTGGTTTCGTACGAGCGATTGATACTCTCCTTCGTCATCATGGTGATCGGCAGCGACATGGAAGCGATCGTCTCCGCTGTTTTGAGCGCGTCCGCGAGAAGTTCCGCGGCCGGTAGTACGCGCGACACCAGACCGGAGCGTTCCGCCTCGGCCGCGTCCATCATGCGTCCAGTCAGACACATTTCCATGGCCTTGGCCTTGCCGACAAAGCGGGTCAGACGCTGGCTTCCGCCGATGCCGGGCATGACGCCGAGCTTGATCTCGGGCTGGCCGAATTTCGCAGTATCTGCGGCCAGGATAACGTCGCACATCATTGCGAGTTCACAGCCGCCTCCCAGGGCAAACCCCGCGACGGCAGCAACCAGCGGGGTGCGCACGGCAACCAGCCGGTCAAAGGCAGAGAACCAGTCGCTGGCGTACATATCGGTGTACGATTGGTCCTTCATTTCGTTAATGTCGGCGCCTGCCGCAAATGCTTTCTCGGATCCGGTGATCACGATGCAGCCGACGGCCGGATTGCGATCGAACGCTTCGGCGGCCTCGAGCAGCTCGTCGGTGATTTTCCGGTTGAGGGCGTTCAATACCTTTGGCCGGTTCAGCGTGATAAGCCCGACGCGATCCCGCTGCTCAACGAGAATGGTTTCGTAGCTCGCCATCGTTTTCCCTCGTCACCATCACTCAAGTTCGCTCTTCATTGATTCATGACGCCCAACTCGCTGGTTTCGTTGCGAGGGTCGATGATGCTGCGGTCGACATGAAGAATATCGCGATAGCCGCACAATGCCATGGTCGTGTCGAGTTCCCTGCGGATGATATCGAGCGCCAGGGTGACGCCCTCGCCGCCAAGCGCCTGGACGCCGTAGAGGAAGGCGCGGCCGATGAATACCGCACGGGCCCCGAGCGCGACTGCCTTGAGCACGTCCTGGCCAGAGCGGATGCCGCCATCCAGGAAAACTTCCATGCGGCCGCCGACCGTTCTGACGATCGACGGCAGCGCGGCGATCGACGACAGCGCGCCATCGAGCTGACGCCCACCATGGTTGGAAACGATCATCGCGTCGGCACCGACCTCGAGGGCGCGTTCGGCATCCTCGGGATCGAGAATACCCTTGAGGATCAATTTGCCGCCCCAGCGGTCCTTGATCCACTTGATATCGTCCCAGTCGAGTTTCGGATCGAACTGCTCGGCGATCCATAGCGAGATCGAGCGCATGTTGTCGGTACCGGGCGCGTGCCCGACGATGTTGCCGAAGGTTCGCCGCCTGGTCCCAAGCATGCTGAGGCACCATCGCGGCTTGGTCGCGATGTTGAGAATATTGGCAATCGTGGGGTTGGGCGGGGTGGTGAGCCCGTTCTTGATGTCCTTGTGACGCTGGCCGATGATCTGCAGGTCCAGCGTCAGGACCAGCGCCGAGCATCCCGCTTTTTTCGCGCGGTCGATCAGCCGTCCGATAAAGTCGCGATCCTTCATTACATAGAGCTGAAACCAGAACGGTTTTTCGGTATTTGCCGCTACATCCTCGATCGAACATACGCTCATGGTGGATAGCGTGTATGGGATTGCGGCCTTCGCCGCGGCCCGCGCCACCAGAATTTCGCCGTCGCCGCGTTGCATTCCGATGATGCCGGTCGGCGCCAACGCGACAGGCATGCTGACCGGCTGCCCCACCATGGTAGTGGCAAGCGAGCGGTTCGACATATCGACGGCAACACGCTGCCGCAGTTTAATCCGCTTGAAGTCGGCTTCGTTGGCCTCGTAGGTGCTGCCGGTCCACGCGCCCAAATCGACATAGTCGTAGAACATCCTCGGAACGCGCCTCTTCGCCAGTGTCCGCAGTTCCTCGATGGTGGTGATGGGTTGCGACATCGTCAGGCCCCCATGAGCGGCGTGTCAGATATGGATCGCATGGCCGAGTGCCCGCAGGGCCGACTCGTGAAAGGCCTCCGTCAGAGTCGGATGGACGTGAATCGTGCCGGCGATGTCCTCGAGTACCGCCCCCATCTCGATCGCATGGACGAACTCGCCGGAGAGTTCGGAAACGTGGGTGCCAACCGCCTGCACGCCGAGGACGCGATGATTGTCGCGTTGCGCGACGATTCGGATAAACCCGCCCTCGCCGCCGCCTTCCATCGACAGCGCCCGACCGTTCGCCGAAAGAGGAAAAAGTCCGGTGATTGCGTCGATACCAGCGGCCTTTGCTTCGGCCGGAAGCAGGCCGGCAGTGACGATCTCGGGTTCGGTGAAACACACCGCCGGGATCGTCGCCGGTTTGAACCGGCGCGGCTTGCCGGCGATAATTTCGGCTACCATCTCCGCCTGCGCCGACGCCTTGTGCGCCAGCATCGGCTCTCCGACGAGATCGCCGATTGCCCAGACGTTCCTGACGGAGGTCTTGCACTGATCGTCGACCTTGACGAACGGCCCTTTCATGTCCACCGCCATCTTCTCCAGGCCCCAGCCCTTCGTTTTCGGCCGGCGGCCGACGGTGACGAGGACCTTGTCGGCGGGAATGTCGAGCTTTTGACCGTCCTTCAATTCGACCTGCAAATTCCTGCGATTGGCCTCGCCGGACAGCTCCTTCGCCTTCGCGCCGAGATGCACGGTGACGCCGTTGCGGTCGAGCCATTTGCGAACCGGATCGGTTAGCTGCTCGTCGTACAGCGGCAGGATACGGTCCAGCGCTTCGACGACGGTGACGTTCGAGCCCATCTTGCGGAAGGCGATCCCGAGTTCGAGCCCGATATAGCCGGCCCCGACCACGACGAACTGTTCGGGGATCTCCGGAAGCAACAGCGCTTCAGTCGAGGAAAGGATCGTGCCGCCGAAGGGCAGCGTCGGCAATTCGACCGGTTCCGAGCCGTTCGCCAGTATCACGTGTTCGGCGCTGATCGTGACCGGCTCGCCGCTGCCGTTCACGACACAGGTCTTTGCGTCCGAGAACATACCCCAGCCTTGCACGACCTTCACCTTCGCGCGCTTGAGAAGCGCAGCCACGCCGCCATTGAGCTTGTCGACGATCGTCTCTTTCCATGCGATGGTCTTCGGTAGATCAAGGATCGGCGGCTCACTTAGGCGGATGCCGAGCGCATCGCCTCCGGTCGCATGCTTCATCGCCTCGAACTTGCCGGCGACGTGGATAAGAGCCTTGGAGGGAATACAGCCGCGGATGAGGCAGGTGCCCCCCAACCGTTCATTCTCGACGATCGTCGTTTCGAGGCCGAGTTGTCCGGCGCGGATTGCCGCCACATAGCCGCCTGGCCCGCTGCCGACAACAAGAACCTTCGTCGTGATTTGACTGGCCATGGTTCATTCCACGAAAAGCATTGCCGGTGTTTCGAGCTGGGCGCGGACCCGTTGCACGAACTCGGCCGCGTCCCATCCGTCCACGACCCGATGATCGAAAGACGAGGACAGGTTCATCATCTTGCGGATCTCGATCTTGCCGTCCCGCACCATCGGACGTTCCAGCATCTTGTTGACGCCGACGATTGCGACTTCGGGATAGTTGATCACCGGCGTTGTCGCGACGCCGCCCAGTACGCCAAGGCTTGTGATGCTGATCGTCGAACCCGACAGTTCATCTCGCGTCGCCTTGCCTTCGCGCGCCGCCGTCGCAAGCCGCGTGATCTCGGTAGCGCATTCCCATAGATTCAGTGCCTCGGCGTGCTGGATGACGGGCACGACGAGACCCGTCGGCGTCTGAGTGGCGATACCAAGATGCACGCCCTCGTAGCGGCGCACAAAACCGTCGTCGTCATGGAAGCGAGCGTTGATCTGCGGGTAATCCGGCAGTGCGTTGATCATGGCCTTCGCAAGGAAGGGCAGCAGCGTCAACTTCCCCCGCGTCTTTCCCCATCGCGCATTCAGTTTTGCGCGCAACTCCTCGAGGTCGGTCACGTCGACTTCCTCGATATAGGAGAAATGGGGGATGCGGCGCTTCGCATCCTGCATGCGCATGGCGATGGTCCGGCGAAGACCGATGACTTTGATGTCCTCGGTCCCCGGTTTCTTGCGAAGGGCGGTGGCCGTGGCCTGACCAAGAGTGCCGCCAGAGGCGATATAGGAGTTGAGGTCGGATTGGCTTATCCGGCCGCCCGGGCCAGTGCCCGGGACGAACTGCAGTTCAACGCCCGCCTCCCAGGCGCGTCGCCGAACGGCCGGTGACGCGATCGGCTTTTCGCCCGGCGTGCGCGTCGCAAAGGCAGGCTTTGACCCACCTCGCGCGGCGGGCTTCGGCTCGGCTGCGGCGGGCGCCGGCTTTGCGGGCGCGCTTGCGGCTGTTGAGGGCCGAGGCTTTGCCGGCTCGGGCTTTGGCGGCGACGGCGCCTCCCGTTGTGCGCCGATGCTGCCCGCACCCTCCACCTGAAGGACAAGAATCTCCGAACCGACGTTAAGCATCTGGCCGGGCGTACCCTTGATCGAGATGACCTTGCCGGTTGCGGGCGATGGAATTTCGATGGTCGCCTTGTCCGTCATCACATCGACAATGTGCTGATCCTCCGTGATCATGTCGCCCGGCTTGATGTGCCATGCGACGAGTTCGGCTTCCGCTGTGCCCTCGCCTACGTCGGGCAGTTTGAAAACGTAGTTGCCACCGCCGGTGCTGAGCGGTGCTTCGCTGGTCCTGGCCGGCGCGGAACTTGCGGCCTTCGGCTGCTCTGGCTCGGTTGCCTTCGGCGCCGCCGGCGCTTCGGCCTCTTCGGCTCCCGCGTTGCCTGGACCCTCGACTTCGAGCACGAGGATTGCCGAACCAACTGCCAGCATCTCGCCGGGCGTACCCTTGAGGGAAACAACCTTGCCAGGCGTCGGCGCGGGGATTTCGACCGTCGCCTTATCCGTCATCACGTCTACGATGGGCTGATCCTCTTCAATCAGGTCGCCGGGCTTGATATGCCACGCGACGAGTTCGGCTTCCGCCGTACCCTCGCCGACATCCGGCAGCTTGAAGACGTAACGCCCCATCTCAAGCCTCCATGGTCTCGCGCAGTGCTTCGGCGACCCGCTTGGGTCCCGGGAAGTAGGCCCATTCGAGCACGTGAGGATAGGGCGTGTCCCAGCCGGTCACGCGCGTGATCGGCGCTTCGAGATGATAGAAGCATTTCTCCTGTACGAGCGCAGAAAGCTCTGCGCCGTACCCGCCGGTACGGGTCGCTTCATGCACGATGACGCAACGCCCTGTTTTCTTGACCGACGCTTCGATCGTCTCGATATCGACCGGGAGCAGCGTGCGCAGGTCGATGACCTCCGCATCCACGTCGGCATCGCGTGCGGCTGCGGTCGATACGTGAACCATCGTGCCGTAGGCGAGGACGGTGAGGCCCTTGCCTTCCTGCACGATTTTCGCCTTGCCGAGCGGCACTGTGAAATAATCCGCCGGGACTTCGCTCAATGGATGCTTCGACCAGGGAACGACCGGCTTGTCCTGATAACCCTCGAACGGCCCGTTATAGAGCCGCTTCGGCTCGAACAGGATGACGGGGTCGTCGTCCTCGATCGCAGCGATCAGCAGCCCTTTTGCATCGTATGGATTGGACGGAATCACGGTCTTCAGTCCTGCAACGTGGGTAAAGATCGCTTCTGGACTCTGGCTGTGCGTCTGCCCGCCAAAAATGCCGCCGCCATACGGCGAGCGAACGGTCAGCGGCGCGGTAAATTCGCCGCCGGAACGGTAGCGGAGGCGCGCGGCCTCCGACACGAGCTGGTCGGTCGCCGGATAGATATAGTCTGCGAACTGAATCTCGACGACGGGTCGCAGGCCATATGCGGCCATGCCGACAGCCGCCGCCATGATGCCGCCTTCGGCGATCGGCGCATCGAAGATGCGATTGAGACCGTATTTCTTCTGCAGGCCTTCGGTGGCGCGAAACACGCCGCCAAAATAACCGATATCCTCGCCGAAGATGACGACGTTGGAATCACGCGCCAGCATGACGTCCATGGCCGAATTCAGGGCCTGGATCATATTCATCACGGGCATAGGTCAAACCCCGAGCTGTTGGCGTTGTTCGCGGAGGTTCCAGGTCGGCTCCTTGAATATATCCTCGAACATTGTGCTGGCACTGTGAGTGGGGCCGCTTCCCAGGGTGCCGTAGCTTTCGGCCTCCCGCGCGGCAGCCGTTACCTCCTCCACGACCTGTTTTTCTTCGGCACCGTGCCGGTCCGCGCTCCACTCGCCGCCGGCAATCAGATGCTGCTTCAACCGCTCGATCGGATCGCCGAGCGGCCACTTCTCTTCTTCCTTGGCCGGCCGATATTTCGTGGGATCGTCGCTGGTAGAGTGGGCCGAAGCGCGGTAGGTGAAAAGCTCGATCACTGTTGCACCATGGTTGGCGCGGGCACGATCGGCGGCCCATTTCGTCGCCGCGTACACGGCAAGCAGATCGTTGCCGTCCACCCGCAAGCCCGGAAGACCGTAACCCAGCGCACGCGAAGCAAAGGTCGCCTGCTCACCGCCTGCGACCCCCTGAAACGTGGAGATCGCCCATTGGTTGTTGACGATGTTGAGGATGACGGGCGCGCGGTACACCGACGCGAAGGTCAGCGCATGGTGGAAATCGCCTTCGGCGGTCGCACCATCGCCAATCCACCCAGCCGCGATGCGCGTATCGCCCTTCAACGCGGAGGCCATCGCCCATCCGACCGCCTGGCAGTATTGCGTGCCGAGATTGCCGGAAATGCTGAAGAACCCGGCTTGCTTGCTCGAATAGAAGACGGGCATCTGTCGACCCTTCAGCCGGTCGCGCGAATTCGAAAACACCTGGCACATCATGTCGACCATCGACCAGTTGCGCGTGATCAGCAGGCCCTGCTGACGATAGGTTGGAAAGCACATGTCCGTATTCTGGAGGGCAAGCGCTTGCCCAACGGCAACGGCTTCCTCGCCCGTGCATTTCATGTAGAACGACGTCTTGCCCTGCCGCTGGAAGCGGAACATGCGGTCGTCGTAAGCGCGCGTAAGCATCATGGCGCGCAGCCCGCGGCGCAGCGCGTCGGGATCGAGCTTCGGATTCCACGGACCGACAGCCTTGCCCTTGTCGTCGAGCACGCGAATCAGGGTGTCCGCATAGGCGGCGAGTTCCTTGGCCCGCACCGCGATGTCGGGTCGCGGCACCGATCCGGCTTCCGGGATTTTCAGATCGCTGAAATCCGGCTTGTCGCCCGGACGGACTTTTGGCTCCGGAATATGCAGACTTAGCCGAGCCGAATTTGTCATTGCTGCCTCAATTCCGGCGGATGATGATTGGGAGATCGGAACTCATGCGCAAACGGCGCAAGTTCACGCGCCCACCAGGCGCGGCGATCATCCGTCGTCCTCCCGAACCGGCTGTTTGTTCCCGGCGGTCCATTTTGCGTGGTTTCTGGCGTCGCACTCTAGCAAGCCGGCAACCGCAGAGAACAGCATGAGAAACAGCACAGCCACTGTGCAGCAATGCGGCAACCAGTTCGGTTGGCTCCCCGATTACAGACGCGTCGGCGTGGGTTATCATCCGCAAACAACAGACCGGACATCGGCATCGGGAGGAGCGATCGATGAGGATTGCCTTAGTCGGCGTGTTCGCGGCCGCGTTGATTGGCGTCGCCGCTGCCCAGGATAGCAAGGAGCCCGTCAAGCTTGGTGCGATCGAGGTTTTGACGGGACCCAACAATCGCTACGGCGTTCCCGCCCAACACGCTTTCGACCTCGCGGTCGATGAAATCAACAAGTCCGGTGGTGTCCTTGGCGGAAGGCCGATCACGGTCGTCTACGAAGATTCCGCAGGCAACAAGGACCAGGCGGTGAACGCGGCGCGAAAGATCATCGGCCGTGACAAGGTATCGTTGATCCTCGGTCCCACGCTCTCGAATGAGATGTTTGCCGTCGGTCCCGTCGTCAACGACCGCAAGCTTCCGATCATCGGCACCTCAACGACGGCGAACGGCATTACTGCAATCGGACCCTGGGTGTTCCGCACAGCCATGCCGGAATCCAACGTCATCCCCGTCACGCTCAAGACCGCGAAAGAGAAACTCGGCGTGAAGAAAGTGGTGGTGATGTACGCCAATGACGACGCGTTCACGAAATCCGCCTACGACGTCATGAAGGATTCGCTCGCCAAGCTCGGCGTCGAAACCCTCGCCACCGAAACCTTCAGTGGCAAGGATACCGACTTCACGGCCCAACTGACCAAGGCGAAAAACCTCAATCCGGATGCGATCGTCGTGTCGGGGCACGTCGATGCGGCCTCGGGCATTATTTTGCAGGGCCGCCAGCTCGGCATTGGCAAGAACGTCCGCTTTATCGGCGGCAACGGCTTCAACTCGCCAAAACTCGCCGAGATCGCAGGCGAGGCGGCGGATGGAACGCTTGTCGGCAGCCCATGGTTCCTGGCCAAGAAGGACGAGGTGAACCAGAAGTTCGTGAAATCCTATCGGGACAAGTTCGGCGAAGATCCCGATCAGTTCGCAGCACAAGCCTATGACACGATGTATCTCGTCGCCCGCGCGATCAACGCAGCCGGGGGGACCGATCCGGAAAAACTTCGGGAGGCCCTCCAGAAGGTGAAGAACTACGGCGTGATGGGGCCGTTCTCCTTCACCGAAGGACGCGATCCCGCAGATACCTCGGGCGTCGTGGTGTTGGAGATGCAGGGCGGAAAGTTTCGAATATTTGGCGAGACATCGTGACGAAGCCATCAACGAGAGTGTCTTCCTGAGCTTCGTCCGACGGATCGTCCGGTGAACAAATGTTTCAGCAACAACTGGTGAATGGTGTCGTCCTCGGCGCGACCTACGCCCTGTTCGCGCTCGGCTTCACCATGATGTTCGGGGTGCTGGGCGTGATCAACCTGACCTACGGCGTCTACTTCGCGCTCGGCGCGTTTGCGGCACTGTGGGCCTCCAAGGCGATTGGCCTGAGCGTCTGGCTGGCTTTGCCATTGGGCGCGATCGTAGCCGGCTGCATCGCGATCATTATCGATACCCTGCTGCTGACCCGCCTGCGCCGCGCAAAGGCACCGGAGCTGTCCTCGCTCATGGTGACAATTGGTGCGACGCTGTTCCTCTATACGGGGCTCTCCGTCATCTATGGCACCGAGATCCGCCGCTTCCCTGCGAATTTCGCGCCGTCGGCAGCCTTTGAGGTCGCCGGTGTGCGTATTGTCGCGACACAGGCGCTCATCGTCGTTGCAGCTCTCCTGCTGGCTGCGGTGCTGATCTGGATCGTGCGCGGCACCAAGGTAGGTCTTGCGGTTCGCGGGGTGGCCGAGAACCCCGATGCCGCGGCGCTGATGGGGGTCAACGGGGCGCTCATCACGCATCTCGTCTCATTCATGTCGGGTGCGCTCGGCGGCGCCGCGGGCGTCCTGATCGGGCTCAATTTCAATGCGATCCAGCCCTTCATGGGCGAGAACATGATGCTGCGCGGCTTTGCCGTCATCATCATTGGCGGCCTTGGCGACCTGCGCGGCGCGCTGATTGCGGGTTTCCTTCTCGGGATCATCGAGGTTTTGACCGCCGGCTATTTCGCCTCGGCGTTAAAGGATCTCGTCGCCTTCGCGCTGCTTGTCCTCACACTCTGGGTCCGACCGGTCGGTCTGTTCGGACGCGCCGCTGCCAAGCGAGCCTGACGATGCTCGACGCACTCAGCGACTTCTATTGGACTTACCAGAACATCATCCACGGAATCGCGGTGAACGGCATCCTGGGGCTGTCGGTCTATGTCGTTTTGTCGATCGGTCAGCTGGCGCTCGGGCAGGCCGCGTTCATGGGCATCGGGGCGTATTTCGGGGCAATCGCAACGACCAAACTGGGCTTGCCGTTTCCGGTCGCGATTCTCACCTCGATCCTTGCGCCGGCAGCGGTAGCGCTTGCGATCGGCGCGCCGACGCTGCGGCTGACGGGCGTCTATCTCGCCATCTCCATGCTGGGATTGGGCGAGATCTCGCGGTTACTGCTGTTGAACTGGGAATACGCCGGTGGCGCGCTGGGCCTCTCCGGCATACCGGAACGAGGAGGCGTGTTCCTGCTTTACGGCGTGCTGATAGTTCTCATCATCGCTTTCATCTTCATCGGGCGGTCCCGCATCGGGCGCGCCATGGAGGCGATGCGCGAAGATGAGACGGCGGCAGGCGTAATGGGCGTCAACGTGCCGCGCTACAAGCTGGCGACGCTCGTCACCTCCGCAATGCTCGCCGGCCTGGCCGGATGCCTGTCGGCCCACGTCTCATCCTTCATCGGTCCGAACGAATATGGTTTCGAGATGGCCACGACCATCCTGAGTTTTGCGCTGCTTGGCGGCATCGGCACGCCGCTCGGTCCTGTCGTGGGGGCGGCGATCCTGACGCTCTTGCCCGAAGCCCTTCGTTTCCTGTCTGACTACCGGCTGATGATCAACGGAGCCATCATCGTGATCGCGGTACTGTTCATGCCGCGCGGCCTTCTGTCCTGGCGCATGAAGCGGACGGTGTAGCATGGCCACCATTGCACCAAAGGCGGATCCGACGCTCGATGTGGAAGGGTTGACCAAGCAATTCGGCGGGCTGCTTGCGGCCGACGGCGTGACCTTTCAGGTGGCTCAAAATACCGTCCACGGCCTGATCGGTCCCAACGGAGCCGGCAAGACCACGGTGTTCAACATGATTTCCGGCGTCCTGCCCGCAACCGCCGGATCAATCCGCCTTCTCGGAGAGCCGCTCGACGAGTCGCCAACCTGGGAGCGCACCAGGCGCGGCGTCGCACGCACCTTCCAGAACATCCGCATGTTCGCTGATATGCGCGTCGTCGAGAACGTCATCACGGGAATGCACAGCCGGCTCAAGAGCGACATCGGGTCGATCCTCATTCGCCGGGGATCGTTCAGGAAGGAGGAAAGGGAGGCCGAGGCGCGGGCGCGCGAGCAACTGGCATTCGTCGGCCTCGAACCGGCAGCGCAGCGTCGTGCCGGTGATCTCTCTTATGGCGATCAGCGCCGGCTCGAGATCGCGCGCGCGCTCGCATCGCAACCGAAAGTGCTGCTGCTTGACGAGCCGGCCGCCGGCATGAATCCGGCGGAAACGCGCGCCTTGATACCGCTGCTGCAAAGGTTGCGCGACGAGCGCGGCTTGACCCTGCTCCTCGTCGAACACGACATGCATCTGGTGATGTCGCTCTGCGACCGGATTACCGTGATCAATTTCGGCAAGAGGATCGCAGATGGCACGCCCGCGGAAGTCCGCGAACATCCCGCCGTGATCGAGGCCTATCTCGGCCACAAGGCTGAGGCCAAGAAGCCGGCCGGTCCCGCCAACACGGTGACATCATGAGCACTGACCTGCTCAACGTACAGGGGCTGCGCTTGGGATACACGCGCAGCGACGTCGTTCACGGGATCAGTTTTCGGGTTCCCAGGGGTTCGATCGTGTCCTTGATAGGTGCCAATGGCGCGGGGAAATCGACCACGCTGCGGGGCCTGTCCGGGCTACTGAAGCCGCGCGCAGGGTCCATCATCTTCTCGGGCCAGAATATTGCGGGAGAGGCACCGCACAGAATCGCGCGGCGCCGGCTCGTGCAGGTTCCGGAAGGCCGCCAGGTCTTCGCCGAAATGACGGTAGCCGAAAATCTCGCCATGGGCGCCTATCTCGTCGCTGACCGCGCCGAGGCGAAGCGCCGGTCGGACGCGGTCATCGCGCGTTTCCCCAGACTCGGGGAACGGCGAACGCAACAGGCCGGTTTTCTCTCGGGTGGCGAGCAGCAGATGCTGGCAATTGGCCGCGCGATGATGGCGAAGCCGGAACTTCTGCTGCTCGACGAGCCCTCGATGGGACTGGCGCCGCTGATCGTGGAAGAGATCTTCCGCATCATTCTGCAGATCCGCTCCGAAGGCGCCACCGTGCTTCTTGTCGAACAGAACGCCCACGCGGCGCTGGAGATATCCGACTACAGCTATGTGATCGAAAGCGGAAAGATCGCGCTGGAAGGCACAGGTGCCGCAGTGGCGCACAACCCGGCCGTGATGGCGGCGTATCTCGGGATATAGAGCATGATCCGGAAAAGTGGAAACCGGTTTTCCCTCGCGACAAACGCGAAACGCGTTTGCGCGGAGATCACGCTCAAACAAAGGGATGAGATCATGATGCGATTCCACTCAATCGCATCATGATCCAGAAACCGGCCAAGGGGAGAAGCATGAAAGCGATCGGATTCTTCAAGCACGATCCCCAGACCGGCACCGAGAGCCTGCGCGACATCGAGATTCCCAAGCCCTCGCCGACGGGCCGCGACTTGCTGGTGAAGATCGAAGCCGTTTCGGTCAACCCGGTCAACGTCAAAACCCGTGCGCGGGTTCCACCCGACAAGAAGGATGCGACCATCCTTGGCTTCGATGCGGCGGGCGTGGTCGAAGCCGTTGGCGACAAGGTCAGGAATTTCAAGCCGGGCGACGAGGTGTTTTATGCCGGCACGCTGGTGCGGCCAGGCACTTACGCCGAATATCACCTGGTCGACGAACGCATTGTCGGACCGAAACCCGGGAGCCTGAATTTTGCCGAGGCAGCCGCCGTGCCTTTGACCGCGATAACATCCTGGGAAATGCTTTTTCACCGTCTTGCCATTGGCGAAGGCTCAAGCGGCGCATCGGTGCTTATCGTCGGCGGCACGGGCGGTGTCGGATCGATGGCCGTGCAACTCGCTTCCCAGCTCACGAAGCTCACCGTCGTGACCACGTCCTTTGACGATGAGAAGGAACGGCAATGGTGCCGCAAGAACGGCGCCGATCACGTGCTCGATCACGGAAAACCGCTCGCCGCGCAAGTCGCCGCGCTCAATATTGCGCCGGTCAAATATGTGTTCAGCACCAACATGACGGGGCACCACTTCCCGGAGATCGCCGAGCTGATCGCGCCGCAGGGCCGCTTTGGTCTGATCGACGACCCGGAACCGTTCGACCTGCGGCTCGTCAAGGTGAAGAGCGTCTCGACACATTGGGAAAACATGTTTACGCGCTCGATTTTCCAGACCGAGGACATTGAAGCCCAGCATGAGCTGCTGACGAGAGTGTCGAAGATGATCGACAACGGCCAGATCAGGACGACGCTCGCCGAAGTACTCGGCCCGATCAACGCCGCCAATCTCAGTGCCGCTCATGCCCGCATCTGGGAGCGGCGTGCGCCAGGCAAGATGGTGATGGTCGGATTCTAAGATGCTGGCGGCTCAAATCGACCGCATCGTCCATCCGAAAGAGAATGTAATTCCGATCAGCCGGAGCGAGGTGCCGGCAGGGAGCTTAGCGATGTCCGCTTTGCTCCAAAAAGCTGCCGAACTGCTGCGAGGACTTCTGCCTGATGCCAATCGCTCATAGCCGCAGCGGAGAAGGGTCCCCTTCGCAGTGAGAAGCTTGTCCACCGTGAACCTGTGCAGGCTCCCCGTCACGACGACTTCTGCAGGCGGGGATCGTCGTGCGGATCGCTATATTCAAGGCCAAGCGGGCCGATTGCCGTGACCTGAGTTACATATTCACCGGCCTTTGCCCAATGGAAGTGCCAGGTTTCGCCAGGCAGGACAATGACGCTGCCCGGCGGATACGCCTTCACCTTTTCACCGTCGAACTCCTTGCCCAGTCCAATATAGAATACGCCCGACATGACGGTGTAGATACGGTCTTCCGGGTGCTTGTGAGGCATCAGCTTGGTGCCACCGGGTACTTTGACCCTGACCACGTAAGGACCGGGCTCGGAGGGATGCCCGACCATGACTGCAAGACGCGCAGCAGGTGGAAACGCTGGAAACGGCTTCCACTCGATTTCTTCCGGCAGGATGGAACGAAACACGGATTGACCAGGCTGATGATTGCGGATCATGGCGGTTTCCTCCGATGAGGTTTTCTGGTCTGATCTTCACTCATCGCCACAAACTGCGGAATTGTCAGACACAGTGTTTGACCAGGAACTTTAGAATTAGGCTTGCAATCTCGTCGTTCTTCTCATCCAGCGCGAAATGACCGGCGTCAAGCAGATGGACCTCGGCATCCGGTAGATCGCGCTTGAAAGCCTCTCCTCCGGCAGCAACGAAGGAGGGATCGTTCCGTCCCCAGACCACCAAAGTCGGCGGCTTGCGCTCGCGCAGCCACGCCTGCCAGTGCGGCGATAGGTCGTTGTGGCAGACGTAGACTCCAGTGACGCAGCCTGCGCGGCATGACCAACCACTAACGCGGCACCAGCGACCGCGGGTTCTCTCTGCACCTCGGCGTTGCTCATGTCGGGCCTTGAACGCGATGATCGGGTCACTATCGTAGGGAGGCGCCTATCGAAAGCGCCTTCCGAAGGCAAACTACTACCGCATTGATAGAAAATCATCATGCGTTTGCAATATAACGACGAGAGAGAGTGAGCGACTTGCGGTAGCCGCCTCCACCTTCATCACATGCACAACTAAACGGCAAAGCAGGACCGCACGGTGCAGAAACAATCTGTAACGCCCGACGAAGTCAGCCCGAAAAGAAATCCTCTGTTCAGTATGGACCGCGAGAGTTCTAGGTGGGAGGATGAAGGTGGATATGACTTGGCTATGGCTGCCGTCCACGAGACGCTGACCTAGAGGCGCGGGCGATTGTTAGATAAGCTAAATCGCTTATAAAAAAGCTGGACCCTCACCTTGCGCGCACCGTTTTTTACGGACGTTCGAAGCATTTGGCTTTGGAATTAACGAGTGCAGGAGTAAGCCGTGAATGGAAAACCATCGTCGGCGGTTGCGATAATTTTGGTAGTGCTCGCCACCTTGGGCAGCGTAGCCCTTGCGGCGCAGGATAGGTACACGCTGAAATTGGGCGAGCTCGCGTTTTCTGATTTCAGAGGATACGAGAACTGGAAGGTTGTCGCAGTCAGTCGGACCGAAACTTTGCTGAAAGTAATCGTTGCCAATGACGTGATGATGGACGCCTATAAGCAAGGCTTACCCGCGGACGGCAAGCTTTTTCCCGAAGGGTCCAAGATCGTGAAAATCGAGTGGACCTTCAAAAAGAACACTGTCGCCCCATATTTCGTGATGGTGCCCGATACCCTCAAGGCGGTTGCCACAATTGAAAAAGATTCCAACAGATTCCCGGACACGCACGGATGGGCATACGGCAATTTTAACTATGATGCCGCATCCGATACGTTTACGCCTGAAGGCAACGACGCAAAATGCGGGTACGCATGCCATACGACGGTAGCGGCACAAGATTACATTTTCACGGCGTATCCCAAGAGGTGAGCGCGTAACGATCCGCTTCATCAAAAATAACTGAAGGCGCTACCGCCGTCTGAACGTCGGCGGACAGTCAACTGAAACCAAGACGATGCTCAGGGGAAGCCCGCCCCACTCCAGCTTTACGCGACTGTCGTCGGCAGGCGCCCTCTGTGACTATCACCGGTCGTATACTGGGCAACAGCTCTAGCAGGAGGATCGCATGAGTGATCTCGTCGTAATCGCGTTCCCGACTGAGGCGAAGGCAGAGGAAGTCCGGCAGAAATTGCTGGGCATGCAGAAGGAATACCTGCTCGAACTAGGCGATGCCGTAGTCGCTGTGAAGGACGCCAAGGGCAACATCAAGCTAAACCAGATGATCAACACCACCGCCGCTGGAGCTGTCGGTGGTGCTTTTTGGGGAACGCTGATTGGCCTCATCTTTTTGATGCCGCTCGCCGGTGCCGCGCTGGGCGCTGCCTCGGGCGCAGTCGGCGGCGCTTTGACCGATGTCGGCATCAATGACAAATTCATGAAGGAAACGGCGGCCGCTATCCAGCCCGGGACAGCGGCGCTCTTCGTCCTGGTACGGAAGGTCACTGCGGACAAGGTGCTCGAGGGTCTCAAGGGCGAAGGCGGTACAGTGCTGAAGACTTCGCTTGATCACACCAAGGAAGCAGCGTTGCAAACGGCGCTGGCTGGTGTCCAGGCGGCCGTGCCTGCTCCGTCTTCCTGAGCCAGCGATTGACGGGCTGGATTCGACATATTCTGGCGAACGGAGAATACCACATCCGAATTGGAGGCGCCTATGAATGAAGTACAAGTCGAGCAGAAAAGCTATCAGATGCCGCCGAAGGACGGCTTTACCGTCGCACACTTTCTCACCGTCGCCGACGTCGAGCGATCGCTTCGATTTTACGAAACGGTGTTCGGAGGTCGCATTCTGAGCAGAGGCGACAGCAGCGGCGCGCCGGGGTACATCCAGATCGCGAACACGTGGCTCCTTGTCAACCCCGGGGGCGGTCCGACACCCGACAAACCATCGGTAACGCTCAGCGTCCCCGCCAATCCCGATTTAGTCAGCAGCTTCATGAACATCCGCGTTGCAGATATTCAAGCGTGCTATGAACTTTGGCGAAGTCGAGGAGCCGAGTTCATCACGGAGCCGAAGCCCAAGTACGGCGAGACGCGCTGCTACATTCGCGATCCTGATGGCTACATTATAGAAGTTGGGCAAAGCAACCCGGGCGTTGCTTACGGCTAAGCGGCAGGATGCGTGAAAGCATCTGTTATTGCAGACCTGATGAAAGCGGCTCATCGGAGGATCGGTCATGCGGGCGTAAATCTGCTTTTTTGTCAGCATCGCCTTCAGTTTCGTTGCTTGGGGTGTGGTCGCCAGTAGCCTGATTTGCCGGAACTGCGCCGCCGAGGCCGCGACGAAGCCTCGCGGCCGCTGCTCATGTTTCGTTCCTTCCGCTTCGTCGGCTTGGCGTTCCTGGTCCCCGGCGTCGTGTCCCCCGATTTGCCGGCGGTGTTCGCCGAAGGCGCCGCCTACGGCGATATCGTCGCCGCGGCGCTCGCTTTGTTAACGCTGGCCTTACTGCCCGGCAGGCTTGGCATCGTCGCGGCCTGGGTATTCAACCTGTGGGGCAGCGCCGATATCCTCCGTGCCAATTACGAAGGCATTCGTTTAGGCGTCCAGGCCGGTCAATTGGGCGCTGCCTACTTTCTCCCGACGTTTATCGTGCCGCTCTTTCTGATCACGCACGGACTCATGTTTTGGCTTCTACTGCGAAACGAAAACGAAGCCGCCGTGCCAGGCCGCGCCGCGACTGCCGCGGCCGCGGGGATACACCATGTCCTGCTGAAGCCTCATCTTGAGGACAGCTTGGTGGCCCACGTCAGGGGTGTCATTCGTTAAGGCCAATCCGTAACTCATCAGGCGTCCGGACGACCTCCGGGAAACTACTTAGGGGACTCCCCCTAAGATATCGGCCGAAATTTCCACCCTCGATTGCCTCGGGTAGCAATTAGCCATACCGCAAAGGAGATGGCCCATGCTCACCCAATCGCTCAGCCCTTCTATCGTCGGAAACACGGTTGCCCCGGCCGTTCATCCCAGCCCTGATCAGTTCTGTGCCCTTACGGGGCATGCTGGGCTGATATCCACGGAGTTCTCCTACAGCAGCGACGAGGAAATTTACGGCGAGGATGAGCCGGCAGAATTTGTCTACCAGGTGACCCGCGGTGCCGTTCGGACCTACAAGCTGCTTTCTGACGGGCGGCGGCAGATCGGCGCATTTCACCTGCCGGGTGACGTTTTTGGTCTTGAATCGGGAATGACCCATCGGCTGGCAGCGGAAGCCATCATCGACACCACTGTACGCCTTGTCAAACGCCGCAGCTTGGAGCGGGCGGCCGGGAACGATGTTCAGGTTGCGCGCAAGTTGTGGACCATGACGGCCAGCGACCTTCGGCATGCCGAAGACCACATGTTGCTTCTCGGACGTAAGAGCGCCATGGAACGCGTCGCGAATTTCCTTCTTGAGATGGATCGCCGCCTTTCCGTCGCGGGCATGATGGCGCTGCCGATGTGCCGCCGCGATATCGGCGACTATCTGGGGCTTACGCTTGAGACGGTATCAAGAGCACTTTCACAGCTCCACAGCGAGGGTGTACTCGGATTTTTTGGCGCCCGTCAGATCGTCCTTCGCAATCGCCAACATCTGAAGAACATGGATGCATGAAGTCTTTGTAACCGCGCCAATAAAGTGTCCGCAATCTATTACGGAAAATCGCGACGATAAGGAGGTTGCTATGACACGGTACATTGCTCGGTTCATGAAGAATGTTCTCGGAGAAAATGGGTGTGAAAGGGAAATTTGCCAACGCTCACTTGAAATCGAAGCTTCAAATCGGGCGCGTGCGGTGGACGTGGCGAAGACCAAATTCTGTGAGATCGAAAACGTCAACGACTGGTCCCTTCATGCGGATCGCGTTCGAATTATCGAAACGGAGTTCCCGTCTTGAAATTCAGTCTCACCGAAGACAAACGCCGTCGTCACCCGCATGACAACGAAGCCACGGCCGATCGACTGATGGCAGGCGTCGCATCCCGCCGTTAGTTCGCCGAATGTCTTCGCGAATTTTGAAGCCGGCCGCGATCGCCAGGCATGGCAGAAGCGGACTGCCTGGCAATTCGCGTGCGCCACATCCTCTAGGCTGCCTGGACGACAACGGAGCGGAAGCGCAGGATGGCGAGGCCGAAGAACAGGGCGCCGATCGCGGCAACAGCGAGAAATTGCGGCCACACCGCCTCCAGTCCGGCGCCACGATAGAGGATCGACTGTGCGAAGGCGACGAAGTGTGTCGAGGGCGAGACCTGCATGAAACGGGCAAGCCAAAGCGGCATGCTCTCCAGCGGCGTATTGCCGCCCGACAGCATGTTCATGGGGAGATAGACCAGCATGTAGAGCAGCCCGAGCTGCGGCATCGAGCGCGCCACCGTGCCGAGAAAGATTCCGATCGCGGTGGCGAAAAACAGGTAGATCACGACGCCGACCATGAACAAAGGGATCGAGCCCGCCACGGGAATCCCGAGCATCAGGCGCAGCACGAGATAGAGGCTCAACGCTACCGCCACCGCGATCACCAGGCCATTGGCCCAGACCTTCGACATCGCGATCTCGAACGGCGTCAGCGGCATCACCAGGAGATGATCCATGGTGCCGTGCTCGCGCTCGCGCACCACCGCCGCACCGGCCAGGATGATAGCCAGCATGGTGACGTTGTTGATGACCGCCATCACACTGGTGAACCAGGCGGTCGTCAGGTTCGGATTGAAGGCAATCCGCACATCGAGATTCACCGTCGATAACTTGACCCCCTCGGCATGGGAGAGGAAGTCGGCAATCTCGGTGGTGATGATCTGCTGGGCATAGCCGGAACCGAGCCCGGCCTGCACCATGGCGGTGGCATCGACGTTGATCTGCAGCCCGGGTTGCTGCCCGGCCAACACATGGCGCTCGAAATCGGGCGGGATATCGATCACGAAGGTATAGCGCCCCTTGTTCATCAAGGGAATCACATCGCGCTCGGCGATCAGCTGTGGAAGCTGGTACAGTGGCGGAAGGAAAGCATGGGCAATGCGGCGCGAAAGCTCGGAGTGGTCCTCATCGACGATGGCGATCGAGGCGTTGTGCAGCTCCTGCGAGTTGCTGCGCGCCTGCAGGGTGATCGCCAGCGAAAATGCGTAGACCACCAGACCCAGCAACACGAAATCATGCGAGAAACTGCGCAGCTCCTTGATTCCCAGCCAGTAAATGTTAGCGACTTTTCGCATCATGACGGGTCCTAGCGTTCCTGTTTGCGCAGCAGGAGAGCGCTCAGCAGGGTCATGATCGGGACGAAGATGGCGAGCGCCAGCAAATCCCCACCGAGGTCGGCAAAGCCCAATCCCTTGGTGAAGGTGCCGACGCTGATGGGCACGAAATAGGTCATGGGGAATCCGCGACCGATGATCTGGGCGCCCGCAGCCAGTGAGGAAACCGGCGTCATCATGCCGGCGAATTGCGTTGCGGGCAGAACCGTCAGGATGGCGGTGCCGAACAGCGCGGCGATCTGGGTCTTCGTGAAGGCCGAGATCAGCATGCCGTAGCCGGTCATGGTTGTTACATAGACCAGCGCACCCAGCAGCAGAGTAGGAAAGCTTCCTTTCAGCGGAACCTTGAAGACGAACAGCGCCAAAAGCAACATCAGTGTGAAGTTGGCCATTGCAACGGCGATGTAAGGAAGCTGCTTACCAAGCAGGAATTCAAGTCGGGTCACCGGCGTTACATAAAGGTTGGTGATCGACCCGAGCTCCTTCTCCCGCACGATGGCCAGCGCCATCAGGATCGCCGGAAACAGCGCGAGCAGCAGGGACATGTTTGAAGGCACCATCGCATAGATGCTGTCGAAATCCTGATTGTACTTGAACCGGACTTCGATATCGGCGGGTGGAGATGCGGCAGGCACAGTCGTCTTGATGGCCGGATCGGTCAGGTACAGTTGATGCATGCCCTGCAGATAGCCGCGAATGGTTTCGGCCCGGAACGGCATGGCGCCATCGACCAGCGCGCTAACCCAGACGGGACGCAGGCTCTTGATGTCGCTACCGAAGCTGGGCGGGATTTCGATCGCAGCCGAAATGTCTCCGTTCTTGAGACGGTAGTCGAGCTCGGCATCGTTAGTGAGCGGCGCCTTCTCGACGAAATAGCTCGAGCCCCTGAGCTCTTCCAGATAGGCGCGGCTCTCCGGACTTTGATCGCGGTCCAGCACCGCGAACGACAGGTTGTTGACGTCGGTGGAAACCCCAAATCCGAACACCAGCATCAACAGCGCAGTGCCGAGCAGGCTGAAGCCGAGCCGGATCGGGTCGCGCAGCAGTTCCAGGGTCTCGCGGATGGTATAGGCAAACAGGCGCTGCAGGCTGAACCCCGCACGTTGCTGCGTGCGCGGTTGCACCGGATGAATGGTGGCGCCTGCTTCGGCGCGTCGCTGGAGAGTGGAGGCGTGGGCGCCGGTTGCCTGCTGCAGATAGCCGATAAAAGCGTCTTCGAGGCTGGCGGCGCCGCGGGCCTTGACCAGTTCCGCCGGGGTCCCGGTCGCCAGCACGCGGCCGGAATCCATCAGCGCGATGCGGTCGCAGCGTTCGGCCTCGTTCATGAAATGGGTCGAAACGAAAATCGTCACACCCTGGTTGCGCGAAAGGTCGATCAGCGCTTCCCAGAAGCGGTCCCGCGCCAGCGGATCGACGCCCGAGGTCGGCTCGTCAAGGATGAGGATCTCGGGCTCGTGGACGATGGCGACCGCCAGCGACAGCCGCTGGCGGATCCCCAGCGGCAGATCCGAAGTGCGCTGGTCGGGATAATCTTCCAAGCCGAATTGTCCGATCAGCGCAGCAACCCGCGCCGCCGCCTTCTGCGCCGGGATATGAAAAATCCGCGCATGCAGATCGAGGTTCTGCCGGACCGTCAGCTCGGTATAGAGGGAAAACGACTGCGACATGTAACCGACGCGGTAGCGCGAACTCATGTCGCTGGCATCGAGGGGTTTTCCGAACAGAAGCGCCTCGCCGGCGGTCGGCGGCAGCAGGCCCGTGAGCATCTTCATGGTTGTGGTCTTGCCGCAGCCGTTGGAGCCGAGAAAGCCGAAGATCTCGCCACGTTCGATCGTAAAATTCACCCGGTCGACGGCCGTGAAATCGCCGAAACGACAGGTCAGGTCACGGGCGGTGATGATGGGCTCGGCGCCGAAGATTTGTCGCGGCGGTATCCGAAGTGCGTGATAACCCCTGCGCTGCTGTTCCGGCAACAGCGCAATGAAAGCGTCCTCGATGGTGGTGGCGCCGGTGCCGGCCCTGAGTTCGGCGGGAGATGCGGTGGCGAGGACTTTTCCCGCGTTCATCGCCGCCAGCCAGTCAAAGCGCTCGGCTTCCTCCATATAGGCGGTGGCGACGATGATGCTCATGCCGGCGCGGCGCGAGCGGATGCGGTCGATCAGTTCCCAGAACTGGCGGCGCGACAGCGGATCGACGCCGGTGGTCGGCTCGTCGAGAACCAGCAGATCCGGATCGTGAATCAGCGCGCAGCACAGGCCGAGTTTCTGCCGCATGCCGCCCGACAGCTTCTTCGCCGGCCGGTCCACGAACGGCTTCAGTCCAGTGCTGTCCAAAAGCTCTGCAATGCGCCACCGGCGTTCGTCGCGGGATTGTCCGAACAGGCGGCCGAAGAACTCGACATTCTCGCGCACGCTGAGGTCCGGATAGAGATTCTTGCCGAGTCCCTGCGGCATGTAGGCAATCCGCGGGCAGACCGCGGCGCGGTGGCCCCCCTCGGAGATATCGCCGCCGAGCACCACGGCGCGGCCGGACTGGTTCTGCCGGGCACCGGCGACGATGGCGAGAAGCGTGGATTTTCCTACCCCGTCGGGACCGATTAATCCGATCATGCAATCGGCCGGCATGCTGATGGTGACGCCATCCAGTGCCGTGACCTTGCCGTATGTTTGGGTAAGATTTTCCAGGACGGCGACGGGTCGGCTCGCCGCGTTCATGGTACGCCTTGGAGGTCTTTGGGCCATGCCACCGCCGGATCGGCGCGAACATAGGCGACCCCCGGCAATCCGCTGCGCACCGACGGGGCGTGCTCGCGCGAACGCTCAGGATCGATCCGCACCCTTATCCGGAACATCAGCTTGTCGCGCTCGCTCTGGGTCTCCACGGTCTTCGGCGTGAATTGCGCCTGGCTGGCCAGGAAAGAGACTTTTGCGGGAATCGGTGTGTTCGGATAGGCGTCGAGCACAATCCGCGCATCGGTGCCGACCTTGATCTTGCCGGCTTCCGGAGCCGGCAGATAGATGTCCATGTAGACATACGAGATGTCCAGCATGGTGAAGACCTTGCCGCCCGCCGGTAGCACCTCGCCGATATTTGCGATGCGATACTGCAACCGGCCGTCGCGCGGCGCCACCAGGTCGTTGTCCTGGATGTTGACGATGGTGAGCCCGACGTCATGCTGGGATGCTTCCAGCGCGCGCTCGGTTTGTGCAACCCGCTCGGTGGCGGCTCGCAATCCGGCATTGGCGCCGTCGAGCGCCTGCTTGCGCTGATCGAACAGTTCTTTGGTGGCAAAGCCGTTTTTCAACAGGCCCGCGGTTCGCTCCAGTTCCTGCGCCGCCAGGGTCTGCTGGGTGCGCTGCTGCTCCAGATTGGCATTGGCCTCGTCGATGGCGCGCTGCGCCTGCTCGACCTGGGCCTTGGCCTTGCTGAGCTGCTCCTGAAGATCTCTGGTGTCCATGCGGGCGACTACTTGCCCGGCGCTGACCATGTCGCCGATTTCGGCGCTGAGTTCAGCGATCCTGCCCGGAAATTTCGTGTCGATATCAATCTCGTCGGCCTCCAGCCGGCCGTTGCCATAGCTTATGCCGACAGGCAGCCGCGCTTGAGAGTGCTTCCACGAATAGAACCCGACGCCGCCTGCGACCAAAATCACGGCGAGCAGTCCGACTGAAAACCGCAGCCGCCGCCTGACCGGCGCAGCTGCAAAAGGTACCGTCGCCACGGCCACGGGAGAGTGTTCATTCCGGATCGCCGGATCTTTGCCTATTTGGGCTTTTTCTCTCGGCTTCTCATCGATACCGTCAATCGGCTGCCGCATTCTCTATCGCCATCTGATTCCGCCGGCCCAATGCTATTTGGCATTGCTCGGGCGGGCAGATTTTGAGCGATATCAAATCGAGCCCAAAACTCGGGCGCTAAACGGGGCTTTAATCGAGCCTTTTGGTTTCGTTTAGTGCCCTGCCCTGCCCTGCCCTGTCTTTAATGGAACCGCCAAGAATCGACGGCGACGGGCGGCGCGAATGACGCAGGCACAAATCGGTATCGTGGTGTCAACTGCGGCAGATTTCGCGAAGCTGGCCTTGCAATGATTGTGCTGCCGAGCCGGGTCCTTGTCGAAATAGTCGCGTCCGTTTGGGAAGGCCGGCTCACCAGCGCATCCTGACTTACGCGCTGCGACCCTTCGTCGTTACAAACCCCGGCAGGTTCTGCTTCGGGATTAGGGGTTTTCAGATTTTAGAACCCGAAGAATTTCCGCCGCAGAGCGTCTTCATATTTTGCCTTTTCCCCTTTTGCTACTTTACGCAGCTCATCCTCATCAAAGCTTGCATTCTCCCACCGATCGATTTCCGCTACCGAATGATTGACGGAGGCCAATGCCTCTTCTTTACGAATTGCCGAAATCCAGTTTTCGACAGCGACCTTGTAGCTGGCTTGTAGGTCGTCAAGCTCAGGATGCTCTTCGTCCATTTTGTCACCTCTGAAAATTACGGTGAGAAGAAAATATTGCATGGGTATGAACATACGAAGACAGTCAATTCCCGCACTCGAGGGGTTCTGCCGCTTCTCCCCGTCGTGCGCCTGTCGAGCACCTTCTTCGGCTACTGTTAAGTGACCGGCGCCAAATTGATCGAAATGACGGACCCGCGCAGGCTTCTGGTGCCACAGCGACAATGCCGAGCCCGCCGCCAAGTCGCAAAGACGCTCACGATATCGCGGCTTTCATTATGAAGGCGAAAAAATAGTACAGCGATACGAGTGACTGAGAACGATGGACCATGGGCTTCAACGCCCGACATCGGCTCGTTTAGCCGTTTTACGCCTTTGCCAAAGACAGTGCGCTCCGTGTATCGGCAAATGGCACGATTGCTGGCAAGTTTCCAACGTCAGAGGTATCCTGCCCGCATTGATCCGTGCCACTGCGTTTGACAGTTGTGCCTTGCGGACATGATCGAATAACTGCTGCACGTCTCCTCGACTTAATTTCGCTTTCTCGATGAAACCGGCACCGCCTCGTTTGGTCGTATTGAGCGATATCAAAAGCGAGAGCGTCGGCGGCTTTAAATTGAAAATCCATGCTGCAGTTTCCGGGAACCAACCAACCTCCTCCGCCTGCCACCGGGGCCGCGGATCATAAGGAAATTTCCCTCCAGGGACTTTCCAGCGTTGAGGCCTGCCGCATTCGCACTCAGATTGGTCCAAATGCCACACCGGATGTCGCCGTTCACCCTCTGCGGCTGGTGCTAAGCAAATTCCTGGCACCGGTTTCCGTCCTCCTTGAGATCGCGATCGTCCTTCAAATGGCGCTCGGTGAATACATCGAGGGTTCAATCATTGGAGCACTTCTTGTATTCAATGCAGCCATCGGCTTCTTTCATGAGAGCCGGGCCCAATCGACCATTGCAGCGCTAAAATCGCGGCTTGCGCTGAATGCATCGGTTCTGCGTGACGGCGCTTGGACGATCATCCCTGCCGCCGAATTGGTTCCGCGGGATATCGTCAAACTCTCGTTAGGCACGGTGGTCGCCGCCGATGTCCTGATACGCGAGGGTTCGATCCTGCTCGATCAGTCCATGCTCACCGGCGAGTCCATGCCGGTTGAGGCGGGACCCGGCACCGAGACGTGTGCGGGCGCCCTGGTCCGGCGCGGCGAAGCTGTCGCCGAAGTAGGCGCCACCGGGGCGCGCACCAAATTCGGGCGCACCGCGGAACTCGTTCGTACCGCCTATATCGTCAGCACGCAGCAAAAGGCGGTGTTTCGGGTGGTGCGCAATCTTGCCGGCTTCAATGGCGCCGTCACGCTGTTTCTAATGGTCTACGCTTACGAGATCGGCATGCCGCTGTCCGAAGCCATTCCTCTGGTGCTTATATCCGTTCTCGCCTCGGTCCCAGTTGCGTTGCCCGCGACGTTTACGCTTGCAACCGCCATCGGAGCGCGGACTCTGACAGAAGCCGGGGTGCTTCCGACCCGTCTCTCCGCGGTCGACGAAGCCGCCAGCTTGGATGTCCTGTGCATCGACAAGACCGGTACCTTGACGCGAAACGAACTTGCCGTGGCCGACATACACGCGATGCCTGGCTTCGATGAAGATCGCGTCCTGACCTTGGCAGCGCTTGCAAGCGCGGACGGAGGTCAGGACCCTGTCGACGCCGCGGTGCGGGCCGCCGCAGCCTTGCACAAAATGAACCGCGAGTTTCTGAACGTCACTGAGTTCGTGCCATTCGACCCGGCCTTCAAGATGTCCGAAGCTCGCGTGATCGATCACGAAGGCACAGCGCTGCGCATCGTCAAAGGCGCTTTTGCGGTTGTCCACGGGCTTTCACAAGGCTCGCCAGAAGCGGAATCGGCCGCCAGCGAGCTGGAAAAACACGGCCACCGGGTGCTCGGCGTTGCGATCGGAACCGAAGGCGCCATGCGGGTCGCCGGACTGGTGGCGCTGAGCGATCCGCCGCGCAGCGATTCAAAACTCATGATTGATCAGTTGCGGTCGCTCGGCGTCCACACCGTGATGGTAACGGGAGATGCGGCCACGACGGCCGCCTTCGTCGCCGACGCGGTTGGGCTCACCGGTGCCGTTTGCTTGCCAGGCCAGATCCCCGATCAGGTTCGACCGAACGATTTTTCCGTCTTCGCTGGCGTGCTCCCCGAAGACAAGTTTCGGCTGGTCAAAGCATTTCAAAGCGCCGGTCATACCGTCGGCATGTGCGGAGACGGTGCCAATGACGCACCGGCGTTGCGACAGGCACAAATCGGCATCGCCGTGTCGACCGCCACCGACGTCGCCAAATCGGCCGCGGGTATCGTTCTGACCGAGCCCGGGCTCGCAGGGATAGTTGCGTCGGTTCGGGTAGGCCGAGTTACATTCCAGCGCATCCTGACCTATGCGCTGCGGTCCATCGTGCACAAGTCGCGGCAGGTACTTTTTCTTGGTTTCGGCCTGATGCTGACCAAGCACGCGATCCTGACGCCGATGCTCATGGTGATTTCGATGATCACCGGCGATTTCCTGGCGATGTCTTCTACCACCGACAACGTCCGTGCGTCCTCAATGCCAAACTCCTGGCGCATTGATATTCTCACCATCGTTGGCATCGCTTTGGGCCTGTTCGATCTCGCCTTCTGCGTGGGGCTCCTCATTTTCGGTTCGTTGGTGATGCAACTCGACATCGATACCCTGCGCACGATGACGCTCGTTACCCTCGCCTGCAACGGGCAGGCAGTTTTCTACGTCGTCCGGGAGCGCAGACGGCTGTGGTCTTCGCGCCCGAGCATACTGGTTTTCGTGTCAAGCATTGTAGATGTCCTGATAATCGGCGCTTTGGCGCTCGGAGGCATATTGATGGCGCCTCTTGCGCCTTCGATCGTCGTCGGCATTTTTGCGGCGGCCATCGTCCTGGCTTTGATTATGGACCAGGTAAAGGTTTGGCTCTTTGTCCACTTCAAAATGGCATAGGGACGCAATCATCTCGCGTCTGAATGTCTTTATACGGAAACAGCCTTGGGCCGCAATCGCACGTGTTTTCGCCCGACTCTATTGCAAAGCCCGGTTGGAAGCGAACATCGCTGCCCCGGAGCCACGTCAGCTTGCCGCGCCAGCTTGGCGGCCTACCTGGAGAGCAGGTCCAACGTCCTCTGGTCCCGCGTCCCGCCATAGAACTTCGTAATGGCCACCGCGAATTTCGGATCGGAAGACACCGCGCCGAACAAGGTCATCGAGGAATGAAATTTCTGGTCGTCGGGGCTGCCGAGGATTTGCAAGATGGTCCGACCCTCGATTCCGTTGACGAGCGCGGTACACTCCCTGAGCCGGGATCCAAGGACACCATGCCCGAGATAGGCGACGGCCTCTGCGCGCGAGGCGATGGCAAAACGCTGCGCCATCGCACTGTGCCCAAGTCCGGCAAGCTGGGGAAAGATGAACCACATCCAGTGGCTTTGCTTCCGACCGCGGCGAAGTTCGTCGAGGACAAGTGGATAGACCGACGACTGAGCGTCGAGGAAGCGCTGGGGATCGAAGGGATCGGTCATGGCGCTGGTTTTGCTCCTCTACCTTGGAAGTTTCGTCAGGATTTAGAGACCGGCATGGCGCGGTAGAAAATCCGCTTTGTGATTTCCACGATCGCCAGATATGCCAATGTCGCGCCGGTCAAGAAGACAAAGAACGGCGGCGGGGGCGCGACGAACCCAAGCCACCGGCCGACGGCGGGGAGCAGCGGGAGAGCGATTGCGACAGCAATAACGCCAAGAGCCATGGCGACGAGGAACAGATGTGGCCTGCTTCGAAAGAGCGGTCGTCGCGTCCGGATGGCGAAGACCACCAGAACCTGGGTGGTTATCGACTCGATGAACCAGCCGGTCTGAAACAGCGCCTCACCCGCGCTGAACAAGTACAGCAGAACATAGAATGTGAGAAAATCGAACACGGAGCTGACCGGCCCAAATACAAGCATGAATCGTTCGGTGAACTTGACGTCCCATTTCACAGGCCCGGCAATAGCTTCTTCATCGACCTGGTCGAAAGGGATCGCAATCTCCGAGACGTCGTAGAGAAGGTTGTTCAGCAGGATCTGGATTGGGAGCATCGGCAGGAAAGGCAATATCAGTGCGGCCCCGGCCATGCTGAACATGTTGCCAAAATTTGAACTTGAGCCCATCAGGACGTACTTGGACACGTTCTGAACCGTGCTGCGCCCGCAGAACACCGCGTCGCGCACGACAGAAAGGTCGTGCTCGAGGAGGATCAGATCTGCGGCCGCGCGCGCGACATCGGCGGCGCCATCGACCGATATGCCGACATCGGCCGCGTGGAGCGCCGGAGCGTCGTTGATGCCGTCGCCCATGAAACCGACGACATTGCCGAGACGCTTCAGCGCCAGCAAGATCCGAAGCTTCTGCTGCGGGTTGACGCGGCAGAACAGGTTGGCCCGCGGCAACAGCCCGATCAGCGCCTCGTCCGAGAGGTTTGTGAGTGCGTCGCCCGTCAGCACCCCAGTCACCGGCACCCCAATCTCCGCGAAGACGTGGCGCGTCACCTGTTCGTTGTCGCCGGTCAACACCTTCACGGAGATGCCGGCTGCGGTCATCGCCTGGATGGTAGCCCCGGCGCTTGCTTTCGGAGGATCGAGAAAAACCGCGAAGCCGGAAAAGACGAGGTCGCTTTCATCGCTGATCGCGGCGGTCTGGTGGCTCGCATCGACGACGCGGCTGGCCACGCCCAAAGCGCGGAATCCCTGAGCACCGAGTCCATCGAGCGTGGCTTCGAAGGAGCGGCGTATCTCAGGGTCGAGGGGAAGCACCTTGCCATCCGCGTCCTCGTACCGCCGCGACAGGCGCAGAAGATCTTCCGGGGCACCCTTGACGATCAAACGGCGCTCGGCGCCGTGCTCGACCAGTACCGAGACACGCCTCCGCTCGAAATCGAATGGCACTTCGTCGATCTTCTTCCAGCCCGCCATATCGAACGGATGGGCGGAAAGGATCGCTTGATCCAGCGGGCTCTTCATCCCGGTCTCGAACTGGCTGTTTATATAGGCGTTGGCATATACGGCCTTGCTCTCGGCCCCGAGCCCGTCGATGGCGCGCATCAGCTTGATGGTGGCTTCGGTCAGCGTTCCGGTCTTGTCGGTGCACAGTACGTTCATGGCACCGAGATCGTGGATTGCGGTCAGACGCTTCACGATCACCTTTCGCTTCGACATCTCCAATGCCGACCGGGCGAGCGTGACGGTCACGATCATCGGTAGTAGTTCAGGTGTCAGTCCAACAGCCAACGCCAGCGCGAACATCAGCGACTCCAGCACAGGTCGGTGAAATGAGATGTTCACCACCAAAACGAAGAGCACCATCAATACCGTAAGGCGCATGATCAACAGGCCAAATCGGCGAATGCCGACCGCAAAGGCGGTGGCCGGCGGCTTTTCTGCCAGGCTCGTTGCGAGATGGCCCAGAGCCGTCTTGCCGCCGGTGCGGCAGATAACGATAGTTGCAGTGCCGCTGATGACGGAGGTGCCGGCGAAGACGGCGTTCGACGCTCCTGCGGGGTTTTCCGCGCCCGACGGGTCATCGCTGGCCAGTTTCTCGGCAGGGTACGGCTCTCCGGTCAGGAGCGCCTGATTGATGAAGAGATCGCGGCTTTCGAGCAGCCGCGAGTTCGCCGGCACGAGATCGCCGGCGATCAGTTCGACAACGTCGCCGGGCACGAGTTGATCGATCGGGATTGAGACGCTCGTTCCGTTGCGTCGCACAGTCGCTTGCACCGCTACCGACCGGCGCAGCGCTTCAACCGCATTCTGAGCTCGGACTTCCTGCACGAAATCAATCGTCATGCTCATCGTGACGATTGTTGCAACTATCAAGAAGCTCGCGACGTCGCCGGTCGCCGCCGACAGTCCGCTCGCCACGAGCAGGATGATCACCAGCGGGTTGCGGAAGCGGGAAAGAAATTGTAGCCAAAGCGGCGGTCGCCTGACGACGGCGGCGTCGTTGGGTCCGAAGGTTTTAAGCCGCGACTGGACTTCTGCGGCATCAAGGCCCGCTGCGGTCGTCGCGAGCCGTGAACGAAGCCGATCAAGCGGCTCCTTCCAGATTTCTTCCGCGGCGAGTTCGTCAATTGCGGGGTTCATCGCGCATGCCGGCCGCGGATCTGAGCGGCGTCGACGCCATATCTCACGCCTCGCTTCAATGGGACATCAAGCAGCAGATCGGGCTTGAAGTCAGTAAATCGCGGGTCATTCCGCCGAAGATCCATTCATTGAGCCGAGTGTGGCCGTATGCGCCCGTCACCAGCAGATCGGCATCCTCGTTCTGAGTGAATTCAATAATCCGATCTGCACCGGATCGCCGTACCTGCGCTTCGGTCCGACCCTCCGCCTTGATCCGGTGTCGCGCTAAATAGTGGACGACGTCGTCGAGCCGGAGACGTGCGGCTTCGATTTGATCGTTCTCGCAGATCTCAATGACTGTGACGCGTTTCGCCTCATGGAGAAACGGCAATGCATCCACCACCGCTCGCCTCGCCTCGCGTGTGTCCTTCCATCCGATGACAACATGGGCCGCTTGAAAAGATTTTACGGTGGCAGGCACCACCAGGATCGGACGCCCTGCTCCCAGAATTGCCGCTCCGGCGTTGGCGACCCTGTACACATCTTCCGAAGATCTGCTTCTTTCGAGCAGGATCAAATCGGCACATCGTGCTTCTCTGATCAGAGTGTCGGTGGGTAGCTCCAGAGCTGCTCGCCACTCGATCTGCAGGCGGGCTCCCACGGCCGTCCGAAATTTGTTTTCAGCGTCCGCAAGTTTCGCCTTCATCTGCGCGATGTCGAATTCCGACGCGTTATCGACGATCACGAACCCTTCGGCGGCGACCGGCGGCATGATGGCCAAGGCCGAGACGCCGATCAGCCTGGCTGAGAATTTTTCTGCCAGTTCTGTTGCGACACCAATCAGCTGTTTCGAGACACGCTCGACGTTGAGGTAAACCATCAGCGTTGCATAGGACATGGCGGCATCTCATTTTTGGCAATGACACCGCGATGAGTTCACATCTTGGCTCAGCTCCCTTTGACCCAAATCAAATCCTAAAGTCCTGGGTTGTGGGGCCACACTGAAACCAGGCGAACGTTTGATCTCAAGCATCGCTGAAAAGATGCTTTTCAATTTCCCAGACCGGGTGCTTGGTCAGGTCCTTGTGTATCTCAGCGACGACGCATGCTTTGACATCGGAATGGAATGCGTCTCGCAAGTCCGCAAGCGTTCTCGGCGGAGCTACCACGACAAGGGCCTTCGCCTTGCTGGCGCGGACCATTTGCTCCATCGCAGCAGCGACCCTTCGCGCGAATCGATGCTCTTCGATTTGGTGCCAATCAGTGGGCTCGACTGCGCTTCTCCGGCCTGTTGCCGCGGACTCGGCAACGCGCCCCGGCCGGTCGGTGCCCTGCTCGTGGCTGGACGGATTTTCATCCTCAAAGACTTTCTCGGTCCGGAGATTGGGAAATGTCTCGTCGCCCTCATTTCGCAGGAACAATGCTTTTCGGCCATCGCCGACAAACACCAGGGCATTGTGCGGAATTTTTGGCTTGTTCATATGCTTCTCCTGGAAATGGGCTCTCGGGCGCCTGCGCTCATGGTTTGCGTCAAACACCAAACGGATAGGTATCTGGAAGCCCCTTGATCTCGGCCGTATCAAGCGGGGTCACGGCGCTCGTATCATCGAACCAGATATATTCGTCGAATTGCTGCGGCAGATTGGCCTCGAAGTAGTGACTGGCGCGTTCAGTTTCGGGACGGTAGATCACGCCAATCGCCCGCTCTAGGCGCTGTTTGGCAAGACCCTTTATCCCAAATAATTCGCCGCGGCCGCGCAGACCCAGCATGAAACGCGCGAGCCCCGTCGCGTGACACAGCTGCTCATAGCTGTTGGGAAGCGCCGGCTGAATATTCTTGACTTCCATCGCGCCGCCCCATTCGGATGCCGCGGCGACGGTACCGCCATGGGTACCGAACCCGACCAGATAGGCCTGGTCACCGAACTCCTGGCGACAGAGCTGACCGATATTGAATTCGGCGCGGACGGCCATCTCGGTAGCTGCGGCGTTGCCCACATGCGAGTTGTGCGCCCAGACCACGGCCTTGCTGTCCTGCCCATGAAACGCCAGCAAATTCTTCAGCGTTTCGAACATATGACTGTCGCGCAAATTCCATGATGCGCGCGAGCCGTAGTACATGATGCGATAATAGCGCTCTGCATTGGCGACCAGGCGCGCATTCTGCTCGGCGTCGAGAAACCGTTCCCCGTCATGCTCAGCGTAAGCGCGGCGCTTTGCCAGGAGATCAGTAAGCGTCCGTACTACGTGAGACTCGCACGTTGGATAGGACCCGGTAAGGGCGGCATGGCCGTAGGTCGCGGGATCGCGTTGCCACGGCGTGAGGCAACCATAGCGTTCGCGAGCGACCCTTGCGGATCCCGGGTCGACCTCGTCGAGATAGTTCAGAACCGACCGGATCGAGTCGTATAAACTGTAGAGATCCAGGCCATGAAACGCGATGCGCTTGCTTCTGTCCACCGCGCCGTTGTGCTTGCGCAACCAGCTCACAAAATCGCGCACCTCGGTATTCCGCCACATCCAGGTCGGAAACCGCGCGAACGCGGTCCACTCCGAGGGTGGATACTGGAAATGCCGCACATAGTGATCTACCCGGGCGGCATCCGGCCAGTCCGCCTCGATTGCAACAAAGCGAAAACCCTTCCTGAGGATGAGATCGCGGGTGATGCGTTCGCGCATCTTGTAGAATTCGGAGGTGCCGTGAGTTGCTTCGCCGAGCAGTACGATGCGTGATGACCCGATGCGTTGCAGCAGCGGATCAAGATCGGCAGTCTCGATCGACGGAAACGATTCCGCCGCGTCGGCGAGGTTTCGAACCAGCGTCTCCTCATCCGCCGGAACGGGCCGGAGCGCCCGCCGGACACGTGAGCGAGTGTCTTGTTTCCCCGCCGATGCCCATCCTTGTTCGCCAATCAATGGAACGAAACGAACATCTGCAATATCTTCGTTGCGATATTCGTTTTTCGAAATGCGAGTGACCCGGACCAGTTCCTGACTGCGCTGATCGGCGCCAACCGGAATCACCAGGCGGCCACCGACCTTAAGCTGCTCTTTGAGGGATTCCGGAACCTGCGGCCCGCCGGCGGCTACAACGATGGCGTCGTAGGGCGCGTGTTCCGGCCACCCCCTGGTGCCATCGCCGTGCAGGACACGAACATTGCCATAGCCGAGATCAGCCAGTGTCGCCGCGGCCTTTTCCGCGAGCTGGCCAAGACGCTCGATGGTGTAGACGTTGGCCGCGATCTCCGAAAGCACCGCTGCGGCGTAACCTGAGCCTGCCCCGATTTCCAGGACTTTCTCGCCACCCTTGAGCATCAAGGCTTCGGCCATAAAGGCAACGATATAGGGCTGGGAAATCGTCTGCTCGCCGGCGATCGGGAGTGGCGAATCTTCGTAAGCGAATTCACGAAGATTTTTCGGCAGGAACAATTCGCGCGGGACCTTGCCCATCGCATCGAGAACCAATTCGTCGCGTACGCCGCGTGCAGCGATATCCCGCTCAACCATCTCCTTGCGGAGCGATTTAAATGACGTCGCTTCATCCGAACGAGGTTTTCTTGAGGCCGGATATTCCATGACCACACTCCTCCCGGATCGAAGAAGCTATTCGCGCTGCAGTCCCGCGGCTTGATCGAAATCAAAAATATCCCAGCGTATCGCGCTCATATTGTGGAAGAGCACCAGCGTGACGGAGACGCGACGGACGTCAGAGAGGCGAATCGATCCTCCGGGACCTCGCGTCGCCGGAGTGTACGCGGTCTCCACAGCTGCGTTCAGATGTCGTGTCGTTCAACCGTAAGCGACGCCCGGCATTGCGACTTTACGCGGCGTGACATCGCATCGTCGGCCGAATGGCACTCAGGTCATGGCGCAACGACACCGCGCAACACGTCGATCGAATATTTTCCCGCACCAGTAATGTACAACAGCAAGAAGCCTCCCATAATGGCCAGATTTTTGTAAAAGCCATCCATGCTGTCGACTCGATCCGCACCTGTTATTGTCCAATAGCGATGCCCTATAAGCGCAGTTCCCAGCGTATAAATAAACATAAGTAAAGCCGACGGTCGCACGAACGCGCCAACAGCGACCGCGAACGCAACCGGGAGCTCCATGAAGGTCGCTACGGCGGCAGCCAGTACCGGCATCGGAACGCCAAGCTGCACCATTTGACTTACCGTGCCCGAATAGTCCCTCAACTTTCTCCAGCCGAAAATCAGAAATAGTGTCGCGAGAAAAAGGCGGGCCGCAAGAATGAGCTCGTCATTTATGCCGTTTATCATAACGCCACCCTCGCTCCCTGTTTTCTTGTCGCTACGACCGTGAACCGCGCTTGCGCAGTCCTCGCATGCCGATCCGTGCTTCCAATACGCATCGCGGCGGCTCGTCGGCCTGCTGCGGCATCGGAAGAAGATAAGTGGCGAGAACGCGGTGTTACGCAACGTGCTTATTCATCAGACCCAGGATCAGGGCGTCGAGGCTGTACGGCCCGGCGCCGGCCGAGACGACTATGATCAGCATAAAGGCATAAAGCGTCTCCGGTAAATAAAGCCAATCGTCGATGCGATCCGCTTCATCGATCGGCTTGTAGAGTTTGATTCGCTGCCGCCCGGACGTGGCGATGGCGACCAGGATGAGGACAAGCAGGCCAAGCGCTGCGACTGGCGCCAAGAGCCCGATAAGGACGCCGCCGCCAGCGGTGAACTCGACCAACGGCACCCACCATTGATTGAAACCCAGCGCTGGAACGCCGAGCCCCTTGAGTTCATCAATAAATGCACGGTGGCGCTCTGCGTTGAACAGCTTGTGATATCCCGACAGCATAAAGAATGCCCCGACCGCGATCCGGTTCAAGGTGAGCGCGAGGTCGGTCCACCCGACACCAACGAACGGTAGATCTGTCATGATCCATCTCGTGACGGTTGCGAGGCCATCGAATTCGCGGAAGCCACGCACTTGGTGGCTTCCATTTCACAGCAAACATTTCAACGTATTGGTTCGACCCATTGAGCACGCGAGGGCCCCGGCTCGAAGGGGTCGCCGAAATACTGGGTCTCACGAGCGGCGTTATATCACGGAACAAGGCGGACATGCGTGGGCGCGAACGGAATCCTGTGCTGTGTGAACCGCGATAGAGCAAGTTATTCGTTCGAGATCGTTTTTCGTGCCCACATCCCAAGCCTCGATGCACGATCAGTCGATTTTCCCAAGCCCGTAGCTGTTCGTCCACACGCTTCCCGGCCCCAACGCCACAGTTGCATGGAGCAGCAACTCGGGCCGCACGGCCGATGTTGACCCGAGACCGCTCTATACGCAAAATTTGGAGCGTGCTAAATTACGACGTGTCATAGGCGTTCCTTTGATATAGGGGAGCCAATTGATTACCAATGGACCGCGGCTCAGTTCACCCGATGAGGCCGGGAGCGGTATTCCCCGTCCATCGCGACTCCAGTCGGGCGTACGCCGCCGCGAGCTAATGCTGACCACTGCTACGACACTGTTGTTTTCTACACGCTCCGTCTTGGCAGGCGTCGTTCGAGGCAGCTTGCCATGGGAGCCAAATGCTGGCGATCCACCGACCGCAGTGAAACCCGGGTCATGGACATACTTCACTGCGGAGGAGGGCGCCGCTGTCGAGGCGCTCGTCGACCGATTGATCCCACCGGACCCGCAGACGCCGGGAGGCAAGGATGCGGGCTGTGCGGTCTTCATTGACCGACAACTCGCGGGACCGTATGGCAGCGCCGAAGCGCTGTACATGCGCGGACCTTTCGCCGACGGTACACCACAACAAGGCGATCAGTCTCCATTGACGCCCGCGGTCCGGTATCGGAGGGCGCTGGCCGCGCTCGACAAGTATTGCCGCACTACCTACGCAGGAAGGTCCATCACCGAGATTCCCGATAATGAGAAGGACATGGTGCTCTCCGGGCTGGAGAAGGGCCAGGTGCGGCTGGAAGGCGCGAGCGGCCGGGCATTCTTCGAGCTGCTGCTGCAGAACACGCAGGAAGGATTTTTCGCTGACCCCGTATACGGTGGCAATCGCGACATGGTCGGCTGGAAGATGATCGGATATCCCGGCGCCCGCTACGACTACCGGAACTGGATCGAGCGGCATAACGAACGGTATCCTCTGCCCCCGGTCAGCATCAGTGGCCGACCAGAATGGGTTCGGAAAGTAGATTGAACTTCGTTACGAAGGCCAACGATGGCACGCAAACTGCCGGCAACCGACGTCGTCATCGTGGGACTGGGATGGACCGGTTCAATCCTGGCCCATGAACTGGCTGGAAGCGGGCTGAATATAATCGCGATTGAGCGTGGTCCCTGGCGCGACACGGCCACCGACTTCGCGCCCGCGTATGCCCAGGACGAGTTGCGCTACCACATCCGCCACGATCTGTTCCTTCGACCGGCGCAGCTGACCATGACTTTCCGCAATAGCGTCAGCGAGACGGCCCTGCCGATCCGCAGCTGGGGGTCCTTCATGCCGCCGAATGGCGTCGGCGGCGGGGGCGTACACTGGAACGCCGAGACCTGGCGCTTTCTGCCAAGCGATTTCCAGATGAAATCGCAGCTCACCGAGCGCTACGGCGAAAAATTCCTTCCCTCGGACATGACGATCCAGGACTGGGGCATCACCTATGATGAACTCGAGCCCTACTACGACAAGTTCGAGTATCTCTGCGGCACATCGGGCAAAGCTGGCAACATCAAGGGACAAATACAGGTAGGTGGCAATCCCTTCGAGGGTGCGCGCGCACGGGAGTATCCGACACCGCCGCAGAAGCAGCCCTACGGACCTACGCTGTTCGCGCAAGCAGCCAAAGAGATGGGCTACAAGCCATTCCCGCAGCCATCCGGAAATCTGTCACAGGCATACACCAACCCGCTTGGAGTCACCCTCGGGCCCTGTACGTATTGCGGGTTCTGCGAGTGGTTCGGTTGCGGCAACTACTCGAAAGCCAGCCCGCAGACCACGATCCTGCCAGCACTCGTCCGCCAACCTAACTTCGAGGCGCGCACTCAATGCGAGGTGTTGAAGATCAACCTGGATAACTATGGAAAACGCGCCACCGGCGTCACCTATGTCGATACTAGCGGCAACGAATGGGAGCAGCCGGCCGACCTCGTGCTCCTCTGTGCCTTTCAGCTGTTCAACGTGCATTTGCTTCTGATTTCCGGAATTGGCAAGCCATACGATCCGCGCGCCAACGAGGGTGCGATCGGGCGCAACTATTCCTATCAAGTCACATCCAGTGTCGACGCGTTTTTCGACGACAAGATATTCAATCCGTTCATCGCCTCGGGCGCTATCGGGATGTGTATCGATGAGTTCAACGGCGACAATTTCGATCACGGGCCGCATGGCTTCGTTGGTGGCGGCTACATGGGCGCGGTGCAGACCAACGGCAGACCGCTCCAGAGCACTAGGACGCCGAAGGGAACTCCGCGATGGGGTCTTAAGTGGAAGGAGGCGGTGGCGAAGAACTATTTGAGCAGCTACGAGGCGGTCACCCATGGCGGCTGCTGCAGTTACCGTGACGCCTACTGTGACCTCGATCCGACATACACCGACCGGTTTGGCCGTAAGCTCATGAGGATCACGTTCGATTTCCACGACAATGAACTCAAGATGTCGCAATACCTGACTGACCGACTGGCGGAGGTCGTGCAAAAGATGGGGCCGCGGCAGCTCGACAAGAAGCCACGCATTGGCCCCTATGACGTTGCGGTATACCAGACGACGCATACCTGCGGCGGTGCAATCATGGGCGCTGACCCCAAGAGCAGCGCGTTGAACCGCTATCTGCAGAGCTGGGACGTATCCAACCTGTTCGTAATGGGGGCCACCGCCTTCCCGCAAAACGCCGGATATAATCCAACTGATACTGTCTGCGCACTCGCCTATTGGGCGGCGGACGCGATCAAAAACCGGTACCTGAAGAGTCCTGGCCCACTCGTACCGATCTGACAGCTAGAGCGTTTTCGAAAGAAGTGGAAACCGGTTCGCGTGAAGAAAACGCGTCAAAACAAAAGAGCAGAGCCCGGTTTTGATTCAATCAAAACCGAAATGGCTCTGGTGCCGCAGAGGTATCGGCATGAAAATGCGCAATCTGATGACTCTGGCGCTCGCGGCCTGCACGACCGGCTCGATCGCCGCGCGGGCTGAAGACAGCCAGGCGTTCGAGAAGATCGAGCGCGGCCGCTACCTCGCCGTGCTGGGTGATTGTGTCGGCTGCCACACTGCGCCGGGCGGCAAGCCATTTGCTGGCGGCCTCGCGCTGGAGACGCCATTCGGAGAGTTGGTGGGTCCAAACATCACTCCGGATGTTGCGACCGGTATCGGTACCTGGTCGGAGGACGATTTCCGTCGGGCCATGCATGAGGGCATCGGCAGGGATGGGGCGCGCCTCTATCCGGCGATGCCCTATCCGGCCTACACCAAGGTCACTCGCGACGATGTGTCGGCGATCTGGGCCTATCTGCGCACCTTGGATCCCGTGCGCAACGAGGTTCAGTCAAACCAGCTGAGGTTCCCGTTTAACGTTCGCCGGCCGGCCACGTCCACTTGGGATTTGATTAATTTCAAGCCCGGCGTGTTTCAACCCGATCCGGCCAAGTCGGACGTGTGGAACCGCGGCGCCTACCTGGTCGAAGGTCTTGGTCATTGCGGAACCTGCCATACACCGAAGAACATCACCGGCGGTGACCGCGGCAGCGAAGCTCTGCAAGGGGCGCTGTTGCAGGATTGGTACGCGCCCGACCTAACGGAAGATCCGCGTACCGGGATTGGCAGTTGGTCCGTCGAAGAGATCGTGCGCTATCTCAAGACTGGCGCCAACTCTTACGATATTGCATCGGGGCCGATGGCCGAAGCCGTCTCGAACTCGACCTCAAAAATGACCGATGCCGATCTTCTGGCGATTGCGACCTATCTGAAAGACCGCGCTCCTCGGAGCGGAAGGGCGGCCAGCGCGCTGGCCGCCGACAATCCGCGAATGGCGACAGGCAAAGCAATATACGAAGACCGGTGCGCGCCATGCCACAGTTACAGTGGTGCGGGCGTTCCGACCCTCTTCCCGCGGCTGGCGAGCGCACCCTTGGTCCAGTCCGCCGATCCTACATCCCTGATCCGAGTCGTCCTGATCGGCAATCGCGCCGTTGCCACTTCAGCTGCGCCGACAGCGCCGGCCATGCCTGCCTTCGGTTGGAATCTCAATGACACGGAGATCGCGGACGTCCTGACATACGTCCGCAATACGTGGGGAAATGCCGCATCGGCGGTCCAGCCTGAGGATGTGACCAGGCTGCGCGGGCGACTGCGGCAGTAGGCGCACCACGGCCGATGAAGATGGGCGCTTTAGTTTCGCTGTTGGCCGACCCAACCGACGATGTCGGCTCTTGGGGGGTAAAGCGGACTCACGGCCGACATCGCGGAAGCGACGCGATTGACCTCAAGCGGAACACTTATGTCGCAGGACGGCCCTTTCTACTGTGCTAAGCTTGGTGCGCAAGCTCGCAGCAACTCGCAGGTGTCCCGCGCGTGGGAAATCCCTTCGGACCGAAAGTTTTACCTATGTCTCCAGTATGAACCGTAACCCATGTGTCCGGAACGGACCATTGATTTCCTGGCGCACCCGACACGAGGGTCTGGCCGCTCGCAGAAACCCTTATATTTGTTGAATAACTTGAACGTCTGCCGTTCAAATTGATACCACCTACGTATCCCACCGCCAACCCAAATCGCTGAATTCAAGCCAAGATGACGCCACTCCGCAATTCAAGGCACTGGTTCCTAGGCCCGCAGTGGTAGTATGATTTTCCGTACGCGGAGTGAGCGCTACTGATGGGCCTCGCGAGGCGTAGGGGACGCCATCATGGACGTCGCGGTTTGGCTGAGGGGCCTGGGTCTCGAACAGTACGAGGCGGCATTCCGTGAGCACAAGATAAACGAGCAAGTCCTCCCGAGCCTCACTCAGGAGGACCTGAGGGAAATCGGCGTTGGCCCCGTTGGTCACCGCCGGATGCTCCTTGAGGCTATCGCTGCGCTACACGCCACTACGGGCGGCAACACGCCTTCCGCTGACACGGCGATCACGTCTAGTACCCCGAGCGTCTCTCCCGAAGACCGTGCAGAGCGCCGCCAAGTTACTGTGATGTTCTCGGACTTGGTCGGCTCAACGGCACTATCGGCACGCATGGACCCCGAGGATTTGCGAGAAGTCATCTCGGCCTATCACGGAACCGTTTCAGAGACCGTGGGTCACTTTGGGGGCTTCGTTGCGAAGTACATGGGCGACGGCGTGCTGGTGTATTTCGGCTACCCTCAGGCCCATGAGGACGACGCAGAGCGAGCCGTGCGCGCCGGGCTGGAATTGGTCGCTGCAGTGAGTGACCTGAAGACCCACGCCGCCCTGAAGACGCGTGTCGGGATTGCCACGGGAATGGTGGTCGTCGGCGATCTGGTCGGGTCCGGCGCTTCCCAGGAACAAGCTATCGTCGGGGACACGCCGAACCTTGCTGCCCGCTTGCAGGGCATTGCGGAGCCAAACAGCGTGGTAGTTGCTGAAAGTACACGCAAACTCGTGGGCAGCTTGTTCGAGCTTGAGGATCTTGGGCCCCAGGAACTCAAGGGCGTCTCGGGGCCTGTACGAGCCTGGGCGGCACTACGACCGGCTTCAGTGGAAGGCCGTTTCGAGGCCATGCACGCAAGCGGCCTGACTGACCTCGTTGGGCGGGAAGAAGAACTCGACTTGCTGCTGCGGCGCTGGTCGAAGGCAAAGAGTGGTGAAGGACACATGGTGCTGCTCTCCGGCGAGGCAGGCATCGGCAAGTCTCGACTGACGGCGGCACTTCTTGAGCGCCTCTCCGGTGAAGCGCATACGCGCTTGCGTTATTTCTGCTCGCCGCAGCACACGGACAGTGCATTCTATCCGATCATTGGCCAGATGGAGCGCGCCGCCGGATTGGCGCACGATGACACACCGCAAGCGAAACTCGACAAGCTTGATACGGCTCTCGCGCAAACCTCGACCTCGACAGTGGATGCTGCACTCTTCGCCGAGATGCTATCGCTTCCGAACGATGGGCGCTATCGCGCGCTCGAGCTGGCCCCGGAACAGCGCAGGCAAAGAACGCTGGAAGCACTGGCCTTACAACTTGCTGAACTGGCCCGCCAGCAACCGGTGCTGATGATTTTCGAGGACGCCCATTGGACCGACCCGACGAGCCTGGAGGCGATCGGCCGGACGGTGGACCGCATTAAAAACCTTCCGGTGCTGCTGATCGTCACGTTTCGTCCCGAGTTCATCGCGCCTTGGGTGGGACAGTCGAATGTGACGAGCCTGACACTCAGCCGGCTTGGGGAGCGTGAAGCCGTCACCATCATCGCGCGGCTGGCCGGGAACAAGGCGCTGCCGGCGGATGTGCTGGCGGAGATCGTCGCGCGCACCGACGGCATTCCCCTATTTGTCGAGGAGATGACGAAGGCGGTGCTAGAGGCTGAGAGCGAGGGCGCCGCCCGCCGCACGGTCGCGGCGGCTCCGTCTTCGGCAATGGCGGTGCCGGCAAGCTTGCACGCCTCACTGATGGCGCGGCTCGACCGGCTCGGCTCGGCTAAGGAGGTGGCGCAGATCGGATCGGCGGTCGGGCGGGAGTTCTCGCATGCCCTGCTGGCGGCGGTGGCGCGGAAGTCCGAGCCGGAGCTGGTCTCGGCGCTCGACGGTCTCGTTCAGGCCGGACTGCTGTTTCGGCAGGGAGATCCGCCGCAAGCTAGCTATCTGTTCAAGCACGCACTGGTGCGCGATGCCGCATACGGCACGCTGTTGCGCGGCATTCGTCGGACGCTCCACTCACGCATTGCCGATGTTCTCGAGCAGAAGTCCCCAGATTCCGTTCCAACGTCGCCCGAAGTTCTGGCGCACCATTACACGGAGGCGGGCGCGATCGAAAGGGCCGCAGCCTTGTGGGGTGAGGCTGGCCGGCGTTCCCGCGCACGCTCGGCGCTGGCTGAAGCTGAAGTTCAGTTGCGGCGCGCGCTTGGTCAGATCGCGACGTTGCCGGCAACCGCTGCGCTCCGCCGTGAACAGATTGCGCTTCAGGTCGAACTCGTGACCGTGCTCATGCACACCAAAGGTTACGGCGCGGCGCAAACCAAAACCGCGGCGGAGAACGCCCGTGCCCTGATCGAGCAGGCTGAAGCGATCGGGGAGCCGCCCGAAGACCCCTTGCTGCTGTTCTCGGTGATCTACGGCTTCTGGGTGGTCAATATAGCGGGATTCAACGGCGACGCGGCGCGTGAGCTCGCCGCTCAGTTCTGGCAGCTTGCAGCAAAGCAAGCCGGCAGCGGGCCGCTCCTCCTCGCCCATCGCATGATGGGGATGACCTTGATGTCGGTCGGCAGCCCCTTGGAGGGGAAGGAGCATCTCGACCGCGCACTCGAGTTATATGACGGGGCGGAGCATCGCGGGCTTGCCGCCCATTTCGGCACGGATGCACGGGTCGCGATCCTGGAATGGCGATCGCGGACGCTGTGGCTGCTAGGATATCCCGAGCCAGCACGCCGCGATGCCCACCGATCGTTCGCATGCGCGCGGGAGATCGACCAGGCGGCGACGCTGATGCATGCGCTGGCGCACTCCACGGCGACCCTTATCCTCTGCGGAGATCTTGCCGAGGCCGGTAGCCGTGCCGCCGAACTGGTCGCGCTGGCCGAGAGCAAAAAATCTTCATATTGGAGCGCCAACGGCAGGATTTGGGAAGGTTGCTTGCTGGCGCTTGCCGGCCGCTCGTCCAAGGCGGTCGAGGTGCTGACCTCGGCGCTCGACGACTACCGTTCGACGGGGGCAACGATCTACGTTCCGTTCGTTATGTCCTACCTTGCCACGGCTTACGCCCGGCTAGGGCGGCACGACCACGCTCTCGACGCGATCGACAACGCGCTCGCTATGGTGCAGAGCACGAAAGAACGTTGGTGTGAGGCTGAACTCTATCGAATTAAAGGCGAGCTGGCTCTGGCGTCGCCCAACGCTGATCAGGCCGCTGCCCAGGCACTCTTCGAGCAAGCGCTCGCGATTGCACGTCAACAGCAAGCTAAGTCCTGGGAACTTCGCGCAGCCGCGAGCATGGCGCGGCTCTGGCGTGATCAAGGAAAAAGGCAACGAGCTCGCGAACTTCTCGCTCCGGTCTACGGCTGGTTCACCGAGGGCTTCGATACGCGCGATCTGAAGGAGGCGAAGGCGCTGCTGGAGGGGTTGACGACCAGCAACGTCGACTGAGGCTCTCGGCATTGCG
>CAVRMY010000002.1:0-34101 GCA_963721935.1 uncultured Alphaproteobacteria bacterium
CGTTCGGCTCGTTCATGTGGGGTCAGTGGGCGGCGATCTGGTTTTTCAGGAACCTGATTTTCGTTCATGATATATTCCGTGCCGCAGACGCAGCTTGCGCAATTTTATGCTGAGGCCGACGCATTTGTGTTGGCCTCGCGGCAGGACGGATTCGGGATGGTGCTGGCTCAGGCGCTTGCCAGCGGACTTCCGATCGTAACACGGATCGCACAGGCGGAGCCGATCTCGGGCACACGCCGGCTTTGGCACAGCACATAACGGTTATACCCCACGACAACTTGTCGGCGCTTGTCGCCGCGGTGGTTGGATTGCGCGACCGTCACAAGGCCGGCCAGCGTCCTAAGCCGCTTTCGAGACTCTGATCGCGAAGCGCTCTCATGGGCGGCATACGGGCGGCGTTATGCTGAGCAAATCGCGGCTGATTGTGACCAATATAGCCAATTCTTAGAATCGACCACGGTGCGTCCAATTCCTGCCTGAAAATGACGGGTGTGAGCGATTTTGCTTTACGATCGGTTCATGTCATCGCCGGACTTGATCCGGCTCATGGCGGTCCCTCGTACACCGTGCCGCGACTTTGCCGGCGCTGGCCGATCCGGAGCGGAAGCGCGGCTGCTTTCGGTGGGCGGGATCGACGGGCATAACACGCGCACCACGAAGAGTGCGGGAGTAGCTTTGCTCCGGATTGGGCGGGTATTCCTCTTGTGCGAGAGTTGCGTTGCTCGTCAGGCCTTACGCGCGCATTGCGGGAAGTGGCGCCAAAGGTTGATGTGATCCACAATCACGGCCTCTGGCTGATGCCGGTCGGGAGGCCGGGCGTGCCGCCCTGGCTGCTCGCAAGCCGTTTATCGTCGCGTCGCGTGGAATGCTGTCGCCAACGGCACTCAGCTTTTCGCGTCTCGAAAAGCGCTTCGTTTGGGCTCTGTTGCAGGGCGATGTGGTCCGCCGTGCGTCGTGCATTCATGTGACCAGTGAACAGGAGCACGACGAAATTCGCGACTACGGACTCCAAAACCCAATGGCCATTATTCCGAATGGAATAGACATTCCAGCACTGGACAGTTGCTCAACAGCTACGACCGACATCAGTGCGACTGTGTGTCGCTTGGCGCTGATTCATCCGAAAAAAGGATTGGATCGTCTTGTCCGAGCTTGGGCCCGGGTGGAATCCGCGCATCCTCAATGGCGGCTCGTATCGTCGGCCCCGACGAACTCGGCCACGCCAGAGAACTCGCCGCGCTTGCCGCGGAATTGAAAACACCGCGCGTATCGATTGAAGGCCAGTCATGGGCGATGCCAAGATCGCAGCCTACCGCAAGGCAGATCTTTTTGTTCTACCGACGTTGAACGAGAACTTCGCCATCACCGTGGCGAAGCCTGGCGGTGGGAACGCCGGTCATCGCGACCAAAGGTGCGCCATGGCATGGCTTGGAGCGCGAAGGCTGCGGCTGGTGGATTGATCATGGCGTTGAGCCACTTGCGGCGACGCTTGCCGAAGCTATGGACATGGAGCGCGGAGTACTGCGGGCGAAGGGTGCAAAGGGACGGGCATGGATGAAGCGGGACTTTTCGTGGATTGCGTCGCGCACGATATGCTCGACGTCTACCGCTGGCTTTCTTCTGGAGGAGAGGTGCCGAGCACGGTCCGGCTAAAATGAAGGATCTAACGCCATTGCGGGCGTGGCTGCGGCACTGCAACATGCCGAGAACTGGAGATCGGCACGGACGGCTGGCGATGGAAATGCTGAGAAAGCTGAAAGAGAAGTCCCATTCATACTTACGCGAAATTTTCTTTGTCCTGCGGAATTGCATAGACTGGCGCAGTTGTATCATATTGTTTGGAAATACGGTTCTGTTTCATTTGGGAAACTGGCTAAGGAAAAGCCGGGATAGTCAAGACGTTGTCTTTTCGGTGCAGATCAAGGTCGGATCTAATTCGAACCGGGTTGAGTTACGCAGGTTCGCCGGCGATATTTTTGTTTTGTACGAAGTCCTTTGCGATAAGTGCTACTTCGTCCCGCCATCGATATTGCCGCCGGAAAACGTCCGGGTTGTTGTTGATTGCGGTGCAAATGTTGGCATCACATCTCTCTTCTTCGCCGCACTGTATCGCAATGCGCGGATCTACAGCATCGAACCAGACCCCGACAATTTCGCTCTACTCAAACGGAATGTCTGCCAAGAGCGGAGAATTGTACCCATTTGCGGCGCGATCGTAGGCTACAAACGCAAGCAGGTCTATCTGACAACCGATGCGCCGGCCTGGGGCAATTCGATCACAACAAGTAATGGTAAGAACAGGGTTTCGGTAAAGGCATACACAATCGATGAAATCTGCCAAGAAAACGATCTCGCCCGTATCGATTTGCTCAAGATCGATATTGAGGGAGCCGAAAAAGAATTGTTTGCGAACGCAGACTTTCTTAAGCGTGTGGACTGCGGCATTATTGAACTTCACAAGAATTACGCGCTCGATGCGCTTGAAAGCGATGTCGGCAAATGGGACTTTCGGGTTCTCCAGCCTACTGGGGGGAATGGCCTGAAAATGATTTCAATCTGGCCCAAGACCAATCTAGCCCAAGACACAACTCCAATTGCAGCCCGCGATTCGCAAGCGAAAAAAGATGCTCCCGGAGATCTTTAGATGCTCCCGGAGATCTGTAAAATAAATAGATTTTTAGCTGTCCATCCGTTAACGAAGCACCGACGGGTCTCTGCGATGGCGCGGGTTCTTCGATGGCAGATCACAAGCCGTATCCATGATGAGGTGACCGTCGACTGGATCGGTGGGACACGCTTGGCAGCACGGCGTGGCATGACCGGTGTGACGGGGAACATCTATGCGGGTCTGCATGAGTTCGCGGATATGGCTTTCCTGCTGCATTTTCTTCGACCCGACAACGTCTTCGCCGATATTGGTGCCAACGTCGGGAGCTATACGGTCTTGGCGTCCGGCGTGGTCCATTGCCATACGGTGGCGTTCGAACCCGACCCGCTGACAGCGGTCGCGTTTGAACGCAACATCAATCTCAACCGGATTGCCGACCTGGTGGAAATACGGATCGCTGCGGTCGGAGAGCGCCAGGGCATTGTTCGCTTTACGACGGGCCTGGACACGGAAAATCACGTCGTCGCGGACACGGAACCCGCCGGCCAGAATGTTCCTCTTGAGACCGTGGACCATGCTTTCGTTGACACTGGCCGCGTTCCGGCATTGATGAGGGTTAACGTCGAAGGCTATGAAGCCGAAGTGCTGCGGGGCGCTCGTGCCGTTTTAGCGGCGCCCGGACTTAAGGCGATCCTGACTGAAAATCGCACACCCTCGGTCGTCGACATATTAAAGCGCTCCGGCATGACCGAGTTTGCTTACGATGCGTTCGCACACCAACTCGTGCCCTCCGATGAAGTGCCGATGGCAAACGCGCTGTTCTTGCGCGATTTTGATTATGTCGCAGAGCGTGTTTCACAAACGCCTCCGGTGCGGATCCTCGGGACGATGGTTTAACCTTGATCGTGATCGACTTCGGCGATAACCGTTCGCGCCGCCGGACGCTGTGGCTGTTGGAGGCTGAGCTAAGGTGAGCGCTTCCAGTGGACGAAGAACTAAACCACGTGAATTGGCCCGCTCGGCGTTTACGTTGCGCGTTTAGCAGTCCTCCGCGTCTAATGAAGCCTCAAGCCGAACGTTGAAGTGCTGAGTGGCATGCCCTCAATGAGGCCCCCCCAACTGTAGGAGTACAGGTTCAGGCCAGTTCCTTGCCACCGCCAATGGTGGAGCGGATGAAATCGCAAAAGTCACTCACGAGTTCGCTGAACCAATTGTCTCCCCGACACGGATTAAGATTTTGCTTGAAGAAATCACCCCTTTAGTTCTTTCGTTCAACGAAGCGCCCAATATTGTCCGAACAATTGACAAACTTCGGTGGGCTCGCCGGATCGTTGTCGTCGATAGTGGAAGCAACGATGGAACGATCGACATACTTCGCTCGTATCAACAGGTTGACCTAATCCATCGTGCGTTCACCGACTTCGCAAGCCAGTGGAATTTCGGATTAATGCAGGTAAACACTCCTTGGGTTCTCTCGCTGGATGCTGACTATCAATTGAGCGACGAAATCATCAGTGAGATACAGTCACTTTCCCCAGCTGCAGGTACAAACGGCTACAGTGCGAGCTTTGTGTACAGCGTCTTCGGCCACCCACTCCGGGGCGCGCTTTATCCACCTCGCGTCGTGCTACACAAAAAGGGATTTGCAACCTACAAAAATCAAGGACACACGCAGCGCCTTGTGGTCTCCGGCAACATCCTTAGCCTTGTTTCTAAGATCTACCACGACGACCGGAAGCCATTAGCCCGTTGGTTCCAGTCTCAACAGAGATATGCACGCGATGAGGCATTGTATCTCCTTGGTGCCGACCGCTCCACTCTCAGCTTTCCTCACAAGCTGAGACTTGCCGGTTGGCCCGCTCCAATCGTTGTGTTTTTCTACACGCTGATTGTAAAGGGGTGCGCGCTAGACGGCTGGCCGGGCTGGTTCTACGCGCTCCAGCGGAGCGTCGCTGAATGCATGATCGCGCTCGAAGTGATCGATCGTCGCCTATTCCGTGATAAAGGGAAGTGCTTACGATAGCCCTTTACGAATGACTTCCGTAGGATTGTTGTCCAATGACCATCCTCAGTCTCAATGGCTTCCACGGAGATATGTTAGCAGCGATTTTTCTGATCGCACACTGGTTGCAGCGAAGCGTTTTCATGGCTCAGGAACGGGGCGGGTGTTTTCGGCGCAGGCGATACTGCCCGATGGAGCCGTGATCCGCTCGTCCGTCGGTCACCTGCGCTCACCGCCGAGATTAGTGGGTGCCGGACTCGCAGAAAGGCGTGGATGCGATCTCCCCGCTGCCCGCAGCATGCGCACGTCTTAACACTTGCTTCAAGCCGGTCCGCTTGCAGCCTCGAAAGCGACCTGGAACTGCCGGTAAGCCCGGTGGATCGACACGGGGACCGCAAATTCGTCCCGACCGCGCAGGCTGATATTCGAGCTCACGTTGCGCGACAGATTGGGCCAACGTAATTCGCATATGAACAAGATTCTCCCGCCGCTCGTAGCATTCAGCTGCTGCCTGGTCCTTTTGTTCCAGACTGGGCACGCGACAGAATTGAATAACGCATCAATACTGTTGAGCGGGACGATCGGCGGCGATTCGGGTACTGCGAGCGGGAACGCATTGGACCAACTGTTTTTGGCAGAGAAACTCGAAATCAATCATCCGGACCAAGTCGTCGATTTCGATTACAGCACGCAGAGTTTGCCCTTCTATGTAACGGAGGCGGACGGCACAGTTATAGACCATCAAACTTTGTCCGGTGGAAGATTGGCCTTGCGCTTACGCGGCGGTTTGCGCGCAAACGAAACTCGCCGGTTTCGGATTGCGTCGGGCGTCGCCCCGAGTGAAGCCGCGGACGAGGCAGACTCAGTCCGCGTCTCAGAAGTTACCGACCATTATGAGATTGCGAACTCAGTGGTGGCAATACGCGTCCCAAAGTCAACTCTAGCAAAACATGCCGAAGCACCAATTCAGGCGGTGCGGCTACGGGACGGGGTCTGGGCAGGGGCAGAGATCGGCGGCAGCGCGATCATGGGATCAACTGATAAGCCTTTACGCGTCAGCGACATGCACGTGTCTTTCCTTGAGCGCGGCCCGCTCGTGGTGACGGTCGAGGTCGCCTATCAGGCATCGCGTCCTGCTCTTGTCTATGGAGGTTCGGTACTGGTTGGCGCCGGAGTAGGCTTCTATCGTGCCACCATCACTGTGCAGGCCGGTCAGCCCTCCGTCCTCGTCGAGGAGGACACCGACATGGACGTCCGGTGGACGCTAGACCTTGGCACAGCGCTAAAGCCGGACCAAGCACGGTACCAGGGACACCACGCGACAAGCGTCGAGAACGGCTTTGAGGCCGACGGACGCCAGTATCGTCCTACGCACGAGCGGCCGAATGTGGACGCCTTTGTTAATCTCCCGCTTAACGGACCATCGTCCTACGGTCGTTTTCTCACCCGCTGGGATCCCTGGGCGTTCGACACCGGCTGGTATTGGCAATTCTATAACAAGGACGCGCCCGCCTCCGCGGATCTGGTTGCGATATTTCAGGGGAGGGCGTCGCGAATACTGGGCGCACATTTTTCCGGAGTGATCGTACAATCGAGCGTGCCAGGCGAACTGCGGCTGGTATCGCAGTTTTCCCGTCGAGGGCCGGACGCAAAAGTGTTTTCACGAAACCGCTTTTCATGGGGGTTATTCTCCGGCACGAAGAACGACCTGCGCGAGCCGACAGCTGTTCAGGTGGTTGCCCAGCAAATGAACCTGCACGCGGGGTTCAACCTCAACAAGATCCATCGCTACATCCTCGATGTGCCCGCCGAACCAGCTGAGGCTAACGGACTATACGTCGACCGCGAAACACTCGTTGGAATGATCAAGAAGATTCGCGATCCGTACAGCCATAGCTACTACAATCACCTCTATACCGACGAGCCGACCCTTCGCCCGTTCTGGGATGCCTGGGCAGACCCCAGGGGCACGAAGGCGCGCGCGCTGGCCGCGGCGGTCATCGCACGGTCGCGAGATGTCGCGGATTCATTGGTCAATGGGCAGGGAATCTATACGGTTCGGTACCAGTATTGGATGGGCGGCTTGGCGATGAGCCGCGACGCAGCGCTCATCCGCATCTGCTTACCTATGGCGCCTACGAGCCGACACAGCTGCCGCCCGACACGAGCGCGCAACTGCGTTCCGTCGCCGCACTGTACGGTTACATCTTATGGGACGATGATTTTGTGCCACTATTCGATCACGGCCAGAACCTCGGCACACCCAACATGCCTATTCAACAGATCAGTTATCGCGATCTGTTGGTCCTAATGATGCCGAACCACCCCGCGTTTGCGCCGAAACTAACTCAAGTGCGGGCTCGGGCGACGGAATTGCTCAAAAAATCTGTCAACGAACAGGGCGCGGCTCTCGGATCGAACCATTATCTTGGAGCGTCGATGGGGCCTGTGGTCAACATCATGCAGCAGCAGAAGCTTGTGGCCGGACCGGAAGAGGATCCCTTCCGTACGCAAGTGCGCCTCACCAAATTTTCTGAGTACCTACTGCATTTGCTTACCCCGCCGGAACCGCGGTTCGGGGGCCGACGAAAGACCGTTTCATTCGGCGACGGTTCTACCGAGGCGACGACACTCTATGGTCAGCTCGCCACTGGGTTTAGGGACGTAAATGATGCGTTGAGCGGACGACTTATGGCGGCCTGGCGGCAGGAGGGTGCCCCGCATTCTGGATTTTTTGGTAGCAGCGTGCTTCAGATCAATGAAGCATTGCCCGATCGTTCGCCCATGCTTGGAGATGCGGACTTTCCCGGCGCTCTGACTGTCCTGCGACATGGCTTTGGCACACCTGACGAGACCGCGGCATGGTTAATCAATGGTGACTTCTACCGCGATCACTCTCATTGCGACTTCGGCGCGGTGATGCTGTATGCACTTGGGTCGCCGATTTCGGTCCACTGGGGCTCCCTCTATGAACCTCACCTGCCAGGCGCCTGGATGCAAAACGTGGTGGTGCCGGAATCCGCATTGGGTTCACGATGGGACGGTGGCGACGTCTCCACAGATGAATGCTTCGGTAATCGCAGTCAGATCATCAGCGGGGCTGGACTTAAGGTAGACTTTAGCACTGCACAAGCCGCCGTTGCGCTTGATAACAAGGGCAGTTCCTGGAGGCGCCGCGTCTGGGATTACCGGAGTGACCCAGCCGCTCCGGTGCTGAGAATCCGTGACGAGTTCACCGGGACCGGTGCCACCGACTCAAAAGTCTTTTCGCTAACGCTGATGGCGAACGGGCCCGTACAAACAGAGAGTGGTCCACGCGAGGTGCCGCTATCATCTGCGCCGGCGAAACCACCTGCAGGCGTTCCGTTCGCTTTGGCTCCCGGTGTGGTCCGGCTTGGCTTTCAGGGACAGTGGGGGGTAGACTTCGAACTATTTATCCTCGCCGAGATGTCGCAGGAGGCAACAGTCACGGGCTGGAAGCATTTCTGGCATCCGACCCGCGAAACAGACGAATACAAGCAAGCGACCGGCAAGAAGTTCGAAGAGGCGCAGTACATCCTGCGCCTGCGAGGCACCGGCCCGTTCGATGTGGTCATTGTGCCATATCGTCGCGGCAGGCGTCCGCCGGACCTAGTGGTTACTAGAACCTTTGATGGGACGCTGTCCCTGCTGCGGGGTGGGAAGACCACCACGCTCGCGGACTGATCACATCAGTGGCTTTGCCGCAGGTGAGCTTCGGTGTGGACCGCTGTGGCTCGCCCCGCGAGGTATGCCGGAGCCGATTACGCGAGCGAAGAGGCGGTTAGGTTCCAATTCTAGGCAGGAGTAATGGAGGTTCTGGCTGTTGCGATGGTTGGTCGAGCACATGGCCCTTTTTTCAAAAACCTGATCCAGACTGCCAAGCTCAACGATGTCGCTCCGCAGCCGTGCCTTGCTCGTCATGGATCACGCCTATTGGGACGCAATTTAGCGAAGAGGAAATTGCCCGTGTGATAGGTGAGAGCAGGAAATCAATCGGAGAGGCAGGCTGCATAGTGGAAATCCAAGAAAATGAAACGGAACTATATAAGAGTGTTGCGGCGTCGATAGCAGATGGAAAGGTCGTCGGATGGTTTCAGGTAAGAATGGAGTGGGGGCCAAGGGCTCTTGGCAGCTCTTGGCAATCGGTCGATTTTAGGTGATCCACGTCGGGCCGATATGAAAGCAATTCTCAACGAAAAGATCAAAAGGCGAGAGTCCTTTAGACCTTTTGCGCCTTCTATTTTGGAGGAAGCCGTTGGCGACTGGTTTGAGGACGAAGATGCCGTTCCGTTCATGACGCATGTGTTTCAAATCAAGCAGGATAAGAGACTAAAAATACCGGCAGTAACCCACGTTGATGGCTCAGGTCGATTACAATCCGTTTCAAAAAAAACAAACGGACCTTTTTACGCGCTGATAGAAGCGTTTCGTGAGTTGACGGACGTTCCAATGGTTCTCAATACTTCATTTAACGAGAATGAACCCGTCGTTTGCAAACCGGCGGAAGCACTTGACTGCTTCTTGCGGACGAAAACGGACGTTTTAGTGCTCGGTAGGAATATGCTCGTTCGCCAATAAGCGGTGGGATTTTTAGTTTGGCTTATTAGGACCGGACTAAAGGAAAAAGTATGCGCAGGTTGCCGAAATCACTGCGCCGAGCATTGAAACATGCTGCCGGGCTGGTTGGAATCTCATGGCCGAAAGAAAGTCGTGATCTTCTCGCCGAACGAGTTCGGGCTAAGTGTTCAGGCAAAATCACCCCTATGGCTATTGCTGACATTGTTGAATGTACAGTTGCCGATAACAGTCAAAATCGGTGGAATTCTTGTTACCGTTCGCACGAAGACGCCGGATCTTGAGGTTGCAATAAGCTGCCTCTGTGGCGAGTTCGATTCCTTGTGTGCGGCTGTTCCGAATCTCCGTCACCGTCTAATCATCGACGCGGGTGGCTATATCGGAACAGCGGCGATCGCCTTCGCCAAAAGGTATCCGAAATCGAAAGTTGTCACCCTCGAACCCAATAAAGCCAACTATGAGATACTGGTCAAAAACACCGCGGCGTGGTCAAATATTATTGCAATGAACGCGGCCTTGGCGCCCGAGCCTGGTGTTTCGACATTATACAATCGAGGCACAGGGGAATGGGGCTTTACTTTGATCGAAAAAGCAGCAGATCGGCCGACCGCGCCAATTGAGAGCGTGCAATGCATCACGGTTGATCAGATTGTCGGACAGACTGGATCGGGCGGAATTGATATTCTAAAAATTGACATAGAAGGTGGCGAGCACGCTTTGCTGAGCCATAATACCGGATGGATAAACAAGACAACGGGTATCTGCATCGAGCTGCACGATCGCATTGTGCCCGGTTGCTCAGAGGTCTGGCACGCGGCAACGGAAGGGCGAAACAATTTTGCGTCCGACGGAGAAAAACAAATTTCACTGAAGGCTACTTAAAGGTCTGAGCTGAGGACTCAGCAACCGTTCTCCTCAAGCCACTAGCGCTTTTTCCAATGTCTCTCTACTTTTCACTATCAATAAGGGCAAACGTGGGCCCATTGCCGCGTCGGATAAAAGCTGGGCCATTCACGTCGGCCAATGTCTTCGGCGGCCCAACGCATCAGACGTGGGCGCCGCGCCGATGGGGCGGCGGCGCGGCAGCGGGCGCGTCCTGATGAATTCGCGGTCATGGCTATCCAGGGCGAAGGCAACACGGGCAACGTCGCCATTCCAGCAGGTGAACTCCAGCACATCAGCCCCTAAACCCCGCTCCTCCAGCCTACGCGGCGACGAACCATTCGAGCGCGAGTTTATGGGCCTTCGGCAAGGCGTTCGGCATCACCATGCGTGAGGGCTTACGCCATGTGGAGCAAACATCAATTGTGGGACATTCGCCTTGACGTGTGAAGTTCCGCGACGAGCGAGAAGACCAGAAGCTGCGATTATGTCCATAATCCGGAAATCGTAACGGCTGGAATTTGCGATGATTGGAGTGCACATGCGAAAAAATGACCTTTTTTCATTGGAATTACAATCTATTAAGAGATTTGTGCAATCTGGTCTTCGCCTTTGCGGTTACCGGCTTTCAAGATATTCAGCTCCAGCACCCCCCGACGATGCGCTGTTTCGCAGTTTGTCTTCTGGATCAAAAGATCTGACATTTACGATTGCGCTGGTCGGAACATTCGAAGATGGGCTTTGCGGAATAGGCAAAGTAACGCCTGGACTCTACTTCCCTAAATTTGGTCTTGCCCTGTCAAAGCTCGGCATTTCGTTGATCGCATATCGCGATCCTGCTGAGGCGCTCCGTAATATCAAAAACCACGATCCTGCCCGAACGGTTTTCATTTTGGTCTATAATGAAGTCTTCCAACGCGAACTGCTGCCGCACTTTGTCGACCTTACCTCGAATACCGATTTTCGGTTTTATAATGCCCCTAGCACCGGAGCAATTGCGGGGGATAAGCGAGCCACAAATCAGGTATTTTCTAAAGCCGGTATTCCTGTTCCGACTATCGTGGGTACAGAGGCGACGAGTATAGTGTTCTCGAATGCTCCGATTGGGTCTCACAATACTACCGCTGTCATCGACATTGGGCGTCAGCTCGACAGTAACCGCTACAATACTCGATTTATTGATACGGAACACGACTACAATGGCAAATCATATTATGTGGCGTTAAGAACTCTGGCGGTTACGGGTACGATGATCGCCGCTTATGCAAGGCTACGTCCGACGGGCGAGGCTGAAGCCTCAGTCCACGCTGGCGACACACCTAAAGACCCCGATCTCATTTCACATTTCCACGAGACTCTTGTCGAGGCTAATCGGTCTCGAATGATCCAGCTGTGCGAGCAAATTGGTAAGGTTCTCGGGCCTGGTTTTTACGCCCACGACATTCTGCCGAATTGAGAAACTGGCGAACTTTTTGTTTGCGAAACCGGTTTCAAATTCGACGACTTGGATTATCGCGAGGCTCTTTGGTCGATAAGTTCTGACCTTCCATTCTTGAGGGATCACTTCACGGTTGCTATCGCCGATTTGGGGGCGGCAGCAATCGCTACGCAATGTTTTGGCCATCTTCTAGAGTTCGAGCGGGGTCGCACGAGATAAGTGTCGCCCTTTTGCGGACGGTTGAAAAATTTTTCGGTGCTTACGCTTCGAGGCGAAATGATCAAAACGTTAGCCAATGGCCTGCACGCTTTGCTTGCGCGTGGGCCGCGTTGTCTCGCCCGTATGTACATTGAACTTCTGTCCCTCTTCTGTCGGACGGTTGTTTCTCTACGGATCTCAACTAGGATCCGCAATTCGATCGCCAGTAATAGTCGCCGCTGGCCCCAAATGCGCTTTTCGGCTCGTGAGGTAATCGTAGGTTCCGCCACCAAGATCAATTTGGTGCCTCATCTTGGCGAATTTGATGAAGCCGGTTTGTTCGCGAAACAGCTTGGCTACGAGGACGGGTGTTTTAAGTGGCTCGAAATCAACGCTTCGGAAAACTATGATCTTGTTATCGAGATCGGAGCCAACGTTGGGGTCTTTACAGTTTTTTTCGATGCATTGGCTCGAAGGGGCTCGCGGCTGAGGAGAGTCATTGCGTTTGAGCCATCCCGTGAGGCCTATGGGCGCCTTCTATCCAATCTAAAAGCGAACGGCGCGACTACGGTGGTGCCCTTCAATGCCGCGGTGGGTGTATCTTCGGGATTTCAAACGTTTTACGAACCTGAGGGGCATCTGACCAACGGCTCGTTTCGCAGGGAATTTAGTGAGATTTTTTCCAAGACTGTACATTCCACGAGCGTACTTGCGGTGGGCGCCACGGAGCTGTTTTTTTTCATTGGATCGGTACGAAAGGCACTCATCAAGATCGACGCTGAAGGATTTGAAGTTTCAATTGATCGATGCAATGAGCGAGTTGATCGAGAGATATCGGCCCGACCTATTAATTGAGGTGCTGCCTGGTACGCCGGAGTCGCTCGAGAAGATTGATGCCCTTGCCGGCTACACCTATCGTTTGGTGAAATCGGATGGCGTCAAGGACAGCGTAAAGCTCTACGCCTCCGAAACTGACCGCGATTGGCTTCTCACTTGGCCAGTTTGAACGTACCCAGCTCTCCTCGTCTCCTTTTTCGGCCCATTTTCAGCGTTCAAATCCGGGCAGCTGGGTGAACCCGAGCGGCTTTGCCAGCTCCATCGTGCCCGCCAAACCGCATTTTTTTTGATGTGCGCACCATCTCAAGATTTCTCAACTTCGGTCCTTGGGGCGGGAAGCAAATGATGAATTCACGGTGCGGCTCTGCCGCAGGCACCATCAAGAGCTGCACCGGCTTGGAAACGAGACGAAGAACCGGGCGAACATACAAGTAGCGCCCATCCCGATCGCCAGGAAGTTTTGGGAGAAAAGTCCTATTCACGGCAAGCATCCAAATTTGCTATTGATGTGAAATTATGAGGTGTGCTCTTGATCATACTCGGACTAAACGCCTTTCATGCGGATTCCTCTGCAGCGATTATTCGTAATGGGGTTCTCGTCGCTGCAGCCGAGGAGGAGCGGTTCTGTCGAACAAAGCACTGGGCAGGCTTTCCGCTACTAGCCATTCAGTACTGTCTCCGAGAGGCAGGTCTTCGTCTCTCACAGGTTGACCATATTGCGGTCAATCAAGACAGTCGTGCAAATTCCTTGCGAAAGCTAATATATATAGCAAGGCGGCGACCCGATCCTGAATTTATAATTGTCAAGCTAAGAAATCGTCGGATGCGAGCAGGCATTCCGAAGCTCTTGGCTCAGCATTTTCCAGGTGAAGAGTTTAAGGGCGAATTTCACAAGGTCGAGCATCATCTCGCTCACTTATATTCGACATTCAGCGTGTCGCCCTTCGAAGAAGCAAATGTCGTTTCAATCGATGGCTTCGGGGATTTTTCAAGTACAGCTTGGGGATTAGGTCGCGGGACAAACCTATCCGTGGATGGACGTATATACTTCCCTCATTCGCTCGGCGCTTTTTATGAAGCGATCACTCAGTATCTTGGATTTCCTAACTATGGTGACGAGTACAAGGTGATGGGACTGGCGCCCTATGGAGAGCCGGTCTATTTGGATGCCATGCACGAGATTGTACGGTTGTTGCCGAAGGGCAGATTCGAGTTGAATTTGGCCTACTTCAATCATCACGAAGATCCGGTTGTTTATCGGTTCGATGGTGGGACGCCAGTAAGCCCACAAATGTTTTCTCCGAAGCTTGAGCAACTTTTGGGAGGTCCGCGGCGCGATCCTAATGGGTCGCTAGAGAAACGCCACCACCACGTCGCCCGGTCGATGCAGGCGATGTACGAAGAAGCATTCTTTCATCTTCTCACAGCGGTTCAAAAGGATTCTGGCTTGGCAAATCTGGCCCTTGCCGGAGGTTGCGCGATGAACTCGGTCGCTAACGGGAAAGTGCGGCGAAGGACAAAGTTTGAGCGCGTTTACGTTCAAGCAGCTGCGGGCGATGCTGGTGGGGCTATTGGAAGCGCTCTTGCGGTGCACCACAAGCTCGGTGGGAAGCGATCGTTTCTTATGGATCACGCCTATTGGGGGCCGCAATTCAGCGAAGACGAAATCGCACGCGTGATAGGCGAGCATCAGACATTGATCAGAGGGGCCGACTGCTTAGTGCAAACTCAAGCAGATGTATCTGAGTCGTGTCAGCGTGCAGCTGCCTCGATAGCGGATGGAAAAGTTGTCGGATGGTTTCAAGGAAGAATGGAATGGGGGCCAAGAGCTCTCGGCAATCGCTCGATCTTATGTGATCCCCGTCGCGCCGATATGAAGGCAATCCTTAACGAAAAGATCAAAAGGCGAGAGTCCTTTAGGCCTTTTGCGCCTTCCATTTTGGAGGAAGCCGTTGGCGACTGGTTTGAAGAAGAGGATGCCGTTCCCTTTATGACGCAAGTGTTTCAAATTAGGGAGGATAAAAGGTCACGGATACCCGCAGTAACCCACATTGATGGCTCCGGTCGATTACAAACTGTTTCAAAGAAGACCAACGGACCTTTTTACGCACTGATAGAAGCGTTTCACGAGCTGACCGGAGTTCCGATGGTTCTCAATACCTCTTTCAACGAGAATGAACCTATCGTCTGCAAACCCGCCGAAGCACTTGACTGCTTCTTGCGGACCAAAATGGACGTCTTGGTGCTCGGTAGCACTATCCTCGTTCGCCGATGAATTGCCAGGTCGTCAGCTGGTGGGCACCGACATCCTCAACCGCGAGCCGATTGAGCGCGGTAGAGTCAGTACTTAGTGTAGTAGTAGCTTGGACCCCAAGTGTAGGAATAGGCTGCCCAATATTGCCGGCCGCCCCACGGCCCGTAGGCCCCATAGAGCGGCGCACAAGAATAGCGGTCTGGACATCGAGTTGGGCAGTGTCGAAATCCGCATTCTTAGGCCACACGATAATGCCGTGCTGCGCGCTGATCAACCGGGAGGCCGGCATCGGCAGCTAGAGTAACCGAAGGAATTGACGCAACAAACGGCGCCGTAAGCGCTATCGCAAAAATGTTTTTCTTCACTTTGTCCCCCAATTCCGTCGAACGTTTCATCCGAAGATACATACATTTAACCTCTAGCATGAGGTTATCAAACAGTCGAGTACAGCGCTTAATAACCGTCGATCGCTGCCTTCGAGCAACACTGGGCGATCAGTTGTTAGCGGCCTCGAATTTCTCCGCTGTATGAGCAAATTTCGACAAAGAAGCCCGCGGAGAATTATGGAGTGAACATTGTCATGCTGTTAAGGGACGGCTTTGGAGGCTCCGGGGGCATCGCGAAATCCAACAGAGATTTCATGCAACCGCTCGCAAGCGGCTCTGGCCGGCGTACAGGCGGCTTTGCCTGGCCCGCCTGAGCTCTGCGCGCTGAGCGTCTGGCCTTCCTCGCCGTGCCCTCGATCGAAACGGTGATGTCGGGCGCGCCGTCGGAGCGGCCCGGGCTCAACGCAACCTTCGTCTTCTCCCACGGTTTGCGGCGGTCGAGACACTGCAGCGTGAACAGGATCTGACAAGCCTGACGCCAAAGGGTCGCCTCATAGCGGCTCAGCCGGTCAAGGGGACAGGTCGGCAGGTTGGACAGGCGGACAAAGGAACGTGTGAGATCGTCGGATGGATCTGCAGGCTCTACGGTCGATGGTGGGCCAGGGTCAAGAGTGCTGCTACTGGTTTCATCGTCATCCTGCTGCATGGCCTCTTCCGTCACGAGGGCGTTTCGGTACACGCCGTCGATAATCTCCTGGCGCTTCTGATGAGCCTGTCTCCGTTGTCGAAATTGCAGCAGGTGTTTCGCCTGGATCTTGAACAAGCCGCTCTCGATCGCGGTAGCACGACGCAGCCGCCACAACAGGCTTGCCAGTCTGAGCACGAGCTCTCTCTCGACAGCCGATTGCGCGTCATAGTCCGCCGTGACCGCACATTTCGAACGCTGCATAATCCTCGGCATCTTCCAACGCGTCGATCACCGTTTCTGCAGTCAGGCCATGGCGAACCGCATTTTGGCGCGAGCGCTTCTTGCCCTCTTCGGTGACAGGACCTGTGCTCAGTCGCGCATTGCGGCGGTTCGCCTCGATTTGCCGGAAGGAGCTCATCGGGCCTCCGGCGGAACAATTGGCTTCGTTTCGTCAATTTGATGCTGGACGGCCGCGCCAAATCCGTCGGCAAGATGCTCTCCATTGAGCTTTGTGGGCCTATCCAGGTGGCCGGCAAGCTCGGCCGCAGTTGAATCGACAGCATGCGTCCTCTCCCAAAAGGCTGCCGCAAAGGGAAGGGGATCGATGCCCTGCCTCCCCCACCAGGCGCGTTCATCGCCGCGGCGGTGGAGATCGCGATGGTGAAACCTGCAGACGGGAACGGCGAACTTGTCGCTGACCTTGCGGCCCATCGCTCCGCTGGTCGGCAAACCTGATGTGGTGGGCGTCTGACGGGCCCCTCCCGCAGACGAGACAAGGCTGAGAGGCTAAAAATCTCAGATGATCGCGATCGCGTTCGCGTACCAGCTTGTTGATCGGAAGGATTGGGTCGCCAGTGCGGCCAGGTTTTGACCGTACCCCGTCACGGCCGTCCGTCGCCGGACCTTCAATCCGCCCCGGGGGTTGCGATTGCGACCTCGCGGATGTGCGAGATGTTCGACTAGTACACGCCCGGCACCAAACGGGCCGTGCGCGCCATGTAGGCTCGGTATTCCGGAAAGCTTTGGAACAGCACCAGCTCCTCGTATTTCATGCGCCAAAGTAGGAATGCCCAAACCAGTCCTAACAGCAACAACGCCCATGCTGACAGGTACTGCAGCGCAACTCCAGCGACGGCAATCATCTCGCCAAGATAAAGTGGATGTCGGACGAGGGCATACGGCCCCCTGGTTACGAGGCGCCGGGCCTCGGGCAGCAGGCTGATCGAACGCCCGAGAACAAGCACCGCAGAAATCGCGAAAACAGTGCCGGCGATAACCAACAGAAGCGAGACGAGGTAAAGCGCATAGGATAGCTCTTGCCGCGGCAGCAGCAAGAAGCCGACGCTCAGAAAGGTGCCGACCACAGCAGCAAAGCGTGGATAGAACCCCAGCGCGGTTCGCTGCGGAATGTGACGCACCGTAAACATCAGAACCAACAGCACGAAAAAAGCTAGCGTGATGACCTCCGAGACGGTGCTCAAGACGAAAGTCGCCGGGAGCATAGACGGATCGATCCGGCCGAACAGGTTGATCAGCGCGACCCGTTGACCCAGCGATGGCAACACTTGCGCTGCGCAAAACCCATACCAAGCGATCAGAGGAGCGGCAGCGAATAGATCGTAGAGCTTGGTCCGCCGAAGCGCCTTGAGACGCCCCGTCACCATGGCGATTTCCATTTTGCCCAATCCCTATGCCCGACGGCGAAAATAATACTACTCTACAGCTATTTGAGCATTATTTTAGACGAACAGCGATGAGCAATTGCAGCGTCGAGTTCATCGACGAGAACGGTGGCGGACCAAGCGTGCGCGTTCGGAAGCCGACAAAGCAGAGGCGGTGAGAACCGGCGGGGCGTTATTTGAAACGCCAACGGCCGGCGGTGGCGGTGGGCGGGCGTAAGACGGGATGAGTCCAAACGGGGCGTACATTCGGCCGATCGTCCTCGCAAGTCACACGCGAGCGGAGAGGTCATGAGGGCATTGTTGATTTGCGGAATATTACTGTTTTCAGGAGCGGCCACTGCGCAGGACCGCAGCTCGTGCTTCAGAAACTGTGATGCCGATTACTTTACGTGCCGACACCAGTGCCCCAATATTGGGCCTGAATTTACCGCGTGCGTGCAACGATGCGTTCAGCAAATCAACGGATGTAAAAAGCAGTGCAACTTACGACATCCCCACCCATTGTTTCCGCCGCCGAAACAGTGATGTTATTCGCGAGCACCGACTAGCCTGTGTGGTCGATGTTGACCACCTTGCCGCAACTGTTCGAAAAGTGCTTGGCGCCGGTCTCGCGTGTCGCCTTCGGAAGCCGCCAAAGCAGAACCGGTAAGAGCGGCCCCGGCGCTTTTTTGCGAAACGAACCCAATTTTCCTGGCGTGAGCGAAGCGGTCGCTTTGAGCCGCCTTGGAGTTCATCGACGAGAACGGTGATGGCACGAGGGCGTGTCGCCCTAAAGCTGGAAGCCCTGCTGCGAAACCGCGCCTCATTTGACGTGCTAATATGGCTATCGCGTAGGCGGCATCAGGGTGTTCTATGAACTTTCCGGCACGACCGTCCAAGTGTTGGCGATCGTGGCCAAATCGGAGGCCGAGTCATGGCTCGCACAGTTCGGAAATCCGGAGTGAAAGAGGTCCCGCTATCGGAAATCAAGGACGATCTGTCTCGCTATCTTCGAGAAGCTGAGACGCAGGAAATCATTATAACACGTCATGGCAAGCCAGCCGGCGTCTTGATCGGATTCGAATCAGAAGAGGACTGGTTCGACTACCGTCTCGAACATGATCCACGTTTCCTCCGGCGCAATGAACAGGCGCGGGACAGCCTGCGCGCTGGAGGCGGAATCAGACTGGAGGACGTCGAAACGGAGTAGACGGAGCCATCGTCGGAGCGTACTGGCATTACTGTTGAGAACGAAGATCGTGCTACAGTCCACTGGGGTCGAGTTCATCGACGAGAACGGTGGCGGACCCGGCGTTCGGCTTCGGAAACCGCTAAAGTTTCAAAACGAGGCCAATTTTCTCACGCACTTCAATAGCTTGGTCGCTAAATACCTCCGAGTTCATCGACGAGAACGGCGGCGGACCAGGCGTGCGCCTCGGAAGCCGCTGAAGCAGAGGCGCTGAGAACCGGCAACCTTCTCGCAAACCCAGGCGGCACGAATGGGCAGCAAATGAACCAAACGATCTGGCGTTACCGGCAGAAGGCCGTTGTCGCTTTTATTCTCGATGTCGAAAGGATTGCTCGAGAAACCCCAGAGTCTAGAATGCGTGATGGCTTGGCCGCCGGTCTCGTGCGGTGACTTGTGACGAATTGGCGGGTGATCAATTCATGTAGGCATTACTGATCCCTATGAAACGGCTTCGGATCTTACGGCGATGGTTTGCGCGGAAATTCGGCTATGCGCGACTGGTCTGTCTCGCGCTTCTGTTCGGATTCGCCGTGCTGCGCATCGTCGTCGATCCTGCGCCGATGCAGGAGCTTCGCCTCCGCGTCTTTGACGCTTTCCAACTCATCGATCCCCGGGTGAAGGAGGTAAGGCCCGTCACCATCGTCGACATCGACGAGCGGAGCCTCGCCGATCCTCGGCTTGGTCAATGGCCGTGGCCGCGCACGCGCATTGCCGACATCATCAACAATCTGACGCAGCTTGGGGCCCTTGTCATTGGCTTCGACGCCGTGTTCTCCGAGCCTGACCGGCTCAATCCCGAGATCGCCGCCGACACCTTCCGCGGCCTCGACGAGGCGACCCGGGAAAAGCTCAGGGCGCTGCCGAGCAACGACCAGATCCTCGCCGACACCATCCGCCAATCGCGCGTCGTGCTCGGCGAATCCGGTGGCCCCGACGTCCACGCCGATCTCGACATGAACCTGCCGGTGACCGGGTTTGCCATGCTCGGCGAGGACCCGCTGCCTTTCATCTACAAATTCAAGGGGCTGCTCCGCAACACCCGCGTCCTGGAAGAGGCCGCCACCGGGCGCGGTCTGTTCACCATCGTGCCCGAGCGCGACGGCATCATCAGGCGCGTGCCAATGATCATGCAGGCCCAGGGCGTCACCATGCCGTCCCTGAGCTTCGAGATGCTGCGGGTCGTCAGCGGCTCCGGCACGATCCTGACCAAGGCCGACAAGGCCGGTATCCTGAGCATCGGCATGCAAGGCTTTCAGATTCCTACCGACGCCAAGGGCCAGCTCTGGGTCCATTACGCCGATCGGGATCCCTCACTTTACGTCTCGGCGGTCGACGTGCTGGACGGGCTCGTGCCGCAGGACAAGATCAAGGGCAAGCTGATCCTGATCGGAACTTCTTCCACCGGTTTGAACGACATCAAGACCACGCCGGTATCGCCGGTTATGCCGGGCGTGGAGATACACGCGCAGGTGCTGGAAAGCGCGCTGACCGGCGCGGTGGTGTCGCAGCCAAATTATGCCATTGCGCTGGAGTTTTTTGGCGCGCTTGTGCTCGGGCTCCTGGTCATCGCGTTCGCGCCGAAATTCGAACCCATCACGCTTTTCGCCGTCGGCGCGATGTTCGCGAGCCTGCTGGTCGGAACATCCTGGTATTTCTACGCAGCGCACCGGCTGCTCGTTGACTTCACCTATCCCTTGATGTCGACCACGGCGATCTATCTCACCCTGATCTTTACAAGCTTTGTCAGGGAGCAGGCGCAGCGGAAGCAAATCCGCGGCCAGTTCGCGCAATACATGTCGCCGGTTCTGGTCGAGCAGCTGGCGCAGTCGCCGGAAAAGCTCAAGCTCGGCGGCGAGAAGCGCGAGCTGACCATCATGTTCTCCGACGTGCGCGGCTTCACGACCATCTCGGAATCCTACAAGAACGATCCGCAAGGTCTGACCGCGCTGATGAACCGTTTCCTGACCCCGCTGACCAACGCGATCCTGGCGCGGAAAGGCTATATCGATAAATATATGGGCGACGCCATCATGGCGTTCTGGAACGCGCCGCTCGACGACAAGGAGCACGAGATCAATGCCTGCGAGGCCGCGCTCGACATGCTTGAGAAGATCGATGAGCTCAACACCGTGCGCGAACTCGAAGCCAGGGAGGGCGGGCATCCCTTCATCCCGATCAACGTAGGCGTTGGTCTCAACACCGGCGTCGGCGTGGTCGGGAACATGGGCTCCGAGCTGAAGTTCAACTATTCGGTGCTCGGCGACAGCGTCAATCTGGCCTCTCGCCTGGAAGGGCAATCCAAGGAATACGGCTTTCCGATCATCGCCGGCTCCAAAACTGCGCTTGCGGTCAAGGACCGGTTCGCGATTCTCGAGCTCGATTTCGTGATGGTCAAGGGCAAGAAGGAGCCCGAGGTCATCTACGCCATCGCCGGACGCCAGGACGTGGCGCACTCCGCGCATTTCCAGCGCCTGCGCAATCTCACGATCGAGATGCTGGCGTGCTACCGCAGCCGCGATTGGGATGGCACGCTCGCGGCGATCGCGCGCGGGCGCAAGACCCAAGGGGCCGAAAACCTCGCCTTGCTTTATGATCTCTATGAAGCGCGCATCCTCGGCTATCAGAAAGATCCGCCGCCGGAAGATTGGAACGGCGCTTACGCACTGCTGACGAAGTAACGACGAATTTCGTCCGTCACAGCCACCTTGCTGGCATCGAATTTCGCACGCGCATGATTTAGGCTCTGCCGGACAAACAACGCGAGCCAGCCTGCAAGGTTGATGCCGATTAAGCATCTGCATCTTTGTTTGTTGGGCTGGCGATAGTCGAGGACGTCAACGCCCGCGCCTATCGCCCGCGGTTCGTGATCGATAAATCCGGCGTGATGGAATATTCGGACGCGCCGCTGCGTCAGCAGGAACGCAACAAAAAGGGCCCGTCGTCGTGATCGCGGCACAACCGGGTTCGACCACTGCGCGCTGAGCGTCTGGCCTTCCTCGCCGTGCCCTCGATCGAAACGGTGATGTCGGGCGCGCCGTCGGGGCGGCCCGGGCTCAACGCAACCTTAGTTTCTCCCACGGTTTGCGGCGGTCGAGACACTGCAGCGTGAACAGGATCTGACAAGCCTGACGCCAAAGGGTCGCCTCATAGCGGCTCAGCCGGTCAAGGGGACAGGTCGGCAGGTTGGACAGGCGGACAAAGGAATGTGTGAGATCGTCGGATAGATCTGCAGGCTCTACGGTCGATGGTGGGCCAGGATCAAGAGTGCCGCCACTGGTTTCGTCGCCGTCCTGCTGCATGGCCTCTTCGGTCACGAGGGCGTTTCGGTACACGCCGTCGATAATCTCCTGGCGCTTCTGATGAGCCTGTCTCCGTTGTCGAAATTGCAGCAGGTGTTTTGCCTGGATCTTGAACAAGCCGCTCTCGATCGCGGTGGCACGACGCAGTCGCCACAACAGGCTTGCCAGTCTGAGCACGAGTTCTCTCTCGACCGCGGATTGTGCGTCATAGTCCGCCGTGACCGCCATTTCGAAGGCTGCGTAATCCTCGGCATCCTCGAACGCGTCGATGACCGTCTCTGCGGTCATCCCATGGCGAACCGCATTTTGGCGCGAGCGCTTCTTGCCGTCTTCGGTGATAGGCCCTGTGCTCAGCTGCGCATTGCGGCGATTGGCCTCGATTTGTCGAAACGAGGTCATTAGGCCTCGGTCCGAAAAATTGGCTTCGTTTCGTCATTTCGGGTCCGCGCCGCAGCGCTGACATGCTTACCATTGAAATTGGCGGTGAGATCAGTGTGGTCTGCCAGATTTGCCGGCTGCCCGAGCGTATGAGATCGGCCCCAAAGCGCTGCCGCGATTGCGAGCGGATCGATCCCATGACGCTGCCACCATGCACGCTCACTGCCGCCTCGATGGAGCTCGCGGTGGTGCAGCCGACAAATCGGGACGGTGAATCTGTCGCTGACTTTCCGGCCCAACGCCCGCTGCTCGGCCAACTTGATGTGGTGGGGATCGGAGGGGCTGCGCCCGCAGACGAGGCACGGCTGGGCGGCCACAAACCTCAGATGGTCGCGATCGCGCTCGCGCGCCGGTTTGCCGATGACGGTAACTTCGTTTGAGCCAAGCTCGCTCCGCCGCGGCTGGGGGCCATGGCCGTTCGCCTCATGGTTCTTGGGTGCCGATACCGGCGCAGCCTCGCCGAGCTCCGCTAGCTTCGCAGCGAATGCAGCTTCGACCACTTGCGCATCTGCTGTTGAGAGCTGGTTCTTGAGAGGGAGCGCGCGTTGTGCCCAAGAGGCGAGAGCGTCCGCTCCTTCGAGTTGCTCGAGCTCAGCTATCAATTGGCACCGAAGGCTTTCGGAGGCGTTCGGCGATAGATTTGGCGGCTTCGGCTTGTCAACACGAGCCCGTCTGTCGGACGCTGGTCGAGACCTGCCAACCATGGGCTGGTCCAACCCGCTTGGGATTGGTTGGGCGCTGGGCGGGTTGTTTTGCTCTTCCGCAGATCGCCCCGCTGTGGGCAGGTCGGGCGCGTCAAGATCGTCCTCTCCGGCAATGCCGACCAGGGTGAACAGGGCATAGCGGCGGGCGTAGGTGAGGGCAGCTCCAAGCCGATGGGGCGCTGTCGTTTCGCTGACCGGGCAGACCGGCCAGTCCGAGGACACCCACTCCCCGGAGGCGTGGACGAGGGTGGTGGTGAGCTTGATCAGCCCGCTCTCGCCGTCGATTGCGGTCGCCTGAACCGTGGCAATCTCGTGCTGGCCCAAACACTTGCGGACGAGATCTAAACCGGAGGACAACGGCGCATAGCGAAACGTCCGGCTTGCCTCGCGCGGGAAGGGCGAGACGATGGTTGCGGTTAAGGACTTTTCCGGGTTGGCAATCTCGGCCTGGGCTTTGGCGAGTGCCGCCGCCAATGCCCCGACGCTTTCACTAGAGCGCTGCATGGGCGGCCTCCACGTCCAGTACCTCAAAGCTGATGGCGCCGGACTTCGATCGTTTCGCCAGGACTCCATAGCCAGAAGCCTCCTTGCCATCTTCCGGCACGAGCGCCTTCAGCTCCGATTTGGCCCGATCATGGTCGAGCGCGGCAGAACGGGTCAGCCGATAAAGGTTGGCAAACTCGGCCCACGTGTTGGAGCCGCTCATGTCGACGGTTCTGACCGCTTTGACCCTAGGCCGCGGCGGTTCAATGCCAAAGAGGTGAGGGGACTCGCCAGTCTCGACACAGCGCCAGAATTTTCGTTCGGCCGTCAGGAGCAGATGCTGGTAGAGCGGGTCGGCGGGAATGGTCATCTCCACCCACTTGCCGCCGCCTGTAATGATCGACAGCACCGCCGTCCGCGAGGCCGTTACCCACATATTATGCTGCAGCTGCGCCATGTGCTTTTCGGCGGCTGTCTCTTCCGAGAAATTCCAGGGCAGCATGAACTTGGCCTCGAACACGGCGGCGGTGGCCTTGATCCTGCCGTCGAGGGTTGCCGCCATCCAGCGGTGCACGGCATGAAACACCTGCCGCTGAACGTCCACGACGACTTGGCCGGTGTTTTTCTCGTACCAATATCGATTCAGAGGCTCGGTCACGGTGCCGAGCTGGACCAGGAGATCGCCGGATAGGTCTTCCGGCTCGATTTCGCCGCGCTTTTCCTGCCAAAGGCGGAGCAGCGCCGCCTCGTCGTCGCCCATGATGATCCGGGCATCCGAGCCGCCGATGAAGCTGCGCCTGTTTGCTGAATCAGGTAGCATTCGAGGGATCATCGCACCTTTCCAATCCAAATGAGGTCCGTACATGTTTCTGAAATCAGAATTATGTAATGATACATTAAACCCACCCCTTTGCAACTGAAATCAGTGCAATGTAATGAATTTTTTTCCCGTGCAGTGTCGAATGGCACGTGCTGCTCTCGGATGGGGGGTTCGAGATTTGGCGCGGGCGGCAAAAGTGTCGATTGATACTGTCGTTAGATTTGAGCGCGGCGACGAACTAATGGATCGAACCGTCGAAGCAATTCAGCGAGCCTTGGAGGCAGAGGGAATTGAGTTCATTGACGAGAACGGCGGAGGCGCAGGGGTGCGCGTCCGTAAGCGCCAGTCACGGAAAAAGTCGCAATGACTAGATGAGGTGCATAGCTCCTAAAGAGATCGATGGCAGTCGTCAGAGGGTCGAGTTCATCGACGAGAACGGTGGCGGACCCGGCGTACGCCTTCGAAAGCCGCCAAAACAGAAACGATGAGAATGGCGGCCCCGTTTTGCGAAACGAACCCAATCTTCTCGACCGAGATCGAGTGCGCCGCTTCGTAGACGATGTGCCGGTGCTCGGAGCCCTGCGAGGATCTGTTCGTAAGCCTCTGGTCCCGGTCGAGCTCGCCTTCTGACACGATGCGTTGAGCGCAACCAACTGGCGATGGATGATCCGTCCAGTTCACCGTCCGGTTCGAGCGAATGGCAACTGTGCCCTGAGAATGTTGTTGAAACGTGAGGCCGCGATGAAAGGCTCTAGTTTCACGGAGAGCGCTGCCTCCGTTTGAGATGGCGCCTAGTTTGTGCGTATCGGCGAAGCTCGATCCAATACGCCAGACGCGCGGCGATTCCCTTGAAATTCGCGACCGCCTCTTGCAAGCGATTCTAACGTGCGCCAAGCCTCCGTCGCTTTTAACCAAGCTATGGCCTGGCCATACCAATCATACAGTTTCGCAAACGCGGGAATCTTCATCAGTTTTTCTCGTGTAAGGCTGAATAGCCGCTCCACCAGGACGAGCTTGAGCAATTCGCCGAAAATGAAGGTCAGCGCTCCGCTCAGAAACTGGCCAGTCGCTGCCAGGTAGGCGGCTATGGGCTTGATCGGCTCGAGCACGATGACTGGCACGGAAAACAACACGAGAGATCGATAAGGCGACAAGGATCTGATCCAAGCCCTTAATCTCCTCAGCGGCACATGCTTGTCGATCCAGTCGGCAATCGGCTTGGCGAGCGTCATAAAAATCGCATCGACCAGCAGGTAAAGTCCGGCCGCAATGTAAGTCACTACCTGTAGGATTCGCTTCACCGCCGCCGCTCGCCTCCCTGGAATCGGTCTTTGCCGCACCGCTTCGAAATGCAGCGCAGCCTCAATCGAGCGAGAACATCAAACGTGCGGGTCGATCCTGAGCCTGTGGCTCAGACAACGTCTCTTTGTTCTCTGTCATTACCGCGACTATAGCGGCCATCGAGAATCCAGTGCTTCAGAATGGTCAGTCCGCGGACTATCTACGGCCGTCCTGATTTCCCCAAGATGGCGCGGACTTTGGGACTGACTTCATGCCTAGCAAATCGCGTTTCAGAACTGTTTCGTTCACTCGCAAAACCCGTGTTAACACCCCGGAAATGTTAGCTCTTCGTCGCACAGACGTGGCCCTAGCGTGGCCGAAGCCCACGACGCGTGCGAGGCGCGACGCGCGGCTGCAAGCTGTTCGCGGAGCGTCGAGTCCGCCGCGTTGAGTTCATCAACGAGAACGGCGGCGGCCCAGGTGTGCGCCTTCGAAAGCCGCCAAAGCAGAAGCGGTGAGAAAGGGCGAGTTTTTGCGAAACGAACCCAAACTTTCGAGCTCCGAAAAATGCCGAATCCAGTGAGTTAACCATATTCAGTGGAATTCAGGGGCGGCATGACCTCAGGATGCCGTTCTCCGGCATTCGCGGGTTCCGGGAGGCTCGCAGGGAATCATGCTTGGTGTACGGAGGTTGAAACGGCCAGCCCCTAAAATTGTAGGAAAGCCGGCAAGTCGCGTTTCAGTCTGTTTCGAGCATTCTGGCCCGGCGAAGGCGGTCTTTAACGAGAAGAAAAGCCCAGCCGCCAATCTTCCCCCCTAAAGATCCTGGCACGAGCCGATGCAGAACGCCTCGACGATGCCGGGACAAGGGGGCGTCAAATGGCGTGTTTCACGAAGGCGCGCGCGTTGCGTGCCGCGATACTTGCGTGTGGCATGGTCTGGCTCGGACCTGCCGGCATCTCGGTGGCGGGCCCGGCGGGCATTCCCTACGGCCCTTCACCCAGGCTCAAATCGGACGAGCCCTTCAGGCTGTACACCACGCCAGTGTCCAGCGGGGGTCTGCTTCGCAAGTGGCTTGGGGTCGCTCACAAGCTCGAAGACGAAAGGGTGCAGCTTGCCCTTTGCGATGGCGACCGCGAGCGCTGTGTATCAGAGGCCGCGCTCAAATTTCTCCGCATCGTCGATAGTGGCAGGCAACGCGACGGCCGGACCCGGCTGGCCGAGATCAACCGCGCCATCAATCTTGCGATCCGTCCAATGGATGACCTCGCCCAATGGGGCAAAGTCGACGTCTGGAGCTCACCGCTCGTCACTTTCAACACAGGCGCCGGCGATTGTGAGGACTATGCGATTGCTAAATACGTCGCATTGCAAATGGCCGGCATCTCGGCTGAAGACCTGCGCATCGTGGTCGTGCTCGACCTCAATGGTGATGGCCACGCTGTTGCCTCGGTTCGATTAGACGGCCATTGGTTGATCCTCGACAACCAGCAGATGGCGATAGTCGAGGACGTCAACGCCCGCGCCTATCGCCCGCGGTTCGTGATCAATGAATCCGGCGTGATGGAATATTCGGATACGCCGCTGTCTGTCAGCGCGCCGGAACGCAACAATGAACCGCCGGTCGTCGCGATCGCGGCACAACCCGGTTCGATGACCGCCTCCAAGTGAGAGGCTTCAGAGCTTTTCGGTGTGGCACCGGATCAGGGCCGAGAAGTCGTTCGCCTTCGAGGAGGCCGACAAAGGCGGGTGGCGCGCGGCATTTCAACGCAAGGGACGCCACAAGGGATTCGATGAAGTAATTGAAGTGATGCCGGAATTGCTTCGGCGATTTTGGCGTTGGCGATAACCGCGCTCGGCTCGAGGAAAAGTGAAGTCTCTGGGCCTATCTGAATAGATCATTTTTACCGGCAAAATTTCCGAACAAGACTACCGAACGGCGCGACGGCCGCGTTCAGGCGAAACGTAGATGATGAGAGAGCGCAGGCGATTTGCCGCACACAAAATGAGGGCTGCGGAACGAACCCGATCTTTTCGATAATCCAACCCGCTGGCGACACTGGGTTCTTAGAAAACCGACAAGTTCCCGCGCTGTCGAAATGTTGTCGCTTGTGCGGCGAAAGCGCGTTCCGTATAAATATTCTTGCGCGTAAATTTCTAGATCTGTGCTCGGCCAGCGCGGCGGACCACGATCATGAACATTTTGCTCTACGTATCGATCGCCTGGGTCACACTCTGCGTGTTGTTCGTGGGGCTGGATTTGATTTTTCTGCTCATTGTGGAGGATGCCTCCAACACGTCCCAAGCAATGGAAGCCGACGAGATCATCTCGGACCAGGCGCCTCACATGGCAAAGCTTGATCTTGCAATGGACGAGACCGTTCGGCGGCAAGCGCGTGAACTCGCCGATACTTTTGGCGCGCTTGTCGGATTGGAGGACACGGTTCCCTTAGCACCCCGCGATGCAATCCCGGCGGCCGACGGCACGGTCGCGCGTCGGACCCAGCACACGGGCGCCGTGATCATTCGAGATCCAAGACTAACACGTGCACGCACCTTGAGCGATCAAAGCGGTGGAGTTGAGGAAAGCGGTGCCAGGACCTCGGCAACACGGGAGATCGGCGCGATTTCCGAGGCAATGGAAGTCTCTGCAGAGATAAACCATTACTAGGCGAAGCGGCCTTGACGACTATTCCGATTGAGTCTTCGAGCTTCTACACAGTTCGTGCCACTTCGTACCTACTTCAGCGATCGCGAGCTAGTCGCGACCCAAGCTTCTCCCATGGCTTGCGGCGGTCAAGATATCGCAGCGTGAACAGGATCTGATACGCTTGGCGCCACAGCGTGGCCTCATAGCGGCTCAACCGGTCGAGGGGATAGGTCGGCAGATTGCAGAGGCGAACAAAGGAGCGCGTGAGATCTCCCCCTTGATCTGCATTCTCCGCGCTAACTGGTGCGCGAGGATCGAGAGCACTGATGGGCTCGTCGTGATCCTGCCGAATGTCCCCTTCCGAGGCGAAGCCGTTGTGGTGGGGATCGGACGGGGTGCGCCCGCAGACGAGGCACGGCTGGGCGGCCACAAACCTTAGATGGTCGCGATCGCGCTCACGCACCGGTTTGCCGATGACGGTAACTCGTATGAGCCAGGTTCGCCCCGTTCGTGATGCGCCACCAGATCATCTATTTGTAGGTAATCGTGCTTGGTGGTAGCCAAATCCGCTGGGCCTAGACCGCGCGGGCACCTCTCGCTGGCGGCGGCCAGCCAGTTGACGCAAGGAGTGAGGTTGCGGGACATCCTAAGCTGTCACGACAAAAAGCGTCCAAAAGGAGCGCGACGAATGGCCAATCCCTTTTACACGGCCGAGCACGAAGCCTATCGGGAGGTGGTGCGCCGCTTTGTCGAAAGGGAGATCGAGCCCTACGCCCATGAATGGGACGAGGCGGGCGGATTTCCGCGCCTTTTGTATGAGAAGGCCGCCGCAATCGGCCTTTTGGGCTTGGGCTTCCCGGAAGAGTATGGCGGCACCGAAGTCGATAATTTCATGTGGATCGTTGCGGTGCAAGAACTGGCGCGGGCCGGCGCCGGCGGCGTCAGCGCCAGCCTGAAGAGCAATTCAATCGGCGCGCCGCCGATTGCGCGCGCCGGCACGTCGGAATTCAAGGCGCGGGTGCTGCCCCAGATTTTGTCGGGCAAGAAGATCTCGGCGCTCGCGATCACCGAGCCGAGCGGCGGTTCTGACGTCGCCAACCTGCGCACCTCGGCGCGCCGCGACGGCGATATCTATGTCGTCAACGGTGAGAAGACCTTTATTACCTCCGGAATGCGCGCCGATTACATCACCACCGCGGTGCGCACCGGCGGGTCCGGGCCAGGGGGTGTCAGCCTCCTGGTGATCGAAGGCGACACGCCCGGGCTCTCACGCACGCCACTGAAGAAAATGGGCTGGTGGGCTTCGGACACCGCGACCTTGCATTTCGACAATTGCCGCGTGCCGCGGGCAAACCTGCTCGGGGAAGAGGGCGGCGGGTTCAAGATCATCATGCGCAATTTCAACAGCGAACGGCTGACCATGGCGGCCGGCTGCACCGCGGCGGCGCGGGTATGCCTCGAGGAGGCGATGGAATACGCCAAACAGCGGCATACTTTCGGCAAGCCGTTGGCGCAGCATCAGGTGATCCGGCACAAGCTGGTCGATATGGCGCAGCGAGTTCGCGGCGTCGCAGGCGATGCTTGAAATGTTGGCATGGCGGCTCGATCAGGGCGAAAGTCCGGTCGCCGAAATCTGCATGCTGAAGAACCAGGCGACGCAGACCATGGCATTCTGCGCCTCCGAAGCCGTGCAGATTTTTGGCGGCGCCGGCTACATGCGCGGCATCAAGGTCGAGCGCATCTATCGCGAGGTCAAGGTCAACGCGATCGGTGGCGGCAGCGAGGAGATCATGAAGGATCTGGCGAGCCGGCAGATGGGGTTATGATAAGGGGATCAGATGCTCTTCACCGCCGACCACGAAGTAGTTCGCCGCGAGCTGCAGAAATTCATCGCCGCCGAAATCAATCCCTTTGTGGATGAATGGGAGAAGGAGGGCATTTTCCCGGCGCATGAGCTGTTCAAGAAACTCGGCGAACTCGGCTTTCTCGGCCTCAACAAGCCGGTCGAATTCGGCGGCCAAGGACTCGATTACAGTTATGCGCTGATGATGGCCGAAGAACTCGGCACCATCCGCTGCGGCGGCGTGCCGATGGCGATCGGGGTGCAGACCGACATGGCGACGCCGGCGCTGGCCCGCTTCGGTTCCGACGAGGTGCGCCGCGAATTCCTGGCCCCGGCCATCGCGGGAGACGCCGTCGCCTGCATCGGCGTCTCCGAACCGGGCGCCGGCTCCGACGTCGCCTCGATCAAGACCAGCGCACGCTCCGATGGCAACGATTACGTCATCAATGGCGGCAAGATGTGGATCACCAACGGCGTTCAGGCCGATTGGATTTGCCTGCTCGCCAACACTGGCGATGCGCCCAAACATCGCAACAAGTCGCTGATTTGCGTGCCGATGAAGAGTAAGGGGGTGCAGGTTGCCCGCAAGCTCGACAAGATGGGCATGCGCTCTTCTGACACCGCGCAGATCTTCTTCGACGAGGTCCGGGTGCCTAAGCGCAACCGGATCGGCGAGGAGGGCCAAGGCTTTGCCTACCAGATGCTGCAATTCCAGGAGGAGCGGCTCTGGGCCGCGGCCGCCTGCCTCAAGGCTCATGAGTTTATTATCGCTGAGACCATTGAATATACCCGCAACCGCAAGGCGTTCGGCCAAAGCATTCTCGACAATCAGGTCGTTCACTTCAAGCTTGCGGAGATGCAGACCGAAGTCGAACTGTTGCGCGCGCTGACCTATCGTGCGGCGGAAGCTTTGATCGCCGGCGAGGACGTCACGAAGCTTGCGACCATGGCCAAGCTGAAAGCCGGCCGTCTGGGGCGCGAACTGACCGATGCCTGCTTGCAATATTGGGGCGGTATGGGCTTCATGAACGAGACCCCCGTCAGCCGCGCCTATCGCGATACCCGCCTGGCTTCGATCGGCGGCGGCGCCGACGAGGTGATGCTGTCGGTGCTGTGCAAGATGATGGGCACGCTGCCCGGAATGAATCAGCGATAATCAGCGCATGGACGCAAGACGACGAAATCGGCTTGCTCCTAGCTGAATTTGGCTACTGCACGGAGTTTGCAGCCTAACGTAACCTTGGGAGGCAAGCATGGCTTCGCTCAATCGGCGCTCGCTTCTGGCAGGTTTCTCCGCTGCCAGCGTGGCGGGCTTCGCCGGCACTCGCAATTCCCTTGCAGAAGAAACCCCCGGCGTCACGGCTACCGAGATCAAGATTGGCTGTACCACTTCACTGAGCGGTCCGGTCTCGGCATTGGGTACGATCGCGAAATGCGAGGATGCCTATTTTCGGATGATCAATGATCAGGGCGGCATTGCCGGCCGCAAGATCAATTTCGTCTACTATGATGATGCCTTCAACCCGGCGAAAACGGTCGAGCAGACCAGACGGTTGATCGAAAGCGATAATGTCGCCTTTCTGTTTTCAATGCTCGGTACGGCGCCGAATTCAGCAGTGGTCAAATACATCAACGCAAACAAGGTGCCGCATTTGTTCCTGTCGGTTAATGGCGACAAATGGGGCGATTACCAGAACTATCCCTGGACGATGGGCTTCGCTCCAAGCTCCAGAACCGAAGCCCAGATCTTTGCCAAATACGCGCTGAGTCAAAAGCCGGATGCCAGGTTTGCCTTGCTGTATCAGAACGACGATCTCGGCAAGGATTTCGTCAGCGGTTTGCGCGACGTATTGGGCGCGCGTTACCAATCCCTGGTGACGGCGGCCTCGTATGAGGTCACCGAGCCGACGCTCAATTCGCAGATCGTGGCGCTGCGCGCGACCCACGCCGATGTTCTGATCTCCGGCGTCACGGCAAAATTCGCCGCCCAGGCGATCCGCAAGGTCTACGAACTAGGCTGGAAGCCGATCCATTGCGTCACCAGCGGCGCATCGTCGGTGTCCTCGACCATGATGCCGGTCGGACCAGAGCGCGCCCAGGGTCTGATCACTTCGGTTTACATCAAGGACCCGTCCGATCCGGCATGGGCCGATGACGCCGGGATGAAGGAGTACCTGGCATTCATGGCCAAGTATTTTGGTGACGGAAACCCGAGGGAGGCGCTCAATACTTACGGGTACACAGTCACCTCTGTGCTGCGCAGGTTGCTTGAGCAATGCAACGGAAACTTTGCCCGCGAAGCCATCATGCGGGAAGCCAACAACCTCAGGAACGTCGAGGTTCCTACGCTGTTGCCCGGCGTCCGTGTCAACACCAGTCCGACTAACCACCATCCGCTGCAGCAAATGCAGTTGCAACGGTGGGAGGGGCAGGGCTATGTCAGGTTCGGCAATATCATCGAGGGGTCAAATCTCTGAGCCGCAGGCCCCGAGGCACAAGTTATCGTTGCAGACAACCTTTCAGTGTTCGACTCTGCGGTAACTGGAAGTGAGGGAACGACCGATGATCACGCTTTATCACTGCTACGGCGCGCGCTCGTTCCGGCCGCTATGGATGCTGGAAGAGATGGGGCTGCGCTACGACCTCAAAATGCTGCCGTTCCCGCCGCGGGTATTCGCCAAGGATTACCTTGCGCTCAACCCGCTCGGCACCATTCCCCTGATGATCGACGGCGAGACCAAAATGACGAAGTCGTCCGGCATCTGTCACTACCTCGGCACACGGCATGGCCCGACGCCGCTGATCGTTGGCGCCGACGAGCCGGGCTATGGCGCGTTCCTCAACTGGATGTATTTCAGCGACGCCACGCTGACCTTTCCGCAAACGCTGGTGCTGCGGTACACCCGGCTCGAACCGGAAGAACGACGCAATCCGCAGGTCGCAACCGATTATACCAAATGGTTTTTGGGGCGGCTGCGGGCGGTTGAGGCTGCGACCGCGGACGCGGAGACGCTCGCCGCAGGCCGGTTCAGCGCGGCAGATGTCGTGGTCGGTTACGCGCTCCGTCTTGCCGGAAATGTTGGGCTCGCAAAGCATTTCGGACCCCATGTGGCCGTCTACTGGGAGCGCTTGCAGCAGCGTGACGGCTACAAGAGGGCGGTGGCCGCGGAAGAAGCCGCCGGCCAGCAGCAGAATGTGGCTCCCCGCATCCTTGCCTGAAGCCGAAGGTCGGTTCTTTGATTCCAGAACAATGCGGCGGTACCGGACCTCGTAATCGATAGTGCAGTGTGGAATCGCCCCATTCGGGGTTCGATGCTTCGCATTGCTTCGGAAAGGCGGTATGGTTGATCGAGCACAGCGGCCGAAAAGAGCTGCGTGAGGAGGTTCGACCATGGACGACAAAAGCCGTGAATCCGGCCATCTGATGCTGATCACACCCGACCGTGTGTTCTACGCCGGCCTGCTCGGCCGCCCGCGCCAACGCTGTTTGGGCGCGTTTCACGTCTATGTTTCGATCAAAGGCGGTCTTCGCCTGGCAGTCGAAGGCGCCGCTGAAGGTTACGGCGAACTGGCCGTGGTGCTGCCCAATCTGCGGCACAGCGTTGCGAGTGACTATCGCTCGGTGATTTGCGTCCTGATCGAACCCGAATCCGTTTGCTCCGGCGCGCTCGATCAACTTGCGAAGCGGATGGCGGGAAATGAACGCCAGGTCTACGTGGAACGGATCCGCACCGTTTACGCGCGGTTGCTGCATGAGCCATGTGGCGGCGATATCGTCAGCACCGCATTTGACACCATATGCTTCGGCGAGGCGCTGCCACGGCGGGACCTCGATCCGCGCGTG
>CAVRMY010000003.1:0-12862 GCA_963721935.1 uncultured Alphaproteobacteria bacterium
ACGCCGGCATTCTCCAGGGCACGGCGGACACTTAGGTCATTCGCCGTAGTCATCGAATGAATCTCTGCGTTTTCGGCGCGCCTATCCGTGCACGTAGTCCCACTTGATCACCCAGTAAGCCGGCCAGATTGTTGACCAAACCACGCCCTTGACTAAGGCAAGTCCGCATTCGCCGGCTCCCGAACAAGCCGGGTACCGATAGTAAATTTGGAAACCCATGGTGATGATCGCACCGGCAACATAAAGGCTCAGCAGCCATTTCGTGATGGATTTCATTTCACCCCTCCCCTCGTGTCATGTCGAACAAGCTTACGTCATCTGAAAATGACGTTGGCGAAGCAGGCAACGGAAATCAGTAAATCAGATACTCCAGCAACGGTGAGATAGTGTGAAGCTCGATTGCCTCATCAACCCGGCATTTCCATTTGCGCAAACACTTCCCTCACGAACCCCTTGGGAGGTAGCTATCACTAACGACCCTTCTCTTTTTTCGGCCTGCGAAGGCGCACGCCGATCCGCCCTCGTAGTCGTCGATGAATTCGCGGGCGGTTAGAATTGGCTTCGTTTCGCATGCAATGCGCGACTACCTTTTCTGCGTCCCACCCCTTGTCGGCTTTCGCAGCCGCACCCCGGCCCCTCCCCCGTTTTCGTCGATGAATTCGATCCCGGCGGGCTTTCAGCGCGCGACGGGCAGCCAAGGTACCCCAGTGGACTAAAGCAAGGCCGCCAAATTTAGAATCCCATCCGCGCCAAGATCTATCGTTTCTTCCCGGTCGCTTTGGCGCTTAGCTTAGGGCGGTTCAGCAACCTGACACCAATCCCGCCGGACTCGTCATCGGTGAATTGAACACCGGCTTCCTCAAAGGCCGCCTGGATCCTGAGCACTGTTGAGACATAACCCATAACCGGACCGGGCTGAGCTTCGATCCGCCGGATGGTGGTGATGCCGACATCAGCGGCCCGAGCGAGATCATCTTGGCGCCAATCCAACAATGACCTGGCTGCCCGTATTTGCGCGGCAAAAAGCATCGAACCAAATCTTTCCGATTCGAGTCTTGTTGACAAGAAACCCTACTTGGTATAAAAAAGACCGACTTGAGTTTTTTAAAATCCGTCTTTCCTGCTTTTCGGGCTAGCGAGCAGATCAAGGTCAAACGATGCCATTTTCAACCTCGGAGGACGACGTGAAATCGCAACCGTGGACAAAACCTCAGGAGAGTCGCTGCTCCTTTATCGGCGGCTCGGACGCCCGGATCATCATGGGCGACGACGAGGCGCCGCTGCTCCGCCTTTGGCAGGAAAAGCGCGGCGAGGCCGAGCCGCAAGATCTGTCCGGCGACCTCCTGGTCCAACTCGGCAGTGTAACAGAGCACCTCAACCGGCACTGGTACGAAAAGAACACGGGCTATGTCGTCGCTGACGTGCAGCGGCAGGTCTTTCATGCCATCCACAAATGGATGGCGGCGACCCTCGACGGCAGGGTCGAGGCAATCGGCGCGGTCTTCGAAGCCAAGTTCATGCTGCCGTGGAATTTCTCGGAAGAAGCCGCTGCCGAAAAGCATATGGCGCAGCTGCAGCACAATATGTGGGTGACCGCTTCCCGGACGGCCGTACTCTCCATCATCACCGGCGGCGGCAAATGGGTGGAGATGACCATTCCGGCCGATCCGCTCTACCAGCACCTGCTGCTGACGGCCGAAAGGAAGTTCTGGCGCTGCGTCGAGAGCGGCGAGCCCCCTCACCTCTTTGGCATCGAACCACCGCGGCCAAGGGTAGAAGCAATCAGAACGGTCGACATGAGCGGCTCCAACGCCTGGGCCGAGTTCGCCAACCTCTATCGGCTGACCCGGCCTGCCGCGCTCGACCATGATCGGGCCAAGGCCGAGCTGAAGGCCCTGGTGCCGGAGGACGCCCGGGAGGCCGCAGGGCACGGGGTGCGGGCCAAACGATCAAAGTCCGGGGCGATCAGCTTTGAGGTTCTGGAATTGGAGGCCGGCCATGCAGCGCTCTAGTGAAAGCGTCGGGGCGCTGGCGGCGGCGCTTGCCAAAGCCCAGGCCGAGATCGCCAACCCGGAAAAGTCCTTAACCGCGACCATCGTCTCGCCCTTCCCGCGCGAAGGCAGCCGGACCTTTCGCTATGCGCCGTTGTCCTCCGGTTTAGATCTGGTCCGCAAATGCCTGGGCCAGCACGAGATTGCAACGGTTCAGGCGACCGCGATCGACGGCGAGAGCGGCCTGATCAAGCTCACCACCACGCTCGTCCACGCCTCCGGGGAGTGGGTGTCGTCGGACTGGCCGGTCTGCCCGGTCAGCGAAACGACAGCGCCCCATCGGCTTGGAGCTGCCCTCACCTATGCCCGCCGCTATGCCCTTTTCACCCTGGTCGGGATTGCCGGGGAGGACGATCTGGACGCGCCGGACCTGCCCAATGCGGGGCTATCTGCGGAAGACCAAAACAATCCGCCCAGCGCCCAACCAATCCCGAGCGGGTTGGACCAGCCCACAGTTGGCAGGTCTCGGCCAGCGTCCGACAGGCGGGCTCGTGCTGACAAGCCGAAGCCGCCAAATCTATCGCCGAACGCCTCCGAAAGCCTTCGGTGCCAATTGATATCTGAGCTCGAGCGGCTCGAAGGAACGGACGCGCTTGCCGCCTGGGCACAACGCGCGCTCCCTCTCAAGAACCAGCTCTCAACAGCAGATGCGCAAGTTGTCGAAGCTGCATTCGCTGCGAAGCTTGCGGAGCTCGGCGAGGCTGCGCCGGTATCGGCACCCAAGGACCATGAGGCGAACGGCCACGGTGGCCAGCCGCGGCGGAGCGAACCTGGCTCGAATGAAGTTACCGTCATCGGCAAACCAGTGCGCGAGCGCGATCGCAACCATCTGAGGTTTGTGGCCGCCCAGCCGTGCCTCGTCTGCGGGCGCACCCCGTCCGATCCCCACCACATCAAGTTTGCCGAGCAGCGGGCGTTGGGCCGGAAAGTCAGCGACAGATTCACCGTCCCGATTTGTCGGCTGCACCACCGCGAGCTCCATCGAGGCGGCAGTGAGCATGCATGGTGGCAGCGTTATGGGATCGATCCGCTCGCTATCGCGGCAACGCTTTGGGGCCGATCTCATACGCTCGGGCAGCCGGCAAATCTGGCAGACCACACTGATCTCACCGCCAATTTCAATGGTAAGCATGTCAGCGCTGCGGCGCGGACCCAAAATGACGAAACGAAGCCAATTTTTCGGACCGAGGCCTAATGACCTCGTTTCGACAAATCGAGGCCAATCGCCGCAATGCGCAGCTGAGCACAGGGCCTATCACCGAAGACGGCAAGAAGCGCTCGCGCCAAAATGCCGTTCGCCATGGGATGACCGCAGAGACGGTCATCGACGCGTTCGAGGATGCCGAGGATTACGCAGCCTTCGAAATGGCGGTCACGGCGGACTATGACGCACAATCCGCGGTCGAGAGAGAACTCGTGCTCAGACTGGCAAGCCTGTTGTGGCGACTGCGTCGTGCTACCGCGATCGAGAGCGGCTTGTTCAAGATCCAGGCAAAACACCTGCTGCAATTTCGACAACGGAGACAGGCTCATCAGAAGCGCCAGGAGATTATCGACGGCGTGTACCGAAACGCCCTCGTGACCGAAGAGGCCATGCAGCAGGATGGCGACGAAACCAGTGGCGGCACTCTTGATCCTGGCCCACCATCGACCGTAGAGCCTGCAGATCTATCCGACGATCTCACACATTCCTTTGTCCGCCTGTCCAACCTGCCGACCTGTCCCCTTGACCGGCTGAGCCGCTATGAGGCGCACGCTTTGGCGTCAGGCTTGTCAGATCCTGTTCACGCTGCAGTGTCTCGACCGCCGCAAACCGTGGGAGAAACTAAGGTTGCGTTGAGCCCGGGCCGCCCCGACGGCGCGCCCGACATCACCGTTTCGATCGAGGGCACGGCGAGGAAGGCCAGACGCTCAGCGCGCAGTGGTCGAACCCGGTTGTGCCGCGATCACGACGACGGGCCCTTTTTGTTGCGTTCCTGCTGACGCAGCGGCGCGTCCGAATATTCCATCACGCCGGATTCATCGATCACGAACCGCGGGCGATAGGCGCGGGCGTTGACGTCCTCGACTATCGCCAGCCCAACAAACAAAGATGCAGATGCTTAATCGGCATCAACCTTGCAGGCTGGCTCGCGTTGTTTGTCCGGCAGAGCCTAAATCATGCGCGTGCGAAATTCGATGCCAGCAAGGTGGCTGTGACGGACGAAATTCGTCGTTACTTCGTCAGCAGTGCGTAAGCGCCGTTCCAATCTTCCGGCGGCGGATCTTTCTGATAGCCGAGGATGCGCGCTTCATAGAGATCATAAAGCAAGGCGAGGTTTTCGGCCCCTTGGGTCTTGCGCCCGCGCGCGATCGCCGCGAGCGTGCCATCCCAATCGCGGCTGCGATAGCACGCCAGCATCTCGATCGTGAGATTGCGCAGGCGCTGGAAATGCGCTGACTGGGCCACGTCCTGGCGTCCGGCGATGGCGTAGATGACCTCGGGCTCCTTCTTGCCCTTGACCATCACGAAATCGAGCTCGAGGATCGCGAACCTGTCCTTGACCGCAAGCGCAGTTTTGGAGCCGGCGATGATCGGAAAGCCGTATTCCTTGGATTGCCCTTCCAGGCGAGAGGCCAGATTGACGCTGTCGCCGAGCACCGAATAGTTGAACTTCAGCTCGGAGCCCATGTTCCCGACCACGCCGACGCCGGTGTTGAGACCAACGCCTACGTTGATCGGGATGAAGGGATGCCCGCCCTCCCTGGCTTCGAGTTCGCGCACGGTGTTGAGCTCATCGATCTTCTCAAGCATGTCGAGCGCGGCCTCGCAGGCATTGATCTCGTGCTCCTTGTCGTCGAGCGGCGCGTTCCAGAACGCCATGATGGCGTCGCCCATATATTTATCGATATAGCCTTTCCGCGCCAGGATCGCGTTGGTCAGCGGGGTCAGGAAACGGTTCATCAGCGCGGTCAGACCTTGCGGATCGTTCTTGTAGGATTCCGAGATGGTCGTGAAGCCGCGCACGTCGGAGAACATGATGGTCAGCTCGCGCTTCTCGCCGCCGAGCTTGAGCTTTTCCGGCGACTGCGCCAGCTGCTCGACCAGAACCGGCGACATGTATTGCGCGAACTGGCCGCGGATTTGCTTCCGCTGCGCCTGCTCCCTGACAAAGCTTGTAAAGATCAGGGTGAGATAGATCGCCGTGGTCGACATCAAGGGATAGGTGAAGTCAACGAGCAGCCGGTGCGCTGCGTAGAAATACCAGGATGTTCCGACCAGCAGGCTCGCGAACATCGCGCCGACGGCGAAAAGCGTGATGGGTTCGAATTTCGGCGCGAACGCGATGACCAGGAGCCCGAGCACAAGCGCGCCAAAAAACTCCAGCGCAATGGCATAATTTGGCTGCGACACCACCGCGCCGGTCAGCGCGCTTTCCAGCACCTGCGCGTGTATCTCCACGCCCGGCATAACCGGCGAGACCGGCGTGGTCTTGATGTCGTTCAAACCGGTGGAAGAAGTTCCGATCAGGATCAGCTTGCCCTTGATCTTGTCCTGCGGCACGAGCCCGTCCAGCACGTCGACCGCCGAGACGTAAAGTGAGGGATCCCGATCGGCGTAATGGACCCAGAGCTGGCCCTTGGCGTCGGTAGGAATCTGAAAGCCTTGCATGCCGATGCTCAGGATACCGGCCTTGTCGGCCTTGGTCAGGATCGTGCCGGAGCCGCTGACGACCCGCAGCATCTCGAAGCTCAGGGACGGCATGGTGACGCCCTGGGCCTGCATGATCATTGGCACGCGCCTGATGATGCCGTCGCGCTCGGGCACGATGGTGAACAGACCGCGCCCGGTGGCGGCCTCTTCCAGGACGCGGGTGTTGCGGAGCAGCCCCTTGAATTTGTAGATGAAAGGCAGCGGGTCCTCGCCGAGCATGGCAAACCCGGTCACCGGCAGGTTCATGTCGAGATCGGCGTGGACGTCGGGGCCACCGGATTCGCCGAGCACGACGCGCGATTGGCGGATGGTGTCGGCGAGGATCTGGTCGTTGCTCGGCAGCGCCCTGAGCTTTTCCCGGGTCGCCTCGTCGAGGCCGCGGAAGGTGTCGGCGGCGATCTCGGGATTGAGCCGGTCAGGCTCGGAGAACACGGCGTCGAAGCCAATGACAAGGGCCCCAAGCTGCGTCAGATTGTTGATGATGTCGGCAATGCGCGTGCGCGGCCACGGCCATTGACCAAGCCGAGGATCGGCGAGGCTCCGCTCGTCGATGTCGACGATGGTGACGGGCCTTACCTCCTTCACCCGGGGATCGATGAGTTGGAAAGCGTCAAAGACGCGGAGGCGAAGCTCCTGCATCGGCGCAGGATCGACGACGATGCGCAGCACGGCGAATCCGAACAGAAGCGCGAGACAGACCAGTCGCGCATAGCCGAATTTCCGCGCAAACCATCGCCGTAAGATCCGAAGCCGTTTCATAGGGATCTGTAATGCCTACATGAATTGATCACCCGCCAATTCGTCACAAGATCAGCACCGCACGAGACCGGCGGCCAAGCCATCACGCATTCTAGACTCTGGGGTTTCTCGAGCAATCCTTTCGACATCGAGAATAAAAGCGACAACGGCCTTCTGCCGGTAACGCCAGATCGTTTGGTTCATTTGCTGCCCATTCGTGCCGCCTGGGTTCGCGAGAAGGTTGCCGGTTCTCAGCGCCTCTGCTTCAGCGGCTTCCGAGGCGCACGCCTGGTCCGCCGCCGTTCTCGTCGATGAACTCGGAGGTATTTAGCGACCAAGCTATTGAAGTCCGTGAGAAAATTGGCTTCGTTTTGAAAATTTAGCGGTTTTCCGAAGCCGAACGCCGGGTCCGCCACCGTTCTCGTCGATGAACTCGACCCCAGTGGACTGTAGCACGATCTTCGTTCTCAACAGTAATGCCGGTACGCTCCGACGATGGCTCCGTCTACTCCGTTTCAACGTCCTCCAGTCTGATTCCGCCTCCAGCGCGCAGGCTGTCCCGCGCCTGTTCAATGCGCCGGAGGAAACGTGGATCATGTTCGAGACGGTAGTCGAACCAGTCCTCTTCTGATTCGAATCCGATCAAGACGCCGGCTGGCTTGCCATGACGTGTTATAATGATTTCCTGCGTCTCAGCTTCTCGAAGATAGCGAGACAGATCGTCCTTGATTTCCGATAGCGGGACCTCTTTCACTCCGGATTTCCGAACTGTGCGAGCCATGACTCGGCCTCCGATTTGGCCACGATCGCCAACACCTGGACGGTCGTGCCGGAAAGATCATAGAACACCCTGATGCCGCCTACGCGATAGCCATATTAGCACGTCAAATGAGGCGCGGTTTCGCAGCAGGGCTTCCAGCTTTAGGGCGACACGCCCTCGTGCCATCACCGTTCTCGTCGATGAACTCCAAGGCGGCTCAAAGCGACCGCTTCGCTCACGCCAGGAAAATTGGGTTCGTTTCGCAAAAAAGCGCCGGGGCCGCTCTTACCGGTTCTGCTTTGGCGGCTTCCGAAGGCGACACGCGAGACCAGCGCCAAGCACTTTTCGAACAGTTGCGGCAAGGTGGTCAACATCGACTACACAGGCTAGTCGGTGCTCGCGAATAACATCACTGTTTCGGCGGCGGAAACAATGGGTGGGGATGTCGTAAGTTGCACTGCTTTTTACATTCGTTGATTTGCTGAACGCATCGTTGCACGCACGCGGTAAATTCAGGCCCAATATTGGGGCACTGGTGTCGGCACGTAAAGTAATCGGCATCACAGTTTCTGAAGCACGAGCTGCGGTCCTGCGCAGTGGCCGCTCCTGAAAACAGTAATATTCCGCAAATCAACAATGCCCTCATGACCTCTCCGCTCGCGTGTGACTTGCGAGGACGATCGGCCGAATGTACGCCCCGTTTGGACTCATCCCGTCTTACGCCCGCCCACCGCCACCGCCGGCCGTTGGCGTTTCAAATAACGCCCCGCCGGTTCTCACCGCCTCTGCTTTGTCGGCTTCCGAACGCGCACGCCTGGTCCGCCACCGTTCTCGTCGATGAACTCGACGCTGCAATTGCTCATCGCTGTTCGTCTAAAATAATGCTCAAATAGCTGTAGAGTAGTATTATTTTCGCCGTCGGGCATAGGGATTGGGCAAAATGGAAATCGCCATGGTGACGGGGCGTCTCAAGGCGCTTCGGCGGACCAAGCTCTACGATCTATTCGCTGCCGCTCCTCTGATCGCTTGGTATGGGTTTTGCGCAGCGCAAGTTTTGCCATCGCTGGGTCAACGGGTCGCGCTGCTCAACCTGTTCGGCCGGATCGATCCGTCTATGCTCCCGGCGACTTTGGTCTTGAGCACCGTCTCGGAGGTCATCACGCTGGCTTTTTTCGTGCTGTTGGTTCTGATGTTTACGGTGCGTCACATTCCGCAGCGAACCGCGCTAGGGTTCTATCCACGCTTTGCTGCTGTGGTCGGCACCTTTCTGAGCGTCGGCTTCTTGCTGCTGCCGCGGCAAGAGCTATCGTATGCGCTTTACCTCGTCTCGCTTCTGTTGGTTATCGCCGGCACTGTTTTCGCGATTTGTGCGGTGGTTGTTCTCGGGCGTTCGATCAGCCTGCTGCCCGAGGCCCGGCGCCTCGTAACCAGGGGGCCGTATGCCCTCGTCCGCCATCCACTTTATCTTGGCGAGATGATCGCCGTCGCTGGAGTTGCGCTGCAGTACCTGTCAGCATGGGCGCTGTTGCTGTTAGGACTGGTATGGGCATTCCTACTTTGGCGCATGAAATACGAGGAGCTGGTGCTGTTCCAAAGCTTTCCGGAATACCGAGCCTACATGGCGCGCACGGCCCGTTTGGTGCCGGGCGTGTACTAGTCGAACATCTCGCACATCCGCGAGGTCGCAATCGCAACAACTAACGCTGGTTGGGCTCATCGGTTACCACGCGCCGGCGCGAAATGTGTAGCCCCGGCGCAAGGCCGGGGCTCAGGCTTTCAATGCTTCGTCGCAATCTGCCGGTCGAGCCAGGCCAAGGCGCGCTCTTCAAATTGTAGGACTGTTCCGGCCGCGACACGCGCCCGCGCCCCACGCTTGGGCGGGGCACGCGCCGCCTGCCATTTCGGCCTCGAGGGCCTGGTCTCAAAGCGCAGCGATCGTAACGGCCTTCGTCGGAAGATCCGCTGTCGTGATTCGTGACCGGCGCTGGTTCAGTCCTCTGGCAAAAACGTACCAGCTCGTGGCCCTGCGCCGTCCAGTTGGGAAGCGCGCATCAACACGGAGTTCGCCCAGAGAAATTGGGTTCGTTTCGCAAAAAAACAAAACGCAGCGCGCGCTCGCAATCACTGGATTTCGCTTACTTTCGCAGAGCGTCCTTCCAAGATTATGCCGCCTTGTCCGATTTGTACCGTTTGATCCTCGTCACCTCGCGCGCAATCTTGCGCCTAGCCTCCAGCATGTCGTAGGTATTCTGAAGACGCAAAAAATAACCATCCGCCAGGCCAAAGAACTTACACAGACGCAGGTCCGTATCTGCGGTAATATCACGCGTTCCCTTGACAATGGCGTGAACGCGGTTGCCCGGCACGCCAATCGCTTGAGCCAGTTGGTTCTGGCTAATACCGATTTCGTTGAGAAATTCCTCTTTCAGAATTTCGCCGGGATGCGGATTGCGAAGTTGTCCCATAATCGGAGCCTTCCTGATCTTTCCGAGGGTTAATGATACGAGCACAGCTTGTAATGACGATGTCATTACGTTATGGTATTGTAGATTTGTGAGGAATAGACATGCGCCAGACACGTAAACGCCAATCCCTCAACCTGCGCATCAAGCCGGAGGAGCGCGGTCTGATTGACCGCGCGGCCAAAACGTTAGGCAAGAATCGGACCGACTTCGTGCTCGACGCCGCCCGTCGTGCAGCTGAAGACGCTTTGCTTGATCGCACCGTTTTGATGGTTAGCCCCAAAGCCTATGCTGAGTTCCTGGCACGGTTGGATGCACCACCGCAGCCCAATGAGCGGCTGCAGAAAACCCTGCGGACAGCAGCCCCCTGGGAGTGAAGGTGGCGCTATCTGCTCCCGAGCCTATTGGCACCAACCACCAGATTCGGGATTTTACCTCTGGTGTCGTTTCCCTCGATGAGTGGCTCAAACGGCGCGCACTTGCCAATCAAGCAAGCGGCGCTGCGCGAACGTTCGTAGTGTGCGAGGCGGACAGGGTCATTGGCTATTATGCCTTGGCCTCCGGTTCAGTAACTATTGCTGCAGCGCCGGGACGCTTCCGGCGCAATATGCCCGAGCCGATCCCTGTTGTTGTGCTCGCGCGGCTCGCTGTCGATCGCGCTTATCACGGTCGCAGCCTCGGCCGGGCACTGGTCCGCGACGCCGCAAGGCGCGTCGTACATGCGGCCGATGCGATCGGTATCCGTGGCATTATCGTGCACGCAATCTCGGATGACGCCAAGGCGTTTTACCTCGCGCTCGGATTTGAGCCGTCACCGATTGAACCGATGACCCTTATGGTCACGCTGGCCGACCTACGCAAAAGTCTTGCATAAGAAAACGATAAGCGATCGGCAAATCAAAATGCGCACAAGGGGCCGATGCGAGGCATCGGAGTATTTGGGAGTACTTGGGGCGCCTTTCTTTTCCAGACTTTCGAAGTCTTACCCCCGGGCCACCGCCGTTCCCGCGCGCGGACTCCAAGGCGGATCTAGCGCGGCTTCGTTCGCGGCAGAAGGATTGGGTTCGTTTCGCAAAAAACGGCGCGCCGGCTCTCACCGCTTCTGCTTCGGCGGCTTTCGAAGACGTACACCGGGTCCGCCACCGTTCTCGTCGATGAACTCGACGCCGGCGGCCTCCAAGGTTCGTCGGAGGGCCTGATCGTTGGCAGCGGTCAGGGCTGTCGGCCCCTCCGCCAATTCCGCCCTTCGAATAGTTGCAACGCCAACTGAGGGATTCCGTCGCCAGATCGTCAGCCCGCCAACGGATTAATGCGATATATGGACGACGATTTCAATGGGTCTGGCTGACCTCTGAGTCAATGTAAGGCTGAATCGCGTTACGCCATTCAACGTATCCGCTGCCGCTCAGATGCCGCCCATCAAAGGTGTACTGTTTCAGAAGGCCATCTTCTACGCTGGTCATGCCTCGATTGATGTCGATAAACGGAATAGCCTTATCGTTCGCATAGCTTTGCAGCTTGGCATTCAGCAGCCTGATCTTGTCGAGCATTTGCCCGCAGGTGGCTCGACTGCATTCAAGTGTCGATTGAATGTATACCTGTACATGAGCGGCCTCTAACTGCTCGATGACCCGCTGATAATTGGCAAAAACCGCATCCACGGTTTGGAAGATTCGCAAAATCGTTAATGCCGAACATCAGGAAGGCTTTTTTAGGCGTAACCTTAAGCGCTGTTGGGATGCGGCGCAGGATATCATCGGAGCGATCACCGGCGATGCCGCGGTTGGCAATAGAGGAAGCGGGAAAGATCTCTTTCCACTCTGCTCCCTCCGTAATGCTGTCGCCGATCATCACAATGTCAGCGTGGGGATGGAAGGCGTCAAAGATCGAGTTGCGAGGTTTCGGCGCGGTGTCGGCCAGAAATCTGTCCAGCGGGTTGCCAACGATCGCGTTGCGAACGGCGCGAACTGGTTGCAGCGGATAGAGCTTGTATTTCTGGACAATGGCACCTGCACCAAAGCAGGCGACCAAGAGTGCGACGAAAACGATCCTGCGCATAACTCATTCACCAGCCCTGCTGAAAGCGGTTGGCCTCTTCTATTCAATCAGCCGTTTTCGGCGCTGGGCGGAAGACGGTCAAGGCGCAAATCCAAGACAACGGCCAAGGCATAACTCACAAAAGGCTCTCGCGAAATCGGGCACGGTGCTGTCCCGCCAGGCGTCATCGACACAGAGACGGACGAAACAGGTAATTGGACGCCCGCCTCGATGAACACGACACGTGTGACACTCCAAGCCATCTTCCGAATTGAATTCGTTTCGCAAAATGTCGCCGCCGGTTCTCTCACCGCCTCTGCTCGGGGCGACTTGCGAAGGCGCACCCTTGGTTCACCCACCGCTCTCGTCGATGAACTCGACCCTCTGACGACTGCCATCGATCTCGTTAGGAGCTATGCACCTCATCCAGTCATTGGGACTTTTTCCGTGACTGGCGCTTACGGACGCGCACCCCTGCGCCTCCGCCGTTCTCGTCAATGAACTCGATTCCCTCGGCCTCCAAGGCTCGCTGAATTGCTTCGACGGTTCGATCCATTAGTTCGTCGCCGCGCTCAAATCTAACGACGGTATCAATCGACACTTTTGCCGCAGCCGCCAAATCTCGAACCCCCCATCCGAGAGCAGCACGTGCCATTCGACACTGCACGGAAAAAAGTTCATTACATTGCACTGATTTCAGTTGCAAAGGGGTAGGTTTAATGTATCATTACATAATCCTGATTTCAGAAACATGTACGGACCTCATTTGGATCGGAAAGTGCGATGACCCCTCGAATGCTACCTATTCAGCAAACAGGCGCAGCTTCATCGGCGGCTCGGATGCCCGGATCATCATGGGGGAGAATGAGGCGGCGCTGCTCCGCCTTTGGAGGGAAAAGCGGGGCGAGGTCGAGCCCGAAGACTTGTCCGGCGACCTCCTGGTCCAGCTCGGCGCGGTGACCGAGCAATTGAACCGACACTGGTACGAGAAGAACACCGGGCAGGCCGTCACCGAGGTGCAGCGGCAGGTATTTCACCCTGTCCACCGCTGGATGGCGGCAACCCTCGACGGCCGGGTGGAAGCGACGGGCGCCGTGTGGCGAAGTTCATGCTCCCATAT
>CAVRMY010000004.1:0-95569 GCA_963721935.1 uncultured Alphaproteobacteria bacterium
ATGACATCATCTCGACAAGTACCGGCCAGGTCGTATAGACGAGCCCACCGGAACCCTGTCAGCGCCCAATCGGTGCCCCGTGAGCCCCGCGATCCCATGACCACCGCCAAGCGATATGAGAAGATCGCCTTCGTCGCGAGCGCAGGCGCAGAGGCCCAGGCAGCACTCGCCCAGCTGGTCGCGCTTTACGGCGATCGCGAGCCGGCAGACGCCGATGTGGTGGTTGCGCTTGGCGGCGATGGCTTGATGCTGCAGACGCTGCACAAGCACATGCGTTCGGGAAAGCCGATCTACGGCATGCATCGCGGCACCGTCGGCTTTCTGATGAATGAATTCTCAACTCACGATCTGCTAACCCGTCTCGCAGCGGCGCGCGAGACGCTGATCCATCCGCTCCTGATGCGCGCCACCGACATGCAGGGCGCTGTCCATATTTACCACGCCATCAATGAAGTCGCGCTGTTTCGCCAAACCCATCAGGCCGCGCGCCTGCGGATACTGGTCGACGAGCATGAGCGCATGCCGGAACTGATCGCGGACGGCATCCTGGTGGCGACGCCCGCGGGCTCGACCGCCTACAATCTCTCGGCGCAGGGGCCGATCCTGCCGATCAATGCGGCCCTGCTCGCGCTCACCCCGATCAGTCCTTTCCGGCCACGGCGCTGGCGCGGCGCATTGCTTCCCAACACCGCCTTCGTCGTCATCGAGGTTCTCGAGGGCGAGAAACGCCCGGTCGCGGCGGTGGCCGATCACGACGAGGCGCGCGATGTCAAAAGAGTCGAGGTGTTGTCCGACAAGACCATCTCGATGCGGATGCTGTTCGACCCTGGTCACAGCCTGGAAGAGCGCATCCTGAGGGAGCAATTCGGCCACTGACGCCGGCGCTTGGCGCACGTCCCTCAAGCATCCCTCACATTCAAAGCGTGTGCCGGATCGGCGCCAGCGACGGCAACCATTCATTAACGGGGGCCGGATATGGTTAACGGTGGGTATACCCTTTCCGCTGGTATGGCCTCAAGGACCCGGCCATGTTTCGTATCGATTTCAACAAGCTGAGATTTCTTGTCTGCGACGACAATCCGCACATGCGCCGCATCCTGCGAACGTTGTTGCATTCGTTCGGCGCACGTGAGGTCTATGAATCCGAGGACGGCGCGACCGCGCTCGAGATGTACACCCACTACGTCCCGGATATCGTCATCACCGATTGGGCAATGCCGATCTTCGACGGGCTTGAACTGGCGCAGATGATCCGCCAGCCCGAATCGAAGGGCAATCCCTATGCCCCGATCATCATGCTGACCGGCCATTCCGAGAAACGGCGCGTGACGGTGGCGCGCGATGCCGGCGTCACCGAATTCCTCGCCAAGCCGATCTCCGCCAAGGGACTCTATCAGAGGATCCTGAACGTCGTTGCCAATCCGCGACCGTTCATCAAGACCAAGACCTATTTCGGCCCGGACCGCCGGCGCAATACCAACGCCGCCTATATCGGCCCCGAGCGCCGCGTCGGCGGCCAGGTGGAGGTCCTGCACCAACCGTCGCTGCTCGACAAGGCCCGCTCCACCATTTAGCGCCGGAGAAACAATGGCGAAAAACAAGTCAGACTTGATCGACGTTCAGAAATTCGCCGATCATCACGTCATCACGCAACCCAATCCGTTGCGCAAGGTATTGCGCCGCGTCGCCGAAGAAGAGCTGGATGATCCCGTCGCGCGCGCCGAGAAGGCGCTTGCCGACCTGTCAGGGGAATTCAAGCAGTGGATGGTCATCGAATCCGACCGCCTCGCGGCCGCCCACGCCGCCATCCTGAAGGATGGTTTTAGCGACACTCGGCGCGACGAACTTTTCCGCGCCGCTCACGACATCAAGGGCGATGCCGCCACGTTCGGTTTTCCCTCCGCAGGGGCTGCGGCCGAAAGCCTCTGCCAAATCATCGAGCACGCACCCGACCTTGCCAAAGTGCCGAGCGAACTGATCGCCCATCACATCAACGCTATCCAGGCGATCGTGCTTGAACGCACCAAGCTCGATACTATCAGCATGGCAAGCGAACTCAGCCGCCGGCTGCGCCGGGTCGCCGATGAGTATCTGGCGCGCGTCAATCACGACAGGCCCGAGCACCTCGAAGCCATCATGGCGCCCAGCATCGCGCCGACCGATTGAGGCTTGACCGTCGGGGGCCGACGCCCCTCGCCTGAAGCCAGGTTTCGCCCTGGCCCATTTAACAAGCCAATGAAACCCTCAAGCCGCGATAAGGTCGTGCTGCAGCGGCGCGATGGCCGCCTCCGCCGCCAATTCCTCGCAGAACATGCGGGCCTCTTCGCGTGCCAATTCGGTGGCAAAGCGCCGCAGCAGGATCAGAAGCGGCTCAGCCGCGTGATGATCGGTCTGGCAGTGCGTCAGCACGCGTTCGACCATCCGGCGGCGCAACCTCGCCGCCCCGCTGGGCGAGTCGGCAAATCCGGTCTCCTGGCCGACTTCGATTGCGGCCTGGAATGCCGCGAACGTCAATTCCGGCAGGCCGGAACGCTTGAGCAGCGCGTAGAGTCCGGCGGGACCGCGGTCAAGCAGCAGCGCCGCGACGCGGCTGCGCGGCAGTTCGGACAGTTCGACCAGCGCCGCTTCGAATAAATTCAGGTTGCCCGATAACAATGCGCGCAGGATCAATCCGGCGGTGAGCTGGCCGCTGACGCGCAAGTGCCCCGCCAGGCCGCTCATGTCCTCACCGCGCGATGCCGCCGCGATATTGACGGTCGAGCGGTCGCGTGCCTCGCTTGCGAGGCGTTGCGCGCGGTCGGCGCTCAGCCATTTGCGGGCGACCACGAATTGGGCCAGGGTATCGGATAATTTGGCAACCAGGGCCAGCCGCGTCGCGGCAGGCAAGTCTTCCAGCGCCAGCATCGATTCCCGGATCGCGGCAAGATGACCGTGACGCTCGACGATGCGGTCCCACGAGAACGGTGCGAGCTCCGCGTAGGGATTCTCGATCAGCTCCAGCGCGGCCTCCGCGGTGCCGACCTCGGCGATCGCAGCGCAAACTGACGCCTGCAACTTGATGCGGCGGGCGATCGCGCACTGGGTTTCGCTGCTGCCCGTGGCGACGATGTCGACAAGATCGGCGTCGATCAGGAGCGGCGAATGCTCCAGGATGGGAAGCGCCACGGAAGGCTGGTCGAGCGACAGCGCCTGCACGATGGCGGCCGGCGCCTGAAGGCTGCGTGCAAAAACCTCCGCCATCGCCTGGCGCACCAGCGGCGATGCGTCGTCGAGCTGCATCAGCAGCGCCCCTTCGGCGGCGGCACGGTCTTCTGCGGTCAAATCGGAAATCAGCCAGGCCCGCGCCAAAGCGCGGGTCGCCTCGGCCCGCTCGCCGGCGGGCGCCGTCTTGATCCAGTTGATGAACTGCCGAACGATCATAATCCTGCCGGCTTACGCAACCCCCAGGCATCGTGAAGCGACGCCACTAAAAGACAAAATAAACCACGACGCTTAACAAACCGTTCACCATAAATCGCTGGTTTTATTGACCTTTCATTAAGCCCTGTGGCGAGGCCTATTGAGCCGCGGCGCTGAAAGCAGGATTAACTCCCTCAAATTCCGGCCGGGATTTAATCCGTCGCCTCAGCCGCTGAACGTTCCATTGGGATCGCTGAAGAGATCGAGCCTGCCGCTAGTGACGGGCTTTGCCGGGAGCACCGATGAAACCGAGGTCGCATTGGCTGAACTTGCCGGCGGATCGGACGTCAGCGAGGCGTTGTTGCCCCATAATTCCCGCACCGTCTGGGAGATCGGCTGGGTGCGATCGCCGACCTGAAACAGCGAACGGAACATCACCTCGGTCGGCGCAGAATTGGTCGGCGACGATGCCGCGGCGACCGACACTGGCGCCGCAGCCCGCAGGTCAGGGAAGCCGGAAAGATACGTCGCGGTGTCGATGCCTGGCGCGGCGTCCGCCGCGGTCGCGCTCGGCTTGATATCACCGACCGAGGCGATGGCACTTCTTGTGGCTGGCGAGGCTACCGCTGCAGCGAAGCGCTGCGTCAGTACCGAATAGACCTCCGAGACGCTGCGCGCTCGCCCGTTGCGGTCGAAGAAGATCGACCGGTTCGCCGCCGCGGCGTTCGGAAACAGCCGCGCGCCCGAGGCCTGCGGGTTGTCTTCGGCATTCGTGATCAGTTTTGCGGCGCCGCCGATGCCCATGAAATGGGCCATATATAATTCGCCGTCGGTCGGTCGCCGCCCGATGATGCCAGTGAGCTTGAAACTGTTCGACTGGGTCAGAACGGCGGCCATGGCGGAAGCTGCCGCCGGATCGTCCCGCAGCCTCATGATGGCCTGGCGGGCGGTGGGATCGCCGACCGAGTAATAGCCGTCAGATGACCTTGTGATGGCGTCGGCGTAGTTGCCGTAGCCTAATTGAGCCCCGGCTTCCTTGACGGTGCCGAGCCAGGTTTGATCGATGAATTGAAACAGCCCGTGCGCCGAAGAAGTGGTAGCTCCCGCCGTCGGATTGAAATCCGATTCCATTTTCGCGGTCGCCAGCAGATATTCGAAACTGGTGCCGCTCGAGCTCGCCGCCTGCTTGATCGCGCCGGCAATCCGCACACGCGAAGGGTCGACACCTGCCGCTGCGGTGGCGTTCGATGTCTCGACCGACATGTTTGGTCCCCGCTCCCCGCGAAACGACCGGTTTCGGCAGCGAAAAAGTCCGCCCCGTTTCACTCGCCTGTTCGAAGGCTCCCACCAGCACCCAGGCCAACGTCACCGTGGAATGATCATGGTTAAAGCCGGGTTAACGACGGCAAGATCGTCCGGACGTTTCACTTGCCGTAAACGGCCTTCGGATCGAATTGCCGCTCCGCATCCACAAAGGTCAATCGCGCCCCGCCGCCCTCGGCTTTCTCGATCGCGCGGTAGAAGCAGGAATGCCGGCCGGTGTGACAGGCGGCGCCCGACTGTTCGACCCGGATCCAGATTGCGTCCTGATCGCAATCGGTGCGCATCTCGACGACGCGCTGGACATGACCTGAGGCTTCGCCCTTGCGCCACAGCGAATTGCGGGAACGGCTGTAGTACCAGGCTTCCCCGCTTGCGATCGTCTTGCGCAGCGCCTCATCGTTCATATGCGCGACCATCAGCACGTCACCCGTGGCGGCGTCGGTCGTCACGCAGGTGAGCAGGCCCGCGGCGTCGAATTTGGGCTTGAACGCAATCCCTTCTTCGACGTCCTTGATATCGGATGATGTGGACACGGCAGGTCCTCGAAAAATAAAGGCGAGGACTAAAGGCGCTGTGGCCCTCGCGCCATGGAAAGGAACCGCGCCTGCTCGGCCGGGTTGTCGCGGAACATGCCGGTGAAGCGGCTTGTGAACGTCAGCGCGCCGTGCTTGGAGACGCCGCGCACGGACATGCAGGTATGCTCCGCCTCGAGCATGACCGCAACGCCGCGCGGCTTGAGAATCTCGTCGATGGCAGCCGCGATCTGCGCAGTCAAATGCTCCTGCGTCTGCAGGCGGCGGGCAAAAATGTCAGTCAGGCGCGCAAGCTTCGACAACCCGACCACCCGCTCTACCGGCGTATAGGCGATGTGCGCCTTGCCGTAGAACGGCATCATGTGATGCTCGCATTGCGAGGTGAACTCGATATCGCGGACCAGCACGAAGTCGTCATAGCCGGCGGTTTCGCCAAAAGTTCGGTTGAGCACCTCGGCCGGACATTGATGATAACCCTGGTACAGCTCATCGAAGGCCTCGACCACCCGGCGCGGCGTATCCAGAAGGCCCTCGCGGTCGGGGTTTTCCCCGATATAGCTCAGCAGGATCTGCACCGCCGCCTCGGCTTCCGCGCGCGACGGACGGAGCTGGTCGGGGCGAACCGCGGCGGCCAGGAATTCGGCAGGGTCCAGTTCGCCAGGGCGCGCTTCGGGCAGCTTCGTCTCGGGAGGCCTGGTATCTGAAGATTTGCCCTCCGAGGGTTTGGCGGGGCGGAGGGATTTGATCAATGCGTCCATGTCAACTCCGTTCGACCGGTCTTCAATGGGACCGGAGTGTCACCGGCAGACGGGCGGCCTGCCGCCGGACGCCTGTAGAATATCGGTACCCTCGCGGGCAGTTCGGTTTCTGCTCGAGCAGCCGGACGGGGCCAGCTGTATCTCCGCGATTATCCACCATATATAAGGCTATGCACTGCAGCCGCCAAGGGCGGCCGAGCATGCCTGAAGGGGCTACCGGGCCGAAAGCCCCGGAAGACGCGAGATTTGCAATCTATGCTGAACGATATCTACAACAGGCGCATTATCGAATTGGCCGGCAATATCCCCCGCCTTGGCCGGCTTTCCTCACCCGACGCCACCGCCACCGCGCATTCCAGGCTGTGCGGCTCCACCGTAAAGGTAGACCTCAAGATGGACGGCCCGGTGGTCACGGACTTTGCCCATGAGGTGAAGGCCTGCGCCCTTGGACAGGCATCGTCCTCGATCATGGCAAGCCACGTCGTGGGTTCCACGGCGAGCGAATTGCGCGAGCTGCGCGAGACGGTCCGCAAGATGCTGAAGGAGAACGGCGGCCCACCGCAGGGCAAATGGGCCGAGATCGCCTATCTGGAGCCGGTGCGCGACTACAAGGCGCGCCATGCGTCGACGATGCTGACCTTCGATGCCGTGGTGGATGCAATCGGACAGATCGAGACGAAAGCAGCCCAGCCGGCGTCGGCCTGAAAGCGGTCGTCATTTCCGGGGCATGCGGAGCGCGAAGTCGGAATCTCTCGGCAAATTAATCTCTTGGCAAATTGGCGGCGCTACTGCCCCGGCACCGTCCCAACGCGAGCAGATGGCGAAAGCGCTTCGGCGGTCTTGGTCTTCGCCGCCGGCGCGACCGCTTCATCCTCGGCCTTGCTCACGAAACGATCCTGCATCGGTTTTGTGTTGAGCACCATCGCAGGCAGCACCGAGCCGCCCGCTTGCGGCAGCACTTCGGCTACCGCATCCGTCGTCACCAGATTGGTCAGCCGCAATTCTTCGCGCGACAATTCGTGCAGATCCTCCCAGGGCGGCACGTTCAACGACAGCGACAACAGATCGCCGGCGCCTCCCATGTCGAACGTGTACTTGGCGAGGCGCCCGATATCGCGTTCCACAATCATCAAATCATCCGCGGTGTAGCTTGCGGCCCTCGCATCCTCCGCGCGGTCGCCCATCCAGATTTGGTGCACTCTCACATGCGCGGCATCGGGCACGTAACGTGTCTTGCCGGACAATAAAAGGAACACGCACATCAACTCGCAATAGGCCTCGGGCGCGACGCGGGCACGATCGCCTTGCGCATTGTGGGTCTGAACGCTGGTGCCGACCATGGTCATCAGACCGAGATTGCGAAAACGCCTCCCCAGCGCGATGGAATCATTCACCGAACCCCCGCTGGAATCCAGCACAACGGTGGAGCCACGAAGCTCGCGGCCGCTGGCGAAATCGTCGAAATCCCTGGGGCTTTCGGCCGTGACGATACCGACCGCGCTGACCCAGCCGCGGCAATTGGGCTCGCATGCCACCCAGCTGAACCGCATCGGCAATTTGCGCTCTTCGAGAGAGCCGTCCGCGTGCGCCGAGCCGCCGAGAGCGACGATGATCCCGGACACGGAGATAGACAGCGCGGCCGCGCCGAACAGCGCCAAACCGCAGAAGCCAAGAGATCTTACGAGCTTCAATTTGGTTCCTTCCCCGCAAGCCCCAAAAACGCCCGATAAATCGGCACAAGCCGCCAGCAAATGATTCTGTCATCGCGGCGTTATGAAAGGTAAACGGGACGTACCGAATCGTCCATAGCTCCTTTGCTGCACCGCCGCGCACGCCATTGATATTTCGCAAACTGTGGCACAATTATTTACGGGCACGGGTTCCGTGCCCGGGAACCCTGCAAATCCGCGCGAGGGCCGCCGATTTGCTCAAATGCTGCCCATGAAACATGCACTTTCACAGCATTGTGTTGACTGTTCCACGGCGCTGTCGCGGCTGCCGCGCAATACCGGGCGCGCGATGATCTGGGTTTACCGGCACACGCTCTCGCCTTTGGTCGGTTACAACTGTCGCCATCTGCCGACCTGTTCGGTTTATGGCGACGAAGCGATCGAGCGCTTCGGATTATGGGGCGGCGGATGGATGACGCTGGCGCGGGTGTTGCGCTGTCAGCCGTGGGGCACGTCAGGCATCGACAATGTTCCGCAGGCGAAGCCCTCGGGCGCGCGGTGGTATCTGCCCTGGCGCTACGGACGCTGGCGTGGCGTCAACGCACCATGACGATCATTGGGTGTGGCGCGTGTTGCAGCACCGAGTTGCTGCCGCTTCGTCATCGCGAGGAGCGGCAGCGACGAAGCGATCCAGTCTTTACTTGCAGCTCTGGATCGCTTCGCTTGCGCCCGCAATGACGCCGCCCGCCCTCACCACCGGTATCGCAGGGTTACCGTGCCGGCGTAGGTCTGCACGCGAGACGCGAACTCGCCGTCGAACTTGCCCGACAGCGCGATGCCGTTCCTGAAGGCAAGCTCGGCGCCGGCGGTGACCAGCGCAAGGTCGCTGGCAGGTGTCGCGCCATTGACGATGAAGCTCTGCCCCGGCAGCGCCTGGAAGGCAGCCGCCAGCGAAGGGTTGCTGTCCCAGTCATGCGCCCAGGCGAGCCGGCCGCGCAGTGTGAGGATCGAATCCGGCGAGACCACTTCCGCGCGATCGAACCGCGCGCCAAGTTCTGCGCGCGTATCCGACGCGCTGCGCCCCTGGAAGGTCAGGCCGAAGCCGCCGCCGGTGATATCCGTCTCGCTGTAGGTCGGCGTGCGGAAGCTTTGCGCCTGCAGCGCCGCGTAGGGCGCAATGCCGCCGAACGGCACCACAAGACGATAACCGCCCTCGACGCGCCCGCCAAAACTCTGCGCGTCGAATTTTGCGGTGAGCTGGTCGCCGAGCGCGGTGCGGTCGGTCGACACCCAGTGATTGGCAAAGGCCAGCGTGCCCGCCAGATAGGCCGGCCCCGAGCGCGTCGCGCCATAGACGCCGGCCTGGAACGCATCGCTGCGGCCGCCGCCAAGCCCTTGCGCCACCGACCAGTTGGTGCCGGCACCGGCCAGCGCAAAGCCGATCACCGAATCGCGCGTCAAATGATAGTCCGCGCCCGCAGCAGCACCGCCGATGTTGGCCGAAACATCGTGGCTCCCCACCGTCGCATCGCCCCGCGTGGTGTTCTGCCCGCCAAAGCCGCTCGCCCACACGTTCCAGCGCTGCTCGAACGGCGGCGCCTTGGCGGCGGCCGGGCCGAGCGCCTTCGCATAGGCCAACGCCAGGTCGTCCGGCAACGCCGCGCGCTCCGGCGCAAAGCCGAGCGTTCCGCCGCTGCCAGCCGCGCCGCCGCCATAAACGAAGGGATCAAGCACGAGATTGAGGAAACCGGTCATCTCCTCGTTCGCGCCTCGCTGCGCGCCGGTCGCGCTCTCGCCCGACAGTTGCAACAGCGCGTTGGTGAGATTGGTTCCGGTCAGCCCGAACACGTTGACAAAGGCCGGCGGCAGCGCGCCGCCACTATTGAAGAAGGTGTTCAGCAGGTTGGCGACGTTCTGCTGGTTGGCATTAAGGCCGTTGCCGGAGACCGAGCCACCGCTACTGCCGCCGCTGCCTCCGTTGCCTCCGTTGCCTCCGTTTCCGCCGTTACCACCATTGCCAAGCGCCGCGGTGAGGTTGAGCGTCACTTTGTTGCCAGAGGTCGTTACCGTGTCGGTGAAGCCGGCCGGCAGGTTGGTGTTGCCGACGTTCGCCGCAAACGCACCGCTGACGGTGCCCGCCTGCAGGATAGTGTAGCTGTTGGTCATGTAAGTGCCAGCCGCGAGCCGCCTGCACGGTCGCGCTTCCGAGCGTCGCGGTGCCACTGACCATGGCCATCGAAGCGGTCGTGGGGCTGATCTGCACCATGTAGGTCGAGCCCGACGCCAGCGTCAGGCTGCCACTGACATTCATCATGCTGCTGGCGGTGCCCGAGCCCGGAGCGAAGATGCCGCCACTCATCACGGTGGTGGCGCCGACGGTGCCGGTGCCCGACAGCATGCCGCCATTATTGACGGTCATCGTCGAGTTGACGATCGAACCGTTGACCGCGAGATTGCCGGCGTTGACCGACCACGGATTTGCTGCGGCATCGGTGTTGGTCAACGTCCAGGTGCTGGTGCCGACCTTCTGGAAGGCGCTGAAACCCTGATATTGCGCCGTCGCGCCGATCTGCGACACGTCGAAGTTGGTCCCGGTGCGCTGCTGCCGCCAAGCTGAAGCAAGTCGCTCCCGGTGCCGATCACCTTGCCGTTGATGGTCGATCCGGATTGTAGCTGAAGCGTGTTGAGCGCCCCGGAGGTAAACGTGATCGCATTGGCCTGCGTCATGCCATTGCCCGACATGCCGCCGGTGATGGTGCCGCTGTTGATCACAGATAACCCGCCACCCATGGCGCCGACAATGCCGGCGCCGCCCGCGCCGGCAGTTGCGGCCGTAAAGCCGATGCAGAGACTCCAGCCGCGCCCCCATTGCCCCCGGCGATGAGGCTGCTATTTGTCATGGTCGCACCGCTCATGGTGAACTGAACGCCGACACCGCCGTCGCCACCATTGCCGCCAGAACCACCATTGGGACTTGCTGTTCCGCCAGCGCCGCCGTTGCCGCCCGAAATGGTCCCGAGCCCGCCATTGGTGCTCATGCCGTTGCCGGTGACGATGGCGCCATATCCGCCGCCACCGCCGCCGCCACCGCCGCCACCGAAGTCACCCGTGGAGGCACCTCCACCGCCGCCTTTGCCGCCGGTCAGACCGGTGACGTTCGCAATCGTGGCCGCGCCCGCGCCGTTACCGTTAAAGCCGCCGCCGCTGCCGCCGCCGTTCGAAGTCACGCCATCCCCTCCGTTGGGGTTCATCGCAGTGCCGCCAATACCGCCGGCGACGCTGCTCTGTCCTCCGGGTCCACCCCCGGCGGCTCCCCCACCAGCGCCGCTTGTATTGATCACCGAACCACCCCCGTTACCGGTGAAACCGGTGCCGCCAGCGCCGCCGGGGCTTCCGTTGGCTCCCCCCGCGCCGCCGTCCGCCCACGCCGGCATCGGAGCAAGCGCCGCGAAGATCAGCGCGCCGGTGAGCGCCGTGGCGCACAGCAAAGCAGCGCGACGCGCGACGCGCGGTTCAAAGAAACGCAATTTCATGAAGCTTCCCATTTTTCATGCCGCATCTTCCTGATGCAGCACCCCAACTTCGTAAATCGCTGCCGACGCGCGGGCGTCACGCGTCATCAACCTAAAGTAGTTCACAGCCTAAAGTTGATCGGCTCTGCGGAGTCAAGTGAAAGAAATATCTCGACTGGGTTGGAGCTGTGGTTTGCAGGGACCGTGTCATAAACAACACGCTCGCCGGCGGCATGGTTGCGGATGAAAGCTTCGATGGATCCGCGCGAGTCGGTTTAATTGCGTCTGAGCCGCGTCCGGCAGACGGCTTCGCTGCACCGCATTCAACCGAAAGGCGTTGCAATTCCGGTGGAACCGGCGCACCCTTGTCGTGTTGGTTCAATGACTTCGCCGCTTGTCAGCAGCGAATGTCACATTTCCTCCATCGGGAGGACATCAACGATGCGCTGGAAATTTCGTCCGAGCGGCCACGATCCCCGGCAGATCGATCTGTTGGCGGCGCTCGCCATCGTCATCGCAGTGGTCGCGGTCGGTCACTACATGATCGCACGTCCAAAGCCGCAACAGACGAGTTCCTTCGTCGTGCCGAGCCAATCCGTGCGCTGGTGATCGGAGCATCAGTCTCTCGCGCCAAGGGCGACGAGGAAATCCAGATGTGGGGTGGGCAAAGCGAAAGCGTGCCCACCGACGACTTTACCCAATCGTGGTGGGCACGGCGCACCAGCGCCTTTGCCCACCCTGCATCTTCGGTGAATGCTGGATTGCCTCGTTGACGCTCGCAATGGCAGGCAGAGCGCTCAGCGGAACCAGAAGAAGCCGAAGCCCCGCTGCTGCTGCGATTGCTGCGGCTCGATCGCTGCCGGTGGGCGAGGCGCGCGCACCCGCCGTGGCTTGGACGGCGGCGTGTCGGTCGAAGAAACCGTCTCCGGGACGGCCGGACCATCGTCGGGCAATCGCACCGATAGCAGCAGATTGGATTCGTGGGCGCGCCAGCGATAGCCGATGCCGAAATCCATCGGCTGGGCGCGGCGGAACAGCTCGGCATAGGATTCCTGATACCGCCCCGTGAATTCCGCGATCGGGCCGGCATAGCGTCCGAACGGGAAGAGGCGCCACTTCTTCGGATTGTAATACGCCAGCGGAATTCCGGAATCGTCCTGGATGACGGTTGCGCTGTTGTTGAGAATGAAGTCGCGCACCACGGTGAAGTTGCCGGAGTGCATGAGGTAGGATGCGCTCTTGACCAGGCTGTTGCCCGGCGCAAGGGTTGCGCAGAATTTCAAAAAGCCGCTTGCCCGCGCGCCGGAATTCGAGAGGTCGGTCGAGAAGTAATACAGTGTCTTCTCCACGCCATCGCCGCCGGCAAACACGATCCGTAGCCCCCGAACAGCGTTCGCGCCTGGATTCTCGCCCGCGAAATACGCCGCTCCCTTGTCATCGAGCGCGACCGCGCTGACGTTTCGTATGGTTTTCCCCGAACGCGCCAGGAACACGTAAAGAAGGGGCAGCGTGCCGGAAACCTGGCCTTCATGCAGGTCCACCTTCATCTTTTTGGTGATGAAGAATGAAAAGCTCAGGATCGAGCTCAACGAATGCTCGACGTTGTAGAGCGCGGCGTAAATGCCGCTGCGCGGCAATCTGGTGAGATCGGGCACCGATCCCGGAGGCTCGAGCGCACTGAGCACATAGGTCGAGGCCTTCGCGTAGAAGGCGTCGGCGTAGAGGAAGTCCGGACCCGAAAACATGTAGAACATGGTCGGCTTCGGCGCGGCGAGGTTAGCCTCCGACCACGCCCGTATCCTTGAAAGCTGGTGCGCTTCGAGCTGCGCGAATGCCTGGTCGAAAAATCTGGCGTGGTGCTGCCATGAAGGATCCTTCGTCAGCGGCATCAGCGGTGAATCCGCCGACGGCAGCATTCCGGCGAGAAAACGCGCGGTATCGTCGGCGCTGACGCCGTCGGCTGCGCGCGCGGGCGCCAGCGCAGTTGCAAGCAACATTGCAACGGCTACCGTCGCGAACTTCAGCGCACGGAACATCTCTATTCCTGACCCGAGGTATGGGCTGTCAAAGGGGTCATCCTGCCCGCATCATCTCGTTTGCGGAACACCGCGTGGATCAGAAGACCGGAAACCATGGTAAGTGCGCCAAGTAAAGACTGCAGCGGCCGTTCAACTGCCAGATGATACATCATGAAAAGGGTCACCAGCACGAAGAGCGCAGGGGTCACCGGATAGCCCCACGCGCGATATGGCCGCGGCAGGTCGGGCCGCGTGATGCGCAGCTTGATGAGGCCGAGCACGGTGAAGAGCGAGCAGAACAACAGCGCAAACTGGATGAAATCCAGCACCTGCTCGAAGCTGCGGGTAAAAAGCATCAGGGTGGCGACTGCGAGCTGAAACAGGATCGCATAGCGCGGCGCGCCCTCGCCAGTCCTGCGGGCGAATATCGCAAGCGCTGGAATGTCCTCGCCCATCGTCATCATCACACGCGGGCCGATCCACATCATCGCACTGATCGATGACACGAGCCCGATGCAGATCATCGCGCTGACGATCCGGCCGCCGGTCTCGCCGAAGATATAGCTGCCGGCAATCCGCGCGACATCGATTTGCCCGGCAAGAGCCTCGATCGGCGCGGTGTGGAGAAACACCGCGTTCAGCGCAACATAGAGCACGAGCACGATGGAGGTTCCACCCAATAGCGCACGCGGCAGATTCTGCTCGGCGTTTCGCATTTCACCGATGATATAGGTCGCAGCGTTCCACCCCGAGAACGAGTACATCACGAAGACGAGGCCGATCGCAAACGGAGCGCTGGTGACATAACCGAGATCAGCCATACGCGGCACAAACGAGACCGGCTGCGGCGTGCCGATCGCCGTTCCCGCGATCAGGAACGCAACGATCAGCGCGACCTTCAGGATGGTCGAGATCAGCTGAAAAGTGCCGGAATGCCTGATCCCGGTAAGTTGCACGAGCGAGACGAGCCACACGGCGGCAAGCGCAAGCGCGAGCGGCGGAACGCCGGGCAGGACATTCTTGGCATACTCCCCCAAGGCCATGGCCGCGAGCGCCACCGGTGCGGCAAAGCCGACCGTTGCCGACACCCAGCCCGCCACGAATCCGAAAGCCGGATGCCAGGCGCGGCTGAGAAAATTGTACTCCCCGCTCGAGCGGGGAAACATCGCGCCGAGTTCGCTGTAGGAGAACACGCCGCATAACGCGACGATGCCGCCGACGCTCCACAGCAACAGGATTGCAAAGCCCGAAGGGATGTCCTTGACCTGGAAACCGAGGCTGGTGAAAACGCCGACACCGATCATGTCGGCCACGACGATGGCGGTAGCTACGACCACCGAAACGGTGGATTTACCGGGAAGCCGGGGGGGCCAAGCCGCACCTGTCGTTTCCGTTGCCACCATTTCCGTCCGCTTTTCGACCCGCATGTGAAACTGTTTTCATCGTGCCGGCCGATTCCAGCCAATTCAAGAACGGTTAACGAACACTGAAGGGCCGCGCGTTTTGGTGTCAAAATACCTTTTATTGACCTTATACCCGACAAAGACGGCCCAACCCACAATCAGGACACGATTTCGTGCTGTCCAAGCTTCTTCGGGAATGGGGAAAAATTCCCGGAATATTAACGTCACCGCAACTCATGCTGGCTGACATAGGCCGGTCGTCGGTGGCTGGGGCAAGGGGTGGATGGTCGGGGCAAAACCGAGATCTACGATGCCTGAGCGCGTGGGCCTGGCAAAATTGCCGGGCGCCATGCGCTGCGTGCTTTCGCGCTCATCTCAGCTTCGGTTCGCATCGCACCCTCTGTTTTGGATCGTCGCCCTGGCAGCGTTGATTCCGCTGTCGTTTGTCCTCGTCGAGAGCGGACAGGCGCCGAGCGCCGGCGCGCTTGCGGCTAATGCGCAGCAAACGGCTGGCGACAGCTTCGACGATCGTTTCTGGAAACCGCAGTTTCGGGATCGCTTTCCGACGCCCGCCGAAAGCCTGCCGCAGCGGCTGGCCGCGACGGCCGACGCGCAGAAGTCGCGCACCGCCGTGCAGGCGCCACCTTATCGCGTTGCTTCCCTCGCACCGACAGTGCCGTACCAGCGCAGCCTTCACGAGGAGCAGACCGCCCTGGTGGGGCTGAAATCGTCGGCCTTCCCCTATTTCGGCAATAACCCGCGCTCCGACGAACCATTCCTGAACATCATCAAGGGCGAGCGCCGCGGCCACCGCAGCTACTCGGGGCGGGTCTACTGGCAGGACGAGACCTACAACGACAACCGCGTGCTGATGCACGTGCCCGAAACTTTCGACATCCGAAAACCCGGCGTCATCGTCGTGTTCTTCCATGGCAACGGCGCAACGCTCGAGCGCGACGTGCGCGACCGGCAGCTCGTTCCGCGACAGGTCTCCGAGTCCGGGATCAACGCCGTCCTGCTGGCGCCCCAGCTTGCGGTCGACGCCGCCGATTTAAGCGCCGGCAAGTTCTGGCAGCCGGGCGGGCTCAAGCGCTTCGTGGATGAATTGGCCAATCATCTGGCCAAGCTCTATGGCGACCCGAGCGCTGCCAAGACTTTCGCGAACATGCCGGTCATCCTGGTCGGCTACAGCGGCGGCTTCCTGCCGACCGCGTGGAGCCTGGAAGTGGGCGGTCTCGGCAATCGCGTGCGCGGCGTGGTCCTGCTCGATGCGGTCTACGGCGAACTCGACAAGTTCGCTTCCTGGATCGCCAGCAACCGCTCCGGCGTTTTCGTGAGTTCGTATACTCGCTACACCCAGCGGCACGATCAAGATTTGATGCGGATTCTACGCGACAAGGGCATCGGCATCTCGGAGGATATGGATCGACCCTTGCGTCCCGGCAGCGTCGTATTCGTCAGGACCCCCGATGGGGTCACCCATCGCGATTACGTCACCCATGCCTGGACTGACAGGCCACTGAAGGAAGTGCTGGTCAAAATGGCGTCGACGCCGGCGCTCACGCGGATTGCCTCGACCGGCACGGAACCATCTTCAAGCCGGTAAGATCAATCGCACATCACGCCGGAGCTCTGGCGAGCCGCTGCGTCGAAATCGCCGTCGCCAGCGCGAGCACAACAAAGGCCATTCCTGCATAGCCGATGCCGTGGAGAAGTTCACGCGCATAGAGAAGCCCACCGATCGCAGAGCCGATGGCCTGTCCGATATAGAGCACCGAGGTATTGAGCGACACCGATGCCGATGCCAGCGCCGGCGCCGCGCTGACCAGCCGTACCTGCTGCATCGAATTGCTTGAGGCGAATCCCAATCCCCACACCGCAACTGAACCGGCCATCATCGGATAGACGCCTGCGCTCAGCGCCCATCCGGCGATCCCGCTCAGCACCAGCAAAATGCAAAGCACCGACGTGCGGTAGCTTCCCCAGGAATTGACGATACGGCTGGCAATGGCGATCCCGATGAAACCGCAGACGCCGTAGATCGCAAATACCAGTCCCACCGCATCCGGACCAACATGGGTCAACTTCGCCAGCAACGGCCCCATATAGGTGAACACGGCGAACTGCCCGGACATCAGAAGGGTCGTAATCGCCAGCAACACGACGATCGCACGATTGCGTGCGACGTCAGTCCAGGTACGCAAATCCACCCGCGATCCCAGCAAACCGGTCGGCAGCCGCCAGACCAGCAAGACAAGGCCCAACGCGGCGATCAGGCCGATGCTGCCGTAGGCGGCGCGCCAACCGTAGCGGCTGGTCATGAATGTGATCAGCGGCAGGCCGACCGCTGCCGCAAGCGACCAGCCGACAAACACATAGGCAATCGTGCCACCACGCTTTTCCGGCGAGACGATCAGAGCCGCGGTGCCCGCAGCCTGCGGCGTGTAGAGGGCACCCACGGCGAGCATGATCAGGCGGATGATCATCAGCGTCGTGTAACCGGGCGCCAATGCCGAAGCGGCATTGCCAAGCGCAAACACCGCCAGCGTCACCGCGAGCAGGCGTCGGCGGTCGATCGAACTCGTCAGCCATGCTGTCAGTGGTGAACCGACGCAAAGCATGACCGCGCCAAAAGTGATGAGCAGCCCCGCGGTGTGGACCGTCACGCCGAGATCAGACGACAGTTCGATCAACATTCCCGCCGGTGCCAGTACCGAACAGCCCGTGACCAGGTTCCCAAACATCAGTGCGGTCGGCGCAAAGCGGCGGTGGACGGGAATGTCAGGGGGCGGATTTTTCATGCAAATGCATCTAGGCTGAAAAGCCGCGCTTTGAAAGGGTCAGCCACCAATGATTTTCCCGTCGCCACCGAACTCGCCTGGAACGGCAGGATTTTCTTTTCGATCGCGATTGCACGACCCGAATCGCCTGCTATATCGCTTTTTCCCGCTTACCTGCGCTCGTTCGCAGGAGTGAGCCACAGGAGACGAGCATGCCAGACAAGAATCCGCCTGCGTCGGGATTTCAGTACAGCCTTACGAACTTGAAGCCGGCCGAACCCCTCCACAAGATTACCCTCACCTTTCCCGACGGCGCCAGGCGCGAGTATCCGAAAGACGTAACCGGGCTCGATATCGCCAGGGGTATCTCACCCTCGCTTGCCAAGCGCACGGTCGCGATGGTGCTCGACGGCGAGGTGACCGATCTCACCGACGCAATCGATCATGACGTAAAGATCGAATTCATCTCGCGCGAGGAGCCGCGCGCGCTGCAATTGATCAGGCATGACGCCGCCCATGTGCTGGCCGAAGCCGTGCAGTCGCTGTGGCCGGGAACGCAGGTCACGATCGGCCCGGTAATCGAGAACGGCTTCTATTACGATTTCTTCCGCAACGAGCCGTTCACGCCGGAGGATTTTGCGGGAATTGAGAAAAAGATGCGCGAGATCATCGCGCGCGACAAACCCTTCACGAAACAGGTTTGGGATCGCGAAAAGACCAAGCAGGTGTTCCGCGACAAGGGCGAGAACTTCAAGGTCGAGCTGGTCGACGCCATTCCCGGCGACGAGCCGATCAAGATCTATTTCCAGGGCGACTGGTTCGACCTGTGCCGCGGCCCGCACATGACCTCGACTGGCAAGGTCGGCAATGCGTTCAAACTGATGAAGGTGGCGGGAGCATACTGGCGCGGCGAATTGAACAATCCGATGCTGACGCGCATCTACGGTACGGCTTTCGCCAAACAGGAAGAGCTCGACGCCTACCTCAAGCAGATCGAGGAAGCCGAAAAGCGCGACCACCGCAGGTTGGGACGCGAACTCGATCTGTTCCACTTCCAGGAGGAAGGCCCCGGCGTGGTGTTCTGGCATCCGAAAGGCTGGACCATCTTCCAGGCGCTGATCGCCTATATGCGCCGCCGCCTGACCGGCGACTATAGCGAGGTCAACGCGCCGCAGATCCTCGACAAGGTCTTGTGGGAAACTTCCGGCCACTGGGACTGGTACCGCGAGAACATGTTCGCGGCCCAATCCGCGGGCGACGAAGCCGAGGACAAGCGCTGGTTCGTGCTAAAGCCGATGAACTGTCCCGGCCATGTGCAAATCTTCAAACACGGCCTGAAGAGCTATCGCGATCTTCCTCTACGCCTTGCGGAATTCGGCGTGGTGCACCGCTACGAGCCTTCGGGCGCGATGCATGGGCTGATGCGGGTGCGCGGCTTTACCCAGGACGACGCGCACGTATTTTGCACGGAAGCGCAGCTGGCCGAGGAGTGCCTGAAGATCAACGATCTGATCCTGACCACCTATGCCGATTTCGGTTTCGAGGGCGAGCTCACCGTCAAACTCTCGACCCGTCCCGAAAAGCGCGTCGGCACCGACGAGATGTGGGATCACGCCGAGCGCGTGATGGCGACGGTACTCAGCGAGATCGAAGCAAAAAGCCACAATCAGCGCATCAAGACCGCGATCAATCCCGGCGAAGGCGCTTTCTACGGTCCGAAATTCGAATACGTGCTGCGCGACGCCATCGGCCGCGACTGGCAATGCGGCACGACGCAGGTCGACTTCAATCTGCCGGAGCGGTTCGGCGCGTTCTACATCGATGCCGACGGTTCGAAGAGAGTGCCGGTCATGGTGCATCGTGCGATCTGCGGCTCGATGGAGCGTTTCCTCGGAATTCTGATCGAGCACTACGCCGGCAATTTCCCGCTTTGGCTGGCGCCAATCCAGGCCGTGGTCACCACCATTACCTCGGAAGGCGATGAGTACGCCAAGGTGGTCGCAGCCGCAGCGCGGCACGCAGGCCTTCGCGTCGAAATCGACCTGCGCAACGAGAAGATCAACTACAAGGTCCGCGAGCATTCGCTGGCGAAAATCCCGGCACTGCTCGTGGTCGGCAAGAAGGAAGCCGAGACGCACACGGTCTCGATCCGCCGGCTCGGCAGCGACGGACAAAAGGTATCGCCAACCGGTGAGGCGATCGCAGCGCTCGTCGAGGAGGCCACGCCGCCGGACATCAAGCGGGCGAGAGCTGCGGATTAGGCAGCCTTTTGTCGCCCGAGCTTGATCAGGGATTCGGCGGGAATGCCAAGTCCCTCGTGTAATCGCCTGATCATATTGAGCGTGAGCTCGCGCCGCCGATTCAGCACTTCGTGCACGCGATTCCGGCTGCCTATATAGGGTATGAGATCGCGGGGTTGCAGGCCGCCCTGCTCCATGTGGTACCTTATTGCTTCAACCGCGTCCGGCAGATCGAGGGGATAGTGCTTTCGTTCCCAGGCCTCCACCAGCGTCACCAGCACATCGAGCCGATCGCCCTCTGGCGAATTGCGTCGGGCATTCATTAGTCCCTCGATCTCCCTGAGAACACGGCGATAGTCACGACGTGACTTGATCGGAGCTATATCCAGCAGAAATTTTCTCACTCTCGGGGCGTTACTCATACTGTTCAAATTTGCTTCCTCTCATTGTGCAGCTTATCTACTTTGTGGTGGAGAAATCTCCAAATTAGGATTTGCTCGTGCCCGATGCCCTCGAACTTTTGAAAACCCGCCGCTCGGTCAAACCGCGCGAGATGACTGCTCCCGGCCCCTCGCCTGCCGAGCTTGAGACCATTTTGACGATCGGCGCACGTGTACCCGATCACGGCAAGCTGGCGCCATGGCGCTTTATCATTTTCGAAGGTGACGCTCGCGAGCGCGCGGGAGAAATAATTGCCGGAGTATTCGCACGGAAGAATCCCAACGCCTCGCCTGCCGAGATCGATCTCGAGAGACGTTGCCTTACCGACGCGCCCCTGGTGATCGGCGTCGTCAGCTTCACAAGACCGCATCCCAAGGTGCCGTCGTGGGAACAGGAATTGTCGGCAGGCGCCAGCGCGATGAACATCGTTACCGCTGCGACGGCGCTGGGCTTCGGCGCATGCTGGCTGACGGGCTGGTTTGCATTCGATCGCGACGTGCTCGAAGGCCTTGGCCTGAAGGCGGACGAAAAACTCGCCGGCTTCATCCACATCGGGACGCCATCGAAACCGAGCGAAGATCGTCCGCGCCCGGCGTTGTCGGATATCGTCACGCGATTTTAGAAGAGACCCTGATCCCCGAGAGCTTGCATACACTATCGCGCGACGACCTCGACCTCGCCGTCAACGCCGTTGACGACATTGAATGCGCGCTCATACACCTTGCCTTCGTTCTTGGCGATGGCGCGATACTCGCCCTCGGACAGAACGACACGGGGAAATGCACCAATCGATTCCTTGATGACGTCGCCGCCCGGCGTGATCACGGACCACGCCGTGTTCGCCAGCGCCTCGCCGCCGCGATCGCTCACCAGCTTCAGTGTGATCACCGCCGCGCGGTGGGTAACGATCACGTCGGTAAGCTTGCCGGCCTGCACTCGAATGTCCGAACGGACCACGGAATTGGCGTCGCCGTAGTTGGAAATGATGTAATAGACGCCTTCCGGCAGCAAAACGACATCGCCAGCGGCAACGTTCGGCAGCAGCGAGGCGCGTTCGCCGATTTCGAACTGGCTGCCCTTGTAGATCGAAAACGAAATCTGGTTCTGCGGAATCCTGGATGTCCCGACGCGACCTTCGATGCGAAGGCCGCCGGCCGGAAGCAGGAAGGATTCACGGGCAGTCTCGGCTTTCAGTGTCACGGGACGTACGGCGCTGACCAGTCCGAGAGCGACGTGGATGACGTAATTGCCAGGCGCCAGCACGAGATTCGGCGTCGCTCCGCGATCTTCGCGAATCAATTTGAAATTGCCGGTCTCGTCGGGACGGTCGGAGAACACTCGCCACACAAGGCCGCCGGTGATCGCGGGCAGGTCCTTGCCGAAGCGCGCAGTCAGCGCCAATACGGCCTGATTAGGTGTCGCTGCGCCGGCTGGCGGGACGACGGGGGGCAAGGCTGCAACGGGTGGCTGCGTCAACGGTGCAGGGAGATTAGGGATCGATGCCGGGCCCGAGGGCGGCGCCAGATTTATCGCCGGCCCCGCCGGCGGTTCGGGCACCGGTACAGGCGGTACCGGCGGCGGACGATCGCTAAATAGCTGGGCCGAAACGGTGGCCGGAAGCGCAGCCAGCAACGCCACGGCAAGCGCAACCGCCAAGCGCGGATGCCCCCGGCGCCTGGATTCGCTCTTCCCCTGCCCTAGCGTGGTCATGGCGCATGCTTTTCACCGAAAACGCGGCAAATTCAAGCCTGCAGATGGCAGACGGCTCGCCAGGAACCGGGGGCGACCTCTTGATGTTACTGCGCAGGGCGCCGCGGTCGGGTTAAAATCATCGCCGCAACCGCGGCATAAACCATGCTTGTCGTGAGGTCTGGCGGGATTCGGTCGCAGCTTGTAGCCTCCTGCCTACAGGAGATTGCCGGACGTGCTGGAGAATTTGATCGGAAGGGGCCAAAACGGCTCCGAAGGCCGGGATAAAATAGGGCTCGGCAGCATCCGCCGGCCCATTATCGGGCTTGCGCTTGGCGGCGGTGCGGCGCGCGGATTTGCCCATATCGGAATTGTCAGAACGTTGATTGCCCACGGCATCGTCCCCAACGTCGTGGTCGGCACCTCGATCGGAGCCGTGGTCGGCGGAGCCTATGCCGCGGGCCATCTCGATAAGCTGGAGGAATGGGCACGCGGCCTGCAACCGAGAAGCGTCCTGGGTTATCTCGATATCCGCTTGAACGGCTCGGGCCTGATCGGGGGCGACAAGCTCGCCGCGCAGTTGGAGGCGGCGATGGGGCAGACCCTGATCGAGGATCTGCCGCTCAAATTTGCTTCCGTGGCCACGGAAGTCCGTACCGGCCACGAAATCTGGCTTACCCACGGCCGCATGGTTGATGCGCTGCGCGCCTCCTATGCGCTCCCTGGAATCTTCTCGCCCGTACTTGCCGGAGACCGCTGGCTGGTTGACGGTGCGCTGGTCAATCCGGTGCCGGTATCGGCGGCGCGGGCGCTGGGCGCAGAAATCGTAATCGCCGCCAACCTCTCCAGCGACATATTCACCCATTCGACGACGATCTATTCCCATGGCGCATCGGCAGCGGCGAAAGCCGCGGCCGAACTTGCGCCGGCCAGGCGGGGCTTTGGCAAATTCTTTTCCGCCGAGCGTGCCGTGAAGCGGGAATTCTTCGGCGGCGGAGGCCGACCCGGCATCTCGTCCATCATGGTCGATGCGTTCAACATCATGCAGGACCGCATCACCCGCGCGCGATTGGCGGGCGATCCGCCCGATCTTTTGATATCGCCACGGGTCGGCCAGATCGGCTGGTTCGACTTTCACCGCGCCGATGACCTGATCGCGCATGGGGCGCGCGCCGCCGAGCGCGCCATCGTCTCCATCCAGGAGGCCATCCACGTGCTCGCACCGGGTTCCGACGTGGATGTTTCCGTCAACAAGGTGCCCTGATCGCCAATCGGCGGCAACGCTTCAGGCGGTCTTGATGTAATCGCGCAGCGCTTCCTGTTCGTGCTCGTATTCCCGCACCCGCCACTTAACGACGTTGCCGATCGAGATCAGGCCGACCACCCTGTCGCCGTCGAGCACCGGCAAGTGCCGGAATTTTCCGAGCGTCATCATCTCCATGATCGCTGCAACGGTATCTGACGGCTTGCAGCTGATTACCTTGCGCGTCATCACCGCGCTGACGGATTCGTCGAGCACGCCGGCACCGCGTTCGCCCAGCACGCGCACGATATCGCGCTCCGACAGGATGCCTTCGATGCGGCCCTCGCGCATGACCAATACGGCGCCGATCTTCCGTTCTCCGAGCATTTTGATGGCGGAGGAAAGCTTGGCCTCCGGCTCCACGCTCTGAACATTGTGACCCTTGGTGTCGAGAATTGCACGTACCGTCATTGTCGTCTCCTTCAAGCCAATCGCGCGCTCACAAACCGGGCGCGGTCTTCCTTGCTCTTTGAGTCTTCAAACAACAGTTGAGCGCCGGTTTCGTTCTCGGGCGCGTTTGGCGGTCGCGGCTTTGAAGCCCCGTCCACGGGCTTCGTCCGTGCCGCATGTTGGCAAGATGATGAATGAAAACGTGCCGACCCGCAAGCAACGATGATCAGTTGGTCGATCGATGATCCTGCGAGGACGCATCTGCAGCACGAGACGCCGCGCGCGGGATCGGATCAAACAACGAAAACAGCAACAGGCCGGCAAGAAAGCCGCCAATATGTGCCTGCCAGGCCACGCTGCCGCCATCCGTGCCGATCGCAATTGATGCGACGCCGAAGATGATGTTGATTCCAAACCACACGACAAGGAAGCCGAGCACGCGCCTGTCACGCAACGCCCGCGTCAGGGGCAGCGCCGGCACCTCTGCGGCGGCCTGCGCGTCGCCGCGGTTGAACGACAGGAAACTACCTCTAACGAAGGCAAATCGAATTGCCGCCGCCATCGTGCCCGAAACCGACGCGGAGGCGCCGATCATCGGCGCCACCGCGTGCTCGTGGGTGATCAGATGCGCCAGCGCGCCCGCAGCCGCTGTCACCGCCATGAATATGAAGAACCGGACTGCGCCAAAGCGGCGCGCCAGTGCGCTGCCGAACGGCAGCAGCCACAATACATTGAAGGCGATGTGGCTCAGATTGGCGTGCAACAGCGAATAGGTCACGAAGGTCCAGACCTTGGCGCCCTCGCCGCCCGGGAAATCAATCGCCAGCAAGGTGGAGTCGTAGCGCTTCGGGATGAAGCCAAAGACATCGATCATCCAGTTGTCGAGATCGGGGGGCAGCAGCACGCGCAAATGGATGACCGCCAAGAGGGCTACGTAGGCGGTCAGGGCGGCCGGAAGCGTCAAAAGCGGCTCGCGCGGGGACGAAAGCGGCTCTTCCGGCGGGATTTCGGACTGGGATTCCAAGGATGCCAACCTCAAGGAGGCTCTTGCGAGCGATCCGGCCCCATTAAAGCGTTTCCAGCCGCAGTGGAAGGCACTTCGCACAGGCCCCAGACCAAAGGCATGCGATCCCGAACGCCATCGTTCAACCGACGAGATGAAGGCTCAGCGAACACGGCGCACCAGAACGGTGCTGGTAACGGCGCCGTTTTCTGTTTGTGAGCGCGCGTCACAAAGAACCTGATCTCAGGCGCCAGACTATCCCGGCCACGACGGCAACGGCGAGAATGATCCAGACGATCAGGTGAAATTGTCCGTATCCGCCGTAGCCCCATGGCTCCATTCCGAACATGATCCATCCTCCGGTTCCCTTGGCCCGCCGCATCACGAGGACGTCCAGGCGGCCGATCGCCGCCCCTCCTCGGACACTTATCGAACCTTACTCGGCGATCGCAGTGGGCGCACCCAACCTGAATGCGCTGGCCGGGCCCGGGGCCGGCCGGGCTTAGAATCCCAAATTCGGAAAATCTCGGCAAGAACAACCGAGGGAGAGCCCTGAGAAATTCCTCAGCTCCCCGTCCCTGCTCACGAATTTTGTCTAAACAATTGGCCACGTATCATGAAAAACAATGGAACGAAGCAGGATTTGTCTAAGCCACATCGGGGCGGTGCCGACACGATCCGCGACGCCCTCGACATCATCGCCGTTGTCGGCGTTGCATCCGGCGCGGTGTGTGTCTTCGTGCTGGTTGTCGCATTCGCGGTGTCGTCGCAGTGATCGACGCCGGCCGCGTCCACGACGAACTCGATACGGAAAATGAAAATGACGTTTACCCGCGTCCCCTAAAAAGGGACTCCTAAAAGCAAAACCCCCGGCGGTCGACCGGGGGGTTCGCTTATTGGTTCGGATTCGCAGTCCGACCACCCACAGCTCACCGTGTGAAAGGACACAGTGAACATGAACGATAATATACGCACTCGCGCGACCGCCGACAAGAGTCGCAACCACAACATCACCAGGGGCGGGCAGCCAAAGCCCGTATCGTTGACTTGATTCTCAACGTCGCGCGGTCGGCGCGAGTCGAAGACGAAGTCGCCCGACGCGCGGAATCTTGCAAGAGTCCGCTGAACCCGAATCGTCCGCTGCTCGCGCCGCAGCGCCATAAGCCTGATCGCGAACTGGTCGCGACCTTGCTCGCCGAGCGGCTCAACGAACTGCCTCTTGACAGCATACGACGCCGCGTCATCCTCGTGATGCTTGGCTATGGCGAGGTGTCGCCATGAGCCGCAAACGCAAAGTGGAGGCCAGGCTTGCCGAGATCGAGCGCCGGTACAATCAGAAAAAGCCAGAGCGCACACTAAGACTAAACATGGTCGCCGTTGCGCGCGTCGGCGCCATCGAGCGGTACCTAGAGTGCCGATACGGCCGCCAAGTTCCAGACGACGACGCCGGCCGCGAAGACTTAGTAATCCTGCTAAACCACATCGCGCAGAATCCGATCGATCCGCAAGGGAAGATGCGTCGGTCGATCCATTCATGGGCGCCGTGGATGGCTCCCGACGAGAGGCAGGAACTCGTCGAGCGGATTGCGGCGAAGCCGCGCCGGTACAAGGCCAAGACGCTGGGGCGGCTGATGCGCGTCACCGAGGAGGAGCACGCCAGTTGGGGCCTCGAGTCCATATGGGCCTTCACCTGGACCGATGCCGACATGAGGGAGCGCGATAAGCGCACGCGACGGGAGAGGAAACGCGCCGATCGGGCCGCGAAAAGCTCGGGCCGTCCCCGAGGGCGGCCGAAGTCGGATGCTCCAAATCCATGGGATGGAATTTGCAGCCGCGCGACCTATTTCCGGCGCAAGGCGCGTGAGACTGAGAGTGAGACCAAAAATGCGTCCCCCCTATTAGAATCCTCTTATAGAGGGGACGGAATAAAAGTCTCACCCGAGTCTCAACCTCCGGAACCCGAGGCCGGAGCGCACCAAGCGCGACGGCCAGTCTCCGGTATCCGGGTTCCCAAAAGCGAGATCAGTGTCGACAAGCGGCGTCGCCAGAAGGCTCCGCCGCCGACCCATCTTGCGGGCGCCCGTCACACCCAGACAATCCAATGAGCGATGCCATGACAAAAGAGCGCGACATGATGACCGAGCCGGCGACCGACGATGACGGCTATTTCCCCATGACACTAAAGGATTGGCTCGAAATCATCGACGAAGCCGTCGACGACCTCGTCGAGAAAGCGGGCAGCGATCTCAAACGGCTCGTCGCCTTCTTGCGGGCAAAGGCCGACGAGATAGCCGCCATCGAGCCGTTGGAGGACTTCGGCGACCCCGAGGAGGAATGCGAGCAGGACGAGGAGACAGAAGAATGACTGAACCGGCAAACCTTGAAAGCTCGAAACGGCGATTCCGGGATGGCATCGAGCTGCTTGGCACCTCGCTCGGCGCGATCGGTTGGATCGGCGGTTGGGCGCGCTCTTGAGGTGGTAGAGGCCCTCTGGGCAATGCGAGGGCGCTTAGTTCATCTATTAGAGCCGCGACATTCGACACACCGGTTGAAAGAGACAAAGGACAGGCAAAATGGGCTTTGATGTTTACGGCAAGGCACCGCGAAGCGAGGCGGGTCGCTATTTCGGTCAACAGTGGGATGGCTGGCATCGGCTGGCGCGCCTCTGTCTGCGCGTTGCTCCCGACATCTGCTCGCAGTTCGACACCAAGTACTGGTTCAGCAACGATGGCTATGGCCTGGACGATGCGGGAGCCGTTGCCCTGGCTGACGCACTTGAGAAGCAGATCGACAGCGATGCCCTCAAGTACGAGGACGCGCTGTCAGGTCAAGAGATCGCGGCCGACCGCGAGGTGTTCCGCCGTCTGAAGCTGACTGATGGCGGACTGCTCGCCTTCGTGATGCCGGAAATCCTCCCTGACGGCGAGCCGTGGCTCATTGGGAGGGTGCGCAAGTTCATCGTCTTCCTGCGCGACTGCGGCGGCTTTGCCATTTGGTGATCACGAGATGCTCGCTCTATTCACTGGCCCGCAGGCTGCGGACCCGCAAACTGAGGCGGCGATCCGTCTCGTGGCGTGGGCAAGCCGCTGCTAGCGCTGCTCCCGCAGATCGGCGGCTCCGAGCTCCGAATTCTCAGGTGAGCTGGCTCTCCCTGTGGCCCCGACGATTGCAGATCAATATTCGAGTCAATACCCATGGAGTATCTCAACGCAGGACTTGAAAGGGCCGCTCCCGTCCTCACCACCAAGCTGTCGGGAGCCCCGCAGAGGCTGGGCGAATCGTTCTGAACCGGGGAGTACGAGATGTCGAAGTAAACGTTCTCCGGTAGCCGTGCCGCTCGATGTAGAAGGGGCGGTCCTTGGCGAACACGGTCTCGCCAGTATCGAGGACGCGCCGTAGCAGCGGCTCCAGATCGTCCCACAGCTCTGCCCAGTTCTGTCGCGCAGGTTGCCCAAGCGCCCTTGGATGCTTCTCACCGATGGTCGGCGCATACCTGTCGTTGTAGGTGGGCACCCAGATGTAGGCGAGGACCAGCAGGAAGGCAGCAAGAAGTGCTGCTACCCCGCTGGCAGGGCCCTTTCGACGTGGCCGCGTGAAGCGGCGCCAACGGGGGAAGCCCATGGCGCGGGGCGAATAAGCCGCTCTCCCGTGCCCGCTGGCTTGTCCTGGCGCCATAGCCGCGCGGGAACTCGGGGCGCGGAAACCGCTCATTGCAAATCGTGTTTTCGCCGGCTGCGCGAGGACGTGGTCCGGCTAACCCACCCAACGCTGCGCCGTGCTCAGAGCTTGGTCGCCGCCCGTGACAGGAGCTTCCAGTCGTTGCCCTGCTTCTGCCAGTTCATCAGGATGTGTAGGTTCTGCGGGGTTTTCTTGCCGTCGGTAAATTCCTGCTCGCCGACATAGTTGAAGCGCACGATGGCCGCCGGCCCGACGATGCGGATCGTGGGGTCCTTGTATTCGAGCGAGGTCCATTTGTAATTTGCGGTGGCAATGCCGTTGAGGAGAGAGGCCTTGGTGTCGATCTTGGCGTTTGAGTGGCTGTAGCTGAGCTCTTCCGCACAGATCGAGGCGATCACCTCGGTATTGCCGGCCGCCTGCGCGGCACCGAAGGCCTCGAGGTTCTTTGCAATTGCATCCTCGTCCGCGCCGGCAAAGGCGGGAACGGCGCTCAAGAGGCCAAGCGCAAGCACAGGAACGGCGAGCTGACGGCGATCGATTTGCATGGTGTTTCCTCCCGTTTTAATCGTGTCGACAGTCTTGCAGTTGGGCTGCAGCGATCAATCGCATGCCCAAAGCCCCCGGCAATTGGAAGCTGCAGAATGCCGCACTATCGGCCGCCGGTGAAGCCTTAACGGAGACGACTCAGGGCCAGCCGCGCGGCTCGGGCCGCCATGCCCGACGAAATGATCACGGGATGTTGCCAGACATACTTGCCACAAGAACTACGAGCACAGCCGTCGAGTGTGCCAGCCTCGTTTTGAGCCACCCATCAAGCCTCACCCGCCGGCGTGGCCCCGGGCTGGCACGGGGCCGGACTGACCGTAGCGGAAAAGAGGACGAATTCGGGGCTTGGAATATTTTCGTGGCTGAAACTGTCTCTTAGGACCTCCAAGAGGAATCAGCATGTTGCAGATAATAATTATCGCTCTCTTTCCTGCGAACGCAGGAGGCCTGAGACCACTACCGTCAGGAGTGAGATCGTATTCTTTTGAGCTCGCCTAGTGCTTTCAGCAAAAGCGATAGGAATTAGAGGCGACGACTAAGCTGCAATAGCTGCCGCTACCAAGCAGCGCGAGCGCACCGAGGCCGGTCGCAAGCAGTGGCAGCGCGGTCGGGATCGGCGTTGCGGAAGCCGAAATGCTGCCAACAGTAACGCTTCCATTGTCATTAAAGGAATAGCCACCCACGCCGCCTAGGCTAATGGTAAAAAGTTTGCTGGGTCCGATTTGCCCGCTATAGCCGATGCTCGCCAAAACTAGATTCGAGCCTTGATAGTAGTACGCAACTTTGGACGTACTGTTCAAGTTGTAATCCAATCCGTCAATTTTTAAAGTCCATGACGGAGAGGCCGCCATTCATTTCCGTCAAAATCCCATGCTGCCGACTGCCGGCGCGTTGATGGTCAGCGAACCTGTTCCACCTTCCGTCCCGATAAACGCGCAACGTATAGAACATGAATGTCTGCCACTGGCATTTTTCAGACCTGATGCTCGCGCACAATGCCGTCGACGATCTCGCGCATCGGCCACTCGCGCGGCCTGCCCGTCACGCGCCACTCTGCGTCGGTCAGATCGGTCTGGTATCGCTTGACGCGGCGGCTATGCTGCTGTCGAGTGGTCGGCGTCCACATGGCAAAATCCAAGTCGAAGTTGGCTCAAGAAACCCTCGGAATCACCGCGGCGGGCATGACTCAATGGTAAGAACCGCGATCGAGATCAACTTGACCCATTCCCAGAAACGCAAGGCGCATTCCAATCTTGCATCCTTGTAACTGAGTCAACGGTTAAATTGGCGTGACCGTCCGGAAATCCGGAACCACATCCGCTCTTTCGTATTGGCTATTAAAGGGTCGGCGAATGGTCAATTCCTTGATGTTGTTGGCAGTCGAAGCAAATCGCGTAATTGCGTTGCGGATGATGAAGCTGATGCGCGGCGGTAGAAGCGCCCGTCGCGAAGCTAAACTAATGGTCAGCGAAAAGATGCACGCGGCTTTCGAGGCGACCGCAAGCCTAATGGCTGGTGCTTCGGGCGATGAGATCATCCATCGATATCGACTTCATGTGGCGGCAAACGCGAAGCGGCTGAGCAGGCTTAGTTCGGGCCGAAGCCGAAACGTGCGACCCCGGCGACGACGGAAGTAGCTCGACGGAAGTGAGGAGATCGCCGACAGTCACCCCCCGTCGGCCATTTCGACGCTGGAAGCCGGCGACATGACGTCAACATTCGATGAATTAAATCTTAGTGTGTTGGAACTTTTGGAACGATACAGGGCACACCATGTTGGTCCGTGAGCGATGACCTTTGTGGTCGACCCAAACATCCCTTGGAGCGTCAGATGAGCAAACGTAAACCGGCAACGGCGTCAAAGCATGCCCACAGCCCAAAAATAGCCGCGAAGGCCCAAAGGGCCACTCAGGCTGTTGTTAGAAGCACGAAGGACAACCGCCAGCGCCCGGTTGGGGTTCGCTCGAACCAATCGCCGCCAAAGCGCCATGACGACGCACAACAAGAGGCTCTCCCTGTTGAGAATCCGGTGACGGCCTTACGAGATGAATCCAAACAGGCGATGACGGATAACGGTTCGAAGAAGGGGATTGATTTTTCCTCAGCCACGGCAAACGTGCGGGCTTTTCAAGCAAAGTTGCTGGAAATCGCACAAGCCAACATGCAATTCGCTCTTGAATTCGCTCAGAGGCTTGCGACGATTAGAACGCCCGTTGAACTTCCCAGTGTCATTGCAGAATTCACAGGCAAGCGGATCGCCATGTTCCGGAAGCATTCGACAGAACTAGCTAGAATAAGTATCCAGCGGTGAACAACTTAAGACCCAGGCGCGGATGTCTGCTATTAACGGCACCCCTATATTCAACTGGTTCAAGTCGCCAAGCCCCACAAGACATGATCGGTGCAATCCAGAAGTCGCTGCCCCTGGAACTAAATCGACCAAACCGGTTTGACGATACAGTTAATCCAAACATCGGAGAAAGCAATCATGGCCAAGCAGCAAAAACTGCTGAAAGACTTATTTCTCGATACACTGAAGGACATCTATTTTGCCGAGAAGAAGATCTTATCCACTCTCCCAAAAATGGCAAAGGCCGCACAGTCCGAAAAGCTTCGGGCAGCGTTTGAGAAACACGAAGCCGAGACGGAAGGCCAGGTCGAACGGCTTGAACAGGTGTTTGCGTCCATCGATGAACCGGCCAAAGGCAAGACCTGCGACGCGATCATGGGCATCATCGAAGAAGGCAAGGAGGTCATGACGGAATACAAAGGCATGCCGGCCCTCGACGCAGGGATGCTCGCGGCCGCTCAAGCCGTTGAACACTATGAGATTTCGCGGTACGGGACCCTGAAGTGCTGGGCCACCGAACTCGGGTATAACGACGCGGTTCGGCTACTCGATGCCACGCTCAAGGAAGAGAAGAACACGGACAGCACACTGACCCAGATTGCGGAAGCTGAAGTGAATCTTCATGCAGAAACGGCGGAAGCCGCATAGAGAAGGGCTGACGAACCGGCCTAGGCGTTCCGGCAATGGAACTCCCTGTCTGGCTCCCACCTACGCCTGCGCCCGCGTCACACAGAGCCACTCGATGGCCGACACCAAGAAACACACGGAAGTGGCCGGTGATTAAGGTCGAGCGCAATCGGATGAAATGGACCAAAAAAGACAGCAGCAAGGGAAGCCACAAGGTGCGGGCGAAGAAGACCGCATAATCGATATTGACGAGCAATCCGCCCGGCTGCACGACGAAATCAAGCAGAGCAAGATGCACCGCGTTGTAGGCGCTGGCACTTTGCTTCATTGGCAGGTCCTTTTGCCGGAACAATTCTCTACGCAGCCTGTTGCACGCTCTCCAGCCCAGGAGGACACACACAATGGTTACGGAAACGAGAGAAACAGGCTCCCTTATTGGCAGTGATAAGGTCGAAGGTACCGCCGTATACGGCGCAAACGACACGAAAATCGGTTCTATCGAGCGTGTCATGATCGACAAAATGACCGGCAAGGTTTCATACGCTGTTTTGAGTTTCGGCGGTTTTCTAGGAATTGGTGACGATCATTATCCCCTGCCTTGGCAGTCGTTGAAATACGACACGAACCTCGGCGGCTATCGCACCGGCGACTTGAGGTGCTAGCCGCCGAATTGGAACAGAAACTCAAAGAGATCGACGAGTAAGGCCAACTCAGTTGGCGGCCTCTTTCATTTTTGATGCCCTCGCCGAAATCGGCACATCCTTAAGGCGCCGGCTGAGGGGCAAACCGACGCGAATGACCCTTCTCGTACTTCCCGGCATGTCCCCCCAGGGTCCGCTGTTGAGAGAAAACGCAGCTGGTTGGCTGGCCGCGACGGCGGTTGGCGCGGCTGCAGGAGCAGCTACCGGCGGTATTGTCGGTGCGCTCACGGAGGCTGGCGTTTCGGCAGAGGATGCTCACTCCTACGCCGAGGGCGTCCGTCGTGGAGGCACGCTCGTGTCGGCACGAGTGACGGACCGGTCCCGCCTCGACTCAATATTGAACGAGTTTGCCGTCAACCTGCGTGACCGGAGTGCCGCCTGGCAAAAGGCTGGGTGGAAATCGTTCGATCCTGCCAGCAAACCCTTCGGCGCTGAGGAGGTTCACAAGGAGCGGCAGCTGTACGGCGGGGCATTTCGCTAAGGAACAAGCTAAGGAACATTGAGGCGGCCTGCTCCGGCGGGCCGTCTTTTTTCCGATCCTTCGGGAGGGCTCTGAGCCAGGGAGTTATGTCCGGTTGTGATGCTGTGGACGGGTGCGCCGGGAGACCGGCAAAAGGTAGACGGTAGAAGTCCGTCACGGTGAAGGTGTAGCGAACCGTACCGGCCCCGAGTGATGCACGGGTTGTCCGCGAGGGCAGACGTGAAGCGTTCACACGGGAGGGCGCAGGCGAGGTATTGAGCGGCGTAAGACAAGTTTCGGGGTGCCGATGTTTTCCGTCCCACAGAAGGCAACACGGCCGGTGTCGATAGCGCGAGACATGCGTCGCAGCCAGCGGCGTCGATTAACGTGGGCCCGAATGAAGACGATCGCTGATCGGTACCTTGCCATTCCCACGCATCCTGCATCCGTGGCCTGAGAAGCGATTCCTCGTCACCATCCAAGGTGGGAGCCCGGTGCGTTAGCAGCGCCCGCCGGATTCTGTGCGGGGGCGAGGAGAAATCCTCGTCCCTACCGCGACCTCCCCCACCGGCACCTGAGTGCTACGGAAGTGGGGGTTGTTAAGGCTCCCACGGTCAGAGGAGCTATCCATGCAAACGATCACAACAATCGGTTCGTCTGCACCCGCAGCGACCAGCCGTTCGCGGTCGGCCGATGAGAGCGTACCACCGCTGGCAGACACGCGGATAATGTATTCGTCGCTGTGCGCGCCGGCTTTGTGAGCACGCACCAACTCGATGGCCTCATCGACGCCCTGAGCAATCTGTTCTGGCAAAGATTCGTCGCGCTGGCCGGTGTCCTTTTTCACGAACCAAATCGATATTGACACGGATCACCTCCAACGGCCTGCAATCTCACCGCGACCAATCAACTTCGGCTGCCCGCTTCATTGCCGCCAACTCCGGGTTCTTGATCTTGACCCTGGCGGCAGGGGCCGCCACGATATGGTCGATCTCAATTCTTCGACACCAGCCCCTCAAGGCCCATCTGACAGGCGGCCCAAAACAAATCGGGGCCAATCTCGCCCTGTTCGAAGGGCGCCGCGAAGATGCCGTCGGGCCGCCCTGCCAACAGCCGCGCAAGGTTGGCCTTTCTCACGGACAACGGAAGCTTTCGCAAATCATCACGGTCTAGGGCAAGAATGTCGAAGGCGTAGAGCTGCACCTCGCCGTCATGCTTTCGCGAGTACAAGGCATTGAAATCGGCGATGCCGTCGACGCCGAGCACCACGGCCTCACATCAATGACAAAATGCCGGTTCTTGCCCCGGTAAGCGGTACCCTGACTGACCGGTGGGCTTCTCGTCAGCGCAACAGCAGGATCAGGATGATAAGGGGGATGGGAATTCCGAGGAGCCAGAGCAGAATAGGCATAGTGCGTCTCCTTTGTTTCAGGGTTGGCGGGTGAATGCGGCGTTGCCGTAAGCCTTCTTTCCCCAGGTCCCGTCGCGAAGACCGCCGCCCTCGGTCGCGGCTAACGCTGCAGAAAACGCGCCGATGAATAGCGACAGTGTCAGCCACATTGCCAGCTGCATCGCCGCCTTACGTGCATTGTCCATGTCCGTCTTCATTTGGGTCACAACGTCATTGACCCTCTTCTCGGCGTCGCCCTGGCTCAAGCCCGTTCGGGCCGAGACGACCTTGGCGACATAGCTACGGTCAGCCGTGCTGAGATCGCTGCCGTTGTGGAAACTGGTTGTGAAGAGACGGACTATCTCTGCCCGGGTGTCGGACGGATTTGGCTGGCTTTGCGCGGACGGATTGTCGGGTCGCAGCAACGTGTCGACATATCTGTCCATCGGAGAAGATTGCCCGGAATTGGCAACAGCCTGTGTCGTCCCGGAAAGCGTACCGCCGATCAGCGAGCTTGCGGGAGAGGCCAGCAGAACGGCGCCAAGGACGGATGCCGCTGCCCATGCCAGGAAACCATGCGCCGTGTCGCGGAAGTGCACCTCGGTGGTCTGAACACCGATCCATTTCGTTCGCAGACGTCCGGCGAGATAACCGCCGATGGCTGAAGAAATCATCGCCATGACGATGAAGTATAGTCCGGTGCCGATCTTGAACGTGGTTGCAGAAACACCGGAATGATCCCACGGCGAGACTACGGCAAATCCCATGCCGGCGCCAAAGGAAAGCAGAACCAGCGTCAGCGCCAGGGACGCCACGGCGCCGGCTATAACGGCGGCCCATGAAACTCCGGAGACGGCGGGCTCCGCCAATTCTGTCGGCACGGTTTGTTCAATTGCCTGCAATTTAGGCTCTCCCGGCAGCGGATTGGCTGTGCCTAGAAAATGTCCAAATGGGACGAAGGTTCCAGCGGGGAACCTCTGGAACCGAGAATCGCGGGGTAATTGGCGCTTTAGTATTCTATTCACTGATCGGATGGGTGGTCTTGAGATGCTTCCCATGCAGGATTTTCGCGAGCCCTTCTCGAAGGCTGTCGTCGCCAGCGGTCGCCTCGTCGAACAGAAGCTGCTGCGTTTCGCGCGAAAGATCAGCCCAACGTCGCACGACGGCGAAGCCGAGCGCGTATTCGAAATGGTTTTTCGTCGTCAACGTCCACTTCAACCATCCTCGGCACAGCCACGTGAGAGCCGCGACTTGGGTGAGTTCCGATTGCCACATTGAACAACGTCAGGAACCCACGGCCTTCGACGGACGAAAATCCTTTTCCCATCCGAATATCGAGCGCCCGTCTAGTTCTGGCGATGCCGCAAGCTCCGAAGCGATAAAGGTCTCCAGCGAGGGGCCTCTAACTACCCGTTCAAGCCGGCGCGCCTGGTCGTCGAGACGTTTGAGCCCCTGGAGCTCCTCCTCCCGTCCGAGCTTCGAATTCCCGATGGCTGACTTCAGGACTCGGATGGTCTCATCGTAAACATTGATCGGGACAGGATAAGGATGCCGGTCCTTCCCGCCGTGCGCCAGCGAGAACCGCGCCGGATCGCGGAAGCGGTACGGCGCGCCGTGCACCACCTCTGCCACCATCGCCAGTGCGCGAACAGTCCGGGCGCCGACACCCGGCGTCAGCAGGAGTTCCGGAAAATCGACGGGGCCGCGCTCGGCCGCCGCAGCCAGCGTGCCGTGAAGGCGTCGAGAGAACACGTCGCTCGAGCGCACCTCATGATGTGCGGGCATGATCAAATGCGGCAGGAGAGCTTGCGCCGGGGTCTCTCCTGATAAAGCCGCCAGTTCCCGCAAAATGCGGTCGGGACCGAGGTCGCCTAGCAGTTCGAGCTGCGCTGCCCGGGAGTTCTCAGCCCGTCTGTGCGTCAAGTTGACGATTTCGCCCTGCGCCGGTCCGTCGATCGCGCTGTGCGGTTCATCGACGAAGCTCTTCAGGGTTTCAGAATGCCAATGGTAGCGGCGCGCCTGCTTCTTGTCGCCGTTCATGCCCTGCTGCACGACCGTCCACTTGCCATCGTCGGTCACGAAGAACCCGTGCAGATAAAGGTCGAAGCCGTCCTGGACGGCGGCGCTATCGACCTTCGCGACCAGTCGGCTGGCGCGGGTCAGTTTGGCGCCATCGAAGCCGATGCGTTCGCCGAGCAGACGCAATTCGTCCGGCGTCTTCCTCGAATGCTGACCGCGACCACCGCACACATGGAAGCCGAGTTCGTTCGAGAGGGGCCCCAAGCCGCGCTTGAGGGCGCCGATGACGCTGGTGGTGATGCCGGACGAGTGCCAGTCCATGCCCATGACGGCGCCGAACGACTGGAACCAGAACGGATGCGACAGCCGCTGCAGGAATTCGTCGCGGCCGTAGTGGTGGACGATGGCCTGAGTGATGACGGCGCCGAGCGACGACATGCGGGTCGCCAGCCACGGCGGGACGCGTCCGCCGTGCAGAGGTAGATCGGCGCTTCCGGTTCGTCTTGCCATTCGCTGCTGCGACTCGAATCACGAGGGAAGATAACAGAGGTTCGGACGCGCCATCAGGATTTCGCGGCCATCGTCCGGAAGGTGATCGAGTAGCGCTGCGCCTCGACGGCAGGAATGCTGTGTTCCCAGACCTCCCGCGACGGCCCCGACATCATGTAGATCGAACGCGGCCGGACCTCTAGCGTAAATCGCTCCCACTTCGTGTAGGCGGACCTCCGAAACCGGAACTTGCACGCGGAGCCCAGCGACAGGCCGAACACCCGGTCGAAGTGCGGCTTGTCTCGGTGCCAACCGATGCCGACACCGACGTCGTACTCGGTGCAAAGGACCTGCCCAATTCGGGTGCCTCGGCCGCCGAAAGCCTCGACCTTCTCGATGATCGGGGCCAGCCACTCGGGGATCGGATCGGCCTCCTCGAGCCGGCGCATGGTGTAGTCGTATCGAAAACCGAACGAGGCCACACGGCGTTTGCCTTCGTATTGGCCGAACTGGAAGGGCTGCAGCGGCAAAGCCACGATGTGTCCGATCAGCGTTTCCTCCGCTGTCGGCGAGACGAACTCCTCGGCATATCGCAGACCTTCCGGCCCCGACAACCTTTCGGCGAAGAGGCTGAATTGCTCGGACAAAGCCGCCCTTCCTTCGAGATTAATTGATGAGCGATATATGGGTATAAAAGCGGATTTGAGAATATTCGCTCGCGCTTCACCAAGGCCTTGGTGGGCCGGTCGGTATGTGCTCAGTCTTGCCGGCGGGTTGGAGGATGAGACATCGGGCTCGTTGCTTTCGCCAGATGGCTGAAAGTCGAGCGTTTCCGAAAGGACCGATTGGTCGCTTGTCGATGTTGGCGATGATCTGCGTTGCGTCGAAGCGAGGAACCAAACGGAATCGGATGCATTGGGAGGCATGGTCGGTATGACCAACCCAACGTTGTCCGTCGTCAGATAATTTGAGACTGATCAGGCGTTTCGCGAAGGGAGGCTCTGGCTCATCAGGGGTTAGAGTTTAAGCGGCCTGCATCTGATGCTGCAAGCGACGGTTTGCGATGGTAGCAAGCTTGATGCGTTTGCGTTCTGCGAGGATCGTCTGCGCTCTGCCGAAGTAGACGTCAGCCGGCGTGAGGTTGTCGATGCTCTCATGATAGCGGACGTGATTGTAGTGCTCGACGAAGGCGGCGATCTGCCGTTCGAGATCGCCAGGCAGGTAATAGTTGTCGAGCAGAACGCGGTTCTTCAAGGTCTGGTGCCAGCGCTCGATCTTTCCCTGGGTCTGAGGGTGATACGGAGCGCCGCGGACATGCTGCATTCCCTCGTGTTCGAGCCACTTTGCCAGATCGTCAGCGACGTAACTCGATCCATTGTCGCTCAGAAGCCTGGGCCGCTGCGTGACGGTGATGTGGTCAAGGCCGGAGGCCGCGAGCGCCTGGTCGAGCGTGGCCGTAACGTCGCAGGCGCACATGGTGGGTCCCAGCCTCCAGGCCACAATGTAGCGCGAGAAGTCGTCGAGCACCGTTGACAGATAATACCAGCCCCAGCCGGTGATCTTGAGATAGGTGAAGTCCGTCTGCCAGAGCTGGTTGATGGCCGTGGTCTTGTCCTTGAACTCGTCGGCCGCCTTGATCACGACATAGGCCGGACTGGTGACGAGATCGTGCGCCTTCAACAGCCGATAGACCGAAGATTCCGAGACAAAATACTGTTTCTCGTCGGTGAAGCGCACGGCTAGCTCTCGCGGCGACAACTCAGGGAGTTCCAGCGCCAGATCGATGATCTGGTGGCGAACGTTTTGCGGGATACGGTTCCAGACACGATCCGGTCGGGAACGGTGGTCACTTAACGCCTCAGGCCCACCCGTACGGTAGCGCTCATACCAGCGGTAGAACGTGGCGCGCGGGATGCCGAACTTGTCCAATGTGCGCTTGGCCGGCAGATGTGACTGCTCGACCAGCTGGATGATCTCGGCCTTCTCGGATGCGGTATATCTCATGCGCCGTCCTCCCCATCCCCGCTCATGCTTTTTTTAAGCAGGCGGTTCTCCAGGGTGAGATCGGCCACGACCTCCTTCAAGGCAGTAGCCTCACGACGAAGGTCCTTCACCTCATCCGAAGTTGCGGCACGGGCCGTGTCGCCCGCCAACCGCCGTTTGCCGGCCTCCAGGAACTCCTTCGACCAGCCGTAATACATCGAGGCGGCGATGCCCTCGCGGCGGCACAGTTCGGAGATGTTCTCCTCGCCGCGCAACCCCTCCAGAACGATACGGATCTTCTCTTCCGCCGAATAATGCCGGCGCGTCTGACGCCGGATGTCCTTGATGACCTGGTCTGCCGGCGCTCTGCCCGGTACGGATTTCTGCTTCATCTTCGCTCCTTACGGCTACGATGAACCAGAAATCCTCCCTCCGTGAAGTCCCTCAATTTGTCTCAAAAGCCCTGACGGCGAACAACGTCAACGAACATTCGATTATTCTTATGTGGTGACTCTTGGAACGATACACTGCACACCATGTTGGTCCGTGAGCGATGACCTTTGTGGTCGACCCAAATATCCCCTTGGAGTGTCAGATGACCACCCACGAACTTCGTGTTAATGCCACTTGTTCAGGTACGGGAAGGTGATGTCGAGCACATCGCGTCAACGGCTCGCGACGGCAGGATATCTCTCCGACCGAGGCAAGCGATAGAAGCCCGAGGTAAAGCAAAAGGTATCACCATCAGCCCGGCGGCAAGCACGTGATTCAATGAAAGCTTCGTGTGCGGTCTGGAATTTTGACACTATCCCCATTGCATATTCCTTGGATGGCAAAGAAGTCCAATACACGCCTGCTTGAAGTCACGGTAACCCAATTGGAGCCCACGCGATGGGAGTGGCGAGTTTGCGAACGCGATACGCTACTGATGACGGGCCTTGAGACCTCACGTGAAACGGCCCAGATTGAGGGTGATAACGCTTTGTTCCATTTGCTCTCCGTAGGTTCAGACAATAAGAAATCCAAATGACGAGCTGGCCTTCTCGCCGCCAGCGTGGCGGCTACGCTTCACCGGCCTCTTCCTTGGCCAGAACGCGCAACATGTCGATGCCGACGCGGCCATCGGTCGGCGTGTCGATGAACTGGATCTCCTCGTCGCTTCGCGTCAGCGCCTCGGCCAGCTCAATGGCCTCTTGAGCCGTATTTGTCCGCACAGTTGAAACGCCAGGCCTGTTCCGCTTGCCGAAGCCGACCGTGTAGACCATTTGCAACTCCTTTGACGGGACGTTGGCCAAGTCGGAAGTCAGTCCCGTAGCGTGCCTGGTTATGTCCCCGTCCGATGGAGCCAACCCGGCCGGACGCAGACCGTTCCAGCGATCATCCGCGCCTCTCGCGCTGCCGATTAATCCCGCCAAAACTCCTTAAACCGATCGGGCGCCAGCTCGGTATGGCGCACGGTGTGCTGGATTTCCTGTAGCCGAGGTAGGCCTGCAGCGGCGCGCAAGTTAAAAGCCTATCGGTGAAGCGACGGTCTAGCTGTGCACCCCCAGACGCCGTGATGACGTATAAGGATGCCTTCGTCGCTGTCCATCACTTCCCAGCCGGGCTCTATTGGGACCATGTATCTGAACCTCGCCGAGCAACGCGCAGGCCGTCAACCACAATGAAGCGAGCCCTGCCAGCGGTCTCAACCTGAATGTCTGCAATTCGACTCTGTTCCATGATCCGAGAATGCACCGGGGCGATGGGCTGGGGCAAGCGGCGCCGGCTGCGCGGCCAACAAAAGCCCCGCGCACAGGCAGGGGGTGGCGGGGCAAGTCCATTGCAGAGTCGCGACGGGTAGCGCCGTCGCGCGGGCGGTAGTCTATTTCAGCAACATCATGCCGTCTACAGCCGCGAGATCGTCGGGACCAACTAACCCTTGGCGGCAAAGAAAAGCCCCGCCATGCACGGCGGGGCCCAGTCTATGCATTAGTCGAAACGCGACGAACGTCGCCGTCAAACCCTACGCCGATCCTGCCGCGGCGCAAGCTCAATCCCGCCAGAAGTCCTTAAACCGCGTGCAGCCAAGCAATACGCGGAACGCCTTCGCGAAGAAATGGAACGGCGACGGCTGCGGTTCACGCCGATTGAGTGGCCACGCTAACGGCAAGCCTACTTCGCATAACCCTGAGAGCGCAGCCACGCGATACGGCGATCACTGATCATCCACTCGTCGATTTCGGCTTTGTTTTTGAAACCCCTGATGTGAACCGGCTCGACGCCCGGACACTCGGCTAGAGGCTCCGGTTTCGGAGCTTGAATCACGTCCGTCGCGGAGCCGCTAATCCGGGTTGTTTTAGAACGATCCGTGGAAGGGCGCTCACTCCGGATGTTCGCAGCGCTGCATCGATGGCCTCCGCAAGCTGAGATAAAATAAATGGCTTCTGCAACGCTGGCCTGTCACGAAACCGATCTGTGCGACCTCCCTCGCCATATCCGCTGGCAAAGATAAAGGGCAGGTTGCGGTGTAACAGGGCCTCAGCAACCGGGTCAATTCGCTGCCCATTTAGGTTGATGTCCAGTATCGCAACATCAAAATCGGTTGTTTGCGCCAAGCTCAAAGCCTGATTGAGGTCACTTGCTTGAGCTATCACAGTGTGACCCAATTCCTCGATCATATCAGCAACCATCATCTGGATTAAGGTTTCGTCCTCGACCAGAAACACGGATAACGGATGCGGCTTGGCTTCAGGCGACATGTGGGCCCCTCACGACGCCAGATGTCTGACAAGACGAGCACGAACTCCTAGGCTGTCATGTTCGAATTGAAGTTCGGCTCCTATTCCGCTAGCCAACGCACGCATGAGCTGGAAGCCTAATCCTCCGTCGATTGCGGGATTGAAGTTCTCTGGAAAGCCGACGCCATCATCTGTCACCTCGACCAAAAAAGAACCGTAGAGATTGGTGTCGCACCGTAAGTGAACCTTCACCGGCAAACCTGTCGGATGGGCAAACTTAGTTGCGTTCGTAAGAAGTTCGGCGGTAATAAGCCCAGCGTGAAGCGCGTGACGGGCGTCGATGGAGTCATTGCACCAACCATCGACAGTTAAGTCCATCTGTCCCTCAGGGCCAAGCGCGCCAATCATCTCGGCGATTTCCCGCAAGAAATTTCCAAGATTTACTCCGTTGCCGCTGGCGGCTCGCGCCAAGGACTTATGGAGTTTCACAGCGCGGAATAATTCGACAATTAGGCGCTTAGTTCCTGAGGCCGCTATCGGATGTTTTAGGAGCTAGCCGAATGGATAATTTGACCCTTTTTGCATTATCAGTTCGAGGGTGGTACCCGCCATACCCAGATCCAGACCGTCTACAAAGGTTCCATCGGGGGCGACACCGAAGCGTTAATCGGAACGCCCGCCATACACTCGCGTTGGATATAGCTTCACGAACCTCAAAGGATGATCCCATGGACTGGAACCGGGTTGAAGGAAATTGGAAAGAGGTTAAGGGCAAAGTCAAAGAGAAATGGGGGAAGCTTACTGATGACGATCTAACGGCGATCAATGGCCAGCGTGACCAATTAGAAGGTCGGCTGCAACAGCGATACGGGTTTGCTAAGGATCAGGCGAAGAAAGATGTCGATACTTGGTTTTCTTCGTTGAAGTAATCAGAAACTGTTACTCGCATTCGGTGATGATAGCGGCACAACATCGGCAACGTTGGGCCGCACTTTTCTGCGTGATGCTTTCTATTGGGCTATCACGGTCGAAGCGGCGTGTTACGTTCGGTGACCGGGGAAGCGTGCGGGTCTCGCTTTTGCGATTTCACCGCCGAGATTTTGCGTGGGAGCGCCGAATCTGTTTTTGAAACGTATGCTGAAAATTAGTCCCGCGCGACTGCGCGTATCACCGTTGAAACTATTGACCGTCACGGCGCTTTGCCTCACGCACATATGCGGAAACATGTCGCGCATCCGCTCCCATTCCATCGCGGCCCACGCGTTCGCGTGTGGCCGCCTTCAGAAATCGATCCCCTTATGGCCTTCCTCACGTCCACGGCGGGAAGTGGTGAAATGTTCGCTGTTTTGGTGATTTGCGTTGTTTACCTTGTCGGCAACGCGACAAGCGTTGCTACGCCAAGTCGAATGAACCATGCTATTCGTCGCCAGCGCCTTTCGCTGCAATCGCTCGCGCGACCTCCGAGGCCAGCACGTTCAATGTTGCACTAGCCTATCAAATAGGTCGCGCTTTTGTGGATCGGTTGCGCTTACCAATATTTGAACACTCTTCCGCATCCGCGCGAAGCTTCAGATAATGCTTTTCCATATCCTGCATGCCCTGTTCCTTGTGAAACAGGGACAACCGGTTCCTTATGGGGTCCGATGCATGGAAGATCATCGCAAGAGATCGCGAGGCAACTTTTCCGCATGTGGTCGGCGCAAGGCACTCTGTCCGACCTGTTCGTTTATTGGTGCGTTGCGTTCGAAAGTACGTTGAAGTCCATAGGCGATGATAAGCCCATCCTGCGCTTAATCTGGATATTCGTCCGAGCCCTGCACCCACAAAAACGACTGCATGTCGATCATGTCCCGCGGGCGCATCGACACGATTTCGCTGCGGACGGTCCGGATGGCATCCAGCAAAGCCTTGTAGAGCGGCCAGGACGGACGCGCGGAATAGTCAAGGTGAAGGCCGCAGCGACGCAAGGCTTCGCGTGTCACGGTTGGCTTGAAGAAGAAATGCTGCTTTGGCTGGGCGATAAAGCCAAAGACCGTGGCAAGCGGCCAGGTCAGAACCCCCGTCTGGCGGCGCGGTAATGCATCCAGCGCGGCGACCCAACTTGCAAAGCGTATCTCGGGCGGCTCATGGCCGTGCAGAAAATCAAACAGAGCGCAGGTAAAGGCTTGGGCGCCAGCCGGAGAGCGAATAGCATCCCGTAGCGCCATTTTCTCAAATGAAAACAGAAGATTTGTTCGGGATTCAATGGAACTCGCAAGGCGGCCAGCTTTCTCGAACTCGCGATTTGTGATGAGCCGGCGGAAACTCGCCTCGCTTAAATCGTCCTGCCAGCGTAGGTGCGCGCGCCATTTGTAGTCGCGCTCCCAGTCCACATAAGTCTCGTCACGGAAGCCGCCTGGAAAAGCGAGCAGAAATTTCCTTCGTGTGCGAGCAATCAGTCGGTTGGATTGCGGCGACTTCGTTGCGCGCTTCCGTCTGGCATAACGAGCTGCCGGAGTAGTTGAGGACCTTAGCGCCGTTCGTTGCGTGACCGCCATAGGGGATAAACCTACCTTCTGCCGCTTGGTTCCTCGAATCCGCTACTTCTGCGAAGGAGGTTGGAGCGATCGGAAAAATCGAACTCGACACCTTCCGAATGTCCGAAAAGTATTTTCGGAAGTGACCTGCGCTGTTCGGGCGCGTCCCGCTTTGACTGACATCGTCAGTCAGATCAGCTACGTCCGAAAAGTGTCAAAACAGGATGTTGATCCATCAAAAAATTGTAGGGTTTTCTTAATCTCTCGAAGCGACGAGATTGCCTTGAATGATCGGGTCATCGGAATCGTGACCATTCCTTAGTCACGAGTATCGTGTAGCCCGCCGGCGAAAGGAGCATGGTCCTCGTAAAACAGGGGCGAATTTGCGGCGACGTACTCGACCCAAAGCTGGGTCATTATCTCCTTCACTACATCCGGATCGTAGCGGTCACCGGCTGGGGCCTCGCTTTCGAGTTGGCCCAGGCGCATGGTTCCGGAGTGAGGATCGCTACCGTGCGGCGTAAACGAGGCGTCGGTTGGCTTGTGCGTAATACCGTGTGGGGTGATGTTGAATTGGTCACGTGTGACTAGAATGCTCCTCGCCATCGTTGCTCACAGTTGAACCCTGGCCATCGTCTTTGGCTATCCGCGAGAGCGCTAGTTGAATAGCGGGCAAGGCGCCTTTGGCTATCCGCGACATGCGCCCTATTCGAACGGCGGGCGATGGCCTCGATTATTAAACCCCCTGGCACGGCGCTTGTTCCGCAAACCCGTAGTGCCAACTCGTTTGCATTCGCATAATTTTTATTGCGATGAGTATTCCCTGGAACGCTTGCCAGAAATCGCGGTTCTTTTTGCGGAGACAGAACGTGAAGATCGCTCAAATAGCGCCGCTTGCCGAAAGTGTTCCTCCTCGTATGTACGGGGGAACGGAGCGAATCGTAAGCTATCTCACCGAAGGGCTGGTCAAGTTAGGACATGAGGTCACGCTATTTGCCAGCGGGGATTCGGTCACCTCAGCAAATCTTGTCAGTTGCGCTACCAAGGCGCTACGTTTGGACGAGGCCGTCAAAGATATTATTCCATATTATATGTTGATGCTTGACCGGGTGAAGCAACACGCCGGCGAGTTCGACGTGCTTCATTTTCATATCGATCACTTTCATTTCCCCGTGTTTAGAAGCATGGCAAATAAGACCGTCACAACGCTTCATGGTCGACAAGATTTGCCCGATAACCGGGCACTGTATTTCGGGTTCGACACCTTCCCTCTCGTTTCGATATCTGACGACCAACGACGACCGCTTCCACACGCTAATTACGCCGCTACAATCTACCACGGTATTCCCAAAAATCTGCTCGATCCGAATTACGCAACGAAGAAAGGTTATCTGGCCTTTCTCGGCCGAATAGCTCCAGAGAAAAGGCCGGACCGAGCAATTGCGATAGCCAGTGCGGTGGGCATGCCCCTCAAAATCGCGGCCAAGATTGATCGTGTGGACGAAGCGTACTTTCACGCAACCATTAAGCCGCTCTTACGGAAGCCTGGGATAGAGTTTGTTGGTGAAATCAGCGACCACGAAAAATCACGGTTCTTAGGAAATGCCAGCGGCCTTTTGTTTCCTATCGATTGGCCCGAACCATTCGGTTTGGTCATGATTGAAGCGATGGCTTGCGGCACGCCCGTTCTCGCCTTCAACCGGGGATCTGTGCCTGAAATTGTTGAGCCTGGCATTACCGGTTGTCTGGTCGACACGGTCCAAGAAGCTATTGGTGCGATCCCGGATCTACTGGCGCTCGACCGGCGACAGATCAGGAGGCGGTTTGAGGAAAAATTCTTAGCAGGTCGCATGGCTCGCGATTACACAAAGCTCTATCAACGCCTGACAAACGCTGGCAGAAAATCAGACCCAGCCTGGCTAACTGACTTCAAGTCCTCATCCGTGGCAAGAACGCCTCACGCGTCAAAACACCTTAGCAATAAGAGCAAGTAGCTGCATCCAACGTCCGGCGCTTCCAGTCGCGCCGAATGTTCACTTCGGACGGCGCCTGCGCGTTCGCCTTGTCGGCGTCGGGCCTGTTCGCCTCAGTGGTGTCCGCTGGGCCGCCGCGCCGAGCTTGCCGTGTCCCGCCATGGGGCCGGCACCGATGATGGCGCCCTTGATGCAACCTTCGGGGGACCCTTGGGATTGGGATTGCAGCGCGAAGGTCGCGGCGATGTAAGGACATTTTGCAGCGCACCGAGTTCTTGGAATGGGAACCAACCGCAACTTTTTCCCGTTGGATCATAGTGACGACAAGTCGTCCAATAACTGGAGGAGGAGTAAGATGAGCTTCCGTTTGATCGCCGCCACGACGTTGATCGCATCGTTCATGACGCCTGCGTTAGCCGCCGACGAATTCTACGTCGTGCAGGACGCGAAAACGAAAAAGTGCACTATCGTCGACAAGAAGCCAGTCGATACGACGACCACCGTCGTGAGCCCGTCGGGCACCGTCTACAAGACGCGTACCGAAGCCGAAACAGGCATGAAGTCCGTCAAGGTCTGTTCGAGCATGTAATCGTGATTACGAATTGGGCCGCGCTTTGAGCGCGGCCCTCTATCACGTAGCCGGCCTCGTAGGGGGCAATGGAGCGACGAGATCGTATTGAGGTCAGTAATTGGGTGGCGCCGGCCCACCATGCTAGCCGTGATGACCGTGACTCCGTACCCTGGATCACCGCATCTCCTGTGTTGTGAAGCAGCGAGCGCGGTTGCCGCAGGTGCGAGCAGGCCGAAACAGAGCGCGCACCGCAGCGCGTTTGGAACAAGTTTCTTTGAGCATCATTGACATCCCGGAGAAACATGATGCGACTACGACCTCACTTCATCGCTTTGAGCTTGATTTTCTGGCCCGTGTGGGCGGTCGCGGCCCAACCGGAATGGGTCCGATTTGAAATTCCAAAATCCGGTGCGTCGGTGGACATTCCGACCTCGATATTTTCGGAGGAAGCTGGCAAACCGGAAACTGGATATGGCGCGCGCTTCACGACGCCGGACCGCCGCGCCGATTTAACGGTTCAGTCGATCATCAACACCGAGGGATCATCGCCCACGGAGTATTTAGCCAGTAAAAATCCGCCGCGGCAGATCGCCTACAAACGGATTACATCTCGATTCTTTGCAGTCTCCGACATTCGGGAAGGAAAAACCTGGTACGACAGCTGCAACTTCGCGGGCCGCTTTATAAACTGTGTGATGATCAATTATCCCGCGGACGAAGAACGTCAATGGGATGGCATAGTCACTTGGATCAGCCGCAGCCTGACGCCTTAAACGACAGCGTTGCAACGGGGGGCCGTCGGTCTGTAGGGGACAACGGAGAATTTCGCCAGTGATGCTGCGGCGATTTGCGAGGCAGCGACACGTCCGTCGATGCGGTTTGTTCCGATTAAGACGAAGGAACAGCAGACCGCCTTAATGCTGCACCGGACCCGGCAATTGCTGGTGCGCCAGCGCACGATGTTTGGACGAACTTGGCACCCTGATTAACGTACATCCTCAGGGCCACATGGCGTCACAGCATGTCGCGACAGCATCGGGGAGATAGTCGCTGCCTATTTGACGACCAATGTTACGCCGCTCCCATAGCCACGCTCGGCCCCAAATTATTTTGCGCGCACCCCGATCGCTGGTTTCTGACCCGCATCATGCCCGTTTAGCTGACCTGCGACGCGCCGGGGCACCCTGCCGCCAGGCAGCGTTTGGCACGCTTTTTGATGCAGCGGTCCAGGAATATCCACTACCGCCGCCACGGTGCCATGTTCCTGACGCAGGCTTTCGGCAGGCCCTTCCGCCTCCCCAAAGTGGTCGCTCCGGGGTCGGCGCGACGCCGGCTTGCGCCTTGCCAAGAAGCTGCAGGTGGCGTCGCGCTCGTGCCGATCATCCGGCGAATCTGCTACATCGGCCCTTGGCCGCGTTAAAATCCCTGCCTACCCCAAAGCGCGACCAGCGCGCGGCGCCGGGTTTCCAGATTGCCGGGCACCGCGCGTTCTGGCCGGATCGATCAACACCGCCAACCATTTCCGCTAGACATGCACATCCCTATTGACCAAGCGCTGCCGCTTGTATATTTATCTCAGGATATATATACAAAACGGGGGTAACCTTATGTCTGAACATGAGAAACGCCAGCGTAAGGTCGCGATTGGTTACACGCGAACCAGCTCGGCTTCAAACATAGGCGACGACAAGGACTCAGTGCCTCGCCAGCGCAAAGCGATACAGGCCTACGCGAACAAGGCCGGCTATCGCATCGTCGCTTGGTTTGACGATCCGGCGGTTGCCGGTGACGATATGATCGACGTGCGGCCCGGTTTCGCTGCCGCGCTGGAGCAGATCGCCGGCAATGGCGTGCGCACCATCATTGTCGAAACCGCCAACCGCTTCGCCCGCGACCTGATCGTGCAGGAGACTGGATTTCGTCGGCTGCAAGCCGATGGTATCACTCTGATTGCCGCTGACAAGCCGGACTCATTCGTCGACGACACCCCCACCGCGGTACTCGTTCGGCAAATCTTGGGCGCCGTCGCGCAGTTCGACAAGGCGATGACGGTGGCGAAACTACGGGGCGCGCGAGAGCGAAAACGCCGCAAGACGGGCGGCAAGGTCGAGGGCCGTAAGAGCTGGGCTGAGCGAGCCAATACCAACAAGGCAGTGGCGGAGCTGGTAGCAGCCGCCAAGCAACTGCGCGGCACTTCACTGCGGCCAGACCGGTCCCTGCGTGAGATCGCCGTCGAGCTGGACAAGCTAGGCTACCGCAACGAGCGGGGCGCCGTATTCTCGCCAGCGTCGATCGCGTCAATGCTGGCGTAGAGGGCTCCCATGAGGCGGGTGATGTACATTGGCGGCGCCGTATCGGTTTGTGCCCTCTCCGCCTTTGGTGCGGCCGAATTGGCGCTTGGTCTAGGTCTCGGACCGGAGCTTGCGACCTTGGCCTGCATCGCGGCCTTACTCTGCAACTTCTTCATGATCGAGCCGATTGAGGACGTTGTTCGAAAGTGACCGGCGTTCGCAACTTTAGCTCTGTCTCCTACGGGGTTTCGCTCGCCCGAACAGGCCAGTCTCCGCTCTCCGGAATGGGCGAGAAACCTCCGCGGAATCGGCGGCGAACGTAACTCGGTGTTAACCCCGCGACCCCTATAAGTAGGCCAATGGCCGATGCCGCTCATCGCGCGATCGGCAACATCCGGCGCTGCCCCCAACGGCGCACATCAAACCCACTACCCAACGGAGGCAAGTGGGCACGGGGCAGTTATGAGTTCGGACAACAAAGGCCCAGACGATCCGACGATACCGCCGCTCAAGACCGGCCGAGCCCGCATGAAAGAGCTGGCTGTAGAAGCCGCCGCCGAGCGTGCGCCGCTAGAAGCCGAGCTACGCGCCGGCCTCGGCCGCGAAGCAACTCCGATCGACAAACTCGCAATCGAAACCATTGCAGCAACCGCGGTTCGCGCGAGACGGCTACGCGCCGATGGCCGTAACGATGCCGAGGAAAGGCAACTCCTAACCCAGCTGCTGCGAGCAACCGGCTTGCGGCCGGCACCGGCTGCACCGGCCGCGGCACCATCACTACAGGCTCAGCTTGCAGCACGTGGATACACGCCGCCATCGTCAGACAATGACGATGAGGCAGACGTCGTCGACGATACCGACAACGTCGAGACCACCGCCACGGCCGGCCTTTTGGAGGACGCCAGGTGAAGAAACTTGTTACAATGCGTCAGGCGCTCCAAGACCCTGCCATCCTGGGAAGCGCCTTCTCCCGCGATAAGGGCGACACCTGGCTGGCATGGCGGGCACTGTTGACCGCGATCGCGGGCGAGGCTCTCACCCGTAAGGAACGCCGAGCCTTCCAGTCCCTTACCAAGCGTGCACAGGAGCCGCTCGAGGTCGCTGAGGAGTTCATTGCGATCGTCGGCAGACGGGGTGGCAAAACGCTGGCCGGTGCCGTGCTACTGGTCTTTTTGGCCTGCCTCGTCGATTGGAGCACCGTTCTGAACGTCGGCGAGAGGGCCGTTGCCCTCTGTCTGGCGCAAAACCAGAAACAGGCAACCATCAGCCTGAACTATATCGATGGCATCATCGAATCCTCGCCGATGTTGCGCGTCATGAAGGCCGGGCAGCGGACGCAGGACACCATCTCGCTAACGAACGGCGTCGACATCACGGTCATGCCGAGCAGCTTCAGGTCGGTGCGCGGCGTGACCTCGGTCGCTATTCTGGCAGACGAACTCGCCTTCTGGCCCTCGGAGGGGGTACACACCGATAGCGCGGTCCTGAATGCGCTCCGACCAAGCTTGGCAACCACCGGCGGCATGTTGGTGGTGCTTTCTTCGCCTTATGCCGAAAAGGGCGAACTGTTCGAACTGTACGAACGTCACTACGGCCCTGATGGCGACCCGCGCATCGTCGTCGTGCAGGGCGCCAGTCGCGATCTCAACCCATCGCTGCCCGAGCGTGTCGTCATCCGTGCGCTGGAACGCGACGCGGTAGCCGCAGCCGCCGAGTATCTCGGGCAATTTCGAGCCGACGTTACCGGCTTTATCAATCGCGATCTGCTGATGCAGGCCGTCGACGAAGGGATCACGGAAAGGCCGCCATCACCCCAGTTCACGTACGTCGCGTTCTGTGATGCTGCGAGCGGTATTGCTTCAAGCGGCGACGGTGACCGGTTCGCGGTTGCTATCGGGCATCGTGAGGGCGATGTCGTCGTGATCGACTGCTGCCGCCGGTGGATGCCGCCTTTTAACGCATCTGAAATCACTAGCGAAGTGGCAGCGCTCGCAAAAGCGTATCGGTGTGATGAAATAATCTCCGATGGCTTTTCAAGTGGCTACCTCCGCGCCGAGCTTTTGCGACATGGTGTTGGCCATCGCATTAGCGAGTTCGACAAATCGAAACTTTACCTCGCCACATTGCCGATGTTGACGAGCGGCCGAGTTCGGCTGCCCGATCTCAAGTTCGTCATTGACGAGTTCGCATCATTGGAGCGCAGGCCCGGAAGTGGCGGGCACGATAAGATCGATGCGCGCGGACATGAGGACGCCGCTAACGTCTGCGCTGGCGTCATCGCGCAGTTCGCGGCGGCCAAGCCAAGTTCCGCCGAAAACTGGCTCGAATACTACCGCCGCCTCGCCGAGGCCGAGGGGTCGGCACTGGCGGCCATTGCTAATAACACGCTCGAGTTCGGCTACAAGATCTCGCCTGCATTCGCAGGTGCCAAGGAGCGCGTGCGCGTCCCTGATGGAATTTCAACACTTTATTTGATCGACGGCAGCGTCATGAACGTGCCGGAAGATCGCGTCGTCGAAGTATCGGCTGCAGACGCTACCGCGTTCGGCATGCGCGGGTGGGAAAGGCTCACGGTCGTATGACGGAGGGCTCCTGATTAAATTCTTTTACAGCGAGTTGGAGAACTCGCTTCGAAGATTCCTCGTCAACGAACTGATCAAGCAACCCGAAGTTGGAGGTCAAGCCCGCTGGCCGAGCGGACACAACTCGTCATCGATCCATCGGTCCACGTCGGCGATGTGCAGTTGGCACTCGCTTCTCAAATAAATAGAAAGGCCCCCTCGCTAGCCCGACTGGTTGAGAAAACAAACCCCAGGAATTCCGGAGGAGCCGGCGCAGGGCCGGCTGCTCTAGATTCAGCTGGGCTATTTTAACGCGATGTCCGCAAATCGCTTAGTGGTGCAGAAGCATGATGAGGATGATCAGCGGGATCGGAATCCCGAGGAGCCAAAGCAAAATGGGCATGTGTCTCTCCTTTCATTTTCGAGGGTTAGCGATTGGTCGCGGGGGTGCCATATGCCTTCTTGGCCCATGTGCCATCGCGAAGGCCGCCGCCTTCGGTCGCAGCGAGCGCCGCGGAGAACGCGCCGATGAACAGCGACAGCGTGAGCCAGATCGCGGTCTGCATCGCCGCCTTGCGCGCTTCATCGAGATCGGTCTTCACCTGTGTGACAACGTCGTTGACGCGCTTCTCGGCATCCGCTTGGCTCAAGCCGGTGCGGGCAGAGACAACCTTGGCAACGTAAGCGCGGTCGGCGGGATTGATATCGTTGCTATTGTGAAAGCTGGTGGTGAACAGCCGCACCATCTCGCCCCGCGGATCAGCCGGGTTCTGCTGGCCTTGCGCTGACGGATTATCGGAGCGCAGCAGCGTGTCGACATAGCCGCTCATCGGCGAGGATTGTGCGGCGTTGGCCGCTCCCCGGGTGGCGCCGGCAAGAGTTCCGCCCACTAGCGAGTTCGCGGGAGACGCCAGCAATACGGCCCCGAGAACGGATGCCAAAGCCCACGCCAAAAAACCATGCGCGGTATCGCGGAAGTGTACCTCGGTGGTCTGCACGCCCACCCATTTCGTCCGGAGCCGGCCCGCAAGATAGCCGCCGATGGCGGAAGAGATCATCGCCATGACGATGAAGTACAGCCCCGTGCCGATCTTGAACGTCGTTGCGGAAACGCCGGAATTTCCCCACGGCGAGACGACCGCAAAGCCCATGCCGGCCCCGAAAGAAAGGAGCACCAGCGTCAAGGCGAGAGATGCCACCGCACCCGCCAGGACGGCGGCCCAGGACACCCCCGGCACCGACGGTTCTACCAACTCTGCCTGCGCTGCTTGTCGCAAAACCTGTTCCATTTATTCCTCCCAGCGGCCAGATTTGGCCAACCGAGAAATGCCCAGGCGAAACGAAAGTTCCAGAACTGAAACCCGTTGAAAGACGTTGGTAAACAGACTTAAGGGGGTGTTTCAAATGTCGGAGACCCGACTGATCGCCGGGAAGCGGTTTGCGATGCCAAGCCGTAGATTCAATTCCGTATCAAGGCACGGCCTGTATCAACCGTCCTTAAGCGCGGATTTGACCTCCCGCACCGGCCAACTTTCGCCGGCGGGTATTACGCGCACCGTTGCGTCTCCGCCGATCAGCGCGTGAGAGCTCACCTCGTCATCGATAGGGACGACCGTGAGGTCGGTCTCCGGCTTCCAATTCAGGGTAAGGTCGAGGTCGCCCGGAAAGATCTGCCATCGCGAGCTGTCGTCCAGTTCGACGATGTGGCTCTCGGAATGGGATTTGATTTTCATCGCATCTCACGCGTCGCGGAGTGCACAGGATCTCCGGCCAGACGCTGTCCGCTTTCCGGCCGCTGCAAATGGGCGGTCTCCTGATGGTGGCACTGCGCACACCTAAACCGTACTTCTCGCTGCGACCGGTTCGGTTTCGGCAGGATCGCGGCCATCGGCCAGCCGCCGCATTGCGGGCATTTCACTAATAAACTATCAGTCTCGAACACGACCGTGGCTCCAAATCTCGGGGCCCCACCTATCGACAACGATTTGAAAACACAGATAGTTCCTGCTTGACCCGATAGCGCCTGGCCATATCAGGCCGGCGACGAAGCCTCAGCTCCGTGAGCGGATTTTATGGCGTGGTCCCGCTCGACGGCCTTCAGGTGGACGAGTCCGCCGACCGTTAGCCGTTGTTCGTCACACTCGCCGCGGTGCACCATCGCGAAAATATGCTGCGTCAGTATCTTTCTGGCCTGCACGACTACGGATTGATCGCGCGGCTGCAGCTGCTGATAAATGTCCAGTGCGCGTTCGATGGCGGCGGGTGCAATCGTCTTTTCAACCGTGTCGGGGATCGTCTGCGGCTCGGGCGCCGCGCATGCGGGCGACTCCTTCACAATGCTCTGTGTCGACGGTCGCCTAAGATCCTTGGTCATGATTTCCTCCTTCCAGGCCGGACTAAACAGCCACTAACCCGCCTTGCGATGACGGGCCGGGCGTTTTGCTTCCTTGGCGGTACCGCTCTTGGCCTTGGCTTCGCCCTTGCCCTCGCCCTTGCCAGAAATCGCCATCAGCATTTCGCGCTGGCCGGATGCAGATTTCTTCGGCTTCTTGCCCTTGGCCGGCTGCGCGGCGCCGCCCTTGCCGGACTGATCCAAACTCTTGCGCAGCGCATCCATCAGGTTCACGACGTTGCCGGTGTCGCGCGGCTTTGTCGCGGTCCGAATCGGCTCGCCCTTGCGTTTCTGGTTCAACAGTTCAACAAGCGCGTTCTCGTAGCGGTCTTCGAATTTTTCGGGCTCGAAGTCGCCGGACTTGGTTTCGATGATGTGCTTGGCGAGATCGAGCATCTCCTTGGTGACCTTGACGTCATGGATGTCGTCGAAATACTCGTTCTCGTCCCGGATCTCGTAAGGGTACCGCAGCAGCATTCCGACCAAACCCTTGCCGCGCGCTTCCAACGCGATGATGTGCTCACGGTTGGTGAGTACGACGCGGGCAATGGCGACCTTGTCCATGGTGCGGATGGTTTCGCGGATCACCGCGAAGGCGTCATGGCCGACTTTGCCGTCCGGAACGATGTAGTAGGGCCGGACCAGGTAGAGCTCATCGATTTCGGACTTCGGCACGAATTCGTCGATGTCGATGGTCCGGGTGCTTTCGAGCGCGATGTTGTCGAGCTCGTCCTTGTCGACGGTGACGTAGGTGTCGGTGTCGACCTTGTAGCCCTTGATGATGTCCTCGTTGGACACTTCCTCGCCGGTCTCCCGGGCATTCCTGCACGGTCGTCGTCCACGCCCTACCCCAATAGTGGATGCGCGGCCGTGCTTTGTGGTGCATGACAGCTCGCAGATCAGACCTGTCGGGGCGGTTTGAGTTTGCGCTACTGAAACGTTTATGCCGCATATCATCGCCATCGCCAGCATGTCGAAGGCGTTGAGCTGAACTTCCTCGTTGTGCTGCCGGAATGCAGCGCGTCAAAGTCTGGTCGGCCGTCGACGCCGAGAATGACCGCCTCGCCGTCGATCACGAACTGCTTCATGCGGTTCTTCAGGGCGGCCTCGAGGATCCACGAATAGCGCTTGGCCTAGTCATAGCCGTTGCGGGTGAACAGCCGCAAGCGATCGCCGTCGCGCTCCAGACGCAACCGATGGCCGTCATATTTGATTTCGTGGAGCCAATCCCGTGTGTGGCAAACTTGGTTCCCCGCGTCGGATTCAAAAATCAAACGCCTTCTCATGTCGAAGATCGCAAAGAAATACGAGCCGCCCGATACCAGCGCATTGCCTTCGGCCCGTTGAAACAAAGACTTTCATGGCCCGTTATCCCGCGCCTCTAATTCAAAAAGGAAACGATCATGAAACTCAGAACAATTGCATTGGCTACTGCATTGGCGCTTTCGAACACGCTCGCATTCGCCCAAGCAGGGGCTGGCGGAGCGGGCGGAGGGTCAGCAGGGACCGGTGCTGCGGGTTCGGCGGCGGGCGCGCCATCCAGCACTACCGGATCGTCAATGAACAGCGCAGGAGGTGCAGGAGGTAATAACGCTGGCAGCGCGGCCGCCGGCGCAAACAGCGCCAGGAACCCGTCTGGAAATAGCCAAATCAATACATCCCCCAGCGGTTCAACGATGACCCCGTCCGGTGCTGCTACGAGTCCGAGCCGCTAGCTAGATCATTGGTGCGCAAAGCCCGCCCTCTGTGTTGCCATGGAGGGCGCGCTGGCCATTCAGGCCGCGCGTAGGCGGAAAGCACAACTCGTCGCGCGGTGGCGTGACATCAATTGTCGGCGATCGATACGCTGGCGAATGGGCGCGCGAGCCGTTCCGCAATATGCATGTCGACTACGTGCTCGCCGACTACACGCGCAGCGAGGCTTATTTGACGATGTTGCCTGCGCTCAACAGCGGCAAGATCGAGTTGCTGACGATCGGCGCCTTATCACCCAGCTCTGCGGGTTGGAGCGAAGAACGGCACGTTCTGGAAGGGACACCGTCGATCACCAACGGGGTGCAAAAGATGACGTCGTTAACGCGGCCGCGCTGGCGCTAGTCTGTGCAGCACTCTTGCCAAAGGGTTCCGCCGAAAACTGGATCGAATATTACCGCCGCCTCAACGAACAAGCCGGCACGCTTCCAGGGCAGCAGGCAAGCGTGAAGCAGCCCGAGTTCGGCTACGCGGTCACCCCGCCCGCCGTCAAGAAGCGCCGCATCCGCGTGCCGCAAGGCATTACCACGCTCTACCTGATCGACGGCACCTCCATGCTGGTGCCAGAGGATCGCAAGGTCGAGGTCTCCGCCGAGGACGCCACCGCGCTCGCAATGCGCGGCTGGGAGAGGCTCGCGATCGTATGACGCACGAGACCAGAACAATTCTAAGCCAGCGGTAACAAAATCCTCAAGGAGCCTCGACGCGAACGGGCGGACCGTATCTCTCCGATCGTGAAGGATCGGCAGGCCAACCATTCAGGACGCACTCTGTTCCGACCTCGTCGCATCTGGCCTGCCACCGCTTTAAGCTGACGCTTCCTCGCGACGGGCTCATACGTCGCCGAGATCGTGGATTTCCGGCCGCAGGTTGTCCGGCGTCACGTCGATCGTCGCAAGTGTGATGGGCAGCCCGAAGCGCCGCCGGCCCGCGCTTCCTGGATTCAGGTAAAGCACGCCGTCGGCCGTGTAGATCTTCGGCACATGGGAATGACCGGACACGACAACGTCGATGCCGCGCGCGATCGGATCGATCTGCAGAGTCTTCAGATCGTGCAGAACGTAGATCGCTTTTCCCGCAAGTCGCACGACCTCGGTTTCAGGGTATGCAGCAGCCCAGTCGTCGATATCCACATTTCCTCGGATCGCGGTAACCGGGGCGATGCGACGCAACGCGTCTATAATTTCGCGACGTCCAATGTCGCCGCCATGAATGATGTGATCGACGCCAGCCAGGCGACGCTCCGCCTCCGGCCTGAGCAGCCCGTGCGTGTCGGAGATGATCCCGATTCTGAAGGTCATCGGTGGCGGCGGCTCTTAGTGCGCCTCGGTTAATGTTCGATTTCGGCCATAGTCACTACCACAGCACGGTCCAGAACGTTTCCGAGCAGATCGCCGCTGTTGGACGCCGGTCCGTATTCGGATGGGAAAATGACCTGACGCAGCCGAAGGCGGCGGGGTCGTCGCGATCGAAGATCTCAAGGTGACGAAGGTGCCACGGTCGAGGTGCCGGGCACCTCGGTCAGCCAGAGACCTTCGGCAGGTCCGCAATTCTCACAAGTCCGTCCTGGCTGGTGAAAGTCAGCGTTCGATCGGCGCTTTGGGCCTGCGCGACGCCGAAAATCCGATGCGATCCGGTGTCGTATACCGAGACGGTACCTCGATCGTCGATCACCAGCCGCCGGGTCTCGGGAAAAACCGCGTATCGGAGATCGTTCTGGGCACCCACCGCGGCCGGCCTCCCCAATCCGGCCGGCCACCAGTCCTCCGATCGGTTCGGCGAACGGTAGCAGACCTCGTCTCTCACAGGACGTACCCCGCCGGCTGATTCCGCAGTGTCCAGATGGCCGCGATGTCGCTGCAGAGTGCGTCTAGCTTGGCCTTGAGCTGCGTGTTGAACATGTCGCCGACCATCGACATGCCCGGCGACCACTGCGACATCCCTCCAACGTCGGCGTGGCTGAACTGGGCCATCCGGCCGCCCCCGCTCCGGAGAGCCGCGAGCACGACCTGCACCGCGGCGGGCGAGACCGAATGCTTCTTCGCCATCCGGTCGACCAGATCGCCGTCGTTTGCAGACATTTCGTGATTCCTGATTTTGAGGTTCGACGAAGCGAATACCCTTAAATGATCGGCTTCTTGGTCATGTTCAATGATCGAACGTGCTTTGGTCGAGGCCGAGGTGAGATTTCACCAACTGGGCAGGCGTCAGCGCCAGCCATTGGTTCAGCGACACGTCTTCGAATCTGGGCGACCTGAAGAGTTCGAGGAATTTCAGCGGTACATCGCCGGTGTTCTGAACATAGTGGCTCATCGACTTCGGAACATAGCTACGTCGCCCGCGCGGAGCGGCCGATGCGGCGCGTGGGGCGGCGGCTGCCAAGCCGGCCGCGGCGGCGGCCTGGAAAAAATCACGACGATCCCAATCGGAGGTTGCTGCGCATCGGACCTCTCCAATCCATCGACCTGTCGCCCCACCCTGTTCAATTCGGATCTGGGGGGAGATCGGTTTGGCAGGCAAGCCTTCACGCCTCTCTGTCACCCGCCCGACAAATGCGCATCCCAGGCAGATCGCCGCCGCGTCCTGCCAAGGATACCTCCGTGCGGCGATGGCACACAAGACTCTAGGGTCTCGTACGGCTCGGCACCGCCTTCGCGCCGTGGCAGCGGACAACGAACGCCCTCCTCCGACATCCATTTCCAGGGCCCTTCAGACTAGGGAACCTCAATCGGCCTCGCGCAGTTCTTTCCGGACCGCAACGAAATGGATCGACGCCATGCCTAGCCGCGCGCAACAGATCTATAAGCAGGAGTTTCGCTTCGGACTCGGCGGGGTGTCCCTCGGAAACGAATTCAACAAGCATACCGACAAGGAGGCCGAGGGCACGCTGGAAGCCGCATGGGAGATAGGCGTACGCTATTTCAACGTCGCGCCGTGGTATGGCTTCGGTCTCGCCGAGCGGCGCTTTGGACACTTCCTGCACAACAAGAAGCGCGAAGATTATCTGCTTTCCTCCAAAGTCGGAAAACTCTTCAAGGCATCGAAAAACAACCGGCATGCAGAAATCTATCCGCTGTCCGACTCTCCGAACGACATCGTGTTCGACTACACGGCGGACGGTGTGCGCCGCTCGATAGAGGATAGCCTGCAGCGCCTCGGCGTGGACGGCCTGGACGTCGCGTTCGTGCACGACATTTCTCCGGACTTCGCCTATTTCCCGAACGGCTGGGAGGAACAGTACGAGATCGCCCGGAAGGGCGCCTTTCCTGCGCTGTCGAAGATGCGCGACGAGGGCATCATACGGGCTTGGGGCGTCGGAGTGAACACGCCACAGCCCATCGTCAAGGTCATGGACGACGCCGATCCCAACGTCTGTTTGTGCGCCCGGCAGTATTCGCTGATCGATCACGCCAGCGCCGTGAACGAACTTTTCCCGGCCGTGAGGAAGAAGAATGTCTCGCTCGTCATCGGATCCTCGCTCAATGCCGGCTTCATCTCCGGCAGCCCCCGGTACAACTACGGCAAGAAGAATTTCAAGATCCCCACTGCCGCGATCGAAAAGCGCGAAAAGCTCCGGATGGTAGCCGCTCGCCATGGCGTGGATCTACGCACCGCCGCGCTTCAATTCTCGGCAGCGCCAGATGTCGCGGTGGCCCTCGTCGTCGGGGCGCGCAGCCATCAGCAGATCGCCGAGGACTACAATTCGCTGCAAGCGAAAATCCCGTCCGCATTCTGGGCCGAGCTTAAAGAGAGAGGCCTGATAGAAGCCGACGCGTCGCTTCCGGCCGCACCCGTCTAATGACGGATGGATGCGGCATCGCTACGGCAGCCGGTCGCGAACCGATGCAGGGGCTGCCGTGATTTCCCTTATGGCACGATCTTTTCGAGTTCGATGGAGTAGCTCGCTCTGCCCCGACAGGATCTTCGATCGGACGGTATTCAGATCGAACCAAGCGGCGCGATCGACCTCCGGAAAGGCGGCGATCCGGCCGCTCGAGGGCGGCCACTCGATCTCGAAGGAATTGCTGACTAGCGACGTTGTGTCGAAATCGGCCTCTCCGCAGAAGGCGATCACGCGTTTGCCGCCGCGCTGGCGGACCTCTCCCAAGGCCTGCAACGGGCCGATCGAGGCCGCCGGACCGAGTTCTTCGGCGAACTCGCGGCGGGCGGCCTGCTCTGGATCTTCCGACGTGTCGATCTCGCCTTTCGGGATCGACCAGGCACCGTCGTCCTTCTTGCGCCAGTACGGGCCGCCGGGGTGGACCAACAGGACTTCGAGGCCACGCTTTCGTTGGCGATACGCCAAAACGCCGGCGCTCGACTTCGATTGTCGGGAAATTCGCCTGGACAAGAGTTGGTTTTCCACCCGGTGAATCGGATCAGACCCTCTCCCCAACCTGCGATCGTCCGCGGAACGCAACTATACCCCCCTTCCCCACTGGAGGCGACCGAGATCAGCGCTTCCTGGTCTCGTCGAGATTGATCAGGGCGATGCCGATATCCGGTCTTTTCTTCCGTCTCAGATGAGCCGGAGTGTCTGTCAGGACGACCTCGAGCGTGGGCCGGACCGTACCCGCCAGAAGATGACCGCCACGCGTGGTGCCGTCGGACAGGCCAAGAACGACATGAACGTGAAGGCTCGCCTTGCCGTCGTCGCCGATGGCAAGGTCGCCGATCGCGCTCAAGACTTCGCACTGTTCGGCGACCTCGATTTTCTTGTAGGTCTTCTTCTCGAAATCGAACCAGCCGACTGACGCTTTCTCGAAGGCACCGATGGCCGTCAGCGAAGCGGCGGTAAGTGCGGTTTCGTTCGCGAATTTCGTCAGTGTCGCGAACGCCTCTTCTCCGGAGTCGAGAATGACGACGCGGGTCTCGGCACCCGCGTCGCCAGCTATCTTCGTGCTTTTCATGGTCGTCACGCCGCGCTGCGCTGGAAGCGACGGCCTTCCTTGACCTCTTCGATGATCTTGGCGCTAAAGGCTTCGAGATCACCCGGATTGCGGGACGTGATGACGCCCTGGTCGACCACCACCTCAAAGTCCTCCCATTGCGCTCCGGCGTTCGCTACGTCAGTCTTGATGGACTTGAAGGACGTCATCCTCCGGCCCTTCGCAATTCCGGTCTCGATCAGGAGCCAGGGGGCGTGGCAGACAGCTGCCACGACCTTCTTGGCGTCGAAGATGTCCTTGATGAACTTGAGCGCCTTGGGCTCGACCCGCAGCAGGTCCGGATTTATTTGGCCACCCGGCAGCACGACGGCGTCGTAGTCGCTGGCCGAGGCCTCGTCGAGCGTCTTATCGACCTTGACCGGTCGCCCCCAATCCTTCTTGTCCCAACCCTTGATCTCGCTACCCGCCAGGGAGACCACATCGACGGTCGCACCGGCCTTCTTAAGACGGTCCCGCGGCACCTCGAGTTCGGCCTGCTCGAAACCATTGGTAGCGAGAATCGCGATTTTTTTGCCCTTCAAATCCATCGGTTCCATCCTCCATATCTGCGTAGCCAAATAATCGGCAGCCGCGAACATCGTTCCTTAAGAGTTTCTGCTCGTCCGGACGGCGCCACCGTCGGAGCGACCTAAGCAATGCCAGCCGTTTCCGCCTGCTGGTCTTCCGGATCAATTCTTCGCGCTCGGCGCCGAAAAACAGATTTCGGTTTGCTCGCGATCTGAGATCCAAAAAGCGTAGGGCCTTAGTAGTTCGTCAAGGCGGCGTTCATGGGCCAGCAGCCGGTTTCGCCTGCGATGCATTCGGCGGCCGGTCTCGCAATCATTTCGGACTAGTTAGGAAGATCAGCTCTCAACAAAAAAACGCCCTCGAACGGGTCCGCCACGTGCTCTGGGAGCTTGGCCCAACCGTTCCTGAACGGAACAGTTATGATTTTCAGGTCAGACGCGCGTGCCCGCGGCCACCCCTCTTTGTATAGAAGCGCACTACCTGTCCATCCCCTCCAGCATCGTCCAGCCGCAGCCGCCCACAACGTGGACCGGCGGATCGTGGCGCTTGATCAACGTAGCGCCGTCGCCGCAGGAGTATTCGCCGTTCAGGCGGTCGACCATCCCCGATGTCACCTTGTCGACGGGTAAAGTAGCCCCAAAAACAGGGAATTTAGATGCCTCTCACGCCGCCAATTCGTGCAGGAGAGCTACTTTTCGTAGTTGCTCGGCCGATGATGTCAGTCGCAGGCTTTTGACGAGGCCAATGCGTGTCAGCGTCAGCAGAGCGACAGGGTCGCACAGATCGGCAGAAGCGCCTGCTGCTAGCATCTCTATTGCACTCTGCTCGTCCTCGTTGAGATCACTCCACGAAATACCGTCCATCACGTCCCCCCGATTGAATTTGCCGGCGCGATGATCGGACGTGGGGGGTTAAGAATTCACTAAGCTTCTCGTAGACTTCAAGAGACAGCCATGTGATCCAAAACGGGTCATTGGTGAAATAAATAGATCCGCCTTTTAGGAGAGAATGTATCCAACCATTTTGATGCCGGCCCAACCCAGTGCAGCCAGCCAACCCATCGTCTCGACGGCTTGGGCCGCGGCCAGAAGGCCGGCATCCAGAGCCGGTTCGCCTTCGTACTCCTCCATGATTTCCTTGCCTTCGTCGAGAATGCCTTCGATCGCGTCGCATTTCTTGCCGCGCGCGGGCTTGCCCAGCAATTCAAAAATTTGCTCTAGGCGCCCGATCTGACCTTCAGTTTCGTCGTGATGCTTTTCGAAGGCTGCACGAAGCTGGTCGAAGTTAGCCGCGTTCGCCATTTTTGGCAGCGACTTATAAATCTGCTTTTCGGCGTAGTAGATGTCCTTCAGGGTATCGAGAAACAGGGCGCTCAGGTCTTTTTCCGCCATAACACGAAATGAGGGGGATTGGTTAAATCCAACACGAATTCGTGGCGATGGTTCCTACTCGCCGAAGCGTGGGATTTCCATTTCGGGGGGCGCCCGGGCTACTCTGACACGACCAAGTGCAGCATTTGTCCGATTGCGAGCTTTAAGCTCACCAGAAAAATTCCGACCGGAAGCAAGTACTTCGGGGCGGAACTCTCGCAATCAATATGGCGTTCGCACACCGATCTAGTCTAGCAACCTCGACAAATATTGTTCATCGCCCGGTTAAGCCTGCGGTTCTCCTCATTGATCTTAGCGTCACTATCTTGTTCTTGCGTAACCGTTGGCTTGCCGGGCCCCGGGGCCAAAGTCCCGTTGTCGCGACGAGCAACGTTTCCGGAAGTTCCGCCCGACGGACTTGCGGTACCCAGCGAATTTGTCCCGACTGACGGTTCGTTGACTGTACCATTTTCGCGTGGCGTAGCGCCTTGAGGCACGGTGGGCCGCGACGGGGCGACACCAACCGTGCCAGGCGAGGTCGGATTTTTGCCCGCGTTGAGTACGCCGCTCGGATCATTGACCGCACGCCAGCGCCGGCCGCTCCGCCACCTGCACCACCGCCCTGCACCACCGCCACCTGCACCACCGCCGCTGATGAGATAAGAAGCGGTGCCGCACGACGTTCCTTTCGACCCGATTACAATGAACAGCGATGATGCAAATGATCCGTTACGTTTTGAACAGAGGATCGCCCGCGATCTTCCACCTTGCACCTGGTGCGCGGTCATCTTCGTCAACGCGCGCCCGGCGCGCGCCGCCTCGATGTAGTTTGCCGCTGGCCGGGCTTGTGCCAAGTCCGCTAAGTGACCCCTTCGCGCCGTAGACGCGGTCCTTGCGCGGATGCGCAACCTTGGGAATCGTGACCAGCGCCTTTTTGCGGTCTTCCGGTGTGGTGCAGATATTAAACGTACCTGTAGGCGGATAAGCTCCGACCACCAGAAAATCGCCGCTCGCTTTAAGGCATTGGTGCCCCGTCCCGGCGGGCAGGATTGCAACGTCACCCGCTTTCAGGAGGAGTGTGCGCCCTTTGGGACCGCCGAACTGAACCTTGCCGGTGCCGCGCGCGATGCCGAGCACTTCGTGAATACGAGAGTGATAATGCGCATAGTCGTAGATGCCGTCACGCCATGAATCGCCCCAGCCATTGCTCTCGAATAGATCCTCGAACACCGCGGCGGGGTCGAGAGCTTCCGGCAGGCGGACTGGGCTCTTGTAGATAATGAGCGGCCATTTGGGATGATTGGGAATGAGGCCGTCATCTTTGAACCGGTATGCCTGCGGCTTGCGCTCGCGCAAAAGCGTCTGCGGATCGTTCGGCGGTTTCCAGCCCGTGGCTTTCTCGGTGATGCGTTTGACATCTTCCTGGAGATTCATCGCGGCGATCCTCAATGGTGATTTGTAGCGTGCTTTCAAACGTTTAACCGGGCCCCGGAGTTCCAGTTAGCCGGAGGCTTGCGCGCGGCTTCTGGGCCGTCACCTACGCCAGTTTCTTTCGGAAGAAGAGCTGCACGAGACGGGACGGCCGGCCGCTTATGATGCCTTGCGTGCCCGCGCACTGCCCGGCCAGCTTTCGAGGAGGGTGTCGGTCGTGACGGTCTCGACCTGCTCGCCGAAGCGGTTCAGATAGATATTCATCATCGCATCATGCGTCTCGTCGGTGGAGCTGCACAAGGCATCTGTGACAAGAATGACGCGGAAGCCCCAGTCGATGGCGCCAAGCATGGTCGCGAGCACGCAGACATCCGTCTCGCCACCGGTGATCACGAGCGTGTCGACGTCCGCATCCCGCATCTGCGTATGCAGGGCGCTACCGGTCCAGGGAGAATACACATGCTTGTCGAACATCTTCGCGGGCGGTACGAACTTCATGAGATCGGGAACCAGCCCGATCATGTCCGGCCCGATCCGGTCGATGGTCATCGATGCCCACCGCTCGTAATAATGCCGCCACATGCCGGCGCCCTGGCCGGCCTTCCGGGCCGGTATGAAGCGCGTAAAGACGGTTCTTTCCGCGTGCGACGACGTGATCGCGACAATGTTCGGAAGCACCCGCTCGATCCATGGCATCTTCCATTCCGTGGCTTCCGCGAACATCCTTTGCATATCGACGCAAAGGTGGACCGCGGTCTCACCGGGCGGTCCGTACCTGAGTGTATCGTTCTTTGGCATGACAATCCGCAATTGTTATCCTCCAACCGGCCGGGCTCGGCCTTGGTTCCAGCTGAACCCGCTTCCTAATAAAGGGTTGCAGACTGCAATCCGGCTAGCGCCGCGGCAATGGGCGGGGAAAGGTCGGTCAAGGACCCCTTTTGCGCCGAGCGGAGCGAGCGTGCGTGCCCTTGACGGCCCAGAGCGCGAGCCCTCTCTTCGCGCGAGTTGCCGTATGGCCGAGACGAAAGACTGGGGCGGGGCGCCAGGCTGGCGAGAGCCCGGCCGGCGGCGCCGAGCGGCGGCGCGCAATGGAACTCACCGTATGCAGCTGGGGTTGGACAGAATACTGATTACGAGGGAGCCAGGGCATGGCCAGAAGGGCGACAAAAAAGACGACGACCAGCGCCCGGAAGAACACGCGTGCGCGGCGGTAGCCATTCGCTTGATCTCTTCGGCGGCGATACGCTGCCCGAAGGTTTCCGCTACCAGCCAGATTTCCTGAGCCGGGAGGAAGAATCCTTCCTCCTGCAGAATCTCAAAACATTGCCGTTTAAAGAATTTGAGTTTCATGGGTTCAAGGGCAAACGGTGTGTCGTGTCGTTCGGCTGGCGATACGATTTCAATGGCGGCGGCCTCACGAAGACCGAGGATATGCCTGACTTCCTTGCCTATACGCGCGTCAAGGCAGAACGCTTCGCGGCGCTTGCTCCCGCCAAACTGCAACAGGTCCTCATCACCGAATACACGGAAGATGCCGCCATCGGCTGGCACAAGGACCGCTCGGTCTTCGGCGATGTCGTCGGGATATCGCTCCTTTCCCCTTGCACCTTTCGCTTTCGCAAAAAAGCCGGAGCGAAGTGGGAGCGGCGCAGCCTTATAGCGGAGCCGCGCTCTGTCTATCTCCTGCGGGGGCCCTCCCGCAGTGAATGGGAGCATTCTATTCCCGGCGTTGACAGCCCGCGCTATTCCATCACCTTCCGCAATGTTCTCGAAAGGACCGCCTGAGGATGGGCCGCGCCTCAACTCTGCCGAAGAAGCTCCAGCCGATGCTTGCCACGTTGACCGATGGCCCGTTCGACGACCCGGGCTGGATTTTCGAAGACAAATACGATGGCTTCCGCATGGTCGCAAAGATCGAAAGTGGCAAGGTTACGCTCTACAGCCGCAACGGCCAGATTATCAGCCGCAACTACATCGAGGTCGCAAGGGCCTTGGAAGGCATCAAGGGCGATGCCGTCATCGACGGGGAGCTTGTCGCTCTCGACGAGAACGGCGTTTCCCGTTTCCAGCTGCTGCAGAACGCGCTGCGGCGTAAAGCGAAGCCCCTCTACTGCGCCTTCGATCTCATGTTTCAGGATAGCGAAGACTTGCGGGCGCTGCCGCTGATTGAGCGCAAGAAGCGCCTGCAAGCCGTTCTTCCCAAACACAGGCTTGTTGCCTTCAGCCGGCACCGCAAGACTTTCGGCACGAAGTTCTTCGAGGAAGCCGGGCGCAGAGGCCTTGAAGGCATCATGGCAAAACGCGGAAGCAGCAAATATCTGTCGGGCGCCCGCACAGCCGACTGGCTCAAGATCAAAACCTCGAAGCGTCAGGAAGTAGTGATCGCAGGTTTTACCGCCCCTAAGAAAACACGTCCCTTCTTCGGAGCCCTCGTCCTTGCGGTCCGCCAACGCGATGGCTGGCGCTATATCGGACATGTCGGCACGGGCTTCAGCCATGCCGCGCTTGAGGAGCTTTATGACAAGCTCATCAAGCTTAAGACAGCCAAATCGCCTTTCGCGAGGAAGGTGAAGGACGAGGCTGTGACGACCTGGGTGAAACCCTTCCTCGTGGCCGAAGTGAAGTTTACCGAATGGACGAGCTCCGGCGAGATGCGGCACCCCCGTCTATCTTGGCCTCCGTGAAGACAAGCGGGCCGGGGACGTGGTCCGCGAGCACGAAACCCATAAGGGGATCTAGCGAATGCCGCGCGTCGTTCTCGCCCTAGGCCTTCCGCTCTGCTTGGAACCCCGGCCGGCCCTTCTAACGTTAGAAGTACGAAAACCATGCCGCCGGCAAGCAAGTCGGGTCAATGGAAAGACCTCGTTGTCGAGGAGCGCCCTGAACTAAGGCCGACCCAAAACGTGATGCCCGTGAAGCCATCGGATTATCTGCGAGGAACCGATGACCCAACTGAAACATCAATTTGGTTGAGCCGCTAAGATGCCGTCCATGGGCTACGGATTTAACTTAAGTTGTACGGCACGGCAGTTTTCGTCTTTCTCAGTTCTGCCGCGCCGTGCTGAGCGTTTACCGCTGATGCCCGAGTCCGATCCCGAGGTGTAGCGCCTTCTGGCGCAGCGCACCAATCGTGCGCTTTGTCTCCTTAGATATTTTAGTGACCGGTGTTCTCGCCTTCGAATGTGCCTTAAGTTCCTTAACGTCAGCCTTCGTCCATTCGCGACGAACCGCTTTGCCGTTCTTCTTTGGCCTCGTAACTTTCAACTTGTTAGCTCCTTACTTTGATGGGGCCCGCGTATTAACATATCGCAGGGCAGAGACAACAAAACAAAAGCTAAAAATCGTCGGCTGTTCGGGCGAAGGCTCAGAGCCTCGGTCGTATCGTAGGACCGGAGCAGAGGATGATAGGTGCGATCAAGAACGTCTTTCTTTGCCGAAAGAAGATTGCCGATTAACCCAAATGGCGGCGTGCGTGACGAACCCGTGCCCACACGAGTCGCAGCTCCAGAGGTAGCTCACGTCACCGTCCGCTTGTAGTGCGGACGCTTCCGGCGCGACCATTGAATTGGAGCACAGTGAACACAGAGGCATATTTCGTACACGCGGCCAATGCGAGGCGCGCGATCGGAAGTCGGTTTGATGTTGCGAAGCCATGATGTCGCTCCCACCCAGCAGCGATGTCCCTTCGCGAAATTTGCCCTGATGAGACTTTATCAACAAGCCTAAACACCGTGCAGAGCTAGGTTTTTCTAGGTTATCCACAGGCTCTCTTTCGGCCGGTCTTCTGACCGTCCAAATTAACGAGATAGGCGAGCACCATGCGCGTCCCATTCACGGCATTTATCGGTGTACTGAGAGTTCTGTAACGGGGCGTGGTGTTCGTTCCTACATCCGATCCTTCGATCCAAACCGAGGTGCGTATTACCCGGTCAAGTGATCAATGCGTACCTCGGGAACGGGTTTTACGCGCGGTCGTTGTGCCCGATGGATCGCGTCTTTCTCGCTGTCATTTGCGCCGGGATCATCCTGCTGGTGGCCGCGCTTGCTCTAGGAACGCCCCAAACGAATTCGGGCGGTCTAACCACCGGTTTGCATCAGCGCGTCCTACCGCGATGAAAAGTCAGATCCTATAAGCCGTTCGACCAGCCTGGCGATCTCTCTGGGATCGTAAATACCGTTAGTCCCGGTCTCGATGACCTTGCGGGGGGCAATCTCGCAAACCGGATGGAGCGCCCTCAGGGCTAAGTCGAGGCCGTTGTTAGCGCTGCTCCCTGCGAGCGCGGCTGGTCTCTCGGTCACCGACAAATACCACGGGTTGGGCGATGATTATCGAATTACACGCATCCAGGTTTTCAATTGGCGTCCGCCTTGCATGCTCTATCTCCATTTGCTCAAGTTTGGGAGCGAGCAACCCGAAGCCGTGGTGACTTCGTCTTGCAGGTCAAAACGTCGGTTAAGGGCGCGAAGTCATAACCGCGCATAATGTCCGATTTTGGGGAGCAGACCAGACATGCGCTCAAGACGTCGGCCGATGAACCGGTCCGGAATAGCCAACCACCGAATTGGTGCGTGGTCACAATATTTAGCGTGGGCGGCACTGGCCCAGGAACTGATAACGCGTACTCGTCGTTCCTACATTTAAGTGATGTCCCTTTGGGCATTCGTGGGCAACATGAACCCGCTGCCGCGGGAAAGGAGTTCGTATGTGTGACTATAGCCTTCACGCTGTCCAATCTCGCGCTGCAACCGCCGGAGAAGAAATAATATCGACAGGCTTTAGAGAAGCATCGACCTCAGGTTTTGGGGCGTGGAATGATCGGGAGATTGCCATCTGTCTGCTGCCCGGCACCGAATTGGCGTTCGAAGAGGAGATCAAGTATCGCGGATGGATTTGGTCGAAAAAGACAGGCCATTCCGTTGCGCGCTTCTGCCAAATCAATACGCAAACACCTGATTGTCATCACGACGCGCTAGAATTGCCGGACGGGAGGGTAGTGTTGGTCACCTTGCTCACGCCGGGTCAACGAGCAAAGGTTATACAGCTTCCAGTGACTCGCGAATTTGCAGATCGACTTCTATCCAGGGTATCGCCGCAAACGGATTTGCGAGCGGAGCACTGAAACCTGCTCTTGTCGTGCACCAAAGTTAATGCCGGCGCCGTTGGGTGCCAGACTTTATGGACTCGTGCCGATCTTTTGGAACGCGGGCGGAGGCGTACTCTTGGCTTCGTTAGCAGTGCAGTGGCCTAATCACGTTCTAAGCCAGCGCCTCTTATCCAACCACTTTGACGGCGGCCCCTGCTAAACGTGCCAGCCAAGCGATGATCGCGACCGGGGCTAAGACCAGCTACAAACCGAGAATAATTTTGTGGCGGACAACTATTAGACAATCTAGAGCGGGTTAGATTTCCCGGACGCGGTTTTTGCGAGAGTACATTAAAAGCGGGGATCGAACCATCGACCGTTTTAGAAGCTATATCAACAGACCAACTTCCCGTTAAACAATTCAATTGTCCACCGTCGCCTCGAAGTAGTTTGGAATGCTTATGGGGGGCGGAGAATTGAATCCAATGCGTCTGAAATATTTATCGCGTTGGCAGGGGCCACGTATCCAGAAGTAAAATAGCACGTCAAAGCAGCGCAAAACTATCAACATATCGCCGGGGCGTGCCCGGATATAATGGAGCAAGTAAAGGTCTCGATCAGACTTTGGCCCGGATGAAATTAACACCCAGCGGAAGTCGCCCACCAGATGATCAAACTGATTTTGGCTCCAATACGTAGCATACTCAGATTTCCTTTGATCCAGCTCGCCGTTGCGATTGGCGTGATTTTGTGGCTGCAAGCCGCCGATGATAGATCGATCCTCGGCCAAATCTATAACGCTCTCGACAAGCTGGTCGATGCGACGGTGCGATTGTTCTCGGCAATTTTTACTGTCAAATCGTTCACCAAATCCTGGCTGATATCGGGTTTTATGATTGCCTATGTCTACATCGCCGGTTTATTGATTTTGTACTTTGTCCGTCTCATGATTATCGCTGCGGTTGATTTTGTCGGACGAAATAATTTGTTGTACCTGAGAAATGCTATTGCGCGCGAGCGTGGCATTGGGGCGTACCGCGCCTGGGTGCCGCTTGAGCGAATTAGGCCAGCTCACATCTCCCAGCAAGAATGGGAACAGACGTTCGCGTGGCCCGCCGATAACAAGCCCCCTTACCCTCCACTCGGGCATCGGATAATACGCGGTGTATTGTTCTACGGGGCTATGATCCTGCTTGCGGCGCTTCTTTTACAGTTCTTGACGCCTTTTCCAATTCTAACTTGGATTTTCGGATGGCCAGCCGCAAAGCTCTAATAACTTCTGCAAACATTTATGCAACAGGCGTCGATCAACGATCCGGCGGCCCTACCGACTGTAATAAAAAGCGGCACGCCGTTCGATTGGTTCCTACAGCGCCTCGTTCTTCCAAATTTGCTTACCCGTTCGGAGCGCCGCATACTTTACCCTCGCATGGGTCGTCACGGCTTCCAAGTGCAAAAAGGAGGAACGGGTCTTCTATCTGATCGTTGTCTCCATGGCGCGGGACCGATGACGAGAGATTTTCTGCTATCGCGCTAATTTTTGTTATTGCCCGACTCAACACAAGGTGGCATCTATTGCTAGGACAGGTCAGTTCCACTCGCCTCTCATTCGCTAGCCGGCAGCCACAGAAGAGCCAAAACATGGCACTCTTTTGCCTCACGAGGATGGTGCGCTCTTCGACGCATGAGGGCCGGACTTGATGGGTACAAATCAAACCGTGCGCTACGCGGCAGAGCGAGAGCGCGAATGTATTTGCGGCGCTCGGTTGCAACTAATCTGCAAAATGCTCGATCCTCGCAACGGACGTATTCACCGGATGTTCAAATGCGATTGCGGGCAGCGCGCCTGGGAGGAACAACGTCCCGAGCTGGCGCAAGCAAGCTCTTAACGGCTAGAAGTCACCTTCGCCGAAATGCACTCTCAAGGGGTGCAGGGTTGCTGGTCTATCGCAACGATCTTAGGTTCAGCCACTTGGTTGCGATCAGCGCTAACAGATGGCCTGACAAAGTGAGGCTTTCCGATATTGAGCCACGTTTTACATCCGGGGCTTGTGGCAGACGCGGCGCCGAGGTGCGACCTGACTTCGATTGGGATAAGCCAGCCGCGCGGACAAGAGGATATTGACCTGAAAGGGCCGCCACAAAATTAGCCGGGAGATCCTCCGCGATCTCGGCATCGCCGTGAAGCTCACCGTCTTCGTTGTGTTTCTGATTTATTTGGTCGGGCATTGCCACCAGGACGTGGTGCGATCGATTGTTCGCTTGAGATCGGTTCCCTGGCTTTCTGAACTCATTCAGCACCACAAGCATCATGTTGCAGGCGGCCTCGGCTTCCACAAAAGTCTCAAACGGTGAGCCGGTGACCTTGACCGCGCCCGTGCCTGAATAGAGTGGCCGCCACGATGCAAGAAAGCCATGCCGACCGCGGAGGCCTGCACCATTCGGACTGGAAAATGAGATGACGAACGAAATGTCAGCGCTGTTCGCGCTCCATATGTCCATGGTATGGACGGCCTGTTGGAAGCGCAGAGGCATGCTCAGCACCTATTGGTCTTCAAAACCCGGCCACCGAATCAGAATGTTGATGGTGAAATGTGGCGTTTTGGATTCGCAATAATCGCTGGGATTGCTTATTTTGTTAGCGGTTCCAACTATTTATCCCCGCTATGCCCAGCACATTTGAGTTTTGCATCCCCACCAGGGCCACCAAGGTCCCCTTCGGTCCCGAATGGCTTCACGAAATCAAGTACGACGGCTATCGGCTGCGGCTGGAGCGCGATGGCGACCGGGTTCGCCTGATAACCCGTGGCGGCTACAACTGGAGCAAGCGCTTCCCTTGGATCGTTGAAGTCCGCGCTGAAGAATCGGCAGAAGCATTTCGTCGATTGATGGCGAGGCGGTCATTCTTGGCGTCGATGGCCGATCAGACTTCGACGCGCTTCATTCCGGAAAGCACAACGAGGAAGTTCAGCTTTACGCCTTCGATATACTCGCCGGCGACGGCGATGACATGCGGCAGCTTCCGCTCTCGATGCGCAAGGCCAATTTGGCGCGGCTCCTAGCACGTCGCACCGAAGGCATCTTCATCGCCCCATTCGAGCAAGGCGAGATTGGCCCCGACCTGTTTCGGGCGGCCTGCAACATGGGTTTGGAGGGCCTGGTTTCAAAGCGACGGGACCGTCCCTATCGTGCCGGCCCATCGCCCCATTGGGTCAAGGTGAAGAACCGAACCCATCCCGCGATGAGCAGGGTCATGGAGTCTTGCTCGACAAGGCTGGACCGAGCGGGCCCTAAACCCATTCAACCCAGAACGAAAAGTGTTAGTCCGTCGCGTCAGCAAGACGAGCCCAACTTCCTCCGCAAGCCAAGCGTATTAGGGCGAGCGCCATAAACCTTCGTATCGGTCGCTGACCTCATCGTTCAATTGAGCCGCTGTTTGCGATCATCTTAAATAACGTATGCGGTAGCGACCCCTCGCTACGCTGCCCTCCTTGGGCGTTTCCTCCCTAGACTTGGGCCGCTTGTGGCAACGCAAGCGGTCCCCACCATATTGGCGATAATGGGCGTTTGGTTCGCGTCAAATCTGGCGATCTTCGCTTTCATCCTCTGGCAGAGGTCGCCGCGCTTCCGACGCCGTGTGTTTCGTCTGACCCTCGGCGATTTCGTGCCGCGTGAGCGTAAGCAGGTGCATGTTCACCGCAGGCCGAAGACGCGAGCTGTTTGATCCCGACCGCAAGGAACATCGTAAGTTGGCGCGGGATCGTCGCTAGTGCGAGTTCCTGTGCTCCAATTCGCGCCCGGCAGTTTCCTTCGTTTCCTGATGTTCTACCGATAGCGATCGGTAGTGGGCTGCCATTTCTCGGTAGTGCTTGCGGGAAATGGGGTCGCGCGCTCGGTCGGCACGTTCTTCAAACATGCGAGCACGCTCGATAAGTTCATTGGTGTTTGGCATCGCATACCTCCCGTTCCTGAAGATAGTGTTTGAGGCGTTGTTCCGCACATCGGAGCACAGATTTTTGATTGCGACTGCGCTCTGGCCGCCAAGCCGAACGTCAACTCCGGCGCAATTGGGCTAGACTACACATCACCGGCATGGGGGCTTCTTACGTTTTGCTTCTGATCGCCTTTTACGTGGACAACGGAAAGCAGTTGCCAATTTGGAGGGACCTCCCGCACTTCACTTATTGGCTGTTGCCTCTGGCCGTCGGGATTCCGCTAATCGTTCGCGCTCTGTTGTGGCATCCGGCCCCGGTCGGGGCGGGTTGCAAACTCGGCTGGTGTGAGCCCGTTGAGGCTCGTGTGCCGTCGATTGGTGTTGTAGTCGATCCTCCATTCTTCGATGATCTGGCGAGCTTCGTTGAGGTTGGCGAACAGGTGCTCGTTGAGACACTCATCGCGCAGCCGACCGTTGAAGCTCTCGACAAAGCCATTCTGCATTGGCTTGCCGGGTGCGATGTAGTGCCACTCGATCTGCTGTACCTCTTGCCAGGCCAATATGGCGTTCGAGGTGAACTCGGTGCCATTGTCGCTGACGATCATGCCGGGACAGCCTCGGACCTCGATGATGTAGTTCAGTTCACGCATCACGCGCAGAGCGGTCAGCGAGGTGTCCACCACCAGGCCCAAGCATTCCCGGGTGAAGTCGTCGACCACGGTGAGGATGCGGAAGCGCCGGCCGCTGACCAGCGTGTCCATCACGAAGTCGAGCGACCAGCGTAGGTTCTGATCCTGCGGGATCGCCAATGGCGCCCGGGTGCCCAGTGCCCGTTTGCGGCCACCGCGCTTGCGCACCGAGAGCCGCTCCTCCCCGTAGAGCTGGTACAGCTTCTTGTGATTGATCCGGACCCCTTGCCGAGCCAATAGCAGCCCAGACGCCGGTAGCCGAACCAACGTCGTTGCGACGCCAGCTCCTTCAGCCTGGCCCGCAATGCGCCGTCATCTGGCCGCGTTGAGGCATAGCGATAGGTCTTCGGATGCAGACCAACGAGCCTGCAGGCCCGCCGCTGCGAGTAGTCCCTCTTGCTGATCGCCCATCTCCCAGCACGTCTCCGCAAGCTGGGCGTCAGAAGTTTTTTCCAAGCATTTCCTTCAGCGTCGACACGTCCAGCATCAACTCCGCCAGGAGCTTCTTGAGCTTGCGGTTCTCCTCTTCCAGGCCCTTCAGTTTGCGGGCGTCAGAGATCTCCATCCCGCCGTAGCGCGACCGCCACTTGTAGAACGTCGCATCGCTGATGCCGTGCTTCCGGCACAGATCGCTCGCCGAAAGCCCAGCGGCGTGTTCCTTCAAAACCTCGATGATCTGCTCTTCGGTGAACCTGCCTTTACGCATCTTCTGACTCCTTACTGGAGAACAGAACCCTAACTTAAAACCGGGGGCGTTTCAGGGGAGCAGGTCACTTGGATCAGCCGAACTGACTGAGCAGTCTTGACCTCATTCGGTGAGGCTCGGCATGTGACTTACGGCCCACGCCGAGCCGGATTCTCTAAGAACCCATGCGTGGCCCGCCGGCCTCGGCGGTCTTGACACTCTGGCTGTCTATGATCGCGGCCGAGGCGCTGGCCTCGCGCCCGACCCGTTCGCGATCTGCCGCACGGAGTCATGCCCGGGCGGCTTTTTTGCATCAGTACCGCCCCACGAATACCGATTGCGCGCCGGCTACCGGAACATTGCGAATCAACTAGCTATCGGCGCGGATTAGGCGCGTAGTCGGATTGGAGGCCGCCGATGGTTTCGACCGATCACTTCCGACAAGAGTTGCTCGCTCAGTTGGGACGCGCAGCAACGCGGGGGCGCATGGATATCCTCATCAATTCGGAAGAACTCCGTCGCTCCACTACTAGGGATGGTTCTGGCCCCGGTTCTTGCTGCGACGCCATGCGGGAGGAGTTCAAGATGGGCGACAGGCTGCTTCTCGACCGAACCAACGGTGCAGGGATGACGGTCCGGTACCTCTTGCCACGCGCCAACTGAGGCGGCCGTTTAACTTGCCCGTGGCCATCGTCCTCGCCTATGCCAGATCATCGCGATTGTGCCCCTCATGGCGATTAGGCCAAGAGCGATGGCGGCTATACCAATGAGCACCAGGACAACTATTAGCGTATAAAGCATTGGTGTCCCCGGAAGGGGTCTGCGCTTAAGTCACCGAGCGGATAATGGTTCCAATTACAAATTAAGCCACTGCGTTTTTGTGAACCGGCCACCAACCATCGAAACAGGCCAGCGCCCGATCGAGAGACGCCGAACTGGCGCACGATCTGGCGTTGAGACAGTGGTCCCGGTGCTGGGCCCCTTGGTATCCATGACCTTAAATCCTTCCGTTGGTGTCGGGGAGAGAATCATCGGGGGAAAAACTCCGGCGAGCCTTGACCCAAGGTCGGCAGCAAGCCGCTGGTTCAGGCAAAGCCCAAGGAACCGATGGGATGCAAACTCGTCGGAACGGTCAAGGGCACCAAGCTGTGGGCTGGTGACTGCATGGGACCAGAGTCGCGGCGCGACATCTGGGACGGAGCCAAAGCAGTAAGCTTGGGCTGCGGGAAACCGCGATGGCCGCCCTGATTTGCTGATTTGATTCCTGCTGGGGAGATTTGTGCGTTTGCGAGGGAGAGTGCGATGGCAAAGACCACGACCTTCGAACATGGCGGCAGGATCTACGAAGTTCGCGCGATCCCGACGTTAAACGGCTGGATGGTTCGCGTTTTCATCGACGGTATTCCGGCGAATGGCTTCATTTATTCGGTCAACTCCGAAATCTATCAAGACGCTGCTCTCAACCGAGTGCCAGAAGATTTGGTGACTGGGCTGATGGAAACCGCAGAGCGTGATTTCCGCCGGGGCCTTTTGCAGGAATTGTGATGACGGCTGAAGGGGCTACCGACGACGATACCGCGGCGGAAATTGATAAATTCAAACCGTGAGATGGCGCAAGCCGCAGTTCGCCCGCCGCCGATCGTCATACCTCGCTAAACTTGGTCACATCGAGATCAACGCATTCATCGGCCGCCAGGGTGTTAGGCAGTTATCTGATGGCGCGCGCTTAACGACGCGCACCAGTGCCGGCACCTGCGATTTAGGGCGCGAACCCATAAATACGCCTCGATAGATAACGCTTCGTTAATCTGGCCTTGGGAAGCAGCTCAAGGCCGCTCGTCCCCGACATGTTGATGTCGGAAAGGATCAGAATTAGCGACCCGTCGGCAGCGTTGGTAACCCTCGCCTATGGTTGCCGCGAAAGCCCCGGGTTGCGCATGACAGCATTCGCTTCACGCCCCCGGCGCTAGATCTGCCGTTGGACCATCTTCAGCTTGAGGTCGGCGATCGCCTCGGCAGGGTTCAGATCCTTCGGGCAGGCCTTGGCGCAGTTCATGATGGTGTGGCAGCGGTACAGCCGGAACGGATCCTCGAGATTGTCTAGGCGCTCCCCGGTAGCGTCTCGGCTGTCATTGATCCAGCGGGTCGCCTGCAGCAGCGCGGCGGGGCCTAGGAAGCGATCGCTGTTCCACCAATAGTTCGGACACGAGGTCGAGCAGCAGGCGCAGAGGATGCATTCATAGAGCCCGTCGAGCTTTTCGCGGTCCTCATGGCTCTGCTTCCATTCCTTCTGTGGTGTCGGCGAGGTGGAGTGGTCTTCAGCCACGGCTCGATCGAGGTATATTGCGCATAAAAATTGGTGAGGTCGGGTACCAGATCTTTCACGACAGGCTGATGCGGCAGCGGATTGACCTTCACCGCGCCCTCCTTCACGTCATGCATCGACTTGGTGCAGGCCAGCGTGTTCTGGCCGTCGATGTTCATGGCGCATGAGCCACACACGCCTTCGCGGCAGGAGCGGCGGAATGTCAGCGTCGGATCGATGTTGTGCTTGATCCAGATCAGGCCGTCGAGCACCATCGGGCTGCAATCATGGGTATCGACGAAATAGGTGTCGATGCCGGGATTCTTGCCGTCGTCCGGGTTCCAGCGATAAACCTTGAATTCGCGGGTCTCGGTCGCGCCTGCCGGCTTCGGCCAGGTCTTGCCGACGGTGATCCTTGAATTTTTTGGCAGTGCGAATTCAAACATGCGTTCAAGCCGTCGCTATAGTCACTAATCATTAAGACACCCGCGCTTTCAGCACGCCAAGCTCGCCGGGTATCGGTCAGCCCTCATGACACGTCTATTTTAAGGCGGCGCTGTCGACTATATCGACAGAGCGCATAGCGCGAGGTTGATACCGGGGGTCGGAGTATCCATATGATCCAGGAGCATAATCGGCTCTTCGCAATAGGGCGTGTCCCGTAACGCAAGGCCCTAAAATCCCATGAACGATATCTACCAGACTGCGCGCCGCTTCGACGTGACACCTGCTGAACTCAATTTGGGTCCGTGATGTCCACCTTGTCAGCACTGCTTTTAGAGAATGGGTTGCCTGATCTTCCGGTTTTGCTGATCGAGCCGCACCGCAACCATGGGAGAGTTTGGCGCATCAAATTTAGCTACGAAACGGCCGAGCCGCTCTCCATGAGTACGGTCCAGGCGTCAACGATGGCTTCCCGCCTTAATAACATTGGCGAGGTCGAATTAGCTGACGAGATTGACGACGCGATAAAAAGCGCCGTGCGCTACGCGTCAATGTGAAACTCTGCCTCGCGGTATTGGCGCTCTTCCGCGCCTAAAATTGTCGCTCTAAACGAATATTTCTGCGGAACGATCCAGCGCGCTGGGGCGCAGCAAGAGGACGAACATGAGCGGGTCGGAGTTCGAGCGCGAAAACATCGTGACGGATGCGCTGTCGGCGGACCCGGCCTCGAAACCGTTTGAACCCGCTCATGAGCATCCTCGGGAGCATACCTGGCGGCCGCCCGCCGAAGGCCTTTATGACCTGTCGCTGGAGAAAAATTCCTGCGGCGTCGGCTTCATCGCCAATATCAAGGGCAAGAAATCGCATCAGATCGTCTCCGACGCGATCCGCATTCTCTGCAATCTCGAACATCGCGGCGCGGTCGGCGCCGATCCGCGCGCCGGCGACGGCGCCGGCATCCTGGTGCAAATTCCGCACGCATTCTTCGCGCGCAAGGCAAAGGATCTCGGCTTCACGCTGCCGAAGCCCGGCGACTACGCCGTCGGCGCGCTGTTCATGCCGAGGGAAAAGGCCTGGCGTAAAGTCATCCAGAGCATCATCGCCGACCAGATCAAGGCCGAACAATTGACGCTGCTCGGCTGGCGCGACGTGCCGACCGACAATTCCTCGCTCGGCGAAACGGTCAAGCCGACCGAGCCTGCCAACATGCAGGTGTTCATCAGCCGCGGCGCGCATATCAAGAGCGACGACGAGTTCGAACGCCGGCTTTACATCGTTCGCAAGTCGATTTCGCACGCGATCTACCTGCGCCGCGACCGCGGCCTCGCCGGCTATTACCCGGCGTCGTTGTCCTGCCGCACCATCGTCTACAAGGGCATGTTCCTCGCCGATCAGTTCGGCAAATACTATCCCGATCTGGCCGAGGCCGATTTCGAGAGCGCGCTGGCGCTGGTCCATCAGCGTTTTTCGACCAACACCTTCCCGACCTGGTCGCTGGCGCATCCGTATCGGATGATCGCGCATAACGGCGAGATCAACACGCTGCGCGGCAACGTCAACTGGATGGCGGCGCGCCAGGCCTCGGTGCATTCGGAACTTTACGGAAAGGACATCAGCCGGCTGTGGCCGATCTCCTATGAAGGCCAGTCCGACACCGCCTGTTTCGACAACGGCCTAGAATTTCTGGTGCAAGGCGGCTACTCGCTGCCGCACGCCGTCATGATGATGATTCCGGAAGCCTGGGCCGGCAATCCGTTGATGGATGAGCAGCGCCGCGCCTTCTACGAATATCATGCCGCGATCATGGAGCCGTGGGACGGCCCCGCCGCGATCGCCTTCACCGACGGTCGCCAGATCGGCGCCACGCTCGACCGCAATGGCTTGCGCCCCGCACGCTATCTCGTGACCAGCGACGACCGCATCGTCATGGCCTCCGAAATGGGCGTGTTGAAAATCCCTGAGGACCAGATCATCACCAAGTGGCGGCTACAGCCGGGCAAGATGCTGCTGGTCGACCTCGAACAGGGCCGCCTCATTCCGGACGACGAGATCAAGGCGTCGCTGGCACGCATGCATCCCTATCGCGAATGGCTCGACCGCACCCAGATCGTGCTGGAAGAATTGCCGGACGCACCGACCAAGGGCATGCGCTCGAACCTGCCGCTGCTCGATCGGCAGCAGGCGTTCGGCTACAGCCAGGAAGACATCAACATCCTGATGACGCCGATGGCGTCCACCGGCGAGGAAGCCAACGGCTCGATGGGCAACGACACGCCGATCTCGGCGCTGTCGGACAAGTCGAAGCCGCTGTTCACCTACTTCAAGCAGAATTTCGCCCAGGTCACCAATCCGCCGATCGATCCGATCCGCGAGGAACTGGTGATAAGTCTCGTCTCCATCATCGGCCCACGGCCGAACCTATTCGATCTGGCAGGCGTGGCCGGCACAAAGCGCCTGGAAGTGCGCCAGCCGATCCTGACCGACGCCGATCTGGAAAAGATCCGGTCGATTTCGGAGATCGCGGACACCCATTTCAAGTCGCGCACGCTCGACACCACCTTCCATGCCGGCCTCGGGGCGGCGGAACTCGAGCAGGTGCTCGACGAATTGTGCGCGCGCGCGGAAGCAGCCGTGCGCGAAGGCATCAACATCGTCATCCTGTCCGACCGCATGGCGGGCTCGGACCGGATTCCGATCCCCTCGCTGCTCGCCTGCGCGGCCGTGCATCATCATCTGATCCGCACGGGCTTGCGCACCTCCGTCGGCCTCGTCGTCGAATCCGGCGAACCGCGCGAGGTGCATCATTTTGCCTGTCTCGCCGGCTACGGCGCCGAGGCGATCAATCCCTATCTGGCATTCGAGACCATCATCGCGATGAAGGACCGGCTGCCGGCGGCGCTGGAAGATTATGAAATCGTCAAGCGCTACATCAAGTCGATCAGCAAGGGCCTGTTGAAGGTGATGTCGAAGATGGGCATCTCGACCTATCAGTCCTACTGCGGCGCGCAGATTTTCGACGCTGTCGGACTGAAGGCCGACTTTGTCTCGAAATATTTCGTCGGCACCCACACCCGCATCGAAGGCGTTGGGCTAGCCGAGATCGCCGAGGAAACCGCGCGCCGCCACACCGACGCGTTCGGCGATGCGCCGGTCTACAAGAACGCGCTCGATGTCGGCGGCGAATATGCCTACCGCACCCGCGGCGAGGATCACGCCTGGAGCGCGGAATCCGTTTCCACGCTGCAACACGCGGTGCGCGGCAATTCGCTGGAGCGCTACCGGGCGTTCGCAAAAATCCTCAACGAGCAGTCCGAGCGGCTGTTGACGCTGCGCGGCCTGTTCAAGCTCAAGACCGCCGAGGACGAGAAGCGCAAGCCCGTCGCCCTCGACCAGGTCGAGCCGGCCAGCGAAATCGTCAAGCGCTTTGCCACCGGCGCGATGTCGTTCGGCTCGATCTCGCGCGAGGCGCACACCACGCTTGCGATTGCGATGAACCGGATCGGCGGCAAATCCAATACCGGCGAAGGCGGCGAGGAGGCCGATCGCTTCAAGCCGCTGCCGAACGGCGATTCGATGCGCTCGGCGATCAAGCAGGTCGCCTCGGGCCGCTTTGGCGTCACCACGGAATATCTCGTCAATTCCGACATGATGCAGATCAAGATGGCGCAGGGCGCAAAGCCCGGCGAAGGCGGACAACTGCCCGGCCACAAGGTCGACGCGATCATTGCCAAGGTTCGGCATTCGACGCCCGGCGTCGGCCTGATCTCGCCGCCACCGCACCACGACATCTATTCGATCGAGGATCTGGCGCAGCTGATCTACGATCTGAAGAACGTCAATCCTGACGGGCAGGTCTCGGTGAAGCTGGTCTCCGAAATCGGGGTCGGCACGGTTGCCGCGGGCGTCGCGAAGGCGCGCGCCGATCATGTGACCATCGCGGGCTTCGAAGGCGGTACTGGCGCTTCCCCGCTTACCTCGATCAAGCACGCCGGCAGCCCTTGGGAAATCGGTCTGGCCGAAACCCATCAGACGCTGGTGCGCGAGCGGCTGCGCAGCCGCATCGTGGTGCAGGTCGACGGTGGCTTCCGCACCGGACGCGACGTGGTGATCGGTGCGCTGCTGGGCGCCGACGAATTCGGCTTCGCGACCGCGCCCTTGATCGCGGCCGGCTGCATCATGATGCGAAAGTGTCACCTCAACACATGCCCGGTCGGCGTCGCCACGCAGGACCCGGTGCTGCGCAAGCGCTTTACCGGCCAACCCGAGCACGTCATCAATTATTTCTTCTTCGTCGCCGAGGAAGTCCGCGAGATCATGGCGGCTCTCGGCTACCGCACCTTCAACGAGATGGTAGGCCAGACCCAGATGCTCGACCAGATCGACGCTGGTTGCGCACTGGAAGGCCAAGGGGCTCGATTTCTCGAAACTGTTCGTGCGGCAGAAGGAAGAGAAAGGCCAGAAGATCTATCACGCGGAAGCGCAGAACCATCATCTGGAGGCCGTGCTCGACCGCAAACTGATCGAAAAGGCGCAGGCGGCGCTCGACCGCGGCGCGCCGGTCAAGATCGAGATGGAGATCAACAACACCGACCGCAGCGCCGGCGCGATGCTGTCCGGGACCATTGCCAGGCTTTACGGCCACACCGGCCTGCCTGATGACACGATCCATGTCAGCTTCAAGGGCACCGCCGGTCAGGCGTTCGGCGCGTGGCTGGCGCGCGGCGTCACCTTCGATCTCGAAGGCGAAGGCAACGACTACGTCGGCAAGGGTCTCTCCGGCGGCCGCATCATCGTGCGGCCTCCTGGAAATTCCGGCATCGTGCCGGAGGAATCGATCATCGTCGGCAACACAGTGATGTACGGCGCGATCGAGGGCGAATGCTATTTCCGCGGCATCGCCGGCGAACGCTTCGCGGTGCGCAATTCCGGCGCGATCGCCGTGATCGAGGGCGCCGGCGATCATTGCTGCGAATACATGACCGGCGGCATCGTGGTCGTGCTCGGCAAGACTGGGCGCAATTTCGCGGCCGGCATGTCGGGCGGTGTCGCCTATGTGCTCGACGAGGACGGCAGCTTTCCGAAGCTGTGCAATCTTGCGATGGTCGAGCTGGAGCCGCTGCTCTCGGAAGAGATGGTCAACGCCAACGCGTTCCATCACGCCGGCGACCTCGAAGCGCACGGCAAGGTTGACGTGTTCGCCAACCTGACCGGCTTCGATGTCGAGCGTTTGCACATCCTGATTTCGCTGCACGCGAAATTGACGGGCTCGGCGCGCGCGGCAGCTATTCTCGCGGACTGGAAGACCTGGCTGCCGAAATTCCGCAAGGTGATGCCGGTTGAATTCCGCCGCGCGCTCAACGAAATGAAATCGCGCGAGCCAGCCGAACCCAAGATCGCGATCGGCGCGTGAACATGATCCGGAAAAGTGGGCACCTTTGCGTACCGAAAACCTTATCCGAGTTGATGCCGTGATGGAATCACCTAAGCTGGCGGAATGATCGGGCTGTAAAAGCCGGAGCAAAACTGCGGCAGCTAGAGTCCTTTGCCTGAGTCGGCAGGGGCGTCCGCTGCACCCGCGGGGAATGATCTCTCTGGCCCGCAGTTTGCCCTCGATCCGCATTGTCGATGTGGCCCAAGGGGGCATCCTGACGCTCAGAAGGCATGTCATCTGGGGAATGTCGGTTAAAGGAGGTTGCGATGCAAGTCGGAGACATCCTGCGCAAGAAAACTGCCCGCGTCGCGACGGTTCGGATGAATGAGACCGTCGCCATTGCCGCCCAATTGATGCGCGCCAGCAATATCAGCGCGCTTGTGGTCAAGGATGTCGTCGAGACCGAAGGCAACACCGCGGTCGGTATGTTCACTGAGCGCGACGTGGTCCGGGCGGTTGCCGAGCACGGCGCGGCCGGCCTCAATCTGAAGGTTTCGCAATTGATTTCAGTGCAGCAACTGGTTTCCTGCAGTTCGACCGACACGCTCGAACATGTTCGTCATCTCATGAGCAAGAGCCATATCCGCCACCTGCCTGTCATCGACAACTACAGCCTGATTGGCGTCATCAGCATCCGGGATATCTCAATTAATATATGAAGCTCCCCCTATGCAGCGACCCTTTACACGCGGCAGCTCTCTCGGTGCCAGCTCAGTGCGATCCATCTCCGGCCAGCCATCGCATGACGTGGCCCTCGGACAAAAAACGGCTTAGGGGTCGCGGGCTGCAACAAGGCATAGCGGTCGCGCCGGCGCTGCTCACGGCGCTGCAGCCATCCGATGAAATCACGGGCAGTAAAGCCCGCTATTTGTCCTTGTCCCCCACGGGGAAGGTCTAGCCAACCGGCCCCGACCCCGAGTGATGCACGAGGCTCCGCTCGTTGAGCAGCTCGGCATCGATCCTGATCACCCGGATTCCTTTGCCTTCTTTGCTGGCATAGGGCCTAACCACGTAATAGCCCGCCGTATGGTGCGCGGTGTGGTTTTCGTATGAGCGGTGGAACGCAATGCGAGGGAGCGGATTGGTCCACTTAGGAAGACCCAAATGCCACAGAACAATCGGGAGCCCAAACCAACGGAAGCTGGCCAACAAGTTCCGGCGCGACCGCACGAACTCAGGGAGCGCGGCCAATGAAACCGTTGATGAACTCGATGCCACGACCGAAGCGTTACGGCGCGCCGCCGAAAATACGCCGTCTGGTGCCGAGCCCGGAGATGTTGAGAACGTCCCGGTGTTTGACCGGGCTGATTTAGCGCCTAAAATTTGAGCGACAGCGTCATGCCGATTAAAAAGCACGGAATAATCATCGAAACACCAAACGAAGCACGCCAAGCGGAAACCGGCCCCTCGGTGCTGGCGCTGCTGGTGATCAGTACCGGCGTTGCGGTATTGATATTTGCCGTCATCTGGTTCGCGTTCTTTAGGACTTGGATATGATTGCCCTTCGGACGATTGAATAGCAGTACCAATCGAACCGGGCCAGCATCATGGTCCGATGTAAGCCTCGGGGAAACAATAGGTCCATGCCACAGTCTCTCATCGCCGATCCCGGCCACATTAAAATTGAACGGCCGCCATGCCCGAAATGCCACGGACCAATGATGTTTACAGGGTTGGTATCGGGACCAGACGGCCTGGAGGTCCGCACCTTTGAGTGCAGCTTATGCAATTGCAGTGAGAAGGTCACCGTCGAGACAAAATGAGCGGACTTCGCGCTGTTGGCGGCCTCTTTCATGTCGGCCCTTACACGACCTGCCGACAGCGCCGAGAGGCATTATACCGACTTCGCCAGTCGAACCTGGTCTTCTAAATCTTCGACTAGCTGCAAAAATGCTCAGAATTACTTTTTCCTTTGTTCGAATTTGGCAAACTTCCGGTCACGCTGCCATAGCTCAACGTCGTGACCGTCAACCAACAGCTTCGTTGTAGGAGCTGACAACCATGATCGGGGCGGGGCGTAGGAAACGCCCTGACGGCGGAGATCAGAGACTGGCCGCCGGCACAGCCGTCGAACTTCACCTTCTGGTGCTGCCTAGATTAGCCGTCCGAATTCATCGATCGAGATTGACAGGCCTGGTCCTTCCTCGCAATCGAGGGGACGTTTGCGCTGATCGCGGGTGTTGGCTATGGCAGCCTCACTGAAGCGGTTGAGCCGGAAAAGCCACCTCGGTCTCCAAAACTTATATGAACGAACCGCAGGGGCTGGCATAGGGCCTAAGAACGTGACGTGAGAGGCGTGGCGTGTGCGTGGCGGTTTGGTGTGCGTGTCGCGGATACGATGACGACGTAGATCACCCCCACGAACCAAGCGATTGGAGACTACGGGCTCAACGACGACGATGTCCGCTCTCGACCTGTGCGTTCAACCGGTCAGTGCAACACCGCTTGTAGTCTATCGGCTGGCGTTTCGAAGCCCAAGGTTTTTCGCGGCCGTTGATTGAGCCGCAGAGCGATCGCGTTCAGATAATTCTGAGAGATGCGCGAGAAGTCGGTTCCTCTCGGAAAGTACTGACGCAGCAGGCCGTTGGTGTTCTCGTTTGATCCGCGCTGCCAGGGACTGCGCGGATCACAGAAGTAGACCTGGACGTTGGTGGCGATCGTGAAGCGCCTGTGGGCATGCATCTCTTTGCCTTGATCCCAGGTCAGGGAGCGTCGCAACTGCTCAGGCAGCTTGCGGATGTGCCTGGCAAGCGCAGCAACGACAGTCGTGGTGTCCTTGCGGGGGATTTTGACCAGCATCGTGAAGCGGGTATTGCGCTCGACGAGGGTGGCGATGTGCGTGTCATTCGCTCCGGTCAGAAGGTCTCCTTCCCAATGCCCCGGCACGGCGCGATCCTCAATCTCGGCGGGCCGCTGGCGAATGGAGACCATATCGAGGATATGCCCCTGTCCACTCTTGGCGTTGTGGCTGTTGGGGCGACGCATCCGCCGTGCAGTCCGCAGCTGCGCCGTTAGCTCCTTCTTCAGCACGCCGCGGGTCTGGATAAGAGGCCGCGATAGATCGCTTCGTGAGATATCTGCATGTCTTGCTGGGTTGGGAACTCCTGCTTCAGCCAGCCGGAGATCTGCTCTGGCGACCATTGCAGCGCAAGCTTCTGCGCCACGCGCCATCGTAGCTCCCGATGCAGCGCCAAACGACAAGGCTTGGGGCGCAACGCCCGCTTCCAGGCACGCCGATCGGCCCGGTTTGCACGATAGGCCTGCCTGCCGCCGTTGCGCCTGATCTCCCGACTTACTGTCGATGGCGCCCGTCCGAGGCCCTGGGCAATCTGCCGGATCGACCGGCCTACCGCAATGCCACAGGAAATCTCTTCGCGTTCCTCAAACCTTAGCGCTGCCAAGGCTCTCCGGCGCGACACCGGAACCAGTCCTCCATGCAGTACCACGATCCGCTCAACGCCGGTCTTGTTCTTCCTGTCCAGCGCCCGAGAAATGGCCGCGGCACTTTGCCCGTTCTTCCATCGCTCCCACAGCTCGGCCTTCTGCGCGGCCGTGAACAGTATCCGTGACGTCACCATGGTGCACCTCCTCACCTCGTAAGATTAGAAGGTGTTGCGCTGACCAGTTGAATTCGCCCCTCAAAGCGGACGTCGCGGCAGGAGTAGCCATCTCGCCGGCCAAATTCCGGAAGTCGGCTCCCGAAGTCGTAAGTCTTGCGGCGATGTCCGAGACGCCTTTCATTCGCTTAGCCGCACGGTCAAAGGACGCCACTCCTGGCGACTTGCCAAGCGATCTCATTTGCTTCGTTGCACTAGTAACGACAAGAAACTATGACCTAGCGGTTGAAAGTCGGCCCGGTCCTGGAGCCGTGATAGTTCGGATCGCCCTCAGGCCACGTCGACATACAAGGCGGAAACTGGTTACGGTACGGCCATGTGCATCTCGCCGCAAGCGGCGTTCCCGCCCAGGCGTTTGCGGGTGCAGGCGGCTGTTGCCACCGCTGGCGGGTAGATTGCTGATCGGCCTGCACTACTGACTGCAGCGGCCACCAGAGCGCTCCCACCGTCACTGCTGCGACCGCCGCACGACGGAGCCACGCGATAGTCCGTATCCCTATTTGCACGAAACGCTCCTGTGTTGGCCTCCAACCTGTGTTGAACGCAGACGATCCCCGCTTGTCAAAAATTGCGCGAGCTCGCGACAAGAGCACCCGCAGAAGCTGACGCCACCGTATCGAACCAGCAGCATGCGACTTCGTCTTTTTGGCAGCGCTACAGCCGTAAGCTTTGTAGTTTAGAACCTAAAACGCAATCCGGCTGTGGGATCGAAATTGTTGCGCGCCAAGTAGCCGTTCGACAGGCCAGCATTCACCTGCGAGAACATCATGCCGAAGTAGGTGTCCCACTTCGGCGCGAAGCGCCAATCGACCACAGCAGAAACAGCATCGAATGTACCAGCGCACTGCGAGTGCGCCGCGGGATTGGCGCAACTCGCCGATGTTTAGTCGTTTTGGATGTAATGATAATAGGCGCCAACAACATCCAAGTCTTTTGTGACGGCATATTTCGCGCCTGTCCACATCACCTGCATCACTTTATCACTGCAGGTAGTCTTGGCCGCGCAGCCAGCTGAATAAGCCAGGTTCGTGACGGCTGTCATATTGACATACGCGCTGCCCATGGGAAGGCCGGCAATGTTCGTAAAACCAGTCACCGTATTAACGGGATCGCTGGGCGGCGCCAACTGATACCATTGGTAACCCGCATATACTTGCAGCGGGCCTACGCGGTACTTTGAAGCCAGCATCATGCTCTGGTTGTTGGAGATCGTTGCGGTCAGCGTTTGTGGCAGATACGGCGCAATCGGAAGACCGTTAGCGTTGATAGGAACGCCCGCAAGCGAGAGGTTTACCGCGTCTTTCTCCCATTTATAGATCGCGTCGAGTGACAGTGCGCCGGTGCCCCAGCCGAAGTCGCCGATCGGTATATCACCGCCGATCTGGCTCTCGTAATCCCCGTTTGAGCCATTGTTTTGATCATAGCCACCGACTTGAGCGAGCGCCGCGAGGCGTACCGGCCCGATGTTCATTCGGTATTTGATCGCGGTGGTAATGCGGCAGGTTTCTGAGTCACCGGCGCCGCAATTCGAGCTGGAAAAGCCGAGCGCCGAGAAAGCATAGGAGCCGCCCATCGGGTCGTAGGCGGTAATGGCGTCCAAGGTGAGCGCGTTTTGCCGAAAAAAGGTGAGCGTGCCGAACGTGTCGGAATTGACGCCGATATATCCCACCGAATTGTAGAACTGGCCGGCGCGGCTCGAATCGTTGTTGGCGGTTTGCAAATTGAGAGGCACCCCTCGATTGTTGGCGATCGAGTTCGGACTGTTGCTGAGCTCCAACGAGTAAGGATCGAAGCTGGCTTCGAGTTGGCCGATGAAAGCCCAGCCGGGCGCAAAGCGCTCATCGACCAGCACGCCTACCGCCGACGTGCTCAGAGCTCCCGGCGCGAGCGTCCACATCGGCTGTCTGTTCATTTTCTGAACGAGATAGGAGCTGCCTTGCGCGAAATTCGTATCGAGCGGCGCTCCATGAGTCTCGTAGCCAGCGCCAGTGTCGATCGTGCCGTAGAACCTGACGCCATACCAGCTCAGCGGGCAATCCGTGACAAAAAATCCCCAGACACTCGTGCAGGCACTGGACGTGGGCGACAACGCTGCCGTCGGCGCCTTGGTCACCATTGGCTCGTCGGCCAAGGCTTGCCCAGCAGTCGAGAGCAGTCTGGCAGCCAAAGTCGTACACACGACAAGGGGGTTTATTAGCTTATCCAGCATCCTTTACTCACCCGAGTACTCAAACAGCAGGGCGAATTGAATTTTCTCTTGAAGGAAACGTCAAGCTATCGAACCGTAAGTTGCTTGACGGGCCTGAAAAATCGATCAGAAACGCGACAAAAATTTGCCACTCGATATTTCTTCGCGTCAAAGCTGTCTTATTGTCTATAAGATTTAGAGGTTATTCCTCCAAAACGTTGCAAGAAAGCGACAGCAAAAGGAAAATATAGCCTCAAGGCCTTAGCCTGCCTTCGGATAGGCGAGTTTTGCGCGAGAACGGATCAAATCAAACGGAGGACATAACGCGGCGGTAGAGTAGGGGGTATTCCCAAATCAGCAATTGTGTGACTCTTGGGCGGTCGGCCGGAGAGGGTCATTCGCGACCAAGGTCGAGCCAGCAACAAGCGTGACCGTGTCCGCTATGCCCCGAAAGCGACCGCACTTCGCAGCGCAGGGAAATGTCGCACCGGGCCAGAAGGCGACATTCGCACTGCAGCAAACGGCATCACTATTAGATCACCTCGCCGGCGAACGCTTGCAGTCTCAAGTTCGCATCTGCCCAAGCAAGTAGCCGATGAGCAGAACCGCCGCAGGCGGTCCCGCGAAGAGCCCCCTAACCAGAGTGTCTCAAAGAAGAGCGAAGGCGGAGCGAGCAATTCTGGATATAGCTGCTCGAATGGATTCGGCGCATTCGCTGAAATGTGAATCATTCCGGCAAACGGCGGCGCGGTGACTACGGGGTCATCCGGCTTGTTCAAAAAGACGTAGGCCACCTCAAAATCCAAAACGGGCCAGTAGGGGTTGAATGGGGCCAGTACCCTGGTGCGCGCCGCGAGACGCGATCAGTCCGTCGGCTGTGGCCCGTCGTAGCCTTCGATCACGATGATGTCGATGTCCACGGCGCCCGCGCGCTGCGCCTTCGCGGCGGCGTATTCGGGCGAGCGGTAGCAGGCGAGCGCGGTCGCATAGTCCTTGAATTCAAGCACTATGTTGCGGCCGCGCGCCTTGCCTTCCACCGCCTCGAATGTGCCGCCGCGCACTAGAAATTTCGCGCCGTATTTGGGAAGCACCTCCGCGAGGGCGACGCCGTAGGCCTGGTACCCTTCCGGCTTAATGACATCGACGCGTCCAACCCAATATCCCTTCGGCATGTTGTCGTCCTCATCTTTGCATTTCACCGTCCGACTTTAGCCGCACGCCGGCACCAACGCCGACAGTCTTGAGCAGCGGCAGCACAGCGGATCAGGCATCGATCCAATTAATAGGACCGAGAAAATCCATCTTGCCGATGTAAACGCGGCGCCTTTGACGTAGTCGCAAGCGCTTTGGACCTGGTAGATGACAGGTTTCATGTCCGGTGCAAGGCGACCCGTCATCAGAGTATTGACATCGAACTTCTTGGCGCCGCATGCTTCTCAGCCTTGTCGAGCCAAGTCTCGATATTTTTAGCATTTGCGTGCACTGTGAAGCCGCTTCGTAGTACATTGCTGTTGGATGAAACGCTCGGCCGCGTCGGCGTTCAACTCGGCAGCGTAACGAGACTGCCGTTCAATCATGTCGAGACGCCGGGCGAGCGGAAATGGGAAAATGACTGCGGTCATGCTGTGACTCCTGTTTCGAGAGGGGTTTCTCCTGTTTCGGCCCCCTGGGTCAGCCGGAGGGGTTTTCGACATCGAAACGGGCAAGAAATGCCCAATTTTCGGGGGTTCCTAATGGTCTTCCGAAATTGGGTCGACCCTCGTTTTTGCCCTCCGCGAACAGGGTGATCGTGGCGATCGGTTGAGGCTGCTGCCTCGCCGGTAGTCTGAGCCGCCGTAGAAAGCCCTGCGCTCGCGATCGGGCCGCTTCCACGGATACGGCGGCCCGGTCTGTGTGCAAAATCCCGACCGCTCGATCGCGGAGATGATCGAGGAGCGGCTGAAATCGCCGCACGTGATCTGGATCCCGGAGAGATGGAACGTCCTGTGGGCCGCAATGGTCGAGCGGATACCTGGCAAAGGCGGCGGCACCGTCGCGTTTCTGGATGGTCGGCCGGCATCGAGCGGCCCTTACGCTGGGGGGATTTTGATAGTTGGCGCTGCCGGTCGTACTGTTGCTCTGCTTGTCCCCGACGTCAATAGTTTGACCACAGCCCCGGCGTGGCGAGTTCGACGACATTGCCGTCGGGGTCGTCGAAATAAAGGCTCGTTCCACCGCGCGGCCAACGGTATTCGCCGGTGAGCGGAACGCCGAGCGCCGCGAGCCGTTTGCGCCAGGCCTCAAGACTGTCCGCCGGGATCGCCAAAGCGAAATGAGCGCGCCCGCGCGATCCATGGCCGGGCACCGTGCCGCGCTCATCGGTCATATCCCGCTCCGCCGCGCCCGCCTGAAACACCAGCAACACGCTCGCGCCGCCCGCATCGAACGCAACAAGACGCAGCGTATCCAACAGAACCGGCAGCCCGAGCGTCCGCCCATAAAACGCCGCCGTCCGCGCGAGGTCGACCGCATCGACGGCGGTTTCCAGGAGGCCGGAGATTGGAGGGGCGGTGGTCATCGGGGAGCCGCTCGCTAGCTAGGTCCTGTGGACGGATTTGCTCCAGGACAGTGTAGCGGATTCCCAAATCGAAATGGGCAAAACTGTAACTCATGGGCGGCCGGCTATGGGAGGACCGACCATGCTGACCGCCATGACCGAAACGGGGAACCGGGCCGTTGTGTTTACGCGGAGTTTTCCCCCTCCCCCGGCTAAGAGGCTCGGCACCGGGTGCTCGGCTACGTTTCGGCCTCCGCCTCTAAGGCATCACGCAGAACCTCCAACGCCCGCTCGGCCGCGATGCAGGCATTCATGGCCGAGAAGCTGTAAGAGTTGGCGCTGAACTCATCGGCGAGTCTGGAACCTGCGGCGGCCTCACGCAGAGCCACATCGAGCCCGTGCACTGCAAGGGCACAGTTGAGCCCGCGATCGGTGCCGTGCGAAGATTTCTACCGATCGACGCGGCGTGCCTCCGTTGAGGACCGGCCAACATTTTCATCACCCCGTTTCGACCCGCCGAAGGCGTGGTCGGAAAAAGGCATTTCCTGACCGGCCCCAGAAAGCACTGCGCGCAGCGCGAGTCACCCGAAGGGGCGAAGCGAAGCGGAGCACCCCGCGTTAGCGGGGTTGACTGCGCGAGCACTGTGCTTTCCTCTTGGCCGGCAGAAAATGCTGTGAGACAGGTCCCTCGCTCGTGGATATAGAAGAAGGGTGAGACGACGGACTTGTCTCATGCTGCGCTGGCCTTCGCCGATAGTACGTTGCCCGACTAATTCCCATTTCTCTCCAGGGCCTCGCACCGGAAAGGCTGCCGGCCTGATATTCGGCCCGCGGCACCGCCCCTTTCGCCCTGCGCCGCTTTACCGCATCAATGCGATCTCGCTCGCGCTTCTTGATTTTCTGAAGTTTCCGCCGCGATTTTCGGTCTACGTCATAGCTGCCGATGGTGCGAATCTTGAGCCGGTGCCGATCGGCGTGGCTCAGTCGCAGCTTGGCACCGAGATCATCGTCGGCGTCCAATTTCCGCCGTTGGGCGAGCACCCCTCGGACAATATCGGCGGCGCGGTCTGTCGTGACGTGTGGGGCCCAGGTCTCGAGCCAAAATCCGAACCGCTTCATGACCACGCCGCTGTTGATTTCCAAATGGTTCGGCGTATTGACCGGCACGAGCTTGCCGTTGTCGGTCAGGATCTTTCGAAAGCACTGCGCGATCGGTTCGAGGTAGAGGTCAGCATCGTCTGTCGCTGGGACAATGCCGTGGTGGCGATATTTGACGATCAGCTCAAGTTCACGGAGCCGGTGGCCGGGGCGACTATAACGGTGGCGATAGCGGTGCGAGCTACGTGGTGCGGCCATTGTCGGTGTGTGCTGAGCGGCTCTGACCGCTGACTTCTGGGTTTTCACTATGCCGCCGGCTACGCGCTCGGCGTCATGGTTTGGGCGGCCACACCCTCGATGCGATCCAGCTCTGCCTTGAGGGCGGCTTCCAGGTCCCGCTGTTCGCGCTCGATGACGTCCTCCGCGATGCCGAGACGTCGCAGGCTGTTGCCGGCGGTCCTCACCTGCTGATCAATAAATCGTCTCGTCGTAACGAACCTCAGATCGGCCGTTACGGTCGCCTGTTTGGTCAAGTAGCGACGGCGTGCAAGCGGAAAAGGGATAAGGACCGCGTTCATTGAGGTGCCCCTATTTCTGTGACGGTTGATGCTGGCCGCCGATTGGCCGGTTGGCGGCGGACAAATCTGGAATGGTCGGGACGTCGCCATAGGCCGGCGCTGGCGGCGCGCCCGCGTCCCAGTCATCGCGATCGCGGGCGCGCGGCTCATGGCAGACATCTCCTGTTTCGGCCCCCTGGGTCAGCCGGAGGGGTTTTCGACATCGAAACGGGCAAGAAATGCCCAATTTTCGTGGGTTCCTGATTGTCTCCCGAAATTCGGTCGACCTCGTTTTTGCCTTCCGCGAACATTTCGGCGAGCAGAAGCGAACCGACTTTGAAACCTGTCGGCCTTTGCGCCATTTCGGAATCGTGTTGGCGCAGGCTGGATTGACGCACTTGCGCTTGAGGCTAGGCTCAATGCCCACCTGGGCCATTACTGCGAGATTGTCTTGGCGCTCGCGGTACCGACGCTCGCAGGCGTCCGAGCAGCAACGAAGCCCGCGGCTTTCGAATTCGCTGCCGCAGCCAAAACAGACAATTTTGAAGCCGTCAAACGACCGCTTCGTCGCGACCGGAGGCCGACCGAAGACCGCCGTATAGAAATCGGAACCCGCTTCGATCCCTGGCCCCCGGCGGAACGCGCCAGCCGATCAGCGTCTCGTCGGACTATTCGGCCGCCCATTGCCCGCATCGAACCAGGCCTGACACCGCATTGAGCAGAACCTGCCGCTGATATCGCCCTGGGGCCCTTTGTAGGAGAAGGTTAAGTTGCAGCTGAAGCACGGCACGATGTTGTGCCCTGTGCGGCGGTCTGTGGCGGTGCCGGTCTCGCCGGCTGCGATGGCCGCCGTCATTGCAGCACCCCGGTGTCCCCATGGCTGGCCTGCTCGCGGCGGCCGCCGCGGCGAACGCGCGGCTTGTGAACGGCCCCGGCGCGTCGTCATGCCAGCCAAGCGACTGAAGACCGTCATCTAGCTCCGCGATAGGCTCGAGCGGTGAGCCACCGTCTAAGAAAGCCTTTTGGAACCAATTGACCTGTATAGGTGGGTGAGCCAGTCTAACCGGCTGACACGGTCCGTGTTTGTTCTGCTGGGAATTAAACTGACGAGGCGCATAGTCGTCGAGCCGAGCTGGTAGCTGCCATCGTCGCGCTCAACGTCACCCCTCGCGCCCAAGAAACGCCCAAGATCGCCGTGATCGAACGTGAACGTTCGCGCCATCAGGGGCAGTTAGCGGAAATTTCGCTAGGTTCCGTCAGCGCGCTGCGTTGACATGGTAGGGGTCACAGGTTCGATCCCTGTCGTGCCCACCAAGCAGTCTGGCGTTTCGGCTTTTCGGGACTCTCGAGAAAGGCCCGCCTTTGGCGGGGTTTTTCGTCTTCGCTCAAACGAATCCGGCTCCGTTCGCGGAAGTGCGGCAATTTCGGCCCTTGTTCTCTCGTCGCAAAATTCCCGTTCCTGGCGGCCATTGCGACGGTGTCTGAGATTTGCCGAAGCTAGTCATTGCTGGGATGCATGGGTCCGAAAGTGGCCATTTCGTGCGGCGATTCGGGCGCCGGTCTTGCACCAGAAATTCCGTTCCCGGCGCACAATTCGACTGGGGGCACCGTCATTCGGCATTCTTAGGCTGCCCAATGTCGCGGCAGTCAAACGCGTACACCAATTCGCCTTTCGAAAGTTTTTCCGATTGGCAAACACAATACAGGCTCCACGTTCCTGGCGCGATTTCCGATTGTGTGAGCTCTGCCGCGCCTTGATTTAACGTCACACATTCCGCCGCGCGGACCGGTTCTCCGATGACCCGAGCGTTGGTTGAAGGCTACTTGGGGGTAGTGCTTGATCACCATCAACCGGAACGTTCTGGCTGCTGCAGGGCTCCGGACCCTGAGCCGCGCTACAGCAGTGGTGACACCGTTTTCGGACAGGGCGCATCGGCGCAGTTAGTCTACGTAGTCGGTGAAGCGCCATCGTCATATCTGGAAAGGACAGGTCCAGCCGGCATGGGCCTGACTTTTGATGTAAGCCGACGAAGCCTCAGCAGACTGTATCGCAGTACTGGCGTCTTGCCTGCGCAAAGCTGCAAGCGAAAAGTGCGAGCTCGGAAGCACGCTTTATGCACGCGCAGCAAAGAACAGATTCGTCATGTTCTTATGTCGAGCCGCTCGAAGCGCGTGAAGCCCGCTTCGCGAAAGAGCTCTTCCATGCGCGTTGGCCCCATGCACGTGCCAAGTCCAGGCCCACCCTGTGCCAAAGATTGCGTCATGCAGTGGAATAGGCTGATTCCATAGTAGACGGTGCCGAGCGAATTGATGTTGTCCTCTAGCCTATCGGAAGCCTTAGGCTCCATTGCGAACACAACGCCGTTTGGTTTCAGCAACGACAGCATTTCGCGCAGGGTGGCGTGTGGGGCCGCGAAATCATGGATGCAGTCGCAGGCCGTGATCAGGTCGAAACCGCCGTTGGGATCAAGTTCAGCGGTCGTCTGCGCGTGAACTGAGGCGCAGGCCGACACCCTCTGCCGCGGCGCCCGCGCGCGCCCGCGTGATCGAATGCTCGTTTGGGTCGATGCCGACGACTTGGCAGTCGGGGAACGCCTTTGCAATTGCGATGCTGACTTGGCCGACTCCACAGCCAACGTCGAGCGCGCGACCACCTTGTTTGAGGCGATCGACCACGTCGGGAAGAATGCTAAGCCATTGGCTGATGAGGCGGTGCTCATACTGACCGCAATTAAGCCAATCGAGCGCATCGATCCCATCGGCGCCGATCTCGTCGAATGCGACGCCTCCGCCCTTCTCGAACGCCTCCGCGACCATAGGGGCGACACGCATCAGCGCTGGCGCCATAAGAAAAAGTCCGCCCATGAAGTGGTCCGTGCCTTCAGAGGCAAGGAGAAAGGCATTTTCATCGGCCAATTGAAATGTCTCGGCCGCCGGGTCGTAGATCAGATAACCCGCACAAGTCATTCCTTTCAGCCATTCCTCGACGTAGCGAAGCTGGAGCCGGGAAGCTTGGAACAGATACCGCCGTCATTGGCCCTTTGCCGGCCATCGCGCGAAACAAACCGCGTTTGACGCCCAGATAGGCCATGCCGACCGCCATCGCTCCGGCCATGTCAGCGTAAACCTTATCGGCGAATGCCCTGACCTTAGTCTTATCCATGAGCGGCTCCGGAACGGCGAGTGCAAAGCGCTGAAATCGGCTTACCAGGCACAAGAAAGATCGAGACTACCCCGTTCCAGCGAGCGTCGAGGCTGCAATT
>CAVRMY010000005.1:0-130873 GCA_963721935.1 uncultured Alphaproteobacteria bacterium
AGCCGCTCCCGTACCCGGTGCAGCGCCTGCAGATCTAGCTGATCGGCGGTCTTCATGCGGTTGATTGATTCCATACCAGCGGGATTGAGACCTCGCCACCCTCCATGGCGGAGCGCCTGCTGATACGCGCCGACGGCATGGCCAGCTTGGTGATAGGCCGTGCCCTTCAAGTGTTCAGCGGCGGCCGATCTCTTGTCCTCGGCCTTCATGATGTCGCCTGAGGAGCGTGCGCAAGGCCGCCGCGTTGGATTGGAGGCGGACCTGAGAAACGTCGTGGACGAAGTCGGCGAGATCATCGCGAGAGCAACGGATGACCGTCGGTGATCGGCAGCCACCACCGCCTCGCGGTGGCGGCCAGCCTCGGTCAAACTGTTCTGGAAAGATACCGGCGAACCTGTGAAGCTTGATCCCTTCTTCGAGGGAAGTCCGATGGACATACAGGTTGGTGCGCAGGCAGCGTAACGCGACTCGGCCGAGCGCGGTAAAGGCGCATCGCGTCGATGCTGCCGAGTTCATGCGTCTGATGACGTAGGCGGGTCTAATGCCGGATAGCCCTAGCGCTTCCCAGCGCACCGCCGCGTCGCCGGGCTCTTCGACTTGGGCCACGTCTTTGAGTTGGCTGTTCTCGCGCCGGACCGTCAAGCAGATAGCGGGCAAAGGTAGAGCGACGCTGCGCGAAGCAGGGCAATGGCGAATGGCCGCCGCGTGCCCGAGCCACGCAAACGGCGTCCTCCCATCCGTCGGCGCTGTCCGGTTAACCACGTCCTCAAGTCCAATTCGACGAAACGATTTTTTAAGCATAGTTTTTAGCTGCGCGTGGCAGCTGCAGCGCGGCGACCCCCCAAGTCGCGTGACCCGCCCCGGCTGGACCACCCCAGCCGGGGCAACAACCATGCTTGTTACGAATTTTCCCTCTGCGCGGCGGGCGGGTGCTGCGCGACATTATTTTCGGTGCGGCGGTTTTCGATTGCGCCCAAGCAGCAGATCGGCGCGCAGATATTTGATACGTCATACAACGTTCACGAATGCTTCCTGTGGAAGGGAGACTTTGGTTTGCGTTAGCGTGACTGACCCCTAACGCGCGCGCCAGATCAAGGGCCTTCAGCACCAGCAGCGGGGTCTCTACAGACCTGGCACTTCCAGGGCCGTGGCCCATGCCAGCAGCTCCTCACCAAACCTCAAGTCTTGTTCAGCCTGTTTTATCTCTGCTTCGGCAGATTTTATCTTAGCCTCTGCCTCAGCCCTCTTCTTCTGTGCGGCTTTCATTTTCCATTGGGCATTGCGTATCTCGTAGTCCTTCCAATATCTGGCCTTCTTTTTCAGCCGTTCCTCTAAGCCCTCAACTGTCATGCAGTGCTCAATTTCGTTGAGCACATCTTCGACGGTCTGAGGTGTGCGTGGGTTGTTTGTTAGACTTTCAAAAAGGTCTTGCCCCGCAAGTTCCGCACGCTTTGCATCCGACCAGTCCGTACCGTTTGCGTATTTCGGGACACCCTGAAGTGGCTTTCCATGTGGATCGAATATGGTCCAAAAATAATTGGGAGTAGGATCGCTGCGATCAGACGGCTCCAATTCCTGCAGCTTCGCTTGTGTTGTAAATTCCGATTTGGAACATATAAAAATTGAGATGGTAGCTATCTCTTGTTTCTGCCTTAAGGGTCTTGGTCTTGCCTGTATTTGCGGGTGGTTTTGGTCCAGTTGGCGCTATCGTTGTAGAAGCCGTTTGGTATGGATTGAAGCTCTTCAAGTTTCCTCTGCGCCACAGCGCGGATAACAGGATCACCGCGCTGGTCATCAGCAACCGCTTTTATACGCTGTATGGTCTTTCTTGAAATTGCCATTCCGTATTTTACGACGCGCAATTAAAGACCGCAAATATGATAGGCTCTACTTGAACGGTCACTACGGACCGGCCAGTAAGCCGCTTAACACAAGCGGACCGCTCCCTGGAGCAAGCGCGCACCATCGGGCGCGCCATAGACTCTGAAGGCACGGGGAACCGCCGCATACCCGACGAACGGCAGGCAGGGATTTAAGCTTTACCGGCAAAAAGTGGTTGTGAACCCAAAAATTTGCCGGGCGGACGGCGCGCCAGAGTCCGCTAAGCCCCCATAGGGGCCAAATTCTGTAGCGCGCGAAATGACGTGATGTGCCAAAGCAATTGCAACGGATGGGGTGCTGTCTGGCATCACACTTACAACGGTCCCGAGCGGATATCGTGAAGGCTATTTCCAGTTGGTGGACGATAGCGTAACTCCATCACGCGTTCTGTTTAACGAGGAGCTATCTACCTCCGCGGTTTCCGCGGGCAGCGTGCTCCAATCCGGCAGTCCAGGTTATTCATTCACGAACCTTGTGCTGGCAGACATCCCACCCGGTGCGGGTTGGACATTGTCGTCACCTCTCCGGTATTCGCCCTTACCTCACTAAGTCCAAACGCGGCTGTCGCTGGCGCTGCCAACCCCACCATGACGTGCACCGGGACAGGTTTTAATCCCCAGACCATCATTACGTTTGATGGCACTGATCTCAAAATAACTTACGTTTCGACCACCAGCCTGACGGCGAGCGTAGACGTGTAATGCTTCCGCTGGTGCCGTGGATGTAACGGTCCACGATGAAGGGCTGGTCTCCACTCCGGCCGTTGCGTTCACGTTCACATGAGAGACGTTCACCGCAACATCAAAGTGTGCTGCTCGTTATCGACTGACCACGATTTGAATTTTCTCAAAAAGCTTTGCCCAAGCAGGATTTCCCCTTTCACCGAAGCAATGCTTCCAACCACATCCTTGACGGTCTTGTTACCAATTTGCAATGACCGAATACGCAATCGTTGAGATGGCACTTTTGAGCCATCTGCGAGGACATAAATCTGTTTGCCCAAAAAATCTTCATCCGTAATAGTTTTGGTACGTATCAAGGTGAGTACGATATCAGCTGGAATGCTTACATCAGCCGCACCGCTATCGACGATGGCGTTTAGCGTGATAACATCATTGAAGCGAACAGGAACGACATATACGCCGCCACTTTGTTCCATCCTAATCGCTTTTTGTTCGGCAGCTTCTCCTAAAAATTGTCCGCCAGACCACGCTTTACCGTCCTTGAACTCGCCGACGTATATGTTCCCATTGGCATACCTCAGGGTGCCATTCCCATTAAATTGGCCTCCTTTGAATTGACCGACGTATTCGTCCCCGTTGGCAAACGTGAATGTACCTTGCCCGTTCAGTTCGGCGTTCTTGACTTCTCCGACGTATTTTGCGCCGTTGGGAAACGTTTTGGTGGCTTGCCCATTAAGTCTATCATCTGTGAACTCACCGACAAATTTGGTACCGTCGCGCCACGTGAGGGTGCCTTGCCCGTTTAATTTGCCGTCCTTGAACTCGCCAACGTATATGTCGCCGTTATTATAAGTCTTGGTGCCTTTAACCCTGTTGTCATTGAATTCACCGACGATTTTTGCCGGTCCTTCTTTCCCTGCGAAAAACGTTAACGTGCCTTGACCGATCGCTCTTCCATCCTTGACGTTTCCGACATAAATCATCGACCCGGTGGCGGAAGTTAAGGTGCCTTGCCCGTTGGGATTGCCGTTTCTAAATTCACCGACATACTTGGTGTACCAGTTCCCTGTAAACGTTTTGGTCCCTTGACAATTATCCCATTTCTCGGAGCTAACGGTTGGACATGGCGGCAGGCGGCTCTGCCCAACCGCAGCCGTTGGAAGTAGTTGAAAGACAAAGAGCAGCGACGCAAATTCCGCCAAGACAGTCCCAACCCGCATCCAGCCACCCATCTCAACCTCGCACTCTTCAAAAACTCCGTACCCTCGCTGCGGCCTGCCCGCCGGAGCGGGTTTTTGTTGCGTCAGGTTGAACGCAGGTTTGCCGCACTTACGGCTTTGGTCGATGCACTCGATCCTTCCTCAGCGTTTTCAACGCTGCATCTATCAACGGCTCGCTGCATAGATGACGATACATTTGATCACGAGCTGAGTGCCTCGGCTCAAGATAATTGATCAAAAACGTGGTGCACTTTGACACAGTTTTGAATTCTTCTACGATCTGGATAAAATCATTTTCGCGGTAGACCATAGTTTGTGCGCTATTGATTTGTGGCACGCGCAATCCGGGCGTGGGTGATTTCAACGCTTGCTGAAGTTCTACAAAAATCTCGCCATAAGCTTCTGGCTCTATCAGGAGCAGCGCCTCTGGAAGTTCATCGGTGTAGCCCCAAACATGATGGGCAATGGCATTTCGTTTCTTGGCAGCAGCGCGGGCGATTTTTATGACCGCCTCGTAAATTTCTAGCTCCGGATCAAATAGCTTTGCGCGTCCCGCAGCCTCAATCATGTCCATCTGTGCAGAAGAGCTTACAACAGCGTGGAGCATCGCGGTTACGGGAGCGGCCTCCGCTCGCAAGACGTAGCTCAGGATCGTTCCGGTGTTTGCCTCGATGTCCGCCCATCTAGCGATTATCTCGGCAATAAGAGCTGCCAGCTTGGGTCGCAAGGCAATTGCATCGGGGGTTGCCATGATAGCGGCCTGCGATCGTACCCGCGACAATGGTTGAGGTGGCATTTGGAAATCCGCTTCAGCTTCGATTGATTTGGTAATTGATGTCTAAGTTGCGATCTAAGTGGAGGCCTCTGCCACCCCGGCTCATGGCGCGTTATCATAATCTCTTTTGAAGCCACTTTTCGGCAACAGCACAGTCGTGATTGAACTTCTCAATGCCATCACGCGTAAAAAGGTGGCTGCCGGAATACATGACTTTTTTACCGGTCATGTAGCGACGACGGTTTTCTGGAAACAAGCTGTGAGCGAGTGCATTTCGGACATCGTTTAAGCGCTGTATCGCGCTCGAAACGTTACCAGGAACGTTCTTAATCGCTTGGACCAAGGTAAGCTTCTTAATCAGGAATGTTTCATCCATGAGGTAGTGAACGAAAGTGCTGAAGCGTTTGGTCTTCCAAAGCGCAGCATAGGTCGTGTTCTTTTTGGCTTCTCGATGGAAATAATAGTTACAGATGATGTCTGTCAGATATTCATCGATCAATGCATACTTAATGATGACATGACTTCTAACGATCTTGTCCAAGGTGATCCGCAAAAGCGCGGTACGGTCAAACGGTGGCTGCTTATAGTTTTCGATGTTCCAGAAATCCATTCGGGCTGCTTCGGCAATTTTATTAATCTCGGCGTAGAGTTCCTTTTGCGTCTTTGTCAGTGCCATTGGTGATCCCCCAACCGAATAATTCGGAATTTTCGGCTAGCGCGCTAACGCCTCTGCCACTCGGCTCATTGCCGGATGTTTCCGGTTCTTCACCTTCAACCCCCCGGCGCGTCACGGAGCGGGGTTTTTGTTGCGTCAGGTTCTGCCACTTACAAGAAGATAAAATCTAAGGTTTCCGATTAAATTTCCGCTTGCGCCATTGGACGAAATGTCGTGCCAACCGCTTGGGATCGGGCTTAGTTCGCTGACCTTTGGACGGTCCCATTTGTTTGAAGTAATCAGTCAAAAAGTCACCGATCGCTTCGTGCAGTTCTTCCGCCCAATTGAGTTCCTTTATTATGGCAGGGCTTTCAGTAGGCATGAAATGGTAGGTCTCGTGCCTCACTGCTTTTAGATACGGCATGTGTTCCTTGAAGAGCCGCTGCACGCGGGCATCCTTCAGCTTTAGCTTGTTGAAGCCTTCGACTACGACCCATAACGCTGAAAGCCAAAAGCATAGGTACGTCTCGAATTCAAACCAGGTTTCACCTTTGAGCTTTCTGAGATCACCGCTCACCACGGTATCCTTCAAGTAGTGCAGCAGCTCATGCATCATTTTCGCACGAAACCAATACACCGCGAGCATTGCTACAGGATCTCCATCCGCCTTTGTCATTGCCCCTCTTCGCAGGTGTTGCTATCTAAACGCCTCTGCCACTCGGCTCATTGCCGGATGTTTCCGGTTCTTCACCTTCAACCAATGCTTCGACCGGCCAGCCTGATATGGCCGGTCGCGGCGCTTGGACACCAATCCTTCTAATCCCATGTTGCACGCAGCCCAGAATAGGTCTGGACCTATTTCGCCACGCTCAAACGGATTGATGAAGATGCCTTCTGGTCTACGCGCCAGCAACCGTTCTAGGTTTGCCTTGCGCATTGACAGCGGCAACGTCCGCAGGTCTTCGCCACCTTCCACCAGGATATCGAATGCGCACAACTGCACCTCATGGTCATTCTGCCGGGAATGCAGCGCGTTGAAATCGGAAATGCCGTCCACACCCAAGATGACGGCCTCGCCATCGATCACGAATTGCTTTTGGCGGACCTTGCGCGCTGCCTCAACTATCCACGGATATCGGTCGGCCCAATTGTAACCGCCACGCGTGATCAGCCGAACGCGGTCGCCGTCGCGCTCAAGGCGGAGCCGGTAGCCGTCATATTTCACTTCGTGGAGCCAGTCAGGGCCGGAAGGGACGCTGGTCGATCTGGTGGGGATGCAGAAGTCAAAGGTGCTTGGCATGGTGCCAAAATAGGCGCTGCCCCAGAAAAATACCAATCCTGGACCAATACGGCCCCGGCGCGGGGGAGCGCCGAGGCCGCCAACCCGACAGAGGGGGGCTTTATTGGTGGGGTGACCAAAAGTCTCCGACGGGCATAATTTGAGATAGGCGGCAGCCCAAGTCTGTGAAAGGCCTTCGGGCAAAAAAAGGCCCCGGTAGCCAACGCCGGGGCCTTCGTTTTGCGAGTTCGTTAAAAAGTGAAAAAAACTTGTCGTCGCCCACTGGCGCGAACGCGAAGTGACGTGAACTGCCGCACGAATGGACGGGCCGGCAGGCGCGCGATCCGGTGGCTAGACGAAGTGTGCCGCGAGCGCCGCGGCGAAGCCCACCAACATGATGGCTGCGGCTATCACGGTGACCAAGTCAATGGACCACGGATGCTCGCCTTCACCCACAAGGTCGACGCGTCCCGAGTGGCTTTCGTCTCGATAAATGTGAAGGTGCATAGCAACAGCCTCCATCTACGTAGCGGACCCCCTTCTAGCCTGCGCAGAATATCACCTTTAGGGCCACTCATAAACGTCGCGTCGCGCAGCCTGCGCACTGTACGTTGTGATTGCGGTTCAGACTGAAATTTAAATCCAGGTCCGGCGATGGCCGGATCAGCCGCGGCACATCCCATCCCGCTCTAGCGCAGACGAGGTTGAGCCGGCCGGATCAGCGAGTTTTCGGCGCACCGATTCCGACTTAGCAGAATCGTTCACATCGAACCTAACCTGATATTGCCACTGGGAAGTCACCGCATTCTCTCAACTGGCCCGCGCTGCTTACCCCTTGCTTACCGACCTGGATTTTGGCCATGGCTGGATGCTTCTAAGCCATTGAATTATCTGGCGCACCCGACACGATTCGAACGTGTGACCTTTGCCTTCGGAGGGCAACGCTCTATCCAGCTGAGCTACGGGTGCCTCGAGGTTCATTTAGCCGATTGGCCAGGCCTCGGCAACGCCCCGCGCGAGGCGAATTCCCCCCATTACGCCACGTCCGCCACCGGCTGAACGAAGGGGTCGAACAGTCGTCTGACCTCCAGCCCGGGCTTTGCACCGCTGAACAGATAACCCTGCATCTCGGTGCAGCCGAGCATGCGCAGCCACTCCCTTTGCTCCTGCGTTTCCACGCCTTCCGCAGTCGTCGTCATGTTGCGGGCAGCCGCGATATTCACCACCGACTGCACGATCGCCGCCGAGCTGTCGATTTCCGTGACGTCTGCGATGAAGCAGCGATCGATCTTGATCTTGTCGAACGGAAATCGCTTCAGATAGCTTAGCGAAGAATAGCCGGTGCCGAAATCATCCAGCGCGATCCGAACCCCGAGGTCGCGAAGCTGATGCAATATGGCGAGCGCCGTTTCGTCGTCGTCGATCAGGACCGCCTCGGTGATCTCGACTTCCAGGCGGCTTGCAGGGAGACCGGAGGCGGCCAGCGCGCTCGCAATTTTCAGTGCCAGCGTCGGGCTTTTCAACTGAACCGGCGAAACATTGACCGCAAGGCGGACCCGGTCCGGCCAGTTGGCGGCCTCGGCGCAGGCCGTTCTCAGCACCCATTCGCCGAGCTCGACGATGAGGCCGGTATCTTCGGCGACCGGGATGAATTCGGCCGGCGAAATCGGGCCGCGCTCCGGATGACGCCAGCGCAGCAACGCCTCGCAGCCGGTTACCTCGTCGCTGCGAAGATCGACAACGGGCTGGTAGTGAATCTCGAAGCCGCCATCGAGGAGCGCTTGGCGCAGATCCCGATGCATGGCTTGCCGCGCCTTTGCGCTTGCGTCCATCGCCGGCTCGAAGAAGCGGTGGGTCCGCCGCCCGCTGGCCTTGGCGCCGTACATGGCCAGATCGGCATTCTTGATGAGTTCGTCCAGATCAGTGCCGTCGCGTGGAGCGAGCGCGACGCCGATGCTGGCATCGGTTGAAAGTTCGTGACCCAGGCACTGACAGGGCTGTCTGATCGCCTTGTGGAGGCGCGTTACGAATTCCACGGCGCTGGCGACATCGCCGATATTGGTCCGGATGACGGCAAACTCGTCGCCACCCAGCCGCGCCACAAGATCCCCTTCCCCGATGCAATTCCTCAGGCGGTCCGCGACAACCTTGAGAAGCTCGTCGCCGACGGGATGTCCGAGCGAATCGTTGATGCCCTTGAATTCATCGATATCGATGTACAGCAGTGCGAACTGCTCGCCGCCGCGGGCTCGCTGCAGTTTTCGTTCGACCTGTTCGCGGAACAGCACCCGGTTGGGCAAATCGGTCAGCGCATCGTAGTGCGCAAGGTGCGCGATCTTCTCATCGGCACGCCGGCGATCCGTAACGTCGTCGACGACGTTGATAATGTAGCGCGGCTCGCCGCTTTCATCCTTGATGCCGATGCGTTTTGAGGTGATGAACCGCTTGCCCAGCGCTCGGCTTTCCCAGAGATGTTCGTCCAGAAAGAGACCAGTCTCCGATTGCAATGTTCGCTCGTCGTTGAGCGCGATGATATCGGCCGATGCCTTCGGAAAGACATCAGCGGCCGTCTTGCCGACAAGTTCGATGCGCGACATGCCGAACCGCTTCTCGGCCACGCGATTGACGAGAAGATAGCGGCGGTCACGCGCGTCCTTCACCGTGATCTGCGTCGGTATGTGGTCGATGATCTGGAGCAGGAACGAGTAGTTTCGGTCGCGCTCCCACTCCAGGCTGCGGCGTTCGGAGATGTCTTCCATGGTCGCAACCCAGCCACCCTGCGCGAGCGGCCGAACGACGGTCTGAACCGTGCTTCCATCCCCGGATTCCCGGATAGTCCGGGTGACTTTACCCTGGGCAACGTTCTTCAGAATCGTCGAGCAGTACTCGTCAACGTCGCCTTTGAACGATCCGGTCTCCTTGCGATGCCGTACCGCCTCACAGAAGTGGATGCCGGGCTTTATGACCGCCGTCGACAGGCCGTACATGTCGATGTAGCGCTGATTGCATATGACGATGCGAGCCGACGCGTCGAAAAGGACCAACCCCTGCGTCATGTTGTTCAGCGCGGTGTCGAGCCGGTGCTTCTCCTGCTCCAGCCGCTGTTGCGACTCCCGGTGTTGCCGTGTCAAACGCCTGACGATCACGAACAGCAGGACAACGATCACCAGCACCGAAAGACCAGCCGCGGCGACCATGAATCGTGTTTGCGCGCGCCAATCGGCCAGCGCGGCCGAGACCGTCGTGCTTGCGATGATCACGATCGGGAAACGGCTCAACAGCGCAGCTGAACCGAGCCGGTCCTGACCGTCGACCAGACTTTGCAGGCGCAGGGTCTGATGACCGCCCTCGCCCAGCACCTTGGTCAACAGCCGTCCGGATTTGAAATTACGTCCGATCATCGATTCGATATGCGGATGGCGCGCCAGCATCGTGCCGTCGCGATGAAGCATGGTAATCGCAGCTCCATCGCCAAGAGCGATAGAGGCGAAGAATTTCTCGAAATTCGCGGGATCGATCCGTCTGCCCATTGCGCCGAGAAACACGCCATTGGGTCCGCTCAGCCTCCGGGCAAAGACGGTGCTCCACTTGCCGGTGTAAAGCGCGCGAACGGGTTCGACCGCCACATCTGCCGACCGCGGGTCGGATTTGAAGGCTTTGAAATAGGGCCGGTCCGCTATGCTGCCCACCGGCAGCGGACCATCTCCCGATGAATTGATGAGTTCTCCGTCCGCATCGAAGATGTTGACGTCGCCGATATAGGACAAGGCGCTGGTATTGGACTTCAGCAACAGATGCGCGTCGAGACCCGACATCTTGCGCTTGAACGCTTCGGGCGAAGCAATCTCGGGAAGCCGCATTTTCGAGATCAAATCGCTGGTGATGACGTCGCAGTCCTCGAACTGCTGATCGAAGTGGCGGGTGAGGAGCTGAACCGTGTTCTCCAGTTCGCGCTCGCTGTTGAGCAGCGCCTGCTCGCGGAATTCGCCGATCACGAGCCCGGTTCCGATCGCGATTGCCGCGATCAACAGGCCACCGGACAGAACGAGCCAAAGGGCTGGGCCCCGCCTGATCGACATCGCCGCGCGATAGGTGTCAAACGCGAGGGTCTGGAGCTGCTTGACACCTCCTTTAATGTTGCAAGCCAATCCGCGCATTCACCAACCTTTCTGCGGTACATCCATACAGCCGATTGGTGGCGTACCCGTTAGGGAACCCGGTTACTGAAGGTTTAACTAGTGGTTTTATATTACATATTCGTCAAGCTGGGGTTGCGGGTGCGATCCGCCCCGGCTTCCGCGCCGGGATCATCGACTGCCGGTCGGGTCGTTCGCCAGAGCCGCAGGCGCCGAACCTGCCTTTTGCTGTGATTTTCGTCCTTTATTTCGGGATCGGAGCAGTCAAGATGCTTTGCCGTCGCGTTGACGGCGGCTCACGGATTGGCGCGCACTCGGATCGGTTAGCGGGAGGGCCTGGCGATGGCGGACAATTCAGGCTCGGCACAATCTTCAGGGGCGAACAGGACCTGGCCTGTGTTTTCCTCCTTGAGCGGCTATCGGCTGAAATTCCTCGCCCGCGATCTGTTCGCAGGCCTCACGCTTGCGGCCATTGCCGTCCCCGAACAGATGGCGACGGCGCGGCTGGGCGGATTCAGCCCGCAGATCGGCTTTTTTGCTTTTGTGGCAGGCTCGCTTGTGTTCGCGGCGTTTGGCAGTAACCGGTTTCTTTCGTCCGGCGCGGATTCGACTATCACGCCGATCTTTGCCGGCGGGCTTGCGGCGCTCGCCGCGACAGGCTCACCCGACTATCTCACCCTGGCTGCGGCGCTGGCTCTCATGGTCGGACTTTTCCTGGTCGCTGCCGGAATCTTCCGGCTGGGGTGGATTGCCGATCTGCTTTCGATCCCGGTGACGATCGGCTTTCTCGCCGGAATTTCAGTCCACATCATCATTTCGCAGTTGCCGGTCGTCCTCGGGCTGCCCCCACCCGAAGGACCCATGTTGCAACGTCTTGCAACGATCGCCGAACATATCGGCCAGGTAAACCGCTTCACGCTCGTCATCGGTCTCGGCGTTCTGGCAATCATCGCCCTGTCCGAGCAGATCGACGCGCGGATTCCGGGCGCGTTGATCGGCCTTGTCCTGGCAAGCGCGGCCGTCATTCTGCTGCGCCTTGAGAGTCGGGGCGTCAGCGTTCTCGGCGCGATAACCGCGACGATGCCGGCATTTACGATTCCGGTGATCTCTGCCGGCCAATTTGCCAGTCTGCTGTCACTCGGCCTCATCATCTCGATCGTCATCATGGTACAGACCGCGGCAACCACGCGGTCTTTTCCGTCCGACCCCAACGAGCCGCCGGATGTCGACCGCGATTTCATCGGCGTCGGTGCCGGCAGTATCCTGTCGGGATTGGCCGGTTCATTCCCCGTCGACGCAAGCCCGCCCCGCACGGCAGTGGTTGCCGAAACGGGCGGACGCTCACAGGTGGCCGGTATCGCCGCCGTGGCGATCGTGATCGCGTTACTGGCCTTCGGCGCATCGCTCCTGCACCGGATCCCGAACGCTGCGCTCGGCGGCGTTCTGCTGTTCGTTGCACTCAGAATCATCCGTTTCGGCCAGATCGCGACCATCTATCGGCAATCGCGCGGCGAATTCCTTTTGATCCTGCTGACCGCCGCGGCGATCATCGTTCTGCCGATCGAACAAGGTGTCGGGCTTGGCATCGCCTTGTCTCTGCTGCACGGCATTTGGAGCGCGACGCGAGCACGTTTGCTGATCTTCGAACGCGTGCCCGGAACCTCGATCTGGTGGCCGTCGAGTCCAAATTTCCCCGGCGAGCATGAGCCGGGCGTCATCGTTGGCGGATTCCAGGCGCCCCTGTCCTTTCTCAACGCCTATCATTTCCGGCGCGACATTGCGGCGACCCTGAAAGCCTCGCCGCAAAAGGTGCGATTGCTGGTTCTGGAAGCCACCGGTATCGTCGAGATAGACTTTACGGCCGCGCAAGTCCTGGCCGAGATCATTCGCCGGTGTCATGCCGAAGGCATCGATTTTGCGATTGCGCGACTTGAATCCCCTCGTGCGGAGGAAGCCCTGGCACGGTTCGGCATCAATCAGTTATTAGGTCCGGATCACGTCTTCCGCAGCGTCGAAGAGGCAATCCATGCCCGCAGCAAAAAGGCTGCGGTGCAGCGACCCACGTGACCCGAAGCCAGGCGCTCTACGCCGGAACGATCACCCTGCCAATCGGCCACAGCGCGATGCCGGCGAGTTTGACATGAGCCCACGCGAATGGAATGCCGATGATGGTCACGGCGAGGATACATGCGGTGACGATGTGGGCAAGCGCCAGCCACCACCCGGCCAGCAGCAGCCAGATCAGATTGCCGACCAGACCGAGCGGTCCGGTGCCGATGTCGGACTGGCCGGTCACCAGGTCACGCCGCACGGCCCTTTGCCCGAATGGCAGCAAGGTATAGGCGGCGATATTGAACGCAGCCCTTGCCCAGGGCAGACCGACAATCGTGATGGCCATGACGACGGCTGCGACCATCCAGCCAAGGGCCATCCAAAGGCCGCCCGAGAGCAGCCAAAGTATGTTCAAAAGTATCGAAACGGGGTGCATGGCATTTTTCAAAAAAGTCGATGGCGCGAGTTTCGTCCCGGATATATGTCTCCGATCAGCTTCGGCAAGGCAGATGGATGATCGGGCGAAAACCGCCTTAAAGCGGGCTCACGATCGGCACCCGCGGGGTGAGCGAGAGCGTTAGCGGCGATACCGGCCAGGACGCGGATAGGCCGGCCGACTTTCCTGGCGCGGGCGGCTTGCGAGACTGACTCGCGCCTCACTCACGAGGGGAAGGGCCGATTTGAGGTCCTCGAGAAAGATCGGCCTCGAAAAATAAAATCCCTGTGCATAGCGGATTCTTGTCGCGGCCTGCAGATAGGCCAGCTCCTCGAAGGATTCGATGCCCTCCGCAATCACGGTCATGCCGAGTGCCTCGCTCAGCGATTCGATCGCCCGCAGGATACCCTGGCTGCGCGGACGCTTGTGAATGTCGGTGATGAACGAGCGGTCGATCTTGATCTCGTCGGCGGTGATGTCGGCCAGCGCCGACAGCGATGAATAGCCGATGCCGAAATCATCGATCGATATCCCAACGCCCAATTTGCGGAACATCGGAAGAATTTCGGTCTGGAACTGCGTCTTGGCGACGAAGGCATCTTCCGTCACCTCGATCATGAAGCGCCGGGGAAACCCGGTTGCCTCCAGCGCATCGGCGAACGAACGCATGAACTCCAGGTTACCTGCCTGCCGAGCCGCGACGTTGATGCTGATCGTGGTGTTCTTGCCGAACGTTTCATTGATGAGATCGATCGACTTGACGATTTCCGCGAGCACCAGATGCGTCAGTTCGTCGATCAATCCCAATTCTGCGGCAAGGTTGACGAAGGTACCGGGCGCCTGGATCACCCCCTCATCGTCGCGCAAGCGAACCAGGGCTTCGATTCCCTTGATCTCCCGGTTGCGGATGTCCACCTTGGACTGGAAGGCGCAGCAGAAGCGCTTTTCCAGAATGGCGAGCCGCAGCGATTGCTCGACCTTCATCCGCGCCAGCGCCTCGCGCTCCATGCTCGCGTCGAAGAAGGCGGCTGCGCCCTTGCCTTCGTTCTTGACCCGATACATTGCGATATCGGCATTCTGGCGCAGCACGTCATAGCTAAGCCCATGGTCGGGAAACAGGCTCACCCCGATCGAAGTCGAGGCGAATATTTCCGACCCGTCGATGAAGAACGGCGCCTTCAGCCGCTGCAGCGTGACCTGGATATAGTCGGCTACCTCCTGCTCGCTCTGGATCGGATTGAGCAGCAGAATGAACTCATCGCCGCTGATCCGCGACAACATGTCGGTCTCGCGCAGATCCAGCCGAAGCCGTTTGGCGACCTCGACCAGCAGCGCATCCCCGACTGCGTGGCCATAATAGTCGTTGATGTGCTTGAAATTGTCGATATCGAGAAAGGCAAGCGCAAACCTGCCGCCGGGTTCACCGCGCTGAATCAGACTTTGCGCGCGGTGCTCCATCACGCGCCGCATCGGCAAATCGGTCAGTTCGTCGAAATAAGCCGAGCGAAACAGGTGATCTTCGACGGCCTTCTGCTCGCTGATGTCGGTGGATGCGGAAAGCAGAAGATGCCGGTTGGCGATATGAACCGGCCGGTGGGCGGTGAGAATGACCTGCCTGCCTTGAGGGTGGGCGACAAATTCTTCTGCGACAACGGCACGCCCGGCGCGAAGCAACTCGGCGGCGGCCTTGCATCGCTCGTTCAGTTGTTTGGAAACCACATTGTCCGATTGTCCGGCAACCATGCCCAGTCGGGCAGCGGCGGCATCGTTGACGAGGACGAAATCGCCGTGCTCGTCCTGAACCGTCACGCCGGCCGGAAGCATCCTGAGCACGTCGCGCAGAATTCCGAGTTCTGTTTCGAGAACGGATTCGCCTTCATTCTGCGTCGTGACGGGCGACAGTTGGAGCATGATGCGGCTTTGCATGGCCGCCGAAGGTTGCAAAGTCTCTTGTAGTTTTGGTTAAGTGAGGGGCTCTGGCGGGCGGCAGGTGCGTTTTGAATCCGACCCCGTCAGATCGTCATTAACAGAACCTCAACAATTCCGTACGTGATCGAAAGAAATCCCGCCGGCATCGATGTCCGCTGTTTGGAACTCAAGCCGCCGGTATTCGGCATTGCATCGTGCAATGAACGCCGCTTTTCAGGTAGGTGATTTCGGCTCTGCCGTCGAAAGGCCCCAGCGCCGATTTTAACAGTTTGCTGCCGAAGCCAGGTTCCCCGATCTTTCCGATTGGGGGTCCCTCGGTCTCGTCCCAGGCGATGTTGAGGCGACCGTCGGTCACCGACCACGATACCTGCAACAACCCGCGCGCCGAGGAAAACGCGCCATACTTCCCCGCATTGGTCGCCAATTCGTGAAAGATCAATGCAAGGCTCACCGCGAGCTTGGCGGGCAGGAACAGCGGATCGCCGTTCAAGGTGAACCGAACGTGACCATAAGGTCCGAGTTCGGACAGCAGCAGATCCTTGATGTCGCAACCCCGCCCGTCCACTTTCGCGATCAAGTCGTCGGTTGCCGACAGTGCCCGCATCCGTTGATCGATGCTGGCCCAGACATGAGGTTGATTTTGCAGAACCTGGTGAAGCACGGCGTGAATGGTCGATACCTTGTTTTTCAGCCGGTGTTGCAGTTCGTCGACGATGAGCTTGCGATACGCCTCCTCGCGGATCAGACGTTCGGAAACTTCGCGCTGCTTTGATGCGACCGACCGATAATGCTCGACGCCCCAAACCGTGAGGCCACAGGCCGCGAGAAAAATCGTCATCAGCACGAGCTTGGCAAAATCGTTCGGCACATCGCCGAAATTCAGCATGGTGCCCAGCAGCCCGCTTGCCCCGGCCGTTGCGATTCCGATCCGGTACCCGCCAAAGGCAGTGGCGAAGAACACAGCCGGAAAATACGGCGTGAAGTAGATGTCGGGCCGGATCATGGAAAGAAGCCACCTCGCGCCCGTGGACAGGGCAAGGCAGGAAATTGCGAAGCTCACGCTGAACAGCAGCGATGGCCGGGATGTTCCCTGCCAGCCGCGTCGAAACTCGTCGATCAAATTCAACATAGGTCGCGTCAGATGAGCAGCAAATTCATTGTTAGGCAAGCATCGGAAGAAAATCGCGCGAAAGCCATCAATTTGCAAAATGGCAACCCGCTCGATTTTTGCCGCAATGTCTTTTTCGCAGCACCGCGCGGCTTGCGTAGTTGCTGCGGGCCGGGGATAGTTGGAACCCGCACGATCTTGAAAGGAGAGCGACATGGGACGGCTGGATGGCAAGGTTGCGGTGATCACCGGTGCGACGAGCGGGATCGGGTTGCGCACCGCTGAAATCTTCGTCGCGGAGGGAGCAAAAATCGTCGTTGCGGGCCGCCGCATGCCGGAAGGCGAGGCGCTGGCCAGGAAGCTCGGGCCCGCATGTGTATTCCGCCGCGCCGATGTCACCATCGAAGATGATATGCGCGGGCTTATCGGCGAGGCCGTCGACAGGTTCGGCCGTATCGATTGCCTGTTCAACAATGCGGGAGGACCGGCACAGACCGGCGGGATCGAGGGGCTGGACGTGGCCCGGTTCGACGCTGCGATGGCAACCCTGGTGCGCAGCGTGATGCTTGGCATGAAGCACGCCGCGCCCCGGATGCGCCGGCAGGGCTCCGGCAGCATCATCAATAATGGAAGCATCGCTGGAAGGCTTGCCGGCTTTTCGTCATCCGTGGTCTACGGTGCCGCCAAAGCCGCGGTTATTCACCTCACCAAATGCGTGGCGATGGAACTCGGCGAAGCCGGCATCCGCGTCAACAGCATTTCGCCTGGCGCAATCGCCACCGGCATTTTCGGCAAGGCGCTGGGTCTGCCCGTCGAGGCAGCCGAAAAGACGCCCGAGGTGATGCGCGAGGTCTACAAGACCGCGCAGCCGATACCGCGCGCGGGCCTGCCCGACGACATCGCCCACGCCGCGGTATTTCTTGCCAGCGACGAATCCACCTTCATCAACGGGCACGATCTGGTGGTCGATGGCGCCATTACCGGTGGTCGCAATTGGACTGCCCAGCAGCAGGGTTATGTTGCGCTCCGCAAGGCGTTCGATCAGGTCAAGGGTTGAGGAGCAAGCTCCGTTTGGAGCGCGCGTGACCTGGACCATGCTCTGAAGCGCGATTACCTGGGATCGAATCGTAATCGCGTCTCTCTCCCGCTGTCATAGCGGCGACAATGTCACGCGCAGCCCATCCCGCGGCTTCGGGATCGGCCACATCTGCCAATCAGGTGTGGTGCCGGGCGTTAGCGAAACGGTGAGATTCTGCAGCAAATGCCGGGCAAAGCACTTGGCCTGCATATAGGCAAAGTGCAGCCCGAGGCACATATGCGCGCCGCCGCCGAACGGCACCCAGGCGAAGCGATGGCGGCCGCGCTGGGCCTCATCGGTAAATCGAAGGGGATCGAACGCGTCGGGATCGTGCCATATCTCGCGCATGTGATGAGTGAACAGCGGATTCACCCCGACGAGCGTTCCGGCCGGAATCGAATAACCGCCAAAACTGAATTCGCGCGTCGCGCGCCGCGGGATCGAGGGTACGGGCGGCCTGATCCGCATCGCCTCCTTGAACGCCATCTCGGCGAGCGGCATCGATTCGAGCTTGTCGAATGTCGTTGGCTCATCAATGGCAACACCCAGCGCCATCACCTCGTCGCGCAGCCTGTCCTGCCACTGAGGATTGTCGGCAAGCGCGGCCACGAAGGAAGTCAGCGACGACGTCAGCGTGTCGTGCGCGGCCATCATGAGGAAACTCATGTGATCGACGATGTCCTGGTTCGACAGCAGCGCGCCATCCTCATGGGTAGCGCGGCATAGCTGCGAGAAAAGATCATCGCCGCCGCCAGCGCGGCGGATCGGGATCTGTTCGGAAAAATAGGTCACGACGCGGGAACGTCCATTGACGCCGCGCGCCATTTGCGTGCCCGGCCACGGTTGGCGGATCGGGGCGATCGAGGCAGCGACCATGTCGACGAACGCCCGCGTGATCTCGTCGACGTTGGGACCGATGCCGGTGCCGAGAAACGAGGTGGCCGCGAGATCGAGTGTCAGCTGCTTCATCGCCGGGTAGAACAGCATCGGGCCGGGGCGTTGCCGCCATCGCGCGACACGCTCCGCGATTCCCGCATCCAGCGATGCGAGATAGGATTTCATCGGGCCGGACTTGAACGCAACCGACAGCGCACGGCGGTGCAAGCGATGTTCTTCGAAGTCGAGCAGCATCAGGCCGCGCGGAAACAGCCTGCCGAGGATCGTGCCCCAGCCAAATGTCGACGAGAAAAGCCTTGCCTGGTCGAACAGCACGAGTTCGTTGGCGTCCGGCCCAAGCAGGGTGATGCTGGTTTCGCCGAGCACGCGGCTGCGATAGATGAGGCCGTGTTTCGCAGCCATCCGTTCCACTTCACCCTTCGGATCGGCGAGAACCGCGAGCGTCCGGCCGATGATCGGCCAGCCTTCGTCACCGGGGATGTGCGCCAGCGAATTGCGATTGGGCGGCCATAACGTAATCGCAGGGGAAGCCACACTTTGCATCGACATCGAAATTGCTCCGATCGGCTCTCAATGGATCCACCGGACCGCGGTATCTCTGTGCCGCGGGCCCGCCCCGTTGTCGTCGGCATAACCCATTCCGGTAAATAGCTCCTTGTCGCTTCCGTGCAAAGGCCGTTCAAAGGCCGGCAGGGTGCCGCTCGGGGGAAAACGCCGCTCCAGAGGCTTCTATCCCTTTTGCTGCTTTGCGGCCTCCTTCTGCAGGTCCGGCGCATTGACCGTCGGGATCGCGACACGGCCGGGACCGGTCAGCGGCAACGCGGCGGCCGCCTTTTCATTCTCCATGATTTTCGCCATCACTGCCTGACCTGCGCGTTCGAACACGGCGCGGTTCTCGATCAAAAACTTCTGCGATTGGCGCAGCGTGTCGATATAGCCGTTGATTTCCGGCACCACGTAGCGCGCCACCATATCCCAGCTTCGCCGTGTGTCTTGCGGATTGGCCCAGTCATGGACAAAGCCGATGATGCTGCCGACGCCGCCGGAAACCTCCATCAGCTTCTTGATGGTTTTAACGAGATCATCGGGCGTGCCGATGGTGGAGGCCGCATTTTCGCCACCGGCCGTCTTTTCCAGCGCGTCTTCGACAGAGGTGAACGGCTGCAGCCCGGGTCGCTGCAGCGTACGGACATTATAATCGTTGTGCCACCGCATCAGCCCTGCACCGGCTTCGCGCTGCGCCTGTTCGCGGCTTTCGGCGATGTGCCAGGACAGCAACACGCGCCAGTTGGAACGGCTTACCGTGGTGCCATGCCTTTTGGCGGCGTCTTCCGCAAAACTCCATTGTGTCGGCAACGCCATCAGGCCCTGCGTCGACATCGAGCCGAGTGAAATGATGCCTATGCCGTATTTTCCGGCCAGCGTCATTCCCGACGGCGATATTTGCGAAGCCACCACGAAAGGCATTTCCTCCTGGAGCGGAAGAATCTGAAGCGCGGCATCGTTCAACGTGAACCAGTCGCTCTTCGCCGTCACGCGCTCGCCTTTGAAGAGACGGCGGATGATCGCGATTGCCTCGTCCTGGCGATCCCGCTGCACCATGGGATCGATGCCGAGCGTGTGGGCGTCGGAGGCAAGCGCGCCGGGGCCGGAGCCAAAGATCGCGCGTCCGCCCGTCATGTGATCGAGCTGGACCATGCGCTGGGCAACGTTGAAGGGATGATGATAGGGCAGCGAGATCACGCCGGTGCCGAGCTTGATTCGCTTGGTGCGCTCGCCGGCAGCGGCCAGAAACATTTCCGGCGAAGCGATCATTTCCCAACCCGAGGAATGGTGCTCGCCACACCAGAACTCGTCGTAACCTAGCGCATCCAGCTGCTCGACCAGGTCGAGGTCGCGGCGGAATTGCAGCATGGGGTGCTCGCCGATCGGATGGTGCGGGGCTAGGAAAGCTCCGAATTTCAGGCGGGCCATGGGTATATTCTCCGGACGACTGTTCCTGTTCGCTCGACGTCAAACTACGGGGTGGGAAGGGTCAAGGGAAGGGGAAAGCCAATTTCCCTTTTCTTGCGCGCATACCGGTCCCGGCGATACAGGACCACGGCTGGTGGCCGAATTTACACCCCTGGACCGTTCCGCTAAGAGACCTTTTCCTTTTCGTTCCGAGGTAAGGATGTATCTGAGGCAATCCGACGCCGCTGCTTCGTTGCAGCTCTCAAGTCAGCGCAAGCGCGACCTCGTCGAGCATTTCGAGGTCAATGGCGATGAACTGGACCGCTGGCGCGCGTTCAATGCCGCCTACCACGACGACGACCACAAGTTCATGCAGTTTCTGATCCCTCCGGGCAAGCGGGTGCTGGAATTGGGCTGCGGTCGTGGAGATCTGTTGGCGGCGTTGAAGCCGTCCTATGGCGTCGGCGTGGATTTCGGCGCCAAGACGCTCGCCAAGGCCAATGAACTCTATCCCGGACTTTATTTTGTGCTGGGCGACGTCGAGGATCCGTCGACGCTTGCATCGATCGAGGGACCGTTCGACTACATCGTGATCGCCGACACGATCGGGATGTTCGAGGATATCGACGGTACGCTGGCCCTGGTGCATCATTTGTGCGCACCGTCAACGCGGATCATCATCTCTTATTACTCGCATCTATGGGAGCCCGTGCTGAAAGTTGCCGAGGCCTTGCGTCTGCGCGCCCGACAGCCGGTCATCAATTACATCGCGACCGCCGACTTCCTCAACCTGATGGATCTGGCGGATTTCGAGGTGATCAGTGGCGAACAACGCCAGCTCCTGCCGCGCCGCTGGCTTGGGCTTGGCCCGTTCATCAACCGCTTCATCGCGCCATTGCCGGGAATCAGGCGGCTTTGCCTGCGGACATATCTGGTTGGCCGGCCGGTCCGTCAATTTGCGGACAGGAAATATTCCGCGAGCATCCTGATCCCCTGCCGCAACGAGCGGGGCAATATCGAGAACGCGATCCTGCGCATGCCGAGGTTTGGCGCCTCGCAGGAAATCCTCTTCGTTGAAGGAAATTCCAGCGACGGAACTTTTGAGGAATGCGAGCGCGTTCGTGAGAAATACGGCGACAGCTGGAACATCAAGGTGCTCAAGCAGGACGGCAAAGGCAAGGGCGATGCCGTACGCAAAGGCTTTTCGGCCGCGACCGGCGATGTGCTGATGATCCTCGATGCCGACCTGACGATGCCGCCGGAAGCGCTGCCGAAATTTCACGCGGTGATCGAAACCGGGAAGGCCGAATTCGTCAACGGCACTCGCCTGGTCTATCCGATGGAGCAGGAGGCGATGCGCCCGCTCAATCTGATTGCCAACCGTTTCTTTGCCTACCTGTTCAGCTATCTGGTCAACACCCGCCTGACCGACACGCTGTGCGGCACCAAGGTGCTGTTGCGCAGCGATTACGAGTTGCTGGCAAGGGAGCGGGACTATTTCGGCAATTTTGACCCGTTCGGCGACTTCGATCTGATCTTCGGTGCGGCAAAGCAAAATCTGAAAATCGTCGAGACGCCCATCCACTACAAGGCACGCACCTTTGGCGAAACGCAGATCTCGCGTTTTCGCGATGGATGGCTGCTTTTGAAGATGGTGTGGTTTGCCTACCGCAAATTGAAAGCGATCTAATCGAGCTTTGCCGCGCGACCGTGACGAATTGTACCGTCAAAGACCGCGCGCCGCATTTCCGTCACGTATGAGTCACGACGGTGCGAGAGCGACTGTCAAGCCTCACAAATCTGTTGAATGGGCAGTATGCGGTCTTTTCATCTTGCGCTGCAGCAACTATCTGCTTCCGGTGGCGTTATCTGTCGTTCGCCCAGGAGCAACCGTTGTCTCTTGCCAAAAATATCGAATTCCTGCGGCAATTGCCCAAGCTGCATGGACTCAACGTCCTGGACGGCTTCGGCCGGGGTGCTCGGCGAATAACCCGCGGCAGTCCGCTGATCGAGACCACGGGATTCGGCACGAACCCGGGCGATCTGCGGATGTTCTCTTTTCTGCCAAACAGCCTGCGACCCGCGCCGGCGTTGGTCGTCGTTCTGCACGGATGCGGACAGACCGCAGCCGGCTATGATCTGGGCGCCGGCTGGTCCACGCTTGCAAAGCATTACGGTTTCGCGTTGCTGATGCCGGAGCAGCAGGCATCCAACAACGCCAACGGATGTTTCAACTGGTTCGATCCGCAAGACAGCAAGCGCGGGCGCGGCGAAGCCTCCTCAATTCGGCAGATGATCGCGCGGATGGTGAGCGACCACAGGATCGATCAGCATCGGATTTTTGTCACCGGCCTTTCCGCAGGCGGCGCCATGACCTCGGTCATGCTCGCCGCCTATCCCGAAGTGTTTGCGGCGGGCGCGATTATCGCCGGACTGCCGTATGGAGTTGCGACGAATGTGAGGGAAGCGCTGAGCGGAATGTTTGTGTCGCCCGCACGTCCCTCAAGACAGCTCGGTGATTTCGTGCGCAATGCTTCAAAACATCGGGGTCCGTGGCCGAAGGTTTCGGTGTGGCATGGCAGCGCTGACCTCACGGTCAATCCCGCCAACGCCGACGAGATCGTCAAACAGTGGCTTGATGTTCATCATCTGCCTGCCGCGCCGATGTCGCAGGGTACCGTCGATGGCTATCCACGTCAGGTGTGGTGGAACTCGGATGGCGAAACGGTCGTCGAATCCTACACCATCACCAACATGGCCCACGGCACTCCGATCGGAACGGCCGAAAACGATCAGCGCTACGGCACCCAGGGCGCGTTCCTGATCGAGGCGGGCATATCGTCGTCGTATCACATTGCGAATTTCTTCGGCCTAACTTCGGGGATCCTTCAGCCGCAAAGAGTTGCCAGGCCGGCGCCGCGCACGGCCGCGGATTCGCCAAGCGCCAGGCTGATACCGCTGGCTTCTCCGATCTCGGCCGCGCCGATCTCGGGATCGCCGCCCGACCTCAGCAAGGTGCTATGGCCGCTGGCTCCGGCTCACCGGCCCGCCAAACCTTCACCAAAACCGAAACGAAAGCAGCGGCGTGCGCTTGATGTAGGGGCGATCATTACGCGCGCCCTCACTGCCGCCGGCCTCATGAAATAGTGGCAGCGCTCGATGGGGCGAGTGGGGTTGCCATGTCGCCCGCAATTTTATTCTGCCGCCGGCGAAAATATTGGAACCGAATGCGGAATCCCCGGGTTTACTAGCATTGGGACCGGGAAATTTCGCTTGAGCGTTTGGCCCAAACCCGGCGCCGATTGTCCTGGATGTTGAAGATCACCAACGCGATATCTGCGGACTTTCTCGCCGGCGGTGGTGAGATGGGTGCGTCGACACGCGCCTACGACTGGTCGGCAAATCCGCTTGGGAAACCTGAAACCTGGTCGCAGAGTCTGCGAACCGCGCTACGGATCCTGCTGAACACCAACCACCCGATGTTCATCTGGTGGGGTCCAGAACTCATTCAATTCTATAACGACGCCTATAGCCAGACCATGGGACCGGAGCGCCATCCGAGCGCGCTCGGTCAGCGCGGACGGGAATGCTGGGCGGAGATCTGGGACATCATCGGCCCTCAGATCGAGCAGGTAATGAGTGGCGGCGGCGCCACCTGGCACGAGAACCAGCTGGTCCCCGTCACGCGCCACGGCAGGCTGGAGCAGGTTTACTGGACCTACGGTTACAGTCCGATCGATGAAGACGACGGCGTTGGAGGCGTGCTCGTCGTTTGCCGCGACGTAACCATGGAATACATGGCTGCCGCCGCGTTGAGGGAGCGAGAGGCCGACCTCGCGCGCGTTCAGCAAATCGGCCGCATCGGCGGGCTCGAGGTCGATTTGCGAACCGGATTCCGCAATCGGCGGTCGCCGGAATATTTGCTGATTCACGGACTGCCTCAGGACGCTGCCCATGAATCGCATGAGGATTGGGTGCAGCGCCTCCATCCCGAAGATCGCGAAGTCACCGAAAGGAAGTTCCGCGAGGCCGTCGCTTCGGATGTGCGCGAGTACAGCGTGCGATACCGGATCATTCGCCCCAGTGACGGCGAGACTCGATGGATTTCGGTCAAGTCCACAATCGAACGCGACGAGAATGGCCAAGCCTTGCGGCTGGTAGGTGCGCACACCAACGTCACCGAGCAGGTCCTGGGCGAGCAGGCGCTGCGGCAAAGCGAGGAACGTTACCGCAAGCTGGCCGACCAGCTCGCTGAACTGAACGCGACGCTGGCGCAACGCGTCGAGGAAAAGACGAGGGAGCGGGACCGGATCTGGAATGTGTCACGGGACCTGCTGCTGGTCGCAGACCGCAACGGCGTCTGGCGAACGGTCAACCCGGCCTGGACCAGGACGCTTGGCTGGAGCGAGGCCGAGCTGCTCAACCGCACATCGGAATGGCTGGAGCATCCCGACGACAACGGGATCATGCGGCAAAAAGCCAAAGAGCTCGGCCCCGGCGAAACGACCGTGAGGTTCGAAAGCCGCATGCGTCACAAGGACGGATCTTACCGCTGGCTTTCCTGGATAGGGGTGTCCGACAAGGACAGCAACTATGCGGTTGCCCGCAACGTCACCGCCGAGAAAGCTGCGGTTGAACGGCTGAAGATGACCGAGGAGGCCTTGCTTCAGTCCCAAAAGATGGAAGCGGTCGGGCAACTGACCGGCGGTATCGCGCATGACTTCAACAATCTGCTGACGGGGATCGTGGGATCGCTCGACCTGCTGCAGACCCGCCTTGATCAAGGGCGAACCGACAATGTCGCGCGCTACATCAACGCGGCGATGACCTCCGCAAACCGCGCCGCGGCCCTCACCCATCGCCTGCTGGCTTTTGCGCGGCGGCAGCCGCTTATCCCGAAGGTGATCGATATCAATCAGCTGGTGGTGTCGCTGGAAGATCTGTTGCGCAGGACGATCGGCGAGGCCATCGATCTGCAAATCGCCGCCTCTGCCGGCCTGTGGCGAACGCTCTGCGATCCGCATCAGCTGGAGAGCGCGCTGCTCAATCTCACCATCAATGCCCGCGATGCCATGCCGGACGGCGGCAACCTTATCATTACCACCTCGAACGTAACGCTAGATGGCGAGACTACCGATACGTCCGCGCTTTCACCAGGCGATTACATTTGCATCAACGTCACCGACACCGGGGTGGGCATGAGCGCAGAGGTTGCCTCACGCGCCTTCGACCCGTTCTTCACCACCAAGCCGATTGGCCAGGGTACCGGACTTGGGCTGTCGATGATTTACGGATTTGTCCGGCAGTCGAATGGCCATGTGACGATCGGCAGCAAATTGCAGCAGGGAACTTCCATCAAGCTCTACTTGCCGCGGCATCGCGGCGATATCCCGGCTGAAGGGATTTCGGAGCTGGCTCCGGCGGCACGCGGCGCTGCCGGCGAGACAGTGCTTGTGGTCGAGGACGAGCCCGTCGTGCGCGCGGTCGTTCTGGAGATGCTGTCGGAGCAAGGCTATCGGACGCTAGAAGCCGTTGACGGGCCATCGAGCCTGAAAATCCTGCGCTCCGACAAAAAGATCGATCTCTTGATCACCAACGTCGGTCTGCCCGGCATGAACGGCCGCCAGGTGGCTGACCTGGCGCGAGAAACCAGACCCGCCATCAAAATTCTTTTCATCACCGGTTATGCCGAAAGCATCGCGATGTCGGACAAATTCCTGCAGCCGGGCATGGAGATGATCACCAAGCCGTTCGATCTCGACAATCTCGCAAGGCGAGTCCGCGCGATGATTACAGGCTGACATCTCCGCCATCGGCGCTCACATCGCCCCGGTGAGAAACGGATTGGTCATCCGCTCCTGGCCGATGCTGGAGCCGGGGCCGTGGCCGCAGATAAATCCCACATCATCGCCGAGAGGCAGCAATTTCTCCTTGATCGACCTGATCAGCGTGGCGTGATTGCCGCCGGGAAGGTCGGTGCGTCCGACCGACCCGTTGAACAGCACGTCGCCGACATGGGCGAAGCGCAGCAGCCTGTTGAAATACACCAGGCTCCCTGGCGAGTGACCGGGACAATGCAGGGTATCGAACGTCAATTCGCCGACCGAAACCTGATAGCCTTCTTCGAGCCAGCGATCGGGCACGAAATCGCGCACGCCGGTCATACCGAAGCGTTCCCCGCTCGACACCACGTTGTCGAGCAGGAATTTGTCGGCGACATGCGGACCCTCGATTTCCACCTTGAGGGCATCGCGCAGTTCGTCCGCCCCGCCGACATGGTCAATGTGGCCATGGGTCAACCAGATCTTCTCGACCGTGACATTGGCCCTCTTGATCGCTTCCTGGATCTTCGGGACGTCCCCGCCGGGATCGATCACGACGGCCTTTCTGGTCGCCGTGCACCATAACAACGTGCAGTTCTGCTCAAACAGCGTGACCGGGATGATGACTGCGCCGGCCTTTGCCTGGGTCTCGGATTCCTGTGCCATGGTTGAACAATGCCGATTTTTTTCATTACGCCAAGGAGAACTTTGAGCGAAGCTCATGTGGAAACTCCGCGCCATCGCCGCGAGAGCATGGCCGCCATGAAAATTTCCGCGTTTGGGCCGACCTTGCCTATCACCGCGCGTTATTAGCGAAATGCCGGGCTTGCAAACAGAGTGACCCCCAAGATGGATCAAAATGACGAAAATTGGTGGCGCAACGGCATTTTCTACCAAATCTATCCGCGTTCATTTCAGGATTCCAACGCTGACGGCGTCGGCGACATTGCCGGCATCATCAAGCGCCTGCCCTATCTGGTGGAACTTGGCATCGACGCCGTCTGGCTCTCGCCAATCTTCCCCTCGCCAATGGCCGATTTCGGCTACAACGTCGCCGACTATACCGGGATCGATCCATTGTTCGGCACAATGGAAGATTTCGATGCCCTGATTTTCGCCGCGCACGAAAGCGGTTTGAAGGTGATCCTCGACCTGGTGCCGAACCATACCTCGGACCGACATCCCTGGTTTCTCGAAAGCCGCAGCTCGCGCGACAACCCGAAGCGCGATTGGTACATCTGGCGCGATCCGAAGCCGGACGGCAGCGAACCCAACAATTGGCTTTCCGAATTCGGCGGCAGTGGCTGGGAATATGACGCGACGACCGGGCAATATTTCTATCACGCCTTTCTCGCCCAACAGCCGGACCTGAACTGGCGCAACGATGCGGTGCGCCGGGCCATCTACGAGGTGATGCGCTATTGGCTTCGCAGGGGTGTGGATGGTTTCCGCGTCGATGTGATCTGGCACCTGCTCAAGGATGCAGAATTCCGCGATAATCCGCTCAATCCCGATTTTCGCGACGGCCAGCCGCCGCACGAGAAATTCCTGCCGCGATTTTCCACCGATCAGCCTGAGGTTCACGACGTCGTTGCCGAGATGCGGCGTGTGACCGACGAATTCAAAGGCCGCGTCCTGATCGGTGAGATCTATCTTCCGTTGCAGCGGCTCGTCGCCTATTACGGAAAGGACCTCGCGGGCGCGCAGATGCCGTTCAACTTTTCGCTTTTGTCGGCGCCGTGGCATGCGCGCCCGGTTGAAAACATCATCGCCGAATATGAGCGCGCACTGCCGCCGGGCGCCTGGCCAAACTGGGTTCTCGGCAATCACGATCGCCCGCGGATCGCAAGCCGGGTCGGGCAACAGCAGGCTCGCGTGGCGGCGATGCTGCTATTGACGCTGCGGGGAACCCCGACATTGTACTACGGCGACGAGATCGCAATGCAACAGGTCGCGATTGCACCCGATCAGGTGCGCGATCCCTTCGAGAAGAACGTTCCGGGGATCGGCGCCGGCCGGGACGGCTGCCGGACTCCCATGCAGTGGGACGCCTCGCCCTTTGCCGGCTTCTCGAGTGTGAAGCCCTGGCTTCCGCTCGCAGACGATTTTCGGCACCAAAACGCCGTCAATCTCACAGCCGACGTGAGCTCCATTCTCTCGCTCTACCGCGCCCTGATCGGCTTGCGGAAAAGCCACCCTGCGCTGGTGTCCGGCGCATATATGCCGATCGCGGCCGAGGGAAATTTATTGATTTACCGCAGGCAGCGCGATGCTGCGGCATTCGTGATCGTGCTGAACCTGGCAGCGGAGCCAACCTCCATCGTTTCCCGGACCATCGGCATTGACGGCGAAATTCTGCTTTCGACGAACATGGATCGCAGGGGAGAAAGGGTCGCGGGCGAACTCGACCTGCGCGGCAATGAGGGCGTCATCATTGGCACGATAGAACCTCGGCTCTGATTGCTCGAAAACGCTCCGGGCACTCAGGCTGGATGACTGGCCATGCCAGTTGGCTTGTCGATATCGCTGCGCTTCAAGAGATAATCCAGCCCTCCGACGCGATACCAGTGATATCCGTAGCCTTCGATCAACAGCTTGTGCTTGCCGTCTTTACCTGCCCGGCTGTGGTCCTCGGCCAAAAGATTGATCAGATGCTTGCCGGTATCCCCCGGCAGACCAACCGAAAACGAGATCTCTCGAGGTTTTTCGTCGAGATTATGCACGAACAGCACCGAATTGTTGCGCCAGTCGTAGCGCAGGATCAACACGGCCGGATCGCGCGTGGTGATCACCGTGAAGTCGCCCCAACCCACCTCCGGCACTTCCTTGCGCATGCGCATGATGCGCTCGGTCCAGTTCAGCATCGAGTTGGGATCGCGACGCTGCTTTGCGGCGTTGACGTGTTCGAAACCGAAGGGGCCGCCATCGATGACAGGCAACCAGGGTTGCTCGGCTTCGGTAAAGCCCGAGTTGGGTTCGTTCGACCATTGCATGGGCGTACGGGCGCAATTGCGTTCGGGCAGATCGAGGTTGTCGCCCATGCCGATTTCATCGCCATAACAAATCACCGGCGTGCCGGGCAACGTGAACATCAGGCTGTAGGCGAGTTCGATGCGTCGGCGGTCGCCTTTCAGCATCGGCGCCAGGCGACGGCGGATACCACGATCGTAGAGTTGCATATTCTTGTCGGGGCCGAACTTGTCGAACACGAGCTGCCGCTGCGTTCTCGTCAGTCGTCCCAGATCGAGTTCATCATGATTGCGCAGGAATATCCCCCATTGCGCGGAAGCCGGCCGTGGCTTGGTGGCCTTGAGCGCCTTTGCCAGGCTGCGGCAATCGCCGGAGGCCAGCGCATAAAACAGATGCTGGTTGACGAGGAAATTGAACATCATGTGCATGCGGTCGCCGGCGTCGCCAAAATACTCCATGTCGGTGTCGGGCAGTACATTGGCTTCCGCAAGGATGATGGCGTCGCCTTCTCGCCACTGCAGGAATTCGCGGAATGCGCGCAGCATATCGTACTGCTCGACGGGCTTGCGGACCTTTGCGCCCTTGGTGGCAATGACGAAAGGCACGGCATCCATGCGAAAACCCGACACGCCGAGTTGAATCCAGAAACCCATGATCTTGAGGATCTCCGCCTGCACCCGCGGGTTCGAGGTGTTGAGGTCGGGCTGGAAGTCGTAGAAGCGATGGAAGTACCAGGCGCCCGCGACCTTGTCCCGCGTCCACGTCGATTTTTGCACGCCGGGGAAAACCATGCCCGTGCCGGCGCTGGCGGGCTTCCTGTCGGCCCACACATACCAGTCGCGGTATTCGGAATCCCTGGCGCTTCGCGCAGCACGAAACCAGGGATGAGCGTCCGAGGTATGATTGACGACGAGATCGATGATGATGCGGATGCCGCGCTGGCGGCAGCCGTGGGCGAATTCGACGAAATCGCCGAGTGTTCCGTAGCGCGGATCGACACCATAATAGTCCGCGATGTCATAGCCGTCGTCCCGGCCGGGCGACGGCTGAAACGGCATCAGCCAGATTGCGGTGACCCCGAGCCCATGCAAGTAGTCGAGCCGGCGCAATAACCCCTTGAAGTCGCCGATCCCGTCGCCGTTGGCATCCATATAGGTGCCGACGGAAAGGCAATAAATCACCCCGTTCTTGTACCAGAGGTCGTCGATCATACGCGAAAAGCCCTGTTCGGTTCACATTGGCGGCGGCAAATCCCGGCAGGGTGATAAGTGACTGGGTTTTCCTGGGTTCCCCGGCACTGAGGCCATCCGTAGAAAACCGGTTTTCAGGTTTGGAGGCAGCCTCTATGCTTGCGGCGATGGAATCGCTCGCCAAAAAACTCGATCCCCTGCCCGCTCCGGATGGCCGCCAGTCGGAGACCGCGCTTGCAATCGCGCGCGGCACCGCACGGCTGCTGCGATCCATGGGGTTTGCGTGCATCAGTGAATTGCCGCTGCCCTCGGGCAGACGCGCCGACCTCGTGGCAATCAACGAGCGCGGCGAGATCTGGATCGTGGAAATCAAATCCTCGCTCGAGGATTTACGGGCCGATCAGAAGTGGCCGGAATACCGGGCGCATTGCGACCGCCTGTTCTTCGCCTTTACCCGCGATTTGCCGTGCGAGATTTTTCCCGCCGAGACGGGCCTGATCGTCGCCGATGCCTATGGCGCGCACATGCATTGCACGGCGCCCGAGCACCGCCTGAGCGCGCCAACCCGGAAATCGATGACGGTGCGATTCGCAATGGCTGCGGCGCAGCGTATCAACCGCCTGGTCGACCCGCAGGGCCATGAATTCTAGGCAGCTCTATCGCGGTGCGCGCTTGGCGAGGATCCGCTGCAGGGTGCGGCGATGCATGTTCAGCCGTCGGGCGGTTTCGGAGACGTTGCGGTTGCACATTTCGTAGATGCGTTGAATGTGTTCCCAGCGCACGCGATCTGCCGACATCGGGTTGCTCGGCGGCTCGGATTTCTGGTTACCGATGGCCAGCAGCGCCGCTACCACGTCATCGGCGTCGGCGGGTTTTGCGAGATAATCCACCGCCCCCATCTTCACCGCGGTCACAGCGGTGGCGATGTTGCCATAGCCGGTCAGGATGATGGCGCGCGCATCGGGGCGCCGGCGCTTGAGCGCCGATACCACGTCCAACCCGTTGCCGTCACCCAGGCGCAAATCCACCACCGCAAAGGCCGGCGCTGCCCGGCCGATCTGCGCAAGACCTTCGGCGACGCTGTCGCAGGAGGTAACCGTGAAGCCGCGAGTTTCCATGGCGCGCGCAAGACGCTCGAGAAACGGCTTGTCGTCCTCCACGATGAGGAGGGAACGATCGGTATGCCCAGCGAGTTCGGGGATGGCGGTCACGATTTTGGGTTTCCTTGATGATCCTGCTTGCAAGATATGGCGTCACCAGCCGCCGCTGCCAAGGCCGAAGGAGGGTGGCCGAAGTTGCCTCGCAGCACCTCAGGGGATTTCGGCGGTAGGTTCGTGTGCTTCGAAACGGCTGCGCGGCCAGGCGATCTGAACCACGGCGCCATGATCCGGGAAGACGCGATTGGTAAACGAGACCTTTGCGCCGGTTCGCTCCAGCAGGGTACGGGCGATGAAGATGCCAAGCCCCAGCCCCCTGCGCGCGCCAGGCACCTCGTCCGCATTTCGCCGCGACAGATAGGGTTCACCGATGCGTTTGAGGATGTCGGGTGCAATTCCCGGCCCGTCATCGGAAATGACGATTTCGACGGTCTCGGCATTCCACCACGCGTTGACCTCCACCGTCGTCCGCGCGAAATCGACCGCGTTTTCCAGGATATTGCCGACACCGTAGAGAATGCCCGGATTTCGGCTTCCGACCGGCTGGGGCGTGCCCGAAATCGCAATACGGACCTTGATGGCCACGTCGAAATCGCGATGCGGCGCCACTGTTTCCTCGATCAATGCGGATAATGGCATGCGATCAAACGGCGCGCCCGTGGCCGAGAGCTGCGCAATCTTGGCCAGAATGTCCCGGCAACGTTGCGCTTGCTCCCGCAATATCTTGATGTCGCCCGAAAGCTGGCTGTTTTCCGGCAGGCTCTGTTCGAGTTCGCGCGATATCAGGGAAATTGTCGACAACGGCGTGCCGAGTTCATGGGCGGCGGCGGCGGCGAGTCCGTCGAGCTGGGTGAGATGTTGCTCGCGCGTCAGCACGAGTTCGGTCGCAGCCAGCGCATCGGAAAGCTTGCGGGCCTCCTCGGCAACCTGAAACGCATAGAGGCTGGTCACTCCGATAGCGACCACGATCGATAACCACACGCCCAGCAGATAAATCGGCGGCAGCACCAGCGGATCATCGCTGTCCCATGGCAGCGGCAGATGAAAGAAGACCAGCACCGAAGCGCAGGCGACGGCCAGCGTGCCCAGCACGAAGGTCAGTCTTATCGGCAGCGCGGTCGCCGAGATCAGCACAGGTGCAAGGAACAGGAACGAGAACGGGTTTTGCAGGCCGCCGGTGAAAAACAGCAGTCCGGCCAGTTCGACGATGTTCAGCGCCAGCAGCGCCGCCGCGAACGCCGGCTCCAGCCGCTGCATCGGATTGAACCTGATTTGCAGGATCAGGTTGAGGGAGGCGGACAGGCCGACAATGGTCAGGCAGGGGACGACCTCGACGTCGAATTCAAGTCCTTGTTCCACGATGAATATCGTCGCGAGCTGGCCGAGCACGGCAAGCCAACGCAGCCGCAATATCGTATCCAGGCGCACATAGCGGCGCGGATGGCGAAAATCCGAGGTGCCAACGTCGGTCATGCAAAGCGCCCGGCTGCTCGAAATTCACGACAGGTCGTGGCACCCTCCGATATGGATCGTTTCTCGGCGTCGCATCGCAAACGCCGCCCCGTCGAGTTTAGCGAGCCGGAACGCAGGCGACAATTTGGCTGGCTCCGCCACAACGCGACCGGCTTGCAAATTGTCGCGGAAGACTTGCGCTCGGGGCGGCTATGGCCCAATGAACGAACCCGCATGATGAATGATGGCACCATCGTATCCTCGCCGGACGCGCCCGGTCCTGGCCTGTCGGCCGCGATCGAGGTTGCGCACCTGACCAAATTCTACAAGACCACCCTGGCCGTGGACGATGTGTCGTTTCGCATCACTCGCGGCAGCACCACGGGATTGCTCGGCGGCAACGGGGCCGGCAAGACCACGACGATTGCCATGATAATGGGATTGGTGCTGCCGAGTTCGGGGCGCATCGAGGTATTGGGCTGTTCGATGCCCAGGCAGAGCGCCGAGGTACTCGGCCGGATGAATTTCGAAAGCCCGTATGTCGACATGCCGATGCGGCTGACGGTGCGCCAGAACCTCACTATCTTCGGTCGGCTTTACGGGGTTGAAAACCTCACCGAACGCATCGAGAAGCTTGCCGCCGATCTCGATCTTGGCGAATTCCTCGATCGCGCCAACGGCAAGCTTTCGGCCGGGCAAAAGACCCGCGTGGCACTGGCGAAAGCGCTGATCAATCAGCCCGAGCTGTTGCTGCTGGACGAACCCACCGCGTCGCTCGATCCCGACACCGCCGACTGGATCAGGCGGCATTTGCAGACTTATCGCAGGCAAAACGGCGCGACCATCCTGCTGGCTTCGCACAACATGCTCGAAGTCGAGCGCCTCTGCGACCGCGTCATCATCATGAAACGCGGCCGCATCGAGGACGATGACAGCCCCGACAAGATCATGGCTCGCTACAACAGGGCGACGCTGGAGGAGGTGTTTCTCGACGTCGCTCGCGGCCGGCTGCAGGAGGGCATGCAATGAGCGCCATTGTACCGGCCCATGCCCTGGGCCGGGGTATCGCGCCACATCGGATCGCCGCCATGATCCTGCGCTACTGGTATCTCTTGATGTCATCATGGCCGCGACTGCTGGAACTGATCTACTGGCCGGCGCTGCAGATCATCACCTGGGGATTCCTGCAGACTTACATCGTGCAGAATGCCGGATTTTTCGCGCGGGCCGGCGGCGCCCTGATCGGCGCGGTGATCCTGTGGGACATCCTGTTTCGCGGTCAGCTCGGCTTCTCGATCTCCTTTCTCGAGGAGATGTGGGCCCGCAATCTCGGCAACCTCATGATGAGCCCGCTCAAGCCCATCGAGTTTCTGATCGCACTGATGATCATGAGCCTGATCCGGCTTGCGATCGGTGTCATTCCGATGACGCTGCTGGCGATGATCTTCTTCGGTTTCAATCTCTATGGCATCGGATTTCCGCTGATTGCCTTTTTCTGCAACCTCATCTTCACCAGCTGGTCGGTTGGGATATTCGTTTCGGGTCTTGTGCTGCGGCACGGCTTGGGTGCCGAAAGCATCGTATGGACGCTGATGTTTGGCGTGATGCCGCTGGCCTGCATCTACTATCCGGTGACGGTACTGCCGCACTGGCTGCAATACGTCGCATGGGCCTTGCCGCCGACTTACGTGTTCGAGGGCATGCGGGCGCTGTTGATGCAGCACGAGTTCCGCGCCGACCTGATGTTCGAGGCGTTCTTTATCAACATCGTGCTGTTTATCGCGTCGTTTGCGATATTCCTTGCGCTTTTGCGGAGCGCAAAACGCCACGGTTCGTTAATCCAGGGCGGCGAATAGGTCTGTTTTTTCGGGGGATTTGGGCCAATCACCGCTTGTGCGGCGCGGCAGAAATAATGATCTATGCATTGACGCTTTATTACGCATTCGGCACTATGCTGCGATGCAAAAGGGGGATGAGGAATAAATGCCGATTGGTGAGTTTGGCGGCGCACCGCCACTAGTGGCCGAAGGCACTCCGGCGCTTACGACGCCGATGTACTGGATGTACGAAATGGCGCAGGCCTCGCTCAACCCCGCGCGCGCCGTCACCGATGCCACAAAAATCCTGTTTCAGAACCCGCTCAATCCGTGGTCGCACACCGAGGTCGGCAAGTCCATCGCGGCGGCGTGCGAGTTGTTCGAGCGAACCACCCGCCGTTACGGCAAGCCCGAATGGGGTATCCCCGACACCGACGTAAATGGCATCCGCACACCGGTGGAAATCCGGGTCGTGTGGGAAAAGCCGTTCTGCCGGTTGCTGTACTTCGATCGCAAGCTCACCCGCCCGCTGCGTGCCCCGCAACCGCGCGTGCTGATCGTGGCTCCGATGTCCGGTCATTATGCGACGCTGCTGCGCGGCACGGTCGAAGCCTTCCTGCCGACCCACGAGGTCTACATCACCGACTGGGCCGATGCGCGGATGGTCCCGCTGACGCAGGGACGTTTCGATCTGGATGATTATATCGATTACATCATCGAGATGTTGCATGTGCTGGGCGGCAACATGCACGTCATCGCCGTGTGTCAACCGTCCGTGCCGGTCGTGGCCGCAGTTTCCATCATGGAAGCCGAAAACGATCCCTACGTTCCGATTTCGATGACCTTGATGGGAGGTCCGATCGATACACGCCGTAATCCCACAGCCGTCAACGATCTTGCCGCCGAGCGGGGCATCAGCTGGTTCAGAAATCACGTCATTACCAAGGTGCCGTTTCCGCATCCGGGCGTGATGCGCGACGTTTATCCGGGATTCCTGCAGCTCAACGGCTTCATCACCATGAATCTCGACCGGCACATGGATGCTCACAAGGACCTGTTCCGGAATCTGGTGAAGGGCGACGGCGATCTGGTCGACAAGCACCGCGATTTCTACGACGAATATCTGGCGGTGATGGATCTCTCCGCAGAGTACTACCTGCAGACGGTCGAAACCGTTTTCATCAAACATGCCTTGCCGAAGGGAGAGATGACCCACCGCGGCAAGCCGGTTGATCCTTCCAAGATCAAACGCGTCGCTCTCATGACGGTCGAAGGCGAGAACGACGATATTTCCGGGCTCGGACAGACCGAAGCGACCCACGCGCTATGCACTTCGATCCCGAAGCACCGTCGTGTGCACTATGTGCAGAAGGGCGTCGGCCACTACGGGGTGTTCAATGGTTCACGATTCAAGTCGGAAATCGTGCCACGGATCTCCGATTTCATGATTTCGGCGGCAACCATGAAGCCGTCGCTGGCCTATGCCGCCGAGTGATCGTCGATTTGGCCAGGCTACGCCAAAATCACCGTAAACACCCGAAACTGGAGCGGATTCGATGCTCCTGAGTTTGCCCGGGAAGGCCCGATTTAGAGCCTCTTTAAAGGAATGAGTATGTTTTCATTCCTTAAAGACCCCGGTCAGATACTTTTCGGCCCGATTTTTTTTGCGCCAGACCCATCCTGTAGGGCCAGCTGGCCGGTCAGGCCCTGTATATTGGGCAAATGATTTGTTTTTGCGCCGAGCGATTTCCGTGGCGGCGGATATGGCAGAATCCGGGGGAACTTCTGATCCCCGGAATCACAGACATGGCCACTCGCGCCCTCCTTTATCGGCGGCCTTACGAACCTTCTCGCCTCCTCATCAAGCACGGCTCGCAAATCTACTCGGTTCGGCTGCGCCGGCATCGACGCGCGCGTCGCTACACGTTGCGAATTCATCCCAGCGATCGCGAAGCGATCCTGACCATGCCGCCTCGCGGCACTATCGCCGACGCCAAGGATTTCGCGCAGCGTCACGGCGGCTGGATCGCGGCACGGCTCGGCCGGCTGCCGAAGGCGGCGCCGTTCCTGCCGGGCACCGTGGTTCCATTGCGCGGTGTCGCACATCGCATCGTGCACCGCGCCGGTCAGCGCGGCACGGTCTGGACCGAAATGCGCGACAGCGGTGAGCGTATTCTCTGCGTGGCAGGCGGCGCCGAATATATCGAACGGCGGGTTCACGATTTCCTGAAACGCGAAGCGCGCAAGGATCTGCAGAAGGCTTCCACCTGCTATGCCCAGGCACTTGGCGTGAAGGTCAGGCGGCTGTCCATTCGCGACCAGTCGAGCCGCTGGGGTTCCTGCACATCCGCAGGCTCGCTGTCGTTCTCCTGGCGGCTGATCCTCGCGCCACCCCATGTGCTGGACTACCTCGCCGCTCACGAGGTGGCCCATCTCGTCGAAATGAACCACTCGGCGCGGTTCTGGAGGGTGGTTGGCAGGGCGTGCGATCACGTCGAGCGCGCCAAAAACTGGCTCGATACCCACGGCAACGACCTGCATCGCTATGGTATCGAGGAATAGTCCACCCTGACCGATTACAGAGCTTCGCGCGCCGGCCCTTTCGCCGGGAAGGCGCGCAGTTATGCGCTTTTTGTCGGTTAATGAATTACATCTGGATGTTGTCAGGCCGCGCCGGGCATTGGATAAGACGAACATGCCTGGCGTGAAAGTCGTGAGCGGAGCCGCAACGGCGGCTCTTCTCTTTATCCAGATAACCGCAAACCCTGCCCGCGCCGACACCATGGAGGCAGCGCTGGTTCGCGCCTACCAGAATAATCCGCAGCTCAACGCCCAGCGGGCGCTGGCGAGAGTTACCGACGAAAACGTGCCGCAGGCGTTGTCCGGCTACCGCCCCAAGGTGGCGTTGACCGCGAGCGGCGGGGCTCAATTCACCAATCAGCTCGCCGATTCTTCGGGTAGAAAAATCGAAGAGGGACGGCAAGGGCCGCATGCCGCGGGTCTCACGGTGACCCAGACCCTCTACAACGGCAATCAAACCGCCAACAAGACCCGCGCCGCGGAGAGCCAGGTTTTCGGCGCCCGTGAAGCTTTGCGTCTGATGGAACAGACGGTCCTGCTTTCGGCCGCCACCGTCTACATGGACTATCTGCGCGATGCCGCCCTGCTCGAGGTTCAACGCAGCAACGTCAGGGTGCTCCAGGAAACCCTCAAGCAGACCCGGCAGCGCTATAGCGCCGGCCTCGTCACCCCGACCGACGTCGCGCAGTCCGAGGCTCAGCTTGCGGCGGGTGAGAGCCAGGAGCTCGCCGCCGAAGCCACCTTGACGACGACGCGCGCCAATTTTCGCCGTATCATCGGCAACGAGCCGGAACAACTTGCGCCGGGTTCGCCCGTGGACCGCTATTTGCCGGTAACGCTGCGCGAGGCAACGACCATCAGTCTCGTTGAAAACCCGAACGTGACTTCGGCCACGTATGGCATCGATGTCAGCTTTCTCAATGTGAAGATCAACGAAGGCGCGCTGTTTCCGAGCCTGTCGCTGCAGGCGACCGTTCAGAAGACCTGGCAGCAGACCATCACGCAGATACGGCAATTCACAGCTTCCGCAGTCGCCCAGGTGAACGTGCCGATCTATCAGGGCGGCGCGGAATACTCGCTGATACGGCAATCAAAGGAGACCGAGGCGCAGCAGCGCCTCAACCTCGAACAGGTTCGCGATCAGGCCCGCGCAGATCTCGTCACGGCGTGGGGTCAGCTATTGGCAGGCAAAGCGCAGGTTCAATCCTCGCAAGCCCAGGTCTCGGCGTCCGAGATAGCCCTGCTCGGCACGCGCAAGGAGGCCGCCGTCGGCCAACGCACGGTGCTCGACGTACTGAACGCGCAACAGGCGGTGGTCAATGCGCAGGTGGCGCTCGTGACCGCACAGCATGACCGCGTGGTCGCATCCTATGCCGTCTTGAGCGCCATGGGGCGGCTGTCGCCCCAGGTACTGCGGCTTGCAACCCCGATCTACGATCCAAGCGTTCACTACTATCAGGTGCGTAACAATTGGACCGGCGTTCGCATCCCGGATGGCCGCTGACGGATCGATCGCGACCCGGCATGCCGAGGACGCGGGGAGGATCAGTCCGTTTCGATCCCTGTGCGGTGCTCAAGCACGCGCTGCCTGGTTGAGTGGTTGGTGCGCGACCGAACTCCGGCTGGCAACGATCGACGACAGCCAGGGACCGTTGCCGGGAGAGCGCTAAAAGTCCGGACCGAACACGTCCTTGTTGAACTGGGCGCCGGCGTCGTCGTTCTCCATACTGTTCATCATCTCCTGTTCGAGGTTTGCAGCGCCGTCGGACGGCAGCGCGTCGGCCGGCAAGGCCCCATAGCTGGCGCGATATTTGTTCATCGCGGCCACGCTGCCGACATACGCGCAGGTACATCCGGAGGGATCGGCGTAGACATAGTAGGGACGACCGTCCTTTTGCCGCAGCTGAAACTGATTCGGCGGGAACGACATCAGCCTGTTCACCATCGCCGGCGTGGTGGCGGCGATGGGATTGAACCCCGACGATATCAATAACTGGCCCGTTGACTGCTGAGCGTAGCCGCAGGCAACGGAGTACAATTCGACGAGAAGAGCGATCGAGACGACGCTTGCAGCAGCGCAGGCTGATCGAAAACTCATCATCTTTCCTCCGGATTCAGTCGTGGAGTAGCCGGGGTCATGCGGGACCCCCTTACCAGCCGTTTCTCATCGAGAAAAAAACCACGCCTCGCGGACGCCCAATCCGCTCATTTTCAGCGGACGTACCGCAATTGAAGGGCTGACAAGCCAAGCGTGACATCCAGCGCAACCGATCCTTCAACCGAAACGGGCTGCAGCGCGAAACTCCGCTGCGATCCGCCAACCAAAACGTTGGCTCCGACGCCCGCGCCGAGGGCAATGTCTCCACTTGCACCGACATATTCGCCGGCCAAGGCTCCGGCAGGGACGCCCGACGTTGGGGCCAGGACGGCCCACGCCAGACCGCCTGCGCTGACCACTCCGACATCGATGCCGACCGTATTGAGGGCGCCTTCGTATATCTGTGGGGCGCCCGCGACGGATGGCACAAATCGGCACTCCATCGACTGATGGCCAAAGATGACGAAGCCGATGCTCGGGTTCAGCCTGCAGCGAAGCATGCCGGACTGAGTCCAATTTTGTCCCGGCGCCTGAGCGCGGGCACCAAACGGAGCCAGACTCACGATAGCGAGAGCGATGAGCAGCGGTACTGCCCGCATCGGCGCGACGTTACGTGACATGCTCGGCCTCGAACAATTGAGAGACGACCTCAATACAACCTAGCTGGCGCTTTTTTGAATGGCGGTTGGCAGCGTATCTGCTTTGTGTTTTTTGCAATAACCGACAACCTTTTCGGAATTCTTTTGCAGGCGGTCGTAGTCCAAAACATTATTATTTGCGGCCGCGTTGTAGTAGCCGCTCATGAAAAACCTTACGAAATCCCGGTCTGCCGGAGCGTATCCCAGCCAATCCCCGCAGGTGATCTTGTTCATGTCCAGCTTGATCTGAGCCGCTGCTGGCGCTGAGGCCGCGCCCATCAAAATCACGGCAACGACAAGAGCCCTGCATCTCATGGCGATCCTCCAAACTCCCCAGGCCGTCAATTTGTGCCTACCGATTGTTGTAAGCCGTACATGACACTTTCCGCCGGATGAAGTTGACACCATGCCTTCACGCTGGCGATATTTCTTTGATGCAACAAAAGATCCACAAAGGTCCTGCGGTTCTGATAACTGAACCAGCCGCTCATCCAGGCAGAGAAATCATTCGACTGTGAAGGCGGCATGGCGAGGTACTGGCCACATGTGATCTTGCCCATATCGATGGTTAGCTGCGCATTCGCAACGACTGGAACCATCGCGATGACAAACGTCAGACCGATAAATCTGCCTCTCATTGTGGTCGTCCTTGATGCTGGGACAACGGATTTGAAGACGGCTGCCGCCACAGGGCTGCAACAAAAACGGAGTCTCGCGCCGCTCATGTTGATCTAGATCAACGCAGGTCCGCCTGGGGTCAAAATGAGACCTCGGCACTCGTTGTTGCCTCGCCCCATTTGCGCTAGCGTCCGAACAGGCGATTTATCAGCCAGCCGTCCAATCCGTTTGCGGTTTCAGGACGAACCGACGCCCGCGTCGGCGCCGCCCGGCCTGCGACGGCGGTTGACGGCGGGCTGGCAGCGACATTCGATTGGGGCATGCCTTGCGCGAGGTTGGCAAGCAGGCCGCCCGTTTGCGAACCGGGCAACGCCGCGACCGGTACACCCTGGTGGGCAACGCGCATGAAGCGGGTCCAGATTTCCACCGGCAGGCCGCCACCGGTCGCCTTCCTGGTCGGCGAATTGTCATCATTGCCAAGCCAGACGCCGGTCACGAGATTGGACGTGTAACCGATGAACCAGGCATCGCGGAAATCCTGGCTGGTGCCGGTTTTACCCGCCGCCATCCAGCCCGTAAGTTCGGCCTTGTGGGCAGTGCCGCTGATCAGCGTCTCCTGCATCATGGTATTCATCATCGCCACGTTGCGTGGGTCGATCACCTGACCGAGCTGGTCGGCAGGCCGCATATACAGCACCTTGCCTTCCATGGTGCGGATCTTGTTGACGACATGGGGGGAGACGCCGAAACCGCCGTTGGCGAACGGCGCGTAGGCACCGACCAGTTCGACCAGCGAAACCTCGGAGGTGCCGAGCGCGATCGAGGCATTTGCGTCCAGTTTCGACGAGATGCCGAGCCGGTGGGCGGTGCGCACCACGTTTTTCGGCCCCACTTCGATCCCGAGCCGCACCGCTACCGTATTGAGCGACATCGCCAACGCCTGGGTCAGCGTCACCGCGCCGAGATATTCGTGGCTGTAATTCTCCGGTTTCCAGCCCTTGATGTCGAGTGGAGCGTCTTGCCGGATCGTCTCCGGCGTAAGGCCGGATTCGATCGCGGTCAGATAAACGAAGGGCTTGAAGGCCGAACCCGGCTGGCGCCTGGCGGTTACCGCGCGATTGTATTGGCTTTCGGCGTAGTTGCGTCCTCCTACCATCGCGCGCACCGCGCCGTCCGGCGCCATCGCCACCAGCGCGCCCTGGGTTACCGTGAATTTCACGCTTTTTGCAGCGAGTTCGTCGATCACGGCGGCTTCCGCAACCGCCTGCAGTTTCGGATCGATCGAGGTTTCCACGACAACGCTCTGATCGATCTGGCCGATCAGATCGTCGAGCACTTCGCCGATCCAATCCGCCACGTAGTTGACCGTTCCGGCACCGACCGGCTTGACGTTGTAGGCGGGATGCCCGATCGAGGCTTGGGCCTGCGCTTCGGTGATGAATTTGGCTTCCGCCATCGCTGCAAGCACCGTTTGCGCGCGCTGCTCGGCACCTTCGGGATTGCGATTGGGCGCAAGGCGCGAGGGCGACTTGACCAGACCCGCCAGCATCGCGGCCTCCGCCAGCGTGACGTTCTTGGCAGATTTGCCGAAATAGCGCTGGGCTGCCGCCTCGACGCCATAGGCACCGGAGCCGAAATAGACGCGGTTGAGATAGAGCTCGAGAATTTCGGCCTTGGAATGCTTGCGCTCCAGCCAAAGCGCAAGTTCGACTTCCTGCAATTTCCGCTGCAGGGTCCGTTCCTGGGTCAGGAACAGATTCTTGGCCAGCTGCTGGGTCAGGGTGCTGCCGCCCTGCGAAACGCCGCGATGCAGGATGTTGGCCACCGCCGCGCGCGCGATGCCTATGGGGTCGATGCCGTGGTGCGAATAGAAACGGCGATCTTCGATAGCGATGAACGCCTTCGGCAGATAGGGCGGCAGATCCTTCAGCGCCACATTGGCGCCGGGCATTTCACCGCGAATGGCGATCACACTGCCATCGGCGCCCGTGATCTGGATCGTCGGCGGGCGTTTCGGGATTTCGAGCGACTGGATCGCGGGCAGATGCGCACCAACCCAGACGACGACGCCGACGGTCGCGATAACGCCCCAGAGGCCGAGCACTGCCCCCCAATAGAGAAGGCGAAACAGACCGCGCCCACGGCTGCCGGACCTGCGCCTTCGGCCCGCACGGCTTGCGCGAGGCCTTCGCTCGCGTGGCGGGGCCTCGTCTTCATCGTCCTCGTCGTCTTCGATTACCTTGCGCCTGGCGGAGGGCTTGTTCGGCTTCTCTTCGTCAAATGCGGCGATGCGATCCCGCAGAGACAGACGCAACTCGGCAAGCGATGCGCCGAGGCCGAACTGCGGCTCCTTGCGCACGCCACTTTTTTTCCGTCCCCACGCCATACGCGAACGCCCATGCCCGTCGAAGCGGTTCACGGTAGCCGGACCGGTTTAAGGCCGTCTTAAAGGATGGTTAATCGCCTCGCTTACGTGGATGGATGACTATCTGCAGCGTTTTCGAGCGGAGTGCGTGGCGGTTCGCGCAAAGAAAACGCGTCAAAACAAAAGATTAGAGCCTCGGTTCTGATTCAATCAGAACCGAAATGGCTCCGACGGCCAGGCAATTCAGCGCAGCTCAACCCTGCCGCGTGCGGGAATTTAAAACGGCCATCGCTGCCTTCGCCCGCGATGGCCGTTTTGACGTGACGGACGCTATCGCGATCAGCCGGAGGGGCCGGTGTCCTCGAGGATCGGACCAAACAGTTCCCAGCGCTCGCCGTTGAACTTCATCATCTGCAACTGCTTGTTGACCCTGTAATCGTCCGGCGTGGTGGTGCCGACAATGCCGGGCAGCGCGAGGTCAAGCTGGACATTCTTCAGGTTGGTGGCCTGCTTGAGCACGTTCGCCCGCGTCAGATCGTCGCCGCTCTGTTTCAACACGTGAACCATCAACTGCGCGGTGCTGTAGCCGTAGGTGTTGAAGCTCGAGTTCTTGTCGCCCTCCGGGTAGTACTTTGCCATGAAGTCGAGATACTTCTTCATGCCGGGATCGTCCTTCCAGGTCGGATCGAGCGGGTCCTTGCCATAATTGACGCTGATCACACCCTTGGAAGCCTCAAGGCCGGCCGGCTGCATGACCGCGCCCACGGAAGTTGCGTTGATGTCGAGGATATGCACCGGCTTCCAGCCGAGTTCGGCGATCTTCTTGATCGTCTGCGCGGCAAATTTCGGGGTCGAAGCACTGAACAGCAGATCGGCGCCCGAGGATTTCAGCTTAAGAATTTGCGAATCGACGGTCGGATCGGAAACTTCGTACGACGCCTCCGCCACGATCATCGTCGCGGCCTTGTCACCGAGCCCGGCCTTGATGCCGTTGAGATAGTCCCGGCCCAGATCATCGTTCTGATAGAGCACTCCGACCTTGGCGTCGGGATGCTCTTTGAGGATGTACTGACCGTAGATGCGGCCCTCGACGAAATAGTTGGGGTTGAAACCGAGCGTCCACGGGAAATTCTTCGGATCGGTAAACTTCGACGCGCCGGTCGCGGCAAATAGTTGCGGCACTTTCTTCGCGTTGAGATATTTCTGCACGGCCGCATTCGACGGCGTGCCTATGATCTGGAAGGTCAGCAACACTTCGTCGCTTTCGACCAGCTTGCGTACCTGTTCGACGGCCTTCGGAGGGCTATAGGCATCGTCATACTGGATCAGGTTGATCTTGCGGCCATTCACGCCGCCCTGCTCGTTGACCATGTTGAAATAGGCCGCCTGCGCCTTGCCGATCGTGGCGTAAGCGGAGGCCGGCCCGCTGAACGGCACGGTCTGGCCGATCTTGATCTCGGTATCGGTGGCTCCCGGATCATACTTTTTCTGTGCAAGCGCCGGGGATACCGACAGCGCAAGCGCAACTGCCATTCCGGTAACGCAATGAAAAAGGCCGTTTCTCATGTCGCTGCCTCACCTGCGGTTTTGATTTTTCGGTTGAACCCGTCGATCCGCCGGATGTCCACCGCTTCAACAGATAGTGGATGAACGAACATAGCAATGCAAGGCAAGCTCGAACGGTAACGGCATCATGCCAGCCAGAGCAGGACGAGCGCGATGATGGCGGGCGCTGCCTGAACGAACAGGATCCTGCGATTGACGGTGAGCGCACCATAAATACCGGCGACGATCACGCAAGAAAGGAAGAATGCCTTGATCTGGAAGGCGAAACCGGGGGTGGCGTGGAGCAATCCCCAGATCAGCCCGGCGGCAAGAAAACCGTTGTAAAGACCCTGATTGGCCGCGAGCACCGCAGAGTTGGCTGCTTTCTCCGGTGAGTTCCGAAAGGTCTTCAGGCCCAGCGGCCTGGTCCAGAGAAACATCTCCAGGATCAGGAAATAGACATGCAGCGCCGCGACCAGCGCTACGAAAGTGTTGGCAATCACGTTCATTTGCCTTCCCCCCAGGCGATCAATTCGCTCGCATGCACCTTCAACCCGCGCCGGGCGCGAGGCGACAACCGAGGCAACGACGATGACAGGTTACATAGATCCGACGAAGGAGGTATTCGGTCAATTCCGCGAGAGCGACCGCGCGGGGCCGATCCACATGCTCAATTTGGTGCGCTTGCGCGACCGCGCGGCCTATCCCGACGGGCGGGCCGCCACCGGCGCCGAGGCCTATGCTGCCTACGGCCGCGAAAGTGGACCGGTGTTCACCCGCCTCGGCGGCCGGATCGTCTGGATCGGCGGCTTTGAATTGATGCTGATAGGGCCGGTGGAAGAACGTTGGGACCATTGCTTCATTGCGGAATATCCGGGCGTTTCTGCGTTCGTCGAAATGATCCGCGATCCGCTCTATCGGGAAGCCGTGAAACACCGGCAGGCCGCGGTCGAGGATTTGCGATTGATCCGCCTCAAGCCACTTACACCCGGCAAGACTTTCGGTGAAATTCCCGACAGGTCGTGACGATGGAAGGACGCCTTACGCGGCAACCTGCTCATTGGCGAGCAGGTGAAGAAGAGCGCTTCTGATCGCCGCCTGCCGCGTCGGCGCCGTGATCTGCGCCCCGAGCAGATCGGTGACGTAAAACACGTCGCGGGCGCGCTCGCCGAAGGTTGCGACATGGGCCGAGGCAATGTTGAGATTGAGCTTTGAAATCGCCGTCGTCAGCTCGTAAAGCAATCCCGGCCGGTCGAGGCCCGAGATTTCGAGGACCGTGTAGCGGTCCGACCACTGATTGTTGACGGTGACCTCAGGCTCGACCACGAACGGACGCGTCTTGCCGCGTCCGGCCGCGCGGCGCGCCACTACCTCCGGCAGGCGAAGCTTGCCTTCCAGAACGTCCTCGATCATTTCGCCGATCCGCGTCGCGCGCCGCCCCTCGTCCTCGTCACGATCATATTCCCGCGTGATCGCGATGGTGTCGAGCGCGCGGCCGTCGGTCGTGGTGTAGATCTGGGCGTCGACGATGTTGGCGCCCGCCGAAGCGCAGGCACCGGCGATGATCGAGAGCAGCCATGGATGATCGATCGCGAGAATCGTCAGTTCGGTCACCGCGCGCGCTTCGTCGAAACCGACATTGATCGCGAGCTGGTGACCCGCCTGTTCGGCTTGCCGCAGGAAGCGGGCATGGCGGATCTTGCGCGGCAGTTCGACCTTGAGCCAGTAGGCGGGATAGTGCCGCGCCACGTAGGAATTGAGCTCCGCCTCCGGCCATTCGGTGAAAGCCGCGCGAAACTCGGCTTGCGCCATGGCGATACGCCGCGCGCGATTGACCTCCGAGAAGCCCCCGGTCAGCACCGGCTCGGTCTCGTAATACAGCGTGCGCAGAAGCTGCGCCTTCCAGCCGTTCCAGACGCCGGGGCCGACGCCCCTGATGTCGGCGGTGGTGAGGATCGTAAGAAGCTTCATCTGCTCGACCGACTGGACGACCGCTGCAAAATTCTCGATGGTCTTGCGGTCCGACAGGTCGCGCGACTGCGCCGTCATGGACATCGTCAGATGTACCTCGATCAGCCACGCGACCAGTTCGGTGTCGGCCGCGCTGAACCCGAGCCGGGGGCACAGCCGCCGCGCCACCTTTGCGCCGGCAATCGAGTGATCCTCAGGACGGCCCTTGGCAATATCATGCAGCAGCGTTGCGATGTAAATCACGGCGCGGTGTTCGGGCCGGATCTTGCGCATCAAATCGCTGGCGACGACGAATTCGTCATTGCCGCCGCGCTCGATCTCCTGCAGGTAACCGATGCAGCGCAAGAGATGCTCGTCCACCGTATAGTGGTGGTACATGTTGAACTGCATCATCGACACGATCTTGCCGAAGGCGCGGATGAAATGGCCCAGCACGCCGGTTTCGTTCATGCGCCGCAGCACGACTTCCGCATCGTTCGAACGTCAGGATCTCCATGAACAGGCGGTTGGCTTCCGGGTTGTCGCGCAATTCGGTGTTGATCAGCTTCAGCGAGCGCGTCACCGTGCGCATGGCGTCGGGATGAAAGGCGAGGTTGTTCTTCTGCGCGAGGCGGAAGATTCGGATCAGGTTGACCGGATCGTGGTTGAAGACGTTGGGCGCTGCGAGATTGATGCGGTTGTTGTCGACGATGAAGTCGTCGCTTTCGGATAGCCGCCGCCGGGTGGTGCTCGGCCGGAACCGCGCCATCATGCGGCTGAGAACCGGCACCGGCTTTGCCTGCTCGTTTTCCAGCTTGGCGCACAGGATCGCGGTGAGATCGCCGACGTCCTTGGCGACCAGGAAATAATGCTTCATGAAGCGTTCGACGTCCTGCATGCCGGGATGCGAGGTATAGCCGAGCCGAACCGCGATCTCGCGCTGCATGTCGAACGACAGACGCTCTTCGGCGCGGCCCGCGAAAAAATGCAGGTTGCAGCGGACCGACCACAGGAAATCGGCGCAGCGGCGGAAGGTGCGATATTCCTGCGCATCGAACACCCCACGCTCGAGCAATTCGTCGGTATCGCGCACGCGGTAGACATATTTGGCGATCCAGAACAGCGTGTGCAGGTCGCGCAGGCCACCCTTGCCGTCCTTGACATTGGGCTCGACCAGATAGCGCGATTGTCCGGCGCGGCGATGGCGCTCTTCGCGCTCGGCGAGCTTGGCGGTGACGAATTGGGCCGCGGTGCCCTGCACCACCTCCCTGTCGAACCGCGCGACCAGTTCGTTGTAGAGCGGCTGATCCCCGGTCAGGAACCGGGTCTCGAGGATCGCGGTGCGGATCGTCATGTCGCCGCGGGCCTGTCGGATCGATTCATCCACCGAGCGCGTGGCGTGGCCGACCTTCAGCCCCATGTCCCAGAGGCAATAAAGCACGGCTTCGGCCACCTGCTCGCCCCAGGCAGTTTGCTTGTAGGGCAGGATGAACAGGAGATCGATATCGGATTCCGGCGCCATCAGGCCGCGGCCGTAGCCGCCGGTGGCAACCACCGCCATGCGCTCGGCGCCGGAGGGAATTGGCGTTCGATAAAGATGGCGCGTGGCGGCGGCGAACAGGATGCGGATGATCTCGTCCTGGACGAAACACAGGCGTTCGGCGCAGCGCCGCCCGTGGCGATCCTTCAACAGCACAGCCTGCGCGGTGGCCCGCGCGGCGATCAGTTCGGCCTTGAGAAGTTTTGCCACCGCAGCGCGAAAAACATCTTCTCGTCCGGCGTGTTCAATTGCGAGCGCATCGACCGCCGCGGTGATCCTTGCGGTGTCGAAGCGATCGTCGGCCTCAGGCCTGACCTCAATGACAATATCATCCATTGTCTACCCCGATATCGGAGGACGCCAACCCTGTCACGGACAATCCGGAAATGGCAGCACATCCATGCTGCATTGCCTTCACTTTGGATGACGCTGTTCTCCGCGCAAGGGGCCTCGGATGCAAAATCAATCGCCCCAATTTTTGGTTGGCCTATATCCTAACCGATTGAGATAAAATATGTTTCCCAGGGGTCCCAAAGCCTGCGCTCAAAATCCCGGGCGCCTGTCGCGTTGACGCTTTTGTGCAATCTGTTTTGCGGGCAATCTGTCTTGATTGGCTCGTCCGCCGATGGAGAGTTCGACAATGTCCTGGATTTCACGGCGCGTTCTCGCCGCGATGATCGCCCTCGCCGCCCTGATTCCCGCATATGCTTGCGCAGCCGACGCGCTGAAGGAGATTCGCCTGGATTGGGCAACCTACAACCCGGCCTCGATGATTCTCAAACAAAAGGGCTTGCTGGAGAAGGAGTTCGCCAAGGACGGCATCAACATTGTCTGGGTGCAATCGGCCGGTTCCAACAAGGCACTGGAGTTTCTCAACGCCGGATCGATCGACTTCGGCTCGACGGCGGGTTCCGCCGCCCTGGTCGCCCGGATCAACGGCAATCCGATCAAGTCGATCTACGTCTATTCGCGCCCGGAGTGGACGGCGCTGGTGACGACCAGAGATTCCAGGATTGCGAGCGTTGCCGACCTCAAGGGCAAACGTGTCGCGGTGACCCGCGGCACCGACCCGCACATCTTCCTGGTGCGGGCGCTGCTGGATGCGGGCCTGAGCGAAAAAGACATCACGCCGGTTCTGCTGCAGCATGCCGACGGCAAGACCGCCTTGATCCGCGGCGATGTCGATGCATGGGCCGGCCTCGACCCGATGATGGCGCAGGCGGAAATCGAAGACGGTGCCAGGCTGTTTTTCCGCAAGGCGGAAGCCAACACCTGGGGAATCCTCAATGTGCGAGAACAGTTCCTGAAGGAGCATCCGGACGTCGTGCGCCGCGTGCTCGCTGCCTACGAAGAAGCGCGCAAATATGCGCTCGCCAATTACGATGAGCTGAAGAAGACATTCATTTCCGTGACCAAACTCAACGAAGCGGTCGTCGACAAGCAGCTCAAGGAGCGGACCGAACTGACGCACAGCCGGATTGGCGCGCCGCAACGGCAATCCGTTCTTGCCGCGGGTCTTGCCCTGCAGAAGGCGGGCGTCATCGATGCCAAGGCCGACGTCAACGGCGCGGTTGATGCACTGATCGACGATCAGGTTCCGCTGCCGATCAATTGATGGTTTGGCTCCAACTGTCCCCCTCCGCGCCTTGCGGCGTGCCGCCTCTTCGTTTGGGAGAGCCTGAACCGAGTTCTGCCGAGCGATTTGATCAATGATTTGGTAGTATCCCCTGACCATGACGCTGGATACCATTTCGGCCTCCAAGCCTGCGATTAGCCTTAGCCGCGCTTCCCCCGGACGGCTTCGCGGTTATGCACGGCCGCTGCTTGGGTTGGTGCTTCCGATCAGCCTTGCGCTTGGCTGGGAGATCATCGTCGGGCTCGGCCTGTCCAGCGGACGACTGGTGCCGCCGCCGTCGCGGGTTTTCACCACGCTGCTCGATCTGGCGCGAAGCGGCGAACTGTTGCGTCACGTGACGGCGACGCTGACGCGCGTTCTGGCAGGGTTCGTCGTTGGCGTCGTCGCCGGCACCATACTGGGCGCGATCTCGGGCTATTGGGGACTGGCGCGCAGACTGCTCGATCCGACGGTGCAGGCGCTGCGTGCGATCCCATCGCTCGCGTGGGTGCCGCTGTTCATCCTGTGGCTTGGCATTTTCGAGACCTCGAAAGTCGTACTGATTGCCGCAGGCGTGTTTTTTCCGGTCTATCTCGGCGTGATGGGCGCGATTTTGTCCGTCGATCGCAAGATCGTCGAAGTCGGCCGCGCCTTTCGCCTCTCCGGGCCGGCGATGATCCGTAGAATCCTGCTGCCAGCGGTGTTACCGGCCTTTGTCGTCGCACTGCGCGTCGGTCTTGGATTGGGCTGGATGTTCGTGGTTGCAGCCGAACTCATGGGGGCCTCCGAGGGCCTCGGCTATCTCCTGGTCGATGGCCAGCAACTCGGCAAGCCGGCTCAGATATTCGCGGCCATCGTCGTTTTCGCCGTGCTTGGAAAGATCACGGACTGGCTGATCGTGATTGCCGCCGTGCCCTTGTTGCGCTGGCAGGACGCATTCGCGGGCGGGGGCGGGGCCGCCTGATGCTGGTGCTCGACGCGCTTGGCAAGACCTATCCCAACGGCGTCCATGCGCTGGAGCGCTTTTCGGCTCGTATCAATCTCGGCGAGATCGTTTCCATCATCGGCGGCTCCGGCTGCGGAAAGTCGACGCTGCTGCGCGCCATCGCCGGTCTCGACCGCGCCACGTCCGGCACCGTGACGCTCGACGATATCGCCATCTCGGCGCCCCACGCCAAAATCGGCATCATCTTCCAGGAACCGCGCCTGCTGCCATGGCTCAGCGTAGCCGACAATATCGGCTTCGGCCTTTCGGAACAGCCCACCGATGAAAGGCGCGCGAAGGTCGCCCGCGCGCTGGCAAAGCTTGGCCTCGCCGACAAGTCCAACGCATGGCCGCGCGAGCTTTCCGGCGGACAGGCGCAACGCGTGGCGATAGCGCGCTCGCTGGTGCCGCGGCCGGAAGTGCTGCTGTTGGACGAGCCGTTCTCGGCGCTCGACGCCTTTACCCGGCGGGATTTGCAGGATCATCTGCTCGACCTCTGGGCGGACGCGCGGCCAACCCTGGTGCTGGTTACCCATGATGTCGACGAGGCTGTCGTGCTGGCCGACCGCGTACTGGTGATGCGGCCACGGCCAGGACGGCTGTTCGAGGAGATCAGGATCAATCTGGGTCGGCCACGGGACCGCAATTCGCCACTGTTCGATAATTTCAAGCGCCGCGTGCTGACGGCGCTCGATCGTTCGCTCGACCGCAATGTTCCGGATGCGGAGCCGAAATTCAACGCGGGCGAGGCGATGTGGTGGTGACATCGGCGTTCCACCGCTTTAAATCCGACAAGCAATGATATTCGGGAGAAACAGAAAATGGATGCAGCCCAACTCCGCGCCACCCAGGCCCCCATCAAGGAAAAGTACAAGGCCGATCCCAAGGCTGCGTTCATCACGCTGACAGCCAAGGGCTCGACCGACAGCGAAGGCATCGCCTGCAAGGTCGAAACCGGCCGCGCGCTGGCCGTGGCGGGCTTGCATCCTGCCACCGGCGGTTCTGGCCTCGAACTATGTTCCGGCGACATGCTGCTGGAAGCCCTGGTCGCCTGCGCCGGGGTGACCCTGAAATCCGTGGCGACTGCGATCGAGGTACCGCTGAAAGCGGGCATCGTCACGGCCGAGGGCGATCTTGATTTTCGCGGCACGCTCGGCGTCGACAAGGAGGCGCCGGTCGGCTTTGCCGAAATTCGCCTGCGTTTTGACGTCGATACGCCGGCGCCCCAGGACAAGCTCGATTTGCTCTTGAAACTCACCGAGCGTTATTGCGTGGTCTATCAGACCATCAAGAACGGCCCCAAGGTTCTGGTGACGATGCAGCGAATCTAGCTCGGGTGTCGTCCCCGCGAAAAAGCGGGGACCCATGACCACGATTGCCGATCATTTCCAAGGCTATTTACCCCCCATCTCCCGTAAAACAACCGCCTGTGTTTATGGGTCCCGGCTCGGGCTCGCAAGTGCTCGCCCGGCCGGGACGACAGATGAAATGTCCCCTGATCTTTCTTTCATCCTGATGGTCGCGCTGCGGATGGCTGTTGCAGCGGCGTTCGTGGTGAGCGCATCGATCGTCACCGAGCGTTCCGGCCCGGTGATAGGTGCGCTGGTCGCGACGCTTCCGATCTCGGCGGGCCCTTCTTACGTTTTCCTCGCGCTCGATCACAATGCCGCGTTCATCGCCGAAGGCGCGCTGGCGAGCCTTGCGATCAATGCCGCAACCCTCTTCCTGATGCTGACCTATGTCGTGCTGGCGCAGCGCCAGAATGCCATCGTCAGCATCATGGGCGCCATCGCGGTCTGGATATTTCTCGCTGTCCTGGAACGAATGATCCCCTGGTCGCTTGTCGGCGGTCTCCTCGCCAACGCGATCGCCTTTGCGATCTGCCTGCCGCTGCTGCGGCACTACCGCCACGTCAAGATGCCGCTGATCACGCGCCGCTGGTACGACGTGCCGCTGCGAGCGGGATTGGTCGCGGCGCTGGTGGCCACGGTCATAACCCTGTCGGGCTGGATCGGCCCCGGTCTGAGCGGGACGATCGCGCTGATTCCGATCGTGTTGACCAGCCTGATGCTGATCCTGCACCCGCGGATCGGCGGACCGGCAACCGCTGCCATGATTGCCAATGGCGGCTGGGGCCTGATGGGCTTTGGCCTCAGTTTCGTGGTGCTGCATGTCACGGCAATACGATTCGGTTCGGCTATTGGGCTAAGTCTCACGCTGGCAACCTGCGTTTTGTGGAATCTGGCCCTGTGGTGGCTGGGGCGCAGAAAACGCGCCGTCATTCCGGGGCGCGAGTGAAACGAGCGAACCCGGAATCCATAACCACGATCGTGAGTATGGATTCCGGGCCTGCGCCGTACGGGGCATCCCGGAATGACGAAAACGCGATTGCTTCGCGTAAGCCTGTCATTGGGCCGAGCATTCGCGCGGCTCGCCGCCGGCTATTCCTTCGGCAACTTCGATTTCAGCGCATAAAGTGCCTCGAGCGCCTCGCGTGGCGACATTTCGTCGGGATGCAGGGCTTTCAGTGCCGCGACCAGCTTTTCCGCTTCGCTCGGTGGCGCCGATTCCACCGCCGCGCGCGAGGGCACGGCAAACAGCGGCAGATCGTCGACGAGCGCGCGCGCGGTCTGGCCGCGGTCCTGCGCTTCCAGTTTCGCCAATACCGATTTGGCGCGCGCGACGACGGAGGCGGGCAGGCCTGCGAGTTTTGCGACCTGAATGCCGTAGGAACGGTCGGCCGAGCCCGGCAACACCTCGTGGAGGAACACGACGTCGCCCTGCCATTCCTTGACCCGCACGGTAGCGTTGAACATCCGCGGCAGCTTGGCCGAGAGCGCGGTGAGCTCATGGTAGTGGGTCGCAAACAGCGCGCGGCAGCGGTTTACTTCGTGCAAATGCTCGATCGCCGCCCATGCGATCGACAGCCCGTCGAAGGTCGCAGTACCCCTGCCGATCTCGTCGAGGATCACCAGCGAGCGTTCGCTGGCCTGATTGAGGATGACCGCGGTCTCCACCATTTCGACCATGAAGGTGGAGCGGCCCCGCGCCAGGTCATCCGCGGCGCCAACGCGCGAGAACAGCCGATCGACGATACCGATCCGCGCGCGCGATGCCGGCACGAAACTGCCGATTTGGGCCAGCAGTGCGATCAAGGCGTTCTGGCGCAGGAAGGTCGATTTGCCCGCCATGTTCGGGCCCGTGAGCAGCCAGAGCTGGGCTGATTTCTGGCCGCCTCCCGGCGAAAGATCGCAGGCATTGGCGATGAACGGCTGGCCGTTGCGCCGCAGTGCCTGTTCCACCACCGGATGGCGGCCACCTTCGATGGCAAAGTTGAGGGAGGCATCGACCTCCGGCCTTGCGTAGTTTTCGTCCACCGCAAGCTTTGCCAGTGCGGTCGCAACGTCGAGGACGGCGAAGGCCTGCGCCGCTGCTCGCAGCGAATCGCCTGCAGCGGTCGCGAGCGCGCTGAGGCGCTCGAAGATTTCAAGTTCCAGAGCGAGCGCACGCTCACCGGCATTGGCGATCCTGGCCTCGATCTCGCCGAGTTCCGACGTGGTAAAACGAACCTGACCTGCCAGCGTCTGTCGATGGATGAAGGTCGCATTCAGCGGCGGCGCCATCAGTTTCTCGCCATGCTGGGCGGTGACTTCGACAAAATAGCCGAGCACATTGTTGTGGCGGATCTTCAAGCCTTTGACGCCGGTTTCCTCGGCATAGCGCGCCTGCATCGAGGCAACCACCAGGCGCGAAGCATCGCGCAGATTGCGGGCCTCATCGAGCGCTGCCTCATAGCCCTCGCGGACGAACCCGCCATCGCGTTTGATCAACGGCAGTTGTTCCGAAAGCGCGCGTCCGAATTCTTCGGCGATCTCGCGCGGCGGGGCGAGCAATGCTGCCTTCGCTGCAGCAATCTCGTGCGGAAGCTGTTGCATCGCGGCAAGCTGGGCCAGCGCTCGATCCGCGGCAAGGATACCGTCGCGCAGGCCTGCAAGATCGCGCGGGCCGCCGCGCCCAACCGACAGACGCGCCAACGCGCGCGACATATCGGGCGCCGCGCGCAGCGTGGTACGGAGATCGTCGCGAAGTGCCGCGGCCTCTACAAACGCCGCAACACAATCCAAACGTCTGGCGATTGCGGCACCGTCGGTGAGCGGGGCAGCCAGCCTTTGCGCGAGCAGGCGCGATCCGGCCGGCGTCACGGTGCGGTCGACGGCATCGAGCAGCGAGCCGCGCCGCTCGCCGGCGAGTGTGCGGGTCAATTCGAGATTGGCACGGGTCGCGGGATCAATCGCCATGGTGGTACCGGCCGCTTCGCGCGACGGCGGCGACAGCGGCGGACGTTTGCCCACCTGCGTGCGGTCGATATAGGTGACGGCAGCAGCGGCGGCGGTCGCCTCGAGCCGCGACATCGCAGATAGCCCATCCATGGTGGCAACCGCGAAATAATCGCAAAGCCTCCGCTCGGCGGTTGAGCTGTCGAAGACATCGCGGGTCAGCGGCGTCACCGCGGGCCATTCGCGCAAGGCGGGTGCAAGTTCGGCGTCGCCGTAAAGCGCATCGGTGACGATGATCTCGTTCGGATTGATGCGCGAGAGCGTGGCGGCGAGTTCGCCGGTCGAGCATTCGGTGACGATGAATTCGGACGTCGATATGTCGATCCAGGCAAGCCCGAGCCGGTCGGAGCCTGCCGATCCGCGCGCGCGTGCGATTGCGAGCAGATAATTGTTGGCCTTGGCGTCGAGCAACGTATCTTCGGTCAGCGTGCCCGGCGTTACCAGTCGCACCACGTCGCGGCGCACCACGCTCTTGGCTCCGCGGGCGCGCGCCGCGGCCGGATTCTCCATCTGTTCGCACACGGCCACGCGGTGGCCGAGCGCAATCAGGCGATGCAGATAATCGTCCGAGCGCTCCACCGGCACGCCGCACATCGGGATATCCATGCCCTGGTGCTTGCCGCGTTTGGTCAACATGATGCCGAGCGCGCGCGAGGCGATTTCGGCGTCCTCGAAGAACAGTTCGTAGAAGTCGCCCATCCGGTAGAACAGCAGGAGGCCGGGATTGGCCGCCTTTATTTCAAGGTATTGTTCCATCATTGGCGTGACGCGCGCCGCTTCCGGGGAAGGCGGGGCGTCCGATGGCGCAGGAAATGTCGGCTGGATCGTCATTGGTCTGCGGCAAACTACAGAATTTCAGCCACCGATCCTATTCGGTTTGCCGCTGCCATCCATGTTTTCCACCCCCTGAGATCGCTTGCCGCGCGACCCCGGACCCGAGGGCATGACTGACCTCCTGCGAAAGCACCGGCGTTTACGGCAACGATTAATTGACCTGCCGCATGGCCGCTCCTAAAACTTGCTCCAATTCGGGCTGAGCGGCGCGGAACCGCGGCATCAAGGGAGAGAGCGATGGGTGAAGTATTCATATGTGATGCCGTGCGGACCCCGATCGGGCGATTCGGCGGTTCGCTCGCCAAGGTGCGCACCGACGATCTGGCGGCGGCCCCGATCAAGCAACTGATGGCGCGCCATCCGAAGCTCGACTGGTCGGAGGTCGACGAAGTCTATTTTGGCTGCGCCAACCAGGCCGGTGAGGACAATCGCAACGTGGCACGCATGGCGCTGCTCCTTGCGGGCATGCCCGAATCCGTTCCCGGCCAGACGCTCAATCGCCTTTGCGCCTCGGGGCTTGATGCGGTCGGCGCCGGGGCCCGCGCGATCCGCGCAGGCGAAATCGATTTCGCCATCGCAGGTGGCGTCGAATCGATGACACGGGCGCCATTTGTGATGGGCAAGGCAGCGGAGGCATTTTCGCGTTCCGCCGACATTTTCGATACCACCATCGGATGGCGCTTCATCAATCCGCTGATGAAGGCGCAATATGGTGTCGACGCGATGCCCGAGACCGGCGAGAACGTCGCGGAAGAATTTCAGGTGTCGCGGGCCGACCAGGACGCCTTTGCCATCCGCTCGCAGCAGCGCGCGGGCAAAGCCATCGCTTCCGGCTATTTCAGCGAGGAAATCACGCCCCTTTCGGTCCCCGGCGGCAAGGCTGGACCTGTCACCGTCGACAAGGACGAGCATCCGCGTCCCGAAACCACGCTTGAGGGGCTGTCCAAGCTGAAGCCGATCGTGCGCAATCCGGGCACGGTGACGGCCGGCAATGCCTCCGGCGTCAATGACGGCGCCGCCGCCATGATCCTGGCCTCCGAAGCCGCCGTGAGGAAGCACGGCCTGACTGCGCGGGCGCGGATCCTCGGTCTCGCCTCGGCCGCGGTGCCGCCGCGTATCATGGGCATCGGCCCGGTGCCGGCCACGCGCAAGTTGATGCAGCGGCTCGGACTGAAGATCAGCGATTTCGATTTGATCGAGCTCAATGAAGCCTTCGCAAGCCAGGGAATAGCCTGCCTGCGTCAGCTCGGCGTCAAGGAAGACGCCGACTTCGTCAACCCGCACGGTGGCGCCATTGCGCTCGGCCACCCCCTTGGCATGAGCGGCGCGCGGCTGGCGATGACCGCGGTGCACGGGATGGAGAAGCGCGGCGGAAAGCGGGCGCTGGCAACCATGTGCGTCGGCGTCGGCCAAGGCGTCGCGATGGCGATCGAGAAACTGAATTGAGGATTGCCAGAGGCGTCATCGCGAGGAGCGCGCGCGACGAAGCGATCCCGTTATCTCGGATGCCGCCTTCCGGATTGCTTTGCAGGCGCTCAAAATGAGCGGAATGAACCTGGGAGACTCCCATTTATGACCCTCGCCTATCCCCTCGCGAGCAATGCGGCGCATCCGCCGCGGCTTTCGCCCGCCTACAAGAGCACGGTGAAGCGCTCGCCAACGAAGCCGCTGATCCCGATGCGCCACACGCTGTCGGAATTGACCGGACCGGTCTACGGCCACGAGACCGTGCGGGAGAACGACAGCGACCTCACCACACAGCACAAGGGTGAGCCGATCGGCGAACGCATCATCGTGCACGGCCATGTGCTTGACGAGGAAGGCCGCGGTGTGCCGGACACGCTGGTCGAGATCTGGCAGGCCAATGCCTGCGGCCGCTATATCCACGTTCGCGACCAGCACCCCGCGCCGCTCGATCCCAACTTCACCGGCGCCGGGCGCGCCCAGACCGACAGCAAAGGCTATTATCGGTTCGTCACCGTCAAGCCGGGCGCCTATCCCTGGGGCAACCATCATAATGCCTGGCGGCCCGCGCACATTCATTTCTCGGTGTTCGGCTATTCCTTCGTGTCCCGCCTGGTGACGCAGATGTATTTCCCCGGCGATCCATTGTTCCCGTTCGACCCGATCTTCAATTCGGTTTCAGATGAGAAGGCTCGCGAGCGGATGGTTTCTTCCTTCGATCTGGAGAACACCAAGCCCGAATGGGCGCTCTGCTACCGCTTCAACATCGTGCTGCGCGGCCGCAACGCCACACCCTTGGAGGCCTGATAGTGACGGACAGCGGGCCGCAGGGAATTACGCCGTCGCAGACCGTCGGCCCGTTTTTCGCTTACGGGCTGACGTCCGCCGGCAGATATGAGTGGAACGACGCTTTCAGCAACAATCTCGTGACCCCTGATACGACGGGCGAGCGGATCAGGATCGAAGGCCGGGTGTTCGACGGAGACGGGCAGGTGGTGCCGGATTGCATGCTCGAGATCTGGCAGGCCGACGCGCAGGGTCGCTTCGCCGATCCCAAGGACGAACGCGCGACACCGAATTCGAAATTCAGGGGATTCGGCCGCTGTGGCACCGATGCCAACGGCGATTACACATTCGACACCATAAAACCGGGCGCCGTGCCGGATCGCGACGGCAAGCCTCAGGCGCCGCATATTCTGCTCGCGATTTTTGCGCGCGGCATGCTGCTGCACAACTATTCCAGGATCTATCTCGATGGCGAGGCGGCCAATGCCACCGATCCCGTGCTGGCGCTGGTGCCGCCCTCGCGCCGCGCCACGCTGATCGCAGGACGCGCGCCGGGTAGCGGAAGTCCGGTCTATCGTTTCGATATCCACCTTCAGGGCGACAACGAGACGGTGTTTTTCGAGATTTGAGCCGGTTCCTCATCGAAATGAGGTCAGATTCCGCCGCGATGAGAGCGCGCTCCCTCTCCCCGCACGCGGGGGGCTATCGCATATGTGTGGTCGCGCTCCAGGTTTGATGTACCCAATGCGGGCCGCCGCCCGCGCCAACTCGTCATGCCCGGCCTTGTGCCGGGCATCCACGTCTTACTTCCCGTGATGCAGCAAAGGCGTAGATGGCCGGGACAAGCCCGGCCACGACGACCTGGAAACGTCGTGCCGACAACCTCTGTCCCCAAATGCGACAGCCCTGCCGCACGCGGGAACGTGACGAGCGAAGCTCGCACTGGGGTGAGGGGCATTCTACTCGATCACCGCGTGTTCCGCTGAAACGGACTGCGCGCGCAGCGCCGCCTTGGTCGAGCCGATCATCAGTGCGAACGGGATGGTGCAGAGGGTAAAGATCATCACCATCTGGTAGTCCAGCGAAAACGCGATGATCTGCGCCTGCAGGTTCAACATCACGTCCGCCAGCGCGCGCCCGGCGTCGGTGGACAGGTTGATGATGCCGCGCACGTCGGGCATCTGCAGCGCCTGATTGAACGGGGTGACGTGCTCGTTCAACACGGCGTGGACCCGCTGCGCTCCTTCCGTCAGCTGCGCAATGACAATTGATATGCCGATCGAGCTCGCCACGTTCCTGAGCAGGGTGAGCATCGAAGTCCCGTCAGTGCGCAAGTGGTTGGGCAGCGTCAAAAACGCCACCGTGGACAGCGGCACGAACACCAGGCCAAAGCCAAATCCCTGCACGATGCTCCAGGTGACGATCTCGCCGACCTGGGTCTGATCGGTCCACCCCGTCATGTAGAACAGCGACAGGCCGGTGAGGCCAAGACCGCCGATGATCAGGTTGCGCGCTTCGATATATCGCATCAATCGGCCGACCAGCATCATGGCGACAAAGGTGCCGCAGCCACGGCTCGCCAGCAACAGCCCGGCGGTAATGATGGGATAGCCGATCACGTTCTGCAAATAAGGCGAGGACAACGCCATGGTGGAGAACAGCACCAGCCCCATCACGGCCATGAACACGCAGCCGCTTATGAAGTTGCGGTCCTTGAAGATCGCAAACTGGATAAACGGCTTTTCGGTCGTGAACGAGTGCGCGAAGAAATAGTAGAAACCGATGATCGAGACGATGATCTCGGCGATGATCTCGTTGGATTCGAGCCAGCCGAGCTGCTCGCCGCGATCGAGCGCGAGCTGCATCGCCCCGATGCCCACCGCAAGCGCGGCAAATCCGAACCAGTCGAACCGCATGCCGCGATCCGCCCTGGTCTCCTCCATGAACGTCAACAAGCCAAGCACAGTGATGATGCCGAACGGCAGGTTGACGAAGAACACCCAGTGCCATGAGTAGGTTTCGGTCAGCCAGGCCCCAAGCGACGGGCCCATGATCGGCCCCATCATCACGCCCATGCCCCAGATCGACATCGCCTTGGCGCGTTCGTGCAGCGCGTAGGCGTCCAGCATCACAGCCTGCGACAGCGGCACCAGCGCCGCGCCAAACATGCCCTGCAGCAGGCGGAACAGCACCATCTGATTGATGTCCTGCGCCAGGCCGCAGAGGACGGAAGCGAAGGTAAATCCGGCGGAGCAAATGATGAAGGTCCGCTTTCGGCCGAACCGGTTGGCGATCCACCCCACCGGCGCGGTCATGATCGCGGCGGCGACGATGTAGGAGGTCAGCACCCAGTTGATCTGATCCTGCGACGCCGAGAGACTGCCCTGCATGTAAGGCAGGGCGACGTTGGCGATCGTGGTATCGAGCGCCTGCATGATCGTGGCGGTCATGGCGCAGATCGTCACCATGTTACGGCGCAGACCAGGAACCGCACTCGATGCTGCAGCCGACGTCACCATCTTCGACTAGTCCTGTTTTGCGGCGGCCGGCGACAGCCCGAGGAGGCCCGCGAGCGAACGGCGATGGCCGGTGTCGATAGTGGTATAGGCGCTCATGCCGGCCTTCAGCTTCTGCACATGCCTGTCGTCATTATCGAAATAGATCCGCACCGGAACGCGCTGCACCACCTTGACGAAATTGCCGGTGGCGTTCTGCGGCGGCAGAATGGCGAATTGCGCGCCGGTGCCCGGGCTGAGCGAACCAATGGTGCCCTTGAAGACGTGATCGGGAAACGCATCGACCTCGATAGAGACCGGCTGGCCGGCGGCGACGTAGGTGAAATCCGATTCCTTCAGATTGGCGTCAACCCATGGTTTCGATGTGTCGATGATCGAGAATACCGGGGTGCCTGCCACGACGAAGCGGCCGAGCTGGATCTGCTCGACCTGCGTCGCGATGCCCCCCATGGGCGCACGCATCACGGTATGGTCGAGATTGCGCTCGGCCTGATCAAGCGCCGCCTGGGCCTGCGCATGGGGCGGGAACTGCTCGAGCGGCAGGTCCGGATTGCCAAGCAACTGGGTTTTCGCGCTCGATAGCTGCTGCTTGAGGAATTCGAGCTGCGCTTTCGCCGTGACAAACGCGTTCGACGCATTGTCGAGATCGAGCTGCGAACCGAAACTGTTCTTCACGAGCGTCGATTTGCGATCAACGTCGCGCTGCTTCAGATCGACAGCCTGTTGCGCGAGGTCCTCCATCTGCTGATAGATTTTGACGTTGGCAACCAGATTGTCGTAAGACGTGCGGGCCTGGTCCAGTTTGGCCCTGGCCTCCTGCACGGCGAGGCGGAACGGCACCGGGTCGATCTCGAACAGCACATCGCCCTCGTTGACGCGCTGGCCTTCGCGCACCACGACCTTTTCGATCTTGCCTGAAATATCCGGGGTGATCAGAACCTTCTGCGCGCCGACATAGGCGTCGTCGGTGGATACGTAACGGCCTCCATTCAGATAGAAAACCGCGCCACCGAGCAATGCGGCGAGCGGCAACACCACAAGAAGCAGCGTGCGGCGGTAACGTCGCAAGGACGCCATCAGACCCGAGCGCGGAGCGGCGGGAGGCCTGGTCGCCGGCTGCTGCGGATTGCCCTTCTGTTCGGGTGGAAATTTCAATACCTGATCAGCCATAGCGCTGTTCTTTCCTTGCCGTGTCTGCGCCCGTGCCCTGTATGGCGTTGCGCACGTTTTCCTTGATCAGTTCGAGCTGGGCGAGAAGCCGATGAGCATCCGACGGATTGATGCCTTCCATGGCGCTTGCCGTGAGTTCGGAACGCAAGCCACTCAATTTGCCGAGCAACGGCCGCGCCGCCTTGCGCAGATAGAGCCTGTTGACGCGGCGGTCGGACTCATCGTTGCGCCGCTCGATCCAGCCGTTTTCGCAGAGGCGGTCGATCAATCGCGTCAGCGTGATCGGCTGCATTTCCATCTGTTCGGCGAGTTCCGATTGCTTGAGGCCCTCGAAGCGCTCCACCTTGGCCAGCACCGCCCATTGCGCGCGGGTAATGCCGAAGCGCGACGCCTGCTTGTCGGCATAGGCCCGCACCAGCCGCTGCAACTCGGCAAGCGTGAACAGGAAGTTCATATCCACCGAACTGCGGGCCATCGAATCCTTCTCCATAAGCTTTGGCTATAATAAGCTTGCTTATGAATTTTTCACGATCCTGATCGCGAAGGGCTGCTACACCGAAAACACATGGCTGGCGATGGAATGGCTGGCGATGGAACGGGAACGGCGGGCCAGGATTTTGGTTCGCCTGCCAAAAAATGCTACGGTTGGCCACAATGACGCTGGCAAAACCCACATTTCCCGCGCCCGACCACGACCACGGCCGCTGCACCGCGGACGCGCTCACTCATGCCGAACGGGTTTGCGAGCTAAGAGCCCAAAAATTCACACCGATACGCCGCCAGGTGCTGGAAGCGCTGTTAGCGAGCCACCGGCCGCTCGGGGCCTATGAGGTGATCGACGAACTTGCGAAATCAATGCCCCGGCCGGCACCGATCACGGTGTACCGCGCGCTTGATTTCCTGATGGAAAATGGCCTGGTTCACCGGATCGAAAGCCGCAATGCATTTCTGGCTTGTGCCCATGACCATGACGCGACCGCGATGGTGGCGTTCCTGATCTGCGAGCGCTGCGGTTCCGTCGGTGAAATCGCGGCCTCACCGATGGCTCAAAGCCTCAATGCAGCGGCGCGCGCCACGGGTTTCTCTCCGCGAATGTCGGTGGTCGAAATCGCCGGCATTTGCACTTATTGCCAGCGGGGGTGAGTTTTGGGCATGATTGTTTCGTCAGGCCGAAACGACCCCTGGAAGCGCGCAGGCGCCGCAAAATGCTGCGAACTTTGAAAATCGGCGCACTCGTCAGGACCTGTTCCGCCGGCAAATTCCCGGCATTTACCTTTATCACCCCTTTGTTTGGCGTCCTGGCTAGCTATTTCATCCTGCATGAGCCCCTGACCCCCGAGGTTTGCTGCCGCGGCGCTTCCGGTGATCGGGGGTCTTTCCTCGTGACCCTCCGAATCCGACGGTCCCGATTTCCACCTGCGCATTGCTGACAGTGCCTAAAACCTGATATTTGAGCTCCCATGAACAAGCCCGAAAAAACGCTGCAGGACGACATCGCCGGTCCCAACTCCCGGCACAGAACCACGAAAGTCATGGTCGGCGATGTTACCGTCGGTGGCGGCGCGCCGATCGTCGTGCAGTCGATGACCAACACCGACACCGCCGATGTCGAGGGCACCGTTGCCCAGGTCGCAGCCCTTGCGCGCGCCGGCTCGGAAATGGTGCGCATCACGGTCGATCGCGAAGAGGCCGCCGCCGCCGTCCCGCATATCCGCGATGGGCTTCGCAAACGCGGCATCGCCACGCCTCTGATCGGCGACTTCCATTACATCGGCCATAAATTGCTGGCGGAATATCCGGCTTGCGCCGAAGCGCTCGACAAATACCGGATCAATCCCGGCAATGTCGGCTTCAAGAACAAGCGCGACACCCAGTTTGCCGACATCATCGAGATCGCGAACAAGAACAACAAGCCGGTGCGGATCGGCGCCAATTGGGGTTCGCTCGATCAGGAACTGCTCTCCAAACTGATGGACGAGAACGCTATATCGGCCGAGCCGCGCGATGCGCGCGCGGTGACGCGCGAGGCGATGGTGCAGTCGGCCCTGCTGTCGGCAGCGCGCGCCGAGGAACTCGGCATGGCCAAAGACCGGATCGTCCTCTCTGCCAAGGTGTCCGCCGTGCAAGACCTGATCGCGGTGTACCAGGAACTCGCCCGCCGTTCGGACTATGCGATCCATCTCGGGTTGACCGAAGCCGGCATGGGATCGAAGGGTATCGTGGCTTCATCGGCGGCCCTTGGCATCCTGCTGCAGGACGGCATCGGCGACACCATCCGCATCTCGCTGACGCCCGAGCCCGGCGGCGACCGCACGCTGGAGGTTCAGGTGGCGCAGGAGCTGCTGCAGACCATGGGCTTTCGCACCTTCGTGCCGCTGGTTGCGGCATGTCCCGGCTGCGGCCGCACCACCTCGACCACGTTTCAGGAGCTTGCGCGCTCGATCCAGGACTTCATCCGCGACGAAATGCCGAACTGGAAGACGCGCTATCCCGGCGTCGAGGCGCTTAACGTCGCGGTGATGGGCTGCATCGTCAACGGGCCCGGCGAATCCAAACACGCCAATATCGGCATTTCTCTTCCGGGCACCGGCGAGGCGCCGGCCGCGCCCGTGTTCGTCGACGGCAAGAAATTCCGCACGCTGCGCGGCCCGACCATTGCCGCCGACTTCAAGGCGCTGGTGATCGACTACATCGACCAGCGCTACGGCGCGGGCGCAAAACCCACGGCGGCGGCCGCGGAGTAACCGCGTAGCCCGGATGAGCGCAGCGATATCCGGGGCGCCTCGCCTCATACCCGCATGTCGCTCCGCTCGCGGGGGAGGGATTAAGAGCGAGCGGCATTGACGCCCCGTCCGGCCCGCGCCAAGCTTGGCCAAGAGCAAGGATCAAAACCCGGAGGCGCGCCATGCTCCGTGCGGAGGAGAACAAATTCCTCACCGAAACCGGTAGCGGCACTGCCATGGGCGAATTGCTGCGGCGGTTCTGGTTGCCGGCGCTGTTGTCCGAGGAATTGCCCGAACCGGATTGTCCTCCGAAGAAGATTGTCGTGATGGGAGAGGAGTTGCTCGCTTTCCGCGACACCAGGGGCGTGGTCGGCATCATCGATCAACATTGTCCGCACCGCGGTGCCAATCTCTGGCTTGGCCGCAACGAGGAATGCGGCATCCGCTGCGTCTATCACGGTTGGAAGTTCGACACCGAGGGTGCTTGCGTCGACATGCCGACCTCCTATCCCGACCTCAATGCCAAGGACCTGATCCGCATCAAAGCCTATCCGGTGCGCGAATGGGGCGACATGATCTGGACCTATATGGGCCCACCAGGCGAAATGCCGGAATTGCCTGCGCTCGAGATGGCGCTGCTGCCGGCCTCGCACCGCTACGTCTCGAAGAAATGGCAGGATTGCAACTGGGTGCAGGCGCTGGAAGGATCGATCGACACCGCGCACTTCACCTTCGCGCATTTGAGCTTCGAAAAGGACGAGGACGAAATCCTCAACGTCAAGAAGCACTTCGTCAATCCGATCGCCCGGATGAACACCGACCACATATGCTGGATTGCGCATGACCCCCGCCCGGTCATCCGGATCGTCCCGCATGACGCCGGCCTGACGATTGCGGGCGGCCGGCTCGCCGACGATGACAGGATTTACTGGCGCATTGCCCAGTTCCTGATGCCGGTGCACACCTATGCGCCGAGCGCGATGCCGGGCGAGAGCATTTTTGGCCAGAGTTTCGTCCCGGTCACCGACACCAGCACCTGGATCTACACCTATGCCTGGAACCCGGAGCGGGCGCTGACGCAAGCCGAGCGCGACATGTATGATGGCGGCAACGGCGTGATCGCCGAGGTCGACGAAAATTATGTGCCGCTGCGCAACAAGGCCAACGACTATCTGATCGATCGCAAGCTGCAGAAGACCAAAAGCTACACCGGCATCAAGGGCGTGTCTGAACAGGATGCGGCGGTACAGGACAGCCAGGGCCCGATCGCCGACCGCAGCCGCGAACATCTCGGACCCACCGATCTCGGCATCCTGCATTTCCGTAAAGTCGTGATGGATACGGCGCGCGCGCTGCGAGAGGGCATGGCGCCTCCGCATCTCTCCCGTCAGGATCGCTACACGGTGCGTTCCGGCGCCTGCGTGACCGACAAGGCAAAGCACCTGGGCGAGGTCATGGTCGAGCGCTTCGGCGAGGCGACAGGCTTTGTCGGAGCACCGCGCACTGCTGCTGCGGAATGAACGCGGTTCACCTCTCCCCGCTTGCGGAACCGCCTGCGGGGTGATGGAGCGCAAGCGGGCGAGGTTTGCGTCCCCCAGATGCGCCAAAAATCAAAATTCGCAAGGCCATTCAAGCTGATTTGGGTCGTCCAGTCCGTCTTGCAAAAATATTTCGCTTCTGGCGTCGGGCAAATCACTCTTACAACTCGCCCGTCCTGTTCCTCGAAGGGGCGTTTCGCGATCGTCACGAGCGCGGAGCAGGATGCGGTGGACGCAACCGACGCGCAAAGACGAAGCGCGTTTGATGCGGACGGCGAAGTCGTGTGGTCCTGACGCCCCGATGCTGGCGTCAAGTCGGCGGAGGAAACTCCGCGGGCGACGGTGGCAAGAAAGCCCGGTCACCGGGGAGAGCACGAAGGAAACCGTTAAAACCATCGCGCGGGGAATGCCGGGTGATACCGGTGTGACCGTGGTGACTATACTCGTATGCTCTTTCTATTTTGCATGCGAGGCTGCGGGTGCATCGTGCGCCCGGCATTCCCTGCGCCCTCGTTTTTCGAGGCCGATGGACTGTTCACAACTCGGGGCTTTCGAGGCGCCGCGAGAATGCATTGCGTTGCCTGGATGCCGGTGTCAGGATGCTGGCGCTTCACCGCTTGAACCACGTGCAATGCTTGCTGCCGAAATGGCAGCCACAAACAGCGGAGAAAACCCCATGAGCTGGCTTCCTTCCAATGATCCTGTGCTCGGCGATCCCGCATCCTGCGACGCGCTCGAACTTGTCATCGTGCCTCGCACGCGCGACCTCGGCGATGGATTTGAGGTGCGGCGCGCCCTGCCGCACGGCAAGCGACAGATGGTGGGCCCCTTCATTTTCTTCGATCACTTCGGACCGGTGCAATTCGTGTCGGGCAAGGGCATGGATGTACGCCCGCATCCTCATATCGGACTTGCTACCGTCACCTATCTGTTCGATGGCAGCATCATGCACCGTGACAGCGAGGGCAATGTCGTGGAAATCCAGCCGGGTGCCATGAACCTGATGACGGCGGGCCGTGGCATCGCCCATTCGGAGCGCACGCCGGATTTGCAGCGCAAGACCGGCCAGAAGATGCTTGGCCTGCAGAGCTGGATTGCGCTTCCCGCTGGTCGCGAGGAAATCGCGCCGACGTTCCAGCACTACGCGGCTGCCGACCTGCCGGTCGTGACCGATCGCGGCGTCGCCGCCCGCGTCATCGCAGGTGGAGCGTTCGGCGCGAAATCGCCTGTTACGATGGTGTCGCCGTGGTTTTATGTCGAGGTGACGGCGGAAGATGGCGTCAGCGTGCCGCTCGATGCCGACCATGAAGAACGCGCCATCTACCTGGTCGACGGTGAGGTCGAGATATCAAACGAACGCTACGAGGCCCCGCGCCTCCTGGTCTTTCGCCCAGGCGACCGCATCACGGTCAAGACCTTGAAGCCGACACGGATGATGTTTCTCGGTGGAGACGCGCTGGAAGGACCGCGCCATATCTGGTGGAACTTCGTTTCATCGAGTAAAGAGCGGATCGAGCAGGCCAAGCAGGACTGGAAAACCGGCCGCTTCGCTGCCGTCCCCAATGAGCATGAGTTCATTCCGCTTCCGGAGTGAGCCAGCCCCGTTTCCGGCCGCGATCCATTCCCTTCGCGGCCGTCTTCGAAAGTTCGATCCATGATCACCATGATGGCAAGCGACCTGCCCTTACCAAGGATCGGGCGCGGCAAGGTTCGCGACATCTACGCGGTCGGCGACGACCGCGTGCTGCTGTTGACCACCGACCGCATCAGCGCGTTCGACGTGGTGATGGCAGAAACGATCCCGATGAAGGGCGCGGTGCTGACCCAGATCAGCGCTTTCTGGTTCAGTGAGCTCGAGGGGGTGGTGCCGCATCACATGATCAGCGCCGATGCCGATCAGATCATCGGCGAGGTGCCCGTACTGAAGGATCATCGCGCCTCGCTTGAGGGACGGGCGATGTTGTGCAGGCGCACGAAGGTGTTTCCGATCGAATGCGTGATCCGCGGCTATCTCTCCGGATCGGCGTGGAAGGAATATGCCGCGCACGGCACGCTCGCGGGCGAGAAGTTGCCGAAGGGGATGGTCGAGAGCGGCAGGCTGGAGCCTGCAATCTTCAGCCCGGCCACCAAAGCGGAGGCCGGTCACGACGAGAACATCACCACTGCACGAATGCGCGAGATCGTCGGCGAGGAGGTTGCCTATACTCTGGAGAGCATGACGCGCGCCGTCTATACGCTTGGAGAGAGGATTGGACGTGACCGAGGCATCATCATTGCCGACACCAAATTCGAGTTTGGCCGCGACGAAAATGGCCGCATCATCCTGATCGACGAGGTGATGACCCCTGACAGTTCGCGGTTCTGGGCGGCGGATGCTTACAAGCCGGGGCAGCCGCAGCCGAGCTTCGACAAGCAGCCGCTGCGCGATTATCTCGACGCCGAGCGGCGCGCTGGCCGCTGGAACGGCGAGGCGCCGGCGCCGCCTTTACCGGCAAGCGTCGTGGATGCCACCAGCAAGCGCTACCTGGAAGCCTATCGCCGTGTTACCGGCGCCGACCTCAAGTTTTAGCTGCTTTGCGAGAAAATCCTCACGCCTGCTCACCTGAACGGGAACATGAGCGTCGTTGAGAACACCATGATTACGGCCTATGATTGTTGGAGCCCCTTTTGGGGTTTCGTCATCCTGTCAACGGTGTCGGGAGAAAGTCATGCGCGAAATTCTGTTGGCAACGACCGTTGCCAGCCTTGCGGCATTTGGACTCAGCACACCCGTCAAGGCCCAGGACGATACAGATCAGAAACTGGGCAAGGTGCATTTTGCGACGAGTTGTAACGACACGGCGCAGCGGCGCTTCGACCGCGCCATGCGCTACCAGCATTCGTTTTGGTATACCGAATCAAAGGAAATCTACGAGGAAGCCCTGAAAGCCGATCCGGAGTGCGCGATTACCTATTGGGGTATTGCGCTCGCCCTCCTCAACAACCCGCATGGCGCGATTCCTGCGCCCAACCTTCCGCTTGGGCTTGCTGCGATCCAAAAAGGCCAGGCGGTTGGCGCCAAGACCGAGCGCGAGCGCGACTACATCGATGCGCTATCGGTGATGTATGTCGATTACGACAAGATCCCGCAGCAGGCACGCGTGCAGTCCTATTTGAAGAAGATGGCCGCGCTCGCGGCGAAATACCCTGATGACGACGAGGCGCAGATATTCTACGCGATCACCTTGAACGTGGCGGCCTCGCCCGCCGACAAGACCTACGCCAACCAGCTCAAGGGAGCCGCCATCCTGGAGCCGATCTGGCAGCGGCAACCGCAGCACCCGGGCATTGCCCACTATCTGATCCATCTTTATGACTATCCGCCGATCGCCGAGAAGGGAATCCCTGCAGCGCTGCGCTATTCGAAGATCGCACCGAACGCCCCGCATGCGCAGCACATGCCGTCGCATATTTTCACGCGCGTCGGCTACTGGAAGGAATCGATTGCGGCGAATCTGGCTTCCGTGCAGGCCGCAAAGGCCAGCAAGGAGAGCGGCGATCAACTGCATGGCCAGGATTATCTCGTTTACGCCTATCTGCAACTCGGCCAGGACGCGGCCGCGCGCCAGGTCATCGACCAAATAGAGGCCACGCAGCCCGATCCTGACGTCTACGCCGGAGCATTCGCGCAGGCCGCATCGCCGGCGCGCTACATGGTCGAACGCGGCGACTGGAGGGGCGCGGCCAATCTCGAGGTCAAGCCGAGCAAATTCCCCCAGACGATGGCGATCACCTATTTTGCGCGTGCGCTCGGCGCCGCGCGTTCCGGCGATCCATCCGCCGCCAGGGCCGATGTCGCCAAACTTTCCGAGATTCGCGACAGTCTGCGTGAGGCCAAAAGCGACTATTGGGCGACACAAGCCGATGTCGAGGCACAGGTGGCGAGCGCCTGGGTACTTTATGCCGACGGCAAATATGACGATGCGCTCAACGCGATGAGCGCCGCAGCCGACGCCGAGGACAAGACGGAAAAATCCCCGGTCACGCCCGGTTCGCTGGCGCCGGCGCGCGAACTATACGGCTTCATGCTGCTGGATCGCGGCATGGCGAAAGAAGCGTTGGCGGCGTTCGAAGCCACCCAGGCGAAGGAGCCCAATCGCTTCAATGGTTATGCCGGTGCGGCGAAGGCGGCACAGGCGCTTGGCGATACGGCCAAAGCGAAAGCCAATTACGAAAAACTGCTTGCGCTGGCCTCCGGTTCCGACTCGGATCGGCCGACGCTTGCCACCGCAAGAAACTTCGTTGCGAGTAACTAGGCCGTGCGCAGCCGAAACGCCGTAATTGCGATGATCGCCGGCTTCGCGCTCGGCGCTTTCGCCGGCGCTTCGGCTTTCTTCGCCTGGCCGATGCTGGTCCAGAGCAAAGCCCTGGCGCCGCCGGGCAAACCGAAATTTGCGGAAGTGCGATGGCCGTTCCCGACCGACGAATGGGGCGCCGGCAAGGCGTTCCGCTGCGCGGCGGCCGACTGCGGCGTCGAAGTAGACCTCTACATTCGGGCCAAGATCGGCTTTTGCAATTGCCAGACCGGCGTCTCCGACGACAACGAGCTCGATCGCCTGAGCGACTTCGCGTTGATGGGCGAAAAGCTTTCGGTGTTGGGGCCGGGTCGCGAAATCAATGTCGCGTGGATGAAAGGCCGCAGCCGGCCCTACGCCGTCAGCGAGCGCTACCGCGCTCCGAACTCCGCGCTGGCAATCGCATTCAACGATCGTTGCGACGCGATCGTCGCAACCGCCGTGGTCGCCCACGATCACCCCAAGACGATGGAATCCAGCGTCATCGAATTCCTCAACAGCGATGTGGTCGTGCATTGGGCTGAAGTGACGCTGGGTCTTTAAAGCATGATCCTCGCCCCGCGGGCCCGCGATCCTCGGCAATGTCCGGGAAAGCATCTTCCAAAGCTAAGCGCACAAGATCGGCGCAAAGCGTCAGACGCCAGCCATCATCACATATTTGATCTCGACATATTCATCCATGCCGTGATGGGAACCCTCGCGCCCGAGGCCCGATTCCTTCACCCCTCCGAACGGCGCCACTTCCGTCGTGATGAGACCGGTATTGACGCCGACCATGCCCAACTCCAGCGCTTCCGCGACCCGCCATACCCGTCCGAGATCGCGGGCGTAGAAGTAGGAGGCGAGGCCGAACGGCGATTTGTTGCACATGGCGACAACGTCGGCCTCGTCCTTGAAGCGGATGACGGGTGCAAGCGGGCCGAAGGTCTCTTCCTGCGCGACCAAGGCGTCCGGCTTCACGTCAGAAAGCACGGTCGGCTCGAAGAAACTGCGGCCGAGCGCATGACGCTTGCCGCCAGTCACGACCTTGGCCCCGCCCTTCACCGCGTCGGCGATGTGGCGCTCGACCTTGTCGACCGCTGCCATATTGATCAGCGGTCCCTGCGTTACGCCCTGCTCGGTACCGTCGCCGATCTTCATCGCCGCGACCTTCCTGGAAAGTTTTTGGACGAATTCGTCGTAGATCCCTTCCTGGGCGTAGATGCGGTTGGCGCAAACGCAGGTCTGGCCCATGTTGCGATATTTCGACACGATGGCGCCTTCGACTGCAGCATCGATGTCGGCATCGTCGAATACCACGAAGGGCGCATTGCCGCCGAGCTCGAGCCCGAGCTTCTTCACCCCGACCGAAGCCTGCTGGTAGAGAATCTTGCCGACCTCGGTCGATCCGGTGAAACCGACGAAGCGCACGGCAGGATGCTCGCAAAGCACCTTGCCGATCGGCGACGATTTCCCGGTGATGATGTTGAAGACGCCCTTCGGCACGCCGGCCTTTTCCGCCAGCACCGCCAACGCCAATGCGCTGAGCGGCGTCTCACTCGCGGGCTTGAGAACCACGGTGCAGCCTGCGGCCAGCGCCGGCGAGACCTTTCGGGTGATCATCGAATTCGGGAAATTCCAGGGCGTGATCGCGCCACAGACGCCGACCGGCTGCTTGATTACCAGCAGGCGGGCATCGGCCCGCTGGGTCGGGATGGTTTCGCCATAGACCCGCCGCGCCTCTTCGGCGAAAAATTCGACATAGGCGCCGCCGATATCGACTTCGCCCAGCAACTCGGCCAGCGGCTTGCCTTGCTCGGAGGTCAGGATCAGGGCGAGATCTTCGCGATTGGCAGCAATCAGCTCGAACCATTTGCGCAGGACATTGGAGCGCTGCTTGGCCGTGAGTTTCGCCCACGCCGGAAAAGCGCGTTCGGCCGCTTCGACCGCACTGGTGGCGTCGGCAGCACTCATCTGGGGCACCTTTGCAAGCTCGGCGCCATTGGCGGGATTGGTCACCGGCAACGTCGGTGTCCCGACCCAGGCCCCGTCGATGTAGCAATGTTCACGGAGCAACGATGGATCCTTCAGGCGGTCACGCAAGGTCGCAGCGGATGGATGTGGGGTGCGTGCGGCGGCGGTCGGGGTCATGGCGTCACTCCTGGGATTTTCGGGTGTTGACGCAATTATATGCGCAAACTGCCGACGATGCACCGCCGCAAAAGCCTAGCAGCTTCGTTGCAATTCGAGGGCTTTCAGCCCAAAGCGGACCCGGCGCGGAACCGACCCCGGTTCTTATTCGATCTAACTTCAGGCCGCGCCGCTCATATAGGTTTCGCGACGGCCGACCATACGCTCAGCCGCGGCCTTGGCATCGGCCTTCGTCGAGGTCGCGCAAGTGCGATATTCGAGGTCCAGTGTCTGGGTGGCTTCGCGGCGAGCGAACCACGATTTCGACCCGGCGGTCAAAAGGGCCAATGCCTGGGCGACGTTGTCGACTGCGCCAAACGAGTGCAGCGCACCGCTCGAGGCGTAGCGCACTTCGTAGATGCCCGGGGAAATCGGCGCCTCGAGATTTTCGCTGCGCCCAGCCCGCGGATATCGTTTCCATTCGCTCCAGGTCGAAATCATTCATCTACTCCCAGGCGCTACGCAGCGCCGCAATCAGCCGCAAATAGGGTTGAGGCAACCCGTCATGATCCAAGGACTTATGATGCAATTACTCGAGATGGCGCAACACTGCCGCTGCATTTCTGCTACAATTTAAACGCATTAACGAATTTCCGGTTCCGAACCTGGCGCTTTTTGCGGCTAGATCATGATGCGATTACGTGGAATCGCATCATGATCTCATGCCTTTGTTTGAGTATGATCTTTCGGAAAACCGGTTTCCACTTTTCCGGATCATGCTCTGGCGCCGGAAGGTGCTCTGCAATGCCACCAATATGCCGCAAATTTCACCGGGTGCGACGGATCAATGCCCCTCATCCCCAGATTATAAGTCCCCAACGGTCCGCGACCGCAGGGGCCCGGCCGGGCGATATCACCGGCCGCTAGAGCGGAAGCCCGTTCTGCTGCGCCAGCTCTTTCAGCGAGACTTGCGGCCGCGCGCCGATGTGCTGGATGATCTCGGCTGCGGCAAGCGCCCCCAGGCGCCCGGCCTTTTCGTGAGCGGCGCCCCGCGCCAGGGCGAACAGAAAGCCGGCGGCGAACAAATCGCCTGCACCCGTGGTGTCGACGACTTTTTCGACCGGGTACGCCGGCACCGCGGTGACGCTATCCCTGGCGGCGACCACGCAGCCTTTCTCGCTGCGCGTCACTACCGCAAGCTGGGCATCGCTGCGCAATTGCTTGAGCGCCGTTTCGAAATCCGATGTCTGATACAGCGAATGCAGCTCCGCCTCGTTGGCAAACACAAGATCGACCGTGCCGTTGCGCATGAGGTCGAGAAATTCGCCGCGATAGCGATCCACGCAAAACGAGTCGGATAATGTCAGCGCGACCTGACGGCCCGCTTGATGCGCTATCGTCGCCGCCTTCACAAAGGCTTCCTTGGCGTTTTTGGGATCCCAGAGATAGCCCTCGAGATAGACCAGCGCAGAGGCGGCGATCTGGGCGGCGTCGATATCAGCGACGCTCAATTCCTGCGCGGCTCCGAGATAGGTATTCATCGTGCGTTCGCCATCCGGCGTCACCAGGATGTAGGAGCAACCGGTGGCCGGCCCGTCCACAGCCGGCCTGGTCTCGAACGTCACTCCCGCGGCGCGGATGTCGTGCGTGTAAAGCCTTCCGATCTGGTCGTCCTTGACCTTACCGACATAGGCGGTGCGAGCACCCAGATTGGCGACACCGACAATCGTATTGGCCGCCGAGCCGCCCGACATTTCCACCGCTGGGCCCATGTCGCGATAGATCGACGCGGCGCGGGCCTCATCGATCAGCGACATGCCGCCTTTGGTCATGCCGTGTGCTGCGAGAAAGCCCTCATCGGTCTGCACCAGCACGTCGAAGATGGCGTTGCCGATGCCGAGAACGTCATATTTCGCTGGGCTCATCTCAAATGTCCTGTTGCCGCGATTTTGCGTGGGGCCTGAAATTGTGTTGCGGCCTATCACGATCATCCCACCACGGGCAAGCGACACTGGTATAGAGGTGCCCATGATTCGCTCGCTCTTCACGGTATCGACGGGAACGCTGGCCTCGCGCCTGCTCGGCTTCGCGCGCGATGCGATGGTCGCGGCGCTGCTCGGCGCAGGCCCCCTCGCCGATGCATTTCTGGTCGCCTTTCAGCTCGTCAACGTGGTGAGACGGCTTTTGACGGAGGGCGCGTTGAACGCCGCGCTGATACCGGCCTGGCTTCGCGTCCACGATGCGGAAGGTCCCGTTGCGGCGGCAGCCTTTGCCGGACGCGTGCTCGGCACCATCAGCGTTGCGCTGCTCGTGACGGCAGGCTTGATCGGCCTGTTGATGCCCGTTGTCATCACCGCACTTGCGCCCGGCTTTGCCGAAACAGAGAAGCTGCAGTTTGCCGTGGTCAGCGGCCGCCTGATGTTGCCTTACCTTGCCTTCGCAGGCCCCGCCACGGTCATGATGGCGTTGTTGAATGCGAGGGGCCGTTACGCACTCACTGCGTTCTCCCCGCTCTTGTTCAACATCACGCTGATCCTGGTGATGATCGTGCTCGTCTTCCGGAACGAGGGTGCGGCCAATTCCGCGGTGGCGATTGCGGCGACCGTCGGGGTCGCAGGGCTGGTTCAATTGCTGATCCTTGTATTGCGTCCTGGCGGCGATCGCATGGCAACGCCGCTCCGCGTCGCGTTCGATCCGCCGATGCGCGACTTCTTCGGCAAGGCGATCCCAGGCATGATCGCTGGCTCCGGCCCGCAATTGCTCCTCGTTGGCGGTGCGATCGTTGCGTCGGCGTCGCCCTCGGCGGTATCGTGGCTGTATTTCGCCAATCGCCTGATCGAACTGCCGCTCGGTATTGTCGGGGTTGCCACGGGCGCGGTTCTGGTGCCCGAGCTGACGCGATCGCTGCGCGCTGCCGACCGTGAAACGCTGGCACATGCCGAGTCGCGCGGCCTCGAACTTGCGGTGGGACTGGCCCTGCCGGCAACGCTCGGATTGATCGTGCTTGGCAAACCGATCGTACGGATGTTGTTCGAACACGGCGCGTTCACCGCGGCCGACACCGCAGGCACCGCGCAGGCGCTCATATGGCTGGCGCTCGGCTTGCCCGCCCACGTCCTCATCAAAGCGTTGTCGCCGGCATTCTTTGCCCGCGGGGACACCCTCGCCCCTCTTCTGGCAACACTGAAGGGCCTTGCGATCACGATCCTTCTGGCCATCGTCCTCGGCCAGCTATTCGGCGCCAGCGGCATTGCCGCCAGCATTGCATTCGGTGCCTGGAACAACGCGTTGGCGCTTATCCGGCGCGGTATTACGACGTTCGGCTTCTCGATCGATGCAGCCGCGCGCCGACGCCTGCCACGCATTGTGGCTGCCGCGCTCGGCATGGCCGCGCTCCTGTATCTGGCGGCGCCGTTCGTACCTGGAGCAAGCGACAGCGTGCACGGCGGCCTCGTACAGGCCTTGCTCGTGCTGGCGCTGATATCGGGCGGAATGGCGGTTTATTCCCTGCTGCTGGGCCTGTGCGGCGCGATCGGCCGGGCAGAGGCGGTCCATGCGATCAAACGGACCTCGCGCCCCGCTTGCGCGAGCAACCATCAAATGGCAATTGACGGCGCACAGCGTTCATCGGTAATCGACGGCGCAGATCAGACGGGCGCGGAAAGCTGACCATGGCGATTGTTGAGAAAGTGTTTTCGGGCGTTCAGCCGACGGGCAATTTGCATCTCGGCAATTACCTTGGCGCCATCGTCAACTTCGTGAAATTGCAGGAGACCCATAGCTGTCTCTACTGCGTCGTCGACCTGCATGCGATCACCCAGCCGGTAGCGGTCTGGGGCGGGCCGACCGAACTAGCCCGCAACACCAGGGAGGTGACCGCAGCCTTCATCGCCGCAGGGATAGATCCGAAGAAGCACATCGTGTTCAACCAGAGCCAGGTGTCCGGACACGCGGAACTGGCATGGCTGTTCAACTGCGTGGCGCGTATAGGCTGGCTCAATCGCATGACGCAGTTCAAGGAGAAGGCCGGCAAGGACCGCGAAAATGCCTCTGTCGGCCTGTTCGATTACCCGGTGCTGATGGCGGCCGACATTCTGCTCTATCGCGCCACCCATGTGCCGGTCGGCGAAGACCAGAAGCAGCACCTCGAACTGTCCCGCGACATCGCGCAAAAATTCAACAACGATTTCGGCAACTCGATCCGCAGCCACGGTTTCGCGGACGGACTGTTATTCCCGCAACCCGAGCCCCTGATCACGGGCCCCGCGACGCGCGTGATGTCGCTGCGCGACGGCACCAGGAAGATGTCGAAGTCCGATCCGTCGGACTATTCGCGGATCAATCTCACCGATGACGCCGACACCATCGCCCAGAAGATTCGAAAGGCGAAGACCGATCCCGAACCGCTGCCGACCGAGGAAAAGGGTCTGGAGACACGCCCCGAGGCCGACAACCTCGTTGGCATCTATGCTGCGCTGTCGGGCCGTTCCAAATCTGAGGTACTCTGCGAATTCGGCGGCGGCCAGTTCTCCAGCTTCAAGAATTCCCTGGTGGAACTTTGTGTCGCCAAGCTCTCGCCCATCGCCTCTGAGATGAAGCGGCTGGTCGCTGACCCCGGCCATGTCGATGCCATCCTGATTGACGGCGCCGATCGTGCCCGCACAATCGCCGACGAAACCATGAAGATAACGAGAGATGTCGTAGGCTTCGTCAGGAAGAAATAGTTCCCTCCATGCCAAATGACGCGGCGCACCCATGATGCCCGCGTCTTCCGGCCGCAATGCGTCATCGGGTTCGTCGGAGCCACGGCTTGTCGGGCATGGCTGCGGCATGGCAGCATGTCAGCCTGCTTGGCGAAAGCTCCGGGACATGCATGACCACCCAGCGGCGTAGTTACGAGACGGGTCACAAGCCGAAATGTCTTGTCGTCGTTGACGACACCGCGGAGTGGGACCGTGCAGTATACTATGCGAGCCGCTGGGCGATGCGCGTCGGCGGTGGCGTGGTGATGCTTCGTATCATCGAAACGGAGGACCAGAACCAGCAATGGCTGGGGGTCGCCGACATCATGCGCGCGGAGGCGCTGGAGGAAGCGAATGCGGCGCTCGATCGTGCTTCCGGCCGCGCCAACGGCATTGCGGCGATCACCCCGGAACGGGCGATCCGCGAGGGTGACCCGACCGAACAGATACTGGATGTGATCGAAAAAGACGTCGACATCGCGATGCTGGTGCTGGCCGCCAATCCCGGGCCCGAGGGTCCGGGCCCGATCATCTCCATGCTGGCGGATGCGGTTGGTACCTTTCCAATACCGGTCGCTATCGTGCCCGGCGGCTTGAGCGACGCGGAAATCGACGCTTTATCCTAGAAACATCCCTCATCACGGCCCCAAAGCCGTCCGGCATGGGAGCCATCCCGCCCCTTGACCGTGCGTTCCGCGTCGCCATCTGGTAGGGATCACGCAGCGCCGGCCCTGGTGCGGCCGATTTGACTTTGCCTTCTTTGGCTTTGCCTTCGCTGGCTCTGGTTATCGGACGGGCGATTATCAAATCCAAAACCGCACCAGAATCGGATATTTCTGCCTTTGGTCCGAACGTTCGCGATGTTCGGACCGCGACCCGAAGGACCGGCGAGGCCGGAGAAGACCATGTTCATCCAGACCGAAGCCACGCCAAATCCCGCCACGTTGAAATTCATTCCCGGCCGTACCGTGCTCGACGGCGGCACCATGGAATTCGCCAACCGGGAAGCCGCGGCACGTTCGCCGCTTGCGGAAAAGCTGTTCAGCGTTCCCGGCGTTACCAGCGTCTTTTACGGATCCGACTTCGTGACCGTAACCAAGGACGACAGTGACTGGCAGCATTTGAAGCCGGCGATCCTCGGCGCCATCATGGAACACTACATGTCGGGTGCGCCGCTTTTGGCCGACGGCAGCGCGGGGAGCGACGAGGCCGCCGATGAAGCCGATGAGTTCTTCGACGAGGCGGACGCCGAGACGGTTGCGGCCATCAAGGACCTGATCGAAACGAGGGTCCGCCCGGCCGTTGCCAATGACGGCGGCGATATCACATTTCGCGGTTTCAAGGATGGCATCGTTTACCTCAACATGAAAGGCGCGTGTTCGGGCTGCCCGTCATCCACTGCGACGCTGCAGCACGGAATTCAGAATCTGCTGAGACACTTCGTTCCCGACGTCGTCGAAGTCCGGCCGATGTGATGCCGGGGAGTGGCGAATAGTGATTGGCGAATGGCGAATGATGGTTCGTTTTGACCTTCTGTTCGCTATTCGCCAATCGCCAATCGCCTGTCCTCAATGCTGATCCTGGCCATCGACACTGCGATGGATGCCTGCGCCGCCGCGGTGCTCGACACCGAGGCGGGCGATCTGATCGCCCGGGAATCGGAGGCCATGAAGCGCGGGCACGCCGAGGCACTGATGCCGCTGATCGGGCGTGTCATTGCCCAGTCCGGCGTGACTTTCGCCGGCCTCGATCGCATCGCGGTCACCACGGGACCTGGCAGCTTTACCGGATTGCGAGTCGGCCTCTCCGCGGCGCGAGGCATTGCGCTGGCCGCCGGCAAGCCTGTGGTCGGTGTGACGACGCTGACGGCATACGCTGCACCCATCGTCAGCCGGAATGGCGAGCACCCGGTGGTTGCCGCGATCGATGCCCGGCATGACCAGGTTTATCTCCAGGCGGTTAGCGGAGACGGCAATTCGTTGATCAGGCCGCAGGTCACCCCGATCGAGGAGGTATTGACCGCGTGGCGTTTTGGCGCGCCTCATCTGGTCGGCAATGCTGCAGGGATTTTGGCTGAGCGCTGGCCTTCGCACGCGGTGGCGCCTTTGAGCGTCGACGCACAAGCAGCCCCCGATATCGCCTGGGTGGGGTGGCTCGGAGCTGCCGTCAGTCCAGAGACGGCGCCGGCCCGTCCCTTTTACCTCCGTGCGCCCGATGCCAAGCCGGCGAACAAGGTCGCACAGCCCGCTTCCTCATGATGGCATGGCTATCCGGATTGTGGCGTGGCGGCAGCGCGGAGATCGAGCCGGCCGGCCTGAGCGACGCGCCGGCACTGGCGCGGATTCATGGCGCTTCGTTTCATCGCGGATGGGGCGAGGGCGAATTCGAGTCCATGCTGACGGAGCGCAACACGCTGGTCCATCGCCTGAGATTGGGGCGCAAGGTCATCGGCTTTTCCGTATCCCGGATGGCCGCCGACGAGGCCGAAATACTTTCGATTGCGATTGCCGAAAGCCATCGCGGGCGCGGCCTGTCCAACAAACTGTTGCTGACACATCTTGGCCACCTTGCCGGCCGCGGCGTGCGGACGGTATTCTTGGAGGTGGAGGAAAATAATCGGCCGGCGCGGCGGCTTTACGAGCGCGCCGGATTTGCCGTCGTCGGCCGCCGCGAACGCTATTACAGGCAATCCGGCGGGGAACCGTTGAATGCCCTTCTGATGCGGCGCGACTTGTCGTGAAACCCGCGCGGTGGCAGAAGATGCTATTGTCGCTAAAGCCAAATCCTGAAGCCAAGTCCTGAAGCCAAGTCCCGGTGACTGTCCGAATGACCGCGCTGAAACCAACACCCGCGCTCAAGGCTACCGGCATAGAGGCGCGCTGCGCCGCGACCGGCATGCGCATGACCGAGCAGCGCCGTGTCATCGCACGGGTGCTGGCGGAAGCGGAGGATCATCCTGACGTCGAGGAATTGTACCGCCGCTGCGCCGCCGTCGACGACAAGATTTCGATCTCGACAGTCTACCGCACGGTCAAGCTGTTCGAAGATGCCGGCATCATCGAGCGGCACGATTTCCGCGAGGGCCGCGCCCGCTACGAGCAGATGCGCGACAGCCACCACGATCACCTGATCAATCTGCGCGACGGCAAGGTGATCGAATTCACCTCGGAGGAAATCGAGAAGCTTCAGGCCGAGATCGCCCGCAAGCTCGGTTACAAACTGATCGATCACCGGCTGGAGTTGTATTGCGTCCCGCTGGACGACGACAAATCCTGAAACCATTCGCGTGAACAGATCGCGTCAGGACAAGAATCGGAAGTTCGATCTGGTTATCTTCGACTGCGACGGCGTGCTGGTCGACAGCGAAGTGATATCCTGCCGCGTCCACGCCGAGGTACTTACCCGTCACGGCTATCCGGTCAGCGCCGAACAGGTGCGCGAGCGATTTTTGGGACGCTCGGCGCAAGACGCGAGCCTTGAAATCGAACGGGAGCTTGGACGGCCGCTCGCCGCAGCCTACGATCTGGAGCGGCGCACGGCGCTAATTGCCGCACTCGCGGATTCCTGCGAAGCGATCCCGCACCTGACGGACGCGCTGGACGCCATCAGCGTGCCCGTGTGCGTGGCTTCGAGCGCCGCGCATGAAAAGATTTTCACTACATTATCCCGGACGGGCCTTTACCATCGCTTCGCGCCGAATATTTTTTCCGGCTCGCAGGTGGCGAACGGCAAACCGGCGCCCGATTTGTTCCTGTTCGCGGCGACACAAATGGGAGCTTTTCCCGAAAGATGCGTGGTGATCGAGGATAGCGTGCCCGGCGTCACCGGCGCACTGGCCGCCGGCATGACGGTCCTTGGATTTCACGGTGGCAGTCACTGCCGCATCGGCGATGACGCGGCGCTTCGCGCGGCAGGCGCAGTAGCGACATTCGACGACATGCGCCGGCTGCCCGATCTGGTCGGCGGCATCTCTGCAGGCTGAAAATGCCGTGGCCCGCTTTCGTCGGCCCTATGGCGGCCCAAAAGCTGGATTTTCACCCATTTAGACTATATTTGAGGCTCGCGCCGCATTGGCGCCATTTCGGCCCAGCAATCCGGAATCCATGAAGCCGACGCGCAAACTGCACATCAAGTCCTACGGTTGCCAAATGAATGTCTACGATGCGCAACGCATGGTGGACACGCTGGCGAGGGAGGGCTTTGTCGAGACCGCAAGCGCCGACGATGCGGATCTCGTCATTCTCAACACCTGCCACATCCGCGAGAAGGCGGCCGAGAAGGTCTATTCAGAACTCGGCCGGCTTCGCGTGATCAAGGACGAAGCGGCGCGCAACGGCCGGCAGATCAGCATCGCGGTGGCCGGCTGCGTGGCGCAGGCCGAAGGCAGCGAGATCATCGCCCGGGCGCCCGTGGTCGACGTGGTGGTCGGCCCGCAAAGCTATCATCATTTGCCTGAATTGCTGGCGCGCGCACGGAAGGACGGCCGGGCACTGGAAACCGAGTTTCCCCTTCGTGACAAATTTGAATTTCTTCCACCGCCGAAGCCTGATGCCATCCGCGCCCGGGGAATTTCGTCCTTCGTGACGGTGCAGGAAGGCTGCGACAAGTTTTGCACGTTCTGTGTCGTGCCGTATACGCGGGGGGCCGAGTTGTCGCGGCCGGTCGCAACGATCCTGGACGAAGTGAAACGGCTCGCCGACCATGGCGTGCGCGAAATCACCTTGATTGGGCAGAACGTCAATGCCTATCACGGCCAAGGTCCCGACGGGCGGGTCTGGCCGCTCGGCACACTGCTGCGCCGGCTCGCCGAAATCGAGGGCATCGTCCGCCTGCGCTATTCCACCAGCCACCCGCGCGACGTCGACGAGACGCTGATCGAGGCGCATCGCGATCTTGCCTGCTTGATGCCCTTCGTGCATTTGCCGGTACAATCCGGCTCGGACCGTGTTCTTTCGGCCATGAACCGCAAGCATGGCGCCGATGATTACCGGCGCATTATCGACAGGTTCCGTGCTGCGCGCCAAGATATTGCGTTCTCATCGGATTTTATCGTCGGCTTCCCGGGCGAAACCGAGGAAGATTTTCGCGCTACCCTCGCGCTGGTCGGCCAAATCGGATACGCTGCTGCCTATTCGTTCAAATATTCGCCGCGGCCCGGAACGCCGGCTGCGGAAATGCGGGAGATAGTTTCGGCGCAGGAAATGGACGATCGATTGGAGCGGCTTCAGGAACTGATCGACAGCCAGCAATCGGCCTTCAACAAGGCCATGATTGGGCGCACTGTGGACGTGCTGTTCGAGCGCCCGGCCCGCAATCCCGGCCAGATCGTCGGCCGCACCGCGTATCTGCAACCGGCGCACGTGCTGGCGTCTGCGGATATCATCGGACAGGTAGTTCCGGTAAAAATCGAGAGTCTCGAGCGCTACAGCCTGCTCGGCGAACTCGTACAATCGGGTGCGACGCCAGCTGTCATTTCACGAATGCCACCGTCGCAAGGGACCGATTTTGAAACGAGAATGGGAGCCTGAACCCTTGCCAAAAAGCGCATCGGATTCACCTTCGCTCGCCGCCAGCCGCAAACTCGAACGCGACATGCAAATTCCGCCGGAAACGCAGTTCGTCATCGATTTCGACGACAATCGTGCGGCATTGGCGCTGGTGGGACCTTACGGACAAAATCTGGCGCTGATCGAGCGGCGGCTCGGAGTCGTGGTGGACTCGCGCGGCAATCACATCACCGTCGCCGGCTCGCGCGACGGCTGCGATTCCGCCCGACGGGTGCTCGAGGCGCTTTACGCGCAGGCACTTGAAGGCCACGACCTTGCGCAGGGCGATGTCGAGGGTGCGATCCGTGGCGTGATCGCGCAGGGTTCGCTGTTCGAATACGATGCCAAGACAGCCAAATCGTCGTTCGAGACCATCAACCTGCGCAAGCGTCCGGTGCGGGCGCGAACGGCGGCCCAGGATTCCTATATCCGCGCCCTCAAACGCCACGAACTGGTTTTCGGCATCGGCCCGGCGGGTACCGGCAAGACCTGGCTAGCGGTGGCCCACGCCGCGCAATTGTTCGAACGCAAGGAAGTCGATCGCATTATCCTGTCGCGTCCGGCCGTCGAAGCCGGCGAGCGGCTCGGCTTCCTGCCCGGCGATCTGCGCGAAAAGGTCGATCCATATCTGCGGCCGATCTATGATGCGCTCTACGACCTGATGGATTCACGCATCGTCGAACGCGCCCTGCAGACCGGCGAAATCGAGATCGCGCCGCTGGCTTTCATGCGCGGCCGAACGCTGACCAACGCCGTGATCATTCTCGACGAGGCGCAGAACACCACGTCGATGCAGATGAAGATGTTCCTGACGCGGCTTGGCGAAAACAGCCGCATGATCGTCACCGGCGACCCCTCCCAGGTCGACCTGCCCAACGGCCAGACCTCGGGGCTGGCGGAGGCCGTCAGATTGCTCGAGGGTGTCGAAGGGATCTCAAGGGTGAAATTTACCGCCGAGGACGTCATCCGTCACGAACTGGTGGCGCGGATAGTCGCGGCCTATGAAGGATTGCCGCGGCGACCGGCAACCAGCAAGACTTGATGCCGAAGATTACCGCCGAAGGCGCGGCGAGAGCAAATTGGCGCCGCAAATCGAATTCCGAACCGATGGCAACATCCGCCCTTCCCGTGCTCGAGGTTCTTGTGGTCGCCGGGTGCTGGCAGGAGGAGCCCGACGCGGAGGCCGTCATCCATCGGGCCATCGCTGCCGCCGCCGAGTTCGTCGCAACCGACGTGGGAGACACCGAGCTTGCGATCATGCTGACCGACGACACCGGTATCCGGACGCTGAACAACAACTGGCGCGGCGTCGACAAGCCGACCAACGTATTGTCGTTTCCCGCCTTGCAGCCAACCGGCCGGCCCGGTCCGGCCGATCCGCCGCGCATGCTCGGCGATATTGCCATCGCCTATGAAACGACGCGTAAGGAAGCCGACGATGAAGGCAAGCCGTTCGATCACCATCTCAGCCACCTCGCAATCCACGGCTTTCTGCATCTGATCGGATACGACCACGAAAAAGACCAACAAGCCGAGACCATGGAAGGGCTCGAGCGGGAGATCCTGTCGCAACTCGGCGTTCCCGATCCCTATGCGGAGCGGAAGGACTGAGATGGCGAACTCAGAACCGATCCACGAAAATCCGCGCAACACGCGCAACCTGCCGGCCGTCGTGCAGGAAGGCGAAGTCATGCGCCCGGCGGCCGACAACTGGCTGATGCGGGCCATTCGCACGCTGTTTGGATGGAAGGCGGGATCGGTACGCGATGATCTTCAGGTCGTGCTCGATGCAAGCACCCCGGACAACGTCGGCTTTTCCGCCATCGAGCGCACGATGCTGCGCAACATCCTTTCCCTGCACGAGCGCCGCATCGCCAACGTCATGATCCATCGCGCCGACATCGTCGCGGTAAAGCGCGACATTCCGCTCGGCGAGCTGATGAGCCTGTTCGAAAGCGCGGCACATTCGCGCCTGGTGGTCTACAATGAAACCCTCGACGATCCCGAAGGAATGGTTCACATCCGCGACCTCCTGGCGTTCATGACCGCGCGGGCACGCCTTTCTGAAAGAAGCAAGAGCAACACCAAGCGCAAGAAGTCCCTGCCCGCAGGCCTTGATCTGCGCGCGGTGGACCTCGCGCTGCCGCTTTCGGAAGCCAACATCATACGCAAGCTCCTGTTCGTGCCGCCGTCGATGCGCGCGATCGACCTGCTTGCGCAAATGCAGGCCTCGCGCATTCACCTGGCGCTCGTCGTCGACGAATATGGCGGAACCGACGGGCTGGTCTCGATCGAGGATATCGTCGAGCAGATCGTCGGCGAGATCGACGACGAACACGACAGCGACGAGCCGCCTGCAATCGTACGACAGGGGGACAATTCGTTCATCGCCGACGCGCGTGCCAGCCTCGATGACGTCCGTTCCGTGATCGGCGAGGAATTCGTTACCGGCGAGGCCGGCGAGGAAGTCGAGACCCTGGGCGGTTTTCTCGTGACCCATGTCGGCCGGTTGCCTGTGCGTGGCGAGGTCATCTCGGGGCCCGGCAACTTCGAGATCGAAGTTCTCGACGCCGATCCAAGGCGGGTGAAGCGACTGCGGATCGCCACACGCAAGGAACGCGCCAACCTGCGAGCGCAACGCGAAAGCCGACGCCGCGACGCCACCAGCGACGCACCGTCTCCGCCGCCTGGCGAGCAATCGAACCCACCTGCTGACGGAGCCGGTTCATCGTGACCGCAGGCCATTTCCGCGCCGCCGGTCTTGCAATCATCCTGGCATGGGGGTGGAAGCGCGCCGCAATCGCGTTGCTCGCAGGCGCCCTTTCCGCGCTTGCGATGGCGCCGTTCAACGCATGGCCCATATTGTTCCTCACCTTCCCGGTCGTGGTCTGGCTGATCGACGGCGCCGCTGCCGGAGGGCTTCGCGGGGTGCCCGCGGCTGCGATGGCCGGCTGGTGGTTCGGGCTCGGCTATTTCGTGCCGGGGCTGTACTGGATCGGCAACGCTTTCCTGGTCGATGCGCCGACCTTCGCGTGGCTTTTGCCGTTCGCCATATTGGGCCTTCCTGCCTATCTTGCACTGTTCACGGCCCTGGGTTTCGCCCTCGCCCGGTTGCTCTGGACCGGCGATACCTGGCGGGTGATTTCACTCGCCGCGAGCCTGACCCTGGCTGAATGGCTGCGCGGTCACGCGCTCACGGGCTTTCCATGGAATACGTTCGGCTATGCCCTGAGCGAGCCCCTGGCGCTGGCGCAAACTGCATCGCTGATCGGCCTGTGGGGAATGACGTTTCTTGCCGTTGCGATCTTCGCAAGCCCTGCCGTGCTGATCGATGGAGGTTCGCGCGGCCACAAACCATGGATCGCGCCTGCGGCGGCGCTGGTGGTGCTGGCTACGATGGCAATTTTCGGCATCGCGCGTTTGAACATGCAGCCGACAGCCATGCTTGCGAACGTCAGGTTGCGGATCATGCAGCCCAACCTGCAGCAGGATGTCAAGTTCAACTACTCCGCGAAAGCGGAGGTCATGAAAAAATATCTTGCTCTGTCGGACCGCGCGTCTGGGCCGCAGTCGACCGGCGTGCGCGACGTCAACGTCCTGATCTGGCCAGAGTCGGCCTTTCCGTTTTTCCTGACCCGTGAAGCCGATGCGATGGCACAGATTGCCGACCTCCTGCCCAGGGGAACGGTTCTGATCACCGGCTCGGTGCGGGCGCCGGACGTTCCACCGGGCACGCGTGTGACACGCGCCTATAATTCGATTTACGTCATCGATCACGACGGCAGCGTGCTGTCGGTCTACGACAAGCTGCATCTGGTGCCGTTCGGGGAATTTCTCCCGTTCCAGGATCTCTTGGAAAGGATCGGCCTGGAGCAGCTCACGAGGGTTCAGGGCGGATTTATCGCAGGCACGAGGCGGCGCGCCCTGGAAATCCCGGGCGCGCCGCGTGCCCTGCCCTTGATCTGTTACGAGATCATTTTTCCCGGTGACATCGCAAATCGCAACGAGCGTCCGGGCTGGATCGTCAACCTGACCAATGACGGGTGGTTCGGGATTTCCACCGGCCCCTATCAGCACCTGCAACAGGCGCGGTTGCGCGCCATCGAGCAAGGGCTGCCGGTCGTTCGTGCGGCGAACACGGGCATATCGGCGGTGATCGATCCCTCGGGCCGAATAGTCGCACGGCTTGGCCTCGGGCTCGAAGGGGTGCTCGATTCCGGCCTGCCTTCCGCGATCCCGCCGACCATTTATGCGCGCGCCGGCGACATCCCCGCCGCCATCATCGTCACCGTTGCCTTGATGTTGGCGATCAGCCGTCGGGCCAGGAAACGGACCTGACTCCGGGTGCCCCCGAACCCCGATCGAAAAGCTGGCCTCCCGAAAATCCAGCAGTTGACAGACCAGCCACGCAATTCGCATTGTGGCTCGCTTTTGGAATGACCCGTCCGCAATAGTCCTCGCCGAAGGGTCGCTAATGTCGGAAACGAACCTCAGTGAATTCCCAAGGAGTGTTGGCGATGACGACCAAGGCGCCCAACCCTGTTGACAAATATGTCGGCAGTCGTGTGCGCATGCGCCGCATCATGCTCGGCATGAGCCAGGAGAAGCTTGGCGAGGCGTTGGGACTCACGTTCCAGCAAGTTCAGAAATACGAGAAAGGTACCAACCGGGTTGGCGCAAGCCGCATCCAGCAGATCGCCGAAATACTTCAGGTGCCGGTTTCGTTCCTGTTTGAGGGAGGGCCCAGTGGCGCGGCGAATGCCGAGGGTTTTGACGAAGGACCTTCGCCATCCTACGTGTCCGACTTTCTCGCCACATCGGAGGGTCTGGCATTGACCCGTGCATTTACACGGATCAGCGATGCCAAGCTTCGGCGCAGCATCGTGGAACTGGTCGAACAGATTGCCGCACGCGAGGCTCCGGAGAAGCACTAAATCGGCCTCCATCGTCAATCGGCCTCCATCGTCAATAGGCCTTGCCGGCTAAGTCGCTTTCGAATTGGCTTTCCGTCACTGCATTCAATTCCGCAAGGCAACGGCATGCCCAACACGTCCCGTAATCCCTTCAATTCCACGGCTATCCTTGACGGCATCAGACGCTGGGTAGAAATCGAGACCCCGACTGAGGCTCCCGATCGCGTCAACGAGCTCGCGACACTGATTGCCGAAGGTTATCGCGAATTGCCGGCGACCATCGAGCGTGTCGCCGGGCGTTGTGGCTGTGGCGATCATCTTCTGGCGCGGTCGTCCTGGGGACAGGAGCGCCCGGGAATTCTGGTGTTGAGCCATCTCGACACGGTCCATCCGCTGGGATTCATGAGCCGACTGCCTTTTAGGGTCGAAGGCGACAGCGCCTTCGGCCCAGGCATCTACGACATGAAAGGCGGAGCCTATCTGGCCTTTCATGCATTCCGGCAGCTCTGCATCGAGGGCGAGCGTTCACCGCTTGGGGTAACTCAGCTCTATGTCTCGGATGAAGAGATCGGCAGCCCGACCTCGCGCGAGCTGATCGAAGCCGAGGCACGCAGGGCCAAGTATGTCCTGGTGACAGAGCCTGCCCGCGACGGCGGCAAGGTCGTCACCAGCCGCAAAGGCGTTGCGCGCTTCGAGATATTCATCAAGGGCGTTCCGGCCCATGCCGGCACGCGGCCGCAGGACGGCCGCAGCGCAATACGCGAACTTGCCAACATCGTTCAGACGCTTGAAGCCATGAACGATGTCGGGCGCGGGGTGACGGTCAATGTCGGCGTCGTCAGGGGAGGCACAAGGCCAAACGTTATCGCCGAAGAGGCTTACGCCGAGGTCGACATGCGGCTTCCGACGATGGCGGACGCCGACGAACTGGTACCGAAAATCCTGAACCTGACCTCTCGCACCGAAGGCGTCAGCGTCAAGGTGACGGGCGAGTTGAACCGTCCGCCTTATGAGAAGAGCAACGCGGGTGCCGCCCTCTTCGAGCACGCCCGGAAACTGGCCGAGGAAATCGGCTTTGAACTGATTGACAGCTTCACCGGCGGCGGCTCCGACGGTAATTTCACCGCGCCTCATACCGCGACCCTCGATGGCCTTGGCGTCGATGGCGAGGGGGCGCATACCCATTTCGAGCAATTATACGTTTCGTCGATCGAGCCGCGCGCGCGGCTGATCCATCGGCTTTATCAGACCCTGCGATGAGTGCGGCAAGCCGAAGCGGCACAGATCAGGACGCATCTGGCGGTGCGGCCGCCGTGCACCGGCAGGGCACCTTCTTCGGCCGTCGCAAGGGGCACCGACTGCGCGCGCACCAGGCGGACCTCGTCGAAAATCTGCTGCCGCGGCTTTCGCTGGATATTGTCGGCGCACCGCCGCCCGATCTTGCCTCGCTGTTCGGCGTTGCTGTAGACGGGGTCAGGCTCGAAATTGGATTCGGCGGCGGCGAGCATCTTGCCGCGGAAGCGCGCGCCTTTCCGGATACCGGCTTCATCGGCTGCGAACCCTATATCAACGGCATGGCGAAGATCCTGGTCCTGATCGAAGCCCACAACATCGGCAATATCCGCCTGTTTGCAGGCGATGCCACCGAATTGCTGGCGTGGACGCCTGATCGATCATTGGATGGGATAGATCTCATCCATCCTGATCCGTGGCCAAAACGCAGGCATTGGAAGCGGCGCTTCGTTCAGGACGCGACGATTGCAGCGATGGCGCGTATCCTCAAGACGGGCAGCGAATTTCGCTTTGTCAGCGACATCGACGATTACTGTGCCTGGACGCTGGCGCACTTTTCGCATTCGTCTGAATTCGCCTGGACGGCAGAGTGCGCATCCGATTGGCGCGATCCATGGCCGAATTACACGACGACGAGATATGGCCGCAAAGCTGAACGCGAAGGCCGTCGGGCGACCTATCTTCGGTTTAGAAGGCTTGGCTGACGTCATCGCGGTCGCACGCGGGACTGCAGGGGGATCGGTAACGCGCCTCGCACATCCCGCGACGAGGCACGACACTTCAAAACGAATGCCGGCCTCGCCAAAAATTCACCACCCGCTCAGCGGTCGAAGGCATCAGGCGCATGAAGTTCGATCGTACGATCTCGACGTCGGTCGGAGCTGGCATTCGGGCCGGTCCCAGCCTTAGCATGATCAAGGCGCGCACGGTCGCCCATCCAAGGCCAATCGCCTTGCCGACGACCAAAACGGGATCGTGACGCTCGCCTTCCATCAAGCGATCGAGCGTTGCGATTTGGATGCCCGACATCGCCGACAGGGCGGCAACCGTTTCCTCGTATCGGTAGGCCTTGGCAAAACCCAGCAGAGCGGCTTCGCTGAGGTTGCCGGCACGATACAGCGCAAGAATCGTCCGCTGCGCCGGCGTGAAATCCCGTCGGCTCTCGACCGGCTCGGTGACGCCAGAGATTTCATTCATGGCACGGCCGATCGCTGCCTGTCTTTCCGGCCTGGCCATCTCGAACAGGCGGCGACGAACAACGTCCGGCGATCCCGCCAAAAGATCCTTCAACACCTGGTCCGGCAGATCGCCGCGCTGGCCAACCGCCAAGCTCAAAACGCCGTCCTTGCCCGCGCGCTTGACCAGCGTGGAATATCCCGCCCGGGAGAACAGCGCGCCGGCATTGGCGGCGGCCCGCCTGACGACATCGCGGTCGCCGCGGCGCACGATCACGTCGGTAAGATCAGGCGAAAGCTGCGGCCGCTCGGTCATCGCCAATAAGTGACCTTGGCCCTTCATGCGCGCAATTTCCACCAAAACCTGCTCTTCGAGTACGGGCGAGCTACGCAGCACGGGACCCGCAATCGATATATCGTCCTCGCGCGCGAGTTGACCGATCAGAGCGCGCGGCGCATTCGCGATAGGGGCGATTTGCTCGGCAAGGTCTGCACGGGCATCAATTTTGGTGTGCGGGACGAGATCGATCAGGACGCGGTCGAACACCTCCACGTGCTCGGGCCGGAAACCGGCGGCCCCGCGCGCGAACAGTTCGGCGATCCGGCGAGCCACCTCGCCCAGGCGTTGAGGATCGCCCTCGCTGACAATCTCATCGAGCTCGGGGATCGGCGAGTTTGCAATCGTCATGAACTCACTCAGCCCGGCAAGGCGCCGGGCTTTTCAGCAATTTAGGTGGACACGGTGAAGGAAGGGTTAGGTCCGAAAACCACCCGCTTCAAAGCTCGCAATTCGAGACTTATAAAATTGTTGTCGCCGGTCTTGCGGGCCTTGCCGGAACAGGGAAAAAACGCTATATCAGCCGCAACTTATGGTTCTCATACGATCGCGTATTGAGAGTGGGCCCCCCGGGACCCGCTCTTTTTTATTACCTGAACCGGCCCCACGTCTATGACGCCGGGCATGGCTCGGGAAGGCCGGCTGGACCGCCGCTTTTTGGCCCGGCCTCGTCCAACAAATCAGACCATCACTGGCAATGCTCGCACGACAACCCTGCAAGACACCACCCTCGAGACCGCCAAAGAGGCACAACCGATACCGGATATGACCGATCCAACCGCCGGTTCCATCGATACCGACCTGCTCGCCGAGCCCCGCCTTGTCGTCGAGCCGGGCGTGGCCGCGCGCGTGTCGGCGGTTGCCACGCCGGTGTTGCAGGGAATGGGCTATCGTTTGGTGCGGATCAAGATTTCGGGCGAGTCCGGCTGCACCGTCCAGATCATGGCGGAACGGCCGGACGGATCGATGCAGATCGAGGATTGCGAGGCGATCTCGCGGGCGCTGTCACCGGTGCTTGATATTGCCGATCCGATCGACCGGACCTACCGGCTTGAGATTTCATCGCCCGGTATCGACCGGCCACTGGTAAGGCGTTCCGATTTTGAACGTTTCGCCGGCCATCTCGTGAAAGTCGAGATGGCCGTGGCCCAGCAAGGCCGAAAACGGTTTCGCGGCACGCTTGCGAGCGTCGAGGGCGGCGCGGTGCGGCTGCATCGCGACGACGCCAAAGCCGACGAAAATGACAATGTTCTGCTTCCGATGGAGGACATTGCCGAGGCGCGGCTGGTGCTGACCGACGAACTGATCGCGGAATCGATGCGGCGCGGCAAGGCGGCAGAGCGCGAACTGAAGCGCAGTCTCGGCCTTGCGCGACCCGCCACAGCGCATGCGGGCAGCCATAAGCCCAAACCGCCCAAGAGACCGGCCCCGAAGAACACCAAACAACACCGCCTCGCCGCCGAGACAGGGCGCAGAGGCCAAACCGATCCTGATTAGAGGAGACCAAGCCATGGCAGTCAGCGCCAATAAACTCGAATTGCTGCAGATCGCGGACGCGGTTGCGCGCGAGAAATCGATCGACCGAGGCATCGTGATCTCGGCGATGGAAGATGCCATCGCCAAGGCCGCGCGCGCCCGTTACGGCAGCGAGACCGACGTTCATGCCGAGATCGATGCCAAGAAAGGCGAGCTGCGGCTGTCACGCCACATGCTGGTGGTCGAACAGGTCGAGAATTCGGCAAACCAGATTTCGCTAGAAGATGCGCGGCGCGCCAACCCGGGCGCACAGATCGGCGACACCATCGCCGACACCCTGCCACCCCTGGAATATGGCCGTATCGCCGCCCAATCGGCCAAGCAGGTGATCGTGCAGAAGGTCCGCGAGGCCGAGCGCGACCGGCAATACCAGGAATTCAAGGATCGCATCGGCGATATCGTCAACGGCATCGTCAAGCGCGTCGAATATGGCAGTGTCATCGTCGATCTGGGCCGCGGCGAAGCCATCGTGCGCCGGGACGAGATGCTGCCGCGCGAGGTGTTCCGCAACGGCGATCGGGTCCGCGCCTATATCTTCGACGTGCGGCGTGAAACCCGCGGACCGCAGATTTTCCTCTCGCGCACCCATCCGCAATTCATGGCGAAGCTTTTCGCGCAGGAGGTGCCGGAGATCTATGACGGCATCGTCGAAATCAAGGCGGTGGCCCGTGACCCGGGCTCGCGCGCGAAGATCGGCGTGATCTCGCGGGATTCGTCGGTCGATCCGGTCGGCGCCTGCGTCGGCATGCGCGGATCGCGGGTGCAGGCGGTGGTCAATGAGCTGCAGGGTGAGAAGATCGATATCATTCCGTGGTCGCCCGATATCGCGACCTTCGTCGTCAACGCGCTCGCACCCGCCGAGGTCTCCAAGGTCGTGATCGACGAGGATCGCGAGCGGATCGAGGTCGTGGTGCCCGACACCAACAACCAGCTTTCGCTGGCAATTGGCCGGCGTGGGCAGAATGTGCGGCTCGCCTCGCAGCTGACCGGCTGGGACATCGACATCCTGACCGAGCAGGAGGAATCCGAGCGTCGCCAGGCCGATTTCGAAAACTCAACTCGCGTCTTCATGGAAGCGCTCAATGTCGACGAAGTCGTCGGCCAGTTGCTCGCTTCGGAAGGCTTCACCTCGGTTGAAGAACTGGCGCTGGTCGATGTCCGCGAACTGGCCGGCATCGAGGGCTTTGACGACGAAACGGCGAATGAGCTGCAGAATCGCGCCAAGGAATATCTGGAGCGGCTCGAAACCGAGCTTGAAAACAAGCGCAGGGAACTCGGCGTGGACGACGACTTGAAGAAGGTTCCCGGCGTGACTTCGAAGATGCTGGTGAAGTTCGGCGAGAACGACATCAAGACCGTCGAAGACCTCGCCGGCTGCGCCACCGACGATCTGGTCGGTTGGACCGAACGCAAGGAAGGCGGCGAGCCGACCAAGCATGCGGGCATTCTCGACGGCAACGAAATCTCGCGCGACGACGCCGAGAACTTGATCATGCAGGCGCGTGTCCTGGCCGGCTGGATCACCCAGGCCGATCTCGACGAGAAAAACGAGGCCGCGGCACCCGAAGGCCAGCCGGCCTGACGATTGGAGCCATGTCGATCGAATGCTCGCCCTTGCTGACCCCGAACTCGACAATGGACCGCGGACCGAAAGGTCCGCTACCTTGCGCATGTGCGCGGTCAGCCGCGAGCTTCGCCCGATCGATGAGCTGATCCGGTTTGTGGTCGCCCCGTCGGGGGAGGTGGTGCCGGATCTCAAACGCAAGCTTCCCGGCCGCGGCCTTTGGATTTTGGCCACTCGCCAGGCGGTTGCGGAAGCCGTCCGCCGTCACCAGTTCTCGAGGGGGTTCAAGCGCAACGTGAGCGTGGCATCGACGCTTGCCGCCGGTACCGAAGCCCTGCTGGAACGTTTTGTGGTCGAGGCGCTTGCAATGGCGGCCAAGGCCGGGCTGGTCATCGCTGGCTTCGGCAAGGTGGCAGACGCCCTGGAGCGGCAGGTTGGGGGGCGGATCACGGCCCTGATCCATGCCTCCGACGGGGCTGACGACGGAATCCGCAAATTAAACGCCTTGATCGAGGAAAATCGCCGAATTGGCGATAAATCCGCCGAAATCGAGGTGCTTACGGCGCTGACCTCGGAGCAATTGGATTTGGCACTTGGCCGCTCAAATGTGATACATGCTGCGCTGCTCGCCGGCCCGGCGAGCAAGACGTTCCTGTCACGTAGCCATAAGCTGGTCCGATACCGGATGGCGGACGATGGCGGAACCGCCGGAAAGTCGGCAAAGAATTTACCGATACGAACCGTGCGAACACGCACGATTGAAAGAGATTAGGACTGCTGAATGGTTGATACCAAAACTCCTGGCGACAAGACGCTTAGTGTCCCGACCAAGACCTTGACGCTCAAGCCGCGCGTCGAGACGGGAACCGTGCGCCAGAGCTTCAGCCACGGCCGGACCAAGCAGGTCCTCGTGGAAAAGCGCGGCAAGCGACGCGTTGGCGGCGAGGCCCCGCCTGCCGAAACCCATGCGCCGGAACCTGCCTCGGCAAGGGCGCCAACTCCATCCCCGGCAAGCCGCGCCGCGCCCCCGCCGGCGCCGCCGCGCAGCAACTCCGGCGTGGTATTGCGTACCCTGACCGACGACGAGCGGACCGCGCGTGCCAGCGCCCTTGCCGACGCAAAGATGCGCGATATCGAAGAAAGGCGCCTCGCTGAAGAGGAAGCCAGGCGGCGCAGCAGCAGGGAAGGGATCGAACAAGCCGAGCGTGAGGCGGCGGAGGCGCGTCGCAAGGCCGAGGAGGAACGTCACCGCCAGGACGAGGAAGCCAAGCGCAAGGCCGAGCTTGAGGCCAAGAAGCAATTCGGCGAAGCCGAAGCCCGAGCCCCGGCCCCGGCCCGCCCGGCGATACCCGTGGCGCGGTCACCCGGAATCGCGGCCGACATTTCCGACGAGGATGAGGGTCCGCGCCAGGTCCGCCGCGGCCCCGGCGGCGTCCGCACCGCAGCCGCCCCAAAGGCAACCGCCAAGCCTGGCCCGCAGAAGCAGCGCGGGCGTCTGACATTGGTCACCGCGCTCAATGCCGACGACGTGCGTGAGCGCTCGATCGCATCGTTCCGCCGTCGCACCCAGCGGCTCAAGGGACACCAGTCCAGCGAGCCGAAGGAAAAGCTGGTTCGCGAGGTTGTGATCCCGGAGGCCATCAACATCCAGGAACTCGCCAACCGCATGTCGGAACGCGCCGTCAACGTCATCAGGTTGCTGATGAAGCAGGGCGCCATGCACAAGATCACCGACGTGATCGACGCCGACACCGCGCAACTGATCGCCGAGGAAATGGGCCACACCGTCAAGCGCGTGGCAGCATCCGACGTCGAGGAAGGGCTGTTCGATTCCGTCGACAATTCCACCGACACCGAACCGCGTTCCCCCGTGGTGACGGTGATGGGCCATGTTGACCACGGCAAGACCTCGCTGCTCGACGCGCTGCGCCACGCCAATGTGGTTTCCGGTGAGGCCGGCGGCATCACCCAGCACATCGGTGCCTATCAGGTGACCTCGCCTGAAAGCGGCAAGAAGATCACCTTCATCGACACTCCGGGCCACGCCGCATTTTCCGCGATGCGCGCGCGCGGCGCCAGGGTGACGGACATCGTCGTACTGGTGGTGGCGGCCGACGACGGCGTGATGCCGCAGACGGTTGAAGCGATCAATCACGCCAAGGCGGCGAAGGTGCCGATGATCGTGGCCATCAACAAGATCGACAAGCCCGATGCCAGACCCGATCGCGTGCGCACCGAACTGCTGCAGCACGAGGTTCAGGTCGAATCGCTTGGCGGCGACGTTGTCGATGTCGAGGTCTCCGCCAAGAACAAGACCAATCTCGACCGGCTGCTCGAGATGATCGCCTTGCAGGCCGATCTGCTCGACCTGAAGACCAATTCGTCGCGACCCGCCGAAGGCACCGTGATCGAAGCCAAGCTCGATCGCGGCCGCGGGCCGGTCGCAACCGTCCTCGTGCAGCGCGGAACGCTGCGGGTCGGCGACATCGTCGTTGCCGGCGCCGAGATGGGTCGTGTGCGCGCGCTGATCTCGGATCAGGGCGACACCGTCGAAGAGGCCGGCCCGTCTGTGCCGGTCGAGGTATTGGGCTTCAATGGGCCGCCGGAGGCCGGCGACCGCCTCGCCGTCGTCGAGAACGAGGCCCGCGCACGCCAGATCACCAGCTATCGCGCGCACCAGAAGCGCGAGAATGCCGCCGCCAGCATTTCCGGAATGCGCGGCTCGCTCGAGCAGATGATGTCGCAGCTCAAGACGTCGGGCCGCAAGGAATTCCCGCTCATCGTAAAGGCCGACGTGCAGGGCTCGCTGGAAGCGATCCTGGGATCGCTGGAAAAACTCGGCACCGACGAGGTGGCAGCCCGCATCCTGCATGCCGGCGTCGGCGGAATCTCGGAATCCGACGTGACGCTGGCGGAAGGCTTCAACGCCGCGATCATCGGTTTTTCCGTCCGCGCCAACAAGGAAGCGGCGGCGGCGGCCAAGCGCAACGGCATCGAGATCCGCTACTACAACATCATCTACGACCTCGTGGACGATGTGAAGAAGGCGATGTCGGGCCTTTTGGCACCGACGCTGCGCGAGACCATGCTCGGCAACGCCCAGATCCTGGAAGTGTTCAACATCTCCAAGGTCGGCAAGGTCGCCGGCTGCCGCGTTACCGATGGCACCGTGGAACGCGGCGCCAACGTCCGCCTGATTCGCGACAACGTGGTCGTGCACGAGGGCAAGCTGTCGACGCTGAAGCGCTTCAAGGACGAAGTGAAGGAAGTGCAGGCCGGCCAGGAATGCGGCATGGCTTTTGAAAACTACGGCGACATGCGGGTCGGCGACATCATCGAGTGCTATCGCGTCGAGACCATTCAGCGCTCCCTGTAAGTCCAGGTCTTGCAAGGACGCTGGAACTTCAAACCAAACGGTCTTGCCCCGCGCAATCGGGGCATCCGCTAGTCACCGAAACAGCTTGGGGCACGGAACCGGGTCACCTCTTTTCGCGCGTGACGAAGCCAATCAGGACTTCAACGATGCCACGCCCTCACAAACGCAATTCGACCGCCGGCGGCTCGCAACGTCAATTGCGGGTCGGCGAACTGGTGCGCCACGCCATGGCTGACATCCTTGCGCAGGGCAGCGCGCACGATTTCGATCTCGAGGGCCACATCATCACAGTGCCGGAGGTCAGGATGTCGCCCGATCTGAAACTGGCGACGATCTACGTGATGCCGCTCGGCGGCCGTGACATCGACAAGGTGATCGCGGCGCTGGATCGCAACAAGAAGTTCCTGCGTGGAGAAGTTGCGCGGCGCGTTAACCTGAAATTTGCACCTGATATTCGCTTCCGCGTCGACGACCAATTCGATGAAGCGGAACGAATAGAGAAATTACTGCGAACACCTGCGGTGCAACGAGACCTTGCGGCGCCTTCGCGCGAATCTGAAGAGTGATTGACCTCATGAACAGCTCAAACAGCCTGGTCGAACCGAAAATCGGCGATGCGAGCCAGCCTGAAAAAGATAATTCCGGCGAAGCCCGCGCCGGAAAGCAGCCGCGTCACAATAACCAGCCGCGCCGCGACAAGCGCAACGTCCATGGCTGGGTGGTGCTCGACAAGCCGATCGGCATGACCTCTACCCACGCGGTTGCAATCGTGAAGCGTCTGTTTCACGCCAGACGCGCGGGCCACGCCGGCACGCTCGACCCGCTGGCTTCGGGTGGACTGCCGATTGCGCTCGGCGAAGCCACCAAGACGGTTCCCTTCGTCATGGACGGCCGCAAGCGTTATCGCTTCACGGTAGCCTGGGGCGAGGAGCGTGACACCGACGATACCGAGGGCCGCGTCGTCAGGACCAGCGAGGCCAGGCCCTCTGCAGCGGCGATTTCTGCCCTCTTGCCGCGCTTCACGGGCCTCATCGAGCAGATCCCGCCGCAATACTCGGCGGTCAAGGTCCATGGCGAACGGGCCTATGACCTGGCGCGCGACGGCGAGGCGGTCGAACTGAAGCCTCGTCCAGTTGAAATTCACGAATTAACCCTGTTGGGACAGATAGATAATAGTCACTCAATGTTCGAGGCCGAGTGCGGCAAGGGAACCTATGTGCGCTCGTTGGCCCGCGATGTCGGCCGAATTCTGGGCTGTTTCGGCCATATCTGCGCATTGCGACGTACCGAGGTCGGCCCGTTCGGCGAAAACGACATGATTCTACTGGAACAGTTGGAGGCTTTATGCGATAGAGCCGCGTCCGGCGAGGGCAGCCTCGCCGACGCGCTTTTGCCCGTTGAGACCGCGCTGGACGACATCCCGGCACTGGCCGTCACACGGGCTGATGCGGCGAGGCTCCACAGGGGCCAAGCCGTTTTGTTGCGCGGACGGGATGCGCCCAATTGTAGCGGCACAGTCTATGTCACGGTGGCAGGCCGGCTTCTGGCGCTTGCCGAAATTGGCAATGGCGAACTCATCCCCAAGCGCGTGTTCAACCTGACCGGACTGACCGCCAGTCCGGTTCGCAACAATGAAAGTGTCTGACGATGTCGATTACCGGCGAACGCAAAGCGGAAGTAATCAAGAAGAATGCCAACAAGGCCGGCGACACCGGCTCACCCGAGGTCCAGGTCGCGATCCTGTCGGAACGCATCAACAACCTCACCGACCATTTCAAAAGCCATGTCAAGGACAACCATTCACGTCGCGGGTTGTTGAAAATGGTCGCCACGCGTCGCTCGCTGCTCGATTACCTCAAACGGAAGGACGAGGCGCGCTATCAGGCGCTGATCGAAAAGCACAACATTCGGCGTTGAGTTTCTCAAGTTTTACGCGCGCCGTTGCGCGCGTCCTTGCGCGTGGTTTCGCAAAAAGCGGCTTTGGGCTTTTCGACCGGATCATGCGTAAAATCGTGTGCGAGCCATCAATGGCTCGCAACCTGCACGATCTTCGAGGCGTTTTTCGAAGGCTCTCGTGCCGAGGAAAGCTCGTCCAGCAGCACTCCGGCGACTGGACGATGACGGGCAGGGTGCCCGTTGCACGGATCGAGGGCGCAGCTGCCTTCGCTCCGTACCAACCGCAAGGATGATTGCCATCGCGCACATCAAGACCATGGCAGGATCGCCGGGCGCTGTTCACGGAATCGGATCAGCGTCCGGCAATCTTGCGCATGGTTTTTGTGTGCCGAACTTTCATGCCTTGCGTGAAACCATGAAAGAAGACCGCAATGTTCGATATTCATTCAATCGAGATCGACTGGGGTGGACGGCCCCTCAAACTTGAAACTGGAAAAATCGCCCGTCAGGCCGACGGCGCTGTGATGGCGACCTATGGCGAGACCGTGGTGCTCGCCACCGTCGTCGCCGCCAAGACCCCCCGCGAAGGGGTCGACTTCCTCCCTCTGACCGTTGACTATCAGGAAAAAACCTACGCCGCGGGTCGCATTCCCGGCGGCTATTTCAAGCGCGAAGGACGGCCGACCGAGAAGGAGACGCTGGTCTCCCGCCTGATCGACCGGCCGGTGCGTCCGCTGTTCGTCGAAGGCTGGCGCAACGAGACCCAGGTGATCGTGACGACGCTGTCGCACGACATGGAAAACGATCCCGATGTGCTCTCGATGGTGGCGGCATCGGCCGCCCTGACCTTGTCGGGTGTGCCTTTCAAGGGACCGATCGGCGCGGCTCGCGTCGGCTTCGTCAACGACGAATACGTGCTCAATCCGACGCTCGACGAGATGGTCGACACCCAGCTCGACCTCGTCGTTGCCGGCACTGCCGACGCCGTGCTGATGGTGGAGTCGGAAGCCAAGGAACTCAACGAAGACATCATGCTCGGTGCGGTGATGTTCGGACATCGGCATTTCCAGCCCGTCATCAACGCGATCATCGAACTTGCCGAGAAGGCTGCAAAGGAGCCACGCGACGTCCGGATCCTCGACGAGAGCGCGCTCGAGAAGGAAATGCTGGCGCTGATCGAAACCGACCTGCGTGCGGCCTACGCCATTCCCGTCAAACAGGAGCGGTACACGGCCGTTGCCACCGCCAAGGAAAAGGTGATGGCACACTATTTCCCTGAAGGACAGGAGCCGAAACACGACAAGCTTCGCGTTGCCGCCGTGTTCAAGGAGCTGGAAGCAAAGATCGTTCGCTGGAACATCCTCGATACGGGGCGACGAATCGACGGTCGTGATGTCAGGACGGTCCGCAACATCATCGCCGAGGTCGGCGTGTTGCCCCGCGCCCACGGCTCGGCGCTGTTCACCCGCGGCGAGACTCAGGCGCTGGTGGTAACCACGCTCGGCACCGGCGAGGACGAACAGTACATCGACGCGCTGTCGGGAACCTACAAGGAGACGTTCCTGCTGCACTACAATTTCCCGCCCTTCTCGGTCGGTGAAACCGGCCGCCTCGGCGGTACCAAGCGACGTGAGATCGGGCACGGCAAGCTCGCCTGGCGCGCGATCCGCCCCGTTCTGCCGCCGCACCACGAATTCCCCTACACCGTGCGGGTGGTTTCGGAGATCACCGAGTCGAATGGATCATCGTCGATGGCAACCGTGTGCGGCTCCTCGCTCGCGCTGATGGACGCCGGCGTTCCCTTGAAGCGGCCAACCGCGGGCATCGCCATGGGCCTCATCCTGGAAGGCCCGCGCTACGCGGTGCTGTCGGACATTCTCGGCGACGAGGATCATCTCGGCGACATGGACTTCAAGGTAGCCGGCACCGACCACGGCATCACTTCGCTACAGATGGACATCAAGATCGCCGGCATTACCGAGGAGATCATGAGGGTGGCGCTGGGTCAGGCCAAGGAAGGCCGCATCCACATCCTGGGCGAAATGGCGAAGGCCCTGACCGCCGCGCGCGCCGAACTCGGCGAATACGCGCCGCGCATCGAAACCTTCAAGATCGCTACCGACAAGATTCGCGAAGTGATCGGCACCGGCGGCAAGGTTATTCGCGAGATCGTCGAGAAGACCGGCGCCAAGGTCAACATCGAGGATGACGGCACCGTCAAGGTTGCCTCGAGCGACGGCGAATCCATCAAGGCCGCCATCAAGTGGATCAAATCGATCGCTTCCGACCCGGAAGTGGGTCAGATCTACGAAGGCACCGTGGTGAAGGTGATGGAGTTCGGCGCTTTCGTGAACTTCTTCGGTGCCAAGGACGGCCTGGTCCATATCAGCCAGCTCGCGGCCAACCGCGTGCAGAAGACCTCCGATGTCGTCAAGGAAGGCGACAAGGTCAAGGTCAAGCTGCTTGGTTTCGACGACCGCGGCAAGACGCGTTTGTCGATGAAGGCAGTCGACCAGGTCACCGGTGAGGACCTCGAGGCCAAGCCGAAGACCGAAGCCGTGCCGCGCGAAGCCGCCGGCGAGTAGGCTACAGGCATCGCAAGGTCACGAAGGGCGGTTCTTTTGGCCGCCCTTTTGTTTTGGCGCGCCTCGATAGGCGGTCGTCAACATGCTAGACATTGATGAGGTCAGGTCGAGTTGTGCCAACGGCGGAAGTTCACTTCCGCTCCCGCTTTGGTCCTGTGGGACAACGCATGGCCGGTTTTGTGATGAATATTGCCGGCGAGGAAAGGAAGCGACTGAATGATGAAACTCTATTGGTCGCCACGAACGCGGTCGTTTTCCGCGCTTTGGCTCATGGAAGAGACCGGCCAGGCCTACGAGCGCGTGCTGGTTGACATCTCCAGGGGCGCGCAGAAGAGGCCGGAATATCTCGCCATCAACCCGATGGGCAAGGTGCCCGCGCTGCAGGACGGCGAGGCAACACTGGCGGAGGCGGCCGCCATCTGCGCCTACGTCGCCGAACGCCATCCGGAAGCGAAGCTCGCGCCGCCGCCGGGCGATCCCTTGCGCGCCAAATATCTCTACTGGCTGTTCTTCGGACCCGGCTGCATTGAGCCCGCGATGGTGCAGGTCGCAACCAAGGTCGAAATGAACCCGGTCGCGGCCGGCTGGGGCGATGCACAACGGGTATTCGACGTGCTGGATGTCGCGCTTGCGAAGGGACCGTGGATTCTCGGCGAAAGCTTTTCGGCCGCCGATATCGTGATCGGATCGGGACTGAATTTCGCGGTCCGGCTGTTCAAGATGGTGCCCGCGCGCCCTTCATTCGACCGCTATATCGATGCCTGCGCCGCGCGGCCGGCATTCCAGCGCGCAAGTGCGCTTGCCGCCGGATAGAGCCTTTTCGGTTCTGATTGAATCAGAACCGAGGCTCTGATCTTTTGTTTTGACGCGTTTTCTTCACGCGAACCGGTATCCACTTCGCGAAAACGCCATGGTTTAGTCGGCTTCCTTCAGATTTTCCGGCCGTGGCATCGAAATGACGTTATAGCCGGAATCGACGAAATGCGTCTCGCCGGTGACGCCTCCCGACAGGTCCGACAACAGATACAGCGCGGACCCGCCAAGCTCATCCAGCGTCACGCCGCGGCCAAGCGGCGAGTGCCTCTGCTGGAAGGCGAACATCGCGCGAGCGTCGCCGATACCCGAACCGGCAAGCGTTCGCACAGGCCCTGCGGAAATGGCGTTCACGCGAATCCCGCGCGGGCCGAAATCGGCTGCGAGGTATCGCACCGAAGCCTCGAGCGCCGCCTTGGCGACGCCCATCACGTTGTAATTCGGCATTACCCGCGTCGAGCCACCGAACGTCAGCGTGATCATTGCGCCGCCGCTTTCCGGCATCAGTTCGGCTGCGCGCCTGGCAAGCTCGGTGAATGAAAAACACGAGATGAGCATGGTGCGCGAAAAGTTTTCGCGCGTGGTGTCGGCGTAACGACCTTTCAGCTCGTTCTTGTCGGAGAAGGCAATGGCATGAACCAGAAAATCAAGCCGTCCCCATTTCGCGCGCAGTGCGTCAAACACCGAATCGATGCTCGCGGAATTTTCAACGTCGCAGGGCAGCACCAGATCGACGCCAAGCGATTCGGCGAGCGGCATGACGCGCTTGCCGAGCGCATCGCCCTGATAGGTGAATGCGAGCTCGGCGCCATGGCCCGCCAGCGTCCTGGCAATTCCCCAGGCGATCGAATGATCATTGGCGATGCCCATGATCAAACCGCGCTTGCCTTTCATCAGGTCCTGCATGCCCCGGAGCCTCCCTGCATCATGACGTCATCACCCGCGAAAGCGGGTGATCCAGTATTCCAGAGGCATTGCCGAATTCGATTGGAAAGCCGAGGCGTACTGGATGCCCGGCTTTTTGCGGGGCACGACCAATACGGTATTTTAAACGTCGATCCGTTTGAACACCAGCGTGGCATTGGTGCCGCCGAAGCCGAAAGAATTCGAAAGCACGGTTCCGATCTTGGCGTTGTCGATGCGCTTGCGCACGATCGGCATGTCGGCGAAAACGGGATCGAGTTCCCTGATATTGGCGCTTTCGCAGATGAAGCCATTGTTCATCATCAGCAGCGAATAGATTGCCTCCTGAACGCCGGTAGCCCCGAGCGAGTGACCGGTCAGGGCCTTGGTCGCAGAAATCGGCGGACATTTGTCGCCGGTTCCGAACACCCTGCGAATCGCCTCGATTTCCGGCGGATCGCCCGCCGGCGTCGATGTGGCATGGGGGTTGATGTAGTCGACCTTGGTGTTGACGGTCGAAAGTGCCATCCGCATGCAGCGCTCGGCACCTTCGCCTGAAGGCGCGACCATGTCGTAGCCGTCGGAAGTTGCGCCGTAACCGACGACCTCGGCATAGATGCGCGCGCCGCGGGCCTTGGCATGCTCAAGTTCTTCCAGCACCACCACCCCCGCGCCGCCGGCAATGACAAAGCCGTCGCGGCTGACATCGTAAGGCCGGGAAGCGGTCGCAGGCGTGTCGTTGTATTTCGACGACATCGCACCCATTGCGTCGAACAGGACCGACAGGGTCCAGTCGAGTTCCTCGCACCCGCCGGCGAAAATTACGTCCTGCTTGCCGATCTGGATGGTCTCGTAAGCGTTGCCGATGCAGTGGTTCGAGGTCGCGCAGGCGGAAGAGATCGAATAATTCACGCCCTTGATCTTGAACCAGGTGGCAAGGGTCGCGGATGCCGTGGAAGACATCGCCTTGGGCACCGCGAACGGGCCGACGCGTTTGGGTCCCTTGGCGCGGGTGATATCGGCGGCTTCGACTATGGTCCGCGCCGAGGGACCGCCGGAGCCCATGATGATGCCGGTTCGAACGTTGGAAACTTCGGCCGGTTCGAGGCCGGAGTTCTGGATCGCCTGCTCCATCGCGATATGGTTCCAGGCTGCGCCCTCACCGAGAAAGCGCATCGCACGCCGGTCTATGACACCGGCCGGATCGAGGGCTGGCGCGCCCTGCACCTGGGAACGAAAACCGAGTTCGGCATATTTGTCCGCGCGAGTGATTCCGGATTTCGCCTCGTGGAGGCTCGAAAGAACTTCCTGGGTGTTGTTACCAATGGACGAGACAATGCCCATCCCCGTGACGACAACCCGCCTCATGTCCGCCTCACCCTGTCGTTAACTTGTTCTGCGATGCCCGTGGTCAATCCGAAACCGCCTCGCCGGCGGCAGCAGGTATCTCATGTTCCCGGCTGCAAAGGCGTCTCCTGCTTGAACAGGCCGACCTTCAGGTCCTTGGCGCGATAGATAATCTCCTCATCCATGGAAAGCCAGCCATCAGCAATGCCCAACCAGAGCTTCATGCGCATCACGCGTTTGATGTCGACGTTGTAAACAACCTTGCGGACGTTCGGCAGCACCTGCCCGGCCAGCTTCAGCTCGCCAAGCCCCAGCGCCCGGCCACGGCCTTGACCGCCAGTCCAACCCAGGAAGAAGCCTACCATCTGCCACATCGCGTCCAGGCCGAGACAGCCGGGCATCACCGGATCATTCTTGAAATGGCAGCCGAAGAACCACAGGTCAGGCTTGACATCGAGTTCGGCCCTGACCAGTCCCTTGCCATACTCCCCGCCGGTTTCGCTGATATCGCTGATGCGGTCGAACATCAGCATGGGAGGCAGCGGCAGTTGCGCGTTGCCCGGGCCGAACATCTCGCCGCGGGCGCATGCCAGCAAATCCTCGTATTCATAACCACCGCGCCGATCCAGCATGTTGCCAGCCTCTGTCAAAATCCCGATAAAGTGTTTTCAAGCAAAATGGACCCGTTTTGCGCGAAAGGCGCCGATGGTTGCTGATTGGCGATGACGCCACAGCTCAAGACCTCCTGTGGCTTTCCGGCGCCCGCTCTTGCAAAACTCCCGTCGGGCCAAGTCCGCGGGCTCTCTATCACAGGCGTTGCAGCTGGCAAATACCCGTAGCGGAGGCAAATAGCCGCTCTTTACCGATTGCAGTTCTGCTTACCTTGGGCCCATTCCAGTTGCGAAAAACTTGCATCTGAGGAAATTCCTTCTATATATCGCTGTGTTAATGATCTGGCGAGTTCCAGTGTCCAAAGTGGAAGTGACCGACGAGGGTTCAGTTTTGAGCGGAGAAATTACCGGTTCAGAACCCCATCATGCTGGGCGCCAACCGGCGTTGACCGGCTGCCCGTGGCACAACGTCAACGAAATGTTACAGGCGGCAGGGCTGCGCCCGACCCGTCAGCGCATGGCGCTGGGCTGGCTGCTGTTTGGCAAGGGCGCGCGGCATTTGACCGCAGAAATGCTCTATGAAGAAGCGACTCTGGCGAAAGTCCCGGTGTCGCTTGCAACCGTCTACAACACGCTCAACCAGCTCACGGACGCAGGTCTGTTGCGTCAGGTCAGCGTCGACGGCACCAAGACCTATTTCGATACCAACGTCTCGGCGCATCATCATTTCTACCTCGAGAACAACCACGAGCTGGTCGACATTCCAGATCCGCACCTGGTGCTGCAGAAGATGCCCGAGGTACCCGAAGGCTATGAGATCGCCCGGGTCGACATGGTCGTACGCTTGCGCAAGAAGCGTTGAGCCATAGCTCGTCATACGCGAGCTTGACGCGCCTATCCATCGATCCTCAAGGATATCTTTCGATAAATGGATTGCCGGGTCGAGCCTTGTCGGGCCCGACAATGGAAAAAATGCGTCAGTCCACCTTCTCGTCGGCATAGACGCCCCACAGGCGCTGCTGCTCGATCCAGCCGTCGAAGCCGTTCCCAATCACATGGCACCAGTTTGAGCCGCAATGCCTGACCTGGGCAACGACGCCGGCCTGCAGACGAGCCGTGACGGCGCTAGCCGGATCCGCGCGCTCGTAGAGCGCGGCGAGATCGTCCTTGCTCTTCATGGTGATCACGGCCGTCCGGCGGCCCGACAGCAACGAGTGATACACCCAGCCTTCCGCACCCTCGGAATCGCGAACCCGGCGCCAGTTCTCGAACTCGGCGGTGATTTCAACCGGCAAGCCTGAACGGGTGTATACCCAGGCGACATCGTTGTCCTTGGTCGGGCCGGCGCGGACGTTGACATGGTCGGATTTGAGGCTGACATAGCGTGGCAAGGGCAGACCGCTGGTGGTGGTACTTGCGTCCTTCGCCGAAGCTGTCGCCGTGATGGCCGACGCACCGGCCAGGCAACCCGCGATTGCTACCGCGCAACAAGAACGCCCCAACCTCATTTACTCGTCTCCTGCCGGGATAATCGGTACGATTTCCTCGAACCGAACATCCGCAAACACCGCGCCAAACCCCTGCGCCGCACCCGATGGCCCTCGGTTTGCGAATCCAGGTTCCCCTTGGGTTCTTGTCTTGGCCCGGCCTTCTGCTAGAGAGAACGGAAGGCCAAGATGCCAGGAAGAGCCCGAAAAGTCGCCCGCAGCAAGCTGGCGGAGACATCGGGAAAACCTACCTAAGAGGCCCGGACCACGCGGCAGCGGCAGTGTCGAACACCCGGGTTAATGAGGTCTGAACGACCAGTGGAGTGGATTTGACATTCGCTTGCGGACTGACCACGAGCTCGAAGAACGAATGTCAATTCCGAACCTCCGTTGGAAGCTTGTATTTGCCAGTGGTCCTGCGATTCCAACACTCGTAGAAGTGCCTGCCGAGACGGGGTGCGAATGTTGGAATTGAACCGCTAGCCTTATGAGAGCAGGACATGTCCGTTAAGAAAAGGCCTCTTGTTGTCGTCACGCGCAAGCTGCCGGACTCGATCGAGACCCGCATGCGCGAGCTGTTCGACGCACGGCTCAATCTCGACGATACGCCGATGACGCAGGAGCAGATCGCGGATGCTGTGCGCACCGCCGATATCCTGGTCCCGACCGTCACCGATGAAATCACCGAAGACCTGCTCAAGCAACCCGACTGCAAGGTGAGGCTGATTGCCAATTTCGGCAACGGCGTCGACAACATCGATGTCGTGGCGGCACACGCGCGCGGCATCACCGTGACCAACACGCCGAAGGTTCTGACCGAAGACACCGCCGACATGACCATGGCGCTGATTCTTGCGGTGCCGCGCCGATTGATCGAGGGGGCTTCGATCTTCACCGAGGGCAAGAACTGGGCGGGCTGGTCGCCGACATGGATGCTCGGTCACCGCATGGGAGGAAAGCGGCTTGGGATCATCGGCATGGGCCGGATCGGTCAGGCGGTCGCTCGAAGGGCGCACGCTTTCGGGCTGCAGATCCACTATCACAATCGCCGTCCGGTCGCGCCGCGCATTGCGGAAGAGCTCGGCGCTACCTATTGGGAAAGCCTCGACCAGATGCTGGCGCGGATGGACATCATCTCGGTGAACTGTCCGCATACGCCTGCGACGTTCCACTTGTTGTCGGCGCGGCGGCTGAAGCTGATCCGCAAGGACGCCTATATCGTCAACACCGCGCGCGGCGAGGTGATCGACGAGGAGACGCTGACCAAGCTGATTGAAACCGGCGAGATCGCCGGCGCCGGCCTCGATGTGTACGAACATGAGCCCGCGGTCAGTCCGAAACTGGTTCGCTTGGCAAGGGCCGGCAAGGTAACGCTGCTGCCGCATATGGGCTCGGCCACCATCGAGGGCCGGGTCGAGATGGGCGAGAAGGTGATCATCAACATCCGCACCTTCCTCGACAATCACAAGCCGCCGGACCGCGTGCTGCCGAGCATGCTGTAGATGCGCCTTTTCTTCATCGGTGTCCGCTGAGATCGGTGATGACGAGCGCATCGCCGTTGAGCGGGTTTAGAGGATCGCGCTGGTAACGCAGCGTCTCGAATCGCATCGCCCGCGCATCGATCATCAAGAGCCGCCCGACCAGGCCCTCCCCGAAACCGACGATTTCGCGGATTGCCTCCAGCGCCATCATCGACCCCAGCACGCCAGCCAGCGCGCCCATCACGCCTGCTTCGGCGCAAGTCGGCACCGTACCCGGCGGCGGCCGCTCGGGAAACAGGCAACGGTAGGTCGGGTTGAACTCGCCCCCGGCATTCTTCTCGTGCGCCCGTATCGTGGTCAGCGAGCCGTCGAACGTGCCCAGCGCCGCCGTGATCAGCGGCTTTGCCGCAAGAAAGCAGGCATCCGAAACCAGGTAACGGGTTTCGAAATTATCCGATCCGTCCAGCACCAGATCGTAGCCGCCAATCAGTTCGATCGCGTTGCTGGCCTTGATCCGCGTCGCATGCGCGGCAAACCTGACATGAGGGTTGAGGCCGGCAATGCGCTCCGCCGCGCTGTCGACCTTCCGTTTCCCGATATCGGGTGTTTCGTGAATGATCTGGCGCTGCAGATTGGATAGCGAAACAACGTCGTCATCTACCACGCCGAGCGTGCCGACACCCGCGGCAGCAAGATACATCAGCGCCGGAGCACCGAGACCGCCCGCGCCGATCACCAGCACGGAGGCCTCCTGCAATGCGGCCTGGCCCGGCCCGCCGACCTCGCGCAGGACGATATGACGGGCGTAACGTTCGAGTTCATCGGAACTCAGCATTTTGCGAATATGTCCTCTTGCTGGCCGTGTCTGCCGAACCGTCAGGCCGTTGTGGCCGAACAGGCAGATGGGCTTGAATGAGCCCGCGTCAATGGATCGAAAATTGTCATCAGATCGACGTTGACCGCAACGTCGAGTTTCGCGAGCCGCGACCGCCTTCTTTAAGGCCAATCAGCCAATTTCAGAAGCAGGCAAACGCCAAAACCACGCCGGACGGCGCAAGCCGCCAGCCGGAAAATCCCGGCTGCAGGGATCAACGAGGCAGACGATTTTGCTGCACGTCATCGATTTGAGCAGCAGGACAGGCATCACTTCTGGCATTTCGGGCACCAGAAGGTCGAGCGGCCGTTCTGGTTAAAGCGTCGGACGATACCCCCGCAGCCGCTGGTCTGGCATTTTTCGCCTTCGCGATCGTAGACCTGAAACGAGTGCTGGAAGTAGCCGAGTTCGCCCGAGGTCTGGCGGTGATCCCGAAGCGAGGAGCCACCGGCCCTGATGGCCTGATTGAGCACCGCGTGGATGGCATCAACCAGGCGCCGGGCGTGATCGGTCGGATCACCGCTTTTCGTGGCAAGTGTCGCGGCCAACCTTCGCGGCGACAGGTGCGCGCGAAACAGCGCCTCGCAGGCATAGATGTTGCCAAGCCCCGCGACCACCCGCTGGTCAAGCAGTGCAGCCTTCAGGCTGGTTTTCTTGTTGTGGCACGACCGCGCCAGCATCTTTGCATCGAACTCATTGCCGAGCGGTTCGGGGCCGAGCCCCCGCAGCAGCGGCTCCTGCTCGAGGGCATTGCGGGCGATGACCTTCATGTAGCCGAACCGTCGCGGATCGTTGAAGACGATCGCCGCTCCCGATGACATGTGAAACACCACGTGGTCATGGGCGCGATCATCACCTTTCGGATGATGAAACGTGCCGGGCACCTTCTCGTTTCCCTGCTTGAGGACGCGGAACGACCCGGACATGCCCAGATGCATCAGCAGCACGTCGCCGGAGGAAAGATCAGCCATCAGATATTTGGCGCGGCGGCCGAGACCGGTCACGGTCTGGCCTTCGAGCCGCCCGACAAAATCCTTTTGGAACGGAAACCGCAGGTCCTTGCGGCGGGCTTCGGCTTTCACGATTTTCGCACCCTCCATGGCTGGCTGCAGGCCGCGGCGGACGGTCTCGACTTCGGGCAATTCGGGCATGAGCATTCACCAGGGAGCGCGATCAGCAAAAGTGTATGCAGTTTTGCGTCCGATCGCGCTCCAATTATTGAATTTTGCGCACAATCTTCTCGCCAAACCGCTTACACTTTGCCGGATTGCGCGCTGACGGACTGACGTGATAGCGCCATTGCGGCGGCCGCGCTATGGTCCGGCGACGGAGATGAGTTGATGAACCAACCGGACGAAACCACGCATTTTGGCTTCAGGGCCGTTCCCCTGAACGACAAGCAGACGTTGGTTAACGACGTGTTTCACAGCGTGGCGCAGCGCTACGACCTGATGAACGATTTGATGTCGGCCGGTCTGCATCGTCTCTGGAAGGAGCTGATGATCAACGCGCTCAATCCGCCGCGCGGCGATACCCCGTTCGCGCTGCTCGATGTCGCCGGCGGGACCGGGGACATCGCCTTCCGCGCCGCCAGCGCGGCCGGCTCGGGTTTCAAGGCAACAGTGTGCGACATCAATTCCGACATGCTCGCGGTCGGTCGTGACCGCGCGATCAGGCAGCATCTTGACGAGCGGATTTCGTTTGTCGAGGGCAATGCCGAACAGCTTGCCTTCGCCGACAAAACTTTCGATGCCTACACCATCGCGTTTGGCATCCGCAATGTGCCGCGCATCGATCTGGCGTTGCACGAAGCCTATCGCGTGTTGCGGCCCGGCGGCCGGTTTCTGTGCCTTGAATTCTCCACCGTCGACGTCCCCGGACTCGATCGCATCTACGACCTGTTTTCGTTCAATGTGATTCCCCCGCTCGGCCGCGCAGTGACCGGCGATGCCGAGTCCTACCGATACCTGGTGGAATCGATCCGGAAGTTCCCAAGGCCCGCCGCCTTTGCCGATATGATCGGCGCGGCCGGCTTTTCCCGAGCAAGCTGGCAAAGTTTCTCCGGTCGTATCGTGGCACTGCACTCGGGCTGGCGTTTGTGATTTCCGCACTGACCCACATCACGCGGGTTGCCCGCGCCGCGTTTGTGTTCGCGCGCGAGGGCGTGTTCGGGGTGGTCGATCCGTCGCTGGTGCCGCCGCCGGGACAATTGGCGTTGCGGCTGGCGCGGATCATCGAACGCCCCGGCGCCAAATCCGGCCCGCGGCTGTCGCGAGCGCTGACGCGGCTCGGCCCTGCCTATCTCAAGCTCGGACAATTCCTGGCCACCCGGCCTGACGTGGTCGGTGTCGTGGTGGCGCGCGACCTGGAGAGCCTGCAAGACCGCTTGCCGCCTTTTTCGCAGAGCGAGGCCGAAGCCGCCATCGCCATTTCGCTGGACAAGCCCGTTCCGCAGGCGTTTGCAAGCCTGGGTCCTGCGGTCGCCGCGGCTTCGATTGCGCAGGTGCATCGCGGCGAGGTCGAGCGGAACGGCATCCGCACGCCCGTCGCGGTGAAGGTGCTGCGTCCCAACGTGGCGACGCGGTTCCGGCGCGATTTGTCTGATTTTTTCTTTGTCGCGCGGCAGGCCGAAATCTACTCCGCCGAGGCGAGGCGACTGCGGCTGGTCGAGGTCATCAACACCATGTCGCGCTCGGTCGCGATGGAGATGGATTTGCGGCTGGAAGCAGCCGCCTTGTCGGAAATGGCGGAGAATATCCGCGACGATCCTGACTTTCGCGTGCCGGCGGTCGATTGGGACCGCACCACGCACAATGTGCTGACCATGGAATGGGTCGACGGCATTGCGCTTTCCGACCACGCCGGCCTGGAGCGAGCGCAAGTCGATCTGCCGGACCTCGGGCGCAAGGTTATCCAGAGCTTCCTGCGGCACGCCTTGCGTGACGGCTTCTTCCATGCCGACATGCACCCGGGAAATCTGTTCCTCGACGATGCCGGTCGGCTCGTCGCGGTCGATTTCGGCATCATGGGCCGGTTGGGACCGAAGGAGCGGCGATTCCTGGCCGAGATTCTTCTTGGCTTCATTACCCGCGACTACCGGCGCGTCGCCGAAGTTCATTTCGAGGCCGGCTATGTCCCCGCACATCACTCGGTGGAGAATTTCGCGCAAGCCATCCGTGCCATCGGCGAGCCGATCCACAACCGTACCGCCGAAGAAATCTCGATGGCGAAGCTGTTGACCCTGTTGTTGGAGGTCACCGGCCTGTTCGACATGCGCACCCGACCCGAATTGATTCTTCTGCAAAAGACCATGGTGGTGGTCGAAGGCGTTGCCCGCGGCTTCGACCCCAAGCTCGATATCTGGAAGGTCGCCGATCCCGTGGTCCGCGAATGGATCGAGCGCAATCTTGGGCCCGTGGGACGCATCCAGGGAGCGATGCTGGGTGCAGGAGAGCTCGGCCGCGTGGTTGCCAGTCTGCCCGCCATCGCAACGCGAGCCGCGAACGTCCTGGAGCAACTTGAAACGATGACGCTCGAGGGCCTGACGCTCTCGCCGGAGACGATCGCGGCGATGGGCCGGACCGAAGGGCGCAAGAGCCGATGGCGGGCGCTGGCGCTCTGGATCATTGCGCTGACTTTCATCGGAATTCTGTTTGCAATCCGTCAATTGTGATTGCATTGCAATCATATAATTGATAGCATTGCTATCAATCTCTCAGAGACCGAGCGCGGCCATGGCCAGCCTGACCATCAGAAAGCTCGACGATGCGGTCCGCGACGCGCTGCGGATGCGCGCCGCGCGCAACGGCCGCTCGGTCGAGGACGAGGTACGGGTCATCCTGCGCGAAGCATCGCAGAATGGCCCCTCCAGCGCCTCCGCTGCACCCCTGGAACCGGCTCTCGCAAGCGCACACTCACCATCCCGTGCCACGTCACACGCCGTGGCAGGCCTCCCGCGCGTCACCCTGATCATCGGCGGCGGCATCGCGGGGTACAAGGCACTCGATCTGATACGCCGCCTCAAGGAGCGGCGCATTTACGTCCGCTGCGTGCTGACCAGGGCCGCACAGCATTTCGTTACGGCATTATCCGCAAGCGCCCTATCGGGCGAGCGCTGTTATACCGACCTGTTCGATCCCGAGAGTGAATTCGATGCCGGCCATATCCGCCTGGCGCGCGACTGCGACCTGATCGTGGTGGCGCCCGCGACCGCCGATCTAATGGCCAAGATGGCGCATGGTGCTGCCGACGATCTTGCCACCGCCGTTCTGCTTGCGTCCAACCGGCCGATCCTGCTGGCGCCGGCCATGAATCCGATGATGTGGAACAACGCCGCGACAAGGCGCAATGTCGCAGCGCTGGAGCGCGACGGGTTTGCCATGATCGGACCGAATGCAGGCGAAATGGCGGAGGCCGGCGAGGCCGGAATTGGCCGGATGGCAGAACCTGCGGAAATAGCCGATGCCGCCGAGCGCTTGCTGCGCCCACCGCAATCACGGCCGCTGGCCGGCCGGCAGATCCTGATCACCGCGGGGCCGACCCATGAGCCGATCGACCCCGTGCGCTACATCGCCAACCGTTCCTCGGGCAAACAGGGTTATGCGATCGCGGTGGCCGCGCAGGCCGCCGGTGCGGAGGTCACCTTGATCTCGGGCCCGGTTGATCTGAATGAACCACCCGGCGTGAGGATTACCCACGTCGAGTCGGCGCGCGACATGCTGCGCGAGGTGGAAGCTGCCCTGCCGGTGGATATTGCGATCTTCGCCGCTGCCGTCGCCGACTGGCGCGTTGCCAGTGAAGGTCGGCAGAAATTGAAGAAGACATCCGCCGGCATGCCGCCGCTGCAACTCGTGGAAAATCCCGATATCCTGGCGACAATCTCCAAACTCGGAGACAAGCGGCCGGCGCTCGTGATCGGCTTTGCTGCCGAAACCGAGCATCTGATCGACAACGCCAAGGCAAAGCTCGCGCGCAAGGGCTGCGACTGGATCGTCGCCAATGATGTCTCCCCGGCCACGGGCGTGATGGGCGGCGACCGCAACACCGTTCATCTGCTGACGCGGGACAAAGGCGACGGCGGCGAGATCAAGCTCGAATCCTGGCCGGTCATGACCAAGGAGCAAGTCGCCAGCGCCCTGGTGGCGCGAATAGCCGACGCGATCAAAGCGGGGAACCGATCTTGACGGCCAGCATCAAAATCAACGTCCGGCAACTGCCTCACGGCGAGGGCCTTGGCTTGCCATCCTATCAGAGCGCGCTGGCCGCGGGCCTCGACCTGGTCGCTGCGGTTCCTGAAGACGCACCCGTGGTGTTGGCGCCGGGAAAATATGCGCTCATTCCAACGGCTCTCACGATCGCACTGCCGCCGGGCTTTGAGGCCCAGGTTCGTCCGCGCTCGGGGCTTGCGGCAAGGCATGGCGTTACCGTTTTGAACGCGCCGGGCACGGTGGATGCGGATTATCGCGGCGAAATCTGCGTGCTCCTCATCAATCATGGCGATACGCCGTTTCCGGTGCGGCGTGGTGAGCGGATCGCGCAGATGGTGATCGCATCCGTCGCCCGCGCGGAACTGCTTCCGACGGCTTTTCTTTCCTCAACCGATCGCGGCGGCGGCGGATTCGGTTCAACCGGCCGCTGAATGGGTCGCGTTTTCGAGCGAATTTCTGGCGGTACGCGTAAAGCATCATGATCCAGGGCCTCGATTCCGATTCAGTCAGAACCGAGAAGGCCAACGAGCGCGTCTTCCCAAAAGTTGCCCGAGGGGCGATTTTAATCCCCATATTTCTGGGCCGCGATTCGCGTTCACGATCTGGACTCTTACCCCCCGTCTCCTGTTGAGGATATTGTCTCTCGATTCGCGCACGGCGGGGGATCGCTGGGCGTAAAGTCGTGCGGTTTGGGGCAAACCATGTCGGGCGTGGTCGCGGCGATGCGTCGAACCCTGCTGTCGTGCACATCACTGGCGCGCAACAGCCTGAAAAGCCTTGGCACTTTCGCTTCCCTCGCAAGCGCTGCGCTGATTTCGATCATCCCGCCGGCCCATGCCGGCGACCTGCCTCTGCTGGATACCATCACTGGATTCATCGATATGAATCACCAGGAGATCGCAGCGCTTACCACCGCACTGTCGCTCTTGGGATTTTCGGTCGTCTCGGCAATCCTGCTGATGCGCAACCGACTGCGCGCGGCGAGCAGCGAGGCGAAGCTGCGGGCCGAAATTCGCAGCCTGCAGAGCCAGGCCGACCGCTTCCGCGCGCTGCTATTTGCCGAACCCCAGATTCTGATCGCCTGGGCCGCCGGTGAAAATCGTCCGCAAATCAGTGGCGATGTCTCGCTGTTGACGTTGCAGGATTCGCCGCAGCGCATTCTGGCCTTCGGGACGTGGCTGGCGCCGGAACCGGCACTTCAGATCGATCACGCGGTCGACGCCCTGCGCGAAACCGGCGAGGGTTTCCTGCTCAACCTGACCACCGCGAATGGGCACGCCGTCGAGGCCATGGGCCGCGCCGTTGGCGGCCAGGCCATTGTCCGGATACGCGAACTTTCCGGCGTGCGCAGGGAACTGGCCGAGACCAACCTGCGGCACAAGGCGCTGCTCGAAGAAACCGAGATGCTGCGCGGTTTCGCCGCGGCAGCGCCCTGGCCGATATGGACCAGGCAGGCCGGCGGCAGCCTTCTTTACGCCAATGGTGCCTATGCGCGTGCCACTGAGGCGGCCAGCGTGCGCGATGCAATCGACCGCAAGCTGGAACTGCTCGACACCGGCGACCGCGCCGAGATGGAGCGCGGGCTGCGCGAGAAGGCGGCTTTCACCGCACGGCTGCCGATCGTTATCGGTGGGGAGCGTCGCTTCTACGACGTGCATGCGCTCAGTGTCGGCGCCGGCAGCGTCGGCATGGCAATCGACGCCTCCGAAGCCGCGGCGCTCAGCGCCGCACTGGTACGGATGGCCGAAGCCCACCGCCGCACGCTCGACCAATTGTCGTCGGGCGTTGCCGTATTCGATGGCCAGCGGCGACTTGCCTTCTACAACGATTCCTACCGCCGCCTATGGGATCTCGACTGCGCCTTTCTCGACAGCAATCCCGGCGATTCAAGCGTGCTCGACCGCCTCCGCGCAGCGCGCAAGCTTCCCGAGCAACCGGATTTTCGTGCCTGGAAGGCAAAGCTGCACGAGGCCTACCGTGCCGTCGAACCGGCAAAGGACACCTGGTACCTGCCGGATGGCCGCGCGCTGAGCGTCGTCACCACGCCCAATCCGGAAGGCGGCGTCACCTATCTGTTCGATGACGTCACCGAAAGTCTCGACCTGGCGCGCCGCTTTGACGGCCTGATCCGGGTCCAGCGGGAGACGCTCGACAATCTTGCGGAAGCAGTTGCCGTTTTCGGCAGCAATGGCCGGGCGCAATTGTTCAACCCGGCGTTCGCCAGAATGTGGAAGCTCTCGGCGGAGGCGCTGCGCGAGCAGCCGCACATTGAAACCGTGGAGAGCTGGTGCAAGCCGCTGTTCGACGAGGCCGCGACCTGGCGCACAATCCGCGAAGCGATCACGCGAATCGAGAACCGGGTCGAGGTGCCGCTGAAACTGGAACGCAAGGACGGCAGCGTGCTGGATTGCATGACCATGCCGCTGCCTGACGGCGCAACCATGCTTACGTTCCAGGACATCACCGACACCGAAAATGTCGAGCGTGCGCTGCGCGAACGCAACGAGGCGCTGGAGACGGCCGACCAGATGAAGGTCGATTTTGTCCACCACGTCTCCTATGAATTGCGCTCCCCGCTGACCACCATCATCGGCTTTGCGCATCTCCTGAACGATCCGTCCACGGGTCCGCTGGTGCCCAAACAGGCCGAGTATCTCAATTACATCACGACCTCGACCAACTCCCTTTTTGCCCTCATCAACAATATCCTCGATCTCGCCAGCATCGATGCCGGCGCGATGACCCTCGAACTCGGCGCGGTCGATATTCGCAAGACGATCGACAATGCCGTAGAGGGGGTCCAGGACCGGTTGGCCCGCGACCGTATCGAACTGAGAATCGACATTGGTCCTAATATCGGCTCCTTTGTCGCCGACGGCGGCCGCGTAGTACAGGTACTGTATAATCTGCTGGCGAATGCCGTGGGATTTTCGCCCCCGGATTCCACGATTACGCTGAGCGCCAGGCGCACCGACCACAATGTGGTGTTTGCGGTGACCGATCGCGGTCCCGGCATTCCGACCAACGTCAAGGACAAGGTGTTCGACTGGTTCGAGAGTCATTCCAACGGATCGCGCCATCGCGGCGCCGGACTGGGATTGCCGCTGGTGAAGTCGTTCGTTGAGCTGCATGGAGGCAGGGTGCGTGTCGATTCGATCGTAGGCCAGGGAACGACCGTTACCTGCGACTTTCCAGTCGATCAGGCGGCGCATCGTAACGCCGCCGAATGACGGGCGTCGCGACATTCTCGGTTGCGCTTGCAAACGAGACCGCAACCGAAAATCTGATGGCCGACCTCGCTTTGCTGATCGGCGCGGGCGACCTCATCACCCTTTCAGGCGACCTCGGCGCCGGCAAGACGGCCGCCGCACGCGCGCTGATCCGCTACCTCGCCGGCGACGATTCGATCGAGGTTCCAAGCCCGACATTCACGCTTGCGCAAAGTTACGATCTGCCGGCGTTCCCGCTCGTTCATGCGGATCTCTACCAAATCAACCAGGCTCACGAGCTGGAAGAGATCGGCCTTTCGCCGTTGCCGGAAGGTGTGGTGGCCCTGATCGAATGGCCGGAGCGTGCTTCCGAGGCGCTGCCGCCGGACCGCATCGACATCGCGCTGAGCCACCGCCCGGCGCTGGGTCCGACGGCCCGTGCCGCTGAAATCACGGGTCACGGGAGGGCCGCCGCGCAAGTCGGGAGGCTTGAGTCGCTCAGGCAGTTTCTCGCCGGAGCCGGCCTCATCGAGGCCAAGCGGCACCGCATGGCCGGCGATGCGTCGACGCGATCCTATGCCCGGCTTATCGGGGAAGACGGCGCCGTCATCCTGATGAATTCGCCGCGCAGGCCCGACGGCCCGGCGATCTATGACGGCAAGTCCTACAGCGCAGCGGTGCATCTGGCGGAAGACGTCAAGCCGTTCGTCGCCATCGCCAACGGCCTGCGCGAGCGCGGCTTCTCTGCGCCCGCGATCTATCAGGCCGATCTCGACAAGGGATTCCTGATCACCGAGGATTTCGGCAGCGAGGCACTCATCGAGGGCGATCCGCCGCAGCCGATTGCGCAACGTTATGAGACCGCGGTCGACATGTTGGCGGCCTTGCACGGCTATACATTGCCGGACGTGCTGCCGCTGGCGCCGCAGCTCGCTTACGCGATCCCGACCTTCGACATCGACGCAATGCTGGTTGAAATCGGATTGATGCTCGAATGGTATCTGCCGGATCGCGCCGCCGTACCTTCCGGGGACCTGTGTGTCGAGTTCATGACGCTGTGGCGCAACCTGCTTGCCGAGGCCACCGCCGGGGCGAGAACCTGGGTACTGCGGGATTTTCACTCCCCGAACCTGATCTGGCTCGACGAACGGTCGGAAATTTCCCGGGTCGGCCTGATTGATTTTCAGGACGCCGTCCTCGGCCCTCCGGCCTACGATCTCGTTTCGCTGTTGCAGGATGCCCGGATCGATGTGCCGGAGCACCTCGAACTGACGCTCTTGATGCGCTACATCAAGGCAAGGCAGGGATCCGACCAAATGTTCGATTCCGCAGGCTTTGCCGAGACCTACGCGATCATGTCGTCGCAACGCAATACACGGCTGCTCGGCACCTTTGCACGGCTCAACCGGCGCGACGGCAAGCCGCAATATCTGCGTCACCAGCCGCGGATCTGGACCTATCTGACCCGCTCGCTGGCGCACCCGATGCTCGCAAGCGTTCGGGACTGGTATTACGCAAACGTACCGCCGCCGGTTGGCTGATTTACCTGTTGTTAGCCAGCTTCCGTTTAGCCTGCGGAGCACCCCTGCCTCGGCAAGCGCAGGGTAGCTGCTTGAGGGCGGAGCGAGACCATGGTGGCAGAACGGCGCAAAGGAGAGCGCGTCACATTCGAGCGCGGGTTCGCCGCGCAGATGATGGGGATCGACGGCACGTGGCGGCGCGAGTGCATCATGGAAGATATCTCGGAAACCGGCGCCAAACTCACCATCGAAGGCTCGGTCGAGGGGTTGCATCTGAAGGAGTTTTTCCTGCTGCTGTCATCGACCGGCCTTGCCTATCGCCGTTGCGAGCTGGCCTGGGTCAATGGCGACCAGATCGGGGTCAACTTCCTCAAGACCGGCGACAAGAAGAAGAAGCTGGCGCGGCGCGCGGCGGCCGACGCCTGAGCCAGCAGCTTGGCGGCCGTCGCACCGTCGTCATGTCCGGCGACTATCCGATCGCCGTTACTGCGCCGCCGGAATCGCCGTGCTATGGTTCGCGGTACTTTGATCATTAGCGCCGGTGCTCCATCGCAACCGGTCAGTCAGGTCGGGAACAAGGGTTCGAAATATTTCCGGAATGCCAGTCAAACCAGCCAAAGCCATGGTTCTTGCCGCCGGTCTCGGCCTTCGCATGCGGCCGCTGACGGATCGCTTGCCAAAGCCGCTGGTGCAGGTGGCCGGCCGGCCGCTGCTCGATCATGTGCTGAACAAGCTCGGCGATGCCGGCGTGACCGAGGCCGTCGTCAATGTCCATTATCTGCCCGACCAGATCATCGCTCATGTTGCAGGCCGCACGAAACCGCGCGTGATCATCTCCGACGAACGCAACCAGGTGCTCGGCACGGGCGGTGGTATCGTCAAGGCACTGCCCTTGCTGGGAGGCATGCCATTCTTCCTTGTCAATGCCGACACACTATGGATCGACGGGGTACGGTCGAACCTCGTGAGGCTTGCCGAAACCTTCGATCCCGCACGCATGGATATCCTGCTGCTGATGGCGCCGACGGCAAGCAGCATCGGTTATAATGGAAATGGCGATTATGCCATGCTGCCGGACGGCGCGCTGCGAAAGCGGAAGGAGCATCAGGTCGTTCCGTTTGTCTATGCGGGTGCCGCGATTCTGTCGCCGTCGGTGTTCGCCAACGCTCCGTCCGGAGAGTTCTCGCTGACGAAAATGTTCGACGCCGCCAACGAGCAGGAACGACTGTTCGGCCTGCGGCTGGACGGCATGTGGATGCATGTCGGAACACCCGATGCGGTCGCTGCGGCCGAAGATGCCTTTCTCGAAAGCGTGGCCTGATTTTCGCGCTATTGTCGGCCGACGGGCGAAGACCAGGCTGCTCAACGTCGCCAGCCATGCCATGATGCGCCCGAGCCCCAGGACCGAATCAGGGAACCCATGCGCGTCTTCAGCGTTCCGGCGTCAGTGCCGTTCTTGCGTACCGTCATTGCCGCGCTGGTCGACGGCAGGCTGGTCGATGGCTTCGAGGCTCGTTCCAATCCGGAGCGGCTGGCGCAGGCGACGCTGTACCTTCCGACCCGCCGCGCCGGACGGCTGGTTCGCGAGATTTTTCTCGATGAACTGAAGACCCATGCGGTGCTGCTGCCACGCATTGTCGCGTTGGGCGACATAGACGAAGACGAACTCGCCTTCGCGGAGGAGCAGGAATCCTGGGGCGGATCGGCCTCGCTCGACATTCCGCCAAAACTCGGCGAACTGGAGCGCAGGCTCACACTGGCGAGGCTGGTGACAATATGGGCGAAGAGCCCGGTGTCGGCGCCGCTCGTCGTCGGTGGTCCGGCATCGACGCTTGCCTTGGCCGGTGATCTCGCGCGGCTGATGGATGACATGGTCACGCGGGGCGTTGGATGGGACGCGCTTGACGGCCTGGTGCCCGACCAGCTCGACAGATACTGGCAATATTCACTCGAATTCCTCCAGATCGCCCGGCAGGCGTGGCCTGCCCACCTGCGCGAGATGGGGCGAATCGAGCCGGCAGCGCGACGCGATCTCCTGATCGAGGCGGAAGGGAAACGCCTGGCCGCGCACCACGCAGGCCCGGTGATCGCCGCAGGTTCGACCGGATCGATGCCGGCGACCGCGAAGTTTCTGCATGTGATCGCGTCCCTTCCGCAAGGTGCGGTGGTCCTGCCGGGACTGGATACCGATCTGGACGACGACGCCTGGCAGATCATTGGCGGCATCCGCGACGCGCGGGGCAGGTTCACGACGCCTCCTTCGTCGAATCATCCGCAATATGCGATGCACGCGCTGCTGCAACGGTTCGCAATCAAGCGCGGCGATGTCGAATCCCTGGCAAAGCCTTCACCCCGCGGGCGCGACGTTCTCCTTTCCGAAGCGATGCGGCCTGCCGGCGCGACCGAGCGCTGGCAGCGGCGGCTGGCCGAGCCCGTCGTCGCCGGGAAGATTGCGCTCGGCATGACTGATCTCGCGCTGATCGAGGCGGACAATCCCGAGACGGAAGCGCTGGCGATCGCGGTTGCGATGCGCGAGGCGCGTCACCTCGAAAAATCGGCAGCCCTGGTGACGCCTGATCGCGGGCTTGCTCGGCGCGTGGCCGCGGCCCTTGCCCGTTGGAACCTCGCCTTCGACGATTCCGGCGGCGACGCCCTGATGGACACGGCGCCCGGAATCTTCGCGCGACTGGTGGCCGAAGCCGCTGCAAGAGAACTCGAGCCGCCGACGCTGCTGGCCGTATTGAAGCATCCGTTGTGCCGGCTCGGCGCCGCACACGGTAACTTCAGGAAGGCCGCCGAGGTGCTTGAACTGGCGCTGTTGCGCGGCACGCGGCCGCGGGGTGGGACTGGCGGACTTGAGCAAGACCTTGCGCGCTTTCGCGTTGAACTTGAAAATCTGCGCGCCGGAGAGATATCCTCGCTGCACCGCGCCGAGCCGCGAACCCGGCTGAGCGATGCCGAACTGGACGATGCATGCCGGCTGATCGCCCGCTTGCGAAACGCGCTCGCGCCGCTCGAAAGGCTCAATCCCGCAAAGCCACTCGATTTCGTCGAACTGGCTCTCTCCCATCGCAACGTTCTGATCGAACTGTCGCGCGACGCGGATGGCGTTGCGATCGTCTTCGACGGGGCGCAGGGCTCGGCGCTCGCAAACGCATTCGATGAACTTCTGGGTGGATCGCAAAGCGGCCTGATGGTGCAGCTTTCGGACTATCCGGAAGTTTTCCAGACCGCCTTTGCCGACCGCATGGTGCGACGGGCCGAAGGCGCCAACGTCCAGCTCAAGATTTACGGCCCGCTGGAGGCACGACTGACGCAGTCCGACCGGGTCATCATCGGCGGGTTGGTCGAGGGTGTCTGGCCGCCCGCGCCGCGGATCGATCCATGGCTGAGCCGGCCCATGCGGCACGAGCTCGGGCTCGATTTGCCGGAGCGCCGTATCGGCCTGTCGGCGCACGACTTCGCCCAGTTGCTCGGTGCGGACGAGGTGGTTCTCAGTCATGCCGCCAAGGTCGGCGGGGCGCCGGCGGTAGCTTCGCGTTTCCTGCACCGGCTGGAAGCTGTCGCCGGCGAAGCGCGCTGGAGCGCTGCGAAGTCGGCGGGGCAAAGATACGTTCGTTTCGCCAATCAGCTTGATGCTCCGGAAAAGGTCGTGCCCGTGGCGCAGCCCGCACCAAGGCCACCGCGCGCCGTCCGGCCGTTGAAACTGTCGGTGACCGAAATCGAAGACTGGCTGCGCGATCCCTATACCATCTACGCCAAGCACATCCTGCGGCTTGCCCCGCTCGATCCCGTCGACATGCCGCTGTCCGCCGCCGACCGCGGTTCGGCGATCCACGAGACAATCGGCGAATTCACGCAGACCTTCGCCACATCGCTTCCCCGCGATCCGGCCGGCGTCCTGCGCGGCATCGGCCAGAAATATTTCGCGCCCCTGATGCAACGCCCCGAGGCACGGGCGCTGTGGTGGCCGCGCTTTCTGCGGATCGCAAAGTGGTTCTCCGACTGGGAAATCGCGCGGCGCGACCATGTTGCCGCGATCGTGGCCGAGATCAGGGGCGAAATGCCGATTTCGATCGACGATGAGCGCACTTTCGTTTTGTCGGCACGCGCTGACCGCATCGAACGGCGTCGCGACGGCACCTTCGCGATACTCGACTACAAGACCGGCCAGCCGCCGACCGGCAAGCAGGTGAGGATGGGGTTGTCGCCGCAGCTCACCTTGGAGGCTGCAATCCTGCGGGGAGGCGGATTTGCCGGCATCGCCGCAGCAGGTTCGGTCAGCGAGCTCACCTATGTACGGCTTTCCGGCAACAATCCGCCGGGCAAGGAACAGCCGCTGGAGCTGAAGATCAAGCAGGGCGACGAGGCGCAGTCGCCCGACGAGGCGGCCGATTACGCGCGCGCGCAACTGGAGGCGTTGATCCGGAAATTCGACGACGAAAGCGAGCCCTACATCTCGCTCAATCTGTCGATGTGGGCAAACCGTTATGGCCAATACGACGATCTCGCCCGTATCAAGGAGTGGTCGGCGGCGGGCGGCCTGGGGATCGAGGAATGGTGAGGCAGTCGCGCCGGATACCGGACGCCGTGCGTTCCACGCAGACGCGCGCCTCCGACCCCGGATCTTCGGCGTTTGTTGCGGCCAATGCCGGTTCGGGCAAAACGCATGTATTGGTGCAACGGGTGATACGGCTGCTGCTCGAAGGCGTGCTGCCGGAAAAAATTCTCTGCGTCACCTTCACCAAGGCGGCGGCCGCCAATATGGCCGAGCGGGTATTTTCCACCCTCGGCCATTGGGTCACCCTTGATGATGCCGCGCTCGACGAGGCGATCATCGAGACCGGTATCGCCCATCCCTCCCCAGAGCTTCGAACCGCAGCCCGCAAGCTGTTCGCCTGCGCGCTGGAGACCCCCGGCGGACTGAAGGTCCAGACCATCCACGCGCTGTGCACTCGCTTGCTGCAGCAATTTCCGTTCGAAGCCAATGTCCCGGCCCGCTTTGCCGTGCTCGACGAGCGCGACCGCAACGAGATGATGGAGCGCGCAAATCTGAGCGTATTGCTCGATGCCTCCCGCGACGTCGAAAGCGTAACCGGAAAGGCGTTGAATATCGCGATGGCCAGCGCCGCCGATGTCACCTTCAAGGAGGTCGTGCGTGAGGCGTGTCTCAGCAACGATCACTTCGCGGCGTGGACCGATGCCGCCGGCAGCGCGGAAATCGCGATGATGCAATTGTGCAGGGCGCTTGGCGTAGCCCCCTCCGATAGCATCGAGGATATCGAGCGCAAGATTGTCGATGGGCCCTATGTCCCGCGACGGCGGTGGGAGGAGATCGCCCTTGTCCTCGATAGCGGCAACATCACCGATCGAAAACAGGCGGACCGATTGCGCAGCGCATCGACGCTTGCCGGTATTGAGCAGGTAGACAACTATCTCGGTGTTTTCCTGACCGATACCGACCGCACACCGCGTGCGAGCGTTCTGACAAATAACTTTGCCAACAGAAATCCGGCCGTCGCGCACCTGTTCGAACAGGAGGCCTTGCGTCTTGGCCCGCTGATCGAGCGGCGCCGGGCGCTGACGATACGTGACCGGACGTTCGCTCTCTTCCACATTGCAACCGCGGCAGCGGCCCACTACCGGCGCGAGAAGCGCGAGCGGGGGCTGCTCGACTACGACGATCTGATCGACAAGACACTTGCGATGCTGGGTCGGGTCTCCTCGGGCTGGGTGCACTACAAGCTCGACCGCGGCGTCGACCACGTGTTGATCGATGAGGCGCAAGACACCAGCCCGCGGCAGTGGGAGATCATCGCTCACATCATTTCCGAATTCACCGCCGGCGAAGGCGCCCGCGACGGCGTCGTCCGCACGATCTTCGCGGTCGGCGACGAGAAGCAATCGATCTTTTCGTTCCAGGGCGCGGCGCCACGAGAATTCGACAGCCGCCGCGGAGAGCTGCGCAAGAAATTCACGGACGCCGGGCTGAAATTCGATCCGGTCAACTTCACCTATTCGTTCCGTTCCGGAGCGGCGATCCTGCAATCGGTCGACTACGTGTTCCGGGATCAGGAAATCTATCGCAGCATCCACGCCGAAACGACTTATCCGCTGCATCACGCGCTGGCCGATGCGAACCCCGGCCTGATCGAACTCTGGGAATTGCAGAAGCCCGACGACAAGCAGGACATCGAGGGTTGGCGGGCCCCGTTCGACGCGGTTTCCGTGACCTCTCCCGAGGTCAGGCTCGCCAAACGCATCCAGGCCGAAATCAAATCGCTGGTCGAAAGCTGTGTCACGACCGGCAGGGCCGGCGATCGCCGGCCGCTTCGCTATGGCGACATGCTCGTGCTGGTGCGAAGGCGCGGCAACGCCTTCGATGCCATCATACAGGCGCTCAAGCACGCCAACATTCCGGTCGCAGGCGCCGACCGGCTGAAATTGACCGAACACATCGCGGTCATCGACCTGATGAATCTCGCCGACGCGCTTTTGTTGCCCGAGGATGACCTGGCCCTCGCGGTGGCATTGAAGAGCCCGCTATTCGGCCTCGACGATGACGATTTGTTCAAGCTGGCGTGGCAGCGCCGCGGCTCGCTGCACGAAGCATTGCGCCGGCACGCCGCGAGCGAGGAAAAATTCAGGATGGCTCAGGAGCGCCTGGAGGCGTGTGCAAGCCGCGCCATGAATGGGACGCCATTTGCCTTCTATGCGTGGCTGCTTGGCGGCGACGGCGGCAGGAAGCGTATCCTGCGGCGGCTCGGCCCCGAAGCCAACGATGCGCTCGATGAATTCCTTGAACTTGCGCTCGGCTATGAGCGGAAGGCGCCGGCCTCGCTACAGGGCTTCATGGCATGGCTGCGCACCGCAGACCTCGAGGTCAAACGCGACATGGAAATTTCGCGTGACGAGGTGCGTGTGATGACCGTGCACGGCGCCAAGGGACTGGAGGCGCCGGTGGTGTTTCTGGCGGATACCGCGTCGTCGCCGACCGACACGCAACGGCTGCGGCTCATTCATTTTCCGCCGGATAAGGCGGCGCCTGATTTGCCCGGCATCGTTGTCTGGGCCGGCAAAAAGGCCGACGATCCACCTCCCGTAGCCGATGCTCGCGCGGCGATGCTTCGCGATACCGAAGATGAATACCGTCGCCTGCTTTACGTGGCGATGACGCGCGCGGCCGATCGCCTCATTGTCGGCGGATGCATGCCCGGCAACATGAATTCGCTGCGCAAATTCTGCTGGTATGATCTGATCGGCAAGGGGCTGGAAAATTCCACCCTGCATCTACAGACATTCAAGGCTTCAGACGGCAGCCTGGTGAAGCGCTACTCGCTGGCCGAGGATGTCGCGCCCGCTCCGGGCGTTGCCGCGGCAAACGTGGATGCGCGAATCGAGCTGCCGGCATGGCTTCGCAAGGCGGCATCACCGGAGGCATGGGCTGATGGCTTCATGCGCCCCTCCGACCCCGGACAAGATAGCGGCCACCGGTTTCGCAGCGACGAATCCGTCCCCCTGCGCGGCCTCGCCTTGCGCCGCGGCACGGTGGTACACCGGTTGCTGCAATCCCTGCCCGAGGTCCCAGGCGAGCGCCGCCGGGACGCCGCGCTGGGCTACCTCGCCCGCAATGTCCCCGATTGGAGCCATAGCGAGCGCGATGCGCTTGCAACGCGCGTGCTGGACCTGATCGGGGATGCGCGTTTTTCACCGGTGTTCGCCGCAGGCAGCCTCGCGGAGGTCGCAATCGTCGGCCGCCTGGAGCGGGACGATTTGCCGCCTGTGCTGGTTTCCGGGCAAATCGACCGCCTGCTGGTAACCCCTCACGAAATTCTGATCGTGGATTTCAAGACCAATCAGGCTCCGCCGGCCACAGCGGGCGAGGCGCCAGCGACCTACATCCGTCAGCTTGCCCTCTACCGCGCGGTGCTGGCGAAGCTTTATCCCCAAAAGCCCGTTCGTACAGCATTACTTTGGACCGAAACCCCTGAACTGATGGAGATTTCTGCTCCCGCGCTGGACGCCGCACTGGCATCCCTGGTCGGCAGGAGGTCCACGCTTGACCCGGCAACGGCGCATTCATAGGTTTGTTTGCATCATCGAGGCGGCGATTCCCGCCGTCACTTTCCTGAATTGAACGAGGTATCTCCAATGGCCGTTGGCAAGGTTTCTGACGCCAATTTCGAAAGCGAAGTGCTTAAAGCGCAAGGCCCTGTCGTGGTCGACTTCTGGGCCGAATGGTGCGGCCCATGCCGCATGATCGCACCGGCGCTCGACGAAATCGCCGGCGCAATGGGCGACAAGGTCAAGATCGTGAAGCTCAACGTGGACGAAAGTCCGAAGACGGCGTCCAAATATGGCGTGATGTCGATCCCGACGCTGATGATCTTCAAAGGTGGCGAGATGGCCTCTCGCCAGGTCGGTGCCGCACCGAAGGCGAAGCTGCAGCAGTGGATCACGGCTGCGGTGTGATCGCCTGCCGCAAAGAATTTTCAACCGGCCGGCGAAAGCCGGCCGTTCCTTTTTATCCAAGATGCTCCGGCGCTATCCCGGTCTTGTGCCGTTCACCGCCAGCACGTGACCCGCGAGATATAGCGAGCCTGTGATCAGGATCCGCGGCGGCACTTCGTAGGCAAGCCGCGCGAGCGAGCGAAGCGCCGCGTCGACGCTTGTGGAGCTTTCGACGCGCATGCCGAGCGCGCGTGCAGCATCCGCCAGCCTCTCCGGCGCCATGGCATTGTCACGATCGGGAATTTTCACCGCGATAATGTGGCGGGTGAGACCGGCGAAATTGGCGAGAAACGCAGGCGCATCCTTGTTCGCCATCATGCCGACAATGACCACGAGCGGACGCGACACCCGCTCCTCGAGATCGCCCATTGCTGCCGCCGCGACGCGTCCACCTTCTGCATTGTGACCGCCATCAAGCCAGATTTCGCAGCCCTGAGGCCCCCGATCGACCAGCGGGCCCGACGACAGGCGCTGCATCCGCGCCGGCCACTCCGCATTCACGATGCCGGCCTCGAATGCGGTTGGCTCGACCCTGAATGCGTCGAGCGAGCGCAAGGTGGCGATGGCAAGTCCGGCGTTGTCGAATTGATGACGGCCGAACAGCCTCGGCGCTGCCAAATCCATCAGCCCGCGATCATCCTGATAGACCAGGCGCCCACGCTCGATATTGACGTGCCATTCCTGTCCGGCCCTGTAGAGAGGAGCGCGCATCCGCCTGGCTGCCTGCTCGATCACCGCGCCGACCTCGTCGGCCTGCTCGGCGCAAATCACCGGCGCGCCGCGCTTGATGATGCCGGCTTTTTCGCCGGCGATTATTTCAAGCGAGTCCCCGAGAAGGTCGGTGTGATCCATGCTGATCGGCGAAATCACGCTTGCCGAGGGCACTTCGATCACGTTGGTGGCGTCCAGCCGGCCGCCAAGACCGACCTCCAGCAGCACGACATCGGCAGGATGCCGCGCAAACAAATCGAACGCGACGGCGCTCTCGATTTCGAACAGTGTGATCGGCTCTCCGGCATTGACACGCTCGCAGCGCTCGAAGGCATCCCGCAATTCGTCGTCGTCAGCCAGGGTTCCGCCGCCCGAGCGACCGATCCGATAGCATTCGTTGATCCTCACCAGATAAGGCGAGGTAAAGACGTGAACACGCAAGCCTGCGGCTTCCAGTATGGCGCGCAGAAAGGCGGCCGTGGAGCCTTTACCGTTGGTGCCGGCGATGTGAATCACCGGCGGCAGCTTCCGCTCGGGATGATCGAGACGCTGCAGCAGCCGCTGCATTCGCTCCAGAGCGAGATCAATCGACTGCCGATGCAGGGTGGATAGCCGCGCGATCAATTCGCCGAGCGGCTGAGGCGTGGCCGCAGGCGTGTTCACGCTTGGGGCGCTGCCGGCGCCATGGCTGCGCTTGATGCAAGTGCAGCCGGGATTGCAGCCAGCGGCGCCGGCTTTGCCGGCTCGATCTCGGGCGATTTGGTCAGGAGCCGGCAGAGCCGTGCCAGTGTCGGGCGCAGCTCGTGCCGGTGCACGACCATGTCCACCATGCCGTGATCTTTCAAATACTCGGCGCGTTGAAACCCGTCCGGCAGCTTTTCACGAATGGTCTGTTCAATCACACGCGCGCCGGCAAAGCCGATCAGTGCGCCGGGTTCGGCGATCTGCACGTCACCCAGCATCGCATAGGAAGCGGTGACACCGCCGGTCGTCGGATTCGTCAGCACGACGATATAGGGCAGCTTCGCCTCGCGCAGCATCTGCACGGCGACCGTGGTTCGCGGCATCTGCATCAAGGACAGGATGCCTTCCTGCATGCGGGCGCCGCCTGAAGCCGCAAAGACGATGAAGGGCGCTCTCTTTTCCAGCGCGAGTTCGAAGCCGCGAACGATGGCTTCGCCGGCTGCCATGCCGAGCGAGCCGCCCATGAAATCGAAATCCTGAACGGCGATCACCGCGGCCGCGCCCTCGAGCTTGCCATAGCCGATCTTGATCGCATCATTCAGCCCGGTCCTTGCGCGCGCATCCTTGACGCGATCCGCATATCTGCGTTCGTCGCGGAATCTTAACGGATCGGCGGGCACCTCCGGCAGCGCCACGTCGAACCAGGTCTCGTTGTCAAAGATCGATTTGAGGCGCGCCACCGCGCCAATGCGCATGTGGTAGTTCGAGCCGGGAATGACGAATTGATTGGCCTCGACGTCCTTGTAGAATACGAGCTGCCCCGAATCCGGACACTTGATCCAGAGATTCTCCGGTGTCTCGCGGCGCAGAATATTTCGTATCTTCGGCCGGACGACGTTGGTGAGCCAATTCATCTCTTCGCTCCGAACTGCCCGCGGGCACGATTCGCGCTGAACCCGCTCGATATATGGCGCCCCGAAGGAGACCCGGCAAGCAGCGTTTTGCCGGTTATTCCGCGGCCTGCCGGGCTCCGCGGACGCCTTCCGCCAGCGCGGCCGCTAGCCCAGCCACCGCATCGACGGTTTTGCCGGTCGCCTTGCCGTTCGCATCGAGGCTGGCGCGCAAGGCATCCACGAGCGCCGTACCGACTACCGCGCCGTCGGCCTTGCCGGCGATGGCTCTGGCGGCGTCGGGCGTGCGGATGCCGAAACCGACACAGACCGGCAGTTTGGTGTGCCGCTTGATGCGGGCGACGGCCTGCGCGACCGCCGCCGAATCGGCGCCGGCGCTACCGGTAATGCCGGTGATGGAGACGTAGTAGACAAAGCCTGAGGTATTGGCGAGTACCGCGGGAAGACGCTTGTCGTCGGTCGTCGGGGTGGCCAGCCGGATGAAGTTCAACCCGGCCTGCATTGCCGGCAGGCACAATTCCGAATCTTCCTCCGGCGGAAGATCGACGACGATCAGACCGTCAACGCCCGCAGCCTTTGCATCGGCGAGGAATTCATCGACGCCGTAAATGTAGATCGGATTGTAGTAACCCATCAGCACCAGCGGCGTCGTGCCGTCACCCCTGCGAAACTCGCGCACCATCGCCAACGTCTTCCTCAAGGTCATGCCGGCCTTCAGCGCGCGCAGCCCCGCCGCCTGGATTGCCGGGCCATCGGCCATCGGATCGGTGAAGGGCATGCCGATCTCGATGATGTCGCTGCCCGCCTTCGGCAGCGCCTTGATGATCTCCAGCGAGGTCATCGGATCGGGGTCGCCGGCCATCACGAAAGTGATGAAGGCGGCGCGCCCCTGCTTTTTCAGCTCGGTGAAACGGGCGTCGATGCGGGCACTCATGGTGCGGCAAATGCTGTGCTATACCTCTCCCCGGCGGGGAGAGGTCGGATCGCTTCAGCGATCCGGGTGAGGGGGATGGACAGGTTCAGGGCGAGAGCACGCGCCCTTCGTGCTTCACAGACAAATGCAGAATCGAAGCTATGGCAGGCACTGCGTAATCGCAGGTTGGCACGATGGAAATTTCGCCGCCAGCACCCAATCGACCGATATGTCGTTGACTTCGTCTCGCTCGACGGAAAGCTCATAGTCGAGGTCGACGGCGTGACGCATTCAGCGCCTGCAGCCGTAGCGCACGACAAGGCACGGTCAGACGCCCTTGAGGCCTGCGGTTTTCTTGTGGTTCGTGTCTCCAACACCGATGTGTACGAGAATCTCCAGGGCGTCCTCGAAATGATCGAAAGCCACCTCCGATTCGATTGAACCGCAAGCCCCCTCACCCGGCTGCTCCGCAGCCGACCTCTCCCCGCTGGGG
>CAVRMY010000006.1:0-243731 GCA_963721935.1 uncultured Alphaproteobacteria bacterium
GGATAGTGGCGCAAGTGACGTGAGCGTTCCCGCCGATCTTGTTCTGACGCTGATGCGCGCCAATACAATTTCGGAGGAAGATTTCTTGGGTCAGAAGACGTACGTGCTGGCCGATGGTTCAAAGGTACCGTCGCATCAGTTTCGTATTAGATCGCTGCAGGTTGGCAGCAAGACAATACAAAATGTAGTCGCGACCGTAGCTTCTTCGAACGCTGATATTCTCCTCGGTCAAAGCTTTTTGGGTAAATTCAAGTCTTGGTCGGTCGATAACGTAAAGCACGCCTTAGTACTCAATTGATTCAAGACGCTTTCACCCGCTCAAACGCGTTTCGATCGCCCACCGAGCATACGTCGGGGTCTAGGGACGTGTACTGTACCGCCAACCAACGAGAGGCTTTTCCCCCTTTGGTAGGATTTTGACAATCCACCGTGGCGGGTTGCTGGATTGGTCTTCCTGGACGGACAGTACAATGCCGAAAATTCTCGAACCGTTCAAACTCAGCTCTGCTGGCCTTCCACGGTAAAGCGCGACGCGACAGCATCGGGTTTCAGTGGGGTTGGTTATTTCGACTGTTCGCACAATGACCTAATCATTGGTCAGACCCGCACACGGTATCAGTCAAATCTTAAACTAACGCTTAACCTTTCAATCCCGCGTCGCCCTGGAAACGTCGCCTTGACGGTGTTTCGACGGTTGTACGGGATTTTTTTCGGCGAGACGATATCGCCCTAACCCATTGATTTGCCTGGTAGCGGGGGAGGGACTCGAACCCCCGACCCCAGGATTATGATTCCCGTGCTCTAACCAGCTGAGCTACCCCGCCACAGCGTTTGCATATGCGGGCCAAAAAGGCACGCGGCACCCGCGAACGCGCGGCATATAAGAAGCCGCTCTTGGCCCTGTCAAGCAAACCCCGCTTGCCCTGCCAACTCGCTGGATTGCACGGTTATTTCGGCCTTAAATTGGGATTGCCGCCGGGGCTGCCGGGCGGCGGGATCACCGGCGTATTGCCTGCATCGGGCGTGGGTGCCCGGATTTCCGGATCGACGCCGGCCGGGGGACACAACACGCCATCGGACCTTGCAAGCTTGTCGCCAAGCGTTTCGCCGGCCTGGCCCGTCGTGGTGGGCCCCGGAGCAATCGTTCCACGCAGCGGCACCGGTTTGGTCGGAGCGCAGGTATTGGCGCTTGCCGCCGGAGCCGTTTCGGCCGGCGGGGTTGTCGCAGCGGGCGGGGCTTGTGCCATTGCTGCCTCGGCGGAGGCCACAAGCAGGCAGGAAACAAGCAACGCATGTTTTGTCATGCGGGGAAAACCGCGGCTGCGGAAGGTTGTTCCGCCCCGCGTGATCACAGTTTTCAGGTCTTGCGAAAGCGGATCAGCGAAAAATGTCCCATTGGCGGCATCGGCCGGCGTTCGGCCAGACTGACGCGGCCGTGGCTGGCGGCCCAGTTCGCCAGCCGAGCCCACGGGAACTCAGGCCGCCAGCCGAGCCGGCGCGCCAGTGGCGCGAAGGCCAATTCGAAGACGCGGCGAGCACCGTTCTCGGCGCCGATGTGATTGACCAGGATGAGTTCGCCGCCGGGCTTCAATACGCGAATGAAATCGTCCAGCGTGGCTTCGGGATCGGGCACCGCGGTGATGACATATTGTGCCACCACCGCGTCAAAAGAAGCATCCGCGAACGCCAGGTTTTTGGCGTCCATGACGGCAAGCGTCTCGACATTCCTCAGGCCCAGCGACCGCACGCGGCTCTGTGCCTTGCGCAGCATCGGTTCGGAGATATCGACGCCGCACAATCTCGTCGTCGGAGAATAATCGGACAGCGAGAGACCAGTGCCGACGCCTACGTCGAGAATCCGACCGCCAATGCGGTCCGCCTCCGCGATCGTCGATTGGCGCCCGTGATCGAACACCTTGCCGAACACCAGATCATAGATTGGCGCCCAGCGCCCATAAGCCTTTGCGACCCCCTCGCGGTCGATATCCGTCGCCATGCCCCGCCCTGAAACCTACCCGCGCATCATTTCGACGAGCGGCGGCGCTACCTGTCGCGCCACACCCTTCTCCGATACGCACCTTGCGCTCGCGCTCTGGATAAATCCCCCGCCGAGCACGCGCGCCCGCCCCGAAGGCGCATCGTAGAGCACACAGGCCTGCCCCGGGGAGACGCCCTCCTCGCCTGCGACGAGTTCGATCTCATAGCCGCCGCCCTCGGCCGCGCGAAGCCAGGCCGGCTGCGGCGCGCGCGTCGAACGTACACGCACATGCAATTCAAGGCCGTTGCCGACGGCCGAATCGAATGGACCGTCGCCGATCCAGTTGATGTCGCGCAGCGCAATGCGATCCATGCGCAAGGCCTCTCGCGGGCCGACCACGACGCGCCGGCTCGCCGCATCCAGCCGAACAACGTAGAGCGGAGCGGTCGAGGCGATTCCCAATCCCCGCCGCTGGCCGACGGTGAAGTGAACGATGCCCTCATGCCTGCCGATGATGCGGCCGCCGAGGTCGACGATATCGCCTGGCAGAACCGCATTCGGCCGCAGCCGGCCGATCACGTCGGTGTAGCGGCCGGTCGGCACGAAACAGATGTCCTGGCTGTCCTGCTTGTCGGCGACCTCAAGCCCGAAGCGCCGCGCCAGTTCGCGCGCTTGCGGCTTTGTCATGTCGCCGAGGGGAAAGCGGAGGTAATCGAGTTGCTCGCGCGTGGTTGCGAACAAAAAGTAACTCTGATCGCGCTCGGCGTCGGCTGCGCAAATCAATGCGCGCGATCCGTCGGCCAAACGGCGCGAAGCGACATAATGACCGGTGGCAAGTGCGCGAGCACCAAGCTCGCGCGCGGTTGCCAGGAGATCGCGAAACTTGATGGAGCGGTTGCATTCGATGCAGGGTACCGGCGTTTCACCGGAGGCATAGCTCTCGGCGAAATTGTCGATCACCAATTCACGGAAGCGGCTCTCGTAATCCAGCACGTAATGCGGAATGCCGATCCGCTCGGCGACATTGCGGGCGTCGTGGATATCCTGTCCGGCACAGCAGGCTCCCCTGCGATGAGTGGCGGCGCCGTGGTCGTAAAGCTGCAGCGTAATGCCGACGACATCATACCCTTCGGACTTCAACAGCGCGGCCGTCACCGAGGAATCGACGCCGCCGGACATGGCGACGACGACGCGAGTGTCCTGCGGACGGCCTTCGAGATCCAGACTGTTGAGCATGGTACCGATCATCGATGATGCGGTCGGAGCCGCCACCCCACGCTTCGCAACCAGTTAGTCACCTTGCAATTCGAGGTTTTGGAGCGTTTCCAAACCGGCTGGTCCGCCTTCTTAAAGGGCGGAAAAGCCATTCTCTAATATAGGCCGTAATTCCTCGAAGCAATCGCGACCACTCATTTTGGGACCGTTGCAGACGGCAATTCTTGCCGCCGGGCAGAAAAGGAAGCCCTCATCGCCGTGCCCAGTCGGACTCGGCATCATCGTAAAGCATTGAAGTATAAACAATTTTTTTATGGTTCCGGATGGCCCGGTCCTTGCTGATCGAAGCGGGCAATTCAATGCCGGAGGCGTCCCTTGTTGAGCGTTACCCCAGAAGCCGCAGCGAACGCAGCTTTCCAGGCTGCGCCGCAATGGTCGACGCGGACCGATCAATCCCCGGCAAACGACCTGTTCGGGTCCCTGGTTAACGAGAACGCGGCCAATGGCCCCGCCGCCGCGCCATCCCAGCCGCCGCGTCGCGCCGACGAAACTGCGCCGCTTGCGAACAACGCGGCGACAAACGCGTATGACACTGCCAATCAGCCGCAGAACAATGATCCCAACAATAATGCGAATGCCGCACCGGTCTCCGGGGCCAATGCCGGGGGCGGCGGCAATACCAATTCCGGCCCGGCGAGCGGCGCCACCCAACCAGCCGCGACAACGTCCGACGCCCCCAAGAGCGGGACCGCCAAGTCATCCGACAAGTCATCCGACAAGCAGAGCAGCGAAGATGCCTCAAGCGCGGATACGACGATCCTGGCTCAACAGGCCGGTCTTGCGGCGACAACGCCAATCCCGGTTCCAGTAGCGGTTCAGCTTACCAGCCAACCCACAAATGTTCCGCCCACTCCCCCCTCCTCCGGCGGTTCCACTGCGCCACTGGCGATTGCGGCTGCGGCCATCGCTGCAAGCGCGCAACCACTCAGCGGACAAGTGGCAACGACGGCTCCGATCAAGAGCGAGCCGACCGCAGGTCCGGGAACGACCTCGACGAAGGGCACTTCTCCCGCGCCACAAACCGCGACGAGCGGCACATCGATCAACCAGCAGACGACGCCAGTCAATGCGCCGCCGGTGGCCACCGCCGCGCTTACGAGCGCGGTAGCCGCCGCGGCGCCTGTCACCGCGAAGCCCACGCCACCGACTTCTACCAGGGCAACGGATGGCGCCACGACCACGTCAGGTACCACCGATCCCTCCGCAACCAATGCTGCAGCCGGCACCGCGCAAAATGGACCATTGCAACCAACCAACGGGGCCGTGAAGGCCGAGGCAGCCGGCCTGGCCGCCGAGGGTTCAAACGGCGATTCAGCCGCGCCTTCGGCGCAAGCAATTTCGGCCCGTGAACATTCGCCGGCCGCCAATGCCGTACACGCGCCCGCCAATTCGCCCGATGCGGGAACTCAGGCGGTTGGCACGTTTGCCCCGCAGCTCAATTCTCCAACATCTTCGACGGCGCCTGGAGCCTTGACCGTGGCGACAGCGACGAATGGTGCGGTACCCCTGAACGGCTTGGCGCTCGAGATCGCCACCTCGGTGAAAGGCGGCAAGAGCCGTTTCGAGATCAGACTGGACCCGGCCGACCTTGGCCGCATCGATGTCCGCATCGATGTCGATCGCAACGGCCAGGTGACATCGCACCTGACGGTCGAGAAGCCGGAAACATTGTCGCTATTGCGCCAGGATGCGCCGCAACTGCAGCGCGCACTGGATGATGCAGGACTGAAGACCGGCAGCGGCGGGCTGCAATTCAGCCTGCGCGACCAGTCCTCTTCCAGTCAGAACGGCGGCAACAATTCTTCCAGCACGAATGCGCAGCGGCTGGTGATCGGCGAAGAGGACGCAACGCCGGCGACAGTCGCGGGACGAACTTACGGCCGCTCGTTCGGATCGAGCAGTGGCGTGGACATCACGGTCTAGGGAGACGGATATGGCAACGACATCAGCGACACCGACTACGTCGAGCCCGGTCGTTTCGGGAACGACACCGCAACCGACTTCTTCATCGAGCTCTTCGGCCAACGCCGCCAACTCGTTGGCATCCTCGCAGATTGCGGGCAACTTTCAGAGCTTTCTGCAACTCCTGACCGTACAATTGCAGAACCAGAATCCGCTCAGTCCGCTCGACACAAACCAGTTCACCCAGCAACTGGTCGAATTCGCCGGCGTGCAGCAGCAGCTCAACACCAACGATTCGCTGGCAACGCTGGTATCGCTGCAGCAGGCCAACCAGGCGAGCCAGGCGCTTGGCTTCGTCGGCAAGACGGCGGTGGTCAACGGCAATACCGCAAGCCTGACCAACAGCCAGGCCACGTGGGAACTCGACATTGCCTCGAACTCAACCGTCAACATCTCGATCGCCAACAGCACGGGCCAGACCGTCTTTACCGGCAAATTCCCCGCCAGCGCCGGAAACAACCAGCCGTTCAACTGGAACGGCAGAGGCAATGACGGCACCCTGCTCCCTGACGGCACTTACAAGCTGACCGCCACCGCCACGGACTCCGCCGGCAACTCGGTGGGGGTCAAGACCCAGGTGGAAGGCGTCGTCAGTTCGGTCGATCTGACGCAGTCGCCGCCACTGTTGTCGATCGGCGGGCAAACCTTCACCGTCAACCAGATTCAGAGCATCGTGAACTGACAGTTAACATCCTGCACTCGTCTGCCATCACTGATTTGCAGCCTCCCGAATGCCACGGGGCTGCCAAAATCGGCTCTTCCGGCGCCAAAAGGCCGCTCCCGGGAGCCGAGATCGAGGCATTTTCAAGGAGATTCGTATTGCGCTCTTGGGCTTAGGCAAATTTTAAGTGGAGCGGCGTAGCTTACTGTCATGAGTTTAGTGGTTTCGAGTTTGTGAGTACGCCATGACAGAGCCCCATCGCCCGAGGGTAAAATACGTCATCGGGCCTGACGGTAGTCCGTTGACGATCGCGGATCTGCCCGCGCCCGGCACCAAGCGGTGGGTTATCCGTCGCAAGGCCGAAGTCGTGGCTGCGGTTCGCGGCGGCCTTCTCTCACTGGAAGAAGCCTGCAGCCGTTACACCCTCACTGTCGATGAATTCCTCTCCTGGCAATTTTCCATCGACCAGCACGGTCTCGCCGGGTTGCGCACCACACGGATCCAGCAATATCGCCAGTAACGCTCGAGCGAAGCGACCGGCATTCAAATAAAATCGGCTTTGCCCTGCGAAGCCGATTTTTTCCATCTTGAGCATTGCTCCCGCGGCTTAACCTTCGTTAACCATATCGAAACCATCCCATAGGCAATAATTGCCCAGTGGTTCGATTTCGAATCCGAGGGGCGGTTGGTTTGCAGGGTCTGGTAAGCTTTCTGAGGGGCTTGGGTGCTTCGCGATTGATGGCGATGGTTGCGGTGACAGCCGCACTGATCGGTTTCTTCGCGTTCGTCATCATGCGCGTCACCACCCCGCAGATGACTACGCTCTTCACAGATCTCAGCCTGGAAAACTCCTCAGCCGTCATCAAGGACCTGGAACGCCAGGCCATCCCGTTCGAAATCCGCAACGACGGCGCAGTCATCATGGTGCCCAAGGACAAGGTCACGCGGCTGCGGATGAAGCTTGCTGAAGGCGGCCTGCCCAAAGGTGGCGGCGTGGGCTATGAGATTTTCGACAAATCCGATGCGCTTGGCACCACGAGCTTCGTCCAGAACATCAATCACCTGCGCGCCCTCGAAGGCGAACTTGCCCGCACCATCCGCGCCATCGATCGTGTGCAGGCGGCAAGGGTCCATCTGGTGCTGCCGGAACGGCCGCTTTTTGCGCGCGAGACGCCGGAACCGTCAGCCTCGATCGTCGTGCGCGTGCGCGGCGCACTTGAACCGCAGCAGATCAGGGCCATCCGCCATCTGGTTGCTTCCGCCGTCAACGGACTGAAGCCGCAGCGGGTGTCGATCATCGACGAAGCCGGCCAACTGTTGGCCGACGGCGCCAGCGGCGCGACCGATAACGCTGTCGGCGACGAACGCCGCGCCTCCTTTGAGAAGCGGATGCGCAACGAGATCGAGGCGATCGTCTCCTCGGTTGTCGGTGCCGGCCGGGCACGCGTCCAGCTTTCGGCCGACTTCGACTACAACAAGATCACGCAGACCTCCGACCGCTTCGATCCCGAAGGCCGCGTGCTGCGCTCCAGCCAGACGCGTGAAGAATCCAGCATCACAGCCGAGAACAACGGTCAGGTCACCGTCGGCAACGAACTGCCAGGCAACCAGCAGAACAACCCGGCGCAAAATGCGCGCGACCAGAGCAAGAAAACCGAAGAAACCAACAACTACGAAATCTCTCGCACCACCAAGACCGAAGTGACCGAGGCTGGAAAGGTCAACCGCATCTCGGTCGCCGTGCTGGTCGACGGCAGCTACAGCAAGAACGAGAAAGGCGAGATGGTCTATCAGGACCGCAGTAAGGAGCAGCTCGATCGCATCGCGGCGCTGGTCCGCTCGGCGATCGGCTTCGATCAGAAGCGCGGCGACCAGGTGGAGGTTGTCAACCTCCGGTTCGCCGAAGCTCCGGCCGTCGCGCCCCTCCAGGAGCCGGCGGGATTGCTCGGAGTGCTGCAATTCACCAAGGATGACGTGATGTACGTCATCGAGCTTGGCGTCATGATGTTGCTTGGCCTCGTCGTACTGTTCATGGTGATCCGACCGCTGGTCAAGCGCATTATCGCGGCCGACCCGGTCCCCTCCACCGCAGACGAGAATTCGGTTCCGGCGCTGACCGACGCCAGTCCGCAAGCCGGCGCCGCGGGCGCAAACCTCGTGCCCGGCGTCAACAACACCGCGCAATTGATCAACGTCGCCCAGGTTCAGGGCCAGGTCCATGCCCAATCCGTCCATCGTGTCGGGGAACTTGCCGACCGAAATCCAAACGAAACCGTCGCCATCGTTCGCCAATGGCTCTCCGAACCCGCCGCGTGATTTGACATGGCCTTGCCTCAGACCACAAACGCCAACGATATCACCAGCGTTATCTCGTCGCTGGCAGCTCGTCAGGGCAATCGGAAGCAAACCGATCCGATCAGCGGCCCGAAGCGGGCGGCGATGCTGATGCTTGCGCTGGGCGAACAATACGGCGGCAAGGTCTGGTCGCTGCTCGACGACGACGAGGTACGCGAGTTGTCGATTCACATGTCTACGCTTGGCACCGTGGAGGCCGAGGTCGTGGAAGACATGCTGCTGGAATTCGTGTCGCGGATGTCGGCATCCGGCGCGTTGATGGGCAATTTCGACGCGACCGAACGGCTGCTGCAGCAATACCTGCCTGCCGAACGTGTCTCGGGCATCATGGACGAAATACGCGGGCCCGCCGGCCGCAACATGTGGGAAAAGCTCTCCAACGTCCAGGAAGAGGTGCTGGCGAACTATCTCAAGAACGAATACCCGCAGACCATTGCCGTGGTGCTGTCGAAGCTCAAGCCCGAGCATTCGGCGCGGGTGCTCGCGATCCTGCCGGAGGAAATGGCGCTCGATGTCGTCAACCGCATGCTGAAGATGGAGGCGGTGCAGAAGGAAGTCATCGAACGCGTCGAGCAGACGCTGCGGGTCGAATTCATGTCGAATCTTTCGCAGACGAGGCGGCGGGACGCACACGAGGTGATGGCCGAAATCTTCAACAATTTCGACCGTCAGACCGAAACCCGTTTCATCACTTCGCTGGAAGAAGAAAATCGCAAATCGGCCGAACGCATCAAGGCGTTGATGTTCACCTTCGACGATCTCGTCAAGCTGGATTCGGCTTCCGCGCAAACGCTGATGCGCAACGTCGACAAGGACAAGCTTGGTATCGCGCTCAAAAGCGCCAACGAGGATGTCCGCGGCTTCTTCCTCGGCAACATGTCCTCTCGCGCCGGAAAGATGCTGCTCGACGATATGGCGGCGATGGGACCCGTGCGGTTGCGCGACGTCGACGAGGCGCAGGCGCTGCTGGTCAATCTCGCCAAGGACCTCGCGGCCAAGGGAGAAATCACCCTGACCAAGAACCGCGCCGACGACGAGCTGGTGTACTGATGGCCGCACCCGCAAAATTCCTGTTCGACACCGACTTCGCGGCACCCGACAGGACTCGCGAGCGCGCGGCCACGCCCTCGGAGGTCGCCCAGAAGGTGGCCGCGGCGGAAGCGCGCGCCTACCGCGACGGCTACGACGCAGCACTCCGGGAGGCGAAGGTCGAAAGCGATCGCCGCTCCGCGCTGGCGCTGGAGGAAATCGCGATTGCCGTCACGGGCATTGCGGCGCGCTTTACCAGCGTCGAAACCCGGATGGAGACCGAAGCCGTCGACGTGGCGGTGGCGGTGGCGCGCAAATTATGCAGCGAGCTGATCGCTCGCGAGCCGCTGGGCGAAGTCACCGCACTGGTAAGCGATTGCTTCGCGCAACTGGTATCGACGCCGCACCTGGTGGTGCGGATCAACGACGCCCTCTACGAGGCCGCGCACGAACGGATCGACAGGTTGGCGAAACAAAGCGGCTTCGCCGGCCGTCTTGTGATTCTTGCCGAACCCGAGATCGAGACCGGCGATTGCAGGCTCGAATGGGCAGACGGCGGCGTGGTGCTGGAGCGCGCCGCGATCGAAGCAAAGATTGGCGAACTCGTCGGGCGCTACATCGCGTCCCGCAACCAGATGTGAGCCAATGGCCAAAAAGGAACCAACGAGGAATGAACCATGAGTGACACCGACGCACAGGTTCCGCTCCCCGATCTCAACGCTGCCGACACGCAGGTGGCCGACGACATCGCCTATAACGAGGACGAGAACGCCGCCCGCATCGCAGCCGATCTCGAGGCTGTGTTCGATGTACCGGTGCAGGTTTCGGCCGTGCTCGGCCGTTCCAAGATGGATGTCGGCGAGCTCTTGAAGCTTGGACCCGGCACGGTGCTTGAACTCGATCGCCGCGTCGGCGAGGCGATCGACATCTATGTCAATAACCGCCTGGTGGCGCGCGGCGAAGTTGTCCTGGTCGAAGACAAGCTCGGCGTGACCATGACGGAGATCGTGAAGTCGGAACGCACTTGAGGCTATTTCAAAGCAAACGCGCATAACGGGCGCGAAAGGACGAACAGGAGATTATCATGCGGCTTCTCATCGTTGGCACATTGAAGGGCCAGCTCACGACGGCCACCAAGATCGCCATGGACAACGGCGCGTCCGTCACCCATGCGGAAGACCATGAGCAGGCAATGCGGGTGTTGCGCGGCGGCAAGGGCGCCGACCTGCTGCTGGTCGATGTTGCCCTCGATATCCGCGATCTGGTGATGCGGCTTGAAGCCGAGCACATTCACGTGCCGATCGTTGCCTGCGGCATTTCCAACGATGCCCGCGCGGCGGTAGCCGCGATTCACGCCGGAGCCAAGGAATATATCCCCCTGCCGCCGGAACCCGAGCTGATCGCCGCAGTTCTGGCAGCCGTCGCCAACGATTCACGCGATCTTGTCTATCGCGACGATGCCATGGCGAAGGTGATCAAGCTTGCCCAGCAGATCGCCACCTCCGATGCCTCCGTGATGATCACCGGCAAATCCGGTACCGGCAAGGAGGTGCTGGCGCGCTACGTCCATACCCGCTCCAACCGCGCGAAGAAGCCCTTCATCTCCATCAATTGCGCGGCTATTCCCGAGCATCTGCTCGAATCCGAGTTGTTCGGCCATGAGAAAGGCGCGTTCACGGGCGCCGTGGCACGCCGCATCGGAAAATTCGAGGAGGCGACCGGCGGCACGCTCCTTCTCGACGAAATCTCCGAGATGGATGTCCGCCTGCAATCCAAATTGTTGCGGGCGATCCAGGAACGCGTGATCGACCGCGTCGGAGGCACCCGTCCGGTTCCGGTCGACATCCGCATCGTCGCAACCTCGAACCGCAACCTGGCCGATGCGGTTCGCGAAGGCACTTTCCGCGAAGATCTGCTGTTCCGCCTCAACGTCGTGAACCTGAAGATCCCGCCCTTGCGCGAGCGTCCCGCCGATATTCTCGAACTGGCGCTGCATTTCGCCAGGAAATATGCAGATGCCAACGGCGTGCCGGTTCGGCCGATCTCCGCCGACGCTCGCCGCGTACTGACCACCAACCGCTGGCAGGGCAACGTTCGAGAGCTGGAGAATACCATTCATCGCGCGGTGCTGATGGCGCAGGGCGACGAGATCGGCGTCGACGCCATCCTGACACCGGACGGCGACCGTCTCGATGGACCGAAGACCGTGCCGGCGGTCGCGCACGCCACTTTCGCTGCCGAACAGGTGACCCGCGCGCTGGTCGGACGCACGGTCGCCGATGTCGAACGCGATCTCATCCTGGAGACGCTGAAGCATTGTCTCGGCAACCGCACCCATGCGGCCAACATCCTCGGCATTTCGATCCGCACGCTGCGCAACAAGCTGAACGAATACGCCGACGGCGGCCTGCCGATCACTCCGGCAGGTGCGGGAGATCTTCACCGCACGCCGGCGGCGATGTGACGTGCCGGCCGCGCGCCGCGTGAAAAGGCGCGATCTTGCTGCGCGCGCATGGAAATCACGAATAGTTCGGTGCGTCGGGCTTGCGGAAGATGTGGATCGGATCGCCGGGCTCCAGCTCGCGTCCGGTGAAGGCGGCATAGGCGTAGAGCGCGAGGTAGAGTACCGCGAGCGTGCCAATTCCGTAAAATGCCCAAACCGCGAGCCGTTTCATCAGATCGCCGTGACCTCCCCGGCGCAAGACGCAAGGGGCACTTGTAAGCCACGGTCGGGAAAAAGGCTACTTCGTTGAAATCCCGTAGACGACGGCCGGCCATGCGGCATCAGTAGGCGTGAGCGGACGCCGGTCAGAGCGTGATCGGCACGAAGTGGTTGACCGCGATAAGCACGACAAGCAGCGCTATTCCGAGGCCAAGGCTCCAGCCGATCAGCTTCTTCTCGACCGGCAACAGCGGCTCGATTTGCGGTCGGTCGATCTCGTTGCCGAGGTTTGGTCGCGACATTGCAATTTCCTTCAATTGACTAGCTGGCGAGCGGCGGCCTGACACCGCTGAAGAACAGCCACGAAATCAGAAGTCCGACCCAGATCACGAATCCGAACAGGCTGACAAAATAGACCGCTGCGAGCTTGCCAAAGCCCTGTTGCCAGAGTTTTCGGAAATCGGACAAGACGCCGATCGAGAAGAAGGTCAGGACGAAGAAGATCACCCGGAAGACATTCGCCTCACCCGCCGCGGCTGGAAGGGCCTTGGCGATTTGCGGCGTCGAGCCGAGCGCGAGCCAGAGCGACAGCGCAAAGACGAGGATGAAGCCGAGAATGAACTTCGGGAAACGCTGCCAGATCTCCGCCGGCTTGGCCTTATCCGGCCCCCTGTCGATATGGTTGGTCCAGATGTAGCCGAGGATGAATGCCCAGACGCCGATGAAGATATCGATGAAGATCTTCACGGTAGCCGTGGTCGCGAGAATCCAGCCCGGCTGATACTTGATGCCCTCGGCCGCGGCCTTGGCCATGATCAGCGACTCCGTGATGCCTCCGCCTGCGACCGCGGCACCGTCGGTCTTGATGGCAAGCCCGATCCAGGCGCCCGCGACCAGCGGCTCCTGCCACAGGAAGGTCTGCGCCAGAAATGGAAGAATCAGCACTTCGACAACCGCAAACACGACGACCAGCGACGACACCAGGATCGGTACCGCCGGCCGCGCCCGGATGGCGCCGCCGGTTGCGATCGAAGCTGCCACGCCGCAAATGGAAATGCCGGACGCAAGCGGAACCGACCATTCCCGGCTAAAGCCGAACCATTTGCGGGCGACGAAGTAGATCACCGCCCAGTAGATCAGATAAGCCTCGATGATCGCTGCCGCGCCGCGCAGGAGCAGCGAGGAAGCAAGGTTCAGCCGACCGGCCGCGGTCACCGCGACGGTGGCACCGAGGATGACGATTGCGATCTTGATGTAAAGCTCGGGCCGGATCGCTTCCTTCAGCCATTCCGCAAAGCGCGGAAAGAAGTTGGCGATCACGAGACCGGAAAGCAGCGCCACGATGAAGCCGCCCTCATTGGTAAGCTTGAGCGACCAGCCGATGCCGAATTTCTGCTGTTCGGCGGGCGTCACCGCGGCGACATAGGCATAACTGCCGACGATCCAGCTCGCATAGGCGATAGCGAACACAGCCGTAAACGCGAGCGCGAATTTCCTGACGTCTCCGCCGAGGGTGGCAATGCCGGCGCCAAGCACTGCAAGCAGCGCGGCATAGGTGGCAAGCAAGGCACCGCCGCCGCCGAGCCAGGCATAGGCCTTGGCAAAAGGACTGAGCGCGGAAGAGAGCTGGGTATAAACCGAGGTGGTCACAGCCCAACCCAAAAGGTCGGTCCCACTGATGCTCACGAGAGCCAGGGCGAACACCACAAGACCGATGACGACCGCGAGCCAGTCCTCGCTCAACCTCGCCTGCAGCGCTACGGGCTGCGAAACCTTGATCGCGATATCAGACATTCCAAACCCCAAATCATTGCTCAAACGGAGGCTTCTGTGCCCCATTCGTTCCATTTCAGGATGATGGCGTCAGCGGCGAGTGTCGAGGACCCGGAAAAAATAGCGATAACCGGCCTGCCATGCCGGCGATGCACGCAGCGTTTTTTCCAATGATCCGATCGATCGCAGTTCAATTCTTTTCCAGCAAGTCGGCCCCGCCAGGACAAAGCATCGGCAGGTGGTCGATCGGCGCGCTGCCCGGCTTGGCGCGTCAAGTGGCGGAAAGCGTACGCAAAACCTATTCGGTTTCCGGAACCGAATCCGGCAGGGTCGCAGGCGTCGCCAGCCTGACGGTGCTGCGTCGGCGCTCGACCTGCATGCCAGGATAAGCCTGCTTGACGGGTCGGGCCGCAAAGGTCCTTCGACCGAGCTTTTCCTTGAGATCGGCGAGTTCGATGAAGTCGTCAGCGCGGCGACGAAGCTCGTCCGAGACCATTGGGGGATCGCTGACGAGCGTCGAAACGATGGTGACCCGGATGCCCCGCCGCTGCAGGGATGCGATCAGCGAGCGGAAACTACCGTCGCCCGAAAACAGCACGATTTCGTCCACATAAGCAGCCAAATCCATCGCATCGACCGCAAGTTCGACGTCCATGTTGGCCTTGACGCGGCGTCGGCCGGTATCATCGACGAACTCTTTGACCGCCCTGGTAACGACCGTGTAGCCGTTGTAGTCGAGCCAGTCGACCAGGGGGCGAACGGGACAGTATTCGAGATCTTCCATCACCGTGATGTAGTAGTACGCCCGTAGCAGCGTTGCGCCCGCGCCGAACTCATCGAGAACTCTTTTGAAGTCGACATCGAAGCCGAGCGCCTTGGCCATTATGTGCAAATTGGCGCCATCGATGAACAGCGCAACCTTGCCTCTTCGATTTTCCATGGTGTCTCCGAACAAAAACAAAGCAACATCCTCTGGGCGAGCGACCTTTAAGAGCCTCCTGACGGCGGCGACGTGACCCCCTCCCTGGAATGCACGGCAATCGAGGAAGCTTCGCCGCAACGGCCGGCGGCCCGCGACCGCTCCACGACAACAGGATCATTTCTTCGTCTGGGTCGAGGTCCGCGATCCGTTGCGAGGTCGCTTGAGGGGACCGCGATCGGTGCTTGAGTGCCTTCAGCTCAAGCCGTCTCGAGTGTCTTTCATTCAATGCCCGGTCGCGTTACCATTGAGCCAGAAAAAAGCCCGGTCGGCGCACCAGCGAGGCGCTCAATTAGTTAAATATCTCATTCAGTGGTGGCGCGCCTTCTACCGATTGGCGGGCGAATATTCTTGTGAATGCGCGCCAATTATTTGTGTTTTGAAGCCGCAAATGAAGAACCGGATAATTTTCCGACAGATCCGGATTTCACAGATCAACGTCTCATGGGATCCCGCAAACCTCAGAGACTTCGTTCGGTACCAAGCGCTTCCGGCCAGGTGACCCGGCTTGCCCTGGACATGCTGCGCGAGCATGGCAAAGACGTTGCCCCCGTATTGTCGAAGGCAGGACTGACGCTACAAGAAGCGAACGATCCAGCGGTCCGGCTCGAGGTGCCCACCCAGATCAAGATTTTGGAGTTGGCCGCCGAAGAGCTTGATGACGATCTGCTCGGATTTCATCTCGCACGCAGCTTCGACGTACGCCGCGTCGGCCTGCTCTATTACGTGGGCGCATCGTCCGAACAGTTGGCCGAGGCGCTACGCAACGGGGCCCGCTTCAGTCGGATTAACAATGAAGGCGTTCGTTTGCAGGTCACGCTCGGGCAGACCATGACGGTTGCGCTGGAATACGTGAATGTGGACCGGCGCACCGACAAGCATCAAGCGGAGTTTTGGCTGGTCGCGCTGGTGCGGATCTGCCGCCAACTGACCGACACCCGCCTGGCACCCCTGCGGCTGAGGGTACGACATTTTCGCGACGGCATGCCCGCCGAGCTGCGGACCTTTCTGGGGTGCGAGGTGGAATTTTCCGCCGACGCTGACGAAGTCGTGTTCCCCCGGCAATTCGCATCGCTGCCGGTCGTCAGCCATGATCCATTTCTGAATACTCTGTTGCTTCACTATGCGGAAGAAGCGCTTGCCAGCCGACCGCCGGCGCGGGAGAATTTTCGCGCGGAAATCGAGAGGGTACTGACACAGCTCCTGCCTCACGGCCGCGCCGGCGCATCCGAGGTTGCGCGCAAGCTCGGAGTGAGTCCGCGAACGCTGTCGCGAAAGCTGCGCGAGCAAAATGCAACCTACGCCGAAATCCTGGACGGCTTCAGGGCCGCGCTGGCGCGCCGTTACCTGGCGGAAAGGGAATTGCCGGTTTCCGAAATCGCCTGGCTGCTCGGTTACCAGGAGCTCAGTTCCTTCACGCATGCCTTCAAACGCTGGACCGGATCGACACCCCGACAATTTCGCTTGTCGCAGGGCGCTTGAACCGAAGGTTGCCGCCTACACACCTGGGCTGGGCGCGGCGGCGGTTGCTATCCCCAGCTTGCCGTAGCGATCCATGAAGGCGGCGGTGTCGATTTCCTCCAGCCTTATGGCGCCGCTCATCACGTCCGCCTTCCATGCATCGTGTTCGGGATCGCTGCGGAATTCCGGCATCACCTCGCCGGCGAAAAGTTCGAGCGATTCGCAAATGTGCTCGTGGCTGTTCCTGCCGGCCTGGTTGAGCAGGATGACCTGGTCGATATGGGAAGTGCGGAACCGCCGCAACTTTCTCCGGATGGTTTCCGGCGATCCGATCAGGCCGCCCCGAAGCGCCGCTTCCTGGGCTTGCGGATTCTCGCGCTTCCACCTGTTGTATTCGTCCCACATGTTGACGGTGCCGGGCGCCGGCCGCTGGCGGTTCTGGGAAGCGCCGTAAAAGCGCAGCGCGAACTGGAAGAAGGTAGCCCCGTCGGCACGTGCCCGCGCCTCCTGGTCGGTCCTGGCGCACATGAAGAACGACACCAGTGCCATGTTCGGATTGATCTGGTAGTCGGCAAGCTTCGTCAACCGCTTCGTAATGGCGTTGTAGTAGGCGTGGACCCAGGCATGCGCGGCATCCGCGCTGACGAACTGGAAACCGAGAGCGCCAAAGCCGTTCCTTCCCGCGCGCTCGATGGTCGGCAGCTGCGAGCATGCCATCCACAGCGGCGGGTGCGGCTTCTGAACCGGCTTGGGCACGACGTTGCGCAACGGAATGTCGAAAAATCTGCCGTGATGCTCGCAGCCGCCGTCCCTGAACATCGGAAAGATGGCGCGCACGGCCTCCTCGAACACCTCCTTCTTGGTTTCCATGTCGCGGGAAAACGGCTCCAGTTCGGTGATCGAGGCGCTCTCGCCCATCCCGAATTCGCAGCGGCCGCGGCTCAACAGATCGAGCACCGCGACGCGCTCGGCCACGCGCGCGGGATGATTGGTGGTGAGCTGAAAAATACCGTGGCCGAGGCGGATGTTCTTGGTGCGCTGGCTGGCGGCGGCGAGAAAGGATTCCGGCGAGGGCGAGTGCGAATATTCTTCCAGGAAATGATGTTCGACCACCCAGGCGTAATCGTAGCCGAGCCGGTCGGCCGTCTCCAGTTGCGTCAGCGCATCCTGGTAGAGCTTGAGCTCGTCGCCGGCCTGCCACGGCCGCGGCAATTGCAGCTCATAAAAGATGCCGAATTTCATGACGTCTCTCCCGCGACCGGCCCGGTTTTTCGTGCAGTGTATTCGCGCGAGAGGTCAAGTCCAGCGTCGGACTCTCGCCACGCTGGCATTCCCGCAATGGCCGATGAGGACGACGTGCTTGCAACAGCAATTTGAATGGTTAGTTTCGGGTCACGGCCTTGAGTCGGCACCCCCAACCTTGGGCCCGGCCTCAATCCCCACCCGAGACAGCATGACAACCTTCACCCCGCACCAGGATTCCGCGCTCAAGGCCGTTGCCGACTGGTTGAGGGGCAAGCCGGGCAGCAACGGCACGCCGCAGGTGTTTCGCCTGTTCGGCTATGCCGGCACCGGCAAGACCACGCTGGCGCGCCACATCGCCGAAGGCGTCGAGGGCGAGGTGAAGTTCGCGGCCTTCACCGGCAAGGCGGCGCTGGTGATGCGCAACAAGGGTTGTGACAATGCTTCGACAATTCATTCGCTGATCTACCGCGCCCGCGAATCCGGCGTCGAGCAGCCGAGTTTCGAACTGTGGGATGACGCGCCGGCGTCGAAGGCGAAGCTCATCGTGATCGACGAATGCTCGATGGTCGATGCCGAAATGGGCCGCGACCTGATGTCGTTCGATTGCCCGCTGCTGGTGCTCGGCGATCCTGCGCAGCTTCCGCCGATTCAGGGTGGCGGATTCTTCACCGATGGCGAACCCGATGCGATGCTGACCGAGGTGCATCGCCAGGCGCAGAACGATCCGATCGTGAGGATGTCGATGGATATCCGCGAGGGAGGCGGGCTTGAAATCGGCCGCTACGGCGACAGCGAAGTGGTGTCGCGCGCCGACCTCGATCCGCAGCGGGTAATGGGCGCCGATCAGGTGCTGGTGGGCCGCAACAACACCCGCCGCGCCTACAACATGCGCTTGCGCCAAAAGCAGAACATCGACGATCCGTTGCCGGTGGCCGGAGACAAGCTGGTATGCCTGCGCAACAATCGCAAGAAAGGATTGTTCAACGGCGGATTGTGGCGGGTGAAGTCGCGCAACGCCTCGCGATCGAAGTCACGCATCATCAGCATGCGCCTCGCCCCCGACGAAGAGTTCAGCCACAAGGTGACGAAGGTTTCCGTCCGCTGCGATTGTTTCGAGGGCGGGATCGAAGCTATTCCCTGGGAGCAGCGCAGGCCCTACGACGAATTCGATTACGGTTACGTGCTCACGGTGCATAAATCGCAGGGCTCGCAATGGGACGATGTGGTGCTGTTTGACGAAAGCTTTGCCTTTGTGGACAGTCGCGCACGCTGGCTCTACACCGGCATCACACGGGCGGCGAAGCGGCTCAGCGTGGTGGTGTGACATCGGCCACATCGTACCGCGCATCGGCCGATGTGCCGGTTGACGCTTGTATTAACGCGGTTTTTACTCACGAACTCGTGTGCATCCACCGGTAACAAAAGCGGCCTTATTCCGTATCTTTCCGTATCCTGAGGATCGGGCGAACGGCTGATCGCGAACCGCCGCAGTAAGTCCAATCGATCATGATCTGCTCGATTGTGATCTGTTCGATTGCAGTCCGCCTGACCTCGAATCCGCTGAGCCCAATAGGAAGCCAAGAGGAAGCCGCCATGCCCGTCAACGCAATGCCTCCTAGCCAATTCAGCCGCGTTTCGCTCTGGGTTGCCGTCATCGCCGCGGTCGCGATCACCGCGTTCAAGGTCGCCCCCTCGCTGGCTGCCGAAGAAGCCGTGATCATCCCCGCGCCTGCAATGGACGCTCCGTCGCCAAGCGGCATACAGACAGCCGTGCTGGCTGGCGGGTGTTTCTGGGGCGTGCAGGGTGTGTTCCAGCACACCATGGGCGTCGTCAATGCGGTGTCGGGATACGCCGGTGGCAACAAGGCGACCGCCGACTACAACATGGTCTCAACCGGCACCACCGGACATGCCGAATCCGTGGAGATCAAATACGACCCCAGAAAGATCAGTTACGGCAAAATCCTGCAGATATTCTTCTCGGTCGTGCACGACCCGACGCAGTTGAACCGCCAGGGACCGGACAGCGGCCCGCAATATCGCTCGGCCATTTTCACGACCAATGACGAGCAGAAGAAGGTCGCCGAAGCCTATATTGCCCAGCTCAATGCCGCCAAGGTGTACAAGAAGCCGATCGTGACCAAGGTCGGTCCGCTCGAAGCATTCTTCCCGGCGGAGGCCTATCATCAGGATTACCTGACGTTGCACCCCAACCAGCCCTATATTGCCTATAATGACATTCCGAAGGTCGAGAACCTGAAGAAGATCTTCGCGGAGAACTATTCCGAGAAGCCGATTCTGGTGAGCGCAAGATTCACCAACTAGATCATGATGCGATCAAGTGGAATCGCATCACGATCTCATCCCTCTGTTTTGAGCATCATCTCCGCGCAAACGCGTTTCGCGTTTGTCGCGAGGGAAAACCGGTTTCCACTTTTCCGGATCATGCTCTAGTGTGGCATGTCTGACATTCGCAAAAGTGGCTCCGCGGGTGAAGAGCGAATGTTAGAATTGGACCACCAGGGAGGCGGACCGAAAGGGAGTTTCCATGCCCGATGCCAAGGTGATGCCGAAGGTCGAAAAGAGCGAGGCCGAATGGCGCAAGGAACTGACGCCGATGCAATATGCGGTGCTTCGGGAAAAGGCGACCGAAAGACCGTTCTCCGGCGAATACGAGCATGAGAACCGGCGCGGCACTTATGTCTGCGCCGGCTGCGGACAAACGCTGTTCGAATCCGATGCCAAGTTCGATTCCGGTTGCGGCTGGCCGAGCTTCACCCAGCCCGCGGTCGAGGGCCATATCGACGAGGAACGCGATGCGAGCCACGGCATGATCCGCACCGAAGTGCTTTGCTCGCGCTGCGAGGGGCATCTCGGGCACGTGTTCGAGGACGGCCCGGCCCCGAACGGACTGCGCTATTGCATCAATTCGGCGGCGCTGAAGCTGCAGCCGAAATAGGTGACTTGCCCGCCGCGATCCCGGCCGCCGGCGACGCATTCTAGCCGTTATTCCGCGCATTGACCGGTCCTCACAATTCCTACCTCCTTGGCGATCATCCCGAGTTCCTTCGCTGGAACCCCGTGGCCGGATATGCTTTTCTCACTGGGGCCGCACGGCGGATCGCCAATGCCCGGCCGCGCGCCTCCGGGGAGGGTGCCATGTCGCTCGGAACGATACTCATCATTATCGTGATCCTCTACCTGCTTGGCGGGTGGAGCGGCCGCTTCGGCGGCTATGGTTATGGCCTCGGCCACTCGGGAATGGGCCTTGGCGGGGTGATTTTGGTCGTGCTGCTGGTCCTGCTTCTGCTCGGGAAACTTTAGCACCTCCAAACTACTGAAATTAAAGGGAATATCCGTTTATCCCGCCGGTGGAACCAGGATTCCCGACCGGGCTCGTGAGGAGTCGCATTTCTCGCAGAGAGGCCTATATTAAGATCAGTCCTGAAATGACGTGTACCGGCGCGCCGCGTTCGATTTGGCGTGCGCGATGCGTTCGCGAGTTCGCTCGCGTTCACTAAAAAAGAACAGAGGTCCCCGACCATGGCTTCCTTCAGCTTCAACACTGCTGCCGAATTGTTTCCTGCCGCGATCCGCAAAAAGAAGCGGGCGGGTTTCGCTTATCGGCGTTTTGGCACCGCGGCCGAAGCGGTTCGCTTCGCGATCGAGGAATTGCCGGCGGATTCGCTGAACGGCGCCTACCTGCAGGTCGAAGAGGCTCGCTTTGACCAGAGCGGTATTCGCTCGCTTTATGAGAGCCAGGATTTCCCGCTGCCGCGCCGCCCCCGTGCGCCCCAGCCGGCACCGGCGGCCGACAAGTCCGACAACGAGGCGGCATAACTCTCGCGTCAGGTCATTGGCATTTCGTCTCCGGATTGAAGGCGGAGGCGTTAACGCTGGCTGTCCAGCCAGCGCCGCAGCAGACGTACATTTCGCATGTTGGCGCGGAACAGCACATCGAAAGCATCGCCGGCGAGCGGCACCATTCCAACCACGCCATCGACCGCAACATTGCCAAGCATCCGCGCCGTGACATGCCAGGGTGCGCCGAGCGCGCGCGCCTCGCGCACCAGCCACAGCGAGAATGCGGTTGCGAACAGATCGCCGATCACAGGGACGAGGCGGATGATGCCGTCGATGCCGTAACGGACCTTGGTGCCCGGCAGGATAAAGGCAACGTCCAGCAACTTGGCCAGCACCTCCAGCCGCGCCAGGCGCTGCTCGTGCGTAAGGACGCCAAATGGATTGGCGCCGGAATGGCTGAAGTCGAAACGAAAGCGGCGGAACCGATCTCCCACTGATTCTTCGAGGACTGCTTCCGGAATCTCGCGCCCTTCCTGGTCGATGACCGGGCCGCGCGGACGCGTTCCGCGGGACGTTCCAGCGGAGCGTCCCCGAAATCGCGGATTGAGTTCGATTATATGTTCATTCGACATCGCCATGACATGGGTAACGCAAGAGGCTGGCGCAAGTTGCCTCACGGCCACGATCAAGTCAGGTGTGAGCTTTCAAGCGCATCATGAACGAGGTCACGCCATTTTCGGCGTATCGATAACCCTGTGCGCCAGCCATGACGATACCGCGCCAGGAATGAAGCCGACCATGCCGTAAAGGACGAACTGGAGCGGGCCACTGTCCTGCCCGCGCGAGCCGTAGAGAAATTCCGCCGCCGCAAAGGCGATCGCCCCCACGATCAGCATGCGGACGACAGGACCAATTCGTTTGATGTGGAAAAGGATATCGTCGACCGCGCCGATCATCAGCGCAGGCAAGAGACCGAACAGGTAGCTGTATTGCAGCGTGGTCGCAAACACGGCGACAAGCTTCTCGGCTTCCGAGAAGCTCGGAGGATGGCTCCAGTAGCCGGACATCACGGTCGTCGTCAGCAGAAGCCAGAACCCGCCAAGCAAAGGCCCCAGCACCGCAAAGATGGCATACCGCTTCATCCCGCCCCTCGCATGGCGAAACCCCTGGCCCTCCGCCGGCCCGATACTCGCGGGCAAGCCGAAAGATTAACAGCTCGTCGAAGGCTTTTTCAGGCCACCGGGCCGACTATTGACCGTCCCGGCCAGCCCCCTACTCGCCCCATGCCGCAAAAGCGTCGTTGAAGGCGCGTTCGCCGGGGGGACCCTTCTCGATAGCGATGATGGCGCGGCGCTGGTTGGTATAGACCAGCGGAACGTCGAACCACGAGCGTTCCTTCAATAGCTGCAAGTTGCGGACGCGATCCGCCTCGACGTTCGAAAGACCCACCAGGAAGAAGCCATCGGTGACCTTGACCGCTAGGCCCGCCAACGGCGTGCCGCGCGACTGCTCGTTGGACTTCATCAGGATGCCCGGCACATTGCTCACGCCGCCGCCCGGGAAATCCGGCGGCAGGATGAAGGTCAGTTCGGCGGTATGGCTCGCGGGCAGCGACGTGTCGGTGTTGCGGCGGAACGACATCGTCATTTTGAACTTGCGGTCGGGGATTTCGATGTCGGCACGCACGGCAAGATCCGCCTTTTGATTGCCCGACGCCTTGATCGGTTCGGTGCGCCAGACTACCGAGCCGACATATTGCTTGACCTTGGGATCGCTGGGATCCTCGTCATACAACACGACGCGTTGCGCGACAGGCGCGACCTGCTCGCTCGACGGCGGCTGGCCGACGCGATCGGCTATCTTCGGCTTGGTCAACGGCGCGCCCGCGTCCTTGGGAGCCTCCACCTGCGACGACGACGACTTGAACAGGCCACTGACGCTTGTGACCAGCGACTTGCCCCAAAGGATCGCGGCACCTGCCAGGATCAGAACGATGCCGATCGCGATCGCGCTCTTGAACGGGAAAACCGCGCCAGTTCGTGCCGGTTTCGGCTCGCGGCCCCGCTCCTGACCCAGTCGCGGACGCTGCGGGGGCTGCGCGGTCGGCGTATAGCGCTCGGCTTCCTCCATCGCCTCGTCATACGAATACGGTGCGTCGGGATCGGCACCGCGGTTCTCCATGCTCGGCTCGATCCGGTCGAACTCCGGCGAGGGTGAGGGAACATTGGCATAGGTTTTCCGCGCGGCGCGGCTGGCCTGCGCGGCAGCGCGCCCAAGATCGTCGGCATCGGCCGTGATGTCGCGGAAACCGCGCATGCCAGGAGGCGAGCCGTTGTTGTCCGCACCTCGGCGCGCCGCGCCCGCCCGCTCGCGCGTTGGCGGCAGAACCGGGTCCTGCATCGTGACTTGCGGCGGACGCTGCGGTGCGTCGGGACGGCCATTACGCGCCTCCCGCTCATCCTGACCGGGCGGAGGTGGCCGGTCGTTGCGCTGCTGCGGGGGCGTTGGTGGGCGTGGACGCGGCGGCTGTGGCGCGCCGCCCTGCGCCGATTCCGCCGCTCGCGCGCCGGGCGGACGGGTATTGGCACGCAAGACATCGCTGGCCCTGCCAGCGGTGCGCGGTGCGTCCACCGGGCGGGCGGCGTCCCGGGCGCGCTGGGCCGCCTCGGACTCGACCTTGCGTACAGCCTCCTCGAGAGACAGGCGCTCGCGGGTGATTTCCGACTCGCTCAAGGGCGGGTCCACGCTGCGCAGCTGCGCGATCAGCGCGGCGCGCGCCCGTTCATATAGCGCACGGCGGCTCTCGCCGGGCGCACTGGGGTCCAGTCCGGCGATGGCTCGGGCTATCAGCGGGTAATAGTCAGCCATTTCTACTCAATATCGCAGGTCTTCCGGTAACATCTCGTTAAGCCTCGAAAGGATTCTGTACCAGGATAGTATCTTCCCGTTCGGGGCTGGTGGAAAGCAAGGCAATCGGACAACCCACCAGTTCCTCTACCCGGCGGACATATTTTATCGCTTGCGCCGGCAAATCGGCCCAGGAACGGGCGTTGGCGGTCGGCTCCTTCCAACCCTCGACGATCTCATAGACCGGCACCACCCGGGCCTGGGCGCCCTCCCCGGCCGGCAGATGATCGATTTCCCTGCCGTCCAGCATATAGCCCGTGCAGACCTTGATGTCGTCGAAACCGTCGAGGATGTCGAGCTTGGTCAGCGCCAGGCCATTGATGCCGCAGGTCCGCACGGTCTGACGCACCAACACCGCGTCGAACCAGCCGCAACGTCGTTTGCGCCCGGTGTTGACGCCGAATTCCTTGCCGCGGCGCCCGATCTCCTCGCCGATCTCATCATGAAGTTCTGTCGGAAATGGGCCCTGGCCGACGCGGGTCGTATAGGCCTTGCAGATACCCAGCACGTAACCCACCGCACCGGGACCCAGGCCGGTGCCGGTGGCCGCCTGGGCTGCAACCGTGTTGGACGAGGTGACATATGGATAGGTGCCGTGGTCGACATCCAGAAGCGCGCCCTGCGCGCCTTCGAACAGGATACGCTTGCCCTCACGCCGCCTGAGATCGAGCAACCGCCACACTGTTTCCGCGTAAGGCAAGAGCTGCGGCGCCAGCGCCGTCAGCTCCCGTAAAATAACAGCGCCGTCGACTTCATCGAGCTTGAGTCCCCTGCGCAGCGCGTTGTGATGCGCCAGCAGGCGATCAATCTTGTGCGGCAGCGTGTCGAGATCGGCGAGATCCATCAGCCTGATCGCGCGGCGGCCGACCTTGTCTTCGTAGGCCGGACCGATGCCGCGCCGCGTGGTGCCGATCGCGGTGATCGCACTTGCAGATTCACGGATCGCATCAAGATCGCGATGCAAGGGCAGGATCAACGTCACGTTCTCCGCGACGCGAAGGTTGCTCGGACTCACCGCAACGCCCTGCGCTTTCAATTTCGCCACTTCATCGAGGAAGGCCTGCGGATCGAACACCACGCCATTGCCGATCACGGCCAGCTTTGAAGGCCGAAGCACGCCCGAGGGCAATAGCGCCAGCTTGTAGGTTTCGCCGTTGATGACGAGCGTGTGTCCGGCATTGTGGCCGCCCTGGAAACGCACGACGATATCGGCCTGCTCCGACAACCAGTCGACGATCTTGCCCTTCCCCTCGTCGCCCCACTGGGCACCGACGACGACAACATTGGCCATTTCGCAAGTATTCCCTGTGCAACTTTCTTTGTTCCAGCATGATCTCCGGGCAAACGCTTCGCGTCTGTCCCGAGGAAAGACCTGTCCCCGCCCGCGGAGAAACCATGGGCGTGCATTTTTCCGATCGCGCGCCCAGCAGGAATCTCGGCCCGGTGCAATCCTTCCGGCGTCGCGACCCATCATGGCATGCGGGGCAGACAACCGGATAAAGGATGCCGGCTACCGACGCAAGCAAGAAGGCTTCTGAAACCATTCAAGTGGCCGGTTCAACCCATTGAATCCCCTTAAATTTCGTATCCAACCTGGATCGGCTCGCAAGCCGGCCCGGCATGGGGTGCCTTCCGCCCGCCGCGGGCGGTATCCGAAAGGAAATTGCACGCGGGCGAAGCATCGATTCCCGGGGTTTGCTGCCCCCGTCAGTTCGCCTGACCGGGAGGTTGCGTGGATGGTGGAACCGGCGGCGCTGCGGACCAACGCATGGTCGCGTTGCATCCACCGCCATTGATGCGGGAAAGGAAACCGTGTCTGTGAAGCGGCCGGGCGAGAATCTGCCGGCCAGGTTCTTGGCGACCCGGCCGGGCTGCGGCGTTGTGAACCGGAACCAAGAACGGCTGCCGCATGACTGCTTCCGATCAGCCCTCAGAGGCGGCTTCTCCCGCCGGCTGGCTCGCCAACCAACCCTATCTCCTGCTCTCGATCACCGCGCTTTGCTGGGCTGGCAACGCCATTGTCGGCCGCCATGCCGCCGGCCACATCCCTCCGGTAACGCTGTCCTTCTTCCGCTGGGGACTGGCGTTCCTGATCATCCTGCCGTTGGCATGGAAGCATCTCAAGCAAGACTGGAAGACGATCCGCGCCGGGCTCGGCACCATGGTGTTCCTTTCGCTCACGGGAATAGCTGCCTTCAACACCCTGCAATATTGGGCGCTGGAGCATACCCAGGCGCTCAACACGCTGTTGCTGCAATCCGCAGGCCCCCTGTTCGTTGCGCTGTGGTCGCTGATCCTCCTGGGCGTCCGGTTGACGCCGGCGCAGGCACTTGGGGTGGCGCTGTCGATGACAGGCGTGCTCGTGATCCTGCTGCATGGCGACCTCACGGCGCTTACGGGCATCGCGTTCAACAAGGGCGACATCATTTTCACGGTTGCGCTTGCGATCTTCGGACTTTATTCGGTGATGTCGCTGAAGCGGCCGAACATACACGGCCTGTCCTTTGTCGGCTTCACTTTCGGCTGCGGCGCCGCGTGCCTGATTCCGCTGTGGATATTCGAACTGCTCACGCGGCCGGTGATGCAGCTCGATACCGGCAATCTGCTGTCGCTGTTCTATGTCGCGGTATTTCCTTCGACGCTGGCATACCTTTGCTTCAATCGCGGCGTGCAGTTGATCGGTGCCAACCGCGCCGCGCCCTTCTTTCACGTCGTCCCGGTGTTCGGATCCATCATGGCGATCGTCTTTCTCGGCGAGCAGCCGCAGCTGTTTCACATCGTCGGATTCGCTCTGGTGCTGACCGGAGTTTTCGTTGCGTCCAGAAAGCCACAGGCAACCACGGCATGAACGAACGGGCATGGCCTCGCCGGATTTGCTTTACCGGCGCTCGCAGTGACTGCAATTAAAACCTCAGCGCCTTGGCCTGCCTGACCTGCGGCAACGCCTGCACCTTGGCGAGAAGCTCTGCCGGCACGACGCCGTCGACTTCGACCAGCGCGATCGCGTCGCCGCCCTGCCTGGTGCGCCCGAGATGGAAGGTCGCGATATTGATTTTGGCATCGCCGAGCAGGCTTGCGAAGCGGCCGATGAATCCGGGCTTGTCCTCGTTGGTGACGTAGATCATCGACTTGCCGAACTCGGCGTCGACGCGAATGCCCTTGATGTCGACGAGCCGCGGCTTGCCGTCGGCATAGACCGTGCCCGACACCGAGCGCTCCTGCCGCTCGGTGGTGATGGTAACCGTGATCAGGCTTTCATAATCGCTGTGCGCCGCGCGCACGATTTCGTCGACCACCATGCCGCGTTCCTTGGCGACGACGGGCGCCGAGACGACGTTGACCTCGCCGAGCATCGGACGCAGCAAGCCGGACAGTACCGCCGAGGTCAGCGCCTTGATCTTCATTTCGGCGACGTGACCTTCGTAGGTGATCTGCACCTTGATGATGCCGGTCTCGGTAAGCTGTCCGGCGAACGAGCCAAGCTTTTCCGCAAGCTCGACGAACGGCCGCAGTTTTGGCGCCTCTTCCGCCGTGATCGAGGGAAAGTTGACCGCGTTCGAAATCGCGCCGCTCAACAGGTAATCCGACATCTGCTCGGCGATCTGAAGGGCGACGTTCTCCTGTGCCTCGGTGGTGGCAGCGCCCAGATGCGGCGTGCAGATCACGTTGGGATGGCCGAACAGCACGTTCGAGGTCGCCGGCTCCTCGACGAACACGTCGAAGGCCGCACCCGCGACCTGCTTCGAATTCAGGGCTTCAACCAGCGCCTGCTCGTCCACCAGGCCGCCGCGCGCGCAATTGATGATGCGCACGCCCTTCCTCATCTTCGCAAGCGCCGCCGCGCCGATGATGTTCCTTGTGTGGTCCGTCAGCGGTGTATGCAGGGTGATGAAATCGGCGCGCCTGAACAATTCATCGAGGTCGACCTTCTCCACCCCGATATCCTTGGCACGTTCCGGCGACAGGAACGGATCGAACGCAATCACCTTCATGCGCAGGCCGAGCGCGCGGTCGGCGACGATCGTGCCGATATTGCCGCATCCGATCACGCCGAGCGTCTTGCCGGTGATCTCGACACCCATGAAGCGGTTCTTCTCCCACTTTCCGGCTTGCGTGGAGGCATCGGCCTGCGGGATTTCGCGCGCCAATGCCAGCATCAGCGTGATCGCGTGTTCGGCCGTGGTGATCGAATTGCCGAACGGCGTGTTCATCACGATGATGCCCTTCGCGGTCGCAGCCGGAATCTCCACGTTGTCAACGCCGATGCCGGCGCGGCCGATCACCTTCAACCGTGTTGCCTTCTCGATGATCTTGGCGGTCGCTTTCGTCGCCGAACGGATTGCAAGCCCATCGTAATTGCCGATGATCTCGGCGAGCTTTTCCTTGTCCTTGCCGAGATTGGGCTGGAAATCCACTTCAACGCCGCGATCCCTGAAGATTTGCACCGCGGCCGGCGACAACGCATCGGAAATGAGAACCTTGGGTTTGGTCATGATGGTCATCCGTTGTTCGACAAATTTCGATGTCGTCACCCGCGGGCTTGACCCGCGGGTCCATCCTCATAGATGGATGGCCGGGTCAGGCCCGGCCATGACGATGTATTGAATGCGGCTACGCCGCCTTCGGCAGCGCAGCCTTGGTCTCGGCGAAAGCCCAGTCGATCCACTGCGTCAGAAGCGCAACGTCGCCCGCTTCCACCGTGGCGCCGCACCAGATGCGCAAGCCCGCCGGCGCATCGCGATAATGCGCAAAGTCGAAACCGGCGCCTTCCTTTTCCACCAGCGCAACGAGCTTCTTGGCAAACTCGGCCTGCGCGTCCGCCGTCAATGCGACAATCGCGGGATCGACCACTTTCATGCACACCGAGCTGTTGGAGCGGATCGCCGGGTCCCTGGCCAGAAAATCGATCCACGGCGTTCTCGCCTTCCAGTCGGCAAGTACGCCTGCATTGGCATCGGCGCGCGCGATCAGCGCCTTGAGCCCGCCGACGGATTTCGCCCAGTTCAGTGCGTCGAGATAATCCTCGACGCACAACATCGACGGCGTGTTGATGGTCTCGCCCTCGAAGATGCCTTCGTTGAGCTTGCCGCCCTTGGTCATGCGGAAAATCTTCGGCAGCGGCCATGGCGGTTTGTAGGTCTCGAGCCGTTCCACCGCGCGCGGGCTAAGCACGAGCATGCCATGCGCGGCCTCGCCGCCCAGCGCCTTTTGCCAGGAGAACGTCACCACATCGAGCTTGGCCCAGTCGAGAGCTTGCGCAAACGCAGCCGAGGTCGCATCGCAAATGGTAAGGCCGGCGCGGTCGGCGCTGATCCAGTCCGCGTTGGGGACGCGAACGCCGGAAGTAGTGCCGTTCCAGGTGAACACGATGTCCGAATCCGGATCGACCTTGCCGAGATCGGGAATTTCACCGTAGGCGGCATGCAGCCTGGTCACGTCCTTGAGCTTCAATTCCTTGACGATATCGCTGACCCACCCTTCGCCGAATGATTCCCACGCAAGCGTGGTCACGCCCCGCGCACCGAGCAGCGACCACAAGGCCATCTCGACGGCTCCGGTATCGGAAGCCGGAACGATGCCAATCCGGTAATCGGGCGGAACCTCGAGTATCTCGCGCGTCAATTCGATTGCGAGCTTGAGCCTTGCCCTGCCGATTTTCGCGCGATGCGAACGGCCTAACGCTGCGTCTTTGAGGTTTTGAGCTGTCCAGCCGGGGCGCTTGGCGCAAGGACCGGAAGAAAAATGCGGCACTTTGGGCCGCAAAGCGGGCTTCGCTAAAGTCATGATCTACCCTTCCAGATAGCAAGCCTCCCGTTGGGGGGAGGTGTCCCGCGGCGGTGCATAAGGGAATAAGGCGAGATCGTCAAGAAGCTTCGACGGGATCAGGTGTGACCCGGGGATCAGGTGTGATCTCGGGATCAGGTGCGACCCTGGGGGTCAGACACCGTCATCGCGAGAAGCGCAAGCGACGAAGCGATCCAGAGTCTTGGCACGGACTGGATTGCTTCGCTTGTGCTCGCAATGACAAATCACGGGGGCGGCAACTCCAAAATTTTCTCGGCGTCACCGATCCACCGCCGCAAGGCGGCATAACCGTCAAGGCGAAAGCCGCCCTGGTGCGCAAGGCGCGTATAGGGCAACAGCGCAATATCGGCGAGCGACGGCGTTTCGCCGACCAGAAACCGTGTCGTCGCGAGGTGATGTTCCATCCTCGCCAGCGCCGCGTAGCCGCGTTTGACCTTTTCCGGATCGAGATCGGAGGCCGGTCGTCCGAGATAGACCATCTGGAAGCGGCAAACGGCGATTGCGGGCTCGTGGCTGTATTGTTCCCAGAACAGCCATTCGTCCATCTTGGCGGCGGCGAAGGCATCGCCTGGAACGAGATCGCTGTCGCGGGCAAGGTAGCGAATGATGGCGTTCGACTGAGCGAGTGTTCGGCCATCGTCGAACTCGATCAGCGGCACCTGTCCGGCACTGTTGAGTTTGAGAAACTGCGAGGTTCGACTCTCGCCCTTGAGAATATCGATCGCAATCCAGCTGTATGGCAGCGCAAGATGGTCGCAGACCCATTTCACCTTCAGGCAATTGCCCGAATTGATGTCGCCGTAGATTTTCATGGCTGGCGGTCGCTCTCAATGGAGCAATAGACCAACAGGCGGGACCGGTGATGTCAACCCGTTCGACCGGGTGGCGGCATCACGAAGGCTGTTTCAGAACTTGTAGGCGAGGCCCACGCGCACCGTGTTGATGCTGGTGTCGATGATGTCCGTGAAACGGACATACTCCCACTCCGCGCGCATGAAGAGACCGGCGTACAGATTGATGTCGATGCCGAGACCTGCCGTGTAGCCATAGATCAGGTGATTGTGGATGGCACTGTCCGCAGACAAGGGGAGAAGCTGTGTGAACGAACCAAATCGTGTGAGGCTGACGGCGTCCGTGACGAGCACGGATTGCGTGATATTGGCATTGCCGAGCGCAAAGCCTGCGAAGGCGTAGGGCAGGAAACAGCCCCAGGCATAGGCCGCGCGGGCCCGGAATGTCGCCATGTCCGAAATCGCGATCGCCGACGATGAGGTCACCGAAACATCGTGAAAGAAGTTGTCGGACAACGGGCCGCCCACGAGTTCCTTGAAGGCGGTGGATTTGCCCCCGAACGAACCGTGCAGGTACGACATTTCGACGCCCGCTACGACATCGTCCCATTGCCAGTTGTACCCGGTGAAGGCGCCGTATCCCGGAGCGCGCGCCGAGTCCTTGCCAAGGCCAAGGTTCCACTGCGCGACCCCCATCTGCTCAATAACGTCGTTGGAGATCAGGGCTGCGAGCATGTTCGAATTCGAACCATTCAGGTTTGCATCCGACGACCCATAGCCCCCCTGGCCTCCGAGATAGAAGCCGCGCCAATTGGTCGTCACCGGAGCGAAACTGCCGCGAAGATAATCGGGCATGTCGGCGGCTTGCGCGCAAGTCGCCGTCCCCAGAATCGCCGCCGCCAGCAGAAGTCGACGCATTGCAACGCTCCCATCAGACTCTCGAAACATGATCTTGATCATCGCTTGTTAACCTTAACCAATCGTTGCCACGAACGAGCCGGCACAAAACAAAACGGCGCGGGAAACTCCCGCGCCGTTAACGAAGATTAAGAGATCAGGCTGCGATCAGCCCTTGGTGATGAGCGGCGGCGCATAGGGCGGCTCGAGCGCCCAGCGCACGCCGAGCGTCAGGTCGTTGGAATAGATATTCCTGAACGCGAATGGGGCATGGGTCGTGTTGGTGACCTGATCGAACGAGAAGGTCGGGCCGGTTATGCCGCTACCCAGGCTGACGAAGCTGTAGCCAAGTTCAAGCGTGAGGCCGGGCGTCACGTGATAGGCGAGACCCGCGTGCGCGGCCCAAGCGAAATTCCAATTGGAAGATTCGCCGGCATAGTTGAAGCTGTGAACCTGCCCGCCATTGATGAAGTCGCCGGTGTCGGTGAAGCTTGCGATCGAAACCCGCGCGGTGCCGATGCCGGCGCCGATGAAGGGCGTGACGCACCACCACGTGCCGAGATCGACATAGGCGTTGGCGAGGAACAGCCATTCCGACTTGGTTGCGGTGTAGTTGTCGGTTCCGATGAAACCGGCGAACGGACCCACACCGGTAATTACATCGAGGCCCGTAAAACTGGATTTGCCGCGATACTGAGCGGTAAAATCCGTCCTGAACCAGTTGTTGAACTGGTAGCCGAAGCCGAGGTCGTAGATTCCGGCAGTGCTGAACGCGCTGGTCTGCGAGACAACGATGTTGTTGTAAGCGGCAGGATTCGTATCGAGGACGTTGTTGACGGTCTGATTGCTGAAGCCAATATCGCCGCGAAGGTACCAGCCGCCGAATTCGGCAACCGGAGCGTAGACCGGCGGCGCGATCGGCAGGTCCGCGGCAAACACCATCGTCGAGAGTAATGACGCCGCACCGGCGGCTAGGAGTGACTTGACGCTACGCATTGGCTTAGTCCCTTTGACCGGTGAGGCGGATACAGACAGCCCCACATCTGAAAACTCACGGTCGACCATCGCACCAAATGTTTAAGCGCCACTTAACCCTAATTATTAGGGTTGATGGTCTCCCAACAAGACTGCTTAACGGTTCGTTGAGATGAACGGTGGGCGACCGGTGCGAAATCCACGCTGCGTCAGCGCACGCTTCTCGGCATCTTCGGCAGGAACACGGCGAGCAGCCCAAGCGCCGGCAGGAACGCGCAGACCTGGTACACGAACGCGATGCTTGTATGGTCGGCGAGCTTGCCGAGCAGCGCCGCACCAAGGCCGCCGACGCCGAACGCCACGCCGAAGAAAACCCCGGAGATCATCCCGAAGCGGTGCGGCACCAGTTCCTGCGCAAACACGATGATCGAGGATGTGGTGGAGGAAATGATCAGGCCGATGAACACGGTCAGCACCGCGCTGGCGTGAAGACCGGCATATGGCAGCGCAAGCGTAAAAGGCAGCGCACCCAGTATCGAAAACCAGATCACTATTCTGCGGCCGAATCGATCGCTAAGCGGTCCGCCAAGGAACGCGCCAACAGCGTTCGCGGCAAGGAAAATAAACAGGTACATCTGCGCCGCCTGGGTGGAGACGCCAAAACGATCGATCAGATAGAAAATGTAGTAACTCGAAAGGCTCGACACGTAGAGTTGCTTGGAGAGCAACAGGACCACGAGCAAAGCGATCGCAATCGAGACGCGGCGTGAGCCTGGCGCATCCGGAAGCGGATCGATCGGCGCCGTCTTTCGCGCCGTGATCTGCGGCTTGTACCACTTGCCGATCCGCCACAGCACGACGATGGCGACGAACGCGATCGACGAAAACCAGGCGATGCTGGGCTGGCCGAAGGGCACCACGATCAAGGCCGCAAGCACGGGGCCCATCGAGGTGCCGAAGCTGCCGCCGAGCTGGAAAACCGATTGCGCAAAGCCGTAGCGGCCACCTGAGGCAAGCCGCGCGATGCGGGCCAATTCGGGATGGAACACGGCAGAACCCAGACCCACCAGCGCTGCAGCGATCAGGATGACCGCATATTGCCGGGCGACGCTGAGCAAAAGCAGACCGAAGAAGGTCGAGGACATGCCGATCGCCAGCGAAAACGGCTGCGCTTTCTTGTCGGTGAAATGACCGACCAGCGGCTGCAGCAGCGAGGCGGTGAACTGGAAGGCCAGCGTGATCAAGCCGATCTGCGCGAAGTCCAACGCATAATTGTCCTTCAGGATCGGATACACCGATGCGATCAGCGACTGCATGGTGTCGTTGAGGAAATGCGAAAAGCTGATGGCGATAAGGACGACATAGGCCGGCCCTGCGGCCTTTGCCGTCAGGGACGGCGCTGCGCCCACAACCTCGACCGGAGCGGCCTGCGCCTGCTCGTAGGAGGAAACCGGTTTGTTCAAGGGATGATTCCAGGCAGGTCGATGCGATGATTTAAGGCCACTTCCTACGCTGCCCTCGCTCAGCCGACCACCGCCATTTGAAAATGGCTGCGATGCGCGTGGGACACGAAGCGATCCTGTGCTTCGTCATTCCGGGGCGCGCCGAAAGCGCGAACTTCGATGTGCAATTGCACATCAGAGAATCCATAGCCACCATCGTCAGTATGGGTTCGGGGTTCGCTCGCATCACTTGCGCCCCGGAACGACGGCGCAGGTGTGCAGCAACGACGTGCTGTCTTCCCCTGCAGCATCGCCTCAGGCGGCGGCCTGACCGAGCGCGGTGACGATGCGGTCCACCACATCCTCGACCAGCAGGCGATCGTCGCCCTCGCCCATCACGCGGATTACGGGTTCGGTGCCGGAAGAACGCACCAGCAATCGGCCATGGCCGTTGAGCAGCTTCTCGCCGGCGTCGATCGCCGATTTGACGTCCGCATTATCGAGCGGCCTGCCGCTGCGATAGCGCACGTTCTTCAGGATCTGCGGCAACGGATCGAAACGGCGGCAAACCTCGGAAACCGGCCGGCGCAGTTTCTGCACCACGGCGAGCACCTGCAGTGCCGCGACGAAGCCGTCACCGGTGGTGGCATAGTCAGACAGGATAATGTGGCCGGAGGGTTCGCCACCGAGATTATATCCACCACTCAGCATCCGCTCCAGCACGTAGCGGTCGCCGACCGGCGTGCGGATCAGTTCGATGCCCTGTCGCTCGAGGAAGCGTTCCAGTCCGAGATTGGACATGACGGTAGCAACGATGCCCGGCTTGGCAAGCCGGCCGTCTTCCTTCCAGCTTTGCGCAATGACCGCAAGCAACTGGTCGCCGTCGACCAGGTGTCCGCGTTCGTCGACGAGAATGACCCGATCGGCATCGCCGTCGAGCGCGACGCCGATATCGGCGCGCATTTCGCGCACCTTGCGGCTCAAGGCCTCGGGCGAGGTCGAGCCGCACTCCTTGTTGATGTTGAAGCCATCGGGATCGACGCCGATCGAAATCACATCGGCGCCCAATTCCCAAAGCGCCTCGGGAACGACCTTGTAGGCGGCGCCGTTGGCGCAATCGACGACTACGCGCAGGCCATCAAGGCTGAGGTTGCGTGGCAGCGTTCGCTTGGCGAATTCGATGTAGCGGTCATGAACGCCGTCGATGCGGCGGGCGCGGCCCAGGCTTGCGCTCTGCGCCAGACGCCGGTCGAGCGATTCGTCCAGCAATGATTCGATCTGCTTCTCGACATCGTCGGACAGTTTGAAACCTTCCGGGCCGAACAGCTTGATGCCGTTGTCCTCGAACAGGTTATGGGACGCGGAAATCATCACGCCGAGATCGGCACGCATAGATTTGGTCAGCATCGCAACCGCCGGTGTCGGCATCGGGCCGAGCAGCAGCACGTCCATGCCGACCGAGGTGAAGCCGGCCACCATCGCATATTCGATCATGTAGCCGGAAAGCCGCGTATCCTTGCCAATCACAACTCGATGACGATGATCGCCGCGCTGAAACACCAGGCCGGCCGCCTGACCCACCTTGAGCGCCAGTTCCGGCGTGATCAGACCGTTGGCAAGGCCCCTAATCCCATCGGTACCGAAATATTTGCGGCTCATATGACCCCCAGTATCGTCGAAGCCAGCTCATTCTAACGTGCAGGCCGTTATAATGCCTTGGAAGCGAAATTGAGTTCAAAAAATATGATTAATCATTTCGGGCGGCAGCTCATGATTTGTTAACTAAGGCACTGAAAACACGAACAATCTTCAAGTTCCCCTCATCGTGCGCACCTCACTCAGTCCTTGCGTTTGACGTTCTTGTCGCCCCGGCTGGGCGGCGGCTGGGTGACATTGACCGGGTCTGAAGCGGGAAATGTCTCCTCCAACCCCTCCTCCAAGGCCTGCTCCAACGCCTCGTCGCGATGGCGTTTACTGGGCTCCTTGGCGACGGTGGACCTTGAGCGCGGTCGGGTCATTTCGAACCTCCGTTTGCTTGCCGTGAGACAATTTTGCAAGGGGCTCAGGCATGGTAGATGAGTTTGACAAAGTTACAAATACAAGAAGGGGCACGGGAACCGTCCATGAAACACATTACCTGCATCGAGGATTTGCGTCAGCATCACATGCGAAAGGTGCCGAGGGCATTTTTCGACTATGCCGATCGCGGCTCCTATGCCGAGGAAACGCTGCGCGCCAACCGCGACGATCTTGCGAAGATAAAGTTCCGGCAGCGCATCCTGGTCGACGTGTCGAAGCGCGATCTTTCGACCACGATTCTCGGCGAGCCGGCCGCGCTGCCCTTGATCCTGGCGCCGGTCGGCCTGACCGGCATGCAATATGGCGACGGCGAAATTCATGCCTGCCGCGCCGCGCAGGCTGCCGGCATTCCCTACACCTTGAGCACGATGTCGATCTGCTCGATCGAGGATGTCGCCGCCAACGTCGACAAGCCGTTCTGGTTCCAGCTGTACGTCATGAAGGACCGCGGCTTCATCAAGGCGCTGATCGAGCGCGCCATCGCCGCCAAATGCAGCGCACTTGTGCTCACCGTCGATCTCCAGGTGATCGGGCAGCGCCACGCCGACATCAAGAACGGCATGACGGTGCCGCCCGAATGGACGCTGTCGAAGCTGTTCGATTTCGCAACCAAGCCGGCCTGGGTGGCGGGCGTGTTGCGCGGCAAGCGCCGCACCTTCGGCAATCTCGCCGGCCATCTCAAGGGCACCGACGACATCACCGCACTCGGCGCCTGGATCGCCACCCAGTTCGACACCACGCTGAACTGGAAGGACGTCGAGTGGATCCGCAGCATCTGGCCCGGCAAGCTGGTGCTCAAGGGCATCCTCAACGTCGAGGATGCCAACGAGGCAGTCAAGACCGGTGCGCAGGCGCTGGTAGTCTCCAACCATGGCGGCCGCCAGCTCGACGGCGCGCCCTCATCGATCGAAGCGCTGCCGGAAATCGTCGATGCGATCGGCGACAAGATGGAGATCATGTTCGACGGCGGCATCCGATCCGGCCAGGATGTGATGCGCGCGCTCGCGCTCGGCGCCAAATCCTGCATGATCGGTCGCGCCTACATCCACGGCCTCGGCGCCTTCGGCGGCCCCGGGGTGACCAAGGCGATCGACATCATTCGCAACGAACTGTCGACGACCATGGGCCTGTGCGGCGTCAACACCATCGCCGAGATCGACGACCGCGTGCTGGCGGTGTAAACACCAGCCGTCGTCCCGGACAAGCGCTCTTGCGCGCGATCCGGGACCCATAACCACAGGCGCCCTTATCCAGGCGAGCTGGTAAGCTCCCGGCACACCAATTCGATCGATGGCTATGGGGCCCCACTTTCCGCGGGGACGACTAGTTGCGATCCGCCTCACATCGGCGGGGTGATGCCGTCACGACCGACATTGACGCGGTTGGCTTCCAGCGTGCCGTCGTCCTTTTTGACCGCGCCGAAGATGATGATCCTGGCGCCCGGCTTCACTTCGGATTTGTCGCCGACGACGAAGGTCACGATCGGCGTACCCGGCGGCACCACGACTTTCTTTTCGCCGTCCTTGTACTTCACGAGAATGTTCTGGCCGTCGGTACCCTTGACGGTTTCGGCGACGGTGGCGTTGGTCATGGTCGAGTTGGGCTTGAGATCCCAGGGCCGGAAACCTTCGGCCGCGCCGCGCTGATTTTCCGGGAAAATGTGCACGGCAAGCGCCTTCTGCGTACCGTCCGGCTCCGGCAGCGCGGATACGCCGATGTAGGAACCCGGCTTGATTTCGGACAAATCGGTCTTGGCGACGCCGAACACCGCGACATTGTCGGTCATCCGCACCTTCAAGTCGGTGCCTTCGCGCGTCTTGATCATCAGCAGTGGCCCATCGACGCCTTCGATGGTACCGCGAATGCGCACCGTCGGCGGCTGCTGGGCCGACGCCGCCGGCGCCATGATCCACGTGGCTGACGCCACGGTGCAAATGGCTGCGAACAAAACTACCGACGCGCGCAGAATCCATGAGAAAATATTCGGCATGGTCTCTCCCTCAAAAAGCACTGGTTGAACAACGGGACTTGAACGGAATACCCCGCGAAAGCGAGGTTATTCCGCAAGGCATCGGCGGGTTCATGCCCCTTGCACCCCTAACGGGGAAGGTCCCTCAGCCTGATCCTATCTGAACGAAGCATCCGTCAGTCGATCGGATGCTATCTGCGACCGTTTCGTCACGGCATCGATCTCCAGCCTGACCCGGTTGTCGATGCCGAGAGGTCTTGCAAGGGACGCAGGCCACCATGCATATGTTGCAGCACCGAGCGGGCCGATGAGCGACAACAGACTGAAATGGGGAATCAATCCCCCGATAGCGTCCTTGGCGAGTGCAAGTCCTGCCTTATTCCAGATTTTGTCCTCGGGGATATGAGCTTTAATGTGCCATTCCCAATTCAGAACATTGCGGCCTTTCGCGATGTAAAGTCGGCAAAGTTCGGTAGTGTAGGCCTTGAGTTCGATCCAGCAAAATGTTCGACAATTCCTCCGACGGCTGCCGCTGCCACGCTTCGACCGCCTTGAAGTAGTCATTTCCGGTTTGGCCATCCCGCACATCGAAGAGAAACCGTGCATCAACGGTCAGGAGCGCTTCTTCGCTCGGAATAACGAACGTGTCGCTCCACAATCTTCCATCCTGTTCTTCGGGCGAGGTCGCGGACAGGTGACTTGAGAATTCCACATCCATCTCATCCATCGCCCCCAGAGCCGGACCTAGACCGAACATTCTTCCCTGGTTGTATTGGTAAGCATAGTTGGACCATTTGGCGAACTTTTTAACGTCAGATATCGCATCCCGATCCCGAAGATCTTTCCAGATCGCTCGAACATCATTGACCACCTGCTTTTCATTGTTCACGTAAAGATGCATGGCGTTCATCAAGTCGCCTCGTCGAACGCCGCCAAAGCTGTCTCTTGCGACATTTTCCAGTATTGTCCGCCGCATGGCGCCAATTCTTGTCCATGTCTTCTCGAAGGCGTCAGATTTTGCCGTGACAGGATCGCTCAAGAACACACGTTCCAGGGTATGCAGATAGCCAACGCTTAGAGGCGCCTTCGGCCAGGTCCGATAGTGTTGCCGCCTTCCCCGGACGGCTGCTTCAAGAAAGCTGCAGATGTCGTCAGCTGCAGGATGCAGGCCCTGGATTTCCTGCTCGCGTATTTCATCCAGGTTGGCCCTGAAGTTGTTTTTCTCGTTGCTGCGAAAGGCCGGCATAATCGCCCCGCTTCGAAGACTTTCTTCGAGAAAGGAACGGATCGGGTCGTTCGAGACAACGATGTGATGAAGGTGGTTGCTGATGTACAGAAATACGTCAGGAATGATCAAGTCGCCATGAAAGAGAACGTGCTGCAATAGCGATCGCTTGAAAAATGATATGTCGGCGAACGCCTCCATCTGAAGATCGGAAGCACCGAAAAAATATTCGCGAATATTCGACAAGCGTGCGCTCTATTGACGGCGTTCCACAATTAAGAAAGCAGCCAAAAATAGTATGCTTGTCAAATACAATTTTTAGTTGGTTGGCCTGGTGGCGCTACACGACCGAATTATCGCCCGACACGGAATGATAATCCCGCTCACAACCGCGCGAGCGGGAGGATCATGGGTGCCGGAGATCGGCCTCCACGAGCGCGCGAAGCTCGGGTGTGACCTCGGGACGATGGCCGAACCACAATTCGAACCCGCGCACCGCCTGATGCAGCAGCATGCCGAGCCCATCCGCCGTCCTCAAGCCTTGCGCCCGCGCCGCCGCCAGCAACGGCGTTTCCAGCGGCACGTATACGAGATCGGCGACGATGGCTTGCGAGGAAAGCGCTCCGATGTCGAGTTCAAGCGCCGGCTGGCCGTGCATGCCAAGCGAGGTGGTGTTGACGAGCAATCCAGCCTGCGGCAAGGCCTCGCCGATCGCTCCCCACGCCATCGGATGCACGGTCTCGCCGAATTGTCGCGCCAGCGTATGTGCGCGCTCCGCAGTGCGGTTTGCCACATGTACGCGCTTGATGCCGCGCTCGAGCAGTCCGAACACCACCGCGCGCGACGCGCCGCCGGCGCCCAGCACCAGCGCGTCTTCGACCGCGTCCCAACCTTTCGCGCTGGCTTCGAGATTGTTGATGAAGCCTTCGATGTCGGTGTTGGTCGAGCGCAGCGTACCTGCCTCGTACCACAGCGTATTGGCTGCGCCCACGGCGCGCGCACGCTCATCCGGCACGGTCAGAGCCAGCGCGCGCTCCTTATGTGGAAGAGTGACGTTGGCGCCGACAAAGCCGTGCGCCGCCAGGCGCTGCACGAATTCTGCAAAACCTTCCGGCGGTACCGCCTCGATGTTGTAACCGCCTTCGATACCGAGTTTTCGCAACCAGTAATGATGGATCAGCGGCGAGCGCGAATGCGCCGCCGGCCAACCGATCAGACATGCCGCGCGGGGTTTGACTGAGGCCGTCATCGCCATTTCCTGTTGCGGCGCCCGGACGCCATCCTGTTCAAATCGGGCAAGCCGGGTAGGCTGTCAATGGCCGATTGCCGTCTATTCCCGGCAACGCCCGCGCCGCCTTCATCTGGAAAGACGTGATCATGCGAGCTTCCACCTCAAAGATGATAAATGATGCTATAGATAACGATAATGATGTAAAAAATATCAATCAGCAATGGTCCCGGAGCCGGATTTCTCCCAAGCCGGATTGGTCGGCAGGCGGGTCCGTTTCGTCTTCATGCGAGATCGCGAACCTCTCCAGCCGCAGCAAAAATCCGCCGTCCCGGAGGGACGGCGGTTGATTTTGGAGAAACCGCAGAGCCAGAGGAGGCCAGTCACGCCGCGGCGCGATGCGCGGCGATGATCTGTTCGGCGGCGCGTCCGGTTACCTCAGCCATGCGGTCGAACTGCCGCGTGAAACTGCCGGCACCTGCCGTCGCCGATCGCAATTCGACGATCAGCTCACCGATCTCGGCTTCCGGCATCATGGCGCGCACGCGATCCCAACCCTGCCAGCCCTCGCGGGTGTCGAAGCCAAGAATCTGGCCGCGCCGTCCCGACAGAATGGCGTTGATCTTCGCGGTCGCGTCGTTGGGACAGACGATGTCCACCAGATGGATCGGTTCCAGCAGCACGGGCTGGCATTGCGGCAGCGCCTCGCTGACCCCGATCCGCGCCGCGGTCCGAAAGGCGAGGTCCGACGAATCCACGCTGTGATAGGAACCGTCGACAAGCGTCACATGGACATCGATGACGGGAAAGCCGAGCGGCCCGCGCGTCAGCCCGTCGACGACGCCCTCTTCGACCGCCGGGATGTAATTTCTCGGAACCGCCCCGCCGACGACCTTTTCATGAAACTCGAAGCCGGCGCCACGCGGCATCGGCTTGATTTCCAGCACCACGTCGCCGAACTGCCCGTGTCCGCCGGACTGCTTCTTGTGCCGGCCGCGCTGGGTGATCGATTTGCGGATGGTTTCCTGATAGCCGATCGCCGGCGGATGCGACTTGACGTTGACGCCAAAACGATCGCGCAGGCGTTCCAGCGCGACGCGCAGATGCATCTCGCCCTGCCCCCAGAGCACGGTGTCGTGGGTGCGTGGGTTCTGCACCATGGTCAGCGACGGATCTTCCTCGTTCAGCCGCAGCAGCGCCTGTCCAAGCTTCACGTCGTCCTTGCGGTCGGCTGCCGCAACCGCCATCGCCAGCACCGGTGCCGAGGGCTCGATCTTCACCAGCGCCTGCGGCGCGGTTTTGCCGCTCGCCACGGTGTCGCCGGTCTTGACGACATCGAGCTTGCCAAGCGCAACCGTTTCGCCCGCCTCTGCGGACGCGCGTTTGTTGTCGTTGCCGCAGCCCAGCGCCGAAATTCCGGAAATGCGACCCGTCTCGCCCCACGAGGAATGCAACGTGGCGCCGTCATCGAGGCGTCCGGCAAGAACGCGCACCAGCGACAGCTTGCCGCCATGCTGCAGATGCACGGTCTTGAATACGTAGGCCAGCGCATCCTTCGGCGACGATGCGCCCAGGCGTTTTGCGGTTTGCGCAACGCCGGGCGCTTCGTGCCGCAGCGCCTTCATCAGGCGCAACACGCCGTTCTCGCGCGCAGCCGAGCCGAGCAGCACCGGACAGATCAACCCTTCGCGCAGTTCGCGCGCAAGATCGTCGAACACGGCGTCACGCGGCGGCTGGATATCCTCGAGCAATTGCTCCATCAACGCATCGTCGTGATCGGCGAGCTTCTCCAGCATCGAGAAACGTGCTTCCTTCTCGCGGTCGAGGTCGTTGCCTTCGAGATTGACGACCTCGGAAGCCCTGTGCTCGCGATAGACGAAGGCGCGTTCCAGCGCCAGATCGACAAAACCTGCGATCAGATCGCCGTTCCAGATCGGAATCTGGCGCAACACCAGCGGAATGCGCGACGCCGGCTGCAACGTTGCCAGCGTTTCGCGGATGCGCTTGTTGGCTCGGTCGATCTTGTTGAGAAACAGAAAGCGCGGAATGCCGAGATCTTCAAGCTCGCGCAGGATGATCTGAAGCTGCGGCAGCTTGCGTTCGTCCGCCTCGCAGACGACAACCGCCGCATCGACTGCCGGAAGCGCCGCGCGCATGTCGTGCGCGAACTCGATCGAGCCGGGGCAATCGATAAAGGTGTAGCTGTCCCCCATGAAGTTCGTGGTGACGGCGCTCAAGCCTACGCTCATCTTGTGATGGCGCGCTTCCGCACTGGCGTCGCCGACCGAAGTTCCAGCATCGACGCTGCCGGCGCGCGCAATTGCACCGGTACGCGCCAATATTGCCTCTAAAAGAGTGGTTTTACCGCTTTGGAAAGGGCCCACCAGCGCGATGCACCGTGGACCGCGGGGACTTCTGACGTCTTGTCCCATCGCCGCCTCCTCGCATGGAGCTCGGCCCTTGATTGGGTCGGCAAAATCGATGCTCTTCCTGTACGGAGGATTTGGCAAGCGAGAAAAATTTCGCTGCGGTGCATCCTAGAGGCGATCGAAGCAAAGAGCTCTACTTCGTTGCCTATGCGAGGAGTTAACGAGTCGCGCGCGTTCGCGCGATCCGCCGGTTCGGAACAACGGTGGAAGAGAATTTTCTCACCGTCCCGGACGAAGTTCCAGGCTCTCCAGCCCCGCCGCCACGCTCAAGCCGACCTGGCCTTGCAGGCTGAGCGGCTGCAGCGCGATCGAATTGTTGGAGCCGCCTACGAGCACGTTGCCGCCGGCACCGACGCCGATGGCGGCACTTCCCTGCGCGCCGGCATAATTGCCAGTGAGATCGCCGGGGCCGAGCAGCTTGACGGGCGCGAACACGCCCCAGGCGAGTGCGGTCTCCTCGGTGATGCCGATATCGACGCCGACCTTGCGAATGGTTGCGACATATCGATCCTCCGGCCGGCCGTCGACGCGAAGAACGCAACCCAGATTGGTCACCGAGCCGACGATCAAGCCGATGCTGGCGCCGCCACGGCATTCGAGAACGCCGACCTGCACCAGCGATGGCTGCTGCGCGTTGGCAGCGGCAAACTGTCCGGCCAGCATGACGAGGGCAGTACCGGCAAGGACGAGGAAACGGCGCATGAAGAATTCTCCGGCTGGAAAGCTGCGATGCGAGCGGGGTGCAGGAAAGCCCCTGAAATTCAGGTGCTTTTTTCTCTATGGCACAACTTCAGCGGCGGTTCCAGCCTGCCCGAACCGATTGCGGTGCCGTTCCCGGACGCGGCGCAACGCGTCGCGTCCGGGATACGCAAAATGTTTCAACTATCGCAGATTGCCGCAAAAGCGCTGGATGCGTTTGCAGGCGTCCTCGAGATCCGACGTCTTGGTGGCATACGAGATGCGGAATGCCGGCCCAAGACCGAATGCCGAACCCTGCACCACCGCGACACCTTCGTTCTCCAAAAGCTCGGTGACGAAGTCCTGGTCGTTGGCGATCATCCTGCCTGACGGCGAGGTCTTGCCGATGGTTCCCGCGCACGAGGGATAGACATAGAAGGCGCCTTCGGGCCGCGGGCAATCGATGCCCCTGGCCTGATTGAGCATCGAAACCACGAGGTCGCGCCGCTCCTTGAACATCTTGTTGTTCGCCGGAATGAAATCCTGGGGGCCGTTGAGCGCCTCGACGGAGGCCCATTGCGCGATCGAGCATGCGTTCGATGTCGACTGCGACTGGATCGTCGCCATCGCCTTGACCAGCGGCGCCGGCCCGCCTGCATAGCCGATACGCCAGCCGGTCATGCAGTAGGCTTTCGAGACCCCGTTCACGGTCAGCGTGCGATCGTAGAGTTTCGGCTCGATCTGCGCCGGGGTTGAGAACTGGAAGTCGTCATAGACGAGATGCTCATACATGTCGTCGGTCATCACCCAGACGTGCGGATGCTTCACGAGGACGTCGGTGATCGACTTCAGCTCGCTGCGCGTATAGGCGGCGCCGGTCGGGTTCGACGGCGAGTTGAGAATGATCCACTTGGTCTTCGGCGTAATCGCCTTCTCCAGCGCGTCGGGCTGCAGCTTGAATCCGTGCTCGGCCGTGCACACCACGGCGACCGGTTCGCCACCGGCGAGCGCGACCATTTCCGGATAGCTGACCCAATAGGGCGCGGGGATGATGACCTCGTCGCCCGGGTTAATCGTGGCCATCAACGCGTTATAGAGCACCTGCTTGCCGCCGGTGCCGACGATGATCTGGTTCGACCTGTAAGTGAGGCCGTTCTCGCGCCGGAACTTGGCGATGATCGCCTCCTTCAGCTCGGGAATGCCCTCCACCGCGGTGTACTTCGTCTTGCCAGCCTCGATGGCGTGGATGGCCGCCAGCTTGATGTTGGCGGGCGTGTCGAAATCGGGCTCGCCGGCGCCAAGGCCGATGACATTGCGGCCAGCCGCTTTCAACTCGCGTGCTTTATCCGTCACCGCGATCGTCGCGGACGGCTTCACACGGTCGAGCGCAGCAGACAGGAACGGCATCATCTTCTCCTGAACATTTCTCGGCAGCCGTCGTGAATGCGCGGGAGGCCTCACGACTCTTCTTTGGCGGAATGCAGAACACCCTAAGGCGAGGCAGGCCGCATCGCAAGAAGCTTGGTTGCAAACGGCAAAACTTTAGGGATCGTTAAAAGGCCGTCGTTAGATTTGCGCAACATTCATAAATTTATGCGGCGAAATGGCTTATTTCTGGCAAGGCCTGCGATCCGGCGAATGGCTGACAAGCGCGCGTGCGCGCGCCTACAGCCTGATCCTGCTCGGCCTTTTCGTCATCGCGATCGTCACCTGGACCACCTTGGCTGACGGACTCATCGATCGCAACGGCAAACCTGTCGGCACCGACTTCTCCAATGTCTACGCCGCCGGCCGACTGACCTGGCAGGGCCATCCCGCCAACGTCTATGATCCGCCGCTGCAGCATGCCGCCGAAAAGCAGATATTCGCAGGCCGCGACGTGCCGTTCTACGGCTGGCATTATCCGCCATTTTTCTTAGGCGTCGCCTTCCTGGTGGCCAGCATTCCCTATGCATGGGGACTTGCGATTTGGCTCGCAGCCAGTTTTGCCGCCTATCTGGCGGCAATGTGGGCGATCCTTCCGCGCCGGGAGACCTTGTTGGTTGCCGCCGCCTTCCCGGCTGTTTTCGTCAATATCGGCCACGGCCAGAACGGTTTTCTCACCGCCGCGCTGCTCGGCGGCGCACTGCAACTCCTCGATCGCAGGCCATGGCTTGCGGGCGTATTGATCGGGCTGCTTTCCTACAAACCGCAATTCGGCGCGCTGATTCCGATCGCACTTCTTGCCGACGGACGTTGGCGGACGATCTGCGGCGCCCTTGCGACGATCGCTTGCCTGTTCGCGCTCAGCCTCGTGACGCTGGGAAGCGGCATCTGGCAGGCCTTCGCCGACTCCATGACGTTCACGCAGACGGTCGTGCTTGAACAAGGCAACACCGGATGGGAAAAAATCCAGTCGATATTTTCGGCGGTGCGCATGTGGGGCGGCAGTATCCACCTGGCCTATGCGGTCCAGTTCGCACTTGCCGCGGCACTCGCGGCAAGCCAGGCCTGGCTGTGGCGCAACGACACCGCATTCGAACTCAAGGCCGCAGGCCTGGCAGTAGGAACGCTTCTGGCAACGCCTTACGTGCTTGACTACGATCTCGTCGTGCTCGCTGTCGCGATCGCGTATCTGGCGCGACTTGGGTTGACCCAGGGTTTCCGTGATTTCGAGATCAGCCTGCTGACTGCGGCGTGGATCAGTCCCCTGTTGTCGCGCGCCATTGCTCAGGTCACGGCGATTCCCCTGGGCTTGGTCGTGCTGCTGGCGCTTTACGCTTTCATTCTGCGGCGTGCGGCGCTGGTTCGCGCAGATGTTACAATCGGCGAACGCACAATCGCGCATGTGTGACTGATGCCGCAGCGCACTGATTCATTCCTGGCATGATCTTTCACATGGTTGCACTGCGGTAGAGTTTTTCGACTTATTCCAACTTCTTCCCTTGCGAGCCTTGCGCATCGGCATCATTGTTTAGCCGTGTTACGAGCGGACAAGGCGATCCCTCGACACGGCCACACGGATCAAACTGTTTCGAAATGTATAAGCTCTATTCCATGCAGCGTTCCGGCAACAGCTACAAGGTTCGCCTTGCGCTGGCTCTGCTCAACGTGCAGTACCGTTCGATAGAGATCGATATTCTGCGCGGCGAGAGTCGCACGCCGGATTTTCTTGCAAAGAATCCCAGCGGACAAGTCCCGCTGCTCGAAGTCGCCGAGGGGCGCTTTCTCGCCGAGTCCAACGCCATTCTCTGGTACGTCGCCGGCGGAACTCCGCTTGCTCCGGAATCCCGAGTGGAGCGCGCCGAAGCGCTGCAATGGATGTTCTTCGAACAACACGCACTCGAACCAAACATCGGCGCCGCTTATTTCTGGCTCGCACTCGTCAAGGGCGGCCGTGACCTGCAGACCCATGCGCTCGAGGACTGGATGGAGCGCGGCTATGCGGCGCTGCAGGTGATGGAAAATCACCTCAAGACCCACCAGTTTTTCGCCGCCTGTCAGTTCACGGTCGCGGATATCGCGCTCTACGGCTACACGCATGTCGCCGAGCAGTGCGACTATGATCTTTCGACCTTTCCGGCGATCCGCGCCTGGTTGAGGCGGGTCGAGCAAATCCCCGGCTTTGTGTCCATGGACTGGCGCCCGGACGCCTGGGTTGATGACCCGGCTCGGCTGGTTGCTGGGGCGTGAGGCCGCGAATTGCGGGGATAGCGGGTATAATAGGAAGGATACCGGGCATAATCGGATTATGCGCCCTCATTTTGCCGTTTTCGAGCTCGGCCCCGCCCCAATATTGCCGGCGACAATTGAAAAGAATTCTTCGGCGCGGCGCTGATTCGCCCGTGCCTTGAGGGAACATGGCCATGATCCGATCCACCGGCGCCGCAGGCTTTTGCGGCCGCGTTGCGCCTGTCGCATCGACCCGACTGATCGACGCCGTCGCAGCTTCGCTCGCGATCGCTTCAATGTCGCTTTGCCTGATCGTCGCTCTCACGCTGCTTTCGAGCAAGGTGAGCATGGCGTTGCCGTTTCCCGCGTGATCTGAAAAATCAGTCACGACAGCGGAGCAATCCGGCATTTCGCGATGATGGCTTGCTGGAAAGACTGGATCGCTTCGTCGCGAATCGCTCCTCGCGATGACGCATGAGGCTGAGCCGCCGCATCATTGCGAGCGCCAGCGAAGCAATCCAGCGTCGGATTTCGATATCATTCGATCTAAAAACCCGGAAAAGCCGCGCAGGTGGGGTCAACCACTTTTTAGGGTTAGCGCCGGAAAGGCGGATGCAGGCATAAGCATCAGTCAAGATCCTGCCTTATTCTCATCTGGCGAACGAGAACAGGCATGCACTTCGACTGGCGCGCATTCTGCGGTCCGGCATTGATGTCGACGATGGCGTTGATCGCGCTCATCGTCGATCACACACCTCTCGCGTTGCCAAATCCCGCTCCTTTGTTCGTCTGCATCGTAGCCTTCGCAGGCTCCCTCGCCGGACTGAAATCGGGCATGATCAGCGCGGCGATGGCCGTTGGCTTTTCCGCCCTGCTCTTCCTTGGCCATCGCGCCGTGCCCGGCTACGCGCCCTCGGACCTGATCCGTCTTTCAATGCTTTCGGTCACCGTGGCCGGTACCGCGGCGATCACCGGGCTATTGCGCAAAAGACTGATGGATACGCTGAGCTGGGAGCGCAGGCATCACGCGACTTCCGCGCGTCTTTCGGCGGCGCTCGATCAAGTCGACATCGGCATCGTGTTGCTGGATTCCGACACCCGCGCCGAATTCATCAACCGTGCGTTCCGGCGTTATTTCTCGCTGCCCGACGAGAAGGCCGACAGCAAGCCGCCATTCATCGCGCTGATGTATCATGGCCGCGATACCGGAGCCTATGAACTGCGCGAGGAAGAGCTGAGCGCTTTCATCGCCAGGCGCATGGAGATGATGCGGGTAGGCGATTCGACGCCGATCAACATCGATCTCAGGGATGGCCAGGTCCTGCGTTTCAGCTGCACGGCGCTGCCCGACGGCGGACGCATGCTGAGCTACACGCCGGTGACCGACCTCGTTCGTCACACGGACGATCCCGCGCTTGCCGACTACTATCGCTCGCTGCGCGGCGTTCATGCTCACGGTCCCGGCCAGGGATTGCGCGCGGCCGAATGAGTGAGGACTCTACGACAAAGGTAGCCGAGCACTCCGGCTTCGTGGTCTATCGCAACCTGTTTTGACGTCACTCATTTTTGCGTTCACGACATCGTCGGCCGGAAACCCGCGCGCTGGCCGAACGACCTGTGGATAAGTGCGGTTGTCACGGCCACGTTACAAAGCAAGCTTAGGCTATGGCCGCGTCTGATCAGCCCCCCGTCAGAGATCAAACGCCCCCGAAGCGGTCCCCGTCAGTCGCCACTGGCCGGGGCCGCAATTTTTTTGGCTTCCCATCCGATTTGATCGGTTTCGTCATTGCGAGGAGCAAGAGCGACGAAGCAATCCAGAATCAAAGGACTGGATCGCTTCGCTTGCGCTCGCGATGACGCTCATGGCTACCCTCACACGCGAGCCAAGCCCGCGCGTGACGAAATCGACCGCGCACAACAAACACCGACTAGCCCACCAGCCCCTGCATCGGCTTGACCTGTGCGCTGTCGGGAAACACCCTCTCGGCCAGCAGGCGCTGCGACAGGCCGAGATGATCGCCCAGCACACCCTTCAGCGCCGCGCGCAGATCGCTGGTCGGTGCGAGGTCGCGACCCTCATGGAGGTTGGAAGCCTTGAGACCCGGCCAGTCCGCGATCACTCTTCCGCCGTTCACCGCGCCGCCAGCGAGCAGCGCGACGGTGCCGGTACCGTGATCGGTGCCTTCGGTGCCGTTGATCCGCGCGGTGCGGCCGAACTCGGTCGCAACCGCCACGACAGTATCGCGCCAGCGTTCGCCGAGGCCACTTTCGAGTTCGCCCAGCGCGCCGTCGAGACCCGACAGCAATTGGGCGAGACGGCCGACCGGGCCGCCTTCATTGGCGTGCGTATCCCAGCCGTCGAAGGCAAGCGCCGCGATACGAGGACCGTCATCGGATGCCATCAACTTGGCGGCGCCGCGCGAAACCTGCCGCATCACGCCGACATTGTTGATGCCTGGCTTCGGCTTCATGTCGTCGCCGAATGCAGTCTTCTCGAGCTTGAGGCCCTGCGACAAAGCCGTTGCCAACGCCGGATCGCGATGATTGTAGAGGTCGATGAGACGTGCGGCCGTGTCGTCGTCCGCCTGAGGCAATGCGGCGGGCGCCCAGCCGACGGTCGGTGCCGCGCCACGCAGCAGCAGTGGCGTCGTCGCGCCGACAGCGAGGCCACCCGTCACACGCCCGCCCTTTGGCAAAACCTCAAGCGCGCGATTGAGCCAGCCCGACTGCACCCGTCCGGGCCCGGCATAACCGCTCTCCAGCACGTCCTGTCCGTCGAAATGCGATCGATCGCGATACGGCGTCGCTACCGCGTGGATCACGGCGGCATGCTTTTCCTTGTAGAGCCGCGCCAGTACAGGCATCGAGGGATGCAGCGCGAAGAAGGAGTCGAGCATGGTCGCCGCATGCGGCCCTTCTGAACTCAACGCAATCGAACCGTGCAGCGCGGCGTAGTCGGGATCGCCGACCGGCGCGACGGTGGCAAGGCCATCCAGCGCACCGCGCAGGATGATCACGATCAGGCGCGGGTCGCGGCCGTCGGCACCGCGCGCGAATCTCGGCAAATAGGCCCAGGCCGCAAAGGAAGCGCCACCGAGCAGCAGCGCGCGCCGCGAGGTTACCAGCGGCATCCGGTTTTCGCAGCGATCCATCGTCATCTCCTCTGGAATTCCGGCGACATCAGCAGCAGCGCCAGGGCCTGCTGCCGCGATTCCGCACGCTCGATGGTGCGGCGTGTCTCTGTTGACGCCGCATCCGCTGCGACAAGCTCCAGCAGGTTGCGCGCGTCGACATTGTCGGCGACGCGCGAGGCGACCTGCGAGGCGATATCCAGCCGCAGCTTCATGCCCTCGGGCGCGGCCCAGGCAGCGTTGGTATCGGCAAATCCGTTCGGCCCGGAGGGAGACCACAACGGTTGCCCGAGGAGATTGAGGCCGCCGAGATAGCGGCTCGGCTCATCGGGCACCTGCGCGAGCAGCCGGCCCGTCGCCACTAGGTATTCGTAAGGGCTGCGGATCTTGGTCGGCGGCGCGCGCCATGCTTCATCGCAATCCAGAAGCGTCGTTGCCAGTAGGCGCAAGTCGCCGTCGGATTTCCGGAACGCGTCCTGCAGCCGTGTCACCACGGCCGGCGGCGGATCGTCGGCGACGAAGTGGCGTGCGAATTTGGTCGAGATGAACTTCGCGGTCGAGGGATGGCGCGCGAGGTCGGAAAGCGCCGCCTCGCCTTGCCCCACTCCCGCATCGGCGTAGCTCCTGCCGAGCAGGACCTGGGGTCCCGGCTGATGCGCATTGGCATTGAAGACGAAGGTGCCGGGAGTTCCCAATTGTCCCTGCCGCCCGGCGAAGGTCCACCCCGTGATGATCCGCGCCAGCGAGGTCACATCATCCTGGGTGTAGCCGCCGCCCACGCCGAGCGTGTGCAGCTCCATGATTTCGCGGGCAAGATTTTCGTTCAGGCCGCGCTTGCGATTCTGTCCGGCGCGAGAATCAGGCCCGAGCGATTGTTGATTGTCGAGAAAGAACAGCATCGCCGGGTGCTGCTCGACCGCCTTGAGCATGTCGCCGAAGCGTCCCAGCACATGCGGCCGGATCGCCTCGCGCTCGAACGAACCGGCCCACATCCGCCCCAGCTCGCCCTTGTGTGCCGAAATGCAGAAGTGGTTGGACCAGAACGTCACCAACCTTTCGGTGAATCCACATTCGGCGATCATCGCGCGCTGCAGCCGCGCCAGCGCCTCGGCGCGGTAGGTTTTCTGAATGACGTTGAGCGGCTTGTCCGGCGGCTTTGCGGCGTTGGACGGGGTCGAACCTGGCTGCATCGAATTGGGCTGCATCGCCTCGGCCGGTTGCATCGATGCCCTGGCGTCAGCTTTTTCCGGCGTCTCCACGGCCGCCTTGGCGTCGGCAGCACCGGTTTTCGCGGCTGCCTCGCGCGCGGCCTTTGTCTCCGCCTGATAGGCGAATACGGCTTGCGCCAGCGCCGGCGTCGATTGCAGTCCCGGCATTTCGAGCGCAACCGCGTTGGGGCGATTGAGCTCGGCCTTCACGAAGCCGCGCGGATCGGCGGCCGCGTTGATAAGATCGCCCGCAGCGCCGCCGCGCGCACCGAAGCCGAAGCGATTGAGCGCAACCACAGCTGCTTGCGAATCGCGGGCCATCGAAGTCATCCTCCGGGCTTAAACTGGACTTTCAGCGCCTATATTAATTCGTCAATCAACTCGCGGACGAATATACTGCTGCATCCGATGAACCAGAGATGAAAAACACGGCGAAGTTTCGCTTCAATTCATGACAAATCGGTTAGAAATGCCGCGCTTGCGCCGGCTTGCCTGCTCCGGCTGCGGAACGGAATTTACCTGCGGTCTTGGGGTCGATTGCTGGTGCGCCGAGGAGACCGTGCGGCTGGCGATGCCCGCGGGCGGCGAAGACTGCCTGTGCCGCGATTGCCTGCGCAAGGCTGCGACATCGGATCAGCCCAACGCCGTTCAGGGTCACCGATAAGGCAGCAATGAAGCTGTTCGCGACGCATGAGATCATGATGTGATTTACTTAATCGCATCATGATCTCAGGCGGCGCGCGCGGATCCGTCTTTGGCGTCGGCTTGAAGGGTTATTTCACCACGGCTGCCGTCTGTCCGAACAAGATCTTGCGCTCTTCCTCGGTGCGTATCGCAGGCTGTCCGAAATTCGGATTGACTTCCTTGGCCTTCGCGTAAGCGCGCTCGGTCGCCGGACGTGCGCGGATCGTTTCCAGCCAGCGCATCAGATGCGGGAACTGTTCGATGTCCTGGCCCTGGTTCTTGTAAGGCACGACCCAGGGATAGCAGGCCATGTCGGCGATCGAATAATCGCCGGCAATGAATTCACGATTGGCGAGGCGCTTGTTGAGCACGCCGTAGAGGCGGTTGGTCTCGTTCACGTAGCGGTCGATCGCGTAGGCGATCTTGTCCTGCGCATAGTTGCGGAAGTGATGGTTCTGCCCGGCCATCGGCCCGAGGCCGCCCATCTGCCAGAACGTCCACTGGATAACGTCGTAGCGGCCGTAAATGTCCGAGGGGATAAACTTTCCGGTCTTTTCCGCCAGATAAAGCAGCATCGCGCCGGATTCGAAAATCGAGATCGGCTTGCCCCCGCCCTTCGGCTCGTGATCCACCATTGCCGGTATCCGATTGTTGGGCGCGATCGCCAGGAACTCCGCCTTGAACTGATCTCCCTTGCCGATGTTGATCGGGAAAATTTTATACTTCAGCCCGGTCTCTTCGAGGAACATCGTGATCTTGTGGCCGTTCGGCGTGGTCCAGTAGTAAAGGTCGATCATGGCGCGTTCCTCTAAAGGGAGGGGATTTCGGGGCTTATCGCGGAGTGGATGCGGTTGCATGAAGATTGCGCTACCCCGCCAATGAGTCAACCGGGGAGGCTGACGGGCGACATCAACACTCGGTGTTGATACTGCGGCTCAAAACTCTGCAATGGTCAGCTCAGGCGGTCATGCGCGCGCGGCAATTGGGGCGCTCGCGCGAAACTTCTCCCGGAACCTGTGAACCAGTTCACAGGCCAGTCGCCGGACTCGTGCTTACTTTCCGCACTCCAAACTGCCGGAGCGCGACATGAATTACGACGGCTTTCAGATCGAGACTTTCGAGGCCGGCAAGGGCCTCTGGCACGCCAGGATCAGGCGTGCGGATTTCGAGCCGGTCATCATCGACGGCGTCTCGTTTCCCGAGCTGGAAGTCGGCTTCGCCTGGTCCAACCGGGATGGGGCAATCTCGGACGCCAAGACCCGCATCGATTATCTCAACCAGCGATCAGTCATCGTCGAACACAAGAGGCAAGCCTCCCATGTTTGAATCAAACTCCAATTCATCCAACAGAGCTCGCTCCAATTGTCCGGATTGCGAAGGCCAGCTGAAAGTGCTTCGCGTCATCGGCGGACGAGGTGGCGCCGAATACTGGACCATGCGCTGCACCCGATGCGGCGGCATTCATCTCGATATCGTCAACGGCTCGTCGCCCTCTCCCTCTCCGGCGGCTTAGAGAAACCGGTTTCGCCAAAAAGCCTTGCTCGCGCTCAGCCACCGAATGCCCGCGCGATGGCCGATTGCGCGTCGCGCTGGATCTCTTTGAGGTGAGCTCGGCTGCGAAAGCTCTCCGCATAAATCTTGTACACGTCCTCGGTGCCCGAAGGCCGCGCGGCGAACCATCCGTTGTCGGCGAGCACCTTGATTCCGCCGAACGGCTGGTTGTTGCCGGGAGCCGCCGACAGCGTCGCGCGCACCGGCTCGCCGGCGAGTTCGCTCATGGCAAGCTTCTCGCCTGTGAGCGCCTTCAATAAATTCTTCTGCTGCGCGGTGGCTGGCGCATCGATCCGCTCGTAAAAGGGTTTTCCCAGTTGCCGCGTCAATTGCTCGAACAACTGGCCCGGATCGCGGCCGGTCCGCGCGGTCATCTCGGCGGCGAGCAGGCCCAGGATGATGCCGTCCTTGTCGGTGGTCCAGACCGATCCGTCGCGGCGGAGGAACGAGGCACCGGCACTCTCCTCGCCCGCAAAGCCGAAGGCTCCGCCGATCAGTCCGTCGACGAACCATTTGAAGCCTACCGGCGTCTCGACCAGTTTGCGGCCGAGCTTTTTGGCGACGCGGTCGATGATTGCGCTGGAGACGATGGTTTTCCCGACCGCGCTGTTCTTGTCCCATTGCGGGCGGTGTTCGAACAGATAGGCGATCGCGGCCGCGAGATAGTGGTTGGGATTCATCAGCCCGTTCGAGCGCGTCACGATGCCGTGCCGGTCGGCATCGGTGTCGTTGGCAAAGGCCACGTCGAAGTCCTCGCGCATGGCGATCAGCCGCGCCATTGCATAAGGCGAGGAACAATCCATCCGGATCTTGCCGTCCCAATCGAGCGTCATGAAGCGGAAGGTCGGATCGACCTCTTCGCTGACGATGGTGGCGGCAAGCCCATAGCGCGCGATGATGGGCTGCCAGTAGCGCACCGCCGCTCCCCCTAAGGGATCGATGCCTATTCTCACGCCCGCGGCGCGGATCGCTTCCATATCAATGACGTTGGCGAGGTCGGCAACATAGGGGGTAATGTAATCATGGCGATGCACGCAGGGCGCCTTGCGCGCGCGCTCGTAAGCGATGCGCCTCACGCCATTGAGCCCAGCCTCGAGATAGCTGTTGCCGGCCCGCTCGATTGTCCCCGTGATGTCGGTGTCGGCTGGACCGCCGTTCGGCGGGTTATATTTAAAGCCGCCGTCTTCAGGCGGGTTGTGCGACGGCGTGATCACGACGCCGTCGGCAAGGCCCTGGCCGCGACCTCTGTTATAAGTGAGGATGGCATGCGAGATCGCCGGGGTCGGCGTGTAGCCGTCGTCCGCATCGATCATCACCTCGATGCCGTTGGCCGCAAACACTTCGAGCGCGCTGGCAAGCGCCGGTTCCGCCAGCGCGTGGGTATCGATGCCGACAAACAGCGGGCCTGAAAGATTGTTCTCGCGGCGGTAATCGCAGACGGCCTGGCTGATCGCAACAATATGATCTTCATTGAAGGAATTGTTCAGCGCGGAGCCACGATGACCCGAGGTGCCGAATGCCACCCGCTGCGTGGCCACCTTCGGGTCGGGATGGTTCGCAAAATAGGCCGTCACCAGCCGCGGAATATTCGCCAGCATCGACGGCGGGACGGTTTTACCCGCCAGCGGATGGATTTCAGGCATTGAGGTTCCTTGAAAATGGGTTTGCGTGAGATGCGAAATGGCCGGAGTGTAGATAGCTTTGCCGGCCGCGAACAGAGTTCGTCATTCCGGGATGGTGCGTTGGCACCAGACCCGGAATCTCGAGATTCCGGGTTCGACGCTTCGCATCGCCCCGGAATGACGGCATCGGGAATACTGACAACTACTGACACCATGCGGCCTGCCGCCCTCATCCTCGGAGCGGCCGACGGACCGCGTCTCGAAGGATGAGCAGCAACCAGCCTTTTGCCCTTTTCCTGGCAGCAAACTCATCCCATATTCTGCGCGATGGCGAAGAAATCGGACAATCCAAAAAAGAGCGGCAAAACGCCGAAATCGAAAGCACACCGCCCCGAGGCGCGGCCGATCGGTCCTGCCTTGGCGGAACTGCTCAATCCCGCCATCAATCGCGGCGAGAGCGGCATCGGTTCCTCCACCGGCTTGCAGCCGCCGCCGGATAATTCCTGGGACCGCCGCGCCGGCGGCGAGGCCGCCGCGCATCGTGCGCGGGCCTCGACGAAGGGCGCGAGTGGTGAGGTTGCCAAGCGCGATGCGTCAACGACAAACCGCAATTCGGTCACGAAGGACGATGGCGCTTCTTCCTCCCCTCCCTCCACGCGTAACGCGCGTGGCGGGGAGGGGTCGGGGGTGGGGGGTGCCTCGGAAAATCCCGCTGTCAGTGAGTCTGCGGCACCGCCCCCCACCCCCGACCCCTCCCCGCCGCTTCGCGGAGGGAGGGGAGAAGAGGCGGGCTTCTCCGAATCTCCGCAGCGCGAATTCGCGCCCGCCAATTACGGCACCTCGGCAACGATCCCGACGCTTGATCCGGAACTGGCGAAACAACTCGGCTTCACCACCGAAGAAGATGATGCCGCAGCGCTGGCGCGCCCTGCCCGCAACAAGATGGAGGCGCTCGGCGTCGCCGCCACTGCGGAGGCGCTGGAGGCGCTGATCCGCGACGGCAGGCCAGAATTCCGCAAGGAAGACGGTTCCATCAAGGTGTGGACGCCGCACCGCCCGCCGCGCCCGGAAAAATCCGAAGGCGGCGTGCGTTTTACCCTCAAGTCGGATTACGAACCCAAAGGCGACCAGCCGAGCGCGATCGCTGAGCTCGTCGAAGGCATCGAGCGCAACGACCGCAGCCAGGTGCTGCTCGGCGTCACTGGAAGCGGCAAGACCTACACCATGGCCAAGGTGATCGAGGCGACGCAGCGCCCCGCCCTCATCCTTGCGCCCAACAAGACGCTGGCCGCGCAGCTCTATGGCGAGTTCAAGGGCTTCTTCCCCGACAATGCGGTGGAGTATTTCGTCTCCTATTACGACTACTACCAGCCCGAGGCCTATGTGCCGCGGACCGACACCTATATCGAGAAGGACTCCTCCATCAACGAGCAGATCGACCGCATGCGCCACTCGGCGACGCGCGCGCTGCTCGAACGCGACGACGTGATCATCGTGGCTTCGGTATCGTGCATCTACGGTATCGGCTCGGTCGAGACCTATACGGCGATGACCTTTGCGTTGAAGCGCGGCGAGCGCATCGACCAGCGGCAGTTGATCGCCGATCTCGTCGCACTGCAGTACAAGCGCACCTCGGCCGATTTCGCCCGCGGCACCTTCCGCGTCCGCGGCGACGTGATCGACATCTTCCCCGCGCACTATGAAGACCGCGCCTGGCGCGTCAACCTGTTCGGCGACACCGTGGAGAGCATTGAGGAATTCGATCCGCTCACCGGCCACAAGCAGGACGAACTCGAATTCATCAAGGTCTATGCCAATTCGCACTATGTGACGCCGCGCCCGACCTTGGTGCAGGCGATCAAGGCGATCAAGGGCGAGCTGAAGCTGCGGCTCGACCAGCTCAACAATCAGGGCCGGCTTCTGGAAGCGCAAAGGCTGGAGCAGCGCACCACCTTCGATCTCGAAATGATGGAAGCCACGGGGAGCTGCGCCGGCATCGAAAACTATTCGCGCTATCTCACCGGCCGCCGGCCCGGCGAGCCGCCTCCGACGCTGTTCGAATATGTGCCCGACAATGCGCTCGTCTTCGCCGACGAAAGCCACGTCACCATTCCGCAGATCGGCGGCATGTTCCGCGGCGACTTCCGCCGCAAGGCGACGCTTGCCGAATATGGCTTCCGCCTGCCCTCCTGCATGGACAACCGGCCGCTGCGCTTCGAGGAGTGGGACATGATGCGCCCGCAGACGGTCGCGGTGTCGGCGACGCCTTCGGGGTGGGAACTGAACGAAAGCGGCGGCGTGTTCGTCGAGCAGGTGATCCGCCCGACCGGACTTATTGACCCGCCCGTGGACATCCGTCCGGCGCGCACGCAGGTCGACGATCTCGTCGGCGAGGTCCGCGCCGTGGCGCAGATGGGCTATCGCTCGCTCGTCACCGTTTTGACCAAGCGCATGGCCGAAGACCTCACCGAATATCTGCATGAGCAGGGAATCCGTGTCAGGTATATGCACAGCGACATCGACACCATCGAGCGCATCGAGATCATCCGGGATTTGCGCCTCGGCGCGTTCGACGCGCTGGTCGGCATCAATCTGTTGCGCGAAGGCCTCGACATTCCCGAATGCGCGCTGGTGGCGATTCTGGACGCCGACAAGGAAGGTTTTTTGCGCAGCGAGACTTCGCTGATCCAGACCATCGGCCGCGCCGCGCGCAATGTCGACGGCAAGGTGATCCTGTATGCCGACCAGGTCACCGGCTCGATGGAGCGGGCGATTGCGGAAACCAACCGCCGCCGCGAGAAGCAGGTCGAATATAACACGGCCAACGGCATCACGCCGGAGAGTGTGAAGAAATCGATCGGCGACATCCTCAACTCGGTTTACGAGCGCGACCATGTGCTGGTGGAGATCGGCGACGGCGCGCAAGGATCCGGCTGGTCTGACGACGTGATCTCGATCGGGCACAATTTCGAGGCCGTGCTGGCCGACCTCGAGACGCGGATGCGCGAGGCCGCAGCGGATTTGAATTTCGAGGAAGCCGCACGCCTGCGCGACGAGGTCAAGCGCCTTCGCGCAACCGAAATGGCCGTGGTCGACGACCCCACCGTCAAGCAGCGCACGGTGCAGGATCGCGCCGGCGCCTATGCGGGCGCAAAGAAATATGGCGAGGCGGCGAACCTGCCGGCGTCAGCGATGAAGAAGCGCGGCGGTCGTGGTGGCGCCTCACCCTCGTCGCGCGGCGCTCTCTCCTCTCCCTCGCCCCGTTCTTCACGGGGCCGAGACGAGCGAAGCTCGCTCTCGGAGGGTTGGGGTGAAGGGCAAAGCCGCACGGGCGCTGCCACCTCTCCCTCCACCTTGCGGGGAGCCTCGCGCGCCGATGCCTCTTCCCCCTCCCCCCTTGCGGGGGAGGGTCGGGGTGGGGGGTCCACGAGTCGCGCTGCAAGCGGTCGGGGTGGTGGCCCCTCCAAAATCCACAAGCCCCATCTCGACGAGATGCACGGCCCGGAATCCCTGCCGCATCGACCGAGCCGCTCACTTCCCCAAAAGCCTTTTGGCGAGCAAAGCAAAGTCTTCCAGCCCACCGACTCGCATCAATCCGGCCCGGAATTCGGCCCCGCCCCGCGCTCCACCGGCGGCGCGCCGGGGAAGAGGGGTGGATGGAAGCGGCGGTAGCTCGGTTAGGTCTTGCGTTTCACCAATTCCGCGACCTGTATCAAATTCTTGAACCAGCAGTCGCATTCCAATTTGAGATTTTTTGAAGTCGCCTGCGTGGGCGAGAAAACGGCGCGCATGTGCGGACAAGTTGGTAGAACAAATCACAATTTTCATAGGTGAGACGAGTGGCAGTCAAATGCCAAGTCAGATGGCAATTCACGTCAGTCCAATTACGTTGATGCAATGAAACTCGGCTTCGAAGAAACCCAATCGACTTATTCCAGCGGATCGCAAAGCGCTCGTGCATGGACGGAAACGTGGGTCAGGACTTGGGTTTACTGCCCACACTGCGGCAACGCCAGGATGTCGCAATTTCCGAACAACAGTCCAGTCGCCGATTTTCTTTGCTCATCGTGCAGCGAGGAATTTGAGCTCAAGAGCCAAAAAGGGAAATTCGGATTGAAGGTGGCGGACGGTGCCTACAAGACGAAATGCGACCGTCTGGTTGCGAGCAACAACCCGAACCTGCTGCTGATGAACTATGACCTGAAATCCCTCTCGGTCATAAACCTGTTCATTGTCCCCAAGCATTTCTTCGTGCGCGATATCATCGAGGAGCGCAAACCCCTCGCTGAAACCGCGCGCCGTGCCGGCTGGATAGGATCAAACATCCTGATCGGGAAGGTGCCGGAAGCCGGCAAAATTCACATCGTCCAGAACGGCGTCATTCGCCCGAAGGAAATTGTTCTTCAGGAATGGCAGAAGACGCTCTTTCTTCGGGATGAATCTCTCGAAGCCCGTGGCTGGCTGCTCAACGTCATGAAATGCGTCGAATCCCTCGGGAAACGCGAATTTACTCTCGAAGAAGTCTACGGGTTCGAGCGGCAGCTCGGCAACCTCTATCCCGGTAACCAAAATGTCAGGCCAAAGATTCGACAACAGCTGCAATATTTACGCGACCGCGGATTCATCGAATTCGTATCTCGTGGTAACTATCGCTTGCGGTCATAGGGGATTTGGCCATGGCCTGGTTTCTCAACGTCTACCGATGCGCACGCTGCAAGCGGATATGGACCGATGAATGGTCCTGCATGTGCGACGACGACTGCCCGCATTGCGGCGCGCGGCATACGTCGCCCTGCCACAGCGAAGACGTGACCGAATTCATTGAGCGAGATGGCGACGAGTTTGTCGCCATTCGCTCACCTGATACAGCCGAGCATGATCCCGACTATCGCGAGCTTGGCCGTTTTCCAACGCGCCAGAAGGCCGAAGAATTTCTCGCTTCGTTAGAGGTGGGTTAGCGCCGTCATTCCGGAAGCCGCGGCACGCGGCTGTCCGGAATCCATACTCCCGATCGTGGTTATGGATTCCGGGTTCGCGCTTTCAGCGCGCCCCGGAATGACGATGCAGGGTTAGTTCGCCTTCGATCACGCGCTGGATTCGATCCACTACCCCTTCACCGGCCGATTGGCATGGCTCGTCTGCGGCACGCCGCGGTTCAGCGACATGTGGGAGTGCGTGCAAAGCCAGCCGCCGGCATTTTTTGAAAACACCAAGGTGGCGCGGCCGGGGCGCGGAAACGGTTGGCCGTCGGGATGATATCCGGTGCTCGTCCACGGCGCGATCACGATCGCCGTCAGACAATCGGGGGATGCCAGAACCGAGGTCTGCTCAAGGACGAAACGGAAGTCGGTGGTCTTGGGCCAGACATTGTCCCATTGCGTCGCGACCCATTTGTCCAGGCCGGGGATGACATCGTTGTGCGTACCGAACGCAAGCACGTCGGGGTGGAACAGCGGCCTCGCCGCGGCGTAGTCGACCTCGCGGACGTAGCCCGCGAAGGTTTCCAGCCACTGGCGGAAGAACTGCGTCAGCTCCGGGTTCGCGATCGGCAAGGCGTCCATGGCCTGCTCCATATTTGGCCTTGTCATGGCGGTAACCTTATTGCTCCTGGCTAGGGTTGACCAACATAGTTGTCATTCGGGGACGAGGCGCGGACCGGACCGGGCACGGGCGAGCTTGAAGCGGCGCCGTTCGAACGGCTGTGCCCGGCCATGACGAATCACCTTGTCATTCCGGAAGCCGCGGCACGCGGCTGTCCGGAATCCATACTCCCGATCGTGGTTATGGATTCTCTGATGTGCAATTGCACATCAAAGCTCGCGCCTTCGGCGCGCCCCGGAATGACGCAGACGCCGCGCTTCCGCCGCATCGTCACGCGCGGGTTTGACCCGCGCACCATTCTCTCCAAAAAACATTCCAGCAAGGTGTAGGGTGGGCAAAGGCGCACATGCGCCGTGCCCACCATCAAGGGGGTGAATGTCGATGGTGGGCACGCTTTGGCTTTGCCCACTCAACATTTCTTGCATTTCTCGCAATGACGTTGGACATGGAAATAACGGCCCCCAATTTTGCCCGACGGGCAAATCAGCCGAAATGTTGTCCAGCCCCGCCCGCAAAAATAAATTGCTTCGCCGCAACCCCAAATCACCCTTACAACCCGCGCCATCCCGCACCCGCCAAGAGGGGCGTATCGCGATCGTCACGGACGTTGGGCGCGGGATGCGGTGGACGCGCACTTGCCGAACAGACGAACGGCGTGGGGCGCGGACGGTGAAGTCGTGTGGTTCTGATATCCCGACGCTGATATCAAGCAGGCCGAGATGCTTTCGCATCGTGGCCTGCGACGGTGGCAAGAAAGCCCGGTCACCGGGAAGAGCTCGAAGGAAACCGTTAAAACCATTGCGCAGGGAATGCCGGGTGAATCCGGCGGCAACTGCGGTGACTACGCTCGTGTGCTTCTTCATCTTCGCACGCGAGGCTGCGGGTGCGGCTAAGCGCCCGGCGTTCCCTGCGCCCTCTCATTTCGGGCGAAGCGGTTTTGCATCGGCTCGGGCGCATCGCGCCGCGAGATCGCGGAGTCATGGGTGCGATGTCGCTGTTTGAAAAGTGGATCGACTATCTCAGTCGTTCAGGCCAAGCGAACGCGCGAGGGCGGACCCATAACCACGAATGCAGATGTAGCTCGACGCTGCGGCCGCAGCTCGGCCCACGACTGGCATATGTGGCTGTGAGTCCCTGCGTGCACGCGGGGACGACATTCTCGATGTTGCGAGCAGCCCCTCACATCCCGGTCTGGGTGCTATCGCCCGCCTGGCCCTGGTGCTCCTGCTGCCGTTCCTGCTGCTTGGCGCGGTGGCGGCCGTAGAGGCAGCCGGCGGCAGCTCCCAACCAGCCGTGGTGGCCGGCATAGTGACCGGCGACGCCGCCGACGGCCGCACCCTTCAGGCAGCCTTTGGCCTCGGCGGGAACGGCCGTGAGCGCGAACGCGGCGACGGCGAGCAAGGCGATAAGTGACTTCATGGCGGCAATCCTCCTGCGGCGGATCGGCCAGTATCTCCTGATGGCGCGACCCTCGTTCTCGATCCACCAACCGCCAGGCTGCCGATCCGGTTCCACCGCGTGTCTAATTCAGCTTCCCGCCGCCCTGCGTCACCGCGCCGCCGGAGAAAGGCGTGCGGCTGTGGCGCGACATACTCAATCTTCTGTCGGCGCGCACGCCCGATATGTATGCCGCGCAATTCAAGAACCCTCTCGACGCGCTGCCGTGGATGGAGGCGCAGGAGACCGCGGCACTGAAAGCGTGTTGACCGGCGCATTTTTCAAAAATGCCCGCGGAGGGACTTTGGCCGCCCTCCTTGCGGCCGCAACCATAAGCTTGTGCGCCGGGGCTGTGAAGCTTTGACGATAGCCGAGCAGGCCGTCGCCGCGCCGGCGATCGCAAGCGTCGACGGCGCCAAATATTTTCGCGCATCAACCGCATGCGACCAGATCAGGCAGGCCCGAGCGCGACATCGCCATGCTGCTGGCCGAGACCGCACCAGGGCGGAGATGAAATATCAAGGCCGCGCATTGAACCTCAGCCCGCTCCTGGCGACCAACGTGGCGGGGTCCACACAAAATCATTACAGCCCGTTTATGAAAATCGTGCTGCTCGCCTTGATTGGCCTGTTCGTGGGCGCGTTCGGCGGCGCCGCGCTTGGAATCGGAGCCGGGCTCGTCTGGATCGAAGTCTTCAAAACCACGAGTTTTGAAGGCTATAGCGGCATGCTTGTGTTCTTCACATTCATGCCGATCGGCGCCGCAATCGGCGGACTCGCCGGCGCGCTGCTGTTCGGTGTCACGGCGGCCCGCGACGCCGAAATGGCTGCAAGACAAACGCCCACTGCTCCGTTTGACGGCAGAATCGGACACTGAGGCGGAATTCGTGCCATGCAAAAAGGCGCTTGCATTTTGTATACATCTCATTATTTGAAGCTTCAAATAGTGCAGCCTCCAGGCAGGGCGTCGCCAATGACGCCCATCAGGGCCGGTCGCTGATTCGCAAACCATTTCAGGACGCAGATATCATGACAGAGCACAACCTCTGGCGCTTTTCTCGTGCGTTGCATCGCGCGATCAACGAGCGCCGGCGCGAAGACCTTGAGCCCTTGATCGACGAAGATGTCGACTGGGCGATCTACGGGCCTATCGACATGTTTCCATTCTTCGGCGCGCGGCACGGCAAGGCCGCGGTGCTTGAAGTCATCAAGCAGATTGCCGACAACGTCAGGGTCCATCGCTTCGACCGCGAATCAATTCTGCTCGGTGCGGAGTCGGCAGCCTCGATGTTGCGCTACTCGCTGACCATGCTTGATGCAAACAAGCCGATCAGTCTGCGGCTTGCCCATTTCGCCCGGTTCAAGGCCGGAAAGCTGAGCAACATCCGCATTCTGGTCGATACTTTCGACCTGGTGGAGCAGGCGCTTGGACGCCCGATTCACCTGCCCAGGATCTCGCCCGCAACGTGATGGTCGAGTCCCCATCGTCGATCTTCGGGCTTCCGGCGAATCACGCGAAAGGTCAGTGCATTGCCGCATATTGGCCGCGATGAGGTCAAATTCGGCAGTCCTCATGGTGCCGTGTAACTGCGTCGCGCGGGGAGATTCGCGCCCGCAACATACGCGAAAAGAGGATAAAACCGATGAACGCCATTCGCCCGGAGAAGATCGAAGTGACCGACGACGACAATGATTTCTCCGCAGTCTCGGAGGTCGAGGCCGGTATCCGGGACTTCGTTCGCAACGATGTCGCTTATTTGCGCCGTCCGGTGCCAGGCATGGCGGGAACGGCCGATGCCGCAGTCGATCCGAATGCGGAGGCCACCGTCAACAGCGTCAACTCGTTGATCCAGCGCGTGGCTGGAACGTCGCTTGCCGAAATCGAGAACCTGATTTCCGAGCTGGAGAGCCTGCGTGAACTGCTGCATGCCGAAGGCCAGCGCGTTCAGCGCGAAATTTCGGGCTATGCCCAGCTCAGCCAGGCCGCGATGAAATCGACCCGCATGATCGCCGACAACGTCGCGCAGTGGAAGCGATCCGCGGAGGGATTGCGCAACGGCTGATCTGCCAGCTTGATGCGAATTTCCGTCTGGTATGGTTAGCAGAGCCTGACCTACTGGACGCTGACGGGACCGCCTTCCAGCGAGTACGCACCGTCCGCATAGCCTTTTACCACCATGGTGGTGGCGAACATCACTGCGAGCGTGACGGTTGCGAAGATAAAACCTACGAATTTCAGACTGCGGCGGTCAGCCATGGTCGTCCCCTCACCTCAATTCTGTCCTTGTGTCTTCAATGACAGGCACAGGTTCAAAATGAGTTAGCGGGAATTCGGTTCCATTCACCTCCTCAGCCGCCGCCGTTTCGCCGCGGCACAAAAGCCGTCGCCAATACCGAAAATACCGGCTCGCCGCGCTGGTTGGTCCCGGTATGGCAGGCCTCAAGGACCCCCCATTCGGGACGGCTCGAAGAGGCCCGCAACGACACAACCTCGGTCGCGAATTTGATGGTGTCGCCGGCCAGCACCGGGGCGATCCAGCGTAAATCGCGAAAACCGGGCGATGGTCCCCAGGCCGCGACCTTCTCGCCGCGCGCGGCGGCTTCCCTCGCCAGCCGCTGGCCGTCGGCGACAAGCAGCTTCATGCACGCTGATCCTACATGCCAACCGGACGCGGCAAGACCCCCAAACAGCGATTTGCGCCCTTCCTCTTCGTCGAGGTGAAAGCGCTGCGGATCGAACTGGGCTGCGAATTTCTTGATTGCCTCGGCGGTGAAGGTGAACGAACCCACTTCACGGCGCTGCCCGATCTTGATGTCCTCGAAAAAAAACATCAGTGTTACCGCTCCGCCGTAGCCTGATCTCGCCGTTGCACGATGATCGGCGACTCCATCTCGCACAGTGCATGTCCGGCTGCGTTGCTCGCCACCGCCTTGAACATCACAATGCCCGTGCCTGGCCGGCTGCGGGAAACCCTCGTTTCGGTCACCTCGACGTCAAGCACAACCTCGTCGCCCGGCCGAAGCGGCGCGAGCCAACGCAGCTCATTCACGCCCGGCGAGCCCAGCGATGCCGTGCGGCCGATGAAGCCGTCGAACATCATCCGCATGATGATCGAGCAAAGATGCCAGCCAGAACCGGAAAGCCCCTTGAGCATCGAGCGCGACGCCGCTTCCTCGTCGAGGTGCATGGGCTGCGGATCGAATTCGGCGGCAAAAGCAAGAATTTCCTCGCGGGTGACCCGGCGCGGTCCGAACCTGCCCAAACGGCCAAGCTTGAAGTCTTCGAAAACAAACGTGTTCATGACGAGGACATATTCACAGGAGCCCGATTGTGGCCGCACTTTGTGGCAATCTCAACCCGCCCCCGCGCATGGCTCGTCCCCGGCTTGCCCGGACTTCCATTCGGAGCTAGCCCTTCGCGGAGTAGTTGCACGTTGGACACGAATCACATTCGACTTCCCCGGGGAGAACCGCCGATGTTCGATTTTCAGGAGCTGTTTCAGTGGGACCGCTTCATTACACCTACGATTATCAAGACATTTTATTGGCTTGTGATCGCGTTGATCGGGCTGTTCGGCATTGCCGGCATATTCTCCGGCCTCGCCGCGATGGCAATCAGCCCGTTCCGGGGTTTCATTCAGTTGTTGGCCTCGATAGCCAGCGTCTTCGTCGGTATCATCTTTTCGCGCATCGTCGCCGAACTGGTGTTGATTGTGTTTCGTATCAACGAACATCTCGGCGCGATCCGCGACCAGGGCTCAAGGAACTAGAATGCGTCAATTGTTGAAGCGGAAATGCATGACATCGCCGTCGGCGACGACGTAATCCTTGCCCTCCAGGCGCAACTTCCCGGCATCGCGGGCGCCCGCTTCACCGCCCAGCGCGACGTAGTCGGCGTAGGCAATGGTTTCGGCGCGGATGAACCCCTTCTCGAAATCGGTGTGGATGACACCAGCAGCCGCCGGCGCCCTGGTGCCGCGATGGATGGTCCAGGCGCGCGCCTCCTTCGGGCCGGCGGTGAAATAGGTGATCAGGTCGAGGAGTTGATAGCCGGCGCGGATCAGCCGGTCGAGGCCTGCCTCCTCCAGTCCGAGCGTTTCAAGAAATTCGGCGCGCTCGGCGCGGGAAAGTGTCGCGATCTCCAATTCGATCTTCGCCGAGATGACCACTGACGCCGCACCTTCCTCCCTGGCGCGCTGGGCCACCATCTCCGAAAACCCGTTGCCCTTTGCAGCTGATGCTTCCTCGACGTTGCAGACGTACAATACCGGCTTGGAAGTCAGGAGGCCGAGCATGCGGAAGGTGCGTTCCTCTTCTGCCTTGCGCTCCAGATAGCGCGCCGGTTTGCCCTCGCGGAGCAGGACCAGGGCGCGATTGACCAGATCGAGCTGCTCCCTTGCTTCCTTGTCGTTGCCTTTTGCTTTCTTTGTCAGGTTGTCGACGCGTTTCTCGAGGCTGTCGAGATCTGCAAGCATCAGCTCCGTCTCGATCGTATCGATGTCGGCCAAAGGCGCGATCTTGCCTTCGACATGGGTGATGTCGGAATCCTCAAAGCAGCGCACGACATGGGCCACCGCATCGACCTCGCGGATGGTGGCCAAAAACTGATTGCCGAGCCCCTCGCCCTTCGAGGCGCCTCGTACAAGGCCCGCAATATCGACGAAGGTCAGACGTGTCGGAATGATCTGCGCGGATTTTGCGATCGCCGCCAATTGATCGAGTCGCGGATCGGGGACCGCGACCTCGCCGACATTCGGCTCGATGGTACAGAACGGATAGTTCGCAGCCTGCGCCGCCGCCGTCTCGGTCAACGCGTTGAAGAGCGTCGATTTGCCGACATTGGGCAATCCGACGATACCGCATTTGAATCCCACTTCGTGTTCTCGTCTCTCAATCCGGTCGGTGATTCCTGTGACGCAGCGCTAATGACCCGGGGTCGAAGCCTTTGATCTCCATTGCCAGATGCACCTTGTTTTGAAAACTGGCCGCGTCGCGCACCAGCACCTCCGCATTTTCAGCAACCGTTTCGACCAATGCCTTGACCCAAGGCCAATCGATTTTCGGGAAATCGCTCAGCACATAGCGTTCAACGAGATGTTTTGCTCCGGGATGCCCCACGCCCAGTCGTACCCGCCAATACTCGTTGCCAATACATTCCGATATCGAGCGCAGCCCGTTGTGTCCTGCAATTCCGCCTCCGAGCTTCACACGCACTTTTGCAGGCTGCAGCTCGATCTCATCGTGGAATACGGTAACGTCGCGCTGATCGAGCTTGAAATAGTGGAGTGCCTCTTGGACCGATCGCCCGGACTCATTCATGAATGTATGCGGACGCAGCAGAACAACCTTCTTGTGGTTGAGTACGCCTTCAGCGCATTCCCCGAGAAAACCACGGCGCCATGACCGGAAATCATGGCGCCGTGCGACTTCTTCGAGAACGACGAAACCGATGTTGTGGCGATTACGTGCGTAGTCTGGGCCGGGATTGCCAAGTCCGACAAAGAGCAACATGGCGCGGCATCCCGTCTCCTCTTATTTCTTCTTGTCGCCTCCACCCGCGGGCGCCTTGGCGGCAGCGGCAGGCGCGGCAGCTCCGGCGGCAGGAGCAGCAGCCGGAGCCCCGGCCGCAGCGGCGGCAGCACCGGCCGCAGGCGCGGCGGCGGCGCCAGCGGCTGGCGTGGCTACACCCGCAGCCGCAGCGCTGGCCGCAGCAGCGGCAGCAGCTGCCGCCTTTTGCTCTTCGGCGTAACCGGACGGAGGCACGATGGTCACGAGCGTTGCGTCCTCGCGGGTCAGCGACTTCACGCTGGCAGGCAAGGTGATGTCGGATAGGTGCAGTGAATAGCCGATCTCGAGTCCGCTGATATCGGCGTCGATGAACTGCGGAATATTGTCGACCGAGCATTCCAGCTCGATCGTATGGGTGACGATGTTGACGGTGCCCCCGCGCTTCACGCCCGGTGCCAAATCCGCCTTCATCACGTGCAGCGGCACGCTGATACGAATGGTAGCGCCGTCACCGAGGCGCATGAAATCGACATGGATCGGGAAATCGCGCACCGGATCGAGATGAAAATCGCGCGGAATCACGCGGTGCTTCTTGCCCTCCAGATCGATGTCATAAATCGTGGTGAGAAACCGGCCAGCCAGAATGCGCTGACGCAATTCACGATCATCGACCGAAATGGTGACGGGGGGCTGGTTGTTGCCATAGATCACTCCGGGGACTCTCCCGGCGCGACGCTCTGCCCGGGCGGCCCCCTTGCCGCTCTTCGGACGCGCGGTCGCCTTCAATTCATTGACGCTCGCCATTGGCTTAAGTCCTTGTTTTTGAAAAGCTAAAGGCCGCAGCGCGGCCTGTTTCGCATCCACAGCAAGCCTCCAGGGGTGCGGGGGCTGCGGACGTGGCGGCGTTCTAGCCCCAAAGTCCGGAAATGACAAGACTTGCCGGTTTTTCCGGCGTTCGTCGGCTTGACCGCCAAAGGTAAGGAAAATCGCCTCTGATCAGCGCATGGCCCCGCGTTCTCGCGACGAGCTTCGCCCGAGTTGTGCCCGTTGTCCCTCAACAAAGGGAGCAGGGAATGCCGGGTGGATCAGCCGCACCCACGGCCTTGTGTGCGAAAGATGAAAGCACACAAGCATAGTCACCACAGGTCCGCCGAAACAATCCGGCACTCCCTGCGCGATGGTTTTACGGCTTCCTTCGTGCTCTTCCCGGGGACCGGGCTTTCTTGCCCCCGTCATCCCTGAGAAGCTTGCTTCTCAAGAACTTGACGCCAGCGTCGGGGCGTCAGAACCACACGACTTCGCCGTCCGCTTCGCAGGCGCGCCCGTCTTGCGCACCGAAAGCGTCCATCGCATCCCGCGCTCCACGTTCGTGACGACGCGTAACGCCCCTCCTGATGAGTGCGGGATGGCAAGAGCTCTATTGCTGTTTCTACCAAACGAAAAACAAAAAATTTTTTGCAGGAAGGCTGGACACGACGGGCAAATCAGTGCCGCAGAGATGGGTGGCGCTCGCGAAACCCAGCAACGCCGTGGCGGGAAATGACGGGTATCGCTGTCGCTCCGCCCATCCTACCGAACTACCAACTTCGTCGTCCCGGCGGAACGCTGGGACCCATACGCCGCGGCGTCGCTTGAGGCAGGGTACGCAACGGCTTTGTTGTCGATCGCGAGGGGATTGTGGTTATGGGTTCCTGCTCGCGCAGGAACAACTCTCCGTCAAGTTGTCATTCCGGGGCGCGCTGGAGGCGCGAACCCGGAATCCATTTCTCCCGGCATTGATGTGGGGCCATGGATTCCGGGCTCGATGCTATCGCTTCGCCCCGGAATGACGGCCTCAAATCACCACACGTAGCGCACCACGCCCTTGCCGGCGTAGCTGTTGGTCAGGCCCGAGAACTCGCCCTCGAAGGTCGCCGCGGCCGACCAGCCGTTCTTCCATTTCATTTCGACCGCCGCCGTGGTCAGCGCGGAGTCGGAGGCCTGCGAGGCGCCGTTGACGACGAAACTCCCCGCCGGCAGCGTCTGGAAAGTCGCCGCGATCGAGCGGTCCGGGTCGTAATCATGCGCCCAGGCCAGCCGCCCGCGCAGCGTCAGGATGCCGTCGGCCATCGCATATGATTTGTCGGTGCGGATGCCGAGCTCGGTACGCACATCGGTGACATCGCGCGCGCCATAGGACAGTGCGAAGGTATTGAGACCGACGATTGCCTGCTCGGCGTATTGGGGCAGGTCGAAGGTCACGAACTGGGCGGCGCCATAGGGCGTGATCCCAAGCCCGCCCAGGGCCGGCGCGACGAAGCGATAGCCGCCTTCGAGCCGGCCGCTCCACGCGTTGGCATTGAACTCGGCGCGCAACTGGTCGAGACCGGCGACCATCAGAGTGCGGTTGGTGGTGATGTCCTGCCAGCCATAGGCGAGTGCACCGGTGATGTAGGCCGCACCCGAGATGTGGCGCACATAGGCGCCGGCCTGGAACAGGTCGGAGCGGCCGGTGCCGCCGTTGGCGACGGAAAAGCTGGTGCCGCCACCGGCCAGCGCAAAGCCCGCGATGGTGTCCGGCGAGAACAGATAGTCCGCACCGACCGCGGTCGCCGCAATGTTGCTGGTCGTGTTGTTCGACCCGAGCGCGATGTTGCCCGATGTCGATTGCGAACCGCCGAAACCTGCCGCCCACACGCTCCAGCGCGGCTCGAAGGTTTGCGGCGGCGCCTTGGTGAACATCGCAAACGCATCGGTGCGTTTGGTGGCGGCATAAGCGCTGGCCTCATCGGCATAGCCTGTCGGCGATGCCGCGCCGCCGAGGCCGCCGCCGCGCCCCATGAAGGGATCGGTCAAAAGCCCCATGAACAGGCCCATCGCGTCAAACGTCGTCTGCTGCGCGGTCGTTGCGGTCTCGCCGGACAATTGCGTCAAGCCGTTGAGCAGGCCGTTGCCGGACAGGTTGAAGATCGCGCTGAACGCATTGGTGAGATTGTTGCCGGCCAGCAGAGCATTGTCGATCGCGGCTGCGACCTTGACCTGATTGGCGGGCGCGTTCGTCGGCAGCAGCGGCGACAACAGCCCGGGCTGGAGCGTGAGCAGCACGTTGTTGCCGACATAGCTCAGCACCGGATCGCGCGCGAAACCATTGGCGAAATCCAGCGTGACGCCGCTGAAGGTGGTGCCGTTCAGGCCGGACGAGGTCAGGATCGTGAAGGTGGTCGCCTGGGTCAGGCGGGTATTGGCCTGAACCCCGACAATGCCGGCCAAGGTCGCGGTGCCGTTGACGTTGATCTGGCTCGCATTGGATCCCCTCACATTCACGATGTAGAGCGCGCCCGAGGTAAAGGCGAGACTGCCGGTGACGTGGATGCGCTGCGAGCTGAGGACGTCAAAGACGCCGGCGCCGGACAGCGCGCCGACGCTGAGCACGCCGTTGCCGAGCGGCCCGCTGCTTTCCGTAAAATCGATGATCCCGCCGGCGTTGATCAGGCTCGCGGCTCCGCCGTCGCTGTTCTTGAAGAACTGGATGACGCCGCCGCTATTGTTTGTGATGGTGGCGGTGCCGGCGGTGCTGCTGTTCAAGAACAGGGTGAGGCCGCCGTTGTTGTTGGTGATGATGGCGCTGCCGGCGCCGCTGGTGTTATTGAAAAAGGTGCCGCCGTTGTTCGAGATATGCACGTTGCCGGTGGTGGTGTCGAAGAAGTTGGCGGAACCGCCGTTGTTCGTGATATTGGCGTTGCCGGCGGTGCTGGTGTCGAAGAAGTTGGCGGAACCGCCGTTGTTCGTGATGGTGGCGTTGCCGGCGGTGGTGCTGGCGAAGAACAGGGCGCTGCCGCCGCTGATGTTCGTGATGGCGGCGCTGCCGGCGGTGCTGGTGTCGCTGAAAGCCGTGCCGCCGCCGTTATTCGTGATTTTGGCGCTGCCGGCGGTGCTCGAAGTCGAAGAACACGGTGCTACTATTGTTATTATTCGTTATGTTGGCGCTGGCTGCGGTGGCGCTGATGCGGAAGACTGTGGCACCGCCGTTGGTGTTCGTAATGAACGCCGTGCCGGCGGAGCTGGTCTCGTTACCCCCCACTTGACCGAACTGGGTCTGGCCGCCGTTATTCGTGATGGTGGCGCTTCCGGCGGTGCTGGTGTCGAAGAACGCGATGGTGCCGCCGATGTTATTCGTGAAGATGGCACTGCCGGCAGTGCTGCTCAGAAAGAACCGGGTCAGGCTGCCGCTGTTGTTGGTGATGGTGGCGCTGCCGGCGCTGCCGGAGTTGGAGAACGTGAGGTTGCCGCCGTTATTCGTGATATCGGCGCTGCCGGCGGTGCTCGAAGTCGAAGAACGCAGTGCCGCTGCCGAGGTTGTTGTTCGTGATGATCGCATTGCCGGCGGTGCTGGTGGCCAAGAACGTGGTGCTGCCGTGATTGTTCGTGATTTTCGCGCTGCCGGCGCTGCTGGTGTCGGTACCTCCCGATTGACCGAAAAAAGTCAAGCCGCCGTTGTTATTCGTGATGGTCGCGCTGCCGGCGGTGCTGGCGTTGAAGAACTGGGTGGTGCCGCCGTTGCTGTTCGCGAAATTGGCGCTGCCGCCGTTGATGGCGATGCCGGCCCCAACAAAGTTCAGGATGTTGGCGTTGGTGAAGAAGGCGTAATTCGATGCCGCGGCAGTGAAGGTAAATCCGTCAAGGGTGGTTGAACCGGCCGAAAAACTGATGTTGGTGCCGGCGGACATCCCGAAAGTGGCAGTCCCCGTCTGGGTCATGCTGCCCGGCGCGGTCGCCGGATTCCAGTTGGCATTGGCATTGAAGTCGAAATTGCCATCGGCCGGGTTGGTCACGGTCGGCGCCGCGAGCCAGGTCGCACTCTGCGCGAACACCGGCGATCCCGACGCCAACAAGGCCAAGCCTCCGATCAGGCCGGCGATCACCGCCGCCACCGCCCGCCATGCGATGCGCCTTGCTTGAAGTCTTGTCGCTTGGGCTCCTGTCGCTTGGGCTCTTGTCGTTTGACGTTTTGCCTGACGCCTTATTTGCCTCGCCACCTGCCGCAACCCCCATTCCCAGCCAGCACCAAGAGCCGGTCCGCCTCCGGATCGTCCCCACACGATGGTCGGATTCGTCACACTCTATGCATGACCCTCCGCCCGCATACTACCACAAATTGAGAGAGGGGTGATGAAAATTTTCCGTCGAGGAGCAAACGCGACGAAGCGATCCAGGGTTGCAACGACAGCAATGGATCGCTGCGCTGTCGCTCGCGATGACGGCGATTGAGGCGATGGATGCGCGGGTCAGATGCGCGCAGGACGCAGTGGCACGCTCCGTAGCCGTAGGGCGAGCAAAGGCGCACATGCGCCGCGCCCACCATGATAGAAGGTGAAATGCCGGTGGCGGGCACGCTTCCGCTTTGCCCACCCTGCGAACTTCGCGGCTCCTCTTTGGGGGCGCGCAATCAAGAAACTGTTCCGCCAAGTCTGGCTTCCAGCGCAGCCAGACGTGCCTTCAACGCCTCGTTCTCCTCGCGCGCCATGCGCGCCATATCCTTGACCGCCTCAAACTCCTCGCGCTTGACGAGATCGAGATCGCGCAGGAATTTCTCGGCCTGATTGCGGACGAGGGTGTCAACCTCGCGCTTGATGCCCTGGGCGGCTCCGGCGGCATCGTTCATCAAACGTCCGATCTCATCGAAAAACCGGTTGCTGGTCTGGGTCATCCGTCAATCTCCGCTCGGCTGCACAGGGGTCGGCCTTACAAGACAATGGCGATCCGCGTGAGGCTGTTCAAGACCGGCAATGGCTTCGATCGGCGGCTTGCCTTGTCATGTGCCGGTTTCCTTGCAATCGTATCGAATATCGTGCCAACAAGCCATCAATCGAAAGGCAGCAGAAGCGCCCCATGATCGACCAACAATTCGAAACCCCGACCAACGGCGGCCACACCACCACCTTTGTCACCCATCCCGAGCGCGGCGGACCACACCCGGTCATCCTGTTCTACATGGACGCGCCGGCGATCCGGGAGGAACTGCGCGACATGGCGCGCAGGCTGCGGCCGGTCTACGATCGCGACGCGGCCGAGCGGCATTGGGAACGACTGCTTGCGCTGTATCGCGGCAACCTTTGGTCCTGACAAGGCACGATGTCCCTCCTCACCATCGCCTTTCCGATATTCGATCCGGTCGCGATCGCGATCGGCCCGTTTGCGATCCGCTGGTACGCCCTCGCCTATATCGGCGGAATCGTGCTGGGCTGGATCTATGCGCGCGCCCTGCTCAAGAACGACAAGTTTTGGGGCGGACCCGCTCCGATCAGTCTGCCGCAATTGGACGACTTCATCCTTTGGGTGACGCTCGGCATCATCGTCGGCGGCCGCACCGGATATGTGCTGTTCTACAACCCCGCCTTCTTCGTTCAGCATCCCGCCGAGATTTTCGAATTGTGGAAGGGAGGAATGTCGTTTCATGGCGGCTTTCTCGGCTGCGTTTTCGCCGTGATCCTGTTCTGCCGAAAGAACCGCCTTCCGATCCTCTCCCTTGGCGACATCGTCACGGCGGTGGGGCCGATCGGGCTGTTCCTCGGACGACTTGCCAATTTCATCAACAGCGAATTATGGGGCCGGCCGGCGGATTCGAGCGTGCCGTGGGCAATGATATTTCCCAATGATCCACTGCATATTCCGCGCCACCCGAGCCAGCTTTACGAGGCAGCGCTCGAGGGCGTCGTGCTGTTTACGATCCTCGCGATCATGATTCGTATGGGCGCCCTGAGGCGGCCCGGCCTGATCCTGGGCAGCTTTATCGCGATTTACGGAATCGCGCGTATTCTCGGCGAGTTTTTCAGGGAACCCGACCAGCAGCTTGGATTTTTGTGGGGCGGGCTGACCATGGGAATGCTGCTTTCGTTGCCGATGATCATTGCCGGAGCGATCATTATCGTGGCGGCATGGCGCCGCAAGACCGCAAATCAAATGACGCCACCTCTTCAGGGAATGTCGTGACCGAATATTCGCCGCTCCAGTCCGAAATCAAGGGGCTGATCAGGTCAGCCGGCCCGATGCCGGTGTGGCGCTATATGGAACTGTGCCTGATGCATCCCGAACATGGGTACTATCTCTCTCGCGACCCCTTGGGACGCGAGGGCGATTTCACGACGGCGCCGGAAGTGAGCCAGATGTTCGGCGAATTACTGGGGCTATGGGCTGCCTCGGTGTGGAAGGTCATGGAGTCCCCACCCCTGCTGCGGCTGATCGAAATCGGACCCGGGCGAGGCACCATGATGGCGGATGCGCTGCGCGCGCTGCGGATATTGCCTCCGCTCCATCAGGCACTCCGCATCCACCTCGTCGAGGTCAACCCCGTCCTGCGCGAGAAGCAGAGGGAGATGTTGACCGGCTCGCTTGAAGTTTCCTGGCACGATACGATCGACGATGTACCGGAGGGTCCCTCCGTCATCTTTGCCAACGAGTACTTTGACGTCCTGCCGATCCACCAGATGGTGAAGCGCGAGACCGGCTGGCACGAACGCACCATCGAACTCGACAGCAACGGGAAATTGGTGTTTGGCACGGCCATCGATCCTGTTCCTTATTTCGAGGCTCTGCTGCCGCCGGTGGTGCGCGCTGCGCCGGTTGGCGCGGTGTTCGAGTGGCGGCCGGATGCCGAGATCATGAAGATCGCCAGCAGAGTGCGCGATCAGGATGGCGCAGCCGTGATCATCGACTACGGTCACACCCGCAGCGAAGCCGGCGATACGTTTCAGGCAATCGCCCGTCACAGCTACACCGATCCGCTGAAAAATCCCGGCCAGGCCGACCTGACGGCGCATGTCGATTTCCAGGCCCTGGTCCGCGCCGCCGAAAATATTGGCGCCCGTGTCCATGGCCCCGTCGCGCAGGGCGATTTTCTGAGACGTCTCGGCATTGAAACCCGTGCCGTGAGCCTGATGGCCAAGGCGACGCCCGAGGTATCCGAGGATATTGCCGGTGCGCTGAGGCGGCTGGTCGAAGGCGGTCACGGCGGCATGGGAGAGATGTTCAAGGTGCTTGCAATCTCGGAGCCGAACCTGACGACGCTTGCCGGTTTCCCCGTCGATAAGCCGGACGACCAAACTGAGGCATCATGAAACTGGATTCGCCACTGCTGTCGGCCGTCCCTCGCCTGCGACACGCGTTCTTCAGCCGTCAGGGCGGCGTCTCGGAGGGGATTTACGCCGGGCTCAATGGCGGCATCGGCTCGAACGACGATCCCGCCAGGGTCGCGGAAAATCGCCGGCGAATGGCGCAACACCTGGGCGTTCCGCGCGAGCATCTTCTCACGGCTTTCCAGCTCCACTCGCCCGACGTTGCGGTGGCATCCGCGGCGTGGGATACCGCCTCGCGCCCGCGCGCCGACGCCATCGTCACCCGGACCGAAGGCCTCGCCATCGGCATCACCGCGGCAGATTGCGGGCCGATCCTGCTCGTCGATCCGAATGCGCGCGTGATTGGCGCCGCGCATGCCGGCTGGAAGGGTGCGCTGAGCGGTATCGTCGAATCCACCGTCGACGCGATGGAGAAGCTGGGTGCGGATCGCACCAACATCCTCGCCGCGATCGGTCCCCTGATCCGCCAATACTCCTACGAAGTCGGGAACGAATTCGTCGAACGGTTCATCGAGGCGGACGCGGAAAATTCACTGTTCTTTGTTCCCGCCGCCCGCGAGGGCCACGCCATGTTCGATCTCGCCGGCTTCATCCGCGCGCGGCTCGAAAATGCAGGCGTGCTGGCGATCGACGATATCGGAATTGACACCTATTCCGACCAGCGTTTCTTCAGTTACCGTCGTTCGGTGCACCGCAAGGAGCAGGATTACGGTCGCCACGTTCACGCCATTGTCCTGGAAGCCTGACCCGGGACAACAAAAAACTCACTGTTTTTCCGCAGCCTCCAGCTTCGTATACTCGCCCTTCACCAGCGCATGAAACGCGGACTTGTCGAGCACGCCGGATTTGCGGAAGGGCGCGGTCGCAAGCGCGTTGATCACGGCGTCATGAACCTCGATGCCGCCTTCGCTGTGCTTGACCAAACCCCACCTGATCAATTTCTTGTCGCTGACAATCTCGGTGAAGCGCTGCAAACGAAAGCTCAGGCTTTCGAACTCCCTGGAATCGGGAAACTCGCGTCTGACCGCGAGGATGCCGCGCTTGACAGGAACATCGGCCGGCGCTCTGCCCGCGCCTTCCTGAAGCGGTTCAACGAGAGCCGCCTGATAGATGCCGAGCGCGTGGTGAAACCGCGCAGGCTCGACAGGCCCAACTCTTTCCTCGGTTTTTCCAGTCATCTGCATCCTCCCGACCGGCGGCTTTTTGCCTCCCGCCAACCAAAAGCGCGACACCGACATGGCGCCTTGGTCTTGTCCAAGCATGATCTTTTCGGATCATGCTTTGGCCCGCCCTATGCTCTAACACGAACCCGTTTGCAACCTTCTCGATTGCCCCCGCCCACCCATCGCTCCCATGCAGAGCGGAAACGGTCAGCAGGACAGGTATTTTCAGGCAACATCCAGTTCGCGGCCGGGGCGCTTCCGGCGCGTCCCGCGGCTGCAAAAAAATCGGAACAATCGGCGGAACCGCAAGCCATCAGGTGCGTTCTGGCGTGAAGCCCAGTTTCGTCGATGATCCGGGCAGGAGGCTCGCTTGGTCGACCAAACCTTAACTCCCGAAGTCGCTTTTCCCGGTGAGCAGGACGGGCCAGAGGAGCAACGCCTGAAAGAAGCCCTGAGCGTCCTGCTTCGCCTCAACCCGAGCGTGACCAGAGCCTATCTTCTCCATGACGGACGGCGCGTAACGCTCGGTGTTCTCACGGAAAACGAGAAGCAAAACGAGAAACTGGTCGAACAGGTGGAAAGGGCGTTCGCGGCGCTGTTCAACACCGCGGCCCATCTCGACATTCTTTTCCTCAGCGAAAACAAGGATGCCGAGATCAGGAGAACGTTTCCGCCGTTCTACAACCGCTATGCGGCCTGGCGGGCTTGAGTCCGCCGCCTCAATTCCGAAGGTTCCTCCGCCGCTCCTTCATCAGCGCATCCCGCGCCGCCGACAGCTTCAGAAACGCCTCCACGTTGCCGCCTGCGTCCGGGTGAGCGCGCTTGGCGACGCGCTTGTAGGCGCGGTGGATCTCGGTTTCGGAAAGGCGACAGTCGAGCGGCAGGCCAAGCAGTTGCCGATGGCATTCTTCGGGCGTGGGCAGTTTCACGGCCTCCCGGCGCTTGCCGAATTGCGGAGCGGCCAGCGTGAGCAGGACGTCGCGGATGATGCCGAGCCTTCGCCGCGCCGCATCGCGGGTAAGCTGGTCAGCCGCCTCCTGCGCGGCGCCCCGAAGGATCGGCATCGCCTGGGACGCTGCCTGGCGCAGGACCGCCTCCTGGCTTGTACTTGCGATATGCTGCGCCAGACGCACAGCCTCGCCGTAGTCGGGCGCGTGGGCGGACCAAATTCGCTCGAGTTCAAGTTTCCATTCCGCGATGCTTCTTTCCATGGCGAGGCGAATGTCGGAATCGGACTGCCAAATTCGATACACCGGTACAGATAATGCTTTTGGTTTTTGTTCGCGCGGATTTGAATTAACCTGTATCGAATTGCCAACCGTGAACGCCAACCAACGTGCTCCGAGGGAAACCCCATGCCCCTTCTCGAAAATCATATCGCCGTCGTTACCGGTGCCGGGTCCGGAATTGGACGGGCTATTGCGGCGGGCTACGCAACCGAGGGCGCGCAAGTGGCGCTGCTCGATATCGACAAGGAGGCTGCGGAAAAGGCCGCACAGGAGATCCGCGATGCGGGCGGTCTGGCTGCGAGCTTCATGCTCGATGTCAGGAGACGTGAGGACTGCATTGCGGTGGCGAGCCAAGTTGCCGCACAGCTTGGACAAGTTTCGATCCTGGTCAACAATGCCGGCATCAATCGCCGCAATGCGTTCACGGCGGAAGCTGCGGCCGTGATCAAGGATTGGGAAGACATCATGGCGATCAATCTCAACGGCGTATTCAACGTAACGCACGCGTTTCTCCAGCCGTTGCGCGCGAGTAAGGGACGCATCGTCAATATCGGCTCGATCCAGTCCTTCATGCACGTGCGCACGCCGAACTCGCCGGCCTACACCACCTCCAAGCATGGCGTGCTCGGCTTTACCCGGGCGCTCGCCGCAGAACTTGGCAAGCATGGCGTCCGCGTCAATGCGATCGGCCCCGGCCTGATCGAAACGCCGCTCAATGCCCAGGTGCGCGCCAACAATCCGGATCTTGTGAAAATATTCATGGACCACACTCCGCTCGGGCGCGCCGGCAAGCCTGAAGACATCGTCGGTCCTGCAATCTTCCTTGCCTCCGACCTTTCATCCTACGTAACGGGCTCGATCGTGATGGCGGACGGCGGTTATCGCGCGATCTGAGACGGATACGCTCGTACCGCGAGCACTCGCGGTGCGCGCAGCTTCAAGCTGAATCCGTGTGACGTTCCAACCGCCTCGACGGTGCCGGTTTGAACAACGATTGATGTTGATCAAAATCCACCCGCAATTGCTGGCCTTGTCAGTCCTCTGCTAGGATTCGCTGCCGCAATCATCGGGGGGCGGAATTGGCGAATGAACCGGTCAATCGACAGCGACGAACGGGGCCACAAAGACCCCGCGGGCGCCCCGGAGCGCCAGGTGTGCGCGGCAAGTCGGGCCCTCAAGGCAAACCTGGCCCGCAGGGAAAACCCGGACTGCAAGGCAAACCCGGTGAGCGGGGCCTGCCAGGCCCGCGCGGCGAGGCTGGGCCTCGCGGCGAAGCGGGTCCGCCCGGTCAACTGCCGTCGGTCGACGAGGTCATGCCGTGGCTGCATCGTCTGTTCGATGCCTGGGAAGACTACAAGCGTCAACGCGAACGCGAGGCCATCGAAGTCGCCGAGCACGAGGCCAACACTTTTGCCGCGATGGCCGAGTTCGGGCACGACGAGGTATTCGAAGCGGACGAGGACAATGACGGTGACGAAAAGCAGCGCCGCAAGAAAATGAAGGAGGACAAAAAAGAGAAGAAGAAAAACAGGAAAAAGCACCGCAAGGAGAAGGACAGGCACCGGAAGTAAACGAACGGCGGCGACGCCGGCTATTTTCAAGGCGAAGTCGCGTTCAACGACGTACTCGTCTAACGACGCAACTGTTTAACGACGCACCTTGCCGAAATGGCTGGCAAGCAACAGCGCCATGGCGAGCGCGCCGATCAGGGCCGCGGCGCACAGCGGCCAAGGCGGCGGCAGTTGCGGAAGAAAACCGTACAAGAGCGCGGCACCGACGGGCTTCCCTGTATTCATCCAAATCGCAGCCTCGAGCGCTCCCTGGCCTTCTCGGCCTCGACTTCGCGGTCGCGCGCCGGCGCTTGCGTATGCAGCGCGGTCAATAGCCGCCTCGCCGCGGCCGAAACCTCCGCGACGGCGCGGTCGAAGGCTTCCGCATTGATTTGTGACGGCTTGTTGAAGCCGGAGAGCTTGCGAACGAATTGCAGCGCGGAGGCGTTGATCTCATCTTCCGTCGCCGGCGGCTCAAAATTGAACAGTGTCTTGATGTTGCGGCACATTTCTTTCTCCTCAAGTGCGTCGGCTCCGCCCGTTCGGCCGCCGAAAAGCAAAATCCTGCATCGGATGCGATTTTGTCATAGAATGGGCAGCGCTTTCACTTCCTGCAAGCCGGCAAGACGCGAACAGAGGCGAGTTCCCGATGAGCCACGTCACTTACAAGATCGTCGAGCATGATGGCGGCTGGGCCTACACCGTCAATGGTGTGTTTTCGGAAAGCTTCACGACACATGCCGCCGCGCTTGCCGCCGCAAAACGCGCCGCCACCGAACAGCGCGTGCCCGGGCGTACAGAGGCAATCATGTACGAAACCTCCGACGGGAAGTGGCACACCGAGATGGCTTCGGGCAGTGACCGCCCCGAGACCGATGTCGAGGACACGCTCTAAGCGATCACGTTTTGCCGAAAACCCGATTTTGATTGGAAGACCGTCGCTTGCGGCCCTATAGATTCGCGTCAAAAGCATCCCGAGAGGATCGGAACGCGCTTTCAACAGGACTAACGCATCATGGGACTTTCGCGCGCAGCGCTGGCTTTTGTTTTTGCAGTGACCTCCTTTGCGGCATCGGCGGCCGATTATCCCGCGCCGAAGCAAGGCAGCTTCATCGCCAAGGATTTCAAATTCCACACCGGCGAAGTGATGGGCGAACTCAGGCTTCACTACGTCACCGTGGGCGAGCCGACGGGCCAGCCCGTGCTGGTGCTGCACGGGACCGGCCAATCGGCCGCCAGTATGCTGACGCCAGCCTTTGCAGGTGAGCTGTTCGGCGCCGGCCAACCGCTCGACGCGTCGAAATACTACATCATCATTCCCGATGCGCTGGGCCATGGTCAATCGTCAAAGCCCTCGGACGGAATGAAGACGGCTTTTCCGAAATACGATTATGACGACATGGTCGACGCGCAGTATCGCCTGGTCAGGGAAGGGCTCGGCATCAGGCATCTGCGACTTGTGATCGGCAATTCCATGGGCGGCATGCACAGCTGGTTATGGGCCGAAAAATATCCCGATCTGATGGATGCCGTGGCGCCGATGGCCGCACAGCCGGCCGAGATGGCGGCGCGCAACTGGATGCTGCGGCGGATGATGCTGGAAACCATCCGCAGCGACCCGGATTACAACAACGGCAACTACACCGCACAGCCGAGGATGATGAAATACGCAATCGCGGCCTATGGCTTCGCCTCCTCCGGCGGCACGCTCGCCTGTCAGAACCTGGCGGGAACGGCCGAGAAGGCGGATAAGATGGTCACCGAGCGGCTTGCAGCGCCGATCGCGACCGATGCCAACGACTTCGTCTACCAGTGGCAATCTTCGCACGATTACAACCCCTCGGCGGGACTGGAGCGGATCGAGGCGGCGCTGCTTGCCATCAATGCGGAGGACGACGAACGCAACCCGCCGGAAACCGGCATTACGGAAGCTGCGATGAAACGCGTCAAAAACGGCAGGCTCTATCTGATCCCTGCCAGCACTGAGACGCGTGGACACGGCACCACTGCAAACGCAGCGTTCTACAGTCACCAGCTTCAGCAATTGCTGCAGGCTGCGCCGCAGCGCACGATGTGAGGTTTGCGAATTTGCATCGAAACAAGATGCAGGATCGTCGATTAGGGATGGCCGCTTCGATCCGGCGATGATAGGTTTGCCGCATCATCGATTGCTGGAGACGAACGTTGAGCGAGCTCGAACTCAGGTGAACTGGACACAGGTGAACTCGACTCAGGTGAACTCAACTCAGGCGGCCTCAAGTCGATCTACCCTGACCCCACCCCGCGCGTGATCGCAAAGGCGCGTCCTGAGCTTGACGCTCACGCCAGAAAATTCATCGAGATGTCGCCGTTCTGCGTACTCGCCACATCGGGCGCCGACGGCAGCGTCGATGCCTCGCCGCGCGGTGGCCATCCGGGCTTCATCCGCGTCGCAGGTCCCAATGCGCTTCTGATGCCCGATCGCGCCGGCAATAACCGCATCGACAGCTTCAAAAACATCGTCGAGGGCTCGGGCTTCGTGCAGCTGATCTTCTTCGTCCCCGGAATCGACGAAACGCTCCGCGTCGGCGGCAAAGGCAGGCTTTCCGCCGAGCCGGAATTGCTCGCCGCAATGCAGGAATTTGGCAGGCCGCCACGCGCAATACTTCGCATCGACGTGCAGGAGGCGTATTTCCATTGCGGCAAGGCGCTGATGCGTGCGCGGCTCTGGTCGAAGGATACGCAGGTCGAACGCGCGGTGTTCCCCTCGATCAGCCAGGTGATCCACGAGCAGACGAAGCTCGGCGAAGCGGAGTCGCAAGCTGCAGTCGAGGCGCGCTACCGGACGCAGTTGTGAGAAACCTGTCGTCCCGGCCTGGCTAATCTTACTGCGCCATAAGACCCTCATGGTGAGGAGGCGCCCTTGCGCCGTCTCGAACCATGAAGGCCACGTTGCCTGTTTCCGGGCCTCGTCCTTCGAGACGCTTCCTTCGAGACGCTTGCTCGCGCAAGCTCCTCAGGATGAGGGGAATAAGTCGGTTATGACGCAGTAAGACTAGTAGCCAAAGCGAGCGGGAGCCGGGACCGTAACAACAGAAATGAGCGGCCGGGCTGCCGGACTGCGATCCGGCGCAACAATATTCATCGGCGGCTGTGGGTCGCCGCTTTCGCGGCGACGACGCAGCGAAATTTTCACAGGATTCTCAACTCCCGCTCTCCAGCCCGCCGACATGCTTCTGGGTGTAGAGCTCGAGCCCGATGCGCCCGATCAGGTCGAGCTGGGTCTCGAGGAAATCGATGTGATGTTCTTCGTCCTTCATCAGGCTTTCGAACAAATCGCGTGACACATAGTCCTTGACGCTGTGGCAGTGGGTTGCGGCTTCCTGGTAGAGATTGCGGGCGCTGATCTCGGCCGCCAGATCGCACTCGATGATTTCCTTCACGTTCTGGCCGATCCGCAAGGGATCGAGCACCTGCATGTTGGGAAATCCGTCGAGAAAAATGATGCGATCGGTGAAACGATCGGCGTGCTCCATCTCCTCGATGGATTCCTTGCGCCAGGTCTTGGCCATCTCCAGCAGGCCCCAGTTACTCAAGAGCCGATAATGCAGCCAATACTGGTTGATGGCGGTGAGCTCGTGGCGCAATCCCTTGTTGAGATAGTCGATGACCTTTGCGTCGCCCTGCATGGTGCACTCTCTCTGCCGGAGCCTTGGCTGGCCCTTGGTTGGTCTATCGGGTCATTGCTCTAGCGCATGATCCGCCAAAGTGTAAGCGAATTGCGATCAGGCAGGGGCGGCAGCCGACGTCGAAGGTTTCGGACGGATGCGACTTTTCGGGATTTCAGGCGACGGCTTCCTGCACCGAGGCACCATCGGCGTGCCGATGCACCACCTGGCTGTGCGGGCAGCCAATGCTGCAGGCCTCGGCGCAGGCGCCTAACGCCTCCTCGATGATGGTCTTGATGGTGCGCGCGCAACGGCCGCATTCGGCGCCGCAGCCGAGGCAGCCGTAGATCTGCTTGGCATTACGGGGAAGGTCTTCCGCTGACTCCACGGCACTGCGGACATCGTGGTCGCTGAGGACGTTACAGGAACAGACAATCATAAAAGCGGCAGGCCCATGGGTGATGCAGAGCCCTTCGATATTGAAGAGGGCGGCCGGATGCAAAAGGAAAAACGGTGTTTTGAAGTGATTCCAAAGTTATGCGGGGGCCAGCTTGGGATGAATCTAAATTAATCCAGTTGCAACCACGCTCGGCGGCGACGGCGACGGTGGCAATTAGGCCTCCGCTTCGTTTTCCCCGAAACCGGCCTACTTTCCGACCTACCGCTGCAGGGAATTGTGCGCTGCACAAATCACTTTGAGTTGTCCCCTACCCGGCCAAAATATGGCGCCTCCGTTCATTGATCATTCAACTGAAATATGGAACTTTTTTCGGGAGAGGCTGCTTATCCGCAGTCTTGTTCAATTCAGAAAGGTGGATGCCATGAGAAAAACTTTGGTGGCCCTTGCCGCTGTCGCTACGCTGGCCATGGCGGCCGCGCAGCCTGCCCATGCACAGCGCGCGCTCGGCGCTGCTGTCGCGGGCGGAATTATTGGCGGCGCTATCGTCGGCGGCGCGATTGCGGCCACTACCCCGTATCCGTACGGATATGGCCCCGGATATTACGGGCCTGGCCCTGCCTATGTGGGCGGCCCTGGTGGCTGTTTCTGGCAGCGGCAACGGTTCTGGGATGGGTTCGCCTGGCGGTTTCGCCGCGTTTGGGTTTGCGGCTGAGCCCGTCGCTCTCCACCAAACTGGAGCCGGGCACTTGCTGACCACCTGTTCGGACATTGGCCTGAAAAGATCTTTTCAGGCCAATGTTTTTTGCGCGTTTACCATGACCGGCAATTGACTTTGGAAACCGGGCCGAAACTTCGGCCTTGTTCTGTTTTCTAGCGCGCAGCCGCGATCGAACGCAGCACGGCTTCGCTCGGCCAGCAATCCACCTTCAGCCCCGCCGATTTCTGGTAGGCGCCGAGCGCTGCGCGGGTTTTCATTCCGGCCTTGCCGTCGATCTTGTCGGAATACAGGCCAATGCGCGTGAGATGACGCTGCATGGCCTCAACGTCGGCGGTACGCAACTGGGTCGATGCCGACCAGGACGTAGCGAACGGCAGCGGGCTGACCATGCGGTCAGACAAGTGACCGACAAACAGCACATAGAGATCGGAGAAGTTGTATTCCTTGATCACGAAATAATTCTTCGTGGCGAGGAACGCCGGGCCGTAGATGCCCTCCGGCTGCAGAAGAGATGCCGGCTGTGCCTGCTCGGCATCGCTCAAGCGTTGCCCACGCACTGGCACAAGACCTTCACGCAGCCAATCGCGAAGCGGCTTTGTCACTTCGGGCACGCCGATCGTGCAATCAACGTCGGCGGGCGGGCGCACCTCGTAAGCCCAGCGTACGCCCGGTTGCCACCCTTTGTTCACGAGTTGCTGCGCGGCGGAGGCAAGCGCATCGGGCACCGAGTGCCAGATGTCCTTGCGGCCGTCACCGTCGAAATCCACCGCATGCTTGTAGAATTCCGACGGCAGGAATTGCGTCAGCCCCGTTGCGCCTGCCCACGACGCACGCATGTCCTTGCGCGTCACCTCGCCGTCATTGAGCAGCTTCAGCGCCAGGATGAACTCGTTGCGATAGGTATCCTTGCGCCGGCCGACATAGGCCTGCGTCGCCAGCACGCGCAAGCCATCGTAAGGCAGCGTGTAGCGGCCGAAATCGGTCTCGCGGCCCCAGATCGCGAGCACGATGGTGGCGGGCACGCCGAATTGCGCCTCGATGCGATCGAGCGCGGCGCGGTGCTTCGCCAGTAGCCGCTGCCCTTCCTCGGCGAGCCGCGCGATGCTCGCTTCCTTCAGATAGTCGGCCGGCACCTGCACGAACTCGGCCTGCGCCGGCGCACCCGTGGCAGGCCGGCCCGGCAGGATCAGGTCGGGCAATTTGTAATCCGGCTCCAGCCCACGCGTTTCACGATCGAAGGTTTCGCGCGACACACCCTGGGCCTGCGCCTCCGGCCAAAGCGAGGCGATGAACTGCGTAAAGGCGGCGTCGGGCGCGGCGCGCGCGGGGGTGATTGCGGTTGCCAGAATAACGAGCAGCGCGAAGACCGGCCGAGACAGACTGGACTTGAAACTGCAAGGGATTGTGTATATATCTATCATATACAATGATTGACCTTGAGAAGATTGTCGGCTTTGAGTGGGACAACGGCAATAGCCGCAAGAGTGCGGACAAACATGACGTCAGTCAGGCCGAGGCGGAAAGTATTTTTTTCAATGATCCCCGGATTGGCGAAGATTCAAGACACAGCACGGCGGAACGTCGGTTCAATGCGCTGGGAACGACCCCCTGGGGGCGTGCACTTCACGTCACTTTTACGCTGCGCCTAAATGGAACACTGATCCGCGTGATATCGGCCCGAGACATGAATCGAAAGGAACGACAGGCCCATGAGCAAACTTAAAACGGTTCCTCATTTCAAGACCGAGGCCGAAGAACGCAAGTTTTGGGAAACCCATGACTCCACCGATTATGTCGACTGGAGCAAGGCGGAGCGTGTCCGTTTCCCTAACCTCAAGCCTTCGACCACCGCCATTTCAATCAGGCTACCCACAAGCCTGCTGGAGCAAATCAAGATCGCAGCCAACAGACGCGACGTGCCTTATCAGTCCCTGATCAAGATGTGGCTGGCGGAGAAGGTGGGATGAAAGTCATCTCAGTGCAATAGATGTTTTTTCCAAAAGCCAATGTCAAGGACGACCCAATTCTGCGATGGCATCGTCCGGATCGTCAGTTCTTCAAGCGCGCTTGCCGTTTCTATCCCGGTCGGCGATCTGCGCCACCGGCTTACCTTGTCAGCTTCTTGTATTTCACGCGGTGCGGGATGACCGAATCCTGCCCCAACCTCCGCATCTTGTCTTTCTCATAGTCCTGGAAATTGCCCTCGAACCATTCCACGTGGCTGTCGCCCTCGAAGGCCAGCATGTGGGTGGCGATGCGGTCCAGGAACCAGCGGTCGTGGCTGATGATCACGGCGCAACCGGCAAAATCCTCCAGCGCCTCTTCGAGCGCGCGCAAGGTGTCAACGTCGAGATCGTTGGTCGGCTCGTCGAGCAGAAGCACGTTGGCGCCGGATCTCAGCATCTTGGCCAGATGCACGCGATTGCGCTCGCCGCCCGACAGCGCGCCTACTTTCTTCTGCTGGTCGGCACCCTTGAAATTGAATGCCGAACAATAGCCGCGCGAATTGACCTCGCGCTTGCCGAGAAGAATGAGTTCGTTGCCGCCGGAAATCTCTTCCCAGACCGACTTCTTGCCATCGAGGCTGTCGCGCGACTGGTCGACATAGCCCAGATGCACACTCTCGCCGATGGTGATGGTGCCGCTGTCCGGCTTCTCCTGACCGGTAATCATCCGGAAGAGAGTGGTCTTGCCCGCGCCGTTCGCTCCGATCACGCCGACGATGCCACCGGGCGGCAGCTTGAAGGTGAGGTTGTCGATCAGCAGGCGGTCGCCATATCCCTTGGCGAGGCTCTCGAAATCGATCACGTTTTGACCGAGCCGCTCTGCCACGGGGATGATGATCTGCGCGGCCTGGACCTGCTTCTCGCCCGCCTTCTTCAACAGTTCTTCGTAGCGCTGATAGCGCGCCTTGGACTTGGCCTGACGCGCCTTCGGCGAGGCCGCGATCCATTCCTGCTCGCGGGCAAGCGTGCGCTGGTGCGCCACTTCCTCGCGGCCCTCCTGCTCCAGCCGTTTCTGCTTCTGCACCAGCCAGGAGGAGTAGTTGCCCTCGTAGGGAATGCCCCTGCCGCGGTCGAGTTCGAGAATCCATCCCGTCACATTGTCGAGGAAGTAGCGGTCGTGGGTGACAATCAGGATGGCGCCGGGATAGTTGCGCAAGTGGCCTTCCAGCCATGACACCAATTCGGCGTCGAGATGGTTGGTTGGCTCGTCCAGCAGTAACAGGTCGGGCTGATCGAGCAGCAACCGGCACAGCGCGACGCGGCGGCGCTCGCCGCCCGACAGCATGGTCACGTCGGCATCGTCGGGCGGACAGCGCAGCGCATCCATCGCCTGATCGACCTTGCTGTCGAGGTCCCAAAGCCCGGCGGCCTCGATCTCGTCCTGAAGCCTGGTCATTTCCTCGACAGTCTCATCGGAATAGTTGACCGCCAGCTCATTGTAGCGATCGAGGATCGCCTTCTGCTTGGCAACGCCCATCATGACGTTTTCGCGCGCCGTCATCTTCGGATCGAGCTGCGGTTCCTGCTCGAGGTAACCGACCCGCGCGCCCTCCGCGACCCAGGCCTCGCCGGTATATTCCTTGTCGAGCCCGGCCATGATCCTGAGCAGCGTCGACTTGCCCGAGCCGTTGACGCCGAGCACGCCAATTTTGGCATCGGGATAGAAAGACAGGTGGATATTGTCGAGCACCTTCCGGTTGGGCGGATAGGTCTTGGACAGGCCTTGCATGAAATAGACGAACTGGCGGGCCATCGCGATCCCTGGAAACGAGTGGTATTTTTGAGATTTTTGCCGGGCTGATGTAGCGGCGCGAGCTGCAAAGGGCAACCGCACGGTTAGCGTTTTCTGTCTATTCACCACTATCGGCACGAATAGGGACAATTGAAACCTAGTTTTAATAATTAGCGTCCGAAACTGCCTGTCAGCGCCGAAAAGAGCGCGTCCCATGCGACGGAAGTCGCCGGAAAGAAGACAGGATTCGTCATGGCGACCATTGTTTCGGACTCCCTGCCCGCCCCGACCCGCATGAGCGGCGACCGGCCGGGTCACTTCGCCGAATTCCGCGCCCTTTGGCGCCAGTTCTTCGCCCGCGCCTTCGATCCCTATCGCCCCGAGCTTCATTATATGCGAGGACCAGGCCCTGCCTGCCGCGCCAAGCAGGCAGCCAAGGCGCAACCGCGCCCCAACTGACGCCATCTCGCCGCCAACGCTGCTCTTGCCCCGAACTTTTGATCGCCCGCGCGCTTGCGCAAGCAAGCACGGCGCGCAACGATGGCGCGCCTATTCGAGGACGGCGCGTTCTTGCTGCCGTCATAATCGCCATCAACGGATCTACCCATGACGCGACTACGCTGTGCAATTCTCGATGACTATCTAAATCTGGCGCTTTCCGTCGCCGACTGGGCGAAGGTCAAGGACCACATCAACGTCACCGTTTTCAACCAGCCCTTCGCCTCGCAGGAGGCAGCCGCCAGCGCGCTGAGGGATTTCGAGATCATCTGCGCCATGCGCGAGCGCACGCCGTTCCCACGAACGATGTTTGCGGGTCTACCCAGGCTGAAGCTCTTGATCACCTCCGGTATGCGCAACAATTCGATCGACATGCAGGCCGCCAAGGACCATCAAGTAGTCCTGTGCGGGACGCACTGGCCGCGCGATCCGACGGCGCCGCTGACCATGGGCCTCATCCTGGAACTGACCCGCAATATCGGCCGCGAGAACGCCCGCATGCACGGCGGTGAATATCTGCAGAAGCATGTCGGTATCGAGATCGAGGGCAAGACGCTCGGTATCGTTGGGCTCGGCAAGTTGGGGGCCAAGGTTGCGGGGCTCGCGAAGGCCTTCGGCATGAACGTGATCGCCTGGAGCCCGAATTTGACCGCGGAACGGTGCAAGGAGGTCGGCGTCGGTTACGCCACCAAGGAAGAGCTGTTCTCGACCGCCGATATCATCACCATCCATGTGGTCTTGAGCGATCGTTCGCGGGGTCTGGTGGGGGCGGCCGACCTCGCCCGCATGAAGCCGACGAGTTATCTGGTCAACACCGCGCGCGGTCCGATCGTCGATGAGAACGCGCTGCTTGAAACGCTGAAAGCAGGCAAGATCGCAGGCGCCGCGGTCAACGTCTTCTCGGTCGAGCCGCTGCCGGTGGATCATCCGTTCCGCAAGCTCGACAATCTGGTGCTGACGCCGCATCTCGGCTACGTCACGAAGGAAACCTTCATCGCCCACTACAGCCAGATGGTCGAAGGCATTGACGCCTGGTTCAAGAACGAGCCGGTGCGCAGGCTGGCGTAGGGCTTTAAGGGAAAACCGAAAGGCGCGCTATTGCGCGCCTTTCCGGATCGCTGTTCCACCTATCGTTGAGGTTTAACGCACCGTGACCGGCGGTGGCAGCGGCGGAACGACGGTCGGGTGCGTGCCAGGCACGCTCGACGGAGGAACCGGCGCTGCATTGGCCTGGGGCAACGGCGCACCAGCGCCCGGTCCGGGCACAGGGGTGGCCGATGCGGTGGCGGTCGAACCCGGCGGCGGGCTGCCGGGCCAAACAACCACGCGAGTGCCGACCTTGACGCGATCGAAGAGATCGCTGACGTCCTCGTTCAGCATGCCGATGCAGCCCGATGATACGAACTTGCCGATCGTCGACGGCTGGTTGGTGCCGTGAATGCGATAGACCGTATTGCCCAGATACATGGCGCGAGCACCAAGCGGATTGCCGGGGCCGCCGGCCATGAAGCGCGGCAGATAGGGCTGGCGATCGATCATCTCCGGCGGCGGATGCCAATCCGGCCATTCGGCCTTGCGTGAAATCTTTTGCACGCCGGTCCAGGTGAAACCGTCGCGGCCGACGCGGACGCCGTAGCGGATCGCGCGGCCGTTGCCCAACACGTAATAAAGATAGGTATTGGGCGTATCGACGATCAGCGTCCCCGGCGGTTCCTTGGTAACGAAGCGAACTTCCTGACGGCGCAGGTTGGGCGGCAGGTTGACCGGGGCCGCGTCCGGCTGTTCCTCCGGCGGCAAGGCGGCGACCGCAAGCGGCCGCCCGTCGGCGCCTTGCGACGGCGGCAGAGCTCCCGGCGGGACCGGTTGCACGGTGCCGGTGACCATGCCGGGCTGCGGACCGACAGCTGCGGGCGGGCGCAGCCCATTTCGGTCATCGTCCGGATAGACGATTCCCGAACCCGGAATGCGATTGTCGCCGTAGGCCTGTTGCGGTGGACCGCCGGGTCTGTCCGCATAAATCACCGGCGGTGGATCGCGGCGGCCGTAACGCGGGTCGTCCGGAGAGAGGATCGGGCCCGAATAGACCGGTGGCGCGCCGGCAGGGCGCCCGTAGCGCGGGTCATCGGGCGAGAGGATTGGGCTGGAATACACCGGCGGGGCCGGGCGGCCATAACGGGGGTCATCGGGCGAAAGGATCGGTCCGGGAGCAGGTAACGCCATCGAACCGGGGCCGTCTGGTTCCTCGTCTTCCAGGATATCGAAATCCGTCGGACGCGGAGTGCGATAGTCGCTCGGATAGCGGCCCGCCGGATAGGGTTGCGGAACAGGCGAATAGACCGGAGCCGGGGGTACCGGATTGCCTTGGGCCGACGCCAGCGAGGTTCCCAGCGCCCCTGCTGCGCAGGCAGCAGAAACGGCAGCACAAATCGTCAGAAAACGTTTGGTCATCATCGTACTTGTATAGCCCGTAAGCCGACACCGGATCGTTAACGGCTGATGACGGAAGATAGCGGCGCATTCAAGACAAATCCCGTCGATCTCACGTTGATTTGGCCACGCAAGATGAACAGGGAACATCGTTTTTCGCGTTTTAGCGTCCATCGTCGCAGGTAAGGCGGTTCCAGATTTAACGAGCGTCTGGAGCAGTTTGGGCTATCCTTGACGAGCCTGATTCGCCACCGCCGCTCCCCGGCTGCGGCGCGAACGCGGCCAGTGAAAACCGCGTTCCCGATTGCCTCAAACGCCTTCGCGAAACCCGCGAGGCGGAACCGCGTCAATGCTTCCAGGCTTCCGTTTCCTGTTCGCAGCGATCATGTTGTCGATGTCGCTCCTCGTTTTCGGGCTCGGGGCGACCGCGCTTTTGCGTTCGGCCCATGAGGAATTCGCCAGCAACCCGGCCTGGCGGGCAGCCCCTGAAGTGAAATTCGCCCAGCGGACCGAAGCGACGACGCCGGTGCTGGCGACGTTGCGGGTCGAAACGCCAGAGCAAAAAACGCCCGAAGATGCAACTGCGCCGGCTGCGAGGGCGGAGGCGGAGACGACCACGTCGCCAACAACCGCGGCGCAAGCTTTGCCGAGCGAGGCTGCAGGGCCGGAAATACCATCGGCACCGAAGCAAGATGCGGCGGTCGCCGATAGTAATCGGCCGGCGAGCGAGGCCGCACCCGCATCGCCGCAGAGCGAATCCGTGGAGAGGGGCGCTGCCGCCGGACAGCCTGGCGAGGGGTCCGGGCAAGAAGCCAGGGACGAAAACAAGGACGAAACCGGGGTCGCGGCGATCGTATCAACCGCGCCCTCGCCTCCCGATGATCCGCCGGTTGCTGCTGCAACGGACCCAAGTGCCGCAGATGCTGCGCCCGCAGCCGCCTCGATCTCGACCGATCCGGCCGCAACGAAAATCGCAACGCTTGGCGGCCCGCCTGTTGACATCGAGACGCCGACCAAAGCCAACGAGACCGCGAGCAAGGCCGACGCCAGCGGGGCCAAGCCCGATGAAAGTGCGGCCAAAAAACGTGCAGAGGCCAAGCGCGCGGCAAGGCACAGGATCGCGGCCGCGCGGGCGCGACTGGCGGCGCAGCAGGCGCAACAACTTCAGGCCGGTCCATTCTTCCAGCAGCCGACGCCGACCGTCCGTGCGCGATAGTTGAAGCAGTCAAGCCGGCCCGGTCGCGACCGGCGGCCCACCGGGCTGGCCCCATTCCGACCACGAGCCGTCGTAAAGCGCCGGATTTTCGACGCCCAGCCGGTAGAGCGCGAGCGTCAACACGGCGGCCGAAACACCGGACCCGCAACTGGTCACAATGGGCGCATCGAGCTTGATGCCTGCGTCGGAAAACGCCGCGAGCAATTCGGATAACGGCTTCATCGTGCCGGTCGCCGCGTCGAACAGCCGGTTATAGGGGACGTTGCGGCTGCTCGGGATATGGCCCGCCCGCAGGCCCGGGCGCGGCTCGGCTGCGCGGCCCTCGAAACGGTCGCTTGCACGCGCATCGATCACCTGCTCGGCCTGATCATCGAGATTGGCGACCATTTCCTGCATGGTGCGAACACGTTTGGGGTCGAACGTCGCCTTGAATGTTGCGGGCCTTGCCGATACGGCGCCACTCCCGGTCGGGCGCCCCTCTGCGATCCATTTTTTCAGGCCGCCGTCGAGTACGCGGACTTTGTCGTGGCCATAGGCGAGGAACATCCACCACGCACGCGGTCCGGCGACCCAGCCGCCGGCGTCATAGACCACGACCGTATCGTCATTGCCGACGCCGAGCGCACCGACATCGCGGCCGAATTGCGCTGCGCCCGGAAACATGTGCGGCAGCGGGTTCTCGTGATCGGAGACCGCATCGAACGTCGAAGAACACGGCGCCTGGAATGTGGGCTCGCAGATAGTCGTCCTTCGGCAACGGCGTCACGCCCGGCAGCTTGAACGATGCATCGACAATTCTGACGTCGGGATCGGCAAGGTGCGCGGCGAGCCAATCGGTCGTCACAAGGGGGTCGTTGGTCAATGCTGTCATGGATAACTCCGCGCTTTCTTTGCACCGTCATGGCCAGGCTCGTCCAGGCTCGTCCCGGCCATCCACGTCTTCCTTGACGATGCTCAAGACGTGGATGCCCGGCACAGTGGGCCTGTGCTTGGACCGGCGAAGCCGGACCCGAGCGCCGGGCATGACGGCCGTATCAGTTTTCAAAGTTTCAGCTCTTCTTCTTCGGCTCATACTTCTCGGTCGGGCCGCCGGCGTCGCGCCAGGCGGCAAACCCGCCCGCTATATGTGCCACCGGCTTCAGGCCCATATCCTGCGCGGTCTTTGCGGCTAGCGCCGAGCGCAGGCCGCCCGCGCAATGAAAAACAAACTTCTTGTCCTGCTGGAAGATCGGCTTGGCATAGGGGCTTGCCGGATCGATCCAGAACTCGAGCATGCCGCGAGTGCACGAGAACGCGCCGGGAATTCGCCCCTCGCGCTCGATCTCCCTGGGATCGCGGATGTCGACGATGACAACGTCCTCGCCTTGCGCAGCCTCGATGGCGTCGGAGGCGCTCATCGTTTCGATCTCCGCATTGGCTTCGTCGACCAGCGACTTGATGCCGCGATGGATTTTCTGGGGCATTTTTCTAACCTTAGGTTCGATAACGTTTCAACAAGGCCGGTCAACTCCCTCTCCCGTTGGGAGAGGGTTGGGGTGAGGGGGTTATGGTCTATCGTGAGACTGTAACCCCTCACCCGGCGCTGGCGCCGACCTCTCCCAAGGGGAGAGGTGAGACGGAAACCGTTGCGACTGCCGTCTTCATTCCCACGAATGAGCTATCGCACCAGCTCCTTCATCGCTGCCTCCAGGCCTTCGATCGTGATCGGATACATGCGGTTGGAGAACAGCCTGCGAATGATGGTGGTCGATTCCGAATAATCCCAGTGCCGTTGCGACACCGGATTGAGCCACACTGCGTGCGAATAGGTCCGCACGATGCGCTCGAGCCAGACCGCGCCGGCTTCCTCGTTGACGTGCTCGACCGAGCCGCCGGGGACCATGATCTCGTATGGCGACATGGAGGCATCGCCGACGAATACCACCTTGTAGTCGTGCGGATATTTGTGCAGTACGTCCCATGTCGGTGTGCGATCGGTAAAGCGGCGCCGATTCTGCTTCCACACCCCTTCATAGAGGCAGTTGTGGAAATAGAAATATTCCATGTGCTTGAATTCGGTCTTTGCCGCCGAGAACAATTCCTCGACCTGCTCGATGTGGGAATCCATCGAACCGCCGATGTCGAAGAACACCAGCACCTTGACCGCGTTGCGCCGCTCGGGACGCATGTACACATCGAGATAACCGTGGTTGGCGGTCTCCCTGATCGTGGTGTCGAGGTCGAGTTCGTCCGGGGCGCCGGTGCGCGCGAATTTGCGCAGGCGCCTCAGTGCGATCTTGATGTTGCGGATGCCGAGTTCGACATTGCCGTCGAGATCCTTGAACTCGCGCCGGTCCCACACCTTCACGGCGCGGAAATTCCGGTTCTTCTCCTGGCCGATGCGCACGCCTTCGGGGTTATAGCCGTGCGCGCCGAACGGCGATGTTCCGGCGGTGCCGATCCATTTGCTGCCGCCCTGATGGCGGCCCTTCTGTTCCTCCAGCCGCTTGCGAAGCGTCTCCATGAGCTTGTCCCAGCCCATCGCCTCGATCTGCTTCTTCTCTTCCTCGGTGAGGTATTTCTCGGCGAGCTTTTTCAGCCATTCGGCGGGAATGTCGGCCTTCTCCATGGCCTCGAGCAGGCTTTCCAGCCCCTTGAACACCGTGCCGAACACGCGATCGAACTTGTCGAGATTGCGTTCGTCCTTCACCAGCGCCGCGCGCGACAGATAGTAGAAATGCTCCACCGACTGCTCCGCGAGGTCGGCGTCGATAGCCTCCATCAGCGTCAAATATTCGCGCAAGGTCACCGGGACTTGCGCCTCGCGCAGCGATGTAAAGAATTGCAGGAACATATCTGATAGATTGCCCGCCGGGGTAGGCGCGTCAAGGGGCAGAAATCGCGGATCAGGACACCGTATTTCGCGCCAACGCGGTTCGCCCGCTGGACCTGCTGCGTTTTTCAACTAGAATTGCGCCACCAATTTTCAAAATACGGGGCTGCGACCATGGGCATTATTGCTGCACTCATCATCGGCGCGATCGCCGGCTGGCTTGCCGGCCTGATCGTCCGCGGCGCCGGCTTCGGGCTGGTCGGAAACATCGTTATCGGCATTATCGGCGCGCTGGTCGCCGGCTTCGTGCTGCCCCGAATTGGCATCGTGCTGGCGGCGGGCACGGCCGGCCAGATCATCGACGCCACCATTGGCGCGGTCATCGTCCTGGTGATCCTCTCACTGATCAGGCGCGCTTGAGAAACCGTGAGCTTTTGGTTACGACCGCCTGGGCTGGCGGTCGTTTCGTGTTGAAGCAGGCCGTGGCACGAGACCAGGGGAAACCGACAACGGAAACCAACAAGGGAAACCGATAAGGCAATCATTAGATGAAATTCACCGGTACCAAGGACTACGTCGCAACCGAAGACCTCAAGGTCGCCGTCAACGCTTCGATCGTGCTCGAACGACCGCTTTTGATCAAGGGCGAGCCCGGCACCGGCAAGACCGTGCTGGCCGAGGAGGTTGCCAAGGCGATCGGGGCGCCGCTTCTGACCTGGCATATCAAATCCACGACCAAGGCCCAGCAGGGTCTCTATGAGTACGACGCGGTGTCGCGCCTGCGCGACAGCCAGCTCGGCGATGCCCGGGTTTCCGATATCGGCAATTACATCAAGCGCGGAAAATTGTGGGACGCCTTCACCTCGGAAAAACGCCCTGTGCTCCTGATCGATGAGATCGACAAGGCCGATATCGAATTTCCCAACGACCTCTTGCTCGAGCTCGATCGCATGGAGTTCTTCGTCTATGAGACAGGGGAGAACATAAAGGCGAAGCTGCGCCCGATCGTGATGATCACCTCGAACAACGAGAAGGAGCTGCCGGACGCGTTCTTGCGCCGCTGCTTCTTCCATTACATCAAGTTTCCCGACGCACAGACCATGGGCCGGATCGTCGACGTGCATTTCCCGAGCATCAAGAAGCGCCTCGTCGAGGAAGCCCTGCGGATCTTCTTCGAGGTCCGCGAGGTCCCGGGGCTGAAGAAGAAGCCTTCGACATCGGAGCTGCTGGACTGGCTGAAACTCCTCCTGAACGAGGACATCGCACCGGAAAGCTTGAGGGAACGCGACCCGCGCAAGCTGATCCCGCCGCTGCACGGCGCGCTGCTGAAGAACGAACAGGATGTGCACCTGTTCGAGCGGCTGGCGTTCCTGAGCCGCAGGGAAGTTTGAGGGGGATAGATTTTCAAACAGCCAAGATGACCGTCATTGCGAGCGAAGCGAAGCAATCCATGGAGCAACAACAAGGAAAGAGTGGATTGCTTCGCTTCGCTCGCAATGACGTATAGACATAATTTCGCGATCTCGCCGCGCATGTCGCGCGAGTTTTGCCTGGAAGCTCCACCCTCCAATCAGTACGTAGGTTGGGTTGTGCGAAACCCATCATATCCGCAAAATGCAATTGATGGGTATCGCTCTCGCTCCACCCATCCTACGGGCTCCTCAGGATGAGGTCTGAGACCCTCATGGTGAGGAGCGCGGCAGCGCCGCGCGTCTCGAACCACGAGGCCATCGCCAGATTGTTACGGATTCAGTTTTCAAACAGCCAAGATGACCGTCATTGCGAGCCAACGGGTCGCGCAAGCGCGCGCCCGATGACAGGCTCCGCGAAGCAATCCATGGAGCAACAACAAGGAAAGAGTGGATTGCTTCGTCGCTTACGCTCCTCGCAATGACGTATAGACATAATTTCGCGATCTCGCCGCGCATGTCGCGCGAGTTTTGCCTGGAAGCTCCACCCTCCAATCAGTACGTAGGATAGGTTGTGAGCCTTGCGAAACCCCATCCCCACAAAATGCAATTGATGGGTATCGCTTCTCGCTCCACCCATCCTACGGGCGACGCGCCGTCGAGGCTTTATTGGTATTGCTAGAACTTGTGCAAACCCAAATGTCCTCGCCAAGAGAATAAATATCAAAATGAGAATCATCATAAGGAAGGCAACTGCGGCTGCCAACTTGACGCGCCCAAAATACATTCTGCACTCGTTTGACAGATTTGGGTCATTCGGATCGTGAGTAAGCTGGAGAGCTGCACGCAACCCAACAAATAATCCTACACCGCTATCTCTTGGCCATAGACTTCTGTACTGCATGTAACAGTACGCTGAATAGAAGCTGGAAACCACGAACGCAGAGAACATTGCAACGGAACAGAAAATGATCAACGTTTTCATTTTAGCACGTAGGATGGCTTGAGCCTTTTGCGAAACCCATCATATCCGCAAAATGCAATTGATGGGTATCGCTCTCGCTCCACCCATCCTACGGGCTCCTCAGGATGAGGTCTGAGACCCTCATGGTGAGGAGCGCGGCAGCGCCGCGCGTCTCGAACCACGAGGCCATCGCCAGATTGTTACGGATTCAGTTTTCAAACAGCCAAGATGACCGTCATTGCGAGCCAACGGGTCGCGCAAGCGCGCGCCCGATGACAGGCTCCGCGAAGCAATCCATGGAGCAACAACAAGGAAAGAGTGGATTGCTTCGTCGCTTACGCTCCTCGCAATGACGTATAGACATAATCTCGCGATCTCGCCGCGCATGTCGCGCGAGTTTTGCCTGGAAGCTCCAATCGGATTGCGTCGCCGCGAGCCTCATCGAGCGTTCCGAAATTCGCAAACGGCGGTGCTGCACAATGATGCGAGCTGCTACGCCGGCGTGCCCTAACCTTTGCCCCAATTCGAATATTGACCCGGGAAGGGTGTCGGGTACGTACGCTCGCGGTACCGATGTTCGCGGTGATAGGCGCGCAGAGCCACCGCGCCGGCCGTCGTCGTCGGTCGAATGTTCACGACCTCGGATTCGGCGATCAAGACCGCCTCGTGCAAACGCATCTGATCGTCATCGTGGGGCGCGCTCTTGAGAGTCTCCCAGGCTTGCCGGTGATGCTCGATCGCGGCGAAAATCGGGTCGGGCTCCGGAGCCGCGAGAGCGCCCCTCTTCGGAACCACGAGGGTCGCTAGCGCTACGGCCATCATGGTCCGCCGACTGATGCGCCGCGCGGAACCCGCAATGTAACCGGAGCGGTACGCGCGTTGGTTTTCGCTCGGCGATCGCCTGCCCGTGAGGCCGTCAGCGAAACCAGCCTGCCACGGCGTTGGGTCCTGACGTTCCGTTTCAGATCCCATAGTCATCTCCATTTGGTGGGCTTACAACTCGAAGGTGGCCCCGCTCCTTGCTGCAGCACGCTCGACAATGTCCTTTATCACCAAGGCAGGCTCATGACCTGCCAGCGCGAGGGTGCCCAAAAATTCCGAGTAAGGTGTCATGAGCGGGTCGGGGGTGATTTCCACGATGTGCAGTTCGCCGTCCGACAACCGTCCATCGAGTTGAATCAAATCTATTGTCTTGAGATCCGCCGTAAGCTGAACGATTTTCGAGAGCAATTCGTCGGTCATGAACTCGACGGAGCGTAACGCAACCCGCCGGTCACCCGAAAATTTGAGATTGTAGTCGTAGACATGGTTTATCAGAAAACGTGACTCTCCCCCCACGATCCTTTCGGAACACCCCCACCGAAAGCTCCCACCCTTGTCGAACGCAAGGCTTATGAACACTTCCGGACCAGACACGAACTCCTCGACTATTATTCCCTCCGGGAAGTTGGCCAGCTTACGTAGCGCCAGGTCTTTGGCTTCTTCCATCGTCGTGCAAATCGACCCCTGGTCGATGCCGATCGATGACCCTTCCATATTGGGTTTAACGATCACGGGAACGCGAAGGGCGCTGATCAGGTCAGTTTGCGTCGGGGTTGCAACCAGGACGGACGCCGGCAATTCCAGACCCGCTCGCCTGAGAAAGACTTTGGAAAGAGATTTGTCGTTGGCAATCAGCCGGGCATAGGGATCGGGCCCGACGTATCGCAGTCCATGGATCTCGCAGATTGCTGCCGCATATCCGGTGCGATTGCGATTTCTTGAACCATTCCAGTGCGGCCATACGACAGCATCATGGAGTTTGGGAGCCTGCCGGGTAAAGTCTGCCAAATCAAAGAACACGGTTACATCGTCCACGGCTGACTTCATCAGATCTCTTATGTGAACCGCTTGCTCAGGCGTCGTCATGTCCAGGTCACGAGATCCGGGCGACAGCACGGAATTCTCTCGCTCGCGGCCTTCCGTTATGAGTGCAAGCCGAAGCGGTAACCGGTCCGCGGTGAAAGGCATGACGTTTCCTGGCTGTCCGTGGCCCGCACTCGCGATACGCTCCCGAACCTGAAACTCATCCCTGCAGCGCAGAACCGCCTCTCCTGGACGGCGGTCTCTGCCGCAGGCTGCGCCAACAGACACGATACCATATTGGCCGGCAAATGTCCTTCGTCGTCGGCCGCGAAGCGGTGGGGAGGGGTCGGGGGTGAGGGGTACCTCAGCAAACTCGCTGCCAGAGGAGCGAGTTGATGGACCCCCTACTCCCGACCCCTCCCCACCACGCGCAAAGGCGCGTGGAGGGAGGGGAGATGACTGTCATTCCGGGATGGCGCGAAGCGCCAGACCCGGAATCCATACTTACGGTCGTGGTTACGGATTCCAGGTTCGCTCGTTTCACTCGCACCCCGGAATGACGACGCTACGGCACGCTTTTGCCCCGAATGAGATCCGACGCCTTGTCCGCGATCATCAAGGTGGAGGCGTTGAGATTTGCCGAGATCATTCGCGGCATGATCGAGGCGTCGATCACGCGCAGGCCTTGCAGGCCGTGCACCCGCAGATGGTCGTCGACGACGGCCCATGTGGAATCAGCCGGACCCATCCGACAAGTGCAGCCGGGATGGAACGTCGTCGTGCCGCGCTCGGTGGCGGCTTGAAGGAATTCGTCGTCGGTCTGCACATCGCCCCCGGGGAAATCCTCATGGGCATAATAAGGCGCAAGCGGCGCGGACTTCAGAAGCCGCCGCGCGAGCTTCATGCCGGCAACGACGACGCGGCGATCGAGTTCGGCGACGAGATAATTGGTCTGGATGATCGGCGGCTCGAACGGGTCGGCGGAGCGGGCGCGGACATAGCCGCGGCTCTCCGGCCGCTGCTGCCAGGACGCTACCGTCATGCCGGGCTCGTCTTCGAGTTCGCCCTGCACCCCCTCCTTGTAGCTTGCCGGCGTGAACGTCATTTGCAGGTCGGAACTTTCGGTGGTCTCGCCCGAGTGCCAGAAGCAATAGACCATGGTCGGCGACAGCGAGAGCAGGCCGCGCCGCGTCGCTGCCCATTTCAACGCCTCGACCCAGAGATGCCAGCCCTGCCGGAGTTCATTGATGGTCTTGATGTTCTTGACCCGAGCCACCGTGCGCGGCGCGTAGTGGTCCTGCAATCCTTCGCCGACACCGCCCAGCGCGTGACGTACCTCGATGCCGAGCGAGCGCAGCAAATCCGGAGAGCCGACACCGGACAATTGCAGGAGTTGCGGTGAATTGTAGGCGCCGCCGGAAAGAATGACCTCCTTGTTGGCGCGCACCTCCTGCGGTGCGCCGCCTCTGCCGCCCTTCAGATAACGCACGCCGACCGCGCGCTTGCCTTCGAACACGATCTGGGTTGCGTGCGCGTGCGTTTGCACATGGACGTTGCCCCGTTTGCGCGCGGGATTGAGAAAGGCCGTCGCCGCACTGACGCGGCGGCCGTTCCGGATGGTGCGCTGGGCGTAGGACACGCCTTCCTGGATCGCGCCGTTGTAATCCGGATTGCGCGGAATGCCGAGGCTCATCGCCCCTGCCATGAAGGCCTCGCACAGCGGATCCTTCCAATCCATGGTGGTGACGGTGAGATTTCCCTCGCGCCCGCGATAGGTTTCGTCGCCCTCGCCGATGCGCCGCTCCAGCCGCTTGAAATGGGGCAGCACGTCGGAATAGCTCCAGCCGCGATTGCCGAGCTGCGCCCAGGTGTCGAAATCCTGGCGCTGGCCGCGATTGTAGATGTGACCGTTGATCGAGGAGGAGCCGCCGAGCGTCTTGCCCCGCGGCGCATAGATGCTGCGGCCGCCGGTGAAGGGACCTGGCTCCTGCCGATACGCCCAGTTGATGCTGCGCATGTGGAAGGTCTTGATGAAGCCGGCGGGCAAATGGATATATGGATGCCAATCGCGCGGCCCCGCTTCCAGAACGCAGACGCTGGTGGAAGCATCTTCACTCAGCCGGTACGCCAGCACGCAGCCCGCCGAACCCGCGCCCACTATCACATAATCGAACGTTTCCATCGTTTCTTCTTCCGCGCGGCCAAGCGGGATGGCTTTGATTGAATCGGTCTGTCAGCGGGTGCGCTTCACCTCTCTCCCAGCGGGAGAGGGAGCGCACTTCTGTTGCCAACACATATTGATCCAACCAATCTCGTCATGCTCCCGGGTTACCGCGTCTTTTCATTCAACTGGTAGGTCAGATGCGCGCGAACCGTCGGCCATTCGCAGGCGATGATGCTGTAAACGACGGTGTCGCGCAACGTGCCGTTGGCCGCGACCTGATGGCTGCGCAAAATACCGTCGAGCTTGGCCCCCAGCCTCTCGATGCCGCGCCGGCTTTGATGATTGAAGAAATGCGTGCGGAATTCGACCGCGATGCAGTCGAGCTCGTCGAAGGCGTGGGTCAACAACATCAATTTGCATTGGGTGTTGAGCGCGCTGCGCTGCACCCGCTTGGCATACCAGGTCGAGCCGATCTCGAGGCGTCGGTTGGCGGCGTCGACATTCATATAGGTCGTCATGCCCGCGATCTGCCCGCTCGGGTCGAAGACGGTGAACGGCAGCATCACACCCGCCGCCTGCAAGGCCAGCCTGCGGTCGATCTCTCTTGCCATGTTCTCAGGGAGCGGAATCGAGGTGTACCAGAGCTTCCACAGCTCGCCGTCCTTCACGGCCTCCACCAGTCCGTCAATATGCGCATGCGACAAGGGCTCGAGCCGCGCATGCGGGCCGCTCAGCGTCACCGGTTCAAGCCAGGACATTGGTTGCTCCTTCTCTCCAACCCGTCATGCGAGCGCCTGCGAAGTAATCCATCATTCTTCCTTGATGCATGGATTGCTTCGCTTCGCTCGGATGACGATGGCCGGCATCTTCGCCGTCACTTGTTCAAAAAATTCAGCGGCAAGCCGGGGCGCGCCCAATCCATGGCGACGAGTTCACCCCTGCCCGACAGCGTGATGTAGGCGGTTTTCAATTCGCTGCCGCCAAACGCGATGTTGGTGGTGACGCGATCGCCGGTGGGAACCTGCTCGACGATTGCGCCATCAGGCGCGATCACGGTGATGCAGCCCGAGATCAATGTCGCGACGCAGATATTGCCGCACGCCTCCACGGCAAGCGAATCGAACATCTGGTAACCGCCAAGCCCGGCGATCGGCTTGCCGCGCTCGCCGCGGTAGATCACATCGCGTGGCCTGACCTCGCCGGGCGCGGCGAGGTCGTAAGCCCACAGCCGCGCCGTCGGAGTCTCCGCGACATAAACCTTGTTTTCGTCGGGCGATAGTCCAATGCCGTTTGCCGGCAACATGCCGAACGAGCCCTCGACAATCCCCTTCATTCCGGGCTTGATGTAGTAGAAGGCACCGACATCCATGTCGCGCTCGCGCCGCTTGCCGAGATCGGTGAACCAGAGTCCGCCCTGCCGGTCGAACACCAGGTCGTTCGGCCCCTTCAGCGCGTGCTCGCCGCATTTGTCGAACAGGGTCTCGACCTTGCCGGTCGACAAATCGACGCGCTGGATCGATCCGCCGATATATTCGTGCGGCGCAGGCGCGCCGGGCATCAGCATGCCGCGCGTTGGGACCCAGCCAAAGCCGCCATTGTTGCAGACGTAGCATCTGCCGTCGGGGCCGATCGCCGCGCCATTGGGACCGCCGTCGATTTTCGCGACCACTTCCTTGCGCCCATCCGGCCATACCCGTGTCAACCGCTGTCCGCGGATTTCGACCAGAACCACCGATCCGTCGGGCATCGCCACCGGCCCTTCGGGAAATTCCAGGCCGGTAGCGAGAACACGTATATCTGGCATCAGTCCTCCCGAATTTTTCTAAAGCGCGATGAGATCTGGTTGAATCGTCATCGCGCTTTAGCTCCTTGATTGAGCATGATCTTTTCGGAAAACCGCTGCACACTTTTCCGGATCATGCTTTAGCTCCCTGGCGCAGGCGATCTTGCGCGCGGCATTTCGTTGCGCAAGGTTAGGGCAAAGTCATATTCGCTTGCAAGCAATCACGGGGATTGATGTGCAGGGCACGCCTTGCTACTTGCCACCCTCTTTCGCCGCAGGCGCCGGGTCTTTTGCCGGCGGCGCGTCGGCCTTTTTCGGTTCCTCAGCCGTCCTTTTGTTCGCTGCCTGAAGGTCGTCGACGGTCTTTTGCAGAGAGACGACTATCGCCTTCAGGCTCTCGATCTGCGCCTTGGCGGCATCGAGCTTCTGCTGATGGTCAGCAGCGAGCCTGGAAATCGTTCTCTGAAGGAACTCGACATTACTCTGCAGACAGCCGGTGCGCCGCTCCATGGTCTTCTCGACCGTGCAGATCTCGATGCCGGGAACATCCTGTGCGCGCGCCGTGATCGCGGTCAGCCAACAAGGCGCGGCAATTGAAACCGCCAGAGCGATCCGGCCAATCATCGGGTGACCTCTTTCGAGTTGCGGTTCAAATTGCTGCGAGCTGACCATCAACCGTGAAACTATCACATTGAGACCGTATTGGCGCGGTCGGCTGATCCACTGCACCGGCAGCCGATGGAGCGGGGATCGATATGGCAAAGCGTGAACAACGACTGGCCGAGTTCGATGGCGAGGGAGCGCCGCCGCCGGACCAACCGGTTCAGGTCCTGTGCGAGGACAAGAGCGGTACGTACCAACTCCCGTTCGCCTGCCGTTACATCGACGGCATCTGGCGCAATCATGAATCCGGCAGCACGCTCGAGGCGACCGTGGTGGGCTGGCGCCTGCAACGCCCGTGACCGACGGCTCAAACCTCTCACTTGTTCGGATCGCGTCGTGCGCTGTACCAGAATGCAACGAGAGGTGCGACGGCGTTAAGACTTTGAACGCGCACGGAACGAATCGCGTCCGAATCAGCGAACGAGATTCGTCCGCCAATGTTCACGGCTAGATTTCGTCGGGCAAACCAGCGGCAACACCAGATGAGGCCCTGGAACGGGCGTGCGGCTGGCGAGGTTGCGGTGAAAAAGTTAATGCGAGATCGGCCGGGAGCCAGCCCGAGTGGATGAACCCCCAAACGGGCACCTCGAGGCGGACCCTGCCTAATAATCCACCTCCAGTTCCTCGATTTCCGATGGCTCGGCCCTGGCGGCTTCGATCCATTCCTGCATCTGCGGCAATGCCATGATCATGCCGGCGTAGTCCTTCAGCCGTGGCTCCAGCTTGACGTCATAGGTCGCAAACCGGGTTACGACCGGCGCATACATCGCATCCGCCATCGTGCGATCGCCGAACAGGAAGGGACCGCCGGACTTGGCCAGGCACTCGCGCCAAATGGTGCAGACCCGGTCGATATCGGCCTGGGCGCGCGACCAGATTTTGAAGTTGGGGAAATGCCCCTTGAGGTTGACCGGCAGTGACGCGCGCAGCGTCGTGAAACCGGAATGGATTTCGCCGCAGATCGAGCGGCAATGCGCCCGCTGCACGCGATCTCTGGGCAGGAGGCCTGCATCGGGCTTCACCTCATTGAGGTATTCGGCTATCGCCAGCGTGTCCCAAACGGTGGCGCCGTCGTGCCGCAGGCAAGGCACCAGGATGGTCGGAGACAACAACAGGATTTCTGCCCGCGCCGACGGATCGTCCGGGGCGGTCACGATCTCGTCGAATTCGAGCCCGGAGAATTTGGTCAACAGCCAGCCGCGCAGCGACCATGAGGAGTAGTTCTTGCTGCTGATGGTCAGTGTCGCTCTCGCCATGGGCTTTCCCTCGATGCGTGCTGGCTGTGCGGGCCTGCCCAATATCTGGGCTCGTTCAACCTGCACCGGCCGTTCCGCGCTGCCTTTTCGACCGTTTCGCAGCAAGGGACGTGCCAGTTTCTTGGGCGGTTTGTCTCCAGTCTGGCTTCAATATTGCATGGCATTGCGGGCGGGGGCGATCCGAATGATGTCGATGCTGTATCAGGCGTATCAGAACCACATGGACCTTACGGCGCCATGGCGGAGCGGGGCGGCGCACGCGTTGAAATACCTCAACCTCGTGCCGCAAGGCGTATCCGACAGGCTGTTCAGGCGCCTTGCCGCGGCGCTGGAACTGATTTCGCGGACCTCATTGACCTATGCGCGCCCCGCTTACGGCATCGACAAGGTGCTGGTCGGCAATCAGGAAATGCAGGTGAGGGAGGAAGTCGCTCTCGCCACGCCGTTCGGCTCGCTGCTTCATTTCAGGAAGCAGAATTCACCGGAACAGCCGCGGCTGTTGCTGGTGGCGCCGATGTCCGGTCACTTCGCGACCCTTTTGCGCGGCACCGTGCAGACCCTGCTGCAGGATCACGACGTTTACATCACCGATTGGCACAATCCCCGCGACATCCCGCTTTGCCACGGCAGGTTCGGCCTCGACGACTACACCGAACATCTGATCACCTTTCTCGAAGAGCTGGGACCGCGTGCGCACATGGTCGCGATCTGTCAGCCGTCGGTATCCGCGCTCGTCGCCGCTGCGATCATGTCGGAAGACGATCATCCAGCGCGCCCGGCGACACTTACATTGATGGCCGGCCCGATCGACACGCGGGTCCAGCCGACCAGGGTCAACCAATTCGCCAAAAGCAAGCCGCTCAAATGGTTTGAGGACAACCTGATCAATTATGTGCCGATCCAGTGCAAGGGCGCGTTCCGCCCGGTCTATCCCGGCTTCGTGCAACTGGCCGCATTCGTTGCGATGAACCTCGAGCGGCACATCAAGCAGCACATGGATCTTGCAAATCATCTTGTGAAGGGCGAGACGGAGAAGGCCGACATCATCAAGACATTCTACGACGAATATTTCGCCGTCATGGACTTGCCGGCGGAATTCTACATCGAAACCGTCCGCGACGTGTTTCAGCAGCATCTTCTGCCGCTGGGCAAGATGACCTATCGCGGCCGGCCGGTTAATCCCGCCGCGATCAGGCGCATGGGCCTGATGACGGTGGAAGGCGAAAAGGACGATATCTGCTCGATCGGGCAGACGCTGGCCGCGCAGGATCTATGCAGCGGCGTGCGCGCCTATCGCAGGATGCACCACATGCAGGCAGGCGTCGGGCATTATGGCGTGTTCAGCGGCAAGCGCTGGAACAACGAGATCTACCCGATCCTGAGGGATTTCGTGCACGTCAATTCGTAGCGGGGACAACTCTGTCCCCGTCATTGCGCGCCAATGGTCCGCGCAAAGGCGGCCCATGAAAGCGCACGAGGCAATCCGAGTCCTTTTGAGGCGAGATGGATTGCTTCGTCGCTTCGCTCCTCGCAATGACGAGTTCGGTCTTCATTCTTTACATTTGACGCAGAAGGCGGGCCCCGCAATAGTGCGCGGCAAAACGGGCGCCATCCCGGGAGGAATTTTCATGAGATCGAAATTCACAAATTTCCGCACGCTTGCGCTCGGTATCGCCGCCGCGTTTTGGCTTGCGAGCAGTGCCAGCGCCGCCGAAGTGCATGTGATGATCTCGGGCGGATTGACGGCGGCCTTCAACGCGCTGGTGCCGGAGTTTGAGCGCACGAGCGGCCACAAGGTCTTCACCGCCTACGGGCCTTCGATGGGCACCACGACCAACGCGATCCCCATGCGGCTGGAACGCGGCGAGCCGGCTGACGTACTGATCATGGTGGGCTATGCGCTCGGCGACCTCATCAAGCAAGGCAAGGTCCTTGCCGACAGCCGCGTCGATCTCGTGAATTCGAAAATCGGCGTCGCGGTGAAAGCCGGCGCGGCGAAGCCGGATATCAGTACGGCGGATGCGGTCAAGCGCGCGCTGCTCGCGGCGAAATCGGTCGCCTATTCCGACAGCGCCAGCGGCGTCTATATCTCGGGCGAAATGTTCAACAAGCTCGGCATTGCGGATGCGATGAAGGACAAGGGCAGGAAAATTCCGGCAACGCCCGTTGCCGAAATCGTGGCCCGCGGAGATGCCGAACTCGGCTTCCAGCAGATCAGCGAATTAAAACCGGTCGCCGGCATCGACATCGTAGGCCCATTGCCGGACGACTTGCAGAAGGTCACGGTATTTTCCGCCGGCATTGCCAGCGTGTCGAAGGAGCCCGAGGCCGGAAAAGCGCTGATCAAATTTCTCGCTTCCCCGGCTGCAAAGGACACGATCATCAAGAGCGGCCTCGAGCCGATCGCGGCGAGCGCCACGAATTAGCGCTCGAGTACCTCAAATGCCCGAGGTCTCCTGCAATGAACGATGAGCTTTCATCAAGATCGCGGTGATGGAACACGGCGCCACGGATTGCCGCCTGATCGGATCACGATCCGTCATTTGTCGAAGAGAACGCGCGTTGAATTTTCGCGCATGACAAACCAACCGTATAGATTTGAATGTCCTCTATGACGCAATGATCCGGATTCATGTCAAGAAGTCCAAGCGAGTTATCGCGATCCAGTTCAACATTCGCCCTGACCACAATACAGGGATATTCGGCTGCCAGTCTGGCAAAGGAATAGGGACGGAAATTCCTTGATAGGACCCGGTATGTTGGATTGTAATCCAACAACGGAGTCGATCCGAAGGCCAGCACATAGGAGCTGGAAAACCGATCTTTCATCGCCTGGTCTCCCCAAGCGGACATTGTCATGTCGTAGCCGTGGCTTTCATCGTCCTCGGGTGCTCTGAGGAATGGACCGGCAACATTGGCGCAGGCCGGACCCGCAGTCTCGACCGCGCGCGAAAGCCTCGCGCCGATATCGTCGAGATGGATCCATTCGATCGCTTGCCGCCTCGCTTCCCGAAGCGTTCCGACCACGAGGAAGATGGAAACGGCTATTGCGAGACCGGCAATTGCCGTCGTCGGCACCACCGGAAACAGAACGTCTTGTCTCAAGGCCGGCAAGCACCAGGACGCCGCCAGTAAGCACCCAGGACGCCATCATGTAATGAAGAGCGAAATGCTTCGATGTCGCGATGACTTGAAGCACAAAGGCAATGAAGGCTGCGAGGCTGGTAAGGCTTATCGGATCGAGACAGCTCCGCGTTCTGATCATCAGCGCAAGTGATGTAACAGCCGCAACGACATACACGGCGAATACAAGTGGTGCTTCGGCGACAAGGGTGCCGAAGTTAGACAAGAAAACATCAAGATCGATGAAACCGGGTTCGCCATGCCCATAGATGCCCTTATGCGTCGCAATGCTGAAGAGCCAACCAAAGCCACGTGTCATGGTGCCTGGATTGAACGTCAGATTGAAGCCGATAAATCCGATAATGCCGGTCGCCAATGCCGCCACGAACGCGCGAGGATTTCGCAACAGGCTGACACCGAGGAGCGCCAGCGGCAAATAGAGGAATTTTGAGGAAAAGCCGAGAGCGAACGCGAGGCCTGATGCAATGCCAAGGCCGACGGCAGGAGGATGCGAGTCGAGAGCCGCCTTGACAACCAGGGCCATGCCCAGAATTGCGCACGACACCATCAGGCTTTCAGGGATGACGACCATCTCGAAGTGGAAGGTGTCGGGGTGTACGAGGGGTCCGATCTGGAACAGCATCGCAGCGACCATGCTTCCGGTGGTATTGAGGACGATGAGGCCGCCTGCCAGCAGTGCACCGAATAGAAAAATCGCCTCGCCCGTGCGCGCTGCGTAGATGATCGCATGGTAGTTTTTTAGCCCGAAGGCGACGATGTCGGGCGCGTGGACCACAAGTGCCCAAAGCTTGATGATGACCTCGACGAGCAACGTAGTCGTGGTCCCCGGATGATCGAACTTCATCGACCCATAACCGGCCGCCGCGACAAGGCCGTTCATCGCATAGGCGGATTCAGGATCAACCTGCCGGCCCCATGGCGCCAGGCAAGCCGAATAGAGCAGCGTAGCTGCCAGGTACAAAAGCGGAATTGCAACGATCGGGAGTGTTGCAAGTCTTCCGTCGGCCGATGACCAGCCTTGAAAGCGCTTCATGCAAATCCAGTGAACTTGGCGCCACCGCTTCAAAGAAGGCGCCACTTGCGACGATTCGAATTTGTCGGAATTCCCCTACAGAACCCCACTCATTCTAAAGCGCAACCTCTGCGCGAGTGCAAGGACAAATTCTATCGGGACCGTCGGGCCGTATCGCAGGATCGGCCAGGCTTGCCCGTCTTGCCAGCGGATGGATCGCCATTGGGGTAGTTGTCGCGGAGCGCGTCATACCGCGCTTGCAGCTTATCGAGATGCTTGCGTTCCGCCCCGTTCAATATCACCTGCCAATACCAGCCCGAGACATCCGAGCCCCGTGTCGACGGAGCCCGGACCAATACCTGTCTCCTGACTGGCGGCTACCCCGGCGTCGGCCATGTCGGCCAACTACCAATCTGCTGGGTCAGCGTGAGGTTCCGATCTGCGACACACGTTAGGTGGCAGCGAGATGAACTTAGACCATGAGGCGCGAGCAATCCTTCGGTCGTTTGTCCAGGTTTTTCCTATTTCGCCCGCAGCGGCGTGTCCTTCAGCCCATTGTCGTCGAAGGCCTTGCGCAACACGCCGTTGGCTTTGGCATCCGTCATGAACCTGGTCGCATACGCGAGCGCAAGCTTGTGACCGAGCGGAACCGCTACCGCGGTCACCGTCTGCTTGAAGGTTTCGTCCAGCACGCGCGTGCCCGGGATCTTCTTTGCCAGCGCATTGAGCTGGTCGCGCGAGAGCGCGAACGCATCGATCTCGCCGTTCTTGAGCAGGTTGAAGATTTCATCGTAGGTCTGATAGCCGGTGACGCGTGCGTTCTTCAGATGCGCCATCGCGCCGCGCATCGTAGTGGTGTTATTGACGGCCGCGACCTTGACGCCGGGCTGATCGAGCGTTGCGAAATTCGAAATCGCCGATCCCGCCTTGACGATGTAAGTGGCATCGGTGACCTCATAGATCGGTCCGAACAACATTTTCGTCTCCCGTTCGGCATCTTTCGGCAGGAACGTGACGTCCCAGGCGCCGGTGGAGGCTGTGTCGGTGATCTGTCCGGAATTCTGGTAGGCGACATATTCAACGGCAACGCCGAGCTGGTCGGCCATGACCTTGCCGAGTTCGACCGGCACCCCGGCGTAACCGGCTTCCGTCTTCGTGGACCAATAGGCGCCGCCGGCCGGGCTGATCCCGATCGCCACGCGCAACTTGCCGCCCGGCGCGATTTCATCCTTCAGCGCATCGGCGGATACGGCACCGCTCATCATGATTGAAACACCCAGAATAATGCCGGCGAACCACGGCAACGACAGATAACGCATGAAATCCTGCTCCCCGATCCTGCTCTCACCGGCCCGTTTTTGAGCGGTCAGGCCTCCAAGGGCTATTATGGTCGATCGGCGGAAGTGGTGACACCAGAATCTGGATGAAAAATTGGTGAGGTCTCCCTCTCCCCGCGAGCGGCAGGACAATCGCATATGGCCCTGCCAATGCGGCTATCCCTCGAGACGGCGCTCACGCGCCTCCTAGAGCGTTTTCGAGCGAAGTGGAAACCGGTTCGCGTGAAGAAAACGCGTCAAAACAAAAGAGTAGAGCCCGGTTTTGATTCAATCAAAACCGGAATGGCTCTAGGGATGAGGCTAGTCACTTTTGGCACCAGTTTGAACCCTCATGGTGAGGAGCCACGCTCCTTGCGTGGCGTCTCGAACCATGAGGCCGCATGCGACTGGTCGAGCGCCGATTTGCGATTGCCCGGCCGCAAGAAGGAGAGGTGAACCTAACCGCAGGCGCACTGGTTCGATCCAAAATGAGTGCTCTATCGCCCCGAAAGCACCGGCGCAAAGCTCTCGCGGTTGGCGCGCCAGGCCCGCTGATATTCCATGATGCGCGCGGTCTCGTCGGCAACCCGCTCGCCAAGCATGCTGGCGAGCAGGTGAAGCGTGGTGTCGATACAGAGCGTGACCCCGCCGCCGGTCACCACCCCCTCCGGCCGCTCGACAAGCATCGCCTCGCGCACATCGATCTGCGGATAGGTCGCGCGCATCGCCTCGACCGGCGAGGTTTCCGGCGGCACCACTTCGCGCTTGGTGGTGGCCGGCCCGCCATCCAGCACGCCGCTTGCGGCCAGGATCATGCCGCCGGTGCAGACCGAGGCGATGCGGCGCGAGGCGTGGACCCGGCGGATATAGTCGAGGGTTGCGGGCGCCTTTGCCTGCACGGTCCAGCCGGGACCGCCGGCAACGATGACGACATCGCAAGAAGGCGCATCGTCGATGCCAAAATCGGCGGTGACCTTCAAGCCATTGGCAAGCGCTACGTCTCCTGCGTGGGGAGCGATGGTGCAAATCGCAATCTCGGGCGCGATCCGGCGCGCCATCGACAGCACGCCAAAAACGGCAAGATCGATCGGCTCGACGCCGTCATAGATGAAAATTCCGAACTGCACGGCCTCACCTTCAATGATCGAATGGTTCGAAATCCATTCTTGCTTTAGCATCTTTGCAAAAAAGCATCTCTGCAAAAAAGGTGCCGCGCGCGCCGCGTGTGGAAGCGATGCCGCTTCAATTTTGCGTTAACGGGGCTCTGGCCCGCACGCGCTTAATCTGCAAGCGGAAGCCCCCTGGTTTCGCGAGCCGCCAGCGCCGCAGCGAGCGTAACAAGAGCAAGAACGATCATCATGATCGACACGCCCGTGGTGCCACCGAAATATCCGGCCATCGCGGTGGCAAAGATCGGCGCGAAACCGCCGCCGATCGCCGCCGATACCTGAAAGCCGATTGAGGCGCCGCTGTAGCGGACGCGGGAGCCGAACAGTTCGGGGAAATAAGCGGATTCCGGTCCGAACATCATGCCGTGACCGAAGTTCATCGCGATCATGATGGCGGCAAAGATCAAAGCCGTGCTCTTGCTCTCCACCATCCAGAACAGCGGGAAGGCAAAGGCAATCGTGAACAACGCACCGAGAATGTAGAGCGGCCGGCGGCCGATCCTGTCGGAAATCCAGCCGAACAGCGGCAGGCTGACGAGTTCGAGCAGCGCCGCATACATCACGGCATCAAGCATCATCGGCTTGGGCAGACCGAGCCTGGTCGTGGCGTAACCCACGACAAACACCGTAAGCAGGTAGACCCAGGAGACCTCGGAAAGCTTCAACCCCACAGCGATCAGGAAGGTCTTGGTGTTCTTGCCGACCGCCTCGCCAACCGGATTCCTTGAAAGGCCGTCGCGCTTCTTCAGCCTTTCGAAAACCGGCGTCTCCGGCACCCGCGCTCGAACGAAGGTGCCGACGCCCAGCAACACAATGCTGATGAGGAACGGAATACGCCAGCCGTAGCTTGTGAAATCGGCATCCGGCAATTTGGTGACGAGCGCGAACATGAGCGAGGCCAGCACCAGACCGATCGGGAAGCCGATCTGCACGAAGCTTGCGTAAAAGCCGCGCTTCTCAGCCGGCGCGTGTTCGAGCACCGTCAGCGAGGCGCCGCCCCATTCGCCGCCAAGCCCGATGCCCTGTACGATCCGCAGCACGATCAGGAGAATCGGCGCGAGCACCCCGATCGAGGCGTAGGTCGGCAACAATCCGATGCAGAACGTGCTCAGCCCCATGATGAACAGGGTCAGCACCAGCATGGATTTGCGTCCCAGGCGATCGCCGAAATGACCAAACAGCGCGCCGCCGAGCGGCCGCCCCAGAAATCCGACGGCGTAAGTGCCGAGCGCGGCCAGCGTGCTGGCGAGCGGATCGAATGTCGGAAAGAACGCCTTGTTGAAGACGAGCGTCGCTGCCGTGGCGTAGATCAGGAAATCATACCATTCGATGATCGTACCGAAGCAGCTTGCGAATACGATGGAGTTCATCCTGGAGCGCGCAATGTTTTCCATTGGCGCTGCGGAAGTGATCGTCATTGTGCCTCCGGCAGATGCACTAACCCTGAACGAGCGGACGATACTACGACCGGGATGCAAGCGGCGTGCCGGCTGTGCACATGCTTAACTGGCTCAAAGCAGGACGATCCGCCTTCTGATACCGTCACCAGCGCTACAGGTCGCGTTTTCGAAAGATGCAACAGCGATCGACCCGGTGAGGTCGTTCTCAGCCCGCGCGCGCAGCCGGCACCTTGACCTCGGCCGGCAGGATGATCGCAGCCGCGATTACCAGCAGGCACAGGCCGGCAAAGGCATGCAGCATGGTGGCGAACCCACCCTGCTGATAGAGCCAGGCTACGAGGCCGACCGAAGCGCCGGCTGCGGTGAAGCCTACGAAGTAACGCACGGCATATGCGCGCGAGCGCCATTCCTCGCTGGTGTACTTGCCGACCATGGCGTCGTTTACGGTGACCTGGCCGAACGCGCCCATGACGATGCCGATAGCGGCGATGATCAAAGGCAGGTTCGACAGTTCCGCCGCCAGGTAAAGGAACGGCGCCAGCACGAATGACAGCGGCAGCGAGACCGCTTTCAAGGAGTGGCGATCGAGCAGTTTGCCTATGGTGTATTGCGTCATCGCACCGAATACGTAGACGCCGGCGGCAATCAACCCCAACAGGGCCGGACTTTGGGTGAGGCCGCTCAGCCGTTCCGCAAATAGTTTGGGCAGCGCCACCGTCACCGCGTTGAAGGTGGTGGAAATCGCGATCACCACGATCAGCAGCGCCAGGATCACCCGCCACATATCGTGCCTTGCGACGCGCGCCTGCGCCGCGGCCTGTTTCGCCCCGGAGCGATCTTCGTGGGCCACCGCCCACATGAAGGCGAGGCCGAGCAGGATCGTGGCGACGCCCGGAACAATGAAGGCCCAACGCCAGCCCAGATACTGGCCGATCACGCCGGTGACCAAAGCGGACGACGCGACGCCGAGGTTGCCCCAGACGCCGTTGATGCCCATCTCGCGGCCGAGCCGGTCGGCATAGGACACGATCATCGCCGTGCCTACGGGGTGATAGATCGACGCAAACAGACCGATCGACAGCAACGCCGCGCCCAACTCGAGCTTCGTGTTGACGAGGCCGACCGCGATCATCGATGCGCCAATGCCGGCAAAGAAAATTACCATCATGTGACGGCGGCTCCAGCGATCGCCGAGCCAGCCGGTCAGAAGGGAACCGGCGCCGAACGCGACAAAGCCCGGCGTGGCATAAGGCAGAAGCTCCGAATAGGCCATGCCAAGCGCCGGTCCCATGACGATGACGGCGGCAGCAAAGATCAGCATCGAATAATGGTCGATGAAATGCGCCGCGTTAACGAAGCCGATTACCCGGGCCGGGCTGTTCATCGCCGAAACCCCCTTCCACAACGTCGTAGCCTTTGGCCGCGCGCGACAGGACGAGATAGGATGGCGCGAGTCAAGCCCGCGCGTGACGGGGGCGGAGACTACGCGGGGGTATTGGCGACGGTGCCGCGGCGGCCTCCGTTTGGAGCTGCCCGTTTTTTGCGCTCCCCCAAGCGCGCGCTTGATTGTGATAAGCTTTGTATTAAATCCATGTCACTATCGCCCGCCGTACGGATTTAAAATGCCGCCAAGGAATAACGCTTTCTTCTCCGACCTGCTCGCCTCGATTTCAGAGCGTGGCCGCACCCTGCTCCGCCGCGCGTCGACGTCGGACGACAAGCGCGATGCATCCGACCTGATCGAGCTTTGCGAGGCATTGCTGTCGGGCCGCGGCGAAGCCTCCGGCACGGCAATGGCCCGCGAGGTGCTCGACCGCTATCTGGACCTTGACGAAACGGGCCGACGTTCGTTCTTTGCGGGTCTGGCGCGCAATTTTGGGCCGGACCGGGAAAGGCTGGCGCAAGCAATCGAGACCTACCGCGCACAGCCGAACGATGCCGACGCCAGCGACCTGCACTTTGCCTCCGAGCCACGGCGGCAGGAGCTGATTCGCCGCCTCAACCGCGCGCCGGACGGTACCAGCGATCTGGTATCGATGCGCGCCGACCTGCTCGATCTCATGAACGGAGACAAGGATATTGCCGCGCTCGATCGCGACGTCGTGCATCTGTTGGCGTCGTGGTTCAACAGGGGGTTTCTCGTGTTGCGCAGGATAGACTGGTCGACGCCGGCGAACATTCTTGAAAAAATCATTCGCTACGAGGCGGTGCATGAAATCCAGGACTGGAACGATCTGCGCCGCCGCATCGATCCGATCGACCGGCGATGTTATGCCTTCTTTCATCCGGCCCTGGTCGACGAGCCCCTCATCTTCGTCGAGGTGGCGCTGACTGAAACGATTCCCGACGCGATCGCGCCGCTGCTCGCCGAAGATCGCGAACCGGTGCAGATCGAGCGCGCGCGTACCGCGGTATTTTATTCAATCTCCAACACCCAGCGCGGCCTGGGTGGAATCTCATTCGGCAATTTCCTGATCAAGCAGGTCGTCGAGGAATTGCGGCGCGAACTGCCGAAGCTGGAGAATTTCGTGACGCTGTCGCCGGTACCGGGATTCATGCATTGGGTGAAGCATTCGCACTATCTTCCCGTCGCCGAGGATGAGCGACCGCTGCTCGAGCATCTGGACAAACTGGACTGGCTCGAAGATGGCGAACTGGTCGACAAGCTGCATCCGGTCGTCGAGCACCTTGCCGCATATTATTTTCTGAAGGCGCGCACGCCGAAAGGACGCCTGATCAACTCGGTCGCCCGCTTCCATCTCGGCAACGGCGCGCGGCTCGAGCGGATCAACTGGCTCGGCGACACTTCGGCGAAAGGCTTGCGCGAGTCCGCCGGCATCATGGTCAACTATCTCTATCGCCTGGAGGACATCGAGAAGAACCACGAGGCCTATGCCAACCAGGGCACGGTGGCCGCTTCAAGCGCGGTGAGGAAGCTGCTCAAGAACGAGGGCCGGCGGCTTCTGGACATGCGGCTGGGGTAGAGGCGCCCTAATTGCCGAGGTGTGGCCACGACGGCGGTCGGCTTCCTCTCCCACGCAACCGGGGTCTACCCCGGTTGCGCGTTTGTAATTTGCGCAAGTCGGGCAGGTCCGACTTGCGGCGGGAGAGGGCTGGGGTGAGGAGTTACGGTCCACCGAGAGACTGTAACCCCTCACCCGGATCGCATTTGCAATGCGATCCGACCTCTCCCTAGAGAGGTAACTCGGCATTCGCCGTGCGAGCGCGCACTACCGTCATTCCGCCAGCGCCTTCATCTCCGCGTAGAGATCGGACTTTCCTTCAAAACCGATGCCCGGCAAATCCGGCATGGTGATGTAACCGCTCTCGACGCCAACGCCGTCCGGGAAACCGCCATAGGGCTGGAACAGGTCGGGATAGCTCTCGTTGCCGCCAAGCCCCAAGCCGGCAGCGATATTCAGCGACATCTGATGGCCGCCATGCGGAATGCAGCGGCTCGCCGACCACCCCAGAGTTTTCAAAACCTCGAGCGTGCGCTGGTACTCGCAAAGCCCGTAACTCAGGGCACAGTCGAATTGCAGCCAGTCGCGGTCCGGCCGCATCGCGCCATAGCGGATCAGGTTGCGCGCGTCCTGATGGCTGAACAGGTTTTCGCCGGTCGCCATTGGCGGGGAATAGAATTCAGCCAGCGCTGCCTGAAGCTGGAAGTCCAGCGGATCGCCGGCTTCCTCGAACCAGAACAGCGGGTAGTTGCGCAGCATCTTGGCGTAGGCGATCGCGGTTTCCAGATCGAACCGGCCGTTGGCGTCGACCGCAAGCCGCGCGTCGCTGCCGATCTCTTCCAGCACGGCAGCGATACGTCTTTCGTCTTCCGCGATCGTCGCGCCGCCGATCTTCATCTTGACGACGTTGTAGCCGCGGTCGAGATAGCTGCGCATCTCGCCGCGCAGCATCGACAACCCCTTGCCGGGATAATAATAGCCGCCGGCGGCATAAACGAACACGCGCGGATTGGCTTTGCGCCCATGACGCTTTGCTAACAGGCGAAACAGCGGCTGGCCCGCGATCTTCGCAACCGCATCCCACACCGCCATGTCGATGGTGCCAACCGCGACCGAACGCTCGCCGTGGCCGCCGGGCTTTTCGTTTGACATCAGGGCCGCCCAAACCTTGTCCGGATCGAGATTGTCACAGGCTTCGTTGAGCAGCGTCTTCGGGTCTGCCTCCTTCAGCCGAGGCGCGAAGCGCTCGCGGATCAAGCCGCCCTGCCCGTAGCGTCCGTTGGAATTGAAGCCATAGCCGACCACCCGCCTGCCGTCGCGCACCGCATCGGTGACGACGGCAACCAGGCTCGTCGTCATCTTCGTGAAGTCGATATAGGCGTTGCGGATTGGGGATGCGATCGGCTTGGTGATTTCCCTGATGTCGAGAATGCGCACGGACATGGCTTTGGCTTTCGAAACGGTTGATCGTCTGTGCCCTCAGTGCGAGGAGCGTGAGCTCCGAAGCAATCCGATCTTTGTTCATGCCGCGGCATGGATTGCTTCGCGGCGCCTGTCATCGGGCGCCTGCGCGCGACCGGTTGCTAAGCTCACGACTTCTTATCGCGAAAATACGGTTCCACAGGACCGTGAACCTTGATGGTCAGCGGGTTGCCGTAGCGATCCCTGGCGTTGCCGGCGGTCACCCGAATCCAACCCTCGCTGACGCAATATTCCTCGACATTGGTCTTCTCCACCCCTTTGAAGCGAATGCCGACGTCCCGCGCCAGCACGGCTTCGTCGTAGTAAGGACTTTTCGGATCGCACGATAGCCGGTCCGGCAGCCGATCGGGCATCGCGCTCTCGTTCTTCTCGCTCACAACAGCGCCTCGATTTCTTTTGTGAGTGCTTCAGGCGTCGTCGTCGGCGCATGCCGCGCGACCACCTTGCCCGAACGATCGATCAGGAATTTGGTGAAATTCCATTTGATCGAAGGACCAAGCAACCCCGATTTCTCGCCCTTCAGATATCGATACAGCGGATGGGCACGATCGCCATTGACTTCGATCTTGTCGAACATCGGAAAACTGACGGCGTAGTTGGTCGAGCAAAATTGCTCGATCTGCGCCGCATTGCCCGGTTCCTGGCGGCCGAACTGGTTGCATGGAAAACCGAGCACCGAAAAGCCCCGCGAACCATAGGCCTTCTGCAACGCCTCGAGACCCTTGTATTGCGGCGTGAACCCGCAGGCACTCGCGGTGTTGACGATCAGCAGAACCTGCCCCTCGAAGCGCTTCAGCGAGACGTCCTCGCCGGCGAGTGACGTTGCCATGAAATCATAGATGCTGGCCATTTGTTGCCTGCCTGTTACTTGCTGACGGGATCGATCGGCGCCGAGGGCGTGCCAAAGGCCTCGATCGCCTCGCCGGCGTTCAGGCACAGGTCTTCGCGGAAGCGGCCAGCCACCACCTGCACGCCGACTGGAATGCGTCCCACCAATCCCGTGGAAACCGTCAGCCCAGGCAGTCCCATGAAGGGAATGGCGATCTGGGTGAGTTGCGCCTGCCAGACCCGTGCGAAGGAGGCCGCATCTCGCATGTCGAGCTGATCGGGAAACGGCAATTCGGCGGAAACCGGCATCAGGAGCACCGAATAGCCCTGCAGGAACTGCGACCATTCGCGAACCAGCGTAGCGCGCCGCGTCAGCGCGCCGGAGAAGGCGGCGGCTTCGAACGGAAAGACCTTGGCCCGATTGCCGCGCAGGCACGCCAGCGCGCCGGGGTCGCCCTCCCGCTCGGCGGCAGCAAGCTGGGCTTCATAATTATCGCCAAGCCAGAGCCTGGTTTGAAGCTCGGCCGCTTCGCGCAGCGGCGGCGTGGTCGAAATCTCCTCCACCGTCCAGCCCGAACGCTCCAGCCGCTTGCCGGCATCGCGCAGAGCCGCCTTCACTTCGGCTTTGGTATCGAGCCCGTCCGGTTGCAGGCACAGCGCCGCGCGCTTTGGCATCGGCGGGCCTTCGAGCGGAGCCGGCACCCACCATGGGTCGCGGATGTCGCCTGCCGACATTGCCGCAAGCGCAATCCGCAAGTCGCCGATGCTGCGCGCAAGCGGACCGGACACCGCCGAGATCTGCGGCCCAATGGTGCGTTCAGGCAGCGCCGCGTTGAAGGCGGGGATACGGCCAACCGTCGGCCGCAGGCCGTGAACGCCGCAGGCATAAGCCGGAAAACGGATGGAGCCGGCGATATCGGTGCCATGCGCGATATGGCCGATGCCGGAAGCGACGGCAGCTCCCGCGCCACCTGACGAACCGCCCGGCGTGATAGCGGGATCGCGTGGATTTTTGGTGTCGCCATGAATGAGATTGGTGGTGAACCAGCGATAGGAGAACGCCGGACAATTGGTACGGCCCAGCATCACAGCGCCCGCCTTGCGCAGATTGTCGACCACCGGACTGTTGCTGCGCGCAATGACATCGCGCTGGATCTTCAGGCCGTTGGTGGTGGCAAAGCCTTCCTGATCGATGTTGGCCTTGATGGTGACAGGCACGCCGGCGAGCGGGCCTGTATCCTCGCCGCGAGCGATCGCCGCATCGACCGTCGCGGCCTGCGCCATCACATCTTCCGGCCGGTGGTCGACGACCGCATTGATCGACGGATTGACCGCATCCAGCCGTTTCAGCGCCGCGGTCGCCGCTTCCAGCGCTGAAACCTTCCTGGACCTGATCAGGCCGGCCAGTTCGAGAGCCGACAGGCGCCAGATATCTTCCATGACCAACTCCCCGTAATTGCGATACCGCTCGAATTCGTTCGGCGCCGCCGCGAAAGCGGATACTAGCGCACGTGGGCGATATAGTATGCGAGTTCGGCGATCTGCTCCTTCTTGACCGCCCCCATCACGTCCGCCATCGTGCCGTCATAGCCGTGACGGCTGTTGTCCTTGTATTCGAGAAGCGTCTTGGCGAGATAGTCCTCGCGCTGATTGGCGATGCGAGGGACGTTCTCCTTCCCCGAAAGATCGGCGTTGTGGCAGTTGTCGCAGCGGTTCTGCTGGATGAGCGCCAGGCCACGCTGCATCCGGGCCGGGTCGCCGGCTTCCGCGGGCGGCGCCGGTTTCGGCAGCTTCGATATGAAATCCGAGAACTTCTGAAGATCGTCGTCGGAAAACCCTTTCGCCACTTCGTTCATGGGTTCAAAGCTTCGCAGTTTCTCCCGAAACATGAAGAGCTGGATCAACGCATAAGGCGCCTGCTGCGCACCAAGCGATGGGGTATTTTCGGTTTCGGATTGTCCCTTTTCTCCGTGACAGGCAAAACAGGTGACGGCGCGCTGCTCGATCGTTTCCGCATTTGCCGAAACGGCAAGCGATGCAAACGCCAGCGCCGCGATCATTCTCCGCATCGATTTACCCTGCAAAACGCATTGCAAATGAAAATCGGGGGCAGTCTGAACCAGGCTGCCCCCGACCGCCGTCCAGCAGTTACTGCCCGGCGACCTTCTGCTTGCCGTAGCTGACGCGCCAAACCGCGCCGTTCCAGTCGTCGGAGACCAGAAGCGAACCGTCCTTCAGCTGCATCACATCGACGGGCCGGCCGACATACTTGTTGTCTTCCAAAAAGCCGGTGACGAGCGGCTCGATGTTCTTGACCGTGCCGTCCTTGTTGAGATGGACGACAACGACATCGCCGCCGAACTTGTTGGTACGGTTCCAGGAGCCGTGCCGCGCCACGATGATCGCGTTCTTGAACGACTTCGGGAACATGCTGCCGGTATAGAACCGCATGCCGAGAGCGGCCGCGTGCGGCCCCATCAACCCGACCGGCGGCGTGAACTCGCTGCAGGAATGCCCCCAGCCGAATTCGGGATCCGGGATGTTGCCCTGATAGCAGTAGGGCGCGCCGAAGTGCTCGCCGACCTTGGTGATGCGATTGAGTTCGTCGTTCGGAAGATCTTCCGACAACCAGTCGCGGCTGTTATCGGTGAAGTAGAGCTGCTTGGTCTCGGGATTCCAGTCGAAGCCGACCGTATTGCGGACGCCGCGAGCGACCACTTCGGCGCCGCTGCCGTCGAGGTTGATCCGCCGGATCTGGCCGTGAGCCTCATCGTGCAGCACGTTGTTGCCGGGTTGGCCGACCGGAACGTAGAGCTTGTTGTCCGGTCCGATGGCAATGAACTTCCAGCCATGGGCTTCGTCCTTGGGCAGGTTGTCATAGATCACCGTCGGCTTCGGCGGATTGTCGAGATTGTCCTCGATCTTCTCGATCTTCGAGACTTTCGACAGCTCGGCGATGTAGAGCGTGCCGTCCTTGAAGGCGACGCCATTCGGCCGATAGAGGCCCGACGCGATGACCTTGACCTCGCGCTTGCCGTCCTTGTTGATGATCGCATAGACCTTGTCGACCGTTCGGCTGCCGACAAAGACGGTGCCCTTGTCGCCCAGCGCCAAAGATCGGGCGTTTGCCATGCCGGCCGCATAGACCTCGATATTGAAGCCGGCCGGCACCTTGAGTTTTGAAATCGGCAGCTTGTCGGGGGCAGCCGCAAGCGGAGGCGGTGCGACCGGCGCAAGTTTCTGCGCGGCTTCATTGTCCGGCCGGCCGATCATCGGCGAACCCGGCGGAAGCGGCTGCGCGGCGGCAGGTGCCCCAGCCGGCGAACTGCCCGGCTGCTGGGCGGCCGCGCCATATGTAAAAACTCCAAAAAAGGCACCAGCGAGCAGCAGGCTGCGCGGCGCCGATGAGCAGATCCTCATATTGTTCTCCCGTTGTGGAAGTCTTTTGATCCTCGCGAGGGCAAATGCCTGCCCATGCCGGTGGACTTCAGGCCGACAGTCTTAAAATTTTTCCGGCTGCGCGCAATCGGAAACATCCGCAAGAAGTACAGGTCGCGCGGGTCAGTCCTGATGGAATAGAGGCAAGGCAGCGGTGTAGCGCCTTTCGGCCGCAACGCTTTACGTCAGTGTTCTCTGCCAGGAACTTCGGAGAGATCGAAAAGCCCTTCCGCGAAGGGAAACTCAAGCACGATCTCCCCATCGGAGTCGGTTACTTCCAGGACCGCACGCAACAGGCTTTCGGCGCCCTCGGTTTTCAGCAATTCCTGAATCATCGCGCGGGCCACTTCCCATGCGCGATCGGGATCTCGCAGCTCTTCACCCTCGTGGTCGGCGATCAATTCGCCGCCGATTCGCGTGTTGAAGTAATATCGTGGCATCATCAAAACCCGTTGCGGATATGGACGGCGAGCCGCGCCCATAGCTCACAAGTACTTTATTCGGAACTCGCCATTTTGGTCGCGGGCCACGAAACAAAATAGCCGATGCAAAGAAACCCGTTGATCTAGCATCAGTTTGATGGCGCGCTTAGCCCAATTTGTTGCGACGCAGCATGACGGGCCCATTTCCGCTGCAGGCAAAGATTTTGCTGGCGAAGTTCAGGTTCCGTATTACTTTATGAAACAGGGCGGAGACCGTCCGGTTTTTCACAACAAGGAGTGCCAAATGGCCTGGAAGACACCAAAGATCGTAGAAGTGCCGGTCGGCATGGAAATCAACATGTATGCGTGCGCCGCCCGAAAGTAAGCGGCTGTAACAGCTTCGTTCTTGATCTCTAAGGTGGATCGCCAGGGCGACGCGTTTCCTGATCGGGAGACGAGGGTTGTTCTCGCGTCCACCTTTGAAGCTTTTTCGGATACCCAAGCTACTCCGGCACCCGGCCTCTTTTAGGGACCGACTTCAGGGATCGGCGCACCAATTCTTCGGCTTGAGCTGTCGGGCCTGAAATGCCGGGGGTTGGTTTTTAGAGCTTGGCAATCGTGGATATCACCGGAGACGAATTGTGCTTCGCGTCGTCGTCCTGGGCGCGGCGGCAGGTGGTGGCGTTCCGCAGTGGAATTGCGGCTGCCAGGTCTGTCAGGCGGCGCGAACCAGGCATCCCGAGCTTCAAAGCACCCAGGCCTCGATCGCGGTCAGCGCCGACGGGGATCACTGGTTTTTGATCAATGCGTCGCCCGATCTGCGTCAACAACTGACCGCGACGCCCCAGCTTCACCCGGCAGCCGGCAAACTTCGTCACAGCCCGATCGCGGGTGTCATTCTGACCAATGGCGAGATCGACGCGGTCGCGGGCCTGTTGTCGATGCGCGAGGGCTGGCCGTTCACGATCCATGCGCATCCGCGGGTGCTGGCGATCCTGAAGTCGAACAGCGTTTTCAACGTGCTCGATGAGAGGAACGTACGCCGGCAGCCGATTGAAATCGACGCAACCTTCGAGCCGGAGCTGCCTGACGGCTCGCCGTCCGGCATCGAGGTCTTGCCGTTTGCCGTTGCCGGCAAGGCCGCCTGGTACCTGGAAGGCGAAGCCCATCCGGCGGGACAAGATGGCACCGGCGATACGCTCGGTCTTCGCATTGGCGACAAGGCGACCGGCAAATTTTTCTATTTTCTCGCCGCCTGCGCGGCGGTGACCGGCGACCTCAAATCAAGGCTTGCCGGCGCGCCTCTTGTCTTCTTCGATGGCACAGTGTGGCGCGACGACGAGATGATCCAGGCCGGCCTCGGCACCAAGACCGGACAAAGCATGGGCCATATCGCGATGTCGGGTGAGCAAGGCTCGATCGCCGCGCTTGACGGACTTGGTATCGACAAGAAGATATTCTTGCATATCAACAACTCCAACCCGGCGCTTTTGCAGGATTCGGTGGAACGCCGGACCGCCGAGCAGGCGGGATGGCAAATCCCGAAAGATGGTATGGAGATCGTGCTTTGAATATCGCAGTCCCCAACGCCATGACGGCCTATTCCATCGGCAAGGGCGTGCCGCTCGGAAACGCCGAAGAACTGGAGGCGGCGCTGCGCCATATCGGCGCGACGCGCTACCACAGCCTGCATCCGTTCCACAAATTGTTGCATGGCGGCAAGCTGAACAAGGGTCAGGTGCAGGCCTGGGCGCTGAACCGCTACTATTACCAGAGCACGATCCCGATCAAGGACGCCATGGTGATCTCGCGCTTCCGCGACCGCGCAACGCGCGTGGAATGGCGCCACCGCATCGAGGACCACGACGGCGATTTGGGCAGCGAGGGCGGCATCGAGCGCTGGCTGAAATTGACCGAGGGCCTGGGGCTCGACACGGCTTACGTCGAATCCACCGAGGGCATCCTGCCGGCGACGCGTTTTGCGGTGGAAGCCTATGTCCACTTCGTGCGCGACAAGAGCCCGCTGGAAGCCATCGCCTCCTCGCTGACGGAACTGTTCGCCCCTAACCTGCACGAAGAGCGCATCTCGGGGATGCTCGCGCATTATGATTTCGTCAATCCGGAGATCATGAGCTATTTCAAGCGCCGCCTGGCCCAGGCACCCCGTGACGCCAACTTCGCACTCGACTACGTCAAAAAGCACGCGACAACGCCCGGACAGCGCGAGGCGGTCTGCAATGCGCTGATCTTCAAGACCAATGTGCTATGGGTTCAGCTCGACGCGCTGTATCATGCCTATGTCGAAGGCCACATTCCGCCCGGGGCCTTTGTGCCGAGTACGAGTTAGAGAGCAGCCATGGCATCAAGCCGCAACATCAGTGTCAGCGAGACGAGCCGGCCGAAATTGCCGCGGCACGCCAGGCTGAAATTCGATGAAACGCGGCAGGTCTGGGTGATACTGGCGCCGGAAAGGGTGCTGGCGCCCGACGAGATTGCCGTCGAAGTGCTAAAACTCTGCGACGGGGAGCGCAGCGTCGCCGACATGGTCGACCAGCTTGCGGCCAGATACGCCGCCGACCGGGACGCGATTGCGAGCAACGTCATCGCCATGCTGCAGGATCTTGCCGACAAGGGTTTCCTCACCGAAGCACGGGAGAGGACGTCATGAGTGACATTCTCGCCGAAGGAAAAACAGCAAATCCCGATGATGGTCTGTCCGCACTGGAATCACAGCGCTCGACGGCGGAGACTTTTGGTATTCCGCTGGCGGTGCTTGCCGAGCTGACGCATCGCTGCCCGCTGCAGTGCCCGTATTGTTCCAATCCGGTCGAACTCGATCGCGCAGGTTCCGAGCTTTCGACCGAGGAATGGAAGAAGGTTCTCACCGAACTTGCCGAGATCGGCGTGCTGCAGCTCCACTTTTCCGGCGGTGAACCGACCGCACGCAAGGACCTGGTCGAACTGGTCCGGCATGCGAGCGACGTAGGGCTTTATTCCAATCTCATCACCTCGGCCGTCCTGCTCACACGCGAGAAACTTGCCGCACTGGCCGATGCCGGGCTGTCGCACGTGCAGATCAGTTTCCAGGGCAATGAGCCTGTCGCGGCGGATCGGGTTGCAGGCTTCAAGGGCGCACATGCCAAGAAGCTTGAAGTTGCGAAATGGACGCGCCAACTGGAGTTGCCCCTGACGGTCAATGCCGTGATGCATCGGCAGAACCTGTACCAGCTTCCCGACATCATCAAGATGGCGGTCGATCTGGATGCCGACCGGCTGGAAGTCGCCAACGTGCAGTATTACGGCTGGGCGCTGAAGAACCGCGCGGCGCTGATGCCGACCTTCGAGCAGCTCGAGGAAACCACCCGCATTGTCGAGGAGGCGCGAGAACGGCTGAAGGGCACGCTCGCGATCGACTACGTGATACCCGACTATTACGCGCTGCGGCCGAAGAAATGCATGGGCGGCTGGGGCCGGCAATTCTTCAACATTTCTCCATCGGGCAAGATCCTGCCCTGCCACGCCGCCGAGTCCATTACCGGGCTTGAATTCGAATCGGTACGCTCCAATCATTCGATCGCCTGGATCTGGCGGAATTCGGAAGCCTTCAATCGCTATCGCGGCACCGGCTGGATGCCGGAGCCGTGCCGAAGCTGCGAGTTCAAGGAAGTCGATTTCGGCGGCTGCCGCTGCCAGGCCTTCGCGCTGACGGGCGATGCCGGCAACACCGACCCCGCCTGCACGCTGTCGCCGCTGCACGAGAAAATCTTCAAACTGGCGGAGCAGGAAGCGGCGCGCGGCGACACGCGCTTCATCTATCGCAACTTCGCAGGCGGCACGCCGGAGACGGACGGCGGCCATGGCACCTGATGCCGGTGCAAGGTCAAGCAACCGCGCCGACCCGTTCGCACCGCTGACGTCGGAGCAGCTTGCCGTCGGCGACGGCCACGAAATCTACGTCGAAACGGTCGGCCGCGCCGACGGCATTCCCGCGGTCTATTTGCACGGCGGTCCCGGCAGTGGCTGCCAGGCCGATCATCGCAGGCTGTTCGATCCCGAGCGCTTCCATGCGGTGCTGTTCGATCAGCGCGGCGCCGGCCGCAGCCGCCCCAAAGGGCGCCGCCAGGACAATACGCTGCCGCATCTGATCGCGGATATGGAAACGATCCGCGACAAGCTTGGCTTCTCGCGCTGGATGATTGTTGGCGGCTCCTGGGGCGCGACCCTTGCGCTCGCTTATGCACAGGCGCACCCGTCTCGGGTCTCGGGTATGATTCTGCGCGCAACCTTCCTCGGCACACGCGAGGAACTCGAAGGCGCCTTCCTCGAAAATCTTCCGCGCTTCCATCCCGGCCTCAGTGAGGATTTCATCGCCCTGTTGCCCGAGGCTGAGCGATCGAAACCGCTCGATGCCTACTGGCGGCGCATTCTCGATCCAGATCCGGCAGTGCATGGGCCGTTCGCCCGCGCCTGGCACGACACCGAGCGGACCCTTTCCGAACTTGCCGCGCCTCGCGCGCGCCTTGATCGCAGTTCGCTTGCCTCGTCCGCTTCGCTGCCCGCCACGCCCTTCATGGAAGCGCATTATTTTCAGAACGACTGCTTCATGCGGCCGGGCCAACTTCTCGCGGAGGCCGGAAAGCTCGAAGGCATACCCGGCATCATCGTACAAGGCCGCTATGATCTGCTTTGCCCGCCCGCCACATCGCACGCGCTCGCTCAGGTGTGGCGCGATGCCGAGATTCGCGTGGTCGAAGGTGCCGGCCATACGCTTTACGATCCCGGCGTCAGGGACGCATTGATGAAGGCGATCGCCGACATCGCCTCGAAGATTGCGAGCTAAGAGGTTTATTCCCAATCCTCAAGGATGAGGTCGTGAACTCCCCTCCCTCCACGCGCATCGCGCGTGGCGGGGAGGGGTTGGGGTGGGGGATCTTTCGGCAGGAACCGCTGCTTCGGTGAACGCCGCGCTATCCCCCGCACCCGCCCACCACCGCTTCGCGGGAGGAACTATATACTTTACTGAACAAATTTTAGCGGTAGGATCGTCTGATTCAACGGGGACGGCCATGTGCGATCTGACCAATCCGGCATTCACTGACGAAGATAAGGCCCGCAAGTTTCTTGAAGCTTCGCGCTGGCCGGACGGCGCGGTCTGCCCGCACTGCGGTCAACTGGATACGGTCAAGCCGCTCGGCGGCAAATCGATGGGGCCGGGCTGGTACTTCTGCAACGATTGCCGGGAGAAGTTCACGGTTCGCGTCGGCACGCTTTATGAGCGCAGCCATATCCCGCTGCACAAATGGCTGGCCGCAACGCATCTGATGGTATCGAGCAAGAAAGGCATTTCAGCGCATCAACTGCACCGCCTTCTTGGGATCACTTACAAGAGCGCGTGGTTCATGGCGCATCGTATCCGCAAAGCCATGACGCCGATCAAGGCAGCGCCGCTCGGCGGTCACGGAAAGGTCGTGGAAGCCGATACGACCTACATCGGCGGCAAAGAAGCGAACAAGCATCGCAACAAGCGCGACTCCAAGAAGATAGGCGGCATGGGCAAGCAGATTGTCCATTCGCTTGTGGAACGCGGTGGCGAAGTCCGCTCGCATCACATCGCCAACATCAGCGGTAAGACGTTGCGACCGCTCGTGGTTACTCACGTCAGCCGCAAGTCCACGCTGATGACCGATACGGCTGGCGGTTACATGGGCGTCGGCAAAGAGTTTGCGCGACATGATATGGTTGATCATGGTGACGGCGAATATGTGCGCGACGACGCACACAGCAACACGGTGGAAAGCTACTTCGCGACGTTCAAGCGCGGAATCAATGGCGTCTATCACCACGTCAGCGAAGCCCATTTGAAGCGTTATCTTGCGGAATTTGATTTCCGCTACAACAACCGCGCCAAGTTTGGTGTGAGCGATGGGGAACGTGCGGCAAAGGCTCCCTTAGGTATCAAGGGCAAGCGTCTCACGTATCGTCCTGCTGACAAAGCCGCGCACCTCTAAGCAAAAGGCACGTGCCTTGCTTGGAAAAGGAAGGCACGCGATGGTCAATAAATCACTCCGGGATAGCAGGAATTTCGCGCGCAAGCGCTTCCGCAAGGGAAAGAACGCCCTTGTCTCTAATGGCCGGCAGAAAACGGCAATCAATGTCCCATCCGGCAATGGGCCAAAGACGACAGAGGCCCTGTCCAGTGTAGCCCTCGAAAGTGGGAATGGTGGTGGAACAGAAGACGTGCGCGCACAGCTGCCCCATAACGTAAGTCGTAACTTGCGTATCGCATACACGGTGGGGAACGATCTCATCTGGCGATGAGACGAGCTGGAGCCCGTAGTGTCGGCACCAATGCGCGCCCGGGGATTCTCCCGCGTAGCGTGCTATCCAGACCTTCCACATTGGCGGAGGCTCAAGAGTCTCCCTAATCCACTTACGATCTTGATCGGTCGCGGCCAGCGTTGCCATATGGGAAAACTCGACTCGCATCGTGATTAGGCACAAAAGCGACGCTATTGCGCGCTGATCCCAGGCATTGAGCATGAACTGATGGGCGGCGGAATTGTCGGCACATGGCAAGCCTTGCAACAGGGGAATAAGGGCATCTTTTGCATTCGATTCGATTTGACTCATCCAACCGCCATTGCAGCGCTTGCACGCGTTACGCGGCTTCTTGGCGCGTGCGTCACCTCGTCCGACGCGGCGCTCAATCGCTGGCCTTCTCATCGTCGGAAGGAACGTGTTAACCTCGCCCACTACTTGCAAATAGCTTTCGGCGCGTGGCGGCAGATAAGCATCGAGCCAATCGGGCCAAATATGGCTTTTGGTGACGCCGGTCTCGCCGCAAAAGACGCATTTTGCTGCAGGTTTCGACATGTCCACTAAGTCACCCGATCCGACCAAAGACCCTGCGTTTCAAAAGGTCGTGCAGACGTTCCTGCACACCAAGCCGCAACCTCACAAGCCAAAGAAGAAGGCTGTAAAAGCTAGGAAGTCAGCGAGGGCTAAAGTCAAAAATCCCCATCCTTGATAAGAGGCCATTCGCCAGGCGCGGTGCGCGCCTTCGCTCTCTTTAGAGCCGCCTCCCATTCTATTGAGCCGAAGTCCCTTTTTGTTACCAATGTGGTTCCCGCGACTTTGAACTTGCTGTGTCGCGGACAATCAAATCCATCCCAGTCGCCTGCTCTGTCGAGAGGCTTCGCCTCGGATTTGCAGATGGGACAGTTAACTGTTGCGTCAGTCATGGCACTCTTTCTAGTTGTGATAGAAGCCGAGACTACGCCTTGGTGTTATTCAGTCAAGTATATAATTCCCCTCGGGAGGAGGGGAGAAGACGCGCTCCTCACCATGAGGATCGAAATCGAAAGGGAGCAAAAATGCCGATCGCCGGAAAGGGCATGCTGCTCACATCGATGGATATCGACGAGGCCGACGAGGTCGACTTCAATCGCTGGTACGACCGCGAACATCTGAAGGAGCGCGTCGCAATCGACGGCTTCATCGAGGCGAGGCGGTACGTCGCCCTTCAAGGCTCGCCGAAATATCTCTGCCTTTACTCGACAGCCACGATCGACGTTCTTGACAGCCGCGCCTACAAGGCCCGGCTCGCAAGCCCGACCGAGTGGTCGAAAAGAACCATGGCGCGTTTTGGGAACATGATCCGCAGCGTTGCGCGCATCACGATCAGCCGTGGCAATGGCCGCGGTGCCGTACTCGGCATCGTCCGCCTTCGCCCTTCAAATGCAGGCGAGGAAAATGTGCGCCGATCGCTTGGCGATGCATTCGATCTTCACTCGCTCGACGGTGTCATCTCGATGCATTTGATCGAAAGCGATGCAAAATTGTCGGGACCCACGAAGGAAATTTCATCGGCGGCGAGTTCAGGCACCGCAGACTGGTTCGTGCTGATCGATGCAACGGACGAGAACGCGGCATCGGCTGCGATCGCCGAGCGATTTTCGCGCAGCGATTCGTTCAAATCATTGACGATTTCCACCGGTATTTACCGCCTGATGTGGGAACTCTCGAAGAGCGACATTGGGGCGTAGCCTCCCGCGAGAGTAGCATGCTGCAGTGCCGCATAAAGAGATTTTTATTAACATCGATGAACAATTCCACAAAAGCATGGAGATCGCGCAAAATTGGCTTTGTGGAACATCTTGATTGGCTTTAATACGATAAGCCGATGATACAATTCAAAAACCACAAGGACGCCGCTGTAAGCGTTCGCAAGCCAAGGATAAGGCCGCGCGTTCTCAAAATTTCCGCGCGGACAAGGTAGGAATGAAACCAACTGATATCTCGGCGCCCGACTATTTCCACAAGGTGGTCGATTGCCAGTGGGCCTGCCCCGCACACACGCCTGTTCCAGAATACATCCGACTGATCGCTGAAGGCCGCTATAGCGACGCCTACATGATCAACTGGAAATCGAACGTGTTTCCGGGGATTCTCGGCCGCACCTGCGACCGCCCATGCGAGCCGGCCTGCCGCCGCGGCCGCGTCGAGGAGAACCCGGTCGCGATCTGCCGGCTCAAGCGTGTCGCCGCCGACTTCAAGGACGACATCAGAAGCCGCCTTCCGCGCCCGGCCCAGAAGAACGGCAGGCGCATCGCGATCGTGGGCGGCGGTCCTGCCTCGCTCACCGTGGCACGCGATCTGGCGCCGCTCGGTTACCATTGCGTCGTGTTCGACCAGGACCCGAAAGCCGGCGGCATGATGCGAACGCAAATTCCGAAATTCCGCCTGCCGGATTCGGTGATCGACGAAGAGACCGGCTATATTCTCGATCTCGGCATCGAATTCAGGGGCGGCGAACGCATCGACAGCCTGAAGAAGCTGCTCGGTGAAAATTACGACGCGATCTTCATTGGCTCCGGCGCGCCGCGCGGCCGCGAGCTCGACATCCCCGGCCGGAAAGAAGCAGCCGCCAACGTTCACATCGGCATCGACTGGCTCTCCAACGTCTCGTTCGGTCACATCGACAAGATCGGCAGGCGCGTGATCGTGCTGGGTGGCGGCAACACCGCCATGGACTGTTGCCGTACCGCGCGCCGTCTCGGCGGCAAGGACGTCAAGGTGATCGTGCGTTCCGGCTTCGAGGAGATGAAGGCGAGCCCGTGGGAAAAAGAGGACGCCATGCATGAGGACATTCCGATCCTCAATTTCATGGTGCCGGTCAATTTCACTCATGACAACGGCAAGCTCACCGGCGTCACCTTCCAGAAGGTCAAGGCCGAGTATGACGCAACGGGCCGGCGCAATCTGGTGGCGACCGGCGAGCCCGATCAAACCATCGCCTGTGACGACGTTCTGGTCGCGGTAGGCCAGGAGAATGCGTTCCCCTGGATCGAGCGCGATTGCGGCGTCGAGTTCGACAAATGGAACATGCCCAAGGTCGACCCCAAGACCATGGGCTCGACCCATCCAAAGGTGTTCTTTGGGGGCGATGCCGCATTCGGTCCCAAGAACATCATCTGGGCCGTGGCGCACGGCCACGATGCCGCGCTTTCGATCCACAAGCTGATCTCCGGCGAGGACGTGCATGAACGGCCGCTGCCGGAAGTGCAGGTCTCGTCGCAGAAGATGGGCATCCACGAGTGGAGCTATGACAACGACATCTCCGACGACAAGCGTTTCAAGGTGCCGCATCGCGACAAGGTGATCGCGCTGAAGGACATCCGCGCAGAAGTCGAACTCGGCTACAACGTCAAACTCGCGCTCAGCGAGGCGCGGCGCTGCCTGAACTGCGACGTGCAGACGGTCTTTACGGCGCCGCTCTGCATCGAGTGCGACGCCTGCGTCGATATCTGTCCGATGGATTGCATCAGCTTCACGGAAAACGGCGAAGAAGCCGATCTGCGGACGCGGCTGAACGCGCCCTCGCCGCGTCCGGACCAGGACCTCTATGTCGCCGATGGTCTCAAGACCGGCCGGGTCATGGTCAAGGACGAGGACGTCTGCCTGCATTGCGGCCTGTGCGCCGAGCGTTGTCCTACCGGCGCCTGGGACATGCAGAAATACCTCATCGACATGACTCAAGCAGGAACATCATGCCCGTCAAGAGCCCGATCAGCAGCGTAAACGACTTCGTCGTCCGCTTTGCCAACGTCAACGGCTCGGGTTCGGCGAGTGCCAACGAGCTGTTCGCCCGTTCGATCCTGCGCCACGGCGTGCCGGTTAGCCCACGCAACATCTTTCCTTCCAACATTCAGGGCCTGCCGACCTGGTACGAGGTGCGGGTGACCGAGGACGGCCATCTTGGCGCGCGCGGCGGCGTCGACATGATGGTGGCGATGAATCCGCAGACCTGGGACAAGGACCTCGTTTCGATCGAACCGGGCGGTTACCTGTTCTATGATTCGACCAAGCCGATGCCATCGTCGAAATTCCGTACCGACATCACCGTGATCGGCGTGCCGCTGACCGCGATCACCAACTCTACCTACACCGATCCGCGCCAGCGCCAGCTTTTCAAGAACATCATCTACCTCGGCGCGCTGTGTGCGCTGCTCGACATGGACCCCAAGCTGATCGAGCAATTGATCGGCGAGCAATACAAGGGCAAGGAAAAGCTGCTGTCGTCCAACGTCCATGCGCTGCATCTTGGCCGCGACTGGGCATTGCAGAACCTGAAATGCCCGATCGGGCTTCGGGTGAAGAAGGCGGACAAGGTCGGCGACCGCATCTTCATCGAGGGCAACAGCGCAGCCGCGCTGGGCGCGGTCTATGGTGGGGCCACCGTATGCGCCTGGTATCCGATCACGCCGTCGTCCTCGCTGGCCGATGCCTTCGCAAGCCACTGCAGGAAGCTTCGACACGATCCGAAGACGGGCAAGGCCAAATACGCCATCGTGCAGGGCGAGGACGAACTGGCCTCGATCGGCATCGTGATCGGCGCGTCCTGGAACGGTGCGCGCGCCTTCACCGCGACCTCAGGACCCGGCATCTCCCTGATGCAGGAATTCATCGGCCTCTCCTACTTCGCCGAGATTCCGGCCGTGATCATGAACGTGCAACGTGCCGGGCCTTCGACCGGCATGCCGACCCGCACCCAGCAATGCGACATCCTCGCCTGCGCCTACGCCTCCCATGGCGATACCAAGCATGTGCTGCTGTTCCCCGAGGACCCGGCTGAAGCCTTCGAATTCGCAGCGCAGGCCTTCGACCTCGCCGAGCGGCTGCAGACCACGATTTTCGTCATGCTCGATCTGGATATCGGCATGAACCACAGGCTCAGTCGCCCGCTGAAGTGGGACGATGCCCGTCAATACGACCGCGGCAAGGTGATGACCGCGGAAATGCTCGAGGAAGGCCGCGATTTCGGCCGCTATCTCAACGTCGACGGCGACGGCATCCCGTATCGCACCTACCCCGGCACCCATCCGACCAAGGGTTCGTACTTCACCCGCGGCACCTCGCGCGATCGCTACGCGCGTTACTCCGAGGAGGGCTCGGTCTACGCCGACAACATGCAACGCCTGGTGCGCAAATTCGAAACCGCCCAGGACATGGTGCCGCGGCCGCTGCAGGCCAATGCCGAGAAGCCCACCAAATACGGGGTGATCTATTTCGGTTCGACCGCGCCCGCGATGGACGAAGCGATCAAGCTGCTCGAGGCGCGCGGGCATCTGCTCGATCGCCTGCGCATTCGCGCCTTCCCGTTCCATTCATCGGTTGCAAGCTTCATCGCCGATCATGATTTCGTCTACGTGGTCGAACAGAACCGCGATGCCCAGCTCCGTTCGCTGATCGTCAACGAGAACGGCATCGATCCGGTGCGGCTCGTTCCGATCCGCCACTATGACGGCACGCCAATCACCGCCCGCTTCATCGCCACCGCCATCGGCGACCATCAGGATCAGCTCAAGCTGACCCCGCTGCGCAAGGTAAAAACATGACGACAAGGCGGAGCAATTCGATGCGATCACCTCTCCCCGCGTGCGGGGAGAGGTCGGATTGCACAGCAATCCGGGTGAGGGGGACTCTCCACGAATCCAACTCGTGGAGCTCCCCCTCACCCCGACCCTCTCCCCGCAGGCGGGGAGAGGGAGCATAAAGGCTCAATCATGACCTATATCGCCAAACCGAAATTCCACCATCCCGGCCTGCCCAAGAACAGCCTTGGCTACACGCACCGGGATTACGAGGGCAAGATTTCGACGCTCTGCGCCGGCTGCGGTCACGATTCGATCACCGCGTCGATCATCGAGGCCTGTTATGAACTGTCGATCGAACCGCATCGCGTCGCCAAGATTTCCGGCATCGGCTGCTCGTCCAAGACCCCCGACTACTTCCTCGGCAATTCGCACGGCTTCAACTCCGTGCATGGCCGCATGCCGTCGGTGCTGACCGGTGCCAATCTCGCCAATCGCGACCTGATCTATCTCGGCGTCTCCGGCGACGGCAATTCAGCATCCATCGGCTTCGGCCAGTTCGCGCATTCGATCCGCCGCGGCGTCAACATGACCTATATCGTCGAGAACAATGGCGTGTACGGCCTGACCAAGGGCCAGTTCTCGGCCACCGCCGACCGTGGTTCGAAGTCGAAAAAAGGCGTCATGAACACCGACAACGCCGTCGACCTGGTCGCGATCGCGCTGCAACTCGGCGCGAGCTTCGTGGCGCGCAGCTTTTCCGGCGACAAGTCGCAACTGGTGCCGCTGATCGCGGCTGCGATCGAACACAAGGGCTCGGCGTTCCTGGACGTAATCAGCCCCTGCATCGCCTTCAACAATCATGCAGGTTCGACCAAGAGCTTCGACTATGTGCGCGAGCACAACGACGCCGTGAACCGGCTCAACGTCCTGACCGGCCGCGAGCCGATCGAGGTCGAATATGCCCCTGGCACGGTCAAGGTCGTCGAGCAGCACGACGGCAGCAGGATTGCGCTGCGCAAGATCGATGCGGATTACGACCCGCATGATCGCGTGGGCGCGATGGCGTTCCTGCAAAGGCACGCCGCCCGGGGCCAGATCGTCACGGGGCTGCTCTATGTCGATCCCGAAGCCGAAGACCTGCACAGCCATCTCAACACGGTGGATGGAGCGCTGAATGCACTCGAGGCCGATGACCTCTGCCCCGGGTCGGCGGCGCTCGACAAGATCAACGCGTCCTTGCGCTGAAAGCCCTGATACCTCCAACGCGGTCATTGCGAGGAGCGCGAGCTCCGCAGCAATCCAGTACTTTTTTCTTGCTTTCTGGATTGCTTCGCTTGCGCTCGCAATGACGGCACCGCCTTCAGGTCGCGCGGCGCACGTAACCGGGATTGAGGTCTTTCACGGTGCGCGCGCCGCATTGCTGCATGGCTGCCCGCGTTTCAGTGCGCACAAGTTCGAGCACCCGTTCGACGCCCTCCTGGCCAAACGCGCCAAGGCCCCAGAGATAGGGCCTGCCGATGCCGACCGCCTGCGCACCCATGGCAAGCGCCTTGACGGCGTCGGTGCCGCGGCGGAAGCCGCTGTCGACGACGACCACCATCCGCCCGTTCACGGCGGTGACGATTTCCGGCAGGGCGTCGATCGTGGAGCGGCCATTGTCCTCGCCGCGGCCGCCGTGATTGGAAACGAGAATGCCGTCGATCCCGTTCCTGGCTGCGAGATCGGCGTCCTCGGCCGTGACGATGCCCTTGAGCATGATCTTCATGCGCGTGACGTCGCGCATGCGCTTTATCGTATCCCAGTTCAGGTTGGAGGACTCGCCGCCTCCCTTGATGCCGGCAAGATCGATTCCATCGTAGTTGTGCCGCCGCAAGGCGCGCGCGGCGAAACTCGATCGGTCGTGGCAGGCAGAGCATTCCCGTGTATCGGTTCGCCTGAGCCGGAACAAGGTTTCCTGGTTACGGCCCGCGATGCGGTCGACCGTCACCATCAGAACCGGACAACCTGCGCCATCGGCTCGCTTGATCAGCGCCTGGGCGACATCCCAGCTCGGCGAAGCATAGAGCTGGAACCAGATCGGCGCACCCCGCGCCTTGGCAACGTCGTCGACGGAGAAATTGGAAGAGGTCGACAGGATTTGCAAATGATTGCCGCTGCGTGCCGCTCTCGCGACCGCGAGCTCGCCATCGGGGTGGAAAAACTGGTTGGCGCCGGTCGGGCACACGAAGATCGGAGAATCATATTTCGTGCCGAACAGCTCGATACTGGTGTCGACCCTGGAGACGTCGTTGAGACGGTGCGGCATCAACTGGAATTTGAGGAAATCCTCGCGATTGGCACGCAGCGTGACTTCATCATCGATGCCGGATGCCATGTAGCCGAAATGCGCCGGCGGTACGTTCTTGCGAGCGACCGGTTCGAAGTCAAACACGTTGATCGCGTCCTTCGGGTTTTCGATCAAGTCGCCGCTGCCCGGGGGCGCCCAGATCATCGGATCGGGCAGCCTGGATGAGGCTTCCACGGCCAGCCCGGGCGTCGAACCGGATGCCAGAAGCGGACTTGCCGCAAGATATTGCAGAAAACGGCGGCGGCTCTTGGCGCGCACGATCGACGACGTCATTGAAATCTCCTCCCCTGCTGCTTTTGTTCTTGTGGCATCGACGATAGCAGCCTCGCGGGTTGCTCGGAAGGGCTGCGCTGAAATTGGGTCAGCCCTGCCATGCACATCCGGCGTCACAAGACCCGGCCCTGCATTGGAAGGCCCAAAAAATCGCCATTACGTGACTGAAGACATCCACTTGAGAGGATCGATATGCCGCACCGAGCGTTATCACGGTAGGGATCTACATAATCCGGTCTACCAGCAGTCAAGGATTGTTGACTACCCGACGTCCCGCTAATGTTCGCTCAGGCCGAGAGCGGAGGCGCTGGTGGAGTGGATTTTCACATTGGCTTCCTGTTCGCTGCGATGGGAAGCGAGTGTTGGAATCGGACCGCTGAACAGAAACAGGGCATCATGAATCCCGTCAAAGAACTCGAAAAACACGGCCAGTCGATCTGGCTGGATTTCCTCGCCCGCGGCTTCATCGCCAAGGGAGAATTGAAGAAGCTCATCGATACCGATGGCGTCAAGGGCGTTACCTCAAATCCCTCGATCTTCGAGAAGGCGATCGGCAGCTCGGACGAATATGACGGAGCGATCGGCAACGCGCTGAGAAAGGGCGATCGACCGGTCGCCGATCTGTTCGAGCATCTGGCGGTCGAGGACATCCAGCATGCGGCCGACGTGCTGCGCCCGGTCTATGACCGGTTGAAGGGCGCCGACGGATTCGTCAGCCTTGAAGTGTCGCCTTATCTGGCGATGGATACCAATGCCACGATCGCGGAAGCGCGGCGACTGTGGAGGGACGTCCACCGCAAGAACCTGATGGTGAAAGTGCCGGCGACGGCAGAAGGCCTGCCGGCGATCGAACAACTGACCGGCGAGGGCATCAGCATCAACATCACGCTGTTGTTCTCGCAGAAGGTCTATATCGAGGTCGCCGAGGCCTATCTTGCCGGCCTCGAAAAATACGTCGCCGCCGGCGGCGAGCCCGCCCATGTCGCGAGCGTCGCGAGCTTCTTCGTCAGCCGCATCGATACCGCTGTCGACAAGCAGCTCGACGAAAAGATCGCTCGCGCCAACGATCCCGGCGAAAAAGACCGGCTTGCCGCGCTGAAAGGCAAGGTCGCAATCGCCAATGCCAAGCTCGCCTATCGGGAATACAAGCGCCTGTTCTCCGGCGCGAGGTGGGAGAAGCTCGCCGCAAAAGGTGCGAAACCGCAGCGCCTGTTGTGGGCCTCGACCGGCACCAAGAACAAGGAATACAGCGACGTCCTCTATGTCGAGGAGCTGATCGGCTCCAATACGGTCAACACCGTGCCGCCGGCGACCCTCGAGGCCTTCCGCGACCATGGCAGAGTGCGCGACAGCCTCGAGGAAAATATCGAGGAAGCAAGGCATATCCTTGCCGAACTTGAAAGGTCGGGTGTCTCGCTCGACGCGGTCACGGCTGAACTCGTCAAGGACGGCGTCAAGCTGTTCGCCGATGCGGCTGACAAGCTTTACGGCGCAGTGGCACACAAGCGCGCAACCGTGCTGGGCAGCGCAATCGATCCGCAGAAGCTTGCGCTCGATGCGACCACGGAGAAGGCTGTTGAGAAGAGCGCCGAGGAATGGCGCGCATCTGCCAGGATCCGAAGACTCTGGCAGAAGGATAAATCGGTCTGGACCGGCGAGGACGAAGATAAATGGCTGGGCTGGCTGAACAGCGCGGCCAACGCCGACATCGCCGACTACGAGGATTATGCCAGACGCGTGAAGGGGCAGAATTTCACCGACGCCGTGGTACTCGGCATGGGTGGATCGAGCCTTGGGCCCGAAGTGCTTGCCGAAACCTTCCCGAAGAAATCCGGCTTCCCCAGACTGCATGTGCTTGATTCCACCGATCCGCCGCAGGTGCGCGCCATGGAGAAAGCGGTCGACCTTTCCAAGACATTGTTCATCGTGTCGAGCAAGTCCGGCGGTACCACCGAGCCGAACGTAATGAAGGATTATTTCTTCGCCCGCGTGGCCGAGACGATCGGCTCGGAGAAGGCGGGCCGCCGGTTCATCGCCGTGACAGATCCCGGCTCCTCGCTGGAGAAGGCCGCGACCAGGCAGCGCTTCGCACGCATCTTCCACGGCGATCCATCGATCGGCGGCCGTTACTCTGTGTTGTCGCCGTTTGGTCTCGTGCCGGCCGCCACTGCCGGCATCGACGTCCGCGCCCTCATCAGGCATACGCTTGCGATGATGCGTTCCTGCGGGCCCGACGTGCCGCCACACGAGAATCCGGGCGTCCAGCTCGGGCTTGCGATGGGGCTTGCGGGTCTCGAGGGTCGCGACAAGGTGACCATCCTGTCCTCGAAAAAGATTGCGGATTTCGGCGCCTGGGCCGAGCAACTGATTGCCGAATCCACCGGCAAGGACGGCAAGGGACTGATCCCGATCGACGGCGAGCCACTGGGCGATGTTGCCGCTTACGGCAACGACCGCTTCTTCATCGACCTGCGCACCGAGGGAGAGAACGGCGCCGCGCATGACGAAAAACTGGCGGCGCTGGAAAAGGCCGGCCATCCCGTGGTTCGCATCGTCATGAAATCGATCGAGCATATCGGCCAGGAATTCTTCCGTTTCGAGATGGCTACCGCCGTCGCGGGCTCGGTGCTTGGCATCAACCCCTTCAATCAGCCGGACGTGGAGGCCGCCAAGATCAAGACGCGGCAACTGACCGCGGCGTTCGAGAAATCCGGTGCATTGCCGGCGGAACAGCCCGTGATGTCGTCGGCGGAGGCCGATCTCTATACCGACGAGAAGAACGCCGCCGACCTGCGCAAGGCCGGCGCCGATGGCGACCTGGGCTCGTGGCTGAAGGCCCATTTCGCGCGCACCCACGCCAACGACTACGTGGCGTTGCTGGCCTATATCGAACGCAGCGCGCCGCATATCGAAGCGCTGCAGACCATGCGGCTTGCGGTCCGCGACAGACGCCATGTCGCAACCTGTGCGGAGTTCGGCCCGCGCTTCCTGCATTCGACCGGCCAGGCCTACAAGGGTGGCCCCGACAGCGGTGTGTTCCTGCAGATCACCTCCGATGACGCAAGGGATTTGCCGGTGCCGGGCCAGAAGGCGAGCTTTGGCGTGATCAAGGCGGCGCAGGCGCGCGGCGATTTCGATGTGCTGACCGAGCGCGGCCGGCGCGCGCTGCGGGTTCATTTGAAGGGCGATCTTGAAAGCGGCCTGAAGGCGCTGGATACCGCGATCAAGTATGCGTTGAATTGAGGATATCAAAATGCAGCTCGGCATGATCGGCCTGGGACGGATGGGCGGCAACATCGTCCGGCGGCTGATGCGGCAGGGACATACGGCCGTCGTCTACGACAAAGACCCCACGGCCGTGGCCGCAATCGCCGGGGACGGTGCGGCCGGTTCGGATTCGCTCGAACAATTCGTCCAGAAGCTCGAGAGGCCGCGTACCGCCTGGGTGATGCTCCCGGCAGGCAAGATCACCGAAGCAACCATCGATGCGCTTGCAAATCTGATGGAAAGCGGCGACGCCATCATCGACGGCGGCAATTCGTTCTGGCAGGACGACGTGCGCCGCGGCAAGGCGCTGAAGCAGCGCGGCATCCACTATCTGGATGTCGGCACCTCCGGCGGTGTCTGGGGCATCGACCGCGGTTACTGCATGATGATCGGCGGCGACAAGGCGGTGGTCGATCGGCTCGACCCGATCTTCAAGGCGCTGGCGCCCGGCCCTGGCGATATTCCGCGCACCCCCGGGCGCGAGGGACGCGATCCCCGTGTCGAGCTTGGCTATATCCACGCCGGACCTGTCGGTGCCGGGCATTTCGTCAAGATGGTTCACAACGGCATCGAATATGGCCTGATGCAGGCCTATGCCGAAGGCTTCGACATCCTCAGGAACGCCAATGTCGATGCGCTGCCCGCCGAACATCGCTTTGATCTCGATATCGCCGATATTGCCGAGGTTTGGCGGCGCGGCAGCGTGATCCCGTCATGGCTACTCGATCTGACCGCGTCGGCGCTTTCAAAAAATCCGTCGCTTGAGACCTATTCCGGTTTCGTGGAGGATTCCGGCGAAGGCCGCTGGACGGTGAATGCCGCAATCGACGAAGCGGTTCCGGCCGAAGTCCTGACGGCGGCGCTGTTCGCGCGATTCCGCTCGCGCAAGGAACATACCTTCGCCGAGAAAATTCTATCCGCGATGCGTCAAGGGTTCGGCGGTCACAAGGAACCGCAGCAGCATCCCGACCCGGCGCGTCAAACTGCTCCCAATATCGTCAAGCCGAAAGCCGGACGCTCGTGACAGACCCATCCACAAAACAGCGAAAGCCGGAAAATTGCTCTTTCGTGATCTTCGGCGTCACCGGAGATCTGACACACCGTTTGATTATTCCCGCGCTATACAATCTTGCCGCTTCCGATCTCCTGCCGGACAGGTTTTGCGTGGTCGGCGTCGCCCGCAAAGCCACCTCTGGCGAGGAGTTGCGCCAAAGCCTGTTGAAGGGCCTCCGACAATTCGCGACGCGCCCGGTGGACGAGGAGATCGCGCGGCGGCTTCTGGAATGCGTCACCAGCGTCGAAGCCGACCCGAAGCAACCGGCATCCTTCGACGCGATGCGCGAGCGGCTCGAAAAGCTGGAAGCCAACCGTGGAACCGGCGGCAACCGGCTTTTTTATTTCGCAACTCCGCCCACCGCGTTTGCGGCCATCGCACGCGAGCTTGCCCGCAGCCGCATGCTTGCGGAAGAAGGCGGCACGTGGCGGCGACTCGTGATCGAAAAGCCGTTCGGCACCGACCTTTCCTCCGCCAAGGCGCTGAACGACGAATTGCTCAAGCTCGTCAGCGAGCATCAGATCTATCGGATCGATCATTATCTCGGCAAGGAGACGGTACAGAACATCCTGGTGCTGCGTTTTGCCAACGGCATGTTCGAGCCGATCTGGAATCGCAATCACATCGATCATGTGCAGATCACGGTCGACGAGAAGATCGGAGTGGTCGACCATCGCGGCAGCTTTTATGACGCCACGGGCGCCTTGCGTGATATGGTGCCGAACCATTTGTTCCAATTGCTGTCGCTGGTCGCGATGGAGCCTCCGTCGAAATTCGACGCACATACGGTGCGTTCGGAAAAGGCCGAGATATTGGCGGCGATCCAGACCCAGAACGAGGAAGAAGCGCTGCGCAATTCGGTCCGCGGCCAGTATCGGGCCGGTAAGGTCGACGACAGGGAAATTCCCGACTATCGCGGCACGAAGGATGTCAAGCCGGACAGCACGACCGAGACCTACACGGCGCTGAAACTGACCATCGACAATTGGCGCTGGGCCGGCGTGCCTTTCTATCTGCGCACCGGCAAGGCGCTCGGCATCAAGCGTACCGAGGTGGCGATCAAGTTCAAGCAGGCGCCCTTTGCGATGTTCCGCGAGACGCCTGTAGACAGGCTTTCGCAAAATTATCTGATCATCGCCATCGAGCCGACCGAGGGTATCACGCTGCAGTTCAACACCAAGGTGCCGGGCCCTACGGTCAACATCGACGGCGTCGAGATGAAGTTCCGCTACAAGGATTATTTCAAGGCGGAACCGACCACAGGATACGAAACGCTGATCTACGACTGCATGATCGGCGACAATATCCTGTTCCAGCGCGCCGACAGCGTTGAGGCCGGCTGGCAAGCGGTGCAACCGTTCCTCGATGCCTGGAAGAAAGCCGGCGCGAAGGGCCTCGAAACCTACAAGGCCGGCAGCGAAGGCCCATCCGCTGCCGACGAACTCATCAAACGCGATGGCCGCAGCTGGCGCAAACTTGCCTGAGATGCCTGACAAATTTCAACCAATCGCGCTCGACGATCCGGCCGTGCTGGCGAAGGCAGCCGCTGAACGGCTGATGGCTCGACTGGATGCGAATGCTGGTCGCATTGCCATTTGCCTGACCGGGGGATCGAGTCCGCAAATGCTTTACCACCTCCTGGCAAGCGACCCATGGTGCAGCCGAATTCCATGGGACCGCGTGCATTGGTTCATCGGCGATGAACGTTTCGTCCCGCCTCGCGATCGGCTCAACAACATGGCGATGGCGCGGGGTATCTTTCTCGACCGCTTCGCGCCTGCTGCCAACATTCATCCGATTCCGACCGACACCTCCAGTCCCGATAAATCCGCCCTTCGTTACGAGCGCAAGTTGCAATCCTTCTATGGCGCTTCTGAACTTGATCGCGGAAGGCCGCTATTCGATCTTGTGCTGATGGGCATCGGCCCCGATGGCCATACGGCCTCGCTGTTTCCCAATGATCCAGCGCTCGAAGAAACCAGGCGTTGGGTGGTCGGCGTACCCAAGGCCCATGTCGAACCCTTCGTTCCGAGGGTGACGCTTACTCTGCCCACGCTTTCCTCCTGCCGCGAGATGTTGTTCGAGGTCGCAGGCAAGGACAAGCGCGCGATCATGATGCAGCTCTTCGCGGGCGAGAACCTGCCTGCAAACCGTGCGCGCTCGATCGGCGAAACCGTATTGCTGGCGGATCGGGCAGCGCTCGGCGGAGAAGCTTCGTGAACGCCAAGGCAGCGATATCGCCATGCGCACTGATCGTGATGGGCGTGTCCGGCTCGGGCAAAAGCACGATCGCCGCCGCCCTCGCCGAACGGCTCGGCTGGACCTTCGAGGATGGCGACCGGTTCCACCCCGCGAGCAATGTCGCCAAGATGCACGCGGGTCATCCGCTCACCGATGATGACCGCTGGCCCTGGTTGCAGGCGATCGCCGGCGAGATCGACCGGGTCTGCCAGGCCAGCGGGCATGTCGTCATCGCCTGCTCGGCGCTCAAGCGCGCGTATCGGGTGTTGCTCGTTCACGGCAGAGCCGACGTGCGCATCGTCTTTCTCAAGGGGACACAGGCCTTGATCGCCGACCGGCTTGCGCGGCGCAAAGGTCATTTCATGCCGCCCGGGCTGTTGGACAGCCAGTTTGAGACGCTGGAGCCGCCGGAGGCGGACGAAAATCCAGTGACGGTGTCGATCGACGCACCGGTCGAAACAATCGTCGAGCATGTCGTCCGTCAACTGGCGCCTTCACTTTCCGGCAGGAGCCGCGCATGAAGCGAATTGCCCTTGTCGTGTCGGACGTTGACGGGACCCTTCTGACCAAAGACAAGCGCCTGACCGAAGCCGCGAAGGAAGCCGTGCGGCGCCTGCATGCAGCGGGCATCGGCTTCACCATCACCTCGAGCCGGCCGACCATTGGCATGCGGTTTCTCATCGAGCCGCTGCAAATAAAGCTTCCGATCGGCGCCTTCAACGGCAGCTCCATCGCCAATTCCAGCCTGCAGCCAATTGAACAACACCTGATCCCGGAGGGCGCAGCGCGGCGCTGCATCGATCTGTTGAACCGGTTCGGTACCGGTATCTGGCTGTTCACCGGGGATCGCTGGCTCGCCCGTGACGATAGCGGGCAATACGTTGCGCTGGAAAAGCGTGCGATCCAGGCCGATCCAACTGTTGTTGCGGATTTTACGCCTTATCTCGCTTCCGCCTGCAAGATCGTCGGATCGAGCGCCGATGCGGAGCTGCTGAAGCGTTGCGAAATCGACATGAAAAATGCAATGGGCGCCGAGGCAAAGGCGGTGCGCTCGCAGAGCTATTACCTCGATGTCACCCCGCCCGGCTGCGACAAGGGCACCTTCGTCCAGGCAATGGCAAGACGCCTGCAGCTTTCAACCGGCGCTGTCGCCACCATCGGAGACATGCAAAACGATCTGCCGATGTTCGCCGCAAGCGGACTTTCGTTTGCCATGGGCAATGCTACCGATGACGTCAAAAAAGCGGCGACCCACGTTACGGCCTCCAACGAAGAAGAGGGTTTTGCCAAGGCGATGGAGATGATTTTAAGGGAGTCATTGCGAGGAGCGTGAGCGACGAAGCAATCCAGCCTTTGCGGCTCTGGATTGCTTCGCTTGCGCTCGCAATGACGCCGGAGGCGAAGCACCTTTCGATGGTTACCGGATTACCGGGTCAGGCCGGGTCAAGCCCGGCGATGACGCTGTGAATGTTCACTTCGACCTCTGCATCGCCGGCTTTTCATGCGATTTCTTCGCGTCGCTGAGGTTATGGGCGGTGTTGACCAGCGCGATATGGGTCAGCGCCTGCGGAAAATTGCCGGTCTGCCGCAGCGCGACCGTGTCGAATTCCTCCGCCAGCAACCCGAGATCGTTGGCGACGGCAACGACGCGATCGAACAGCGTCTGCGCCTTGTCGACCTCGCCGGCCAATACGAAAGCATCTGCCAGCCACAGCGTGCAGGCCAGAAACGCGCCCTCGATCGGCTGCTGTTCGTCGGAGATTTCACGAGGATCGTGCCGCAGCACGAAGCCGTCGCGCATCATTTGCCGTTCGATGGCCGCGATGGTGCCCCGGATGCGCGGGTCCGCCGGAGGCAGGAAACCTACCGATGGCAAAAGCAGCACGCTCGCATCGAGCAAGTGAGAGCCGTAGGATTCGACGAACGTGTTCTGTTCGGGATCGAATCCATTTTCACAGACGCTGCGGCAGATCGTATCGCGCAAGTCTCGCCAGCGATCGAGCGGCGCGTCATACTCGAACCGCTCGGCGCCCTTGATGGCGCGGTCGATCGCGACCCATGTCATCACTTTTGAGAACACGTAGTGCTTGGGGGCACTGCGCCTCTCCCAGATGCCGTGGTCGGGCCTATCCCAGACCTCTTCGACATGCTCAACAATCGTCCGAGCCAGCGCCCAGGATCCCTGGTCGAGCTTCAACTCCGCCACGCGCGATTGATAAAAGGCGTCGATCAACTCGCCGTAGACGTCGAGCTGCAACTGGGCGTGGGCGGCGTTGCCGATTCGAACCGGGGACGCGCCTTCATAACCGGGCAGCCAGCCTGCCTCCCACTCCAGCAGCCTGCGTTGACCCATGATGCCGTACATGATCTGCATGTTCGCCGGCGATCCTGCCACCGCGCGCAGGAGCCAATTGTGCCAGGCGGCGGCTTCTTCGGTGTAGCCCGAGTTCATCAATGCCAGCAGCGTAAAAGTGGCGTCGCGAAGCCAGCAGTAGCGGTAGTCCCAATTCCTGCTGCCGCCGAGTTTTTCGGGTAGCAACGTCGTGGGTGCAGCGACGATGCCACCGGTCGGGGCATAGGTCAGCGCTTTCAGCGTGATCAGTGAACGCAGCACGAGGTCGCGGTTTTCGCCCTCGTAAGTGCAGCGGCTGCACCAGTCGGTCCAGAACTCCTCGGTGTCCTGCAATGCTTGCGCGGGATCGATCGGCTCCGGCAAGCTCAGATGCGATGGGCCATAAGTCAGAACGAAAGGAACCGTCTCGCCTTCGTTCACCTCGAAATCGGCAACGGTCGTCATCTGCTTGCCGCGCGTTGCAACCGGCGTTCGCAACACCGTCATGTCCTGCCCGCAGATTGCAAGTAGCGCGCCGTCCTCCGTGCGCTTGACCCAGGGGACATCCGCGCCCACGCCGAAACGCATCACAAGCTCCATCTTGAGCTTCACCTTCCCCGCGATGCCGCGAACCAGACGGACGACGTCGGAGGCTTTGCCGCGTGGCGGCATGAAATCCGTGATGGCGACGACGCCGCTTGCCGTTTCAAAGCGCGTCTCGAGGATCAGCGTATTGTCCCAGTAACGGCGCGTAGTTCGCCGAATCTCTTCCGCCGGCGCGATTAGCCAGCGGCCGTTCCCGGACGAACCGAGGAGACCGGCGAAACATGCATCGGAATCGAATGCGGGCCAGCACAGCCAGTCGATGGAGCCGTCGCAACCGACAAGCGCTGCCGTCTCGCAATCGCCGATAAGTCCATAATCCTCTATTCTACTCGACAATTTCCTCACCGGCTGAAATGCAACGTTTCGTTTCTATGCCGAGGCGCGCGCTCGCTCCCGCGTTGCGTCCTTGAGTGCAGCCACGTCGATAGCAGCCGCAATTCCCTCTATCGCGACCGGCAACCGCTGACGCCAGTTCGGGTGCTCGTTCACGGTGCCCGGAATATTGGGCTGGTCAACCACGCCCAGCAGGTCCTCTAGCGAAACCGCGAGCAGGCGCGATCTGGTTTTTGCGAGAAAGCCCGCGACCGCGTATAGGTCATGGCGATCGATGGCGTGATGATTCAACACGTCGCTCAACATGGTCAACGCATGCCAGCGGGCGTCGTCGCTCTCGCCGGGATCGATTCCGAGGGAGCGCTTCAGCTTGAGATCGCTGAACGAGCGCCAGCCTGCATAGGTCGACAGATCGTGGGTGTTGAAGGTGACGAGCGCGTTCGCCGAGTAATAATCGGCGCTGCGAAATGCACCGCGGTCGTCACGCTCGAACATCATCACCTGATAGGACCAGATGCCCCAATCCGCCATCTGCTCCCGGAATCCCTCCGGCACGGTGCCGAGGTCCTCGCCGATCACCACGCAAGCATGCGCCACGCTCTCCTGGGCGGTGGCGGCCAGCAGCGCCTCGAACGGCATTTGCACATAGACGCCCTCATTGGGCGGAAAGCCGTGCGGTACGAGATACAGCCGCTTCAACCCCAGCACGTGATCGAGCCTGATCGCGCCCGCGTATCGCATCGATGCCCGCAATATCTGGCGGTAGGGTTCGAACGAACTCAGCTCCAGACCTGCGTCGTTGAAGCCGGCCAATCCCCAGTTCTGGCCGGCAAGGTTGAGGGGATCGGGTGGCGCGCCGACGGCGAGATGCCGCGAGATCGCTACTTGCTCATTCCAGGCATCGAAACCGTCAGCCTGGACACCGACAGCAACGTCCAGATAAAGGCCGACCGTCATGCCAAGCTGACGCGCGCGATCGCGACACGAGCGCAATTGCCGGTCGGCCGTCCACTGCACGAACTCGACGAATTCGATTTCGGCGGCATCCGCCCCGCGGCGCAATTCGGCGCATTTGGCATCATCCGCCTGCCGCCAGCCTTCCGGCCACTCCCACCACGGCTTGTTGAATTTGTGCCGCAAAACCTCGAAGCAGGCAAAGCGTGACAACAGGGGGCTGCGCTCGGCGCGAAACGCGTCGAAATCCTTCCTGCGCTTGACGGATGTGTGCGACTTGAAGTTCGCAAACGTTGCGCGCAGTGCACGCCACTTCTGCCTGGCGACGCCTTCATAATCGACAAGGTGGCCCTGCCTCAGCCGCGCGATGGCGCCGACGGTCTCGGCCGATTTATCGGCCCTGAATTCGGGGATTTTTTCCACGTCAATGTAAAGTGCATTGAAAAACAGACGGCTGTTCGGCGAATAAGGACTGCAATCTGCCGGCCGGTCATCGAACAGCACATGAAGCGGATTGAGGCCGATGCCGTCGGCGCCCAATTGGCCGGCTAGATCGATCAGCGCCTTGAGGTCCGTAAAATCTCCCATGCCCCAGTTGCGTGCGGAGCGGACGCCGTAGAGCTGGACCGCCATCAGCCAGCCCCGGTCGAAATCGCCGGGATAGGCCTTGGCGGGTGAGACGATCAGGGGCGCTTCATCCGCTGACGAGGAGGCGTCCTCCAGGCGAAGCCGATACGACCCCTCCGGCAGATCGGCGGGCCAGGCAATGGCGTGATCGAGAGCCTGGCCCTGGGCCATCACCTTCTCGCCCGCCGTGATCTTCCATTGCAGCGGGAGCCTCGCTGCGCGATCGATCTCGGTCCGCGACGGCCGACCGGAGCGGATGACCACTGCACCGGGGAGAAAGCGGTAGGGAACCCGCTCCGGCAGCGCATCAAGGATAATCTCGAGCGCAACGGGGTCGGTTACATGGCGATGGCCCTGACCGTCGACGAATTCAGTCTGGATACCCAGTTCTCGAGCTTTTTCGAAAAGATCCATCCAAGGGGCCATTTATGCGGCAACGGAGGTCGGCCGTCGCGAATTCTTCAAATTTGGGAATAAGATAGCATTGGTTAACGTCGCCCCATCGCCGCTGTTCCCACGGGAACCAATGCGAAGGACGCGGCTTTCTATATAGTCCCGTGCATCTCCTTTCGCGAAAACGAAATGGGACGTTACTTCATGCCAACGGCATCACCGTGAACAAACTTTGCAAAACTGTCGAGCGCGCCGCGCGCGATGCTACGCTGCGGCCTGAACATATCCATAATACCGCCCTGCTCTTTCGCTGTCTGGCGCGCGGAGCTTTGCGATGAATCTGATGTCCTCAATCGATACCCAGGAAATGCCGGCCGCCGCGACGCTGGGCCATGATGAACTTTGGTACAAGGACGCCATCATCTATCAGCTTCACGTCAAGGCGTTCGCCGACAGCAACAACGACGGTATCGGCGATTTTGCAGGTCTGACCGAAAAGCTCGACTACCTTCAGGATCTCGGAGTGACGGCGCTGTGGCTGTTGCCGTTCTATCCCTCGCCAGGGCGTGACGACGGCTACGATATTGCCGACTATGGCTCCATCAATCCCGATTTCGGGACCATGAAGGATTTTCGCCGCTTCATCGTCGAGGCCAAGCGCAGAGGTATGCGGGTCATCATCGAGCTCGTCATCAACCACACCTCCGATCAGCATGACTGGTTCAAGCGCGCCCGCCGCAGCCATCCGAATTCCAGCGCGCGCAATTGGTATGTCTGGAGCGACACCGACCAGAAATATGCAGGTACGCGGATCATCTTCACCGATACCGAAAAATCCAACTGGACCTGGGACCCGGAGGCCGGTCAATTCTATTGGCATCGCTTCTTTTCGCATCAGCCCGACCTGAATTTCGACAATCCGCGCGTGGTCAGCGCCATGATCCAGGTGATGAAGCGCTGGCTCGATACCGGTGTCGACGGATTCCGCCTCGACGCCATTCCCTACCTTTGCGAACGCGACGGCACCAACAACGAAAACCTGCCGGAAACTCACGCGATCATCAAAAAGCTGCGCGCCGAGCTTGATTCCTATGCCAAAGGCAAAGTGCTGCTGGCGGAAGCCAATCAATGGCCGGAAGACGTGCAGGAATATTTCGGCAATGGCGACGAATGCCAGATGGCATACCACTTCCCGCTGATGCCGCGGATCTACATGGCGATCGCCCAGGAGGACCGCTTCCCCATCACCGACATCCTGCGCCAGACGCCCGATGTCCCCGCCAACTGCCAGTGGGCGCTTTTCCTGCGCAACCACGACGAGCTGACGCTCGAAATGGTCACCGACGTCGAACGCGACTATTTGTGGTCGACCTACGCCAACGATCCCCGCGCGCGCATCAATCTTGGCATTCGCCGGCGGCTTGCACCGCTGATGGACAATGATCGGCGCAAGATCGAGCTGATGAATTCGCTGCTGTTGTCGTTTCCGGGCACCCCGATCATCTATTATGGCGACGAAATCGGCATGGGCGACAATATCTATCTCGGCGACCGCAACGGGGTTCGCACGCCGATGCAGTGGACGCCGGATCGCAACGGTGGCTTCTCCCGCGCCGATCCCGCGCGCCTCTACGCGCCGATCATCATGGATTCGGTCTACGGTTACGAAGCCGTCAATGTCGAAGCGCAATCGCGCAGCCTGTCGTCGCTGTTGAGCGCAGCCAAGCGGCTGATCTCGGTACGCAAGTCGACGCTGGCGTTCGGTCGCGGCAGCATGACCTTCATCCGTCCGGCCAATCGCGCAGTGCTTGCCTATGTCAGGCAGCTTGGCGACGAGGTCATTCTGTGCGTTGCCAACCTGTCACGATCGGCACAAGCGACCGAACTCGATCTTTCGGCTTTCAAGGACCGCGTTCCCCTGGAGATGCTGGGCCGCACGCATTTCCCGGCGATCGGCGAACTCCCCTATATGATCACGCTCGCGCCTTACGGCTTTTACTGGTTTCGGCTTCAGGAGCGCGACAAATCCGAATATGTCGCGCCTTCGGCGGTGCCGGAATTCGAAACCCTCGTTGTACCGCTGGGCGCGACCTGGGTGTCGCTGGCACGGACCCGCAGCGTGTTCGAACGTGACGTTCTGCCCGGACACCTGGCACGGAGCCGCTGGTATCCGGAGCACAGGGCTTCGGCGATACATCCGACACTCACTTCGGCGATACCGTTTTGCGATATTGGCGACAACCGGCCGTGGCTCGCCTTCTTCGAGGCGGCGGAGCATGAGGTAACGACGCGCTACGTGCTGCCGATGCAAATCGAATGGGTCCGCCTTGATCGCGAGCGCTACAATCCCAATGCGTTCGCTGCCGTGCGCCAGGGTGCACGGGAAGGCACGTTGCTGGACGTCGCAAACGATCCGATCTTCCACGGGCTGCTGCTTCGAAATCTGCGCCAGGCTTTGACGATTGAAGAAAACGGGGCGAGCCTCGAATTCAGGCCAACGAGCAAATTCTCGTCGAAACCCGTCAGACAGCCCGAGCGCGTCATCCCGGTCGATGACGGTCCGCTGAGCAGTATCGTCGTGATCAATGGCAGCTACGTCGTCAAGCTCTACCGAAAGCTTGAAGCTGGCACCAATCCAGAGATCGAGGTCGGCCGGTTCCTGACCGAGGTTGCGGGTTTCGCCAATACGCCGGCGATGCTTGGCAGCGTGGAATTCGCTGAAGGCGAACGGCGAAGCGCGATCGCGGTAGTTCACGCTCTCGTCGGCAATCAGGGCGACGCCTGGACCGTGACGGCAGCCTATCTCGATCGCTTTGTCGAGGAACAGCGCCTGCTTGCGGCAAGTCAGCGTCCGACCGAAAGCGAGGAACGGGGGCCTTATCTGCGTCACATGTTGCAGATAGGAAGACGAACCGCTGAAATGCACGACGCACTTTCGGCCGCCACCGGTTTGACCGATTTTGCGCCCGAACCGATCCGCGCCGCGGATGTGCGGCGCTGGACCGAAAACATTCTCGCGCGCGCCGAACGCGTTTTCGAGACGCTGCGGCAGCGCCGCAACGGTTTCAGCGAAGCCGATCGCCCATTGGTCGATCGATTGCTGGAGCTGGAGACGGCCTTGCGGGATCATCTGAAAACCCTCCTGCCCCCGGATTGCGGTGGGTTGAATATCCGTTGTCATGGCGACCTCAATCTGGACCGCGCGCTGATCGTGAAAGACGACATATTCATTACCGGCTTTGAAGGCGACCTTCGTCTTTCCATCGAGCAACGGCGGCGCAAGGCGCCCGCGGCGCGAGACCTCGCAAGCCTGATCAGATCGATCGAATGTTCGGCTAGCGCAGCGCTCGAGCGCGCGCTGAAGTTTTCGGGTGATGAACAGGGCAGACTTGGTGCGGCGCTTTCCGAATGGGTCAACCGCGCGAGCCAGGCCGTCCAGGCCGCATATCGCGAATCGAGCGCCAATCCGGCGCTTTGGCCGGCCGACCGTCAGGCCGCTGGCCGAATGTTGGACTATTTCTTGCTTGAGAAGATATTCGACGAGCTGGAGTACGATCTGAGGTATCGACCCGAATGGGTACGGGTGCCTTTGACAGGAGCGCTTCGAATCTTGTCCCCGCGTAACAACGAGACCTCATGACCGAGCTTTCCGCCGAGGCCTATGCGATTCTGGAAGGCCGCCATTCCGATCCGTTTCACTATCTTGGACCGCACACCGAAGGCGGCAGGACGGTGGTACGCGCGTTCCTTCCCGATGCCTCGAAGGTCGACGCCGTGGTCGAGCGTGGCCAGGCGGCGGCGCTGACGCGCATCCATGAGGATGGGCTGTTTGCCGGCGTTCTGCCAAACGGCTCCAAATCCTACCAGCTACGGGCCCGCTTCGGCGAGACTGTCGTCGACCTCGACGACCCCTACCGTTTTCCACCGGTGCTCACCGACTACGATCTGTATCTACTCGGCGAAGGCACCCATCAACGGCTTTATGACAAGCTCGGCGCACACCCCCTCGCGCTCGAAGGCGTGGCGGGCGTCGCGTTTGTCGTGTTTGCGCCCAATGCGCAGAGAGTGAGCGTGGTCGGCGATTTCAACTTCTGGAATCCGAGACGGCACCCGATGCGGGTACGGGGTCTCGGTTATTGGGAGTTGTTCATTCCCCGTGCCACGCCGGGAGACCGCTACAAGTTCGACATCGTCAGCCGGCAGGGTGACCATTTGCCGCTGAAATCGGACCCGCTGGCGTTCGCCACGGAGATGCGCCCAAGCACAGCATCGATCGTGTTCGACGAAGAAGGTCTGCCGCATCCCCGTCCCGCCCCGCCCAACCTTAACGCGCGTGAAGCCGCAATCTCGATCTATGAAGTCCACCTCGGTTCGTGGCGGCGAAAGGGCAATAATGAGTGGCTGACCTATCGAGAGCTTGCCGAGCAGCTTCCGCGCTATGCCCGCGATCTCGGTTTCACTCATGTCGAATTCCTGCCGGTGAGCGAGCACCCCTTCGATGGCTCATGGGGCTACCAGCCAACCGGACTGTTCGCGCCCACCAGCCGGTTCGGCAACCCCGCCGACTTTGCCGCGCTGGTCGATGCCTGCCATCGCGAGGGCCTCGGCGTAATGCTCGACTGGGTGCCCGGCCACTTTCCCGACGACCCGCACGGGCTCGGCAATTTCGACGGCACCGCACTTTACGAGCACGCCGATCCACACCAAGGCCGGCATCTCGACTGGGATACGCTGATATACAATTTCGGCCGCACCGAGATCGTCAATTTCCTGGTGTCGAACGCGCTGTTCTGGCTGGAGCGTTACGGCATCGATGGTCTGCGCGTCGACGCCGTCGCCTCGATGCTGTATCTCGACTACAGCCGGCCCGCGGGAGAATGGGTGCCGAACCGGTTTGGCGGCCGTGAAAATCTCGACGCGATCGCGTTCCTGCGCCGCTTCAATACCGAAGTTTTCGCGCGCTTTCCGCAAGCCACGACGGCAGCCGAAGAATCGACGGCTTGGCCGCAAGTGTCGCAGCCAGTTGAAAATGGCGGGCTTGGCTTCGGTTACAAGTGGAACATGGGATGGATGCACGATACGCTGAATTACATCAGCAAGGAACCGATCCACCGCAAGTATCATCACGGCGAAATCCTGTTCGGCTTGCATTACGCGTTCTCCGAGAATTTCATTCTGCCGCTGTCGCACGACGAAGTCGTTCACGGCAAACGATCGATCCTCGGCCGGATGCCCGGCGACAACTGGCAGCGCTTTGCAAATCTGCGCGCCTACTACGCCTTCATGTTCGGTCATCCCGGCAAAAAGCTGATGTTCATGGGTTGCGAATTCGCCCAGGAGCGCGAATGGAATCACGATCATTCGCTCGACTGGCACCTGATCGATCAGTCAGCGCACGCAGGCGTCCAGGCGCTCGTCCGTGACCTCAACCGGCTCTACCGCCGATATCCTGCGCTGCATGAGCTGGATTGCGATCATTCGGGCTTCGAGTGGGTTGTGACGGATGACGCCAACGGAAATGTTTTTGCGTGGATTCGAAAGGGACGGGATGGAAAAGCGCGCTGCCTCGTTGCGGTGAATTTTTCGCCGAATGTGTATTATGACTATCGCGTTGCCGTGCCGATCGCGGGAAGTTGGCGCGAGGTGCTCAACTCGGACTCCGCCCATTACGGCGGCAGCAATGTCGGGAACATCGGTGAAGTCCGGACGTTGGATGGCGCACCGCCGGAACTTAGCCTCACCATCCCGCCGCTGGCCGCGATCTTTCTCGTACCCGAAGGCTAATCATGCGACTGTCGGCCGGATCGTCCTCTCGCCTGGGTGCAAGCTGGGACGGCCGGGGCACCAATTTCGCGGTATTCTCCGCCAACGCGCAAAAGGTCGAACTCTGCCTGTTCGACAGCCAGGGTCGTCGCGAGCTCGAGCGGATACAATTGCCCGAGCGCACCGAGGATGTCTGGCACGGCTATCTGAACGACGTTTCGCCCGGGCAGCTCTATGGCTATCGCGTTCATGGACCCTACGCCCCGGAGCAAGGCCATCGGTTCAATTCCAACAAGCTGCTGCTCGATCCTTATGCCAAGCGGCTGTCCGGTCGCCTGGTCTGGAGCGATGCGCATTTCGGCTATCGCACCGGCAGCGCGCGCGAGGACCTTTCCTTCGACCGGCGCGACAACGCCCGCGGCATGCCCAAGGCCGTGGTGGTCGATGAGACCTTCAACTGGGGCCGCCGTGAAATTCGTCCCAGCATTCGCTGGGAAGACACCATCATCTACGAGGCCCATGTCAAGGGTTTGACGCAGAAACGGGAGGAGGTTCCGCCAAACCTGCGCGGGACTTATGGTGGGTTGTCTTCGCCTGCGATGATCGAACACTTCAAGCGGCTGGGGGTCACGACACTCGAATTGTTGCCGATCCACGGACTTGTGGATGACCGCACGCTGGTCGAAAGGAAACTGTCGAACTACTGGGGTTATAATAGTCTTTCTTTTTTCGCGCCTGAACCGCGCTACGCGCAGGATAACCCGCTCAACTCCTTCCGCACCACGGTTGCAAGACTTCATGATGCCGGCATCGAGGTCATGCTCAACGTCGTCTACAACCATACGGCCGAAGGCAACCATATGGGACCGACGCTGTCGTTCCGCGGCATCGACAACGCCTCGTATTACTGGCTGAAGCCCGACGACAAGCGCTACTACGACGACTTCACCGGCTGCGGCAGTTCGGTCAACCTTACCCATCCGCGCGTCCTGCAGATGGTGATGGACTCGCTGCGCTACTGGGTCGAGGTTTGTCACGTCGACGGCTTCAGGTTCGATCTGGCAACGACCCTGGCGCGCGGACCGAACGGGTTCGATCGTGGTGCGGCGTTTCTGACCGCGGTCCGGCAGGACCCGGTGCTCGCCTCCGTCAAGTTGGTTGCCGAACCGTGGGACCTCGGCATGGGCGGCTACCAGGTAGGTGCGTTCCCATCGCAATGGTCGGAATGGAACGACCGTTACCGGAGCGCCATGCGGCGCTATTGGAGCGGCGAAGGCAGCTTGATCGGCGAGGTCTCCAGCCGAATGACCGGTTCGTCCGATCTGTTCAACCATGATGGCCGCATACCTCGTGCCAGCATCAACCATGTCACCGTGCACGACGGCTTCACGCTGAAGGATCTGTTCAGCTACAACAGCAAGCACAACGAGGCCAATGGCGAAGACAACCGCGACGGCGCCAACGATAACCACAGCAATAATTGCGGCCATGAAGGCCCGACCGACGATCCGGCAATCAACGCGCTCCGCAACCGGTTGCGGAGGAACCAGCTCGCCTGCCTGCTGCTCGCGCAGGGCGTGCCGCTGATTTTGGCAGGAGATGAAGTCGCCAATACCCAGCATGGCAACAACAACGCCTATTGCCAGGACAACGAAACTGGCTGGACCGGCTGGGATGGCTTGGGGCGCGAGGGTGACGACCTCATCGACTTTATCGGGCACATGAGCGAAATTCGCCGGCGTTTCCCGCAAATCCGTGCCCGCGGCTGGCTCGACGGACGGCGCGCGGATGGAACCTACGGCGTGTTGTGGCTGACGCCGGCCGCCGAGGAGATGAAGGAAGCGGACTGGAAATTTCCCGAAGGCCGCTTCCTCGCCTATGTGCTGGGACCTGCCGAAGCGGGCCAGGCCCCCCTCCTCATCGTGCTCAACGCCGCACCCGAAGCGATCGAGTTCAAGCTGCCGAAGTTGCCCGAATACAAAAGCTGGCGGCAACTATTGAACACCGCCGACGTTAAGCAAGTCGTCGCGGATTTTGCATCGGGAAGCGAGGCCACTGCGCCTCCCCGCTCGGTGCTGGCTTTCTCGGGTTCGGCATGAGCGGACGGCAATTCGGCGCCAGGCTAACTGCGGAAGGCGCCTCCTTTCGCCTCTGGGCGCCTGCGGCCAGGCGTGTCGATCTCCTGCTGGAGACACCTCACCCGCTCGAGCGCGGCTCGGATGGCTGGTTTGCTGCCGATGTTGCCGGCGTAAAGGCGGGCGACCACTACCGCTTCCGGATCGACAACGAGATCGACATACCCGATCCGGCATCGGCCTTTCAGCCGGATGACGTGTTCGGCCCGAGCGAGCTGATTGACCATTCGGCCTATCGCTGGTGCGCTTCGGACTGGCGGGGACGGCCATGGCACGAAACCGTGCTGCTTGAAGCCCATGTCGGTACCTTCACGCCGCAAGGCACTTACCGCGCCATCATTGAAAAACTCGATCACCTCGTCGCAACCGGGATTACCGCGCTCGAATTGCTGCCGCTTGCGGATTTCGCCGGCTCGCGCAATTGGGGATATGACGGCGTCTTGTGGTACGCGCCCGACGGCGCCTATGGCCGGCCCGACGATCTGAAGGCCCTCGTCGACGAGGCGCATCTGCGCGGGCTGATGGTATTTCTCGACGTGGTCTATAACCACTTTGGGCCCGAGGGAAACCACCTCGGCCGCTATGCCCCTCGCTTCTTCACCGAGGCACAGACGCCCTGGGGCAGCGCGATAGATTACCGCGTACCGCAGGTTCGCAAGTTCGCGATCGAGAACGCGCTTTATTGGCTTGGCGAATATCGCTTCGACGGGTTGAGGCTCGACGCCGTGCACAGTATCGCCGAGCTTGGCGAAGTGTCGATGCTGCACGATCTCAGCGTCGCGGTCGGCGAACTCGCCGCAGAGACGGGACGCCATATTCATCTTGTTCTCGAAAACGACGACAATCGCGTCGGAATTCTCGATCCCAGGCAAGACCCACCGCGCGGAAAGTATCGCGCGCAGTGGAACGACGATTATCATCACGCCTGGCATGTGTGGCTCACCGGCGAAGCGCAAGGCTACTACCGCGACTATCAGCGATCGCCGCTTCGTGATATCGCCCGAAGCCTTGCCTCGGGTTTTGTCTACCAAGGCGAAACTTCGGCCCATCGGGACGGGCGGCCGCGCGGCGAGGCAAGCGGCGGCCTCGCGCCGACCGCCTTCGTCAATTTTCTTCAAAACCACGACCAGATCGGCAACCGCCCGCTCGGCGACCGGCTCGAAAACCTCGTGAGCAAGGATGCGATCGAGGCTGCGCTGGCAATCACCTTGCTCGCGCCGCCAATTCCGATGCTGTTCATGGGCGAAGAATGGGGATCAAAAACACCATTTCCGTTTTTCTGCGATTTCACGGGCGGTCTCGCCGAGGCAGTCCGCGAAGGCCGGCGTCGTGAATATGGCTGGGCCTATGCGAAATTTGGCAGCGAGGTACCCGATCCCCTCGATCTCTCGACCTTTCGATCAGCGAAGCTCGACTGGGATTCCCTGAACGAGGAGGCGGGACGTCAACGGCTGGCGCTGGTTCGCGACCTCCTGACGGTGCGGCGGCGTGAAATCATGCCGCGCCTTGCCAACGCAGCGTTCGGTGAGGCCCATGCCGCGGACAACGGACTATTGACCGCGAGTTGGCAGCTTGGCGACGGCACAGGGCTATTGTTGCGGGCCAACCTGTCGACCGCCGAGGTCACCGATAACTCAAGGAAAGAGAGCGTGGTTGCGATCTGCGGCGGCCCGCCGGGCAACGTCCTGCCGCCCTGGTCGGTGTTCTGGTGCCTGGAACCACGCTAATGCGTGCCGCTGTTCCGATCGCCACCTACCGCGCGCAGCTGACGGCGAATTTCGGCTTCGAGGCGGCGGCCGCCATCGTCCCCTATCTCAAGGCGCTCGGTATTACCCATTTCTACGCCTCACCCTTCATGAAGGCGCGCAAGGGCTCAACCCACGGCTACAACGTCGTCGACCACACCGTCATCAATCCGGAGCTTGGCGGAGAAGCTGGCTTCGAGCAGTTCAGTGCAGCGCTGCGTAAATATGGCGTCGGCCTTATTCTCGACTTCGTGCCCAATCATGTGGGCGTGCATTTTGCCGACAACCCCTGGTGGCTCGACGTGCTCGAGTGGGGCGAATCCTCGCCACACGCGGTCTCGTTCGACATCGACTGGGAACTCTTGCCCCACCGCTCGCGCGGGGGCGTCCTGCTGCCCATCCTCGGCTCATCCTACGGCGAGGCGCTTGAAAGCGGCAAGATTGAACTGCGTTACGATGCGAACGAAGGCAGTTTCTCGGCATGGTACTTCGAACATCGCCTGCCGATCGCGCCTGAACGTTACGGCGAAATCCTGAACATGATCGTCAGAGAGGCGGCGGCGGAGAACAGCACGGCCGGAAGGCTGCTGACCGACCTCGCCTCGCGCTACAAGGGACTGCGCCACCCAAACCGCAAGGAAGCCCCCGCTTTCAAGGCGGCGCTGAGGGACATCGCGGGTGGCGCAGAGATCATCGACCGCGGCCTTGCCACCTATCGTGCCGGGCAGGGTCGTTCGTCGCAGACGCTGGCACTGCACCACCTGCTCGAACGCCAGCATTACAGGCTGGGGCACTGGCGGCTCGCCTCGAGCGACATCAACTACCGCCGCTTCTTTAACGTCAACTCGCTCGCCGGCCTGAGAATGGAAGACGCCACGACCTTCAATATCACCCACCGCCTGGTCAAGAGACTGATCGCGGAGGGAAAGTTGCAAGGCCTGCGGCTGGATCATATCGATGGCCTGCGCGACCCCGCTCAATATTTTCAGCGCCTGCACCGCCTGGTCCGCGAGGCACAGGGCAAAGGCACCAAATCATTTTATGTCGTGGTCGAAAAAATTCTCGGCGAGCATGAGGCCTTGCGGCCGTTCATGGGCGTAGAGGGCACTACCGGCTACGATGCGCTGAACACGATCGCGCGCGTGCTGATCGATGGCCGCGGCCTCGATGCGCTCGACGAAACGTTCAGGCAGGTCAGCAATATGTCGCCGGCGCTGGCGCCTGTTCTGAAAGAGGCCAAACGCCGCGTTCTCGAAACGCTGTTGGCCAGCGAATTCACGGTGCTGGCTCGTTTGCTTGCCCGCATCGCAGCCGGCCACTATTCGACGCGCGACTTCTCCGCAGACAGCCTGCGGCAGGCGCTCGAGCTTTATGTGCTGCATTTTCCGATCTACCGCACCTATCTGACGGTGGCCGGCACATCGAACGAAGATCGCGCCTTGATCTCGGAGACGATCGAAAAGGCGCGCGCGGAGTGGTTTGCCGCCGACGAAGGCATCTTCGATTTCCTGCGCGACGTACTGACGATGGACCTGATCAAGCCGGGCCGCGCACCGCACGGCCGGCCGCGCGTGCGCCGGTTTGCATTGAAGGTACAGCAATTCACCGGACCGTTGATGGCGAAATCGCTGGAAGATACGGCGTTCTATCGCACCCATCGACTGCTCGCGCTGAACGAGGTTGGCGGAGAACCTTTCGCGCCAGCGCTTGACCTGGAAGACTTTCACCAGGCCATGAAGCTTCGGGCGCGCCATTGGCCTCACGCCATGACGGCGACCGCAACCCACGATACCAAGCGCGGCGAGGATGCCCGGGCTCGCCTGATGACGCTCACCGAACTGGCGGGCGAGTGGACCGGCACTGTCGCTCGCTGGAAGGTCCTCAATGCACCCCACATCGTCTCGAACGGCGCCATGCGCGCGCCATCGGCGACGTTCGAATATTTCCTGTATCAAACGCTGCTCGGCGCATGGCCCGTTGGCCAGGCCGATGATGGCAACTTTGCCGATCGCATCCATGCCTGTGCGGTCAAGGCCGCTCGCGAAGGAAAACAGGAAACGAGCTGGCTCAATCCCAACGCCGCTTACGAAGAAGGAATCGGCCAATTCATCGCAAAAATCCTGGACCCCTCGGTCTCCGGTGACTTCCTCAATTCGCTGCGCAACCTGGCGGGAAGGGTTGCGCTGCTGGGGGCGCTGAACTCGCTCAGTCAACTTACGCTGAAGATCACGATGCCCGGCGTCCCCGATTTCTATCAGGGAACCGAGTTCTGGGACTTGTCTCTGGTCGATCCAGATAACCGTCGGCCGGTGGACTTCACGGAACGCAACCTTGTCCTGAAAAAAGTCGAACAGGCTGACTGGAAGGCACTGGCGCAAAACTGGCAAGACGGGCACATCAAGCTTGCCTGGATGCGGCACCTCCTGAAGCTTCGGAATGAACTTTCCGAGGTGTTTACAGCCGGCAGCTACGAACCCCTCGAGGTCAGCGGCCCGCACCGTGATCATGTCATCGCATTTGCACGCCGTCGCGGGCGTGACGCCGCTATCACTGTCGTCGCAAGGTGGTTTGCCCCGTTTTCGGAAGACGGAAGGATCTGGCCACGCGCGGAAGCCTTCGACGGCGCCATCCATGCAGACGGTTTTGCCGTGGCCGGTTCCAGCGACAGGATCGGCGCGGCAGCTATCCCTCTTTCCAGCCTGTTTCGGCCAGTTCCCGCGGCAGTGCTGAAGGCCAGATTGACCGGCGCGGCCAAGCCGGTGACGAAAAGGCGCAAGCAGTTCGCCTGAGATCGACGTTCAGGTTCAAGATCTCGGCAGGACCTCACCGCTTGGTCAGCAGAAGGTTGCCGCGGTGCTTGATCGCGGCCTGCGCGACCTCGGCAAAGCGCTGCAACAGCCAGGGCAAGGTCACTTCCAGCCGGACGTGATCCTCGGCGACGTCGAGATGGCCCGAAGCCGCCTGACCCAGCGCGCGAACGCGGAAAATCATGCGGTTGTCCTCCCACCTCTCTTCATCAACCGCCAGCACCGGAACGCTGGCGGCGGCGCGCGTCAATCCGGTCCTGAGGCGACGCATCGCTTCCTCGCGGCCAAGACTGTGCGGAATCGAAACGATGAGAGGCGCCGGCATGCTGGGATTCCTTTCGCATCACTGCATGTAGTTCCACTTCGTCAGGAAAAAAGCCCGGCATTGACACAAGTTAACACAGGAACTTTCCGAGTTCCGGTTTGTTTCTCCGCCTGAAGTCAAATCAAGAGGTAACTAGCATCGGCTGGAGGAGAACTGCATGTCCATCGGAACTATCATTCTCATTATTCTGATTATCGCATTGCTTGGTGGCTTTAGCGGCATCGGCGGCGGCCCATTCTATGGCACCGGTTATTACGGTGGCGGCGGCCTCGGGCTCATCATCGTTATCATACTGATCCTCGTACTGCTCGGACGAATCTGAATCTCGCGTGCTCGGACCTCATCCTTCGAAACGCGCACGAACCGCGCGCTGCTCGGGATGAGGTTGCAGCGCCTTTCATAATATTCCCGCCAACTTCCTGATCGCGGCCTTGATCGACGATGCAGCGTCCTCGTATCCCTGCCACGCCCTGCTTCTCGCAAGCAGCGGCGGCACGGTGCGGACCGTGTATCGCTTCGGGTCGAGATCGCCCTTTACCTGCGCCCAGGTCAGCGGCATCGAGACGGTAGCCCCTTCGCGCGCCCGCGGCGAAAGCACCGCAACCGCGGTCGCCATGCGATCGTTACGGAGGTAGTCGAGGAAAATCTTTCCCCGCCGCAGCTTCTTCGACATATTGAGCAGATATTGATCGGGATTTTCTTTCGCCATCCACTGGCAAACGCCTTGCGCAAAAGCCTTGGCCTCCTTCCAGTCCACTCGCTCCCTTGCGCCGTAGGCCAGCGGCACCACGACGTGAAGACCCTTGCCGCCCGTGGTCTTGCAGAAGCTTTCCAGGCCAAGTTCATCAAGCCGCTGTTTCATGTCCCTGGCCGCCGCAACCACGTCGGAAAAATCCACCTCCGGCGCGGGGTCGAGATCGAACACCAGCCGGCCAGGTATATCGGGCGCGAACGGCGCGCAGTTCCATGGATGCAGTTCGAGGCCGCCGGACTGAGCCACAGCCGCAAGACCCTCGACGCGGTCGATCTGCAAGTAGGGCTTGCGGTCGCCGGAGACCTTGACGAGCTCCAGCAGGCTGGAAGTGCTCGGCATCGCATGGCGCTGAAAGAAGCGTTCGCCGTTGATGCCGTCGGGGGCGCGCACGACGGAACACGGCCGTCCCTTCAGGTATCCGATCATCCAATCGCCGACCGCCTCGAAATAGCGGGCGAGGTCGAACTTGGTGACGCCCTTGTCGTCGCCCGCGTCCGGCCACAGTTCCTTGTCCGGCTTTGAGATGACGACACCCATGACTTCCGCGGACCGGTTCGACGCCGGCACGTCAAGCCGCCTGGCCGGCTTCGACTTGCCGGAGTTCGAACCTCGCGACTTGGCCGGAGCGGCCTTTCCGTCAGGCGTTGCAAGCTTCGTCATGGCCGGTTTCTCCGCAACGATTTCGGAAGCCGGCTTGTCATGTCGCAATCCCTTGAACGCGGCCTGACGTATGTTTCCGCCGTCGGTAAACCCGGCAAATTCAATTTCGGCGACAAGCTCGGGTCTGAGCCAGTGAACGTCGCGGGTTTTGCGCGGCGCGTTCTTCCCGCTGAATGGATTTTGGTCCGACTCCGCCGCCTTCAAGGTCGGCATGATTCGATTGATCGTGTCCTGTCCAAAGCCGGTGCCTACCATGCCGACAAAGGCCAAATGGTCGCCGCGATGGACCCCTGCCATCAGCGAGCGGAACTTGCCGTTGTTGGCCTTCCATCCGCCGAGCACGACCTCCTGCCCCGCGCGGCATTTGGCCTTGGTCCAATTATCCGAACGGCTGGAGCGATAGGGCGAGTTGAGTTTCTTGGAAACGATGCCTTCGAGTGACAGCTCACGCGCCGAACGCAGAATCGTGTCCCCGTCACTTTCGAAATGTTCGACGTAGCGGATCGATTTCGCCTTTGCCTTGGGCCTTGCCTCCAGCATTTGCTTCAGCCGCGCCTTGCGCTCGCCGAGCGGCAAGTGGCGAAGGTCTTCCCCTTCGGCAAACAACAGATCGAAGGCGTAAAAGATCAGGCTGTCGGTCTGGCGGTCGGAAATTGCGGCCTGCAGAGAAGAGAAATCCGGCGCGCCGTTATGATCGAGAGCCACGATTTCGCCGTCGATGAGCGCATCGGGAAGTTTGCTTCCTTCTTCGGCGATGGCGCCGAACTTGTTCGTCCAGTCGAGACCCTTGCGCGTCTTCAAAGTGGCCTTGCCATCCTCGACGCGCAACTGCACGCGATAGCCGTCGAACTTGATTTCGTGGCCCCACCCTTCGCCGCCTGGAGGGCGTTCGACCGGAGTGCAAAGTTGAGGCGCGACGAACGGCGGCATCTTCGCGGCCTTGCGAGGGCGGGCGGATTTTACGGACTTCGCCGGCGCCGCCGCGTTGGCGCGCCCGGAACCCGCCTGGGCGGCTTCGCCACGATTGGAATGCCAGACCGCATCGGCCTTGCCCCGACCGGTCGCGGTCATGAACGGCTTGGGTGCCCTGCCCTTGCCGGCGGCAATCTCTGCCATGCTGCGCCCCGAGGCAACCGATCGGTCGGCCTCAAGAACGTCATTGGTCTTGCCTTCCCGGGCATATTCGTCGCGATGCTTGATCAGAAGCCAGTTGGTACGCTTTCCTCCCGTGCGGTCGTGACGCATGCGTACCAGCACCCAGCTGCCGTGCAGCTTGTCGCCGTGCAGCGTAAATTTCAGATCGCCCTTCCTGAAACCTCTTTCCGGGTCGTCGGATTGCCAATAGCCGCGGTCCCATAGCTGCACCGTGCCGCCGCCATACTGGCCCTTCGGAATGGTGCCTTCGAAATCTCCGTAATCGAGCGGATGATCTTCGACTTCCACCGCCAGCCGCTTGTCGTGCGGATCAAGCGATGGCCCCCTGGTGACCGCCCAGGATTTGAAGACGCCGTCGAACTCCAGCCTGAGATCGTAATGCAGCCGCGTAGCGTCATGCTTCTGGATCACGAAGCGGCGCTGCCTTGAAGGCCTGATCGGCCTGTCGCCGCTCGGCTCAGCGGTCTTCTCGAAATCCCGCTTCTTGCGGTAGGTGGTAAGGTGGTCTCGCAAGGACACGGTCGAACTCGCTACCTGCCGGGTTTGGACGCGCCGATGTGCGGGGGGAGTGTAATGCCCCCGCACATCGGATGGGAAGGCGTCTCGAACCTACTCCTGCACCGTTACGCCGCTACTTTCGGGATTTGCGTCCCGCCCTCCTGGTCGACCTTGCTCCAGCGGTCTTCTTCGGGACTTTCTGTCCCGCCGCACGGGCCTCCGAAAGACCGATCGCGATCGCCTGTTTGCGGCTTTTAACCGTTCGTCCGGAGCGTCCGCTTTTCAATGTCCCGGCCTTGCGTTTCTTCATCGCGCGTTCGACCGTGGCAGATGCCTTCGTTGAATATTTTCGTGCCATGATTGCTCTCCTTCTGGCGCAAAACTAATCAACGCAGGCCGCGAAGGTTCCAAACAACTCAGTCCGGCGCACGCAGCCGATATCCGATTCCGGTTTCAGTCAGCACGAATTGCGGGCGCTCCGGATCGCCTTCGATCTTCTGCCTGAGCTGTCGCACATAGACCCGCAGATATTGTGCGTCGGTCATTTCGTCCCAAAGCTCCTTGAGCAGAAACCGGTGGGTCAGCACCTTGCCGGCGTGCTGCACCAGTACCCGCAGCAGGTCGTATTCCTTCGGTGAAAGCTTGACCTCGCGGTCGCCCACCTTGACGATGCGACGCACCAGATCGACGGAAAGATCGCCGGAACGAAACACCGGACGCTCGCCATGAACCTGCAGTTGATGCCGCAGCGCTGCGCGCATGCGGGCCAGCAATTCGTCCATGCCGAACGGTTTGGTCAGATAATCGTCTGCGCCGAGATCGAGCGCCTGTACCTTGCCTGCCTCGTCGCCGCGGCTCGACAGCACCACGATCGGAACGCTGTCATTGCGGCCGCGGATCATGCGCAGCAATTCATGGCCCTGGATGTCCGGCAAGCCCAGATCAAGAATGATCAGGGCCGGCCCCTCGGCCAGCAGTTCGAGTGCTGCCTTGCCGTTGGGAGCTTCCAGTATCTCGTAGCCTTGCGTGGTCAGCCCCATGCGCAATAATTTGCGGATCGGGGGTTCATCGTCGATGACGAGCACCTTGATGGGCGTGGCGCTCATGCGGCTGTATCCAGCGCGTTGGATACCGCAGGCACCGGCAGTCGGATGGTGAGCACCGCGCCGGTCCGGTCGCCGCGATTGTCGGCGGAAATCGTGCCGTTCATCGCCTCGACAAAGCCCCGGGAAATCGCGAGTCCAAGCCCCGTACCGGGGCGGACGTGATCGCCCTTCTGCGCACGATAGAACTTGTCGAACACACTCTCCAGTTCCGATCGCGGAATGCCTTCGCCCTCGTCGATGATCTGCAAGGTGACGAAATCCTTGTCTCGCCATCCCCTGATCGAAATCGTGGTATCGGGCGGCGCATACTTGGCCGCATTGTCCAGCAGGTTGAACAGCGCCTGCTCGAACAGCACGGCGTCGAGCTCGAGCATCGGCAAATCGGCGTCCAGTTCAAGCGACACTTTGTGATGGATGAGTATCTTGCCGGCGCGCCGCAAGGCGCTGCCGACGATCTCGCCGACATCGTGCCTGGCGGTATTGGGCTTGATGGCGCCCAATTCCAGCTTGGTCATGTCGAGCAAATTGGCGATGAAGCGGTTGAGCCGCTCGGACTCGTCGATCACGGTTGCCAGCAGATCGCGCTTTTCCACGTCGCTCAAGCCCCCGGATAGATCGCGCATCGTGGATGCGGCGCCAAGTACTGAAGCCAGCGGCGTCTTCAGATCGTGCGAGATCGAGGTCAGAAGCGCAGAACGCAGGCGGTCGGACTCGACGGTGCGCTTGACGCGGTCCATGTCCTCCACCAGCAGTACCCGCTCGATCGCCAGCGCTCCCTGATCGACCAGGGCGTCGAGCAGGCGGCGCTGATCGGGCGTCAGCAACGGGCCGGTCTTGTCGTCATCGATACCGATGACACCGATTGGTCCACGCCCCGTGCGCATCGGCAGGAACAGGCGTTTGGCTCCGGGCAGCGTATCGGAGCCGCGTCCGGCCGAACGATCATTGTCCCAGGCCCAATTGGCGGCTGCAAGATCAGCCTTGTCCAGTTGATCTTCCGGCGGGTAGCCCGCCTTCACGGTCAGCACGCCATTCTCGGGCAGCAGCAGCACGACCCGGACCCTCAGCATCAAGGCGGCCTGATAGGCGGTCGCCCACAAAACGTCGTCCAGCGTTGCGGTGCCGGCAAGCTTCCGGCTGAAGGCATAAAGCAGTTCGGTCGTTCGTATCCTGCCGATCGCGGAATCTGCCTGAATACGCACCCGTGCTGCGACGTTGGAAACCAGAATCGCGATCAGCATGAAGAAGAAGAATGCCGCAACATTGGTCGGATCGGTGATGGTGAAGGTGTAGATCGGCGGCAGAAAGAAGAAATTATAGCAGAGCGAAGCCACAACGCTGGAAAATAGCGACGGCCACAAGCCGTAACGCACCGCGACCCCCACCACTGCGGTGAGGAACACCAGATCGACATTCTCGATGCCGAACAAGGGTTGGATCAGTTCGCCGGCGCCAAGACCGATCGCGACAATCAGCAGCGCCATCAGATATGGCCAGGGATGGAACGGTTCATCCCGTTCCGCCGCGCGCACGGTCTTCTTCGGAACCGGATCGGCGGCCAGTTCCTCGCCGGCAATCACATTGACGCTGATATTGCCGGCACGACGGACCAGGTCGTGTACCACCGAACCGCGCGTGAGCTCGAACCACCAGGTACGCGCCGATTTGCCGATGATTATCTGCGTCACGTTGTTTGCGTGTGCGAATCCGATGACGTCGTCGGCAATGCGGCGTCCGACGGCGGGAATGGTGAGCGCCTCCCCGCCGAGCGCCTCGGCCAGCCGCAGCGTATCGGCCAGCCGATCGCGCTCCTCATCGCTTAGGCGCAGGGAGCGCCGCGTCTCGATGCTGATCGCGGTCCAGGGCGCGTGCAGCCGATCCGCCAGCCGCTTGGTGTAGCGTACGAGCCCAGCCGCGCGCGGATCCTCGCTGATGCAGACAAGGATGCGCTCGCCGGCGGCCCACGGACCGGCGATGGCGTTGGCCTGCATGTGCGTGAGAAGCTGTTCGTCGACGCGTTCAGCGGTTCGCCGCAGCGCCAGTTCGCGCAATGCGGTCAGGTTGCCCGGCGAGAAATAATGCTCGAGCGCGCGCTCGGCCTGCTTCGGAACGTAGACCTTGCCTTCCCTGAGCCGCTGAATCAGGTCATCGGGGGTAAGATCGATCAATTCGATGGCGTCGGCGCGATCGAACACTGAATCCGGCACCGTCTCGCGCACCCGCACATGGGTGATCTGTGCGACCACGTCGTTGAGGCTTTCGATGTGCTGAACGTTGACCGCCGTATAAACGTCGATGCCTCGCGACAGCAGTTCCTCGACGTCGAGATAGCGCTTGGGATGACGGCTGCCGGGCGCGTTAGTGTGAGCGAGCTCGTCGACGAGCGCGAGCCGCGGTCGACGCGCGATCAGGGTGTCGAGGTCCATTTCCTCGATGATCTGATCCTTGTAGACGATACGCTTGCGCGGAATGACTTCGAGTCCATGCAGCAGTGCTTCCGTCTCTGCCCGCCCATGGGTTTCGACAATGCCGACGACCACATCGACCCCGGCCTTCTTCCGGGCATGAGCGCTTTGCAGCATTTCGTAGGTCTTGCCGACACCTGGAGCGGCGCCGACGAAGATTTTCAGCCTTCCGGCTTCGCTGCTCTCGCGCCGGGCTGCCTCAAGCAGGGCTTCCGGCGAAGGACGATGTTCAAGATCGCGGCGCTGCTGCTGAGCCATGGGGGAAATATAGTCCTCGCGCCGTGCCCGGCATAGTGGCCCGGCTCTATCGCTTGGCGGCGTCCAGCGCCAGGTTGAGCGCCAACACGTTGACCCTGGGTTCGCCCAGCAGTCCCGCGAAGCGACCGGAGGTGTTTTCTGCCACCAGCTGCCGCACCCGATCCTCCGGCATATTTCGCGCCTTCGCCACGCGCGGCACCTGGAACAGTGCGCCCTCCGGCGAAATGTCGGGGTCCAGTCCTGAGCCCGAAGCCGTGACAAGATCGATCGGGACGCCGGCGGACGGATTCTCCGTCTTCAGCCTGTCGACGTCTTCCTTGATCCGCTCATTGAGGGGCTTGCTGGTCGGGCCGAGATTCGACCCGCCGGAGTTGGCCGCATTGTAGGGCGCGGGCACCGTCTTTGTGGAATCGGCCGGGTCGGGCGCCGTGGTCGCCGATGGCCTGCCATGGAAATATTTTTCCTCCTTGAATTCCTGGCCGATCAACGCCGAACCGATCACCCTGCCGTCGCGCTCGATCAGGCTGCCTTGCGCCTGCTTCGGGAAGATCGCACCGGTAATTGCGGTCATCGCGAGCGGATAGACAAGGCCCGTGATCAGCGTCAACAGGACAAGAACCAGGATGGCGGGACGAATTTCTCTAAGCATGGTGTATCTCCGAAGCACACTTCGTCATTGCGAGGAGCGCAAGCGACGAAGCAATCCAGTTTATCATTGCGGCATCATGGATTGCTTCGCTCCGCTCGCAATGACAGGTTACGCCAGATTCAAGGCGGCAACGACCAGGTCGATCGCCTTGATTCCGATAAAGGGAATGATGATGCCGCCAACGCCGTAAATCATCAGGTTACGTCGCAGCAAGGCGCCCGCGCCGATGGCGCGGTAGGCAACGCCCTTCAGCGCGAGCGGGATCAGTGCAATGATGACCAGCGCATTGAAGATGATCGCCGACAGGATCGCGCTTTGCGGGCTCGCCAGATGCATGATGTTGAGCACGGCAAGTTGCGGATAGAAAGTCAGGAACATCGCCGGGATGATGGCAAAATATTTTGCGACATCATTGGCGATCGAGAAGGTCGTCAGCGCGCCGCGCGTCATCAGCAACTGCTTGCCGATTTCCACCACTTCGATCAGCTTGGTCGGGTTGGAATCGAGGTCGACCATGTTGCCGGCCTCGCGTGCCGCCTGCGTGCCGGTGTTCATGGCGACACCGACATCGGCTTGGGCCAGCGCCGGCGCGTCGTTGGTGCCGTCGCCGCACATCGCGACCAGCTTGCCTTTGGCTTGCTCGTCGCGGATCAGCTTCAGCTTGTCTTCAGGTGTTGCCTGAGCCAGGAAGTCGTCGACGCCGGCTTCGGCGGCGATCGCGGCCGCCGTCATCGGATTGTCGCCCGTTATCATCACCGTGCGGATGCCCATGCGGCGCAACTCGGCAAAGCGCTCGCGGATACCGCCCTTGACGATGTCCTTGAGCTGTACGACGCCGAGCAGCCGGCCGTCCCTGGCGACCGCAAGCGGCGTGCCGCCGGACCTGGCGATCTCATCCGAGATTGCCCTGATCTCGCGCGCAGCGTCGGAATTGACCGACGGCTGCAGCGCGCGGACGGTGTTTCCCGCCGCTATCGATTGAGGGGTACTTCCGCCGACAAAATTCAGGATTGCATCGACCGCGCCTTTGCGGACCGACGACCCGCCCGCGTCGACGCCGCTCATGCGGGTCTGGGCCGCAAAGGGAATGAAGGTCGCCGCCAACCCGACCATGTCGCGGCCGCGGATACCGTATTTTTCCTTGGCAAGCACCACGATCGAACGTCCTTCGGGCGTTTCGTCGGCCAGGGAAGCCAGCTGCGCCGCGTCAGCCAGTTCCTGCTCGGTGACGCCTCGGATGGGACGAAAGGCGGTTGCCTGGCGGTTTCCGAGCGTGATGGTACCGGTCTTGTCGAGCAATAGCGTATCAACGTCGCCGGCGGCTTCGACAGCGCGGCCCGACATCGCCAGCACGTTGAATCGCACCAGGCGGTCCATGCCGGCGATGCCGATCGCCGACAGCAGCGCGCCGATGGTGGTCGGAATCAGCGTGACAAACAGCGCAACCAGGATGACGACCGAGATCTGGCCTCCCGCATACGCGGCGTAGCTCGGAATGGTCACGGTCGCGAACACGAAGATGATGGTGAGGCCCGCAAGCAGGATGTTGAGCGCGATTTCGTTCGGCGTCTTCTGCCGTTCGGCGCCCTCCACCAGCCTGATCATGCGATCGATGAACGTCGATCCCTGCGCCGCGGTGATGCGAACGCGGATCCAGTCCGACAATACTTGCGTGCCACCGGTCACCGCCGAACGGTCACCGCCCGACTCCCGGATCACGGGCGCGGATTCACCCGTGATCGCAGCCTCGTTGACGGAGGCCACGCCCTCGATCACCTCGCCATCGGATGGAATGTTGTCGCCGGCCTCGACCAGCACGATGTCGCCGACCTTCAGGCTCGTGCCAGGCACCAGTCGATAGCTCCTTTCGGAGCCGGTCAACAGCTTGGCCTGGCTTTCGGTGCGGGTCTTCCTCAAGGACTCAGCCTGCGCCTTGCCGCGGCCTTCGGCGACGGCCTCGGCGAAATTGGCAAAGAGCACGGTGAACCACAACCATAGGATGATCTGGAAGGTGAAAGCAAGGCTCGCGCCGCCGGTTGCGAGATCGCGCAGGAAGATGACGGTGGTGAGCGCAGCGACGGCTTCCACCACGAACATAACCGGGTTCTTGATCATCAGGCGCGGATCGAGCTTGACGAAAGCCGAGCCGATTGCCGGCATCACGATCTTCGGATCGAGCATGGCCGAAACGGGCACCTGCTTCTGCAGTTTCATGGTTTCCATGGCCGTAAACTCCGAATAATCGATCAGAACAATGTCCCGGCATTCATCGCCAGGTGCTCGACGATCGGGCCGAGCGCGAGCGCCGGGAAGAAGGTCAAACCGCCGATGATTAGAATCACGCCAACGACGAGGCCGACGAACAGGCCGCCTGTCGTCGGCAAGGTTCCGGCCGAGGGTGGAATGGATTTCTTGCCGGCCAGTGAGCCCGCCATCGCCATGGCCGGGATGATCATGAAGAAGCGGCCGACGAACATCGCGCTCGCCAGCGTCAGATTGTAGAAGAACGTATTGCCGGAGAGTCCGGCGAACGCCGAACCATTGTTGCCGGTTGCCGAGGTGTAGGCATACAGCACCTCGGTAAAGCCGTGCGGGCCGGCGTTGGCCATGGAGGCAACGGCTGACGGCAACACCACTGCAACCGCGGTCCAGCCCAGATACATCAGCGGCAACACCAGAATGGCGAGCATCGCCATCTTGACCTCGCGCGCCTCGATCTTCTTGCCGACATATTCCGGCGTTCGGCCGACCATCAGTCCGGCAACGAAGATCGACAGCACGACGAACAGCAGCATGCCATAAAGGCCTGCGCCGACGCCGCCGACGATGATCTCGCCGAGCTGCATGTTGATCAGCGGTATCATGCCGCCCAAAGCAGTGAAGCTGTCATGCATCGCATTGACGGCGCCGCACGACGCCGCTGTCGTAACGACGGCAAACAAACTGGACGCCACGATGCCGAAGCGGACTTCCTTGCCCTCCATGTTGCCGCCGCCGAGCCCGAGTGCCTCGAGCGGAGCTGTGCCACCGGCTTCGGCCCAATAGGTGACGATGACACCGGAAAGGAACAACACGCCCATGACGGCCAGAATCGCCCAGCCATGCCGCTGATTGCCGACCATGCGGCCGAAAACGTTGGTCAGCGACGCCCCGATAACGAAAATCGAGAGTATCTGCACGAAATTGGACAGGGCAGTCGGGTTTTCGAAGGGATGAGCGGCATTGGCATTGAAAAAGCCGCCGCCATTGGTGCCGAGCATCTTGATGGCCACCTGCGAGGCGACGGGACCGACCGCAATGGTTTGTTTGCCGCCTTCCAGTGTCGTTGCTTCGACGTAGGCGCCAAGCGTCTGGGGGATGCCCTGCCAGACCAGGAAAATCGTGTAGAGCACGCAAATCGGCAGCAGCACGTAGAGCGTCGTACGTGTCACATCGACCCAGAAATTGCCGATGGTGCGCGTCGAGGAACGGGAAAAGCCGCGGATCAGCGCCACCGCAAGCGCGATGCCGGTGGCAGCCGACAGGAAATTCTGGTGCGTCAGGCCAAGCATCTGCACGAGGTAGGACATCGTGCTTTCACCACCATAGTTCTGCCAGTTGGTGTTGGTGATGAAGCTGATCGCGGTATTGAATGAGAGATCCTGTGCAACGGCCGACTGCTCCGCAGGATTGAATGGCAGCATGGCCTGAAGGCGCATCAGCGCATAAAGGATAAGGAATCCGCCGACGTGAAAGAACAGCATTGCAATGGTATAATTCACCCAATGCTGTTCGCGCCTCTCCTCGACCCCGGATATCCTGTAGATCGCGACCTCCACCGGTCGGAGAACCGGGGACATGAAGGTGCGCTCGCCGTTGAATACGCGCGTCATGTACCAACCGAGCGGTTTGACCAGCGCGATGAGGACAGCACAGAACAGAAGGATCTGAATCCAGCCGATGGCGGTCATGTTACGTACCCCGAAATGTACCTTGGGATGTGCCTTGTAGTTCGAACGAGACCCGGTTCTCGTGCGATCGAGTGTCGCGTAACTGGTGCCGCACGAGAAACGACCTGGTTGCCCGGCGGCAAGGCGCGACGCCGACCCTATTGCGGTCAGAACCGCTCTGGCCGGAGCAGCGCATAAGTCAGGTAGAACAGAAGCCCCGCGGATACGAGGCCGGCCAGCGTGTAGTCGAAAATCATGGCCTTGACTCCCCTGCGCTCAATCAAAGCCGCTCGCAGGCATACGTGTAGCCGACGGCTGCCGCGAAGAAGCCGAGGCCCAAGGCCAGCATGGCAATGTCCAACATGGAATTCTCCTGGTCGCGCTTACTCTCCGTCGCGCTCACTCATGGTCGCGCTCATTCATCGTTTCGCGCTAATTCATCGCGCACATACCGGCGCGTGCCGCGAAATACGGATCGGGGCCGATCAATCCCGGCACGACGCCCGGCTTCGGTCAAAAGCCCCCAAGCGGGAGCCCCTGACGTGCCATTGCGCGCATATGTTTTCGAGACGAGCCCGGCGGCGAAGTTATAGGAATCTCATAAAGACGAGCGGACGCGAAACGCCAGAATGATCAGTCCAATGCCTTGGATCAGCAGCAGCACGCCGAATACGATCGGCACCGCCAGTGCCGCGGCGATCGGTGAGCTCAGCAGCAAGATCCCGACCAGGATGTTGATCGCACCGAGAATGAAGGGGCCTGCTCCCCCGCCCTTAAATGCGCCGATGATCTGCAGCACGCCCATCGCCAGCCCCTCGATGCCGAGGATCAGGACAATTACGGTGGGAACTGTCAGCGCGGCGAGCAGCGGATGCCTCAGGACGAGGAGGCCGGCGAGAATGCCGACGAGCCCACTGAGCAGCGACCAGATCCAGGGAGTTGCGCGATCGACAAATACCTGTACCAGGCCCAACAATCCAAGAATGAGCCAGTAGAAACCCAAAAACGTCGTGAGTGCCACGACCGTTGCGGCAGGCTCTGTGACGAGCATGAGACCCAGAACTATTCCCGCAAATCCCTGAAGCAGGAAAATCCACCAGATGCTCGATTTCTGAGGTAGCAAAGCCGTATCGGTCATCGTGTCATTCTCCCCTTTGGCGGGCGGGCACGTTCACTCTGGTGGGGTCTGGTGATCTTACCTTGATCCAGATCAAATTTCTGATCGCGGTTTGGTCGAATGGGGGCCTTCGTGAATCGCGAAGAGAGCAACCGCTTCAGTGCGAAATCGATGCCCCACAAAACATCTATATCAAAGCCATCCGCTCCATCCCGAAATTCTATTCCGCTATCGATATATTGGCCTCGCTGGTGGGCAGCCGCCGCGCAGCAAAGTTCGGTCTCCGTTTGGCTGAGCCGGTATGAATCTTGCTCGATGCGAACCACCGGCCGTCGTCTGGCAAACGGCTATTATTTTTTAATCCTGGGAAGACGGACATGCGGGTCTGTTTCGCGAAAGCCTTCACCTCGACGACCGGACCGGCCGATGCCAGGACGCGGCCGATCGGCAGTCTGGCCCTCATGGTGTTCGCCTGCTTTGCGTTCGCTGGGCTGGTTAGCATTCCTGCAAATGCGGAAAGCCCCGACATCGCCAGCCGGCGCGCTTCCGAGCGGACCGACTTCACCAATGAGGAAATCAAGGATGGCTTCTTCAAGATCGCGTTCAGCGCCGAATTGCAGTTGGATATGCCTGCGGAGCGCGTACGTAAATTCGACGAGCCGGTCCGGATTTTCGTGATCAACTCAAAAGGACCCGACCGGCGTTCCGAGATTGGTGCGGTGGTTGCCGATATTCGGGCGCACGTCAATCATCTCGATGTTGCGGTGACCAACGACCGCCGCGCGGCGAATTTCGTGGTTCGCCTTGTTCCCGGACGCAAGCTGGATCAGACGATTCGCACGCTGTACGGAAGCGACCGCGCGAAACAGATCAAGCAGTCGCTGAACCCGGAATGCCTGTCTGGTATCGGCAAGGACGAGCGCTTTCGCATTCGCCGGGCGGAAGTGATCCTGCCGGCCGACGCCGACGATTTCACCTTCTACGACTGTGCCTATGAAGAGCTGTTACAGGCGCTCGGCGCCATCAACGACGATGCCTCGGTGCCATGGACCATGTTCAACGACGATGTCCAGATGGGCTTCTTCGACATCTACGACCAGTATCTTCTCAATATTCTGTACGATCCGCGCATTCGTCCCGGCATGACCAAGGACGAGGTCAATGCCGTTCTGCCGGAAGTGTTGTCGACAGCGCGAGCGTGGGTTGGCAATGTGAACTTGCCGCGTCATGCGGATGCGGAAGATCGGTCGGCGAAGAGCAATTGGACAAGCCGGTCAAGGCCGTAAAATTACTGAGCCATCCTGCCCGATGGCTCGCCGCACCTGAGCTTGATGTGCCCTCGTCAGTGCGAACGATTTCGCGCCGACGATGAAGAATATTCGGTAATCCCGAAGTCGTTTCTTCCAGCCTGCCGATTGGTCTGAGCCTGCTGCGAGGCAAGCTGGTTCGCGCGGGAGTATTTCGAGGGGGCGCTGGCGGATGCGCCAGCTTCCGCGCGGCCGGGAATCAGCACGACTGCCGAAATGAGTAGGAGCGCTCCGGTTATGGTGGCGAGGCACTTGAACATTGCTTCCTCCATGGATCCGAGACAACGCAAGCAGGATGCCGCAGACGTTTCCGGGACGTCTTCCCGAAGCCTCACCGGCATCCAATCGTCTCACCGGCAATGATGGTCTCGCGCGCTGGCAAGCGCAAGAATAAACGGCAGCTGCTCAAAGGATCAGCAAACAATACCGTGAGACAAGAACTGGGCAAAATGCAATTTGAGCGCGATCTGGCCGAGATCGGATCGAAGCCCGCTTTCCGTTGGCATAGACGGGCTCTTCGGAAAAACCGGTTTCCTACTTTCCGGATTTTGGCCCGCCGGTCTTGGCTGGATCGGAGGAGCGCACCTGGCCCCAGGGATCGTAGCCCTGCTTTGGCGTCGGTATGCGATCGAGTGCCGCCTTGTAGGCCTTCTCGTCGATCTTTGGACGATCTTCGGCCGGGGGGCCGTGCTTGCCACCCTTCTTGCCGAGTCCCTGAGGACATGCAGGAGGTGCGAGCAGCAGTGCTGCCATGGCAACAGCGAGCGTTAATCCGGCGGTCTTTGTTTTCCGCAACATGGCGCCTCCCCATCCAGATTCCCGGCCGGAGGATCGCCATTTAACTCCAAACACGACAAGCGCGACAGCCCTCGGCCCTTCGAGCCCGCAACGCCAATCCGATCGGCCGGCTGGCACGCGCAGTTCCGAGCGACAAAGCGTAAGGGTTACTGCCGCTTATTCCTACATGGAGAAAAAATAGCCGCTTGCCGCTGCAGCGCGATCGGAGGTATCTTTTTGAGCACATTGATGCATTAATGTGCGATTCGCTCGAAACATGAATCTGCAAGCAGATCAAGAGGATAGAGTCCGGAAATCCGATCCCCAGCCGAGCCGGTCTGTCTGGTTTGCGGGCGTCGCTGTTCGGACACTGTTCCTGATCGTTCTGACGATATTGACCGCGCGCGTCGCAAGTCCGCAGATCGAACGTCTTTCGTCAATCTACGAGACGCCGGGCGATCTCGTCCGCGTGCTGATGGGTGTCGGCGTCTGTGCGTGGTTTATTGTGAACCTTTTCATCCTGCCCAAGGACGCCGGCGCGTATCGGACATGGATGTATCTCGGCCTGGCGGTCATTCCGTTGTCGGTGCTCTGCGCGGTTGTGGTCTGGTAAGAACCTTCACCGCTTCAACCGGTTCGTGTCCAGGCGACGAGCGCGGATTGGGGTCACCTGTGACAATGATTCCCTTCCGGCCTGTTTGCGGCTTCGGGCCTGACCGCATGGTGCATCCGGTTCGCCGTTGGATTATTGGCTTCGCCACATCGGGGATTTCGGACCGCCGTAGTAGCGGGCAGGAGTGATTGACTTCTTCGACGCCCTCGGCGCTGCAGCTTCCGCATCGCTGACACAGCCCGCCACCGCGACACAAAACGCTGCGGCGGCGATGATGACCGCAACCCTCCGCGCCAGCGCGGAAGCATTCATTGCTTCCTCCTCGCAGGCAGTAGCCTGCTTCGCTTGCGACGCGGAGCCGAATCCATTGGAGCCGCTAGTCACTCGACGAGTCTCAGTACTTCGCGACGACCGGGCCATCCCAATGGAATTTGTAGTTCACTCCAACCAGAGCCGTTTGAGCGTTCTGCTTTACATTGAGAACTTCGCCAGGTGGGAAAAGGCCCGGAGCAGAGGTGAAGTGCTGCCCCGAGATGTCCTCGATCCACAAGTAGTTGTATTCAGCGAACACCGACCAGTTGGGTGTGAACATCCACTCCGCGCCGATACCCGCGGTCAATCCAGGCAACGTGAAGCTGGAAGACTCGGCGAGAGCGCCGTTCGGCTGCAGCACTTGGTTCTTATTTTCCATCCACGACATGCCTACCTTCACATAGCCGAGAAAGGAAGGCGTCCAAAGATATCCGACCCTGCCGGTGGCCGTGTAGATACCCTTGAGGTTATTTGTCTCCGACATAGTCGGGAAGCTGGTGAGAGCGTGCGAACCCTTGATGTTACCGAAGTCGAACGTGCCCTGCACGCCGAACACGACGTTAGTTGTCTGGAAATCGCAGCCAGCTTGACCGCCTCCAATGAAGCCGGTGTCATTTTCACTGCCGTAGAGCGCGAAAGAGGGACCGATCGTGTCTTGCGACGCCCGTGAGGTGTCCATTCGGGTCCATCCACCGCCGGCATTGGCGCCGATGTAGCAGCCCGTCCAGTTGTAAACAGGTGCGACTGCCGGACTTGCCTTGACCGGTAGATCCGCGGCTGAGGCGGCGCCAGCCGCGCCCAGACCAAGCAAAATTCCCGCCAAAGCCAATTTCACGTGTCGGTACATAAAATCCCCCTGCAATCGAAGCTTCAATTCTGCGCGGCCAATGCCGAAGCAATCAGTATTTTGCGACCACCGGGCCACCGAACTTGAAGTCAAAGCCGATCGTCACTACGGAGTAGGTGCTAACTACGCTGTAGGGCAGTTGTCCGTTCGACGTGAGCGGATTGCCCGCGCGGTCGTATTTGCCAAAATCGTAATAGCGATATTCGAGCTTGCCGATTACGTTGTTGGTGATCGCGTAAGCGATACCGCCACCCGCTGTCAGACCGTTTTGGTGATTGGTAAACTGGTCGATAGGGAATCCGGTGGCGGTGCTGGTATGAAGGATGTCGCCAAATGCATAGCCGCCGGTAAAGAACAGGAGCAATCGGTCGACGGTGATGCCGCCCCGCGCGCGAAGCGTGCCGCCCCAACGAAGGTTACTCTGGTCAACCACGCCAAGTTGCTGGCTCGCGTCACTGCCTTTGATGCCAGACCAGAAAGCATCGGCCTCGACCCCCATTAGATAGTTTCCGCTTTGCCAATTGTAGCCGACCTCGCCGCCGCCGATGAATCCCGTCGAGTCGTAGTTGATCGTGAAATTCGCATTGCCGGCAGGACCGTTGGCGTTGTTATAGTTGTGGTTGCCCAAGCCACCGCCACCGAAGGCGCCGACATAGACGCCCGTCCAGTCATAGACCGGCGGCGCAGCGATCACAGGCGCCTTTGCGTATGGAAGATCGGCGCCAGTTGCCGGTGACACCAGACCCAGCACACCGAGCGAGACGGCGGTGAGAAGAATTCGCTTCATTGTTTGCCCCTGTCGAATTTGTTCTGCCGGATATCTGACGGTGTGAACGTCGCGACCTTTCCGCGCCTTAGAAGTGAAGGATGATGTCTGCCGCGCCGACGAGGGCGTAGTTTCTGGTAGGCGCAATGCCGAGGTTCGAATTGCCGTTGAAGGCAAACGCGTCGAGCGACCTGTAATAGGTAAATTCAGGCCGGATTTCGATCTGCGGCGAGAACCAGTGCTGCCAGCCGATGCCGGTCTCGACATACCGCGTCTTGGTGCCGGTGCGCTGCCCTTCCTTGTCGTCATAGAATTCGCCGCGCCAGGAGATATTGTCCAGCGGCGTCGGCTTGTAGTTCAAGTAGTACACATAGGTCTGTACCGATGCCGTACAGGACAGCACAATCGCGTTGCTGCATTGCGCCAGGTTGGGCGCATTGAACGGCATATATTGAGGCGAAAACGGCGTGCCACCGCTTGGGACGATCCCGCCCGGTCCGCTGACAAGGGGGTTGAGCGCATTGGCCACGTTATTCTGATGAAGGTTGTAGCTCTCGAACGAGATGTGCCACTGATCGTTGAACTTGTGATAGTAAGTCAAGCCGAACCACTGCAGGTTATTGTAGCCCCATTGGCCACCGTTGATAGCGTCGGCGACTACGTAGACGTTGTCGTTGCCGCTGTCGCTTTGCCAGCGCACGCCGACGGTAATGCTCGGCACCGCGCCCGGATCCTTCAGCATGGTGACGCCGGGATAAAGCGGATTCGGGAACGGATTCGGAAATCGTCGCACCGGCATTCCACGGCAGCGTGTCGCTGCCGACCGAGACGCCGAGCTGGAAGAACCAGTTCTTCGTTACAGCGAGCGTGGTCTGAATTCCGGTGTTGGTGTAGTTGTCGAAGGTGTAGGTCATCGAGTGGGTATACATGTAATTGTTCGGCGCAAGTTGAGCCTCGATGTCGGGAACCGAAATGAACCGTCCGAACCGGATCAGGAGACCTTCCGCAAGCCACGGAATGAATACTTCGCCGTAGGCCATCGGCAGGTCATAGCCGTAGTTTTTGTTCTGGTTCAGAAGCTGGTAGCTCCAGAGCCCGAACGCCGTCGTGTAGCGATAGTTCTCGCCGTAGATCGGCGCGATGCGGAAGCCCCAATCGATATGATCCTTCTGAACCGTGTCGGGAAGCCGCTCGATGTAGACGACCGCCTGATCGAGCTGCACGGTGTTGGGATTGTAATCATACGCCGCAGGCGCGTTGCCGCCGCGCACGGTATTGGTTGAGAAGTTACCGCCCGCGTTGATCCAGCCATAAACCTGGATGTGGTTTTCGTTCATCCAATTGCCGACAGAAGTATTCCCGAGCGCCGCCATCAGCGGACTGTCGGCCGAACTCGGCCGCGTCACGCCAAGATTGGTCGACCCGCCATAGGGCCATTCCGCAAATGGCATCGGCGGCGTGCTCTGCGGCGTCGTCGGCCAGTCGGCGCGGCGTGACGGTGGCGCCTTCGGGTCAGCCGGCGCGGCGTCATGTCCCCATTCGAGGCGATAGTAGTTGAAGAGGCGCTCGAAGAAGGAGGTGCCAAGATAGGCGTCGAGGCACGCGTAATTCTTGTAGGGATCAATGACACCGGTACATGCTGGCGAGGCAGCGTCTGTCGCATTTGCACCATTGATCAGACCCATCGCTGTCAATGCGACGCCTGCCAAAAGAACTCTTTTCATCGATATTGCCCCAAGCTGTTGTCGAAACGCGCTCGCACCCCGCGCGCAGTCGCGGCTTTTCTTAACGCCGTGCATCATTCACAAGCGGGCGACAAAGATCGATTGGAGTAAGCGCGGCAAATAGTTGAAAAAAAATAGCCACAGCGAGACTGAGACGCCCGATTGCACAAGTTCACATCAATTGCCCGGCAACTTGCATAAATTCCCGGCGAAAAGGCACGGCGTTCCGGCTAAGTTCCGCAACTGATTACATTAGTTTTTCCGGCGGTGTGGCTTTCGCGCAATACTGCAGGGGTCGAACGAGACTTTTCGGACCATTCTGTAAGTCACGTGTAAGTTCTGCTCTATTATTTTTCTATGAAAACAGCCGCCGCTATCCATCGAAGATATATGTCTGGAATCGCTATGCTGCCTCTTGACAGGCGAAGCCTGTTTGCTGGGCACGAGGCAAAGTCATGGATACGGTGGCAAGGATTGCGGACGGGGTGGCTGCCAATGACGGCACGGAGAGTGCGGACTTCAGCTTTTTGCCGCACGTCCTCGTCGGGCAGTGCCGCCGCCTGATCGAGGGATATCACGAGCTGCACGGCTATACGTGTCTGCCGGATGTATTGTGGAAGGCAAGGCTCGGCCCGTTCATCGAAACGCATCGAGAGTTTCGCCAACTGCTCAGGAAGGCCTCGACCACACGGAGCGCCAAGAAATCCAACGAGGGCTTCGCCAGGATCGCTACCACGATTTTGTCGCTGGAAATATTGTCTTCGGGCTTTGCTGGCTGGAGCACACTGCATCCGCAAGCGGCATCGAGAGCGCACGGGGTGCTCGAGCGCAACGCCGGCGTCACCCATTTTGCACTTATGGAATTCTATCTTTACCCGCCGAAATATATCAGTTCGGCCGTGATCGCCGCCCTTGCGCCGCCGGCAACGGATGGCCGCTTCTACTTGGCCGCGGCCGATGCGATCACCTCGGGCGGCTCGCCCATCGCGCATTGACGCCAATCCGGTACCGTGCAGTTTGCCGGCCAGTTGCCGCCGAGCGCCATGAACAATGCCGCAGTATCGGCGATCCGGTTGGCTTCCGTCTGCACACGAATGACTGATGCCGTCAGGTAGGTCTGCTGCGCATTGAGCACGGCAAGCTGGTTGACCTGGCCTTCATTCAATTGCTTCTGGACGATATCGAGGCTGGCCTTCGCGGCATCTTCCGCGCGCCGCGCCGCTCTGATCGCCCGCGCATCGGCCTGCAGGGCCCGCAATGCGTCGGCCACGTTCTGGAAAGCGGTGATGACGGCCGCGCGATACTGTGCTTCCGCCTGCTCGAGCGCAGCCTCTGCCGCCTTCTGCTTGTTGTAGAGCGTAAAGCCGTCGAAAATCGGCGCGGTAAGGCTGGCGCCCAGAGTGTAGAAGCCGGTGCCGGGCTGAAAGGCCGTGGCCCAGTTGAAGGATGTCGATCCGCCATTGGCCGAAAGCACGATGTTGGGCAGGCGTGCCGCGATCGCGACCCCGATTTGCGCGCTCGCCGCATGCATGTTGGCCTCCGCCGCCCTCACATCCGGCCGCTGATCCACCAGCTTGCTCGGCAGGCTGATCGGCAGATTGGTCGGCAGTTTGAGGTGCGCAAGATCGAACTTTTGGGCGACCTCGTCGGCGGCGTATTGCCCGGCGAGCGCGGTCAGAAGATCGCGTTGCTGGGCAAGCTGTTTATCGAGCGGCGGAAGCAGCTCTTCGGCCTGGGCAAGGGCCGCGTCCTGGGCGAGCACGTCGGCCTGCGCTGCCTGGCCGAAGTTCAACTGACGCTTGAGAATCTCCAGCAGATGCTTCTCGATCGCAATGATGCGCTTGGTTGCCTCGATCTGACCGCGCAGCGACGCTTCCTGGATCGCAGCCGCAACAACGTTGCTCGTCAGCGTCAGATAGGCGGCCTCGAGCTGAAACAATTGCTGCTCGGTCGCGGCATCGAGACTTTCCACGGCGCGGACGTTGCCGCCCCAGATGTCCGGCACGAACGAGACCGTCAACTGGTTGGTTACGAGCGAGAACTGCGATTGCGGTCCCTCGGTTGGAATCGTGGGCACCTGGCCCGGATTGGCGACAAGTATCTGTTGCGATGTCGAATTGCCGGTGACCTGCGGGAAGAACAAGCCGCGCTGGGCGAGCGCGTTGTAGTGGGCGATCTTGATCGCCGCCTCGGCGGCCTGCAGGTTCGGATTGTGGTTGACCGACTGCCGCACGAGTTCGTTGAGCGGTTGCGACTTGAAGGCGGCCCACCAGCGCGCCGAGACGTCCGCACCGGTGATGAACCGCTGTCCGGGAATGCTCGGCGGACCCTTGCCCGGATCGGCCGATGTAAGCTTTCCCTTGACGTAGCCGGTAACGTCGGGTGCCGGCGCGGGACTGAAATTCGGCCCAACCGCGCAGGCTGAAATGGCGACCGAAAGGACGGTCAAGCCGATTGCGCTCGCAGCGACGCCCACCTTGGACGCACGCGCAAGGCGGAGCAGCGCAGCCGCCGGCGGTCGAGGATCAGATCGTCCTAGACGCGACATTGGATCCAGCCCCACAGCATGTCCCCACCATGCGACGTCCAGCTAGCCATCCGGGTTGCCTTCAACGGCCATGACGGCATCGCGGTCGGTCGCTGCGTTCTCCTGGTCCCTCGCCAGGAATATCCTTCTGAGCGCGGGCGCCACAACGAGCAGAAGCAACGGTCCGATGAACATACCACCCACAACGACTGTTGCCAGCGGGCGCTGCACCTGGCTTCCGATGCCATGGGAAATCGCAGCCGGAAACAGCCCGACGCCCGCGGACAAGGCGGTCATCAACATCGGCCGCATCCGCTGTTCGGCGCCGTGGAATACCGCTTCCGCGACATCCATCCCCTGCGCCCTGAGCTCGCGGAAGTAGGTGATGTTGAGAATGCCATCCATCACGGCGACGCCGAACAGCGAGATGAAGCCGATTGCCGCGGACACGCTGAAATCGAGCCCAGCCAGATAAAGTGCGATCAGGCCACCTCCGATCGCAAAGGGAATGCCTGCGACCGCCAGCAGGCTGTCGCGCAGCGAGTTGAACAACCCGTACAAGAGAACGAGGATCAACAGTAGCGTGATCGGAACAACGACCATCAAGCGCTGCTTGGCGGCCTGAAGACTGTCGAATTCGCCGGCCCAGATGATTCGGTATCCGTTCGGAAGCTTGACGGTTTTGGCGATGCGCTCCTGCGCTTCGGCCACAGTTCCGCCGAGATCGCGTCCGCGCACGCTGAACTTGATCGGAATGTAGCGCTGGCTGCGTTCGCGATAGATGAACGATGCTCCCGTATCGAGCGTGATATCGGCGAGTTCGCTGAGCGGGACATAGGCATTTGTGCCGGAAGGCGTCGAATAGGCGACCTTTACGTTGCGAACGGCGTCGATGCTGCTGCGGTATTTGGGGTCCAGCCTGACGGCGAGGTTGAACTGCCGGTCACCTTCCAGGACCGTCGTGGCCGTGGTGCCGCCGAGGGCCGCCTGGACGACGGTGTTGACGTCACCGGTATTGAGGCCGTAGCGCGCGGCCTTTTCGCGGTCGACCTTGATATTGAGATTCGGCTGTCCCAGGAGGTGGAAGATTCCGAGATCGGCCACGCCGCGGATCTTCGCCATCTCGGCCATTACCTGGGTCGCAAGCCCCTCCAGAACCTCGAGGTTCTGTCCGATCACTTTCACGGAATTGGCGCCCTTCACACCCGAAAGGGCTTCCTCGACATTGTCCTGGATGTATTGGGAGAAATTGAAACCGATGCCGGGGAGTTCGTCTGCGAACTCCTTCTGCAATTCCTCGGTCAGCTTCTCCTTGGTCAGGTTCGCCGGCCACTCGTCGAAGGGTTTGAGCGGCGCGAACAACTCGACATTGGAGAAGGGCGATGCGTCGCTGCCATTGTCCGGCCGCCCATGCTGCGACACAACGGTCAGGACCTCCGGATGGCGGAGCAGGATTTCACGCATTTTGCCCGTGACCGGTGTGCCGGCATCGAGCGACATTGTTGATGGCATCGCCGCCCTGATCCAGAAATTGCCCTCCTCCAGTGCGGGCAGGAACTCGCTGCCGAGGCGGGATGCGGCCAGACCGCTGACGCCGAGGAAGGCTACTCCGAGGATCACGGTAACCGTGAGGTTGGAAAGGGCCCAGCGCAGCACCGGCGTATAGGTTTTGCGCAGCGTCCGCACGATCACGGTTTCGGCTTCCTCGATGTGCTTCGGAATCAAAAGCGACGCCAGAACCGGCGTGACGGTAAAGGTGGCAAACAGCGCGCCGGCAAGTGCGTAACCGTACGTTCGAGCCATCGGTCCGAAGATCTGGCCCTCGACCCCCTGCATCGTGAACAATGGCACGAACGCCGTGACCGTAATCGCTGCCGTAAAGAACACCGCCTTGTCGACCTGCAGCGCGCTTGCGAAAATAATGCGCAACCGCTCGGTCCACTTCGCGGAAGAGGTCGTCTGGGCATGTGCCGAAGTAGGATCAGCACCCCAATAGCCCTCGGAAAGATGCTGAAGCAGCGTTTGGCGATGCTCGGGGGTGGACTGAAAATTCCGATAGATATTCTCCATCATGATCACGGCGGAGTCGACGATGATGCCGAAATCGACCGCGCCAAGTGACAGCAGATTGGCATCCTCTCCCTGCAGGACCAGGAGGATGATGGCAAAGAACAGCGCGAAGGGAATGTTTGCGCTGACGATGATGGCGCTGCGCAGATCGCCCAGGAACACCCATTGGATCAGGAACACCAGCAGGCAGCCGAAAATCAGGTTGTGAAGAACCGTATGCGTGGTGATGCCGACCAGCGAACTGCGATCGTAATAGGGAACGATCTTGACGCCGGGCGGCAGGCTTCCGTCCGAATTGAGTTTTTCGACCTCCGCCTGAACGCGAGGAATGATGTCGTTGGTGTGCTGGGTCCGTCCCATCACCACGATCGCGGTGGCGACGTCGTCGTCGTGGTCCCTGCCCCCGATTCCAAGGCGCGGCACATAGCCGACGGAGACGCTGGCGACGTGCTTGACCTGGATCGGAAGCCCGTTGACCTGGGTCAGAACCACATTCTCGATGTCCTGGACCTTGTAGCCCTTGGTGACGTCGTCGGCGCCACCACTGTCGACCAATCCGACGCCGCGGATGTTGACGGACTGCTGACCCACCGTGATTTCGCGGCCGCCGACATTGATGTTGGCGTTTCCGAGCGCCGTAACGAGCTGCGGGATCGTGATGTTATAGGCCTCCAGCTTTTGCAGATCGGCGTCGACGTTGAACTGCTTCGTCGTGCCGCCCCAGGCGTTGATCTGCACCACTCCGGGAATCGTCAGCATGCGGCGGGCGACGACGTAATCCTGAAGCGTGCGCAGGTTGGTCAGTCCGAAGTGCGGAGGTCCGACGAGCTGATAACGGTAGATTTCGCCAACCAGGCTTGATTGCTGAATCTGCGGCACCTGGTTGCCCGGCAGGTTGACATTCTGCTGCAGGCTGATCGAGGCCTGGGTGAGCGCGAAGTAGAAGTCGACCCCGTACTTGAACGTGACGCGGACGAATGACAGGCCGTAAAAGGAGGTCGAGCGGATATTGATGACGCCGGGCGTGGGATAGAGACCCACCTCCATCGGAATGGTATAATATTTCTCCATCTCCTCGGCCGACAGTCCGGCCGCTTGCGCCGTGATCTCGAGAATAACAGGGGCCGGATTGGGATAGGCCTCGATGTTGAGGCGGCTAAACGCTACCAGTCCGGCCGCGCAGAATACCACGAGCCCCAGCACGATGATCGCGCTGCGCGTCAGTCCGAACTCTAGCAAAGACTTAATCAAGTGAACCCGCCGTGTGTATCTGGATTGACAAGAGGCGGCCCGCTTATCCGGCCTCGCCCAACAGGAGCTTGTTGCTCAGGAAAACGGCGCCATCGGTGACCACAGTCTCATCCGGGGATAGCCCTTCCAGTATCTGTGTCCAGCCGTCCTGCTGCAGGCCCGTCTTTACGGTTCGCTTGGTGAAACGGCGCCCATCCTTGGTCGACCACACTGTCATGGTGCCGTCGCCTTCTCTGACGACGCCTTCGGCCGGCACAGCAATCGAGCGGACGGGATCCCCCACCCGAATGACAAAGCTCGCGAGCATTCCCGAGCGCAACAGGTGCTGCGGATCGTCGATCTCGGAGCGAACCAGCTGTCGATGAGTGTTCGGGTCGATCATCGCTCCCAGCGCGGTTACATGCCCCTTGAATACCTTGTCGGGATAGGCCGGCACCCGTACCTCGACTTCCTGACCCAGCTTGTAGGCCGGTGCATCGGTTTCGATGACGTTGGCGAGCATCCACATCGTGGAGAGATCGGCGACCGTAAACGGCGCCGGTGCGACGCCCGGCTGGGTCAGAAATCCCGGCGCGGCGTTGCGCGAAACGATGCGCCCGGAGATCGGACTTGGAACCACGAGAGTCGAATCCAACCTACGATCGACAAGGATCTGTTCGACCTCGGTGTCGGACTTTCCGAAAATGCGCACCGCGTCCTTGGCCGCCTTGAAGTTGCCTTCGGCGGTCTGCTGGTCCGAGGTCGCCTGATCAACGTCCTTTTGAGCACTGCCCCCCGCCTTCAACAAGTTGAGGGCGCGCGCGAGCGTTCGCTTTTGCAATTCAAGCACGCCGCCGGCCGCAAGAAGGGCGGATTCAGCCGCAAGCAGGTCGGGGCTGTCGATCGTAAACAGCACATCGCCGGACTGAACCTCCTCGCCAATATTGTAGAAGGCCTTGAGGATTTTGCCCTGATACTGCGAAAATACCTGGACCAGCAGGTTCTCATTGAAATCGATGGTGCCCACGGCCGTCTTCAACAGCGCGAACTCGCGCGAGGCCACAGGTCCGATCTTGAGCGTGCCGGTTTGCTTGTCGGAAAGTTCGACGATTTGTTCGTTCGCTGCCCCTGCCGATCCTCCGGGCCGGCTCGGCTCGACGGCAGCGACCTGGTCCTTTCGCCCGGACTGGCCATCGGCAAATTCGATGAAACCCCTGCCCCAAACCAGCGCAGCTCCTCCGATCGCGATCAGAGCGAGCAACACCGCACGGAATCTCGACAGGTTTGCGAAAGCACTCACTCAAAAGTCCCCAACATCGCAGTTCGTCGGCCAATCGCGTTGCGTTACAGCATCGCGCTTACACTAACCTTACGTGCCTCTTCCCTGAACAATTGTTTTGGGACAAATCAATATAATAAAAATAGGCGAAACCAGAAAAAGACCGCAGGTTTGCTCAGATATTCTTCGATTGCCTGCGGCATGGGCAAGCAAAAGCAAAAGTTATAGACAGATAACGGATACGAATCTCTTCCTTCGACTTTGGCGAATCTGCCCATCATACGACGTTAGCGGGCGAGGCGGCAGCCGGTTTGACAGCTGCTGAAATCAATGTCAGCGCGCCAATGATCGCGAAATGGCGGTTGGACACGATGTCGAGTTGGAGTTTTCTTTGAACGCGCGCGGGTCCGGCGACCACTGGCGGAAACTTCGGGCAGGATCTCGGTCTGGCGAGAACCGCGGCTGCCGCCCGTTCCGATTGCGGTGGCGCGTTTTGGTTCCGACGCGCTCTGGTTGCATGCCATCGACGAATTCGGCGCGATGCGCAGGCGTTCACAACCCGTTTGATCTGGTCACCGCGGCGGTGACGATATCGATGTCCTCATTTCCGTCGCCGCTGGCACAGCGCGCACGCGGTAACGCGTGTGCCGCGCCAGCAACACCGATGTTGAGAAGTATATTACTTTTATATTTGTTTATCCTGCGAGCGGCATAGATTTTTTACGTAGATTTGGAGAAAGCTGCGGTTGCCGGGTAGTCGACGATATCGGAGCGACGCTTGATTTGACGGGGGTTTGACGACTTTTTCGCGGACGTCGTTCTATCAACGTCCCCCTTCGAGCCGGGACGGCCTCCATCACTCCTACGCGGTTCCTCGATGAAATATTCCGAACTGACGGCGCCCGACCAATGAGCAAACCCGCCAACGTTGTTCTGTTGATCGAGGACGAATCGAAAATAAGGCGTTTCCTCCGCGCGGGCTTCGAGCTCCGGGGCTATTCGGTGATCGAGGCCGAGAATGCCGCGGACGGATTGAAGGCCGCGACATTCAGCTCGCCGGATCTCATTATTCTGGATCTAGCCCTCCCCGACCTGCACGGTTCGGAGGTACTTGAGCGAATCCGCTCATGGTCGAATGTGCCCGTCATCATCCTTTCTGTCGTTTCGAGCGAGGATGAAAAGGTGCGGCTTCTCCAGGCTGGGGCCGATGATTTCGTAGTCAAGCCGTTTGGCATGGCCGAACTCCTGGCACGAAGCGAAGCGGCGCTGCGGCGATACTTCAAGAGCGCGACCGAAAATCCGATTGTAGTGGCCGGACCGCTGTCGGTCGATCTCGTCACCAGGACCGTGTCGCTGAACCAGCAACCGGTCAGGTTGACGCGGAAGGAATATCGCCTGCTTCACATCCTGGCGACGCATGTCGGCCTCGTGGTGACGCACGATCAGTTGCTGAAGGATATCTGGAGCGGCAACCAGCGGGACAACATCCAATACTTGCGAATTCTGGTGCGCAAGTTGCGGCAGAAGATCGAAACCGATGCCAACCGTCCGCGTCTTTTGGTCACCGAATCGGGCGTCGGCTATCGGCTTCAGGCCCGCCTTGAAGATATCGCCGCGGACTGACGCGGCGGCGGCGCCTCTGCAAAATTCCCGGTGCACCCCGCGGAGCGCAATTTTGTGGTGCCCTGCAAGCGATGTTTGTGATAGCAGCAACATTCTCCTCGCCAGGACGCATTCGGGTGGAACACGTCATGAAGCTCGCCAATGCCGCAGCCGCCGTGCTGGTGGCCGCAATGCTTTCAACCGTAATAACAGCGGCGCAGGCACAGCCGGGCTCTCATCGATTTTACTGTGTAGCGAGAGTTGTTCAATCCGAAGAACTTCCCTTTGCGCCGATCGGCTCGTGGCTGGTGAGAGTGACCCTCGAGATCACGACGCCGAATGGAAGCGCATATCAAACCACCTTTCAGGACTACATGCCCTGGCAGGGACCGCCGCCTCGACGGGGCCAGGCGTTCCGACTGCTGTGCGATCCCTCCAATCCAGCCGACTTGCACCTCATTTCAAGGCCCGGTACGCCTGCGGTTTTCTGAGAAATGGTTCCGATTGCAGCGAGTGGTTCGCCAATCTTTATGAGATCCATATTTTTCTGACCGCCCTCCTGCCTCGCATTCAAATGTCGCTTTGACCACATTGCGCACGACGGTCGGCGTTTACGGCCGTCGCCATTACCGGATCAAACCAGACTACAGGTGATTTTTGGCCGAGCTTCCGAACCTGAATTTGACGCGCGAGGCGAAATCGGTCCAGCGATCGATTCACGTGATCGCCCGCTTTTGCTTGCGGCTGTCCATCCTGGTCATTTTCGCCGCATTCGGCAGCATCGGCTTTGGCCGGAGCCTGACCGTCCTGCTCTGGATGTCTTCGATTCTGAGTGCGGTGCTGGCCACCCTCGAACGTGAAGAACCGCTCGCAGGCGTCCTCAATCACTGGGATGAAACGATGGCTTACGCGGCGCTGTGCAGCCTTATCGGCGGGTTCGACCATTCCAACTAACCCTGCCGATCGGGCCTTATGCGGCTCCCATGAGATCGTCGATCCGGCTGGTCCCCTACTTCACGCCGCTGATGCGATTTGCGATACTTGTCGGGCGCAAGTTCGCAGACGCCGTCGAGCGCAAGCTGAAGCGCCGTCATATGCTGCAAGTTCCTCGCCGAATTCCGCAGTCTTGCGTCACTCCGCCGCGGTGCGCATTTCAATGCGTTCGGCCCTGACCGCGCAAAACTTGAATTCGGGAATCTTGCCGAACGGATCGAGCGCCGGGTTGGTCAACAGGTTGGCCGCCGCCTCCGCGTAACAGAACGGCATGAACACCATGTTCTCCGGCACATCGCGATCGGATCGCACCTTGATCTCGACCGCGCCGCGCCGCGTTTCCAGCCGGATGAAATCGCCGGGTTGCAATTTCATCCGCCGCATGTCCTTTGGCGACATGAACGCCACAGCCTCAGGCTCAATCTCGTCGAGCACATGCGAGCGCCGCGTCATCGATCCGGTATGCCAATGTTCGAGCACGCGTCCGGTGGACAGCACCATCGGATATTCCGCATCGGGCAATTCGTCCGGCGGTATGACCTTGGCCGGCACGATCTTGCCGCGGCCGCTTTCGGTCGGGAAACCCGTGGTGAAGATGATTTCGTTGCCGGGCTTGTCCGGGTCGTCGACCGGATAGGTCACCGCCCCCTCGCGCACAAGCCGCTCCCAGGTGATGTTGGCCAACGAAGGCATCACCTGCGTCATCTCGGTGAAGACATCCGCCGGACCCGCATAGTTCCACGGCAGGCCCATCCGTTTGGCGATCTCCTGGATGATCCAGAGGTCCTGCCGCGCCTCGCCAGGCGGCCTGATCACCTCGCGCGCGAGCTGCACGCGCCGATCGGTATTGGTGAAAGTTCCCGACTTCTCGGCGAACGCCGATGCCGGCAGGATGACGTCGGCATGGAATGCGGTCTCGGTGACGAACAGGTCCTGCACCACCAGATGTTCGAGTTTTGCAAGCGCCTCGCGCGCATGCTGGAGGTCGGGATCCGACATCGCCGGATTCTCGCCCTCGATATACATGCCCGTGATCTCGCCGGCGTGGATCGCGTTCATGATCTCGACCACGGTGAGGCCGCGAACCGGATCGAGCTCCTGATGCCAGAGCTTTTCGAAGGGCTCGCGCAGGTCGGTGCGCCCGACCGGCTGATAATCCGGCAGGAACATCGGGATCAGGCCCGCGTCGGAGGCGCCCTGCACGTTGTTCTGTCCGCGCAGCGGATGCAAACCGGTGCCAGGGCGGCCGACTTGACCGGTGATCAGCGCGAGCGCGATCAGGCAGCGCGCGTTGTCGGTGCCGTGCACATGCTGGCTGATGCCCATGCCCCAGAAGATGATCGAGGCCTTGGCGCGGGCATACATCCGCGCCACTTCGCGCAAGGTCTCCGCCGGAATGCCGCAGATCGGTTCCATCCTTTCCGGCGTGAACTCCTTGATCTTGGCCTTCAGGTCGTCAAAACCCTCGGTATAGCCGGCGATATACTGGTCGTCGGTGAGACCTTCGGTGATGATCGTGTTGATCATCGCGTTCAGCATCGCCACGTCGCTGCCGGGCTTGAACGCCAGGTGCTTGTAGGCATGGCGCGACAGCAACTGCTTGCGCGGGTCCATCACGATCAGCTTGGCGCCGCGCTGGGCCGCGTTCTTGATGAAGGTCGCCGCGACCGGATGATTGACAGTCGGATTGGCACCGATCACCCAGATCACTTCGGCATCCATCGCGGCCGAAAACGGCGCCGACACCGCGCCCGAGGCCAGGCCTTCGAACAAAGCTGCGACCGAGGATGCGTGGCACAGCCGCGTGCAGTGGTCGACGTTGTTGGAGCCGAAGCCGGTGCGCACCAGCTTCTGGAACAGATAGGCTTCCTCGTTCGATCCCTTGGCGGAGCCGAACCCGGCGAGCGCCTTGACGCCCTTCTCGTCGCGGATTTTCACCAGCCCCCTGGCCGCGATGTCGAGCGCCTCCTCCCACGACGCCTCGCGAAAATGGGTGAACGGATTGGCCGGATCGACCTGGTCGTTGGCATCCTTCTTGACATTGGGCAGGCGCACCAGCGGCCTGGTCAGGCGATTGGGATGATGGATATAGTCGAAGCCGAAACGTCCCTTGACGCAGAGCCGGTTGTGATTGGCTGGGCCGTCGCGCCCCTCCGCGTAGATCAACTTCTCGTCCTTGACCTGGTAGGTGACCTGGCAACCTACCCCGCAATAGGGGCAGAGCGAGTCGACCTTCCGGTCGGCATAGGTGACGCGCCTCTGCTTGTCGTCCAGCATTACGGCCGGCATCAGCGCCCCTGTCGGGCAGGCCTGCACGCACTCGCCGCAGGCGACGCAGGTCGATTCGCCCATCGGATCGTCGAAATCGAACACGATCTTGGAACCATGGTTGCGGTAGGCCATGCCGATGACGTCGTTGACCTGCACCTCGCGGCAGGCCCGAACGCAAAGGCCGCACTGGATGCAGGCGTCGAGATTGACGCGCATCGCCGGATGGCTGGCATCGCCCTGCCAGCGCTCGGCGGCGGGGAAGCGACTTTCGGTTACGCCGGATTTTTCGGCCCAATGCCAAAACTTCGAATCCGGGTCGTGCGAGGTCTCGCGCACGGGCTGGTCGGCGACCAGGAGTTCCATCACCATTTTCTGCGCCGCGATCGCGCGATCGCTCGCCGACTTCACCTTCATGCCGACGCTTGGCGTGCGCTTGCAGGAGGCTGCCAGAACACGCTCGCCCTCGATTTCCACCATGCAGGCGCGGCAGTTGCCGTCGGGCCGATAGTCCGGCTGCGGCGAATAGCAAAGGTGCGGAATTTCGCGGCCCTGGCGTTTTGCAACCTGCCAGATTGTTTCGCCGTTGATGGCTTCGACTTGCTGGCCGTCGAGTTCGAACTGGATTTTCGTCATTCGGCAGCGTCCTTGAACTCGTCTGGGAAGTATTTAATCACGGAAGTCAGTGGATTCGAGGCCGCCTGGCCGAGACCGCAGATCGAAGCATCGCGCATCGCCTGGCTCAACTCGTCGAGCAATTCGCGGTTCCAGACCGGCCTTTCCATCAGGATCGCCGCCTTTTGCGTGCCGACGCGGCAGGGCGTGCACTGGCCGCAGCTCTCGTCCTCGAAAAAGCGCATCAGGTTCAGCGCCGCACCCTTCACGCTGTCCTGATCGGACAGGATGATGACCGCGGCCGAACCGATGAAGCAGCCGTATTTTTCCAGCGTGCCGAAATCGAGCGGGATATTGTCCATCGACGCCGGCAGGATGCCGCCGGATGCGCCACCCGGCAGATAGGCGTGGAACTTGTGGCCCTCCGCCATGCCGCCGCAGAACTCGTCGATCAATTCGCGCACCGTGACGCCCGCCGGCGCAAGCTTCATGCCGGGATTCTTGACCCGTCCCGACACCGAATAGCTGCGCAGACCATGGCGTTGGTTGCGGCCATGGCTCTTCCACCAGTCCGCACCCTTCTCCACGATGTCACGTACCCACCACAACGTTTCGATGTTGTTGATCAGCGTCGGCAACCCGAACAGCCCGACCTGGAACGGATATGGCGGCTTGTGCCGCGGCAATCCGCGCTTGCCCTCGATGCTTTCGAGAAGCGAGGATTCCTCGCCGCAGATATAGGCGCCGGCGCCCCGCCTCAAATGCAGCCGAGGTCCGCCCGGCGGCAGTTTCGCAATCTCGCGCGTCAGAATTTCGCGCGAGGCCGGATATTCGTCGCGCATGTAGATGTAGACGTCGCTTGCATCGACGACGTGCGCGCCGATCAGCGTGCCCTCGATAAAGCGATGCGGATCGGTCTCGAGATAATAGCGGTCCTTGAAGGTTCCCGGCTCACCCTCGTCGCCATTGACGGCCATCAGCCGAGGGCCGGGCTCGCCAAGCACCGCCCGCCATTTGCGTCCCGTCGGAAAGCCGGCGCCGCCGAGGCCGCGCAAGGAGGCATCATCGAGCGCCTTGAGCAAATCCTCTTTTTTCAATTCACCCGATCGCAGGCGATCGAGCAGTTTGTAGCCGCCGCCGGCTACGTAGGTGTCGTAGGCAACGTAATCGGGCAGATGCGCATGGGTTTCGCCGCTCTTGGCTGCTGCCAGCACGCTTTCGACGCTGGCGCGGTCGACAAAGTGATGGCCTACCTCGGCCGCGGGCGCAGTGTCGCAGCGGCCGACGCAAGGCGCCCGGACCACGCGAATGCCGGGACCAGCGGTGCTTTGCAGTTCATGCAGCAGTTTTTCCGCGCCCATCATGGCGCAGGTCAGGGAGTCGCAGACGCGGATGGTCAGCGGAGGGATGTTCGGCTCGCCTTCCTTCACCACATCGAAATGAGCGTAGAAAGTTGCGGTCTCGAAGACTTCCGCAAAGGAAAGTCTCATCTCGTCGGCGAGCGCAGCAAGGTGGGCCGCCGATATCTGATGATACTTGTCCTGGATCAGATGCAGATATTCGATCAACAGATCGCGCCGCCGCGGCCGGTCGCCGAGCAGAACTTCGATCTCCTGCGCGGCAGTCAGGTCTACCTGGCGTCCCTTGGGCGTCGCTTTCGCCCGCTTGCGCCCCTCGCCCGGATGTTCGAATGAGCGGACCTTATGAACGTCATGACTCATCTCAGCGTCTCATTCCTGCCCCGGCCATCCATATTGCACAACTCTAGTCTCTGGCATGCCAGATGCCAAGCCAAAATTGCCTAACCGGCAAAAGCATTTAAGGGGCATGCAGCCCTCGCTGTCATGCCCCTTGTTAGTCGCCGGCGGTAAACCGGCTCTTCAAAGCATGATCCGCAAAAAGTGTGCAGCGGTTTTCCGAAAGGATCATGCACAATCAGGGAGCTAAAGCGCGATGACTACTCAACCAAATCTCATCGCGCTTCAGGTTCTTTCCATGCAATCTTCGATATAGAACCAGCGCTCGTCACCGACCAGCCCCTTCGCCTTCACCTCTTTGCGACAGGCCCTCAGCTTCGGTCTGTTCGCCAGCCACTTGGCCTTCATCTCCTTCAGCTTCTCGGCCGTCAGCTTCATTCGAGAGGGTTTAGCTGCGGGCGCGGGCGCGGCAGTTGTCGCAGGGGCCGGGCTCGCATTTTGGGCCGACGCACCATGCACGTTGCCTGCGACAATCAGCACAGCGACGAAGCAAACAATGGTGCGAAGCATAGAAATCCCCTCGAAAAATTTCTTTGATTGAATCATTGCAAGAAGCATTTGCGCGGGATGCCATCGGTGGCGTCCCGCGCGCAGTAAGACGGCGATCAAAGAATCTTGTAGGCGCTTTCCAGAGTCTTCAACACACCCCAGGCGAGCGGAACGCCGACAAAGGCCCAGAATGCCGCAGCTTTCAGGTCGAGACCCCCTTTGCCGATACCGAACGAGCCGTGCTGGATCGTCGAGTCCTTGCTGGCACTCGCGGCCTGCAGTTTGGCGACCTCGGCCTCGCTCATATGCCACTTCGGATCGACCGGCTTGATCAGGTAATTGCAGATCAGGCCCGCGACCAGCATCGCGCACAGCACGTACATGGTGCTGTCGTAGAGCTTGTCGCGGGGAACGCCGGCGGCGAGCTGGAACTCGCGGATATAATTCACCACCACCGGCCCAATGATGCCCGCGGTCGACCACGCCGTCAGCAAGCCGACCATGAATGGCGCCGACGAATTGCGTTCCGAACATGTCGGCGAGATAGGCCGGCACGGTGGCGAAGCCGCCGCCATACATCGACAGGATGATGCCGAAGCCGAGCACGAACAACGCCTTTGCACCCATATTTGCAAAGGTCGGCGCCAGCGCGTAAAGCGCAATACCGAGAATGAAGAACGTATAATAAGTGTTCTTGCGGCCGATATAATCCGACAACGACGCCCAGAAGAAGCGTCCGCCGATGTTGAACAGCGACAGCAGTCCGGCAAATCCGGCGGCGATCGCCGCAATCGCCGTTCTCTGCTCGGGCGAAAGCTGGCCGAATTTCAGATCGGGGAATCCTATCAGCTTGCCGGCGAAGATCTCCTGCAACATTGGGGACGCCATGCCGATCACGCCAATGCCGGCGGAGACGTTGAGCGTCAGCACCCACCAGATCAACCAGAACTGCGGCGTCTTGTGCGCGTTGTCGAGATGCACGTTGTGCTCGGAGATCATCGACTTCTTTTCGCTCGGCGGTGTCCAGCCCTCGGGCTGCCAGCCACCCGGCGACACGCGATAGGCGAAGGCCCCGATCATCATGAACACGAAGTAGATCACGCCCATGACGATAAAGGTCTTCCAAACTCCCACATCGGTCGGAGTCTTGAAGTAGTTGATGAGCAGATTGGCGAGCGGGGCGCCGATCATGGCACCGCCGCCGAAACCCATGATGGCCATGCCGGTGGCCATGCCGCGGCGGTCGGGAAACCATTTCACCAGCGTCGACACCGGCGAGATATAGCCGAGGCCGAGACCAATGCCGCCGATCACGCCAGCGCCGAGCCACATGATCCAGAGTTGATGGACGTAAACGCCAAACGCACCCAACAACAGGCCGCCGCCCCAGCAACAAGCTGCGACCGCGCCGGCCTTGCGCGGACCGGCGCGTTCGAGCCACCCGCCCCAGATGGCTGCCGAAACGCCGAGCACAACGAAGAACAGCGTATACATCCAGCCAAGGCTGGCGACTTTCCAGTCGCAGGTGGTGGTGAACAGCTCCTGCACCAGTGTAATGTCCGGGCAAGCCTTCGGCGCGGTCAGGCCGATCGCGCGCGACAGCGGCAGCCAGAACACGGAAAACCCGTAAGCCATGCCGATGCACAGATGAATGCAAAGGGCCGCCGGCGGCACCAGCCAGCGATTGAAGCCGGGCTTTGCGACCGTATGCGCGCGATCGAAAATTCCTGACCCGACGCCGGACATGGTTCCCGCGCTGCTAATTGTCGTCATCTATTCCTCCCCTACAGCCGCCCCTGCCAGGCATTTCTGCTGTTCGCGATTTCCTACATTCTAAATTCAAAGGCCGCGAGCCGACCAGCATTGCTGCTCCGCACAATTTCCTAATGGGTTAAAATGAACACGCATCAGGAATCTAACCCTTATTGCGTACCTTTATGCCCACAACGGCGCGCTCGCGCGGAACACGCTATCCCGGCCCGGGACGCGCCGACTTCCCGCTGGAATTGGGGCAGAAGGCTGCGCCTGTGTCGATAGGAAAAAGGTAGCGTGAGGCGTTGTTGTATGCGGTCCCAACGGCCCAGGGGATGCGTCCAACTGTCTCGTTTGGTTTGAACCTGGGCGGCGGGGCATCGGAATTCCTGATCAAGGCATTTGCATTTTTGATCACGAACACAATCGAAGGCGCCCAAGGGATCGCGCGAAAGCGCCCAAGCGACCGCGGCCTCGCGGCACGTTTTGCCCGAGCTCAATGGGATGATGGACGCCCTCGGAGATCGGAGGGCGCAGGGAATGCCGGGCGCTCGATGCGCCCGCAGCCTCGCATGCAAAACAAAATGAGCATACGAGCGTAGTCACCACGGTCACACCGGTTTCACCCGGCATTCCCCGCGCAACGGTTTTAACAGCTTACTGCGCACTCTCCCCGGCGATCGGGCTTTCTTGCCACCGTCATTCCCAAGAAGCTTGCTTCCCGAGAACTTGATGCCAGCGTCGAGACATCAGGACCACGCGCCTTGACCGTCCGCGTCCGGCATCGTTCGTCCGATGACACCAGCCGCGTCCATTGCATCCCGCCCCACGTTTCGTGACGATTGCGCATACGCCCCTCTTGCCGAGGCGGGACGGCGCGAAATAGCCACTGTTTCCACCGGGAGCATAAGCGATTTATTTTTGCGTCGCGATCTGGACAGGCCAAATCACGTTGATATGGCTACAAAATCTGGCTTTTACGCGCACGCGGATTTCGGACTCGCAGCAGGTCGACAAGGGGAGGCGAGGCCAGAAAACGATCAAAGGCAACCTGGCGATTTGCCCGACGACCGGCAAATCAGTCGGCAAGACCGGGCCTTCTCCTGCCGAAACATCATTTGACGACCAAGACCGGGCACGAAGACAGTTGGACGATGCGATCGGCGCGGCTGCCGATCAGCCGCTCATAGAGCGCCGAGTGACCGGTTGCGCCGATCACCGTCAGATCGGCGCCAATGCTCGACGCCAGCTCGACAATTATCCGCACGGGGTGGCCGCTGAGTATATGCACTTGCAGATCAAGGTCTGCGGCCTTCGCGAGGCTGCGCGCACGCTCCGTCACGCTGTGAAACCGGCGCGCGGCCGTTCCCTTCGCTTCCCTGATCTCTTCGAGATATTCGGGCATCGGCGGAATCTCCTCGACGCAGACGAGATGCAGTGCTGCGGTGTTCTGTCTTGCGATTTCGATGGCCAACATCAGAGCTCTGAGCGCTGGCTCCGATCCATCGTTGGCATGCAGTACCGTCTTGAACATCGCCGAGGCCCTCCCCTCACTCAGCCTGGTCCGGGACAATTTGCGCAGCCGTCCGCTCCTCGCTCTGTTCAGCGTTGCGTTTCGGCAGCAAATGGCGCGGCAGATAGAAAGCATTCGCGATCAGCGTCGGGATCACGGCGCTGCCGATGACCGCTGCAACGAGAGCGGAATATTGCGCCTGATTGATGATGCCATGGGAGAGACCGAACAACGATGAGATCGTGCCGAAGGTCAGGCCGGTCGACATCAGAAGCGTCGTGTACATCGCCTCCCTGTCCGGTGCTGCAAAGAATTTCGTGACGGGATAGACGCCCGCGATCTTGGTAGCGATCTTGACAACGAGAAAAAACAGGAAGGCCGCAGGCGCCGCGATCAACGACGGAATCGACACGAACGATCCCGCTCGTATGAAGTAGAATGGCGTCAGCAGGCCGAAGGTCAGCGTTCGCAGCCGTCGGACCAGCGCATGATCCTTTCCGACGGTGCCTGCCAGCACCATCCCGATCAGGTAGGCGGGAAGCACGGCCTCGCTGTCCGCCCATCCGGCGAGCGCGCCCATTCCGAGGAGGCAGAGCAGGAGGAATTTGGTTTCGAGCTCGGAAGGACGATTGCCGTAAAGCTTGAAAAAACGCGGCGTGATCCACGGCAAAATCAAAAACACCGCGATCCCGACCATCAGGAAGATGACGGTCTTGAGCGTGAACGGCGCAAAGATCAGCCCGAGCGCCACGACCGTGCCGAGATCGGTGACAAAACACGCTGCCAGCACCGTCTTGCCGTATTCGGTGCGATTGAAACCGAACTCCAGCATGACTGCGTAGACGACAGCGACGGATGTCGTCGACATGGCGACGCCGGCAAGCCAACTCGGCATCGCCTCCCAGCCGAGGAGGTAGTAGGCGGCTGCAGCGCAGCCCAGAAACGGGCACAGGAAACTCGCAAGCCCCACCGCAGCCGCTTCCCGCCATTTCAGCTTGAAGACAAGCGGATCGAGCTCGGCGCCTGCGAGAAAGGTCAGCACGATCGCGCCGATTCCCGACAGAAACTTTACCCAGGACTCATCGGTGCCGAGCACCGCCTGGCCGAGCATCGCACCGATGATAAGCTGGGCGATCGTCCCGACGACGATCTCGGAGAGCGCCGTCGAAATCCTCAGCCATATCGACAGTAGGCTCGCGACCAAGGCAAGCCCGAGCCACAACGCCGCAAGTGCCCAGACACTTGTCATGACACTTCCCCCAAAAAAGCGGCATTCTCAGGAAAAGGGGAGGCTTGACGAATAATCATAAAAATACTCCTGCTCGCGCATCGGCGCGTTGGCAGGAGTCATCAGCCGGAACGGCGGTTTCGGGGGACTCCATCCCCATTCCATGGCGATCTTAGCGCGGTCGCAGCCGATGACAAGCCCGAAGCAAATTTTTGCGAGCTTCAGGCGGGCCTCTTCGAGCCATATTGCAGCACCTGGACCTTCTCGAGCGTGACGAGGCCGCTCGACATCATCCTGTCAAGCACAGGCAGGAAATCGTCGATCTTTTCCTCGCTGTCGACGATCTCGATCACCAGCGGCAGGTCTTCCGAGAGACGCAGGATCTTCGCGGTATGCAGCCGACTGGATGCACCAAAGCCCATCGGGCCGCGCAGAACGGTCGCGCCGGCAAGGTGCATCTCGCGCGCCCTCAGCACGATCGCCTCGTACAACGGCGATCCGTCGAACTTGTCGTCTTCGCCGATGAAGATCCGCAGCAAAAGAGCCTGTTTGGGTATTTGCATGCTCAGCTCCCTTTCAACCGGTTAAGGCGGCTCGCCAGTACGTGCCCGAGCCAGACGGCCACCAGCCAGGTCACGACCGACACCGAGATATTCAACAAGGCGGTTGCCGTCATGCCGCCGTGCAGCAACCTGAAACTTTCCAGGCTGAAGGCCGAGAAGGTCGTGTAGCCGCCGCAAATTCCGGTCATCACGAACTGGCGCTGCCGCGTGCTTGCAAACACCCGTCCGTCGGGGCCGGTGATCGTGCTGTAGAACCCGATAATGAACGAGCCCGTGACGTTCACGAACAGCGTTGGCAGCGGAAAGCCGGCAATCGTCGGGATCAGCAGCGAAGCCAGATAACGCGCAACGCTGCCAATCACGCCGCCCGCCGCAACACAGGCATAGAGGATCGCGGCGTTCCAGTTGCTCGACTTGGCGCTGCCTGTCATTGGCGAGCATTCCGTATCATTTGAAAAGACCGGCCAGCGCAAAGCCGAGGGCAACGGCCCCAAGGCACAGCGCCACGGAAAATCCGACGTAGCCGGCTGCGCGAGTGCGTTGGCCGTCTCTTGCCAGCGCCAGCGACTGCAGGCTGAACGAGGAGACTGTCGTGTAGCAGCCGAGGAATCCCGTCACCGCAAACAGCCACGGGTCCGGCTCTGCGAATATGGAAGCATCGTCGAGAGCCAGCGCGCCGAAAATGCCGATCACGAAGGCACCGCTGACGTTGATGAACAACGTGCCCCACGGAAATGTCTCGCCGACACGCCTGGCCACGAAACCGGAAATGAAATACCGCGCCATGCCTCCGAACATGCTTCCCAGAATGACACTGACAAATCCGCTCATGACGCAGGAACCATCCTTTCCTTGGGTCAACCAGCCAACAACGACACGCTCACCTCACGCGCTTGCCGCTTGGGGCAGGCTGACCGAACCAGGTGCTTCATGTGGGAGGAACACGACCATGCTCCCACCGACGCAAAAGCGCCTGGCAGGAGTCATCAGCCTCGCGGCGGTTATCGGGGGAACCCCATCCCCTAGTTTGATCCGATCCTAGCTCGCAATTGCGTGTTCGCAAGCCGGAATTTCACGAGCTCACCAGTATCGGCAACAAAGGGGCGAACCTCAACGAAAATCATCCCGGTTTGCCATGGTCATCGAAGGCATTCACCCTCGGCAGGCGGCCCGGCTTTCTCGATCAAAAATACTATTCGCTCTCCGCCGCGCTCGGCGATCTCGACCTTGTCGCCGGTTTCCTGGATCAGGGCCGGGATATCGATGGCCGACAACGGATCGGTGCAATGCACCTCGAGGATGTCGCCCGGCGACAGCGCCTTCAGCGCCTTGCGCGTCTTCAGCGCCGGCAGCGGACATTTGAGACCGGTGAGGTCGAGCTTTGTTGGGGTCATGAACCATCCACGGCGTAACGATTTTGGATCGTCAACGGACAATGAGGCCGCAGACTCCGCTCACAACAGACTAGCATAGCCGAGAAATCCGACCAGCTGCCCTGCTGCCACCTGCGTGATCTCTTCGCCGAGCTCGACCAGCCCGTCGGTATCGACGAGCGACGACAGCAGACCTGCCCCCTCGCGCGGAAACTTGACCGCCTCGAGCCTGTCATCATCCGCCTTGCGCAAATTGACCCGTACATACTCACGGCGGCCGACCTTCTTCCTGTAGCTGAATGCCGCGTGGACCGGCAACGGCATCAGAGGCTCGGGCCTCGCGCCCGACAGCGCCAGCACGGTCGGTCGTACCACATGGACGAAAGTGACAAAGCTCGCCACCGGATTTCCCGGCAAGCCGATCAAAGGCGTGCCGCCGATGATGCCCATGGCGACCGGACGCCCCGGTTTGATCGCCATTCGCCAGAGCACGAGTTTGCCGACCGCCTCGACGGCGGCCTTGACGTGATCCTCTTCGCCGGTCGAGACGCCGCCGGTGGTCAGAACAAGATCGTGATTGCCGCTCACTTGCTTCAGGCCTTGCGCCAGCGCGGCACGATCGTCGCGCAGAATGCCGAGATCGCTGACCTCGCAGCCAAGCCTTTTCAGCATGGCCATCAGCATGAAGCGGTTGGAATCGAATAACTGCGCCGGTTTGCGCACCTCTCCGGGCGAGACCAGTTCATCGCCTGTCGAGAACACCGCAACCCTGATTCGCCGGCGCACTTCGACCTGCGTCAGGCCAAAAGCGGCCATCAGCGCGACGTCTTGCGGACGCAACCTTTGACCCCGTTCCAGCGCAGCACTTCCCAACGCAACGTCTTCACCCACGGGGCGCACATTCGCGCCGGGCCGCAGACCCGGTGGGAGAATGACCTTGCCGGCCTCATCCAGGCGCACGTCCTCCTGCATGAACACGGTGCTCGCGCCTTCGGGCATGGGAGCGCCGGTGAAGATTCGAAGGGCCTCTCCGGGCTTGACCGGCGTTTTGGCAGCGGCACCGGCCTGAATGCGACCTGAGACGGCAAACGCCGTCTCCTTCCGCTTCGGAATGTCGTCGCTGCGCACCGCATAGCCGTCGACGGCGGAATTGGTAAAGGGCGGCAGCGCCAACGAAGCCGAAACAGCGCCGGCCAGGATGCGACCATCGGCTCTTTCAAGTGGCACGATCTCGGTTTCGTCGACCGCGCTCACGCGCGCAGCGATGATCGCGACCGCTTCATCGACCGACATCATCGGGCCGCCGAAGGCAAAGCAATCGTCGGACAATTGCGCCATGCTACTTCTTCAAGCTTCGCTGACGCTTGCCGCCAGCACCTCTTCCAGCGAGATTGCGTATTTTCGCATCAAAGCAGCGACCGCCGGGATATCATCGAGATGGGCGACCGGCAGCGTGGTGTCAACGGCCGTGTCCGTTGCGATGGCGGCAATAGCGGGATCGTCGGGAAATAGCGGCGTCTTGCCGTTGGCCTTGCGATAGACCTCGATCTTGCGGTGCGGTTCCGACTTGAACCCCTCGACCACGACCAGGTCGACGTCCGACAATCTCCTGAGCAATTGCGGCAGCCGCGGCTCCGGCATGCCGCGCAGCTCATGCATCAACGCCCAACGGCTGGCCGAGGATACCAGCACCTCCTCGGCGCCCGCCTGCCGGTGCACCCAGGAATCCTTGCCCGGCACGTCGACGTCAAAGCTGTGGTGGGCGTGCTTGATGACGGAAACGCGAAGCCCTTGCTGGCGAAGATACGGAATGACCCGCGCCAAGAGCGTGGTCTTTCCCGCCCCGCTCCATCCTGCCAGCCCTATCACCTTCATCGCATTCTCCGGAACCAGCGGTTTGCAGGCCTTGGTAAAAGGCTGGATCGCGTCGGGGCTCACGCTCCTCGCAATGACGGGACTGGCCCGTTTAAACCCCTACGGAAAGCCTTATATCGGTCTCGAGGCCTTGTCATGCTATGCTGCATTCATGATGAAGATCGAGAAAACCCCGCTCCCGCTGATCCTGCCAAATCCGCATGATCCGCGGCTGACCGAACGCGTGACGGGGACCGACCAGAGCGGCGCCGCCACCGCGATCAATGTGCCGGTGGAGCGGCCCTTGACGCTTTACCTGAACGCGCAGGAAATCGTCACCATGATGACGATCGGCGACTATCCGGAGTATCTGGCGCTGGGATACCTGCTCAATCAGAACATGCTCAAATATGACAACGTCGTCACCGAGGTCGAGTATCACGACGACTTGCAGGTCGTGGTGGTTCGCACCGAGCACAACACCAATTTCGAACAGAAATTGAAGAAGCGCACGCAGACCTCGGGCTGTGCGCAAGGCACTGCGTTTGGCGATCTGATGGAGGCCGTGGAAAGCGTTGTGCTGCCCGGCGCAGAGCTGCGTACGTCCTGGCTCTACCAGCTCACCCACGCCATCAACACCATGCCCTCGCTCTATCTCGAAGCCGGTGCCATCCACGGCTGCGTGCTTTGCAAGGAGGGCACGCCCGTCTGCTACACCGAGGACGTCGGCCGTCACAATGCGGTCGACAAGATTGCCGGGTGGATCTATCGCCACGGCGTCGACCCCGCCGACAAGATCCTCTACACCACCGGCCGGCTGACGTCCGAAATGGTCATCAAGACGGTGCGGATGGGAATTCCGATTCTCGTCTCGCGTTCCGGCTTCACGGCCTGGGGCGTCGATCTGGCACGGCAGACCGGACTGACGCTGATCGGCCGCGCGCGGGGAAAGCGGTTCATCGCGTTGTCCGGCGAGGAGCGCATCGTCTACGACCAGAATCCGGCTTACGTCGAAGAAGAATCTGCGCGGCACAAGCGCAAGGGCGCCGAGCGTGACGACTGAATTTTCCGCAGCCGCAACCCCCGGCATTTTGCTGGCCGGCGGCCTGGCGCGGCGGATGGGCGGCGGCGACAAGCCGATGCGCGAGATCGGCGGCCGCACGATTCTCGAGCGGGTCGTCGCACGGCTCAGGCCGCAATGCGACGGGCTCATTCTCAATGCCAACGGAGATCCGACGCGATTTGCCGGTTTCGGCTTGCCGGTGATTGCGGATTCTGTGGCGGATTTCCCGGGTCCGCTCGCCGGAATTCTCGCAGGCCTCGACTGGGCGGCTGCGAACCGGCCCGATGCCGGCTGGGTGCTGAGTGCTGCGGCGGATTGTCCATTTCTGCCGCGCGATCTCGTCGCGCGCCTGCACCGCGGACGCATCGAACAGAACGCGCAGCTCGCGGTCGCCGCCTCCGCCGGTCAGTCGCATCCCGTGATCGGCCTGTGGAGCGTGGCCCTGCGCGAGGAGCTTCGCCACGCGCTGGTGGTGGAAGACATCCGCAAGATCGATCGCTGGACCGCGCGCTACGCGCTCGCGACCGTGACATGGCCACACCTGCCGCTCGATCCGTTCTTCAATGCAAACACCGCTGATGATCTCGCGCAAGCCGAACGGCTGGCGGAATTGGATGGAGGTTAGCGGCCTCCTCGTCGTCCCGGCCAAGCGAGTGAAGCAAGCCGCGAGCCGGGACCCATAACCACGGGCGTGCTTATTCGAGAAGACTGGGGCCGCTGCGGGGCTTGACAATATTGGCCCGGCGGTTATGGGTCCCGCTTTCGCGGGGACGACTCGCGGAGAATTCGTGTCCGAAATCCCGCCCATTTCCTATCCCGCCAGCGGCACGGTCCAGGCGTCGTAGGCATAGACCCAGTCGGTATCGGTCCTTTCCTTCAGCCAGGTATTGGTTCGCAACGTCTGCTGAACGCGCGCGGTGCGCTCCCGCCGCGTCGCCTCGAATCTTCGAAACGCGTCAGCGACACCGTCGCGTTCCACGCCGTCGAGGCAACGCGAGAGCACGGCCGCGTCTTCGATCGCCATCGCCGCGCCTTGCGCCATGTAGGGCGTCATCGGATGGCAGGCATCGCCGAGCAGCGTCACGTTTCGATCGGCCCAGCGCTTGAGCGCATGGCGATCGACGATCGCCCATTTGTGCACGTCCGGGCAGGCTGCGAGCACCTTCGTCACCTGGGAATGGAAGCCTTCGAACGCCGCTCGCAATTCCCTGACATCGCCCTTCGCCGACCAGGATTCGATCGTGAAATCCGGCTCCGGCTGGCTGGTGACGAAGTAGACTTCGCTGCGGTCCGGCTTGACGTAGTAGATCACGATGTGGCGGTCCTCGCCCCACCATTTGGTGCAGTCGTCGATCCCCTGTCCGTCCAGTAGGGCAGCCGGATAGGTCGTCCGATAGGCGATGCGCCCGGTGAAATTCACCGGTGAGGCGCCGAACAACAGTTCCCTCACCAGCGAATGAACGCCATCGGCGCCGATGAGCGCATCGGCATCGCTGGTTACTCCATTGGCAAAGCTCAGCCGCACGCCGTCGCCAGTTTCATCCAGCCCGACCAGTTTGTGGCCGAGCCTGACACATTCGCTCGGCACGGCGCTGGCGAGCGCGGCGTGCAGGTCGCCGCGATGAGCCAGCAGGTAAGGTGCGCCGAATTTACGCTCGGCACTTTCGCCGAAAATCATGTCGAATTTGACTTCGCCCGTCCGCCAATCCCTGTTGTTCCAGGAACGCGGATAGAACGACTGTGCGCGCAAGCGTTGCTCCAGCCCGAGCTCGCGCAGAACCTTCATGGCGTTGCATCCGATCTGGATGCCGGCCCCGATCCTGGCAAACTGCGCCGCCTGCTCGTACACGGCGATCTCGATGCCCACCCGCCGCAGCGCGGCGGCTGCCGCAAGCCCGCCCATGCCGGCACCGACGATCGCGATTCTGAGAGGCTTCGTCATTTCTTTGCGCGCCGACTATGCCTTGGTGAAACCCGCCCGCTCCAGCGCCACCCGGCTCTCGTCTGAAGACAGCGCATCGAGGAACGCCTGCACCGCGGGACGCTGCTTTCGCGCGGCGACCAGCGCGAAATCATAATGCTCCTCGGCAAGCGGAATGAAGCCCAGCCCCGCGGCATAAGCGACCGGCGCGATCGTCATGCCCCAATCGGCACGGTACTGCGCAATCGCGGCTGCGACCGCATTGTGGGAGCGCGGCTGGTTCCAGTAGCCGTCGGGCCGCGCCCCGCCGAGCAGCCGGTCGATCAGGATACGGGTGCCCGCGCCCTGATTGCGGTTGACCATGATGCAGGTGGGATCGGCGAGCGCGGCGCGCACCGCCCCTTCCGCGCTCAATCCCTCGAACCGCGTATCGCCCCTTCGAAACACGATGCCCTGCATCCGCCGCCAGCCCGGCACCAGCTCGAGGCCTTCGCCGAGGAACGGGATGTTGTAGGTTTCGGATTTCTCGTCGAACAGATGGATCGGCGCCAGGTCGCATTCGCCCCGCTTGGCCGCGGCCAGGCCACCGAGGCTGCCTACCGCGATCGAGCGCACGAGGAGGCCCGCGCGCGCCAGCGGCGCGGTGACGAGATCGAGCCCCGTGCAATGGCTACCGACGATCACGAGATCGGGCACCCGCACATGCGGCGTGAACAGCGTGACCTCGGTTTGTGTCCCTGCGGGCATCTGGTCGGCCAGCGCGTCGATCTTCAGAAAGCCATCGGCCTGCGCGAACGATGTGATCGCGCCGCTTCCCTTCCCGGAAGGGTAGGCGATCAGGCCGCCGGCGCCTTCGACCAGCGACACCATGACGAATTCGGTGCGGCCGAGTTCGGAGACTATTCGCACCGGGACCGTGGCCACAACTTTCGCATCCGTGCGCGGCGGCAGGCCCGCCATCCGCCGCAGCACCGGCACGATCATGTCGTGGAAGGTGAACATCGCCGACGTCGGGAAGCCCGGAAGAATCACGACGGGCTTGCCGTCGCATACCGCAAGACAAAGCGGCTTGCCGGGCTTGAGCGCGACGCCATGCGCGATGATGCCGGGCTTGCCGAGCCGCGAGATGATACGGTGGGAGACGTCGCCGGCTCCCTTGGAGGTGCCGCCGGACAAAACCAGCATGTCGGAAGACTCGAGCGCGCCGCGCATCGCAGCCTCGAGTTCCGCCTCATCGTCGGCAATCGCCCCGAAGAACTTCGCCTCGCCGCCGTTCTCATTGATCGCGGCGCTGACAATTGCGCCGTTGGTGTCGTAGATCGCGGCCGGGCGAAGCGGTTGCCCGGGCTGCACAAGTTCGTCGCCGGTGGAAATCACCGCAACGCGCGGCCGGCGTACGACAGACAGCTTCGCGATTCCACTGGCTGCGCACATCCCGATCTCGCGCGAACCGATCACGGTGCCGGCGCGCAATACCGCCTCGCCGCGCGCGATGTCGGAACCCGCATATGACACGAATTGGCCGGGCGAGGCGGCGCGGCGGATCGCGATCGCCTTGGCGCCGGCCGGCTGGGTGAATTCGACCATGACGATGGCGTCGGCGCCACGCGGCAGCGGCCCGCCGGTCGCGATCGAAGTTGCGGTGCCCGTAAGCACAGGCCTCGCCGGTGCGGTGCCGCAGGCGATGACTTCGTCGTTGAGTACGAGGCGAACCGGTGTGGCTTCGGAAGCCGCGGCGAGATCGGCGGAGCGAACCGCAAAACCGTCGACGTTGGACCGATCGAAAGGCGGCACGTCGATCTCGGCCACGATATCGCGCGCGAGCGGAAGGCCAAGCGACTGCGCCAGCGGGCGATCTTCGGTCGCGATCGCACGCGGAAACAGGGCGGCTTCAAAACGCGCCACCGCGTCCTCTCGCGACAGGATGGTCAGGAATTGTTCCTGATCGGAAGCATCACGGCCCTTCTGCGAGCGCATATCGGAACCCATATCGTCAGTCCTGCAATATATAGGCATCGACCAGCGTACCTGCCGCAAATCCTTCCGATCCGCCAGGCACTGCTATCCAGGCATCGGCGCGTCCGATAGCGGAAAGCGAGAGATCGCCCACCGCAAGCGGCATCCACTCTTCATCTGCTCTCGCCAGCAGGGCGATTTCCGCAAGACCACCCTGCGAGGCGATCTTGCGCGATAGCGCGAGACTTTGCCTCGCACGTGACCCTCGTCCGGCCAATCGATCAAGTACCGCAAGCACAAGCGTCCACCATGCCGCGAGAGCCTGGTCTGGCGCGCCTGGCAATGCGATTACCGGAACGGCTCCAATCGTTCCAACCGCGGATGTACGCCCGGGCTGCAGCGCCAGACCGTGGGCAAGGATTTCACCGCATTTCGCCAGCGCTGAAGCCGTTGCATCGGTGCGGCCGATTCCGGTGCCTCCGATCGTCACCAGGAGATCGCAGGCACTGGCGTCGAGCGCCTTGGCGATCGACGCTGCGTCGCGGCCCTCGGCGTCGATGAGCACGAATTCGGTGCCTGCCGCCCGCGCGCTTTCCGAAATCAGTTCGCCCGTGACGCGTTCGCCGGCCGGAATGTTGACAATACGCAGGCGCGGGCGGCGCACGGCCAAGCGCTGCAGACGCGCACTTCGCGCGATCAACAGATCGCGCGGGGTGACGACACGGCCTGCGACGGGCACGAAGGTCGCCGCGGGAAGATCCCGACCGGCACGACGAACGCCCTGCCCCGGGGTCGCCTCATTGAGCACCTGGCAGATCGGGCCGGATCGATCGACCGAATCTTCATCCACGACGCAGTCGCAGTCATCCGGCATTGGGTCGCCGGCCTCGGCCCAAACCGGCGGCGCCGCCAGCAGAACCGGCGAATAGGACGATGCGCCCACGAGGTCGCTGGAACGCAATGCCCAGCCATCGCCTGCCGCGACGTCGCGCGACGGCAGCAATGGCAGCGGCGACATTTGCGCAGCGACGCAGCCCAGCGCATCTGCGAGCGCAAGCTCTGCTGGCGCGACCGGCCTGAGGCGCTGCAAGAGCGCTGCGAGCGCAGCGTCCAGGGGAGCAAGCGAGGCCGGCAGGCGCTGGTTGGGAGCCATGACTGGCCTATGTACTGAATTGAAGGCGAAATATACAGTCAATTGCGCGGATGGAACTGGGAGAGACGAGATGTTCGTAAGAACAATGACCGTAGCCGGCCTCCTGAGCGCGGCGCTCATGATGGCTGCTCCGGTGCGCGCTCAAATTTCCGACGACGTGGTCAATATCGGCGTTCTCACCGACATGAATGGGCCCGCCGCGACCGCCACCGGCCCGGGCTCGGTGACATCAGCCCAGATGGCGGTAGATGATTTCGGCGGCCAGGTCCTGGGCAAACCGATCCGCCTGATCGTCGGCGACCATCAGGACAAGCCCGATATCGGCAGTGCCATCGCGCGGCGCTGGTATGACACCGAGCAGGTCGATTTGATCGTGGACGTGCCGGTGTCGGCGGTTGGCCTTGCGGTACAGAATATTGCCAACGAGAAGAAGCGGCTCTTCATCACACACTCGACGGGAACCGCCGACTTCCACGGCAAATTCTGCTCACCCTATGCCATTCAATGGGTGTTCGACACCCGCGCGCTGGCGGTCGGCACGGCAAGGGAAGTGGTCAAGCGCGGCGGCGATAGCTGGTTCTTTCTCACCGACGATTACGCGTTTGGACACGCGCTGGAAAAGGATGCCTCGGGCGTGATCGTCAAGAACGGCGGCACGGTGCTGGGCTCGGTTCGCCTGCCCTTCGCCACGCCTGACGTGTCGTCGTTCATCCTGCAGGCGCAGGCCTCCAAGGCCAGGATCGTCGGCATCGCGGCCGGGCCTCCCAACAACATGAACGAGATCAAGACCGCCGGCGAGTTCGGCCTGCTCAAGGGCGGCCAGCAAATGGCCGGCCTGCTCGTGCTCATCACCGACATCGACGCACTCGGCCTGCAAGCCGCTCAGGGCTTGCTGCTGACGACCTCGTTCTACTGGGACATGGACGAAAAAACGCGCGAGTGGTCGAAACGCTATTTCGCCAAAATGAAGAAGATGCCGACGATGTGGCAGGCCGGCGTCTATTCGTCGGTGATCAACTATCTGAACGCGGTCAAGGAGAGCGGGACCGACGATCCGCTCACCGTTGCAGCCAGGATGCGCGAGAAACCGATCGAGGATTTCTTCGCGCGCAACGGGCGCTTGCGCGACGACAATCTGATGGTTCACGACCTGATGCTGGTGCAGGTCAAGAAGCCGCAGGAGTCCAGATATCCCTGGGACTATTACCAGGTGCTGGCGAGGATTTCGGGCGAAGACGCCTTTGGTCCTCCCGATCCGGCATGTCCGCTGGTGAAGAAGTGAACGTCAGTCGTTTGTGGACGCACCGATCTTGACGACCTGCGCCGGCGTCATTGCGAGCGCCAGCGAAGCAATCCAGATTCATGAAGAGATACATTGGATTGCTTCGTCGCAAGGGCTCCTCGCAATGACGGCGTCGAGAGTCCCTGCGCGAACGGCCGGTCACTTCACTACGCCGATCTCACGAAAATATTTCATCACGCCGGGATGGATCAGCGCCACATTCGGCGCCGCGGCAAGCGTGTTGGCCGCGGTGGTTTCGCAGGCCTGCCCCAGTTTCTTGCACAGAGTTGCCTCGGCGCCATTCAGCGTGCGCGCCAGGCGATAGGCGACATCGTCGGCAAGATCGGCGCGGGTCAACACGAAACTCCACGACCCGATCGAATTGATCGGTGCATTCTGGTTGGGATAGCTGCCCGCAGGCACGGTCATGGGCTTGAGAAACGGGTGCTTGGCAATGACCCGCGCGATCTCGTCCGCGCCCGGCGCGATGAAGCGGGCGCCTGCCGGGCTAGCCGCAAGCGTCGTGAATCCGGGCCAGCCGATGCCCGCGCCCCATAGCGCCGCCACCCTTCCGTCCAGCACCATCGCCGGGCCGTCGCCGGCATGGTCGAGATAAACAGACTTGAAATCCTCATCCTGCTTCAAGTCGATCCCATCGAGCATGAAGCGCGACATCACGGGAAGGCCGGACCCCTTCGCGCCGAAGGCAATCGGCTGGCCCTTGAGATCGCGAATGGTCCGGTAGGGACTGTCGGCACGCACCACGAACATTCCGGGGCTCGAATACATCGCGGTCAGAATCTTCAGGTGCGTGGCAGGCCTGCCGATACCCTTGAACGCCTCGTAAGCGGGCTCTCCGGCAACCAGCGCAAGATCAAGCTGGCCGGATTCGAGCAGCGGGATGTTTTCGTAGGAACCCTTGGTGTTGCGCGGCTCGATCGAAAGCGTCGGATCGGCATCGTTCATCACTTGCGCGAAATTGTTGCCGTAGAGCGGAAAACCGCCGCCCGGCGTTGCCGTACCCAGAGTGATGGTGGCTTTTTGGATCGGCTTGCCTCCTTGCTGGGCCGCAGCGCCGCCCGCAAACAACAGCAAGACGGCACAAATCACGGGCGCGATGTACATTTACAATCCTCTTGCAGCCTCGGAAGCCTATGCAGGAACGTGGGACAAAAGGCAATGTAGGCAAATCCGGCTTTCTATGAAAGCATTGGCTAGTGGTTGCAATGGAGTGATCTTCATGGGTCGTATGCGCGCAGTCTTGACCGGCTTGATCTGCCTTTTCAGCCTTGCGGGCGGCGCTGCGCCTACCTCGGCGGCCGACTATCCGAACCGCCCGGTGCGCTGGCTGATCGGTTTTGCCGCAGGCGGTCCGGTCGATGTGGTGGCGCGCATCATGGCGCAATGGCTGTCGGAGCATTTGGGTCAGCAATTCGTGGTGGAGAATCGCACCGGCTCCGGCGGCAACATCGCGGCTGCGACTGCGATCAACTCTCCGCCCGACGGCTATACAATATTGTTCGTCGCCCCCAACAATGCGATCTCCGCCTCGCTTTACAAGCATCTCACCTATGATTTCATCCGCGACACCGTTCCGGTCGCCAGCATCATGCAACTGACCAATATGCTGGTGGTCTCGAACGGCATGCCGGTGAAGAGCGTCAAGGAGCTGATCGACTACTGCAAGGCCAATCCGGGCAAAATCTCCTATGCCTCGTCGGGCAACGGCACCTCGGTGCATATGTCCGCCGAATTGTTCAAGGCGATGACCGGATGCAACATGATCCATGTGCCCTATCGCGGCTCGGCCATCGCCTTTCCCGACATCATTTCCAACAAGGTGCAACTGATTTTCGACAACCTGCCTTCCGGGCTCGAACAGTCGCGGGCCGGAACCGTGCGCGCACTCGGCGTCACCTCGCCGCAGCGCTGGCCTGGCCTGCCCGACGTTCCGGCCATCGCCGAGACCGTGCCGGGATTCGAATCGATTGGCTTTTACGGCATCTCGGCACCCAAGGGCACGCCGCCCGAGATCGTGGAAATTCTCAACAAGGCGGTCGGCGAAGCGCTGAAAGACCCCAAGGTGGCCGAGCGGCTGACCACGGTCGGCGGAATCCCCAGACCCATGACACCGGCAGAATTCGGCAAGCTGATTGCGGACGAAACGGAGAAATGGCGCAAGGTGGTGGAATTTGCCGGCGTCTCGGTGGATTGAGGAAAGGTTCGCCCTGCCGCGAACACGGCATTGCGGTGAAACCGGCCGCATTGTAAGGGGTCTCTTGCACCGTTGCCTGCCGCAAGACCCGGCAGCCCGCGGCGGGGCCTGTAGCTCAATGGTTAGAGCCGGCCGCTCATAACGGTCTGGTTAGAGGTTCGAGTCCTCTCAGGCCCACCAGTTGCTCGATTGTATGCACTACAGAGTCAGCGCCTCTGGTCTGAATTTCCTCAGCCAACACGCGTCAACGCTCTTCCGATTTTACCTAGCCAGCCTAACGGCGTTCGATTTACATTGCAAAACTGATCTCGCAAGTCGCGGACAGCGCCGTTTGCCGCTCCACGCACCTCACATGCTCCCATGCCACACTGGCCGCCTATAGAGACTCGAACATGGCCGATTACTACCCGCTGATTTCTCGCGCTATCGCTGGATTGGATCCCCACGCCCCCGGCGAGAGTCGGCGTGCGCTCTACGAACGTGCACGCACTGCGCTCGTTTCCCGGCTTCGCAGCGCGCAACCGCCATTGACCGAAAGCGAAATTACGGGTGAACGATTAGCGTTTGAGGACGCCGTTCTTCTGGTGCCAATAAACTTCATTCGATGCGTTGTGCTTCGATTGCTAGTGCTGGGCCGCTTGGCGCGCGGAGCCGGAACAATATTCGCAGCGGTTTTCCGAAAAGATCATAGTCTAGCGCCCCAATCGCTCGTAAGGCGAAGCCGGGGAATTTCTTCCGGGGTGATTGAGCCACCCGCTCAATCGCTGCGCTAGTTTTTTATGTTCGGTCAGCCTGGCGTTCGACGTGAAAGGGTCGGTATGGCATTTCGCGCCGGCGGCCCTCGCCATCCGCGCGACGCGCTCCGTCATGGCTGGTGCGCCGGAAGCGTAGACGACATCGTTTGGCGACAGAACCGGCAAATGATCGGTCGGCCGCCCGATGCGAACGGCGGCGGAGACGCTCTGCGGCTCAGTGACGGTAGGGATAATGGTGACGTTGGGAAACAGCGCCAGACGGCACAGCGCGGCGTGCATGTAAAACGATTGAACCTTTCGCGCCGCGACCACGAAAACAAGTTCGCGCTGTGGCCGTTCCATGATCGCTGCGACGGCGATCGACCACATCGGAGCGAAACCGGTTCCGCTGGAGGCGAGCACGATACTGCCGGCATGGTTTGGCCTGAGAAAGGCAGTTCCCAATGGCCCGGTCAGCCTGACGCAATGCCCGATGCGGATGTCGCGCCCCAAATGCGCGGACACGGCGCCGTCGGGAAACCTTCGGATGTGGAAATGCAGCAGCCGATTGTCGGGCGGCCCTTCCAGCGGATAGGTGGGGCTATAGCACCTCGCCGGAAACCCCTGGAATTGCAGCTTGCAGAACTGACCGGGAAGATAGCGAAGCGGCTTTGGAAGTTCCAGGTCGACGCCCACGACGTCCGGCGCCAGCCGAACAATGCCCCGCACACGCGCCGAGATGGAAACCTGATCCGGAACCGCCTCGGCCACGACCTCGATGTCGGAGATGATCCGCGCCTGGCAGGCATGAATCATCTCCTCGCCATCCTCATGGCCGCCAAACACCCGTCCCTTGACAAGGCGCACACGACAGGCGCCGCAAATTCCGCTCCGGCAGTCATGCGGCAGGTCGATGCCGTTCAACAACGCCGCGTCGAGCAGAAGGTCGCCGGCATTCGCTGCGAACGTCTCGTTGTTCAACGTGACCTTGCAGGTTTTTTTCATCGCTCCACCTCGAGGCGGATCGGCCGCACGTGTCGGGTATGCCTGATCTGGCTGTGATCGAAAGCCGCAACCCGCATGTAGACGCCGCTCTTGATCGGCACGTCGTATTTACTGTGGGTATCAAGGCGCCGCGCAACTTCCAGTGCCCAGTGCCCCGATGCCCAGCGGGCAGCGCATCGCACATCGGCCCGATCGCCTGAGAAGTCGCCGGCGATGATAACGCCGGGAATCACCGTGCCGATTGCAATGCCGGCGTCGGCTTGCACGGAATACGGAATCGATTCCGCTTCGGTCATGAACCAGCGCGAGCCATCCTCCTCGCCATGACCTGGATCGAGATCGACGATTCCCATCGCCGCAGTCGTCGCAACAATGTTTCTGGGCAACCGAAGCGGCGCGACAATTCTGGTGCCGCCTGCGGCGTCGGCGTCGATCACGAAGTTATCCGAGTAGTTGGCGATCCCCGGGTCGGGCGCGAAGCCGCCCTTGTAGGGGACGATATTGCTCGCCTGCAGCGGTGTCGGATCGAGGGGCGGACCGAAGTGGGCATCGTCCATCCACCCGGTGGAGGCGCTGGTCGCCTTCCATTGCCAGACATCGGCATAGCCTGCTGCGGTGAAGTGCAGGCCACGGCCGGTCATGGTTGACGGAGCACCGGGAAGCGGATGGGAACTGGCGTGAAAAGTTCGGTCGCCTGCCAGCGTCACTTCCGCGGTGGTGAAAAGCACGGAGAATTTGTCTTCGTTGAAATCGTATTCGTCTCCCGCCTCCAAACCGTGATGGAGCACGTGCCACCCGTCGGCCTCCTTGATCAGCGGCAGGTGTTTCAGCGAACGCGTCGGGTCTTCCCACACAAACAGGAAATAGGCCCACGCTCCGTCGTGCACCGCGCGAATCTCAATTCTCGTTTCTCCCTTGCCGTCAAAATTTCCGCCCTCGCTGGTCATCAGCGAAAACGGCACGGCGTCGCGCCAGACCCGGTCGGAAGTGTCGCCATCAAGCCTCGGCGCGTCTGCGCTATTGATGCGGCGAACCTGCAACTGATCGACCGCCAACCGATCGGCCGCGACGATGACCGAGGCGCCGGTTATTGCGACGGCAGCAGCTACGACGAAGGGGTTGGATTGAAGGGTCGGGTCACGCGGCTTCGAAACACGGCCGGGCCCCGCTGCTCGCGTGCCGACTTGCGCAACCGCGCGGCGCGCGGCTACCCGTCGCGCGACCGGCCGATCCCGCGCCGGATCGTCCGACGGCGGGCGGGGCCGAACCTGCGGCTGCCAGGCGGCGTCGGCAACTTCGCTGTCCTGAGCCTGGCGCGCCGATTGCTCGGCCAATAGCGTCAGCAACTCGATCGGATCAAGCCTTGGAGGCGGGACCGGAAGCGGCGCGGGCTTAAAGATACGAAGCAACTGCGATGCGCCGCCAAGCCTGTAATGCGTCAGGACATGAATGCCGGCGAAGGCGGCAATCACCCACGTTCCGCACCAGTGCAGCCTGGCGACATCGTGGCCGGCGTAAAAACCAAAATAAAGCAGGCCGCCGCTGGCGATCAGAAGCAGCATCGTAACGAAGAAGATCCAGTAAAGAATAATGTTGCAGGCACCAAGCCTTGCCTGCTTGCGGCCGAAGAGTCCTCTCAGGCGGATACCGTCCAGCCTGACACGGCGGCCAAGACCGGACTTCGTCACATAGACCAGATAAGCGAGCGTCACCGCGATCAGCACCACCGCCGCCTGCATATGCGCCATCCATACGCTGTCGCGGGGCAGCACCGCATCGAACAGATTGATCCAGGTTCGATCGGGGGATTCCGTCGCAATGCGCATTCCGCTGAAAAACGCGACGCCGATCGCGCCGACGAGCAGCCAGTGCAGAATGATCGTGCCGTAATCCGTCTTGCGGCTCCTCATGGCGGTAGTCCGCCGTTGCCGAGCGCCTGTCCTGCGAAGCTCTCGCGGCGGGCGGATTGCGCCCCGATGCCGCTCCCCCCGCTCGGCAGGGCGCATCGGGTAGGGCCGCGAACCGGTTTGGCCCGCGCAATACGCCGCAAGGAGCCAAGTCTACTGCTACACAACTGGCCGTCCCCCCAATCAGGATTCGCCGCGGCGGCGAACAAAAAGATTTTCCCTTGGTTCTGGCGGCCATCCGGCCGCGGCAATAGCGATCGACCACGATCCGAGCGGATTCCAGCGTCTCATCAGGTGATGGGACGCTGGAGTCGCGTCCAAGCGCTGCTACCCCCCACAAGCGATGGAAATGATGCGCCATCTCGCCCGGACGATGCGCACCCGATCCGGTGTGGCGCCGCCAATCTCGCAGGTGGCGGCGCTGTTGAACGGATCCGTTGCTGTCAGGGCCATCCAGTTCCTCCTTGTCTGCAGTGTTGTCGGCGACAATGCTGCTGCCGTCGGTGCACTGGATGCGATCGAATTAATTTTAGCTTGTGGCGGCTTTCAGCCGACACCGCGGCCAATGCGCGAGAGAAGCAAGGTAATTGGCCGACGAATTCGTGACAGTTGGCAAATGTTACGCAGGAGCGAATCCAACCGTGCGCGCACGAGAGAATATGCCCCTCTCGCTCGCCGCCATGTTCCACGCGGCGACATTCTCTCACTGCCCGCTTCTGTCTGCACGCGCGCACCCGGCGCCGCCTTGTCAACGCTGCAACAATTCGCTGTGGTCGCATTCCCGCCGAAAAATGGTCAGTATCCATAGTCAAGGAGACGACTGCGCATGAGATCGACGGGAGGCGCAGTGCATGAGTATCGTTCAAGTTCCCGCGCCGGCGATGACATCGACTTTCGGCCCGCCGAATCTTCATTCGACACTGTCTTCCGATGATCCGGTGTCGCTTGGATTGCGTGACAGCGCGCGGCGCATGGTGAGCATCGCGTTGTTCAGCGGCGTGATCAACGTCCTGATGCTCTCGGGTTCACTCTATATGCTGCAGGTTTATGACCGGGTGATTCCGAGCCGTAACGTCGCGACCCTTCTGGGTCTTTCGCTGATGGTATTGTTCGCCTACCTCGTGCAGGGGTATTTCGATGCGCTGCGGGCGCGGATGCTGTGCAGGGTGGCGACGCTTTTCGATGCGGGCCTGCAGCGCTCGATCCACACCGCGCTTGCAACTCTGCCGCTTCGCGGCGTCAAGCCGATGCTGATGCAGCAACCGTTGCGCGACCTCGACCAGATACGCGGCTTCATGTCCGGCATGGGTCCGACGGCGTTTTTGGATATGCCGTGGATTCCGATCTTTCTCATTGCGTTGTTTCTGTTCCATCCGGCAATCGGCATGACCGCAACGATCGGGACAGTCGGGATCATCGCCATGACCCTGGTTACGGAGCGGATGTCGCGTGCGGCGGTCAAGGCCGCGATGGATTGCAGCGCGCAGCGGCAGGTGCTGGCGGATGCGACCCAGCGCAATGCCGAAGTCATCCGAGCGCTCGGCATGACCGATCGGTTCGCCGCGCGCTGGTCCTCCGCCAATGAGAGCTATCTGCAGCAAAATATTCGCGCCACCAACGTCTACGCCAATCTTGGATCGCTCGCCAAGGTACTGCGCTATGCGCTGCAATCCGGCTTGTTGGGAATCGGCGCCTATCTCGTCGTGGCCGACAGAGCCTCCGGCGGCATCATGATCGCTTCCTCGATCATGATGGGCCGCGCGCTGGCCCCGATCGAAATTGCCCTCAACTCCTGGAAACAGCTGGTGGCCGCGCGCCAGGGCATCGCGCGGCTGCGCGAAATCTGCAAAATCACCGCGGCGCCGCCGCCGCCGCCGGTCGTGCTGCCCCGGCCATATCGGGAGTTATCGGTCAAGGACCTGTTCGTTTCCGCGCCCGGAACGGCAAAGGCAATCGTCTCGAACGTCTCGTTTTCGCTCAGAGCAGGCATGGGTCTGGCGCTTCTGGGCGCAAGCGCCTCGGGCAAGACGTCTCTCGCCAAGGCGCTGGTCGGAATCTGGCCTGCCCAGCACGGTGTGATCCGGCTCGATGGCGCCGCACTGGACCAATGGGGCGGCCATCTGGGCCAGTATGTCGGCTTCTTGCCGCAGGACGTGGCGTTGTTCGACGGCACGGTGGCCGAAAACATCTGCCGCTTCGATGAGGCAGCAAACTCCGAAGCCATACTGAAGGCGGCGCAGGTCGCGGGCGTGCACGAACTCATCCTGCGGCTGCCCGACGGCTACGCGACCCGGATCGGTGAACTTGGCATGTCGCTTTCAGCGGGACAGCGGCAAAGGATCGGACTGGCGCGCGCGGTATTCGGCGATCCGTTCCTGGTCGTGCTCGACGAGCCCAATGCCAATCTGGATGCGGACGGCGAGGGCGCCCTGACCCGCGCCATCCAAACTCTTCGTCGCAACAAATGCATCGTCATCGTCATATCGCACCGTCCCAGCGCGCTTGCCGCGCTCGATATGGCGATGGTGCTTTACGAAGGTAAAGCGATCGCTTTCGGCTCGTGCGAGGAAATTTTCGCGCACGTTCGCTCCGCGACGGGGAAGGCCGCAGCAACCGGAAAAGCGACGCCGGCAAGGCAGCGTACCGCGCCACATGACGTGAAAATCGCCGAGAGCGTCGCGCGATGAGAAACAGGGACCGAGTATCCCCTCGCGGCGGGACATCGCATCGCTGGGCCAGCGAGGCGAATGGCGATGGCGTGGGGCCGCAGGGCGCTGCCCTCATTCTCGAGCTGCAGCGTTTGCGCCAGGCGTTCGAGCTCGAAGGACCGAACGAGCCGAACGAGTTCGCCCCGCCGGAGCCTGCTCGCGCCGCGCGAGGCCGCACGCAAGCGGCGGCGCGTCGGCGACCGCAGCGGCCAGGGCGCCAGCCGAAAAGCCGAGTGGGCCGGGCGATCGACGTTTGCCTTGAGCAGTTCGGATTGTCGGCCACGGCCCCCGCTACGCGCAAGAGCGGGCAAGGAAGCGATCCCGCTCGCGAGGTGCCACTCCGCTCGCGCGAGACATTGCTGGCGTCTGACTTGATACCTCTTCCCCATGCGGCTGCGAAACGAGGGGAAGCAGAGGACACGTATCAGTCCATGTATGTCGAGAGCCCCCCCATAGGGCCTGCGTCCGAGCCGGAAAGTGCCAGGGCGGCCACGACCGTCAGACAGCTCATCAGGAGCTGCCGAAGCGGGCTGATTGCAGGCGCTACCTTTGTTATCGGTCCCGATCGCCTCGCCGAAACAGCAAGCGACAACCTGTCGCAACATTGCGGCCGCGCCTTCGAGAGCGAATTGCGGATGGGGTTGCGGGCATTGCTGGCAATCACACTGATTGCCGGAGGCTGGGCCATGCTCATGCCGTTGGCGGGGGCCGTCGTGGTTCCCGGAAATCTCGTCGTCCAGTCGAACGTCAAGACCATTCAGCATCCCAGCGGGGGAGTTGTCGCAGAGATTGCGGTCCACAATGGTCAGCATGTCGGCAATGGAGACCTGCTGCTGCGGCTCGATGCTACCCAGGCGCAGGCCAGCCTGCAGATGGTAAGCAAGCAGCTCGATGAGGTTCGAGCCCGGATCTCGCGGCTGGTCGCCGAGCGGGACGGCCTGGCGCAGCTCGAAGTGCCGGCCGAACTGGCGGCCCGATCTGGCGAGGCTGCCGTCAAATCATTGCTCTGGTCGGAGGATACCTTGTTCAAGGCGCGAGCCACGGCGCGCCGAAGCCAGACCGACCTGCTGCAAAGCAAGATCTCGCAGTTCGGCGAGGAGATTGCGGGCCTCGACGCGCAGGTCTCTTCCAAGACCAGACAACTGGATCTGATCGCCGGCGAGTTGTCGGGAGTCCAGGAGCTCTACGACAAGCGGCTGGTCCCGCTGGCGCGGCTCACGGCCTTGCAGCGCGAGAGTGCGCGAATCGAGGGCGAACGCGGGCAATTGGTGTCGACGATCGCCGAGACCAAATCGAAGATCGGCGAAGCGCGGCTTCAGATCGTGCGGATCGACCAGGATTTCCGCACCGAGGTGGTCAAGGAACTTGGCGAGAACCGCGGCAAGGAAGCTGAGCTGGTTGAGCGCGGCGTCGCGGCCAGGGATCTGCTGGACCGGATCGAAATCCGTGCGCCAACTGCAGGGGTGGTCAATCAGCTTACCGTTCACACGGTCGGTGGCGTCGTTCGCGCAGGCGACCAGATCATGGAAGTCGTACCCGATTCGGACGACCTCCAGATCGAAGCGCGGCTGCAACCCAATGATATTGACCAGGTGCGAACCGGCCAGAAGGCATTCGTGCGCTTCTCGGCCTTCAACCAGCGTGTGACGCCACAACTCGGCGGCGTGGTATCCTATGTGTCGGCCGACATCGGCCATGATCACCAGACCAATGCGCCGTATTTTACGGTCAGGGTCGCGCTGTCGGAGGACGAGCGGCGGCGACTGGCCGACCTGCAACTTGTCCCCGGCATGCCGGCAGAGGTGTTCATGCAGACCGGCAGTCGAACGATGATGAGCTACCTGTTAAAGCCCCTCACCGACCAGATGCGGCGCGCCTTCGTCGAGCAATAGCTGTGTGCCGCTCGCAGCACCATGTACGATTGCTTTCGATGCCGCTTTCGAACTCTTCTTCAAAACCTTCCTGGCGCGGGCAAAAATCGGCGCCGCTCCATTGCTGCATAAATCCTGGGCAAGCCTATTCGGCGGGTACTCTTTCCCTCGCCGCGCGCTCGACTTCCGCAGCCAGAGTGGTCAGATGGTCGGCAAGTCGCATGTACATCTGCTTCTTCTGCGGATCGGTTGCCAGATTGCCAACCAGCGCGCATTCCGCCGCTTCGGCACGGACTTTGCTCAACTGCTCCATCAGACCGCTCATCACATCCTCCCGCAATCCCAGCCGGGATTTATAACGACCAATCCGTTTGGCGGTTCCGCGGCAGGAACTGTTCAATTATAAGGTGGGCGGACAAGTCGGCCGGCTCGCGCCTCGCCTGCTCGAAAAGTCAATAGCGTAATTGATTGGCTGTGGCGGAGCAGCCAATTGCGCGCAAATTTATACGCTGGCCGTCGGCTGGGTGTATCATGTCGTCTTGCCCCGGCGATTGGCGGAGCCTTTCCATGCGCAAAATCATCTTGCTCGCTGCTCTCCTGTTCGCGCTCGCCTCTCCTGTTACGGCTGGCGACAACGTCGCTTCCGCGCGGAGCGTCATCCTTTCCCAGACCGAAGCCTTCAACCGCGACGATGCGGCGGCCGCCTATGCCTTCGCAGCACCTGGCATTCACGAGATGTTTCCGCGCCCCGAAATATTCATGAAGATGGTTCAGCAGAGCTACGCCCCGGTCTATCGCCACCGGAGTTTCGAATTCGGTGAGGCGCGCGCGGCCGACGGCAAGATCGCCCAGCAGGTCCATATCGTCGACACCGACGGCGTGGCGTGGGAAGCGCTTTATACGCTGGAGGTCGCGCCCGACGGCAATCTCAGGATCTCAGGCTGCGTTCTGATCAAGGTCGGCCAGGGGGTTTAGCGCGGAGCGGCTCAAGCCATCGCCATGCGCTGACGCGCGCGCAACAACAGCCCCACCATGATGGTGGCGTTGAGCGCGTTCCACGCCAGACCGTTCAGGAACGCCGCGGCGTAAGAGCCGGTCGCGTCGAAGATCACGCCGGACACCCAGCCGCCGAACGACATGCCGAGCACCGAGGCGAAGATGACAATGCCGACGCGGGTTGCAGCCTCGGCCGCGGGCATCGCCTCGCGTACGATAATGGCATAGCTCGGTACGATGCCGCCCTGGAACAATCCGAACATCGCCGAAATGATGAAGAGCGAGGTCAGGCCGTCGAAGAGCAAATAGAGCAACAACGCCGAGGCTTGCGCGATCGAGCCGATCAGCAGCGTGCGGATGCCGCCGATCTTGTCGGCCAGAAATCCGGAACCGATGCGGCTGACGATGCCAAATCCCAGCATCAACGACAGCATTTGCGCGCCGCGCGCCACGCCATAGCCGAGATCGCCGCAATAGGCGACGATGTGTACTTGCGGCATGGCCATCGCCACGCAGCATGCAATGCTTGCAAGCGACAGAATTGCCGTCAGGGCATTGGTGCTCAGCCGCAGGTCGACCCGTGGCGGCGGCGCATCGTCGTGATTGCGCTGGGCGCCGGCGCCCATCAGCATCCGTAACACCACGAGCGCTAGCGCCATGGCGATAGCCGTGAAGATACCGATCGCGATATGGGTGGTGCGCCAGCCGACCGACTGCATGCCCCAATTCACCAGCGGCGGCCAGATCGTTCCACCGACATAGTTGCCGCTGGCGGCAATCGCGACGGCAAGTCCACGGTAACGATCGAACCAGTGCGAGGCCTCCGCCATCAGCGGCCCGAATGTCGCCGAAGAGCTCAGGCCGATCGCGAAATGCACAAGGATGAACTGCCAGATCGACGACGACATCCCCGCCCCGATATAGCCAAGCCCGAGGATGCCGACGCCAACGCCGATCGCGGCGACGATCCCGTAGCGGTCGGTGATCTTTCCGGTGAGCACGCCGCCGGAACCAAAGCCCAGCATCACGAACGTGAAAGCGAGCGAAGCGGTACCCCGCGCCGCGCCGAATTCGGTCTGGACCACCGGCAGCGCCACCACCACCGACCACATGCCGACGCTGCCGAGCGAGCCGATCAATACGGCTACAGCCAGCCGCGTCCATGCCTGGCGCGAATCGGCAACGAACGGCGTCGGATGTCGGCTGAGTTGAGAAGCAATTTCCACGGCGGCGGCAACATCATCGGCCCAAGGCGCAACGTCAACCGCCATGGCGCGATATTGGGCATGCAGATGCACCGTAACTAGGCATCCTTAACTCGTCAGCGCCGATGCGGCTGCACCGATCCCCGCCTCCAGACGCCGCCTCCCACCGCCCCGGAATGAGGTCGGAGGTACGAACTCTCGTAGCGATCGCAGGTGCAAGCCCTCATGGTGAGGAGGCGCGAGCCGCGCCGTCTCGAACCATGAGGCCGATGAAACCAAGCGAGGATGAGCGCGCCATTAACGCTTTCCTAACCATACACCGGGCAAAAATTGCCGAGTTGCGAAGTTGAGTGTCGTCAGCCGCGTAGAACGGGGGAGTACCCGTGGACGCCAGTGCCGTTCCTCACTTTCGAAACGGTGGTCCTGCGGCCGCCGCGCAGACGTTTGGCGGCCGTGAACGGCATTCGCGGGGGGAAGCAAGTACGATGGTCAACGTCACCGCGGGTCAGGACACAACACCATCGAGCGGATTTCCGACTTTAAGTGAAATCGGCGCCATCCTGAAGCGCGGCGATCTTGCGCTGGCTTTTGGCATCCTCACCATCCTGGTGGTGCTGATCCTTCCCCTGCCCTCGATCGTGCTCGACCTGTTCCTGGCGATCTCGATCACGCTGTCGATCCTGATCCTGATGACATCGCTGTTCATCCAGGCGCCGCTGGAATTCTCCTCGTTCCCGACCATCCTGCTGATTTCGACCATGTTGCGGTTGTCGCTAAACCTCGCGTCCACGCGGCTCATCCTGTCGCGCGGCCATGAGGGTACTGACGCCGCCGGCCATGTCATCGAGGCCTTTGGCAATTTCGTGATGGGCGGCAATTTCGTGATCGGAATTATCGTCTTCGCCATCCTCGTGATCGTGAACTTCGTCGTCATCACCAAGGGTTCGGGGCGAATCGCGGAGGTTGCGGCGCGCTTCCACCTCGACGCCATGCCGGGCAAGCAGATGGCGATCGACGCCGACCTGTCGGCCGGCCTGATCGACGAGAAGATTGCCAAGGAACGGCGCAAGGCGCTGGAAGACGAAAGCGGATTTTTCGGCGCCATGGACGGTGCCTCGAAATTCGTGCGCGGCGACGCAGTAGCCGGCCTGCTGGTGGTGTTCGTCAATATCATCGGTGGAATCATCATCGGCGTCGCGCAGCAGAGCCTGAGCTTTTCCGAGGCGGCCCGCACCTACACGCTGCTGACTGTCGGCGATGGCCTTGTCACGCAAATCCCGGCGCTCATCGTCTCGACCGCAGCGGGTCTTCTGGTTTCGAAGGCCGGCGTCACCGGCGCGGCCGACAAGGCGCTGATGAAACAGCTTTCCGGCTATCCGCAGGCGCTCGGCATGTCGGCTGGCGTCATGCTGGTGCTGGCAATGCTGCCGGGCATTCCGATGGTTCCGTTCCTGGCGCTCAGCGCCGGCGCAGCGACGCTTGCGATTTCCGCTCGCAAATTCAAGCGCGAGGCTTCGGCAGCCGCGGCAAAGGCGGCGGCGGCTCCGGCCACCGCGGCGGGCGGTGCCGCCGCGGAGGAACCGATTTCCAGCGCGCTCAAGATCGACGACCTCAAGATCGAACTCGGCTACGCACTGTTGCCGCTGGTGAACGGCCCGGACGGCACCGACAGGCTGACCGAACAGATCAAGTCGTTGCGCCGCTCGCTCGCGATCGAGATGGGGTTCGTGATGCCATCGGTGCGCATTCTCGACAACGTGCAGCTCGAAGCCAACACCTACGTCATCAAGATCAAGGAAGTGGACGCTGGCACGGGGCGGATCTGGCCGAACCAGTTCATGGTCATGGACCCCGGCGGCAGCCAGGTCGATGTGCCCGGCATTCACACCACCGAACCCACCTTCGGATTGCCGGCGACCTGGGTCGACGCCAGCCTCAAGGAAGAAGCATCGCTGAAGGGCTATACCGTGGTCGATGCGGCGACCGTGCTTTCGACCCATCTCACCGAGCTGCTCAAGAACAACATGTCGGACCTGCTGTCTTATGGCGAGGTGCAGAAACTTCTCAAGGATCTGCCGAAGGAACAGGGCGAACTGATCAAGGACATCGTACCGGCCCAGATCACGGTTTCCGGCATCCAGCGCGTGCTGCAGCTTCTTCTCGCAGAGCGCATCTCGATCCGCGATCTCTCAACCATTCTCGAAGGCATCGCCGATGCGCTCGCCTTCTCGCGCAATCCGGCAACCGTGGTCGAGCACGTGCGTGCGCGGCTGGCGCGCCAGATCTGCGCGCAGAACACGACGCCCAACGGCTACGTGCCGCTGATCGCGTTGTCGGCCAGATGGGAACAGGCCTTCGCCGAGTCGTTGATCGGCCAGGGCGAGGAGCGGAGCCTTGCGATGCAGCCTTCCAGGCTGTCGGAGTTCATGACCGCGGTGCGCGAACGCTTCGAGCAGGCTGCGCGCGAAGGCGAGGCGCCGGTGCTGGTGACCTCGGCCGCCATCCGTCCATTCGTCCGCTCGCTGGTGGAGCGCTTCCGGGCACAAACGACGGTCCTGTCGCAAGCGGAAATCCATCCGCGGGCCCGCCTGAAGACGGTGGGCAGCATCTAGGCCACGGCATGACCGGCGGTCTCAATGGGCGAAGCGAAGCAGCCGCTGCCGCTGTTTTTTCGCCACAGGCAACTGATTTGTTGATCTCTGCCGACCCGGCGCTGCCGCACGGAAAATAGCGTGGATAGCGATTTAAAACATTGAATTTTCTTGATTATTTTTGTGGATTAATGGCCTGAGAAAAGCACCATTCGCGTTTTATCACGGTTTATCACTGCTTTGTGATTACCTCTGCGGAAACTCAAGCCGAATTCCTACGTTTCCTGCGACCAGACGGTTGAACCTGCGCGCGGATTGAAAAGACCAATTCGAGAAGGCAGGCGGCAGGAGGCTTCCGTGAACCACTCGATCTACAGCGCCGATCGCTCGACACACCTCAAGATTGTGGTGGTCGCGTTGGTTGCCGCAATCGCAGTGGTTGGTCTCGGCATCTCGGCTCGCAGCTCGTCGGATGACGTGCAAACGGCGCGGGTTCAGAAAGCCGGCAAGCCTGTGACCATAACCAGTTCGAGCATATCGACGGTGCGCTAAGGATTTTGTGAATTCACGCGGCCCTTTACCAGCCCCCCAAAGCAGCCGCGTGGATACTGGAAGACCCAACTACCCCCAAGTTGGCCAAAGACGACCGAAAACGCCCGCTCCCCACGGGCGTTTTCATTTTGTGCTATCCGAATTATCGCGCAGGCGCGGCTGCAGCCGGTACCGCCTCGATCAACTTGCCGGTGAACACCGGCGCGGAATGTGGATTGCCGTCGGGAGATCCTCCGGCCTGCTCGACCGTCACGGCATACGTCGCCGTCCTGACCGTCTCCGGGTCATAGGATGCCAACACCTGCCGGGAGGTAAACTCGCCGCCTCCGATCACGCCCAGCGAACGCGGCCGCGGCAGCTTGTCCGAGATCAGCCACAACTCGAAGCTCCTGCCGGGCTCGGCAGCGGCGCCGACCTTGCGTACCGTGAAATTCCTGGTCGCCTCGTCGACGGTGAGGATGAACGCGGGCGAGCCGCCTTCCTTCTGCAGCACCGCGACATATTGGGCTGACGGCGTCGGGGTCGGCAACGTCTTTGCTTCGACCATTTGTGTTCGCGGTTGCGGACGCATCCGCTCCGGAAGCAGATCCGGCACGGAAACTCCGACCGCGATCATCGCCACCAATGCTGCAGCAATAGCGGAGGCGACGGTTGCGATATTGCGCCAGCGCCTGATCTTGCCGGTGAGGCGGATGACGTTGGCGTTGTCCGCTCCGACAGGGTCCCCGAGGGAAGCAGGCGCCGGCGGTGCGGCCGCTTGCGGAAGCAGCAGCGGCTCCTGCGGCTCGGAGTGGCCTATCGCCGCCTTGATTTTGTCCCAGACCTCGGGCCGCGGCTCGACCGACCCGACCATCTGGTTCAGCACACCAAGCCTGTGCTCCCACTCACGCACCATCGCCGCGAAATCCTGGTCTGCGGAAATCATGGTCTCGGCCTGCGCGCGCTCGTCGGCATCGAGAGTGCCGAGGGCATATTCCGCGGCGAGCACGATATGGTCGTCGCTTAGAGCCATCTCTAGAGTCCGAGGCACTCCCTGATATCCATCATGCTGCGGCGCAGCCATGTCTTGATCGTATTCACCGGCGCTTCGAACCTGGCCGCGAGTTGCTCGCGGCTCCAGCCGTTGTAGTAGGCAAGCAACACGAGCTTTTGCCGGTCGGGCTCCAGGCGACCGACACACTCCAGCAGCCGCTTCAGCTCCTCCGTCATTTCGCGGCGCGCCAGCGGATCGGGCGTATCGGCGGCTACTTCCATCGCCGCCGGCTCCTCCTCGATCGAAGCCTCGCCGCGTTTGCGGATCACGTCGATGGCACGGTTGCGTGCAATCGACGCCATCCAGGTGATCGGCGAAGATTGACCGGGATTGAACTGCCCGGCGCTGTTCCAGATTTTGACGTAAGTCTCTTGAATCACTTCCTCTGCGAGATCCTGTCGCCGCAAGATACGGAGCACCACGCCAAAGAGTTTCGCGCGCGTGGCCGCGTAAAGCCGTTCAAAGGCGGCCTCATCCCCCTTCGCCACCGCGGCAATCAGCCAGACCAGCTCAGCTGGCGTCAGCATTCAGCGTCCCCAAATCGCGATGCCGCGTGTCTCATGTTCAACGGTTGGTTCAATGGCTTTCGTCGATTGCTTCGGTCAACGGTTCGTCCGATGCGGCTGCGACACCGGCGTGTCGTATCATACCTTGGGGCAAATCGGGCCACCAAGAAAGCCACGATTTGCCCTGTGGACAGGACGCCGGGCGAAGAAAAACCCGGGCCTTGCGGTCCGGGTTCTGGCAATCCTGTTGAAAATCCGCGACCAGGAAAGCTTTCAGGCTAGGAAAGCTTCAGGCAATGGCTCCGATCCGCGCGCGCATCAACCCGATGCTGTCGAGATCGGCCTGTTCCCGCGCGTTCTCTTCGGCCCGCTCGCGTGCCTGATCGCGCTCGTCCAGAAGTTCGACCTTCTTCAGTTCGTCAAAGGCTTCGCCCAGGAGGCTCTTTGCTTCCTCGAGCTGGATTCGCAGCTCGTCGGCAGAACGGGTGAGGTTTTCCCGGCGCTGGATCGCGGCCTTGGCATAGGTCGGATAGGCGAAGTGCGTGGGATCGTTGATCCCGGCACGCTCCTGCTCGCTCTGGATTTCGCGTTCGAGGTCGACCGACATGCGCTGGAAATCGGCAATCATGCTCTCAATCTGCGCCACTCTTCGGCGCTTCTCGTCGACCTGGAACTTCTTCAAACGGATCAGCGTTTCGCGTGACTTCATCAACTCATACTCCCCAGAAGTCCCAATCTGGATTAGGGACACAACCGGCTCCCCCGCGGGCCCCGCCGGCGTTGCGATTAATGTGACGCGGATGATGGCCTGACAAAGTTAGCGTTCCGTTTCCAAATCCCGGAGGATTTGTTCAAGCTGCCGGTAACCTTCGTTCAGTCCGGTCGATTCATCCTTGGCCTGGCGCAGATAGGCCTCCAGCGGCTCATGCAGCCGGATCGCCTCGTCCACTTCCGGGCTTGAACCGGCGCGGTAGGCCCCAAGTCTTATCAATTCCTCCATGTCCGCATGGGTCGACATGACCTGCTTTGCCCTGGTGATGACCGCCAGATAGGCGGGATCGGCCGATTTCGGCATCGTGCGCGAGACCGATTTGAGAACGTTGATCGCCGGAAACCGCCCCCGTTCAGCGATCCTCCGTTCCATCATCACGTGACCGTCGAGTATGCCGCGAACCGCGTCTGCGATCGGCTCATTGTGGTCGTCGCCATCGACCAGCACCGTGAAAATACCGGTGATGGTCCCATCGCCTGTCCCGGGGCCGGCCCGTTCCAGCAGCTTCGGCAGCTCGGTAAATACGGTCGGCGTGTAGCCCTTGGCGGTGGGCGGCTCGCCGGCCGACAGGCCGATCTCGCGCTGGGCCATGGCAAAGCGGGTTACCGAATCCATCAGGCACAGCACGTCCTTTTCTTCATCGCGAAAATATTCCGCGATCGCCAGCGTCAGATAGGCTGCCTGCCGCCGCATCAAGGCCGGCTCGTCGGAAGTGGCGACCACCACGACGGAGCGCGCCAACCCCTCCTCGCCGAGATCGTCCTGCAGGAATTCCTGGACTTCGCGTCCCCGTTCGCCGACGAGACCAATCACCGTGATATCGGCATCGACGTTGCGCGCCAGCATCGACAACAGGACGGACTTGCCGACGCCGGAGCCCGCAAAGATACCGAGCCGCTGGCCGCGGCAGCAGGTCAGAAACGTGTTGAGCGCGCGCACACCGAGATCAAGCGGTGGGCCGACGCGTTTGCGCGAATGCGCCGGCGGCGGCGAATTGCGATAGGGCATCGGCGATCCTCCAAGGGGCAAAGGCCCCTTGCCGTCGATCGGTTCTCCCATCGCATTGACGACGCGGCCGAGCCACAGCGGTGAAGGTCGCACCTGGCTTGCCGAATTGGCAATGACGGCGCGGCATCCGCGCCTCACCCCCTCCAGACCCGCAAATGGCATCACCACGGCGTTGTTGCCGGTGAACCCGATGACCTCGGAGGGAATGAAGCGATCGCCGCCCGTGTCGATGACGATGCGAGCGCCCACACTCATGGCGTGAATCGGCCCCGCGATCTCGACCATCAGACCGCGCACCCCCACAACTCGGCCATAAATATTGACGCCGTCGATGTCACCGATTTGTTCGGCAAGCGCCTTCATTGCGAAAACCTTAAGTTTTCGAGTACTTGGGAGTGTGTCTTAACTTGGTGTTTACCCGCGTCGTTAATCATTGCGTCACTGTCTTTGGTGACTGAGGACGCTCGACCATCTCCATGAAGGGCGAGTCGTGAGAGTTGGTTAAGGCCGCCTCTTAATGTCGAGCTTGAACGGGATCGGATACAAAAAGCTGCTTCGATGCAACATCTTAGGGCGATTCGGAAAAAATTGCACCGTGAGATCTTGCGAACCGGAATCAGATTTTGTTAACCATATGCCGTCAGGATCCGAATCAGTTGTTCAAAGGCGTTTTGAGTGCCGCAAGTGCGGCCGACCTGACGCCCGGAGCGGCGACTATAGGGGACTGGCATGCGCGTATTGCTGATAGAAGATGACAGCGCCGTCGCGCAGTCTATCGAGTTGATGCTGAAATCCGAGAGCTTTAACGTTTATACAACGGACCTTGGCGAAGAAGGTGTCGACCTCGGAAAACTCTACGACTACGACATCATCCTGCTCGACCTCAATCTGCCTGACATGTCCGGCTACGACGTGCTCAAGCAGCTTCGGGTTTCCAAGATCAAAACCCCGATTCTGATCCTTTCCGGCCTCGCCGGTATCGAGGACAAGGTCAAGGGTCTCGGCGTCGGCGCCGACGACTACATGACCAAACCCTTCCACAAGGACGAACTGGTTGCGCGTATCCATGCCATCGTGCGCCGCTCGAAGGGCCACGCCCAGTCGGTTATTCAGACCGGCGATCTCGTCGTCAATCTCGATACCAAGACGGTCGAGGTCGGCGGCCAGCGGGTACATCTGACCGGCAAGGAATACCAGATGCTGGAGCTGCTTTCGCTCCGCAAGGGCACCACCCTTACCAAAGAAATGTTCCTCAACCATCTCTATGGCGGCATGGACGAGCCGGAACTGAAGATCATCAACGTCTTCATCTGCAAGCTGCGCAAGAAGCTCGCCAATGCCTCCGAAGGCCGCAATTTCATCGAAACCGTGTGGGGCCGCGGCTACGTGCTGCGCGAGCCGCATGAACATGACGAGCGTATTCCTGCCTGATCGAGCGTCGAGCCCGTTCGGCCCGTTCTCCCGGACCTGACCCCGCCGCAAATGGCGGGGTTTTTGTTTGTGCCGCGGCGACGACGCGGTGGATCGAACCGCCGTGGAAGGCGGTCCTCTCGAACAAGGGCATGCTGGCCCTGTTGTGGCGGATGTTTCCCGGTCACCCCAACTTGCTGCCGACATTTTTCGAGGATGACCCAAGGCCGCAAGCCTCGGCAGTTCCTTCGTGCGCAAGCCGCTGCTTTCGCGCGAGGGCGCCAATATCGAGCTGTTTCTCGACGGCCGGGCGGTCGCTGAGGAAAAAGGCCACTATGGCGCTGAGGGCTTCATTCGCCAGGCGCTGGCGCCGCTGCCGAATTTTTCGAATCAGTACCCGGTGCTTGGAAGCTGGCTGATCGACCGCACGGCTTGCGGATTGTCGATTCCAGCGAGGACGAAAATCCGATCGCAGGCAACACGTCGCGTTTCCTGCCGCACGCGATCTTGTGACGCCTGGCGTCATTGCCGTGCCAGCCGGGAGTTGCGCCACATTCCTGTCCCTAGCGCGACGCCATCGCAACGGCTTTGACCGGTTGGGGCGTCGCCGCGATGATGGAGGGTTTCGCTGCCCGCGCGGCGTTTGGGCGATACAGTCCACGCCGCTCCGGATGAGGTTTGAATGCATCGGAGATGCCGACCACCGATTCAGCCGCGCCCAGCACCATGAAGCCATCGGGCTCGGTCGCCCTGGCGAGACGCTCGAAGATGCCGACCTTGGTTTCCTGGTCGAAATAGATCAGCACATTCCGGCAAAAGACGACGTCGAAGGTTCCAAGATGTCCAAAATCCTGCAGCAGATTGAGCTGGCGATGCTGCACCATGGCGCGGATGTCCGCGTCGAGCTGCCAAAGCTCTCCTGCCTGCGTGAAGTGCTTGACCAGCAGTTGAATCGGCAGTCCGCGCTGGACCTCGAACTGGCTGAACAGGCCCGACCTGGATTTTTCCAGAACACCCTGCGACAGATCGGTGGCGAGGATTTCGACGCGCCAGCCCGAAAGCGTCGCACCCAATTCCTTCAGGCACATCGCAATCGAATACGGCTCCTGTCCGGTCGATGAAGCCGCACACCAAATTCGCAAAGCGCGGCGGCTGACGCGCGCTTGCAATAGCGCCGGCAGCATCGTTTCGCGCAGGTGATCGAACGGGATCTTGTCGCGGAAGAAGAAGGTTTCGTTGGTGGTCATCGCTTCGACCACCTCCACCGTCAGCGCCTCCGTCGATCCCACTTTCAGTTTCTGCACGAGTTCGCCAATGCCCGGCAAGCCAGCCCGGCGCGCCAGCGGAATCAACCGGCTCTCGACCAGATATTGCTTGTCGGCAGACAGATCGAGCCCGGAGCGCTCCTTCAGGAGCTTTCGCAAGAACTCATAATCCAACGGCGTCACGAGCGATCTCCTGAAAACAGCCGAACCAGTTTCGGTGCGATTTGACCGAGCGGCAGAATGGCCGCACAAATTCCGGCATTGGCGACCGCGCCCGGCATTCCCCAGACCACGCTGGAAGCTTCGTCCTGCGCGATCACGCTTCCACCGGCAGCGACGATGTCCTTGCCGCCGCGCATCCCGTCGGAGCCCATGCCCGTCAGCACGACGGCCAGAGTGGCGCCCTGCCAGATATCAATCGCGGAGGTGAACAGGGGATCGACCGCCGGCTTGCAGAAATTCACCGGCGGACCATCGTCCAGCACGATCGTGGCTTCGCTGCCATGGCGTGAGACGCGCATATGGCGACCGCCGGGCGCAAGATAGATGTGCCCGGCCTTCACGACCTCGCCATCGACGGCCTCGCGCGCCGGCCGGTGGCTTGCGCGTGCCAGGTGCTCGGCAAGGATGGTCGTGAAAGTGGGCGGCATGTGTTGAGTGATGAGCACGGGAAATCGGTCGATGACCGCGCCGATCTCACCGACGAGTGTCATGAGGGCCTGCGGACCGCCGGTTGACGAGCCGATCAGCAGCACGCGCGGGCTTTGCACGCTGAAGGTGCGACGAACCAAGGGCGGACTGCTTGCAAGCGGCGCCGGCTGAACCCTTTGCAAGGGCTCGCGGATGCGATCGCTGGCCGGCGCCAGCGCCGGCGAGGGATGAACGGGGATTGCGCGGCGAACCTTGGCGCCGAGATGCCTGATCTTCTGCACGAGATCATGGCGAAAGGTTTCGGCGGCGGTCGGCTCGCGGGTGCTTTCCGGCTTCGGGATGTAGTCGGAAGCGCCCAGCGAGAGTGCCTTGAAACTGATCTCGGCGTTGCGGCGAGTCAGCGTCGACGCCATGATGATGACGAGATTGCGCTTCTTTGCCAGCAGTAGCGGAAGCGCGGAGATGCCGTCGAGATCCGGCATTTCGATATCAAGCACCGCGACATCCGGATTGATACGCTCGATCTGGTTGACCGCATCAAGGCCGGTCCGCAGGGAAGCGGCCACAACCATATCGGGCTCTGAGCCGACCCAGCGGGATATCATTCCCCTGATGACGACGGAATCATCGACCACCATGACCCGCAGCGGTTCGTGCTGCGTGGAATTCGGCACCACAGAACTTGTCAACGCAACACTCATTACTCACCAACTCGAGCGGCACTACTTAACCGATATCGCCGAGGGCCCGCGAGCCGCCGGATTGGGCATTCACTCAGATCAAGCCGACTTCCTGGAATTTGGCGGTAACGATGTCCTTGTCGAACGGTTTCATGATGTATTCGTTGGCGCCGGCGTGAAGCGCGCGGGCAATGTGCGCAACGTCGTTTTCGGTGGTGCAGAACACCACTTTCGGCTGGTCGCCGCCGGGCATGCGGCGGAGATTGCCCAGGAATTCGTATCCATCCATCACCGGCATGTTCCAGTCGAGCAGAATGGCCTCGGGCAATCCGCGCTTGCAAACCTCAAGCGCCTTTTCGCCGTCTTCCGCCTCGACGATCTGGAAGTCCAGACCTTCCAGGATGCGTCTTGCAACCTTACGGATGACGCTGGAGTCATCCACGACCAGGCATGTCTTCATATTACCCTCTCAAATTTCCCAAGAATTATTTCCATTACGCATTATCACGCCGTGAAAAAACTCATGCCGCCATCATCTCTGGTGTAATTTCGAGCACCCGATCAACGTCGAGGACGACCATCAACTGCCCATCAAGGCGATGTACTCCGCCGGCAAGCTTGGCCATGCGAGGATCCAGGTTGACGGGGTTTTCCTCGCGACCTTCATCGGGGAGGCGGAGCACCTCACCGATCTGATCGATCAGAAGACCATACAATTCGCCGCGCAGGTCGACACCGACCGCCATCGGTGGCTTGCCGTCGTCGTTTTTCGGCAGGCCGAGACGGGCGCGCATGTCGATCACGGTTACGATGCGGCCGCGAAGGTTCAATACGCCGGCGATCTCGCGGGACGATAGCGGCACGCGGGTCAATCGCTCCGGCATGAATACATCCTGCACCCGAGAGATCGGCAGGCCGAACAACTGGCCCCCGATCATGGCGGTGACATATTCGGCGACAGCGCCTTCGATGGCTTCGGTCTTGCTGCTCATGATCTGATCCTTCTACGTCGCCTCATGCCGCCGCCCGGCTGATCTCGGCGGTCTGTTCTTTCAGTGCCGCGATCAGGCCAGGGCGATCGAATTTGGCGACGTAATCGTGGAATCCGGCCTGCCGCCCGCGTTCGATCGCCGCCGGCGAGACCACCGAGGAGATTGCGATGATCGGCAGCGAACTCAGATGTGCGTCGCCCCGGATCGTCTCGGCGAATTCGAAGCCGTTCATCTCGGGCATTTCGATGTCGGTCAGCACCACGTCGAACGGTTGACCGGAACGCAGCGCAGCCAGCCCTTCCTGTGCGCTAGGCGCCACCCGCACCTTGTAGCCTGCCGCCTTCAGCACCGGCGCCAGCATATTGCGGAAGAATGCGGAGTCGTCGACCAGAAGCACGGACTGCGCCGACATCGAGGGACGCATTTCCTTGCGGCTGAACCAGTCGGCGAATGCCATCGGCAGGAAGTGACCGACGTCGATTACTTCGGTCGCCTGTCCCTTGATCACGGCGGACCCGAGGATGCCTTCGCCCGATCCGGCCACCTCGATGTTGAGCCGCTCCTCGACGATGTCGATGATCTCGTCGACCACGAGACCCATGGACCGGCCATCATCAGCGAACACCAGGATCGGCTGGGTGCCCGAGGTCTGGACGTTGACCCCGTTCATCTTTACGAGCGGCATGAGCTGCTCGCGATATTGCACCATGTGGCGTCCGTTGGAGAGTTCGATCTTGTCGGCCGCGACTTCCTCGAGGCGGGTAACCAGGCCCAGCGGCACGGCTTTAGGCTGGGCGGAACCGGCGCGGAACACCAGCAGCGAGGTCATCTGTTCGGCAGCGCTTGCGCGCTGGGCGGCGTTCTCGTCGGCTATCTCATGGCTGGCGTTGCCGGCGGCGCCGAGCGCCTTGGCGATACCGTTGGGGTCGATGATCATGATCACGGCGCCATCGCCCAGGATGGTGTTGCCGGAGAACATGTCGATGTGACGAAGCTTGGTCGACATCGGCTTGACGACAATTTCCTCGGTGTGGAAAACGCCGTCGACGACGATACCAAAGGTCTGGCTGCCTACCTGCGTGACGACGATGAAACCGTTTTCCGGATCGGCGGAAGAGCCCTCGTCGATCTTGAGCAGCTTCTTCAGATGCATCAGCGGCAGCAACTTGTTGCGCAGCCTTAACACCGCCGTGTCCTTGATCCGCTCGATCCGATGGTCGGAATTGGCACGGGCCCGCACCAGTTCGACCACCGAAAGCTGCGGAATGGCAAAGCGGTCGCCGCCGGCCTCGACGATCAACGCCGAAACGATCGCAAGCGTCAGCGGGATCTTGATGGTGACGGAAGAACCCTCGCCGGCCACCGACTTGATGTCGATGGTGCCGCCGATCTGGTCGATATTGGTGCGCACCACGTCCATGCCGACGCCGCGGCCGGACACGCTGGTCACTGCGGATGCGGTCGAGAAGCCCGGGGCGAAGATGAATTTGTGGATCTGGGCTTCCGTCATCTTCTCCAATTCGGCCTCGGTAACCAGGCCGTTGGCGACTGCCTTGGCCTTGATCCTCTCGGTGTTGAGACCGCGGCCATTGTCGGCGATGCAGATGATGATGTGACCGCCTTCATGATAGGCCGACAGCCTGATGGTGCCCTGCTCCGGCTTGCCGGCGGCCAACCGCTCGGCCGGCGTTTCCAGGCCGTGATCGGCCGAGTTGCGCACCATGTGGGTCAGGGGATCCTTGATCAGATCGAGCACTTGGCGGTCGAGTTCGGTGTCGGCGCCGTGCATCTCCAGTTCGATCTGCTTGTGGAGTTCGCTGGCGAGATCGCGGACGATACGCGGCAGTTTCTGCCAGGCATTGCCGATCGGCTGCATGCGTGTCTTCATGACGCCTTCCTGCAGCTCGGCGGTGACGTTCGACAGCCGCTGCAGCGGTACCTTGAACTCGGTATCCTCGTTGCGCCGGGATATCTCCAGAAGCTGGTTGCGCGTCAGCACGAGTTCCGACACCATCGTCATCAGGTGTTCCAGCGTGTCGACATTCACCCGGATCGACTGGTTGGCGACCCGATCGCCCTCGCCGCCTTCGGCCTCTGCCACTACCTTCCTTGCGGCTAGCTTTGCAGCCTTTGGCGAGGCTTTTTGCTGTTCGGATTCTGCTTCGGCCGCCGCGGGGCGTACCGCCTGCGGCTCGCCGGGCGACGCCATCTCGGGCGCAAGTGGCGGGGCTAACTCGATCGTCGTTTCGCGGAAGGCGCGCTCGAGTTCGTCCAGCGATACTTCCCCCGGGCGCAGCTCCCGCCCCAGGACCTGATAGGTCAGCGTGCCCTCGGTGTTTGCCGGCTTCGGCGGAGCCGACGGCGCGCTTGCTGCCACTTCGGACGTTGCCGGCTCGGGAATTGCCGGCTCGGGAGCGGCCTGCTCGGAAGTGGCCGGCGCCATCGCTGCCTTCGCCGCCATCGCCTGCATCCCGCGCTCGGCCATCTGATGGAGTTGCACGATCAGATCCTGATCATTGCCCTCAGGCTCCGCTTCGGTGGCTTCAAGCCCGCGGAGAATTTCCTTGATGCGATCGATGCTGCCCAAAATCAGTGTCACAGCTTCGGCCGTGACCGGCATGCCGTCGCGAAACTTGCCCATCAGCGTTTCGCCGGCGTGCGCCAGCGCTTCAAGCCGCGGCAAACCCAGAAAACCGCAGGTTCCCTTGATGGTGTGTACGAGGCGGAAGATGTTGTCGAGGATCTTTGCGTTATTCGGGTCTTGCTCGAACCGCACCAGCTGGTTATCGACGGTGTCCAGGCTTTCGCCGGTCTCCGTCAAAAATTCTCTCAAGAGATCGTCCATGAATTTTAGCCTTCAACCCCAGCGTGTGCGACGTCGACACGCCTTCCGAGTGTGGCCAGCTTCTCCGCAAACCGTTTAATATTGGTTGAGCAAATGAAAAAGAACGGGATCAACAAAGAGATAAGCAAAGGCGGCGGAAATCCCGGCCGATCCCGTAAACCAACGCTTAACCAATGATTCGCGCTAAGGGCGAGTTCCTGCGCCGAATGGAGGCGTGCCTCGGGCGCTGAAACAAACCGCGCCTGCCGACAACGCCTTACGAAGCGGTCACCGCCACCGCGTCGCCCTCGGGCAGAAGCGTTACGCTCAATCCGCAGGATTGGGCCAGAAGCCGCGTATAATAAGGCTGCACCGAATGTGCATCCATGGCTGGCGGGCCACTGGCGCTCAGGAGACTGGCGATGTTTTGCGGAATGCGCGCATTGAGCCCGCTCGCCGTAACGCGGAAACCCAGCGCCTCGCCCTCGCCAACCGGATCGACCTTCAACACGCCGCCACGTGGTATGGTCTGCTGGGCGATCACCAACATGTTCAGGAGCAATTTGACCCGGTTTTTCGGCAGCAGCAGGCGCGGCAAATTCCACGCAATCGTCATCTTGCCGTCTTCGAGATGACCGCGCGCCATCGCCTGCGCGTCGCCGAGGTCGATCTGCGCCCCTGAAGATCCGGCCGCCCCGAACGCCAATCGGCAAAACTGCAAGCGGGCGGAAGCGGTCTTGGCGCTTTTGCGGATCAAGTCGAGTGCAAATTCGCGATCCTCGGGCTTGGGATTATCGTCGAGCACCTCAAGCCCATTGACGATCGCCCCTACCGGACTGATGAGATCATGGCAAACGCGGGAACACAGCAATGCTGCAAGTTCGAGGGTATCGGGGGCGGGACCGGGGGACGGGACACCAGACATCAGAGGTTCCTGAAAATCGACGGGATGCGCGGATGCACGGCGAATCACGCATGTTTGAAGGCTTGATACACTGGGGATACGCGTGCTGCCAACAAGGCCGGCCCGGTGCAACCCTTGCCGCCGCACGCCTTGCGCCGGCCGGCTCGCACCATGGCGCGGAAAGCTACAGGCAGAGTTGCGGCTTATATGAGGCTCGTCGATGACCAAGCCATGTCCCCCCTCGATTGATCTCGATCATGCGGCAGCGCTGATCGAGCCCCTCACGCAATGCGTGGCGCGGGCTGCCGCGGCCATTCTTGCCGTGGACCGCGCCGGGATGCGCCTCGACGGCAAGATCGATGGCTCCCCGGTGACCGAAGCGGACCTTGCCGCCGACCGCATCCTGCGCGATTGCCTCGCACAGCTGGCCCCGCATATCCCGGTTGTTTCGGAAGAACGGGTTGCGCCGGCGGAGCCGCCCCATGCGGGCAGTTTCTTTCTGGTCGATCCGCTGGACGGCACCAAGGAGTTCATCGCCGGCCGCAGCGAGTTCACAGTCAATCTCGCCCTGGTGACCGATGGAACGCCGCTAGTGGGCATCATCGGCGCCCCCGCGCTGGGTTTGACCTGGCGGGGCCTGGTTGGGCGCGGCGCCGAGCGGCTGTCGACCGGTACAGGAAAGGAAGGTCAGACCACTGTCCAAATAAAGCCGATTCACGCCCGTCCATTGCCAGCGGTTGGGCAACCTTGGATTGCGGCAGTGAGCCGCTCTCATGGCGATGCGCGAACCGACGCCTTCATTAACGCCCGCCCGGGGGCGGTCAGGCGGACGCTCGGCTCGGCGGTCAAATTCGCAGGGGTCGCAGAGGGCACGGTCGATATCTATCCGCGTCTTGCGCCTACCCACGAATGGGATGTGGCAGCCGGTCACGCGATTGTCACCGCCGCGGGCGGCAAGGTCACCGATCCACTAGGGGCGGAATTGCGGTTCGGCGGGCGATTTAAGGATTTCGTCATACCGGCCTTCATCGCCTGGGGCGACCCTGCGGCCGCGGGCTGAAAGAGAAGGTCCTTCGCACTGGCTATTGCGCCAGTCCCTGCTCGAGCTCCGGCCAGCGGGCGACCGCCACCGGCAGGAAGCGGCGGGGATCGGCGGAAAAGGCGATGCGGTGCTCCTCAAGGGCGAACAGAAACAGGCGGTCGCCGGAAACCAGCCAGAACCGGGGATTGCCGGCGACGGTCACGCCGCGGGCGAGATCGATCGGGTCGTAGCCACCAAACTGGGGGCCGTAAATGTCCGGATGGGCGGCAAAGGAGGCACGATTGCCCTCGTTACGAAAACGCCAGACCACGCCCGCCTGGGATGCCTCGAACTCCGGCAAGCCGACCATCGGTTGGCTGTCGACGAAATACGCCACCGGGTCATAACCCTCGATCGCCAGGCCACTGTAGCGGTTGACCACGACGCGCTCGGTGGTCGCAGCCCAGGCCGCCGACCCCGGGCCGGCCAGCCAAGCCAGGCCGCCGAGGGCGGGTGGCAACAGGCTTGCCAGGATGAGGATAGCGGCTATTCCGGGGCGAAAATGAATTCCGCAACCAGTCCCGTTTCCTTCCTGCCGTTGTGCCGTCATAGTTGGTGCCGATAACATCCGAGTCGGGGGGTTCCGCGCACCAGCCTAAGACCAGGTTTGTCAGCGTCAGGTTAAGGCGGGCGGCCGGAATTTCGATACCCAGGGGTAATTTATGAGCTTCGCATCACGCCTTGCTGCATTGACGCTTGCCGCGTTGATGTGCTGGTCCATGCCCGCTTCGGCGCAGGGAGCGGGCGAGCCGCAACAGCTGCCCCCGCCACAGCGCCAGGAGGGGCCGAGCTTCTACGGACCGGATGAGCTGGTCGGCGCCGGGCATAAATTCTTCGGCAATGTCTCCCGCGGTCTTGCGTCCGTGATCGAGCGCGCGGTCAGCCAATGGGGCCTGCCTAACGGCTACATCCTCGGTGAGGAGGGCTCCGGCGCTTTCGTTGCCGGCCTGCGCTACGGCGAGGGCACGCTCTACACCAAGAATGCCGGCGACTTGCGGGTCTACTGGCAGGGACCGTCGGTCGGTTTCGACTGGGGCGGCGACGGTGCACGCACCATGACGCTGGTCTACAACCTCCCGGCGACGAGCGCGATCTACCAGCGCTTTGCCGGCATCGACGGCTCGGCCTATATCATCGGCGGCTTCGGCATGACCGCGCTGACCGCAAACAACATCGTACTGGTGCCGATCCGCTCCGGTCTGGGCTTACGGCTTGGCGCCAATATCGGCTACCTGAAATACACTCCGCGCGCGACCTGGAATCCGTTCTGAGGCGTTGTCGATCCGACCGAGGTCCCGGTTTGCGGCGGGCCTGAGTTCCGCGGGGCCGCGCTTTCAGGCTCGTCATCATCGGGGGCGGCCGATTCACGTTAACGCGGCGTAGCGCTGGTATTTTCATTGTCGCCCGTGGCATGGTGATCGGGCGTAATTACTCGGGGAGAATCGTCGATGGTCGAGCCGATCATGTACCTGGCGATCGGTTTTCTGGTGGCGATGCTGCTCGGCCTGATGATCGTGCCGCTGATACATAACCGCGCGGTGCGATTGACGACGCGGCGTATGGAAGCGGCGACGCCGCTGTCGATGGCGGAAATCCAGGCCGACAAGGACCAGTTGCGCGCGGAGTTTGCGATGTCGGCGCGACGGCTCGAAATGAGCGTCGACCAGCTCAAGCACAAGACCACCAGCCAGCTTGCCGAACTCGGCAAGAAGACGGACGCGATCAATCGCATGAAGATCGAGCTTGGCGAAAAGAACGCCACGATCTTTTCGCTGGAAGCGCGCGAGAAGGCGATGAAGGACCAGCTTCGCGCCACCGAGGAGGAATTCGCCGCCAAAACCGGGGCGCTGCGCGAGGCAGAGAAGGCGCTTTCCGACAAGCAGACCGAGCTTGGCAGGCTCAGCACGGAGCTCAGCAACCGCTCGGTGACGGCGGAGAGCCGGAAGGTCGAACTGGTTTCGGTGAACGCACAGATCGATGCGCTCAAGAGCCGCGTCGGCGATGCCGAGAAGGAATTCAGCGCAACGCAAGCGCGGCTCGAACAGGAGCGCGGCCAGTCCGAAGCTGCAAGCCGCCAGCTTGCGGAAGCGCGCAGCAGGGTCGAAAACCTGAGCCAGCGCGTCACCGATCTCGATCGCCAGTTGATCGCCCAGGTCAAGGAAGCCGAGTTGCTCGGCAACCGCATCAACGATCTGGAAGCCCGCCTGGCGACGCAGGGCAAGCTGCTCGCCGAGCGGGAATACGAGAACAGGCAGTTGCGCCAGGCGAAGGAAGCGGCCGAGCGAACGGTCAACGAATTGCGCGAAGAACTGCATCAGACCAGCAGCGGCTCCTTGCCGGCGCTGGAGAAACTTCGGGCCGAGAAGGCGGCGGTCGAGGAACAGCTCCGCCTCGCGCGCGATGAACGCGCCAGGCTGCAACGCAACGTCAACGCGATCCAGCAGCAGGCGGAGAGTTCGTGGGCGACCGAGCGAATGGAAAATGCGCTGCTGCGCGAGCGCATCAACGACATCGCCGCCGAAGTCGCCAAGCTCGCGATTCAGCTCGAAGGACCGAACTCGCCGATCGAGGCCCTGCTCGGGGCAGAACCGCAGCGCGCAGCCAACAGCGCCGCGGTGAACGGCACGCCCGCCAACGGCAACGCGCCGGAAGGTGGCGGAACGCTGGCTGAGCGTATCCGCGCGCTGCAGCATCACGCCTCCCGCGCCCGCCAGCAGGGAGCGTGATATCGCGCCGCTCATCCGGGCTGCTCTTGCTGCTGGATCGCGTCGTCGCAATCGCTTCTCGCAATGACGGCCGTTGCATCCTCCATCGTCAATGCGAGCGACAGCGAAGCAATCCAGCGTTCAACATGACGACATGCCATCGCATTCCCGCTGCGCGCATCGCGCCCGGGTGGTGATGCATCATCGCGCGTCCTCGGAACACAAGGGCGCAGGGAATGCCGGGCGCGCGATGCGCCCGATGGCCTCGCGTGCGAATGAAAGAAGCACGCAAGCATAGTCACCACAGGTTCACCGAGACATCCCGGCATTCCCTGCGCGATGGTTTTACGGCTTATAGCGCGCTCTCCCCGGCGATCGGGCTTTCTTGTCACCGTCATCGGCCGAATTGCGTCGGCCGACTTGATGTCGGCGTCGAGACATCAGGACCACACGACTTCGCCGTCCGCAGCATGCGCGCACTCGTCAGTTGCGCGCCGCCACGTCCATCGCATCCCAGGCCCTGCGTCCGTGACGATCGCGATACGCCCCTCGTGAAAGGCCGAGACGGCGGCGGAAACTGGAGTGATTTGGGCGGGACGAGAAGCAAAATCTTTTTGCAGGCGGGACTGGACAGATGGAATCACCTTGATCCGTTTCGACAATTTGGCGTTTATCGAAAAACCGGAAGCCGAGCCAAATCACCCGATTTCAGGCTCGAAACCTTGACACATATGGCCCGCCCTTCGTAAATCGCTGCCTCTGGCTCGTGCCGATCCGGTCTCCATTGACCTTGATCGTGCTCGAAAAAGCCGGGCGCATAGCTCAGCGGGAGAGCGTTCCCTTCA
>CAVRMY010000007.1:0-10704 GCA_963721935.1 uncultured Alphaproteobacteria bacterium
TGTCCGATCATCCTAATTATGCAGATGCCCGGCTGTCAGTTCCGTCGTGAACGAAATTCACACCTGCACATCGCCCTCTGTGCACTTGTGCACGTTTGCCGACGCTACAGCGGCGATGTTTTTGCTTCACAATCGAGCGCAAAGATTCAACCGTACTGGAGTCGCACGTTGGGGCTGGGGAAATTGGCTCACTAACGCGCTTATTAAACAGGGCCGGACAGATCGACCTAACAACGCGCCGTTATCAATCCGGAGAAGTCGATTATGATGGCCATATATCCCGACGAAGCGGCGGCGGTCATTCTGACGCGCGGCTCAACCCACAGCACTCTGCGCACATGGGGTCTGCGGCTCCGAGAGAGGATCGGCTTCAAAAGAGCTGCCGTGGCTGTGGCGCGCAAACTGGCGGTAACAATGCACGCGATGCTTAAGACCGGCGAGATGTTTAATCCAAACGCCGGAGCCGCCGCATAAGTCCCGATAGCGTTCAGAACCCGAACGCCTAAGGTGTTCCTGCCGGACGTGAGCCGAGCCATTCCGCTGATGCTGTTGCACTGCTGACACAGTAAAGTGCGTCGCCATCATGCGGCGGCTAATGTCGACCGCGAAGACGACCATGCACCCGGCAGCGCTCGTCAGCGGAAATTATATGCGGGACGCCCCGGCACCGATTAGACAACAGCATCATTTGCGATCCATCTTGCCGATATTCCCTGCCATCTGATGTCCGGTTTTGTCCTCAAAGCGACCTGGTTTAAGCACGCACGTCATGAGCGGACATAGCCTAGTCCAAGAGCACGCGGGGCCGGGCTGTAATTCCCCGCACCGTCTTCGCATTTTCCTCATCTAGGACCGGCTCGCGCAAAGACTTGGCTTGGGCAAATCGGTCATTTGTGGCTGCCGACGACCAACTGGCGCCGAGCACGGTATGGTCGACGTTTTGCACCCCGGGAGGCGCGGGAATTTTGTTCGATGGTGGCGCTACACTGAGCTGGCGTCAGATAGGGGCCGCGGCTTTTGGCGGGATTGACTGCGGACCTCGCCGAAATAGCCTATCCAGCGCGCGACGGCGTACTACCCGTCGTGTTCCTGAGACTGCCCCGCCACCGCTTCGGCGGGGCGTTTGTTTGAGGCGACATAGACGCCGCAGCTCGATGGGCATAAACTCCGATTGCGCGACTTACGTCGCGCTCCGAATCAACTTGCCCCGCCACACTCTGGCGGGGCCCTTTCCCTGCCTCAACCCACCTTCGCAACATACGCTGGTCACCAGACCCTTTAGCACCGAAAGGCTCAGCCATCGGGTCGGCACGGGCTTCGCCGATGGCGACCAGGCTATTTACCCAGGATATAGGAGGTGGCCAAATACTCTCGGCCACCAAGCATAATCGTAGTGACGTGCCACACCGCATGTCGAAGGGGCCATCCGCGCTCCGGCAATGCCAAGTGTGGCCGGGGGCCAGCACCGGCGCAGGGTGCCTTTCGACCAGTCCACATCCTGAATCCGAGGGGAAATGCCCACTTTTTAAAAACGGTGTGGCAATTGCGGTACACAGGTTCAGCGGTTGGTGGGTTAAGGTGCCGCGATTCATTCGGTGATGCGATCGCGATGAAAGCGTTCAATTCGGAGGAAATACGATGAAGAGATTTTTGCTGGGGACTCTTGGTCTTGTTGCAATGGCCGCTCCCGCGCTCGCGGCCGACCTTCCGATGAAGGCGCCGCCGCCGGCTTATTTGCCCCCGTTATACAACTGGTCGGGCTTTTACATTGGCGCCAACGGCGGCTGGGGAAACGCCGATAATTGTCTGAATATCGTTGACCCGGTATTTGGACTCCTTGCAGATGGATGCCACAACCGCTCCGGAGGCGTCGTCGGTGGCCAGATCGGTTATCGCTGGCAGCAACCCGGCAATCATTTCGTGTTCGGTCTGGAAGCTCAGGGTGATTGGGCGAACCTCAGCGCCTCGCACGCCAGCTTTGTAGATCCGGGTTTGACGTTTAGTACCAAGACCGATGCCATCGGACTTTTCACCGCCCAGATCGGTTTCGGTTGGGACACGTGGCTGTGGTACGCCAAGGCCGGCGCCGCGGTAACGAGTAATAACTTCACCGTAAGCGACACACTGTCGGGAATTGGCATTGCCCAACCGAGCTCGACCCGCTGGGGCGGTGTGGTGGGTACCGGAATCGAGTACGGCTTTGGGCCGAACTGGTCGGTTGCCCTCGAATTTGATCACCTCTTCATGGACTCACAAGACATCGCGGTCGTATCTCCCGCTTCCACTTTCAACGGTACGCTCCTTCATAGCAACCAGGCCGTGGATATGATCACGGTGCGCTTCAATTACCGTTTTGGTGGCTATGGCGGCCCGGCCGTTGCCTACTGATTGCTCTAATCTCCGAAGCAAACTTGAGCCCCGGCATCGTCCGGGGCTTTTTTGTGCCAAAGGGAATCGAAAGGGCGAGCAATGATAATCCGAGCAATAGATCAGAAGATTGCGAATGCCGGAGGCGCGCATTTCACGGAAAGTGATCTTCTGCTGAGGCTTCACCGATTACGATCCAGATTGAGAATTTGCCGCATCTTTGCCGGCTTTATTTCGCAGTGTTTCTATCGAACCGTGCAGCAGAAGAGTACCGCGCGTGAGATTAGTGCGAGTACCAAAAGGTGCTAAAGAGGCGTTGATCGGCACTTTGCTGATCGCGGCAGTAGCGTGGGGATTTTTGTATGACCACGTCCTCGAAGATCAACCCCAGCCAATGCAATTGCATACAATGATTGTCCCCTGAGTGAAGGTTGAGCCTTGTTGTCGAAGGATGGAAAGGTCATAGCGCCGGCTGCGGCAGCGCTGCTGTTGTCAAGCCTCTCGCTCGGCGGCTGTGCGACTTCAACTGCTGGCTCATCCCTGATGGACGCGCGGGCTCAGGCACCCGGGGTCCCGAAAACAAGCGCTTATCCCTCGCTAGAACCGAGGCGGGCCGCGCCAGCCATGACGGCCGATGAACAATCGAAGCTGGCTAAAGAACTGAACGCCGCTCGCAACCGCCAGGCGCCAGCCGGTAAAGCCCGAAAGAGCGCTGCGCCAGTTGAGCCCATGAAGCCCTAGTAAAGCTCGCCTATCCGCCTGATAAATTGTCGTCCGCGGCTTCCGCTGGGACCAAGGCTCTCGCCGGGACAAAAGCACCCCTGACGTCAGGTCTTATTTGAGAACGATCATATCCGCGACAGCAGCCGCGGATTCGACGAAGCTTGGCGGACAATCGTCGGCCGCGGCCTTGAGAAGCCGCTGCGCTTCCTTCCTGTTCTTTTTCAGCAGCGCAAGTTCGCCACTATAGAAATTGGCCTCGCAGGTCTGCGCCTGCTTTGTCTTCTGGTCGGTATCGAAGGCCGCCTTGAGAGTTTGTTCGACGTTGAGTTCGCCGAGGAAGTGGCGGATCACTGGCGCTGGCCACGCCGTCATGTCCAATTGCTTCGCGGCCTCTGCCAGATGGCTAGGAGCGCTGTTGCGCCGCTCGGCGAGATCGCGCCACAACGCGGCATAGGCGTCCTTGGGATTGAATTCGGCGGCTTTCGTGAAATCGGCCACCGCGTCCGCATAGCGGCCGCCGACGACGTAATATGCAACGCCCCGGTTGAAATAGGACCCGGCATCGTGCGGGTCGATCTTGATCGATTTGCTGAAGTCTTCGAGGGCAGCGGGGTTATTGCCCAGGATGTAGAAGAGGTGTCCGCGGCTGAAATACGCCGGCGCGAAATTGGGGTCGAGCCGGATCGCCTCGTCCATGTCAGTTATGGCGCGCGCAAAGTCGCCGCCACTTTTGTACACTTCGCCTCGCGAGAAGAAAGCTACGGAATAGGACGGGTCGAGCCTGATCGCCTCGTTCATGTCGGCCAACGCGTGCTCGAGATCACCCTTGTTCCTGTAAAGGTTGCCTCGTGCTGCATAAGCCCAGGCGCTGTTGGGGTCGAGATGGAGCGCTGAGTTGAAGTCGGTGAAGGCGTGCTCCGGATCCGATTTGCTCAGGAAGGCATTGCCGCGGTTGAGAAAGGCCGTCGCGTTGCTGCTGTCTGCCCGAATCGCTTCATTACAATCCGATAAAGCGCGATCGGGATCTCCCTTGGCCCACCACCACCCGCATCGATTGCTGAGTGCGGCTGCGCGACCTTGCGCTGTCATCTTGGAATCGCTGATCACTCGGTCGCAGGCTGCGATGCCTTCATCGGCCTGCTTGAGATCGCCAACGAATTTGCAACGATCGAGATCGCTTTGACTATCGGCGAGCGCTGCACCGAGGAAGACGAGCGAGGCGACCAAGGTCGCAAAGAGCATCGAAAAACGCATATTCCCTCCAGCTTCTTCCGTCGCAACCAACGGTTCATAAGGCCCGACTTCCTACGTTGACTGACCGCCGTAGTGCAACATCCGTCAAACGAAAAACCGATGCGCTCGAGATGGCCGCGGTTGTTTCCAAGCGAATGGTTGAATTACTTCAGATTAATCCATGATGGCCGCCGCTTTCTTCCTGTTGCTGCGCCCGCCGCAAATTTCGCGGTGAGCCGCGCAAAGCACAAGTTTGCTGACGGCTTTTGTCTTTTTTGTTTTGGGCCTAGCCGAATTTTTATGGCGTCAAATCTGGGCACGGAAGGCGACAAATTGCTTTGATTCGCAGCATCGATGTCGGACCGTGAAGCGCGTCGGGACGTTACGTTGAAAATCGCGGCAAAGAGTTTTGCTGAGCCCCGTCCACTAAGCCTTGAACGGCGAATTGTCAAAAAAAACAGTAGTTTAATTGAAATTTTTGCCCTCAGAATAGGCGTGCATAATTGCAACACCCGTCAGAAAAAGGACCGTTACGCGGATGCATAAGCCAAGTTTAAATTGCCTTTTCACCGGTGAGCAGCGACCTTCGTACAACAATTAGGCACGGCGAGCGGCGAAACTCGTGGTTTCGCGTTTTTCACGGATCGATTAGGGGGACACATGAAATTAAACTTCAAAGCGCTACTGGCAGCAGCGGGTGTGGCCGCCTTCGCGTTCTCGCCTGCGAACGCATATGAGGCAGGCCCTAGCCAAACGAAATCGGGCTCCTTCATCGGCGCCAGTGCCGGCATGCCACCGCCAGGCATCTATATGTTCAACCAGGTATTCACCTATCAGGGGAACTTTGTCGGGCCAAATGCGCCGAACCACTTTGGCAGGAATGTTTATGTTGACGTACAGGGCTTCATCTTCGTTCCGGGTTGGACCTTCCTGGGGGCGACCTATAACGCGCTGATCGTGCAACCATTTGTTGCCGTCGCTATCTCTGATCCCGCGCCACTCAATATTTCCGGCGTGTTTAACACCTACATCGTTCCGATCGAATTGAGCTGGACGAAGATAGGGGGTAGCAACTTTGCGGTGAAAACAGGTCTTGGCATGTACGTGCCGGACGGGACCCATCAGGCCCCTTCTGGGCTTGGCAACGTAGGCGCCCCTTACTGGACGTTCCAGCCTGAATTGGCTCTCTCCTATCTTGGAGGTGGCTGGAACCTGACCGCCTTCTCGTACGTAGAAGTCAATACGGCCAATACCTTTACCAATTACACCAGTGCGCCCATCTTCCATGTGGACTGGACCGCAACCTACACCATCGGCAAGTTTACGTTCGGGCCCGTAGGCTACTGGTACGCGCAGTTGTCTGACGACAAATGTCCGGTTGGCGTCTGCACGGCCTTTTACGGGCTGGACGCCCTTGCCACCCACACCCAGAGATTCTCGGTCGCCGCCATCGGTGGTATGCTTGAGTACAACTTCGGGCCGGCGTCCGCCTCGGTCTGGATCACGCAGGATGTGTACTCAAAGGCTTCGAACTCCGCGGCGGCGGCGGCGGGGCTGCCCGACGGGTCTCTAATCCCCAGGGGACTGACGGTTTTCGGGACCCTGAGCTATGCACTTTGGAATCCTCCGGCGCCGCCAGCGCCCCCAATGTTCCACAAGTAGCATCGACCTGACGAACGTAACAAAATCCCCCTTCCGACGGGCTGTCGGAAGGGGGATTTTTATTTGCATCGAGCCATTTGTTCGCCAGGGCTGGCATGCCGATGTCGGATCCTACCTCGGAGGAGGGTATCAATTCGACCCAATGGACCGCGTCGACTTTGGGATCGCGCAGGTCGCGGTAGCGATCAATTCATCGTTGGCGCTGTCGCGCTCCGCGTCGGTCATCCCAATGCTGCGCCCTTGCTGAAACAAAGTTGCCATCCAAAGTTCCTTTGCCACCGCCATTGGTGCTATTTGAACGTTTGCCCACCAAGCAGCTTCGTTTCCGTAGCGATGTAGCTCCTCATGATGTCTGCGGCAGAGGGGCACAGTGAATTCATCGCTGACCTTGCGTCCCAGCGATCGCGGCTGGGCAAATTTGAGGTGGTGGGCGTCGCAGGGACGGCGCTGGCAGATGAGACAAGGCTGGGCTGCTACGAACGCCAAATGACGTTTGCTTCGTTTGCGCACGGTCTTTATGAGCGGAAGGGTTACTTCAGGCTTGTTCGATGTCGGCTGATCATCAACCGTCGTTCGACCGTTTGCGGCGGGGCTCGCGGATTCATTCTGGGGCGTTGAAATATTTGCCTGTAGAGAATTCAAACTGAAATCTGAGCCATCAGGGACCGCGCGGTTCAAGTCGTCCGGCAATGGCTGATTTGAGACATTTGAGGGGCCCAATGTTTCTGCTGGTCCGTTTTTCGGAGGGCTCAGCAGATGTTCGTACGCGATCTCGACCGCAACGGCATCCTCTGTTGACAGCGTGTTCTTGGTCGACAGCCGCCGATGCGCCCACAAAGCCAGCTCATCGCCATCTGTGAGGTTAGCGATTTCGGCTATCAGCCGATCGCGCAATGCGGCTGACCGGTCGGCTGCGAGGACCGATTTGGTGTTACGTTGGATCGAGCCGTTACGGATGGTCTGAGCACCCCGGTTCGCGTCCTTGGCAGCGCTGGTCGCCAGGGGCGGTTCGGTGATGTCAGGCGCATCGAGATCGTCCTCGCCGGCAATCCCGACCAGCGCGAACAATGCATAACGCCGGGCATAGGTGAGGGCCGCTCCCATCCGATGCGGTGTCGCGGTTTCGCCGATAGGGCAGACTGGCCAGTCCGATGAGATCCATTCCCCGGAGGCATGAGCCAGAAGGGTCGTGAGCTGGATCTGACCGGTGGCCTGATCGATCGCGGTAGATTGGACGGTAGCGATCTCATGCTGGCCAAGGGTCTTGCGCACGATTTCAAGACCGCTTGCAAGCGAGGCATAGCGGAATGTCCGGTCGCCCCCATGGGAGAACGGCGAGCGGATGGTGGCAGTCAGGGATTTCTCGGGGTTGGTGAGTTCGCCCTGGGCCTTGGCCAGCGCGGCGGCAATGGCGCCGATGTTCTCACTTGAGCGGTGCATCGGCGGCCTCCATGTCCAAGAGGTCGAAGGAGACCGCACCGGATTTGGAACGCTTCGCCCGCAGGCCATGGCCGATCGCTTCCCGGGCATCTTCTGGCACCAGTTTCTTCAGCTCGGCCTTGGCGCTCTCATGCTCTTGGTGGGCCGGGCGCGTCCGGCGATAAGCGGCGGCGAGGTCCGCCCAGGCGTTGGAGCCACTCATATCGACGATCCGGATCGCCTCCAGACGTGGCCTGGGGGGCTCGACCCCAAACAGTCGAGGTTGCTCGCCGCTCATCACGCAGCGCCAGAACTTCTTCTCGGCGGTGAGTAGTAGGTGTTGGTACAGCGGATCGGCATGGATGGTGATTTCGGCCCATTTTCCGCCGCCAGTGATAATCGACAGGACTGCAGACCTTGCATTTGCGACCCACATGTTATGCTGCAGCTGCGCCATGTGTTTTTCGACGGCAGCTTCTTCCGAGAACGTCCAGGGCAGCATGAACTTGGCCTCGAACACCGCCCCCCCGGGGTCCACCCGTCCGTCCAGCGTCGCCGCCATCCATTTGTGGATGGGATGCGCGATCCGCTGCTGCACGTCGTGGACGGCATGGCCGGTGTTACGCTGATACCAGCGGCGGTTAAGCTCTTCCGTCACGGTACCGAGCTGGACGATCAAGTTGTCGGAAAGATCCTCCGGTTCGACCTCACCGCGCTTCTCCCGCCACAGCCGCAACAACGCGGTTTGGTCATCACCCATGATGATCCGCGCATCCGATCCGCCGATCGTATGGCGGCGACCCACTATCTCTGACATCTGCCTCTCCATGGCCAATCACCCCCAGCTGTCCGGAATTGGACTGGGGGGTCACTCTTGCAGCGTCGGGCAGTCAGGATGTGGCAGATCGGACCGACGATGGAGGGAGGGTTTGGCACACGGCGTCACGCGGCAGGCAACGACGCGATTGGCCACGTAGAGCGCTCTCAAGGGGATTGGGCTCAGCCGGAACCAAAAATTCCTAGGCGTCCTTGGACACGGCTGGCGCCGTGCGCCGAGCGGCAGCGTGCGGTTTGACAGGGGCTCAAGTAAAGGCTGCCCAGGCGGAAGCTTGGTTCGACGGGGGCCGCCGGCGCGGCCGCCGCGCCGCCTCGACGCCCCGCATCCACAACTCGAGATGCGGATGCCGCGCCGCCCAGTTTAGCATCGCAAAGGAGATCCCGAGGTCGTCGTGCCGGCATGGTGCGCATTGATAGACCGTGCCGCCTTCGCGGTATTCGACCTCCAGATTGGCAAGTTGTTCAAAGCCGCGGCGAATCTCGGGACTGGTGCCAAGCCGAACCAGGTCAGATTGAAACTCCCGGTGCAGCAGTTCGAGCAGGATGGTTCTGCCAATTGTATAGACCAAAAGCGGACCATATTTGGTGGATCTCCGCTCAGCTCCCATCCCGTCGCCAGAGCGGGTGATCTGCAGGCCGACGATGCGGCAACCAAAGGTTTGCACCAAAATCTCCGCGTAAGTCGCGTCGTTACTGAGATCGGCAACGATCAGCGAATTGTGATGGTACTGTCGATCGATCGTCGCCAGCGCATTGGCACGTTCAGATCCGAATAAATTCTGAGGCAGTTCACGCGCCTCCACAATGCCCAATTGTTGATGGCCAAATGGATTGTTGCCGCCGACCACCGCAGTGGAACGATCGCGACTGCGCCCCACATCATGCGCGATGATCGGCTTAAAGAGCGGCCAGGTCGTGACGTCGCCGGCATTGTACTGCCTCGATCCGAAAGCGGGGCCGTTCGGCACCAACGGCACATGAACGCGCGCGGCCCGGTCGTACAATTCCCAGCTGAACGGACTTGTCTTCCGCACCAAGTGGAATGCCAAGGTACTCGCGCTTGAAGCGATGCTCGCCTATCAAGCGGCGCTGGTTCTGCAGCATTTCTCGTGAGAAAAAGCTCACATCATCTGCGGTTGCTCTCAATCGCAGCCATGCCGGATCATCGCTCTCCCAAACTGCCCAGAACGGATCGGTCCTGGTCCAGGCCGTCGACATCATGGCAAGGCGCGCGTGGGGGCGGCGCGCCCGCATCGGGCTCAACGCGGCGATCAGATCGTTGGTGAGCTGGGCCGCTTCGTCGGCGACGATCCAGCCGTCCACGGTCAGGCCACGGATCGAATCATCGTTACCCGGAAGGGCCAAGACCCGAGATCCGTTCTTCAGCTCGAGCGCATAGACATTGTCAGTCCTGAACTCTGCGCCAGCCGCATTCAGGACTTCGCGCACCCGCCGCACGGCTTCCGAGCTCTGGCGCAGGGCCGGACAAGCGATCACGCTCAACCCACCCGGCGTAAACAGCATGTGGTGTGCAATGGCCCAAGCCGCGGCGGTGGTCTTGCCGACCTGCCGTGCGGTCAGGACGATGATGGAGGCTCCCTTGGGTGCGAGCAGAAACTGCTGTTGCCAAGTTTGAGGCTCAACGCCAAGAACCTGGCGCACCCACAGCGCCGGATCGATCTGATAGGCGATTTCACGCAGCGTGCTCATCGTCGACCTCCAACAGCGTCTGTGCGATCCGCGCCTTCAGTTCCGGTTCGTGATCAAATCTTAGGATGACGCGCTCGGCGATCTGCTTGAGATCGACGTTGACATTGGTCTGAACGGCGACATTCACCTGGGTTCCCTGCCGATCAAAGCCGGCAAGCCGTGCAAGACTATCGAGCGTGTGCCGGACTGAGTTCAGTCCGGTCAGCGCGATTGCGAGCGATCCTTGTGCTTCGGCCTGACTGGCAATCTTGTCGGTACGGGCCCGTAGCTCGAAATAGGCGCTGACGAGATCATCCCTTGACGGCAGACATGCCACTGCTGCGGTACCGCGGGAGACTTCTTTCATGATGACGTTGGAGGATGAAAGCCCGAGGCAATTTGAACGATGCCGGTGTAGGCTTGAGGCGTTAAGCCCATAGTCCGCCGCGATCTGGTTGCCCGGCTCGCCAGCCGCTAACCTGCGATCAATCTCCGCCCGCTTGAGATGCTGGCAGGTACTGCATTTTCTAGCCATGTTTTTCCCCAACGCTACGCAACCACTTCGCGGTGAGGTTGGGGGCTCACCCAAAAGCGTGTTCCGATTTCTTCCGTTTCGCGGCGGCCGTCCCGCAACCATAACGGGACGGCCTGCCGCCGATTCGGCTGCTAGGAGAACCACGGAAGAGTTAATAGCGCGTAAATCCGGGCAAACTATTTGCACAAGAACCCGATCCGATAAATTGCGTAATCGGGAGCGGTTGTTCCGGGCTTACT
>CAVRMY010000008.1:0-359101 GCA_963721935.1 uncultured Alphaproteobacteria bacterium
CCTCGTCGAAAGCCAATTCCGTACCCGGCAACAAGCAAACTGCAGTCTGGCGATTATCCTGTGCGGCAAAGCCGGAGGTCGATGTCAGCCGGAAACTTGTCGATGACGTGGCTTTTCACCGACCTTGGCGGGGCGCGATTGTACGGCGTGCAGGCTATAATCACACATAAGAGGCTCCTCTCCAGTTGGCGCTTCCGCACCGGGATTGGTCGGAGCCACCGTTTCTTTTTGAGGAACGAAGTGATAACAGCGCTGGTTCCGGACGCGCGGAAAGTGAGCCAAAATATTTTCGGCAGCCGAGGATAAGCCGGCCCTTGGAGCTTCCCCTCCCGGCTCGACACTTCTTGCTCAGTGAGATGGTCATCCCGATCCCTCTACCTAGGCAGTATTGCTTAAAGCGCTGGACTTCCAGTTTGACAATCACGCGCGCGTTTTTTTTTTTTTTTTTTTTTTTCATAACGGGGCTGAAGTAGTTTCAGTTCCCGATCCCGTGCCAACCGAGGGCAATTTACGTTCATCAACCGATTGTTCCGGTCATCTTGCAGCTCTTCGCAGTCTGTTCGTCGCTTGGCTTGATTTGGAACAACGCTCCACGGTTCTGGTTAGGACGGTGAGGCGCTAAGGCGTGCGCCGCTCCTTCCCGCGGCGGAGGCCGTTATGACCGACAACAGCGATCCACCGAAATTTCCGGATTTAACCGGCGCACATTCATCGCCGGTGCCGCTGGAACCGCGATTGCGCCACTCACGGCCAGGGGTGCCGGCGCGGCGCCCGTACGACGGCGGCGCAGGATCCCTCGCTGCCGGTCGATGTGACCCTGCGAGTCAACGACGCCAATAAGCCGCTCACGATCGATGCGCGCACCACCCTGCTCGACGCGCTGCGGGAGCATATCGGTCTCACCGGCAGCAAAAAGGGCTGCGATCACGGCCAGTGCGGCGCCTGCACCGTCATGGTCGGCGGCCGCCGCGTGCTGTCGTGCCTGACCCTGGCGCTGGCCGCCCAGGATAAGCAGATCACGACCATCGAGGGACTGGCGCAAGGCGACAAACTGCATCCGATGCAGCAGGCCTTCATCGATCAGGACGCCTTCCAGTGCGGCTACTGCACGCCGGGGCAGATCATGTCGGCGATCGCCTGCGTGAAGGAAGGCCATGCCACCAGCGACGACGACATCCGCGAATATATGAGCGGCAACATCTGCCGTTGCGCCGCCTATCCGAACATCGTCGCCGCCGTCAAGCAGGCCGCGCCGCGATGGCCGACGACAGAAAGGCTAGAGCCATGCGACCCTTCACCTATCAAAGGGCAACTGACGCGCCGTCCGCCGTGCAGGCCCTGGCTGCGCGCCGCGACCGGCAACAATCCGCTGACGGAGGCCGCCGTCCAGCCGCTCGCCGGCGGCACCACGCTGATCGACCTGATGAAGCTCGACGTGATGCGGCCGAGCGTCTGGTCGACATCAATCCGCTCGCAGGCGGCTGGTCGGCCGATCAGATCTCGACGGCGGCAATCTGCGACTCGGCGCGCTGGCGCGGATGTCCGATGTCGCGGCCAATCCGGACATCCAGCGCAACTATCCGGTGATTGCGGACAGTCGCTCAAGCTCGCCGCCAGCCCGCAGCTGCGCAACATGGCGACGCTCGGCGGCAACGTCCTGCAGCGGACCCGCTGCACTTATTTCCGCGACGTCAGCTACGACAATTGCAACAAGCGCAATCCGGGATCGGGCTGCGCCGCGATGGACGGCTTCAACCGGACCCACGCGGTGCTCGGCACCAGCGAGCAGTGCATCGCGACCTATCCCGGCGATTTCGCGCAGGCGCTGATCGCGCTCGACGCCACCGTCGAGATCACCGGGAAAGTCGGGCGTGCGCAGCATGCCGTTCGCCGAACTGCACAAGCCGCCCGGCGAACTCGCCGCAGATCGAGACCACGTTGGCGCCGGGCGAATTGATCTCCGCCTTCTCGATCCCGGGACGCTGGCCGCGCTCGATCTATCTCAAGGTGCGCGACCGCCAGTCCTACGAATTCGCGCTGTCGTCGGCCGCGGTCGCGCTCGACGTTCAGGACGGCATCGGTCCGCGACGCGCGGGTCGCGCTCGGCGGCGTGGCGACCATGCCGTGGCGGGCGCGCGAGGCCGAGGCGCTGCTCAAGGGCCAGAAATTCGACGACGGCGCTCGCCGCGCGGGTCGCCGAAGCGGCCTTTGCGGACGCCAGAGCCGCAAAGCACAACGCCTTCAAGATCGCGCTCGGCAAGCGCGTGGTCGCGCGCGCGCTGCACCAAGCCGCCACGATGGAGATCTGACATGTCGATCGCCGCGCCCGAACCGAAGGCCAATATGGGCCAGCCCATTCCGCGCTACGATGCCGTCGCCAAGGTGACCGGGCAAGGCGCAGTACGCCGCCGACGTGCCGCTTGGTCAATCCGGCCTACGCTTTTCTCGTCACCAGTTCGATCGCCAAGGGCCGCATCGACGGCTTCGATCTGGCCGCCGCCAAGCAAGTGCGCGGCGTGATCGACATCGTCACCCATGAGAATGCGGAGAAGCTGAAGGAAGCAAAGCTGTTCAGCAACGGCGGCTACACGTCCAGCACCATCCAGCCGCTGAAGTCGGCCGACATCGCCCAGGAAGGCCAGATCGTCGCCGTCGTGCTGGCCGAAACCTTCGAGGCCGCGCGCCAAGCCGCGCACGCGGTGAAGGTCAACTACACCGCGGCGATTCCGACCACGACGTTCGATTCGCCCGGCACGACGTCGGCGCCCGCCAAGGGCCAGCTGGCGCAATTCAAGGAAGACCCGAAGGTCGGCGATTTCGCCAAGGCATTCGACAGCCGCCGAGGTCAAGATCGACCGCGTCCTATGAGACGCCGCCGCAGCACCACAATCCGATGGAGTTGTTCGCCACCAGTTGCGTCTGGAACGGCGACAGCCTGACGATCTATGAGCCGACCCAATACGTGCACGGCCTCAAGAACGGCGTCGCCGAGCAGCTCGGTATCGACGCCGACAAGGTGAGGGTCATCAACGCCTATGTCGGCGGCGCCTTCGGCTCGAAGGGATCGATGACGCCGCGCACGGCGATCATCGCCAGCGATCGCCCGGCGCCTCGGCCGTCCCGTCAAGCTGGTCGCTACCCGCGACCAGGGCTTTACCATCGCGACCTACCGCGCCGAGACCCGCCACCAGATCAAGCTCGGCGCCAGCCGCGACGGCAAGCTGACCGCGCTTCGCCATGAAGGCTGGGAGATCTCGTCCCGCCCCGACCCCTATGCCGTCGGCGGCACCAAGACCACGACGCGGATCTATGCCTGCCCGAACGTCGAAAGCCTGGTTTCGATCGTGCGCGCCGACCGCAATACGCCCGGCTTCATGCGCTCGCCGCCCGAGGTGCCTTACATGTTCGCGCTGGAAAGCGCGATGGACGAACTCGCGGTGAAGTTGAAGATGGATCCGATCGAGCTTCGCCGCGTCAACGACACCATGAAGGAGCCGATCAAAGGCAAGCCCTACACGTCGCGGTCGCTGATGGCCTGTTTCGACGAGGGCGCCAAGGCCTTCGGATGGTCGCAACGCAAGCGCCGAGCCGAAGTCGATGGCCGACGGCGACTGGCTGATCGGATATGGCTGCGCCACCAGCTGCTATCCGACGCAGATGGCGCCGGCCGCGGCGCGGGTCCGCCTGCAGCGCGACGGCCGCGTCCGGGTCCAGATCGCCGGCCATGAGATCGGCAACGGCGCCTACACCGTGATCGGCCAGGCCGCCGCCGAGAAGCTCGGCGTCCCCGTCGAGAAGGTCTCGGTCTTCATCGGCGACAGCGATCTGCCGCCGGCGCCGGTGGCGGGCGGCTCCAATTCGACCGCCAGCACCTGCTCGACCGTGATGATGGTGTGCGAGCAGATCCGCCAGAAGCTCTTCAAGGCGATGATGCCGAACGAGAGCTTGGTCGACAAGGCCAAGGAGACGGTCGGCGTCGGCCAGACGCCGGTCACGCAGGCCGCGAAAAGCGATCGGCCGGTCGATCTACGAGCGCGCGTTCGATGCGCTCGGCGTCAGCGTGGTCGAGGAATATGGCGAGTGGAAGCCCGACGGCGCGCCGATGGATTCCTTCCGCGCCATGCACAAGGGCCAGATGCGGATGGTCGGCGGCCCGGAGATGAAGGACAAGATCGCCTACGCCTTCGGCGCCGAGTTCGTCGAGGTCCGGATCAACCGATGGACCCATGAAATCCGCGTGCCGCGGCTGCTCGGGGCCTTCGCGGCCGGCCACATCATGAATCCGCGGACCGCGCGCAGCCAGTTGATGGGCGGGCTGATCTGGGGAATGTCGTCGGCACTGCATCGAGGCGACCGAACTCGACGAGCGCTATGCGCGCTACGTCAACGACAATCTGGCCGACTATCTGTTGCCGGTAAACGCCGACGTGCCGAGCGTCGAGGTGATCATGCTGTCCGAGCAGGACGACCACATCAATCCGGCCGGCGTAAAGGGCATCGGCGAGCTGGGCAATGTCGGCACCAATGCTGCGGTGTGCAATGCGATCTTCCACGCCACCGGTCAGCGCATTCGCAAGCTGCCGGTGCGGCTGGAAAATCTGGAGATCTAAGAAAGCAATGCCGGGCGATACCAAATCGCCGATCTCGCGACGGGCCGTTGTGGGAGGGGCCGGCATGGCGATGGCTGGTATGGCGGCGTCTCTCGCGCCATCGACTACCCAAGCGACAATCAAGGAACATGCCACCGATGAACGAAGCCGAGCTACAGGACCCGACCGAAAAATATCCGAAGCCGCCCTACAAGCGGCAGTCGCAGCCATGGCCGGGGCTTGCGAGCAAGATGGATCCACGGCCCGATCATGGCGAGACCAGTTACCGCGGCTCGGGCCGGCTGGCCGGCCGCAAGGCGCTGATCACCGGCGGCGATTCCGGCATGGGCCGGGCGGCCGCCATCGCCTATGCGCGGGAAGGCGCCGATGTCGCGATCAATTATTTTCCGACCGAAGAGCCCGACGCGAAGGAAGTGATCGATCTGATCAAGGCGGAGGGACGCGTAGGGCATTGGCGATTCCCGGTGATCTCCGCGACGAGAAATTCTGCCAGGAACTGGTCGAGGCGCGCCGTCGAGGGTCTCGGCGGACTCGACATCGTGGTCAGCAATGCCGGCCGGCAGCAAACCCGCGCCTCCATCCTCGACATCACGACCGAGGATTTCGACGCCACCATGAAGACCAATATCTATGCGCCGTTCTGGATCATCAAGGCGGCATTGCCGCATCTGAAACCCGGCTCGGTCATCATCGGAACGGCTTCCGAGCAGGCCTACGATCCATCGCCCGATCTCTACGACTATGCGCAGACCAAGGCCGCGACAATGAACTACGTCAAGTCGCTGGCCAAGCAGCTCGCGCCGAAGGGAATTCGCGTCAACGCGGTCGCACCCGGGCCGATCTGGACGCCGCTCCAGGTTTCCGGCGGCGCGACGCAGGAGAAGCTGGAAAAATTCGGCGGCCAGACCCCGCTCGGCCGCGCCGGTCAGCCCGCCGAACTCGGCTCGATCTATGTTCAGCTCGCGGCAGCGGATGCAAGCTATGCCACCGGTCAGGTCTACGGCTCGGCCGGCGGCTCGGGACAGCCCTGAGAAATGCCGCTTCGGGCACGAATTCAATGAAAGTGGCCTGGTTAAGGGGCGACCCGATATCTTGTCCCACATTGGCTGCTTCGCCGTGTGATGGCGATAGTGGTGATGAACTTGCCGGTGCATCTTGGGCTTGTTCATCCCTTCCTTCATCATCGGTTTGTCTTGCATCATCGGCTTGTCTTGTGCAACTGCCGGGGCTGCCACGGCGATCGTAGTCAGAGCCACCAATACATAAGAGAGCTTCTTCACTTGTCTCTCCTCGGAAGCGATTAGCCTCGATGGACCACGGGCGGCCGGGTTAGTCCTTCAGTTGAAGCAAATCGAGGAGCTAGTGGCGGAGCCGGTTTGTTCTCTCATGGCGCCTGAGGCTTGATGATCCAGACTTGCTCTTCGCTCTTCCGACCAGAAGCGATCAATCCTGACCTGATGAGAAACCGTTTTCCCTCCGGCCCGAGCATCGCCTCGACCCCGCGACCAAAAGAAAGCCCGTGGGATGTGACAGGCTAATGAACTGCGGTGCGGGTGGCGCGTTAACGAGGTGTCTACGGTTACGAACCGAGCACCATGAAGATTCGTTCTCAGGAAGACGCGAAGACGCTTTCCCGTCCGGCCACGCGCTACACATGGGCGCCTTGGCATCCGCGGCAAGCGCTTTGCCGGCCGGACCCCGACGGGCGCTCCAGACGCTTGCCGTCGGACTCTCGCTGACGCGCATCGTCGTGCTGGCGCACTGGGCGAGCGACGTTGTCGCGGAATTCGCGGTGGGTGCAATCCTGGAGCGACTGCTGCGCCTTTGGACCGGGTATCCAGCCGTGAAGGAAAACGATCATGCCGATTCTCGAAGATCTAAAGGAATACGCCGAGCGCGCTACCGGAATTCGACGTCCCGGCAAGCGCGCAGCTCTGGACCTTGTCCGCCCCAGAAAACCTCACACCGTCCGGTTCAAGGACGACGGTTTCGTCCCCAACCATCCGCGGTGGCCGCTGATCCTCTATCGCGGCGCCGTCGATGTCGAGGGACGCCACGATCCGGCGGCCGTCATCGAAGACCTTTTCGAAGCGAACGGATGGGGGGACACCTGGCGTAATGGCATCTACGATTACGTACACTACCACTCCAGAATCCATGAAGTACTTGGCATCGCGCGCGGAAAAGGGCGCGTCCGCTTCGGCGGCGCCAAGGGTCGCATATTCACGTTGAAGGCGGGCGATATCGCCGTCCTGCCCGCCGGCACCGGCCACCAATGCCTTCTCGCGGACGACAATTTCCTGGTGGTGGGCGCCTATCCCCCGGCAGGCACCTATAACGAGTGCACGACCGTCGAAGACCGTCCCCGGGCCCTGAAGATGATTCCGAAGGTGGCGCGACCCCGCAAGGACCCTGCATATGGACGCGACGGACCCCTGTCGAAACTCTGGAAGGCGGGCCGATGACCGAATACGTCGTCCGCTTCCTGGTCGGCGGGGTCGTCGTATCAGCATTCGCGATGCGGCTGTTCCGTCCTCCGCCTTGGCGGTGCCGGCAAGTTTGCATGCCTCGCCGATGGCGCGGCTCGACCGGCTCGGCCCGGCCAAGGATCTGGCGCAGATCGGATCGGCGATCGGCTGGGGTGACGCAAAGGCGGCTTCCTCCGTGCCACTTCCAATTGCCCTGTCTATAGCGTCCCAGACCGGACAAGCGGCCTTCTGATTTGGAAGTGCCTGAAGCCGCTAGTAGCGAGCTTGCAGACCGCACGATTTCGCCGGCAGCGTCAGCCCGGAAGCGTTTGCCGATGGTCTTGACCCAATGATTTTCTTTTGGATCGAAGGCGAATTCGGATGCATGGATGAGCTAGGCTAAGCTAAGCGCAACGTAGCGGCACAAGCTGAGAAACTGGCACCGGAACTCACCGTATGCAGCTGGGGTTGGACAGAATACTGATTACGAGGGAGCCAGGGCATGGCCAGAAGGGCGACAAAAAAGACGACGACCAGCGCCCGGAAGAACACGCGTGCGCGGAGGTAGCCATTCGCTTGATCTCTTCGGCGGCGATACGCTGCCCGAAGGTTTCCGCTACCAGCCAGATTTCCTGAGCCGGGAGGACGATTCCTTCCTGCTGCAGAATCTCAAAACATTGCCGTTTAAAGAATTCGAGTTTCACGGGTTCAAGGGCAAACGGTGTGTCGTGTCGTTCGGCTGGCGATACGATTTCAATGGCGGCGGACTCACGAAGACCGAGGATATGCCTGACTTCCTTGCCGATACGCGCGTCAAGGCAGAACGCTTCGCGGCGCTTGCTCCCGCCAAACTGCAACAGGTCCTCATCACCGAATACACGGAAGATGCCGCCATCGGCTGGCACAAGGACCGCTCGGTCTTCGGCGATGTCGTCGGGATATCGCTCCTTTCCCCCTGCACCTTTCGCTTTCGCAAAAAAGCCGGAGCGAAGTGGGAGCGGCGCAGCCTTATAGCGGAGCCGCGCTCTGTCTATCTTCTGCGGGGGCCCTCCCGCAGTGAGTGGGAGCATTCTATTCCCGGCGTTGACAGCCTGCGCTATTCCATCACCTTCCGCAATGTTATCGAAAGGACCACCTGAGGATGGGCCGCGCCTCAACTCTGCCGAAGAGGCTCCAGCCGATGCTTGCCACGTTGACTGATGGCCCGTTCGACGACCCCGGCTGGATTTTCGAAGACAAATACGACGGCTTCCGCATGGTCGCAAAGATCGAAAGTGGCAAGGTTACGCTCTACAGCCGCAACGGCCAGATCATCAGCCGCAACTACATCGAGGTCGCAAGGGCCTTGGAAGGCATCAAGGGCGATGCCGTCATCGACGGCGAGCTTGTTGCTCTCGACGAGAACGGCGTTTCCCATTTCCAGCTGCTGCGCTGCAGAGAAAGTCGCTCGCATTAAAATTTTGAAAATCGTGGATCATGCCGCCATGAATGCTGGCTTCGAGTTCCGACGATAAGCAACAAAGCCGAAACCGGCGAGGCCGATCAGCATCATTGTCCAAGTGGGAGGCAAGGGGGTGGCGGCGACAGGCTCTAGCGTCATTTGGCCAGTAATTCCTTGCCAATCACCCACTCCAAGCACGCTTATTTCTGATTGATGCGAAAATGATGCGTTGGTGAAACTTGGGTCCTGAGTAGCCAAAGTGATGAACATAAAAAAATGCGTACTGCCCGCACCATAACCGCTATTTGCAAAATCCAGGTATCCCACGTTCCAAGTTTGTACTGGGCTAAATACTTGATCAAAGCTGAAGTCAAAGGGGCCTCCGGTCAGCGGCATCGTTACCTGAATGTCGACATTGGAAATCGACGCAGGCCCAACGCTGGGATCGATCGTGAAAGAGCCGGTGATAGAGCTGGGGAGCGCGCTGGGCGTCGTCAAGAACGCACTGATGTCGTACGTCGCCGCCTTGGCAGGGGCCATGCTCGTGCCGACGATGCATAGCAACGCGGCGATGCTTAGAAATCTCGACCTCATATCCCCCAAAAACCTCTCTTGATCAAATAAGCACCGCCGGCCTCTTTTGGCGTGCCTGCACGAGGCAGCCTTTGCCAGCGGCGGCGGAGCACGATCAGCATCCCTCCATCTAGTTCCCCTCACGCAGAACCCTGTCAATCTGCCTTGACCGTCCGCATGCGCGATATCCCGAGTTTTCAGCGGGCGTCTCAGTCGACCAAGGTGTCGTCAATGCCCAGCGACGATTTCAATTCGCAGGCTCGGGCCCGTCTCAGCAGGGTACACCCTCTCGATATTCTACAATTATGTACCAAGAGGGTTAACTTTGGGAAGTTTTGATACTATTATGTCTCATTGTCTAGAACCAACGAGACAAGGCGGATTGAGATATGACCGTGTACGGCTACGCCAGGGTTTCGACCGTCGACCAGAGCCTCGACATTCAGATTGCCGCGCTCAAGGCTGCCGGCTGCGAGAAGGTCCGTTCGGAGAAGCAGAGCGGGACGACCACCAACGGTCGGCAGGAGCTTAAGACCCTGCTAGAGTTCATCGACGCTGGCGACGTGCTGATGGTCACCAGGATCGACCGCCCGGCGCGCAGCATTGGCGACTTGCAGGACATTGTCCGCGCCTTGAAGGCCAAGGGGGTCGCGTTACGGGCTACTGAACAGCCGATCGATACCAGCACCGCCGCTGGCAAAGCCTTCCTCGATATGCTCGGCGTGTTCGCGGAGTTCGAGACCAACCTGCGCAAAGAGCGGCAGATGGAGGGCATTGCGAAGGCCAAGGCTGCTGGCGTTTACAAGGGCCGCCCGCCGTCTGTTGACCGGGTCAAGATCGCTGACCTCAAGGCTCAAGGCTTTGGGCCATCTCAAATCGCCCGCAAGCTCGGCATCGGCCGCGCCTCTGTTTACAGGGCCTTGGCAGAGATCTGACAGTGCTCGCTCGCCGACGACCCCGGAGCGCGAATTGGAGCACGGGAACTTGCGCTAGCGTCGATCGCGCGCCGTCGGATACGCACTTCAGAACGTTGTCCGGTTCGGCGCCGGCAGCGGAGAAGACGTGAAGATGCTGAGAATGATCCAGGGGGTGAGGACGAAAAGGAGCATGGCAACCTCGTTGTGTCGGGCCGTCCAATTCCAAGCCTGCTCGACACGCTGCCTGAACATGGTTAACGAATGGTTACCGGACTTCTCCGCTCGACGCTCTGCCAATCCGGTAAGCAGGGCTTCGGTCCTGCGCCTCAAATGCAAGAGGCCGTCAACTGAGGCGGCCCTACTTGCTTTTGGGTTTTTCTTCTTTTGCTAGATCAGACAGAAAATCCTGTAGCGCTTGCTTCCCAGCAATTTTCGCGGCCATCTCGGAGTGGAATCCGTCTCCAGTCATCTTAATGCCCAACGGTTTGCTTTTGCGCAGTATCTCCCAGCTCCAGAGGTCGGGGTGTTCGCCGCGTCGAGAAGTAATGACGAAATAGTCGTTGGGGCTTCTGGTCATCCCCCATACTAGAGCTTATTGCCGCACCGCAGCAGACCGTACTTTAGGCAAAAAGGGCACCCAAAAATCAAAGCTCGTTTTCAGGAGCAGCCCGCACAGGGTCTGGCTGGCCAAGGCGGCCCTTACTCATCATCTTGGCCCAACAGCCTGCCGGTCTTTCGGTTGAGGAAATGCAGTCTTGTGCAGGCGGGGCAGATGATCCCCTCATATTCGTGCTCGCGAACGTCATCGTTTTCGTCCAACCAATGTTGGACGCTCATCGATGTTGTCGGGCAGACGAAAACGGAATGGGCCATCGTCAGAATATGACGACCCTGTGACGCCGGACCATGATCTAGCGCAAAATCGGATAGAAACGGCGCGCGCTGCGCTGGCGCCGATCAGTGCAAAAGCGTAACCGGCAGCGGTTAACCAGCCATTCGAGGCGGCTGAGGCGGTTAGCAGTCAAAAGGCTACGCCGTCGGGCTGGTCCGCGCCCTCCGACGTTATTTCAGCGGCGTTAGTTCGCAAGAAAACAGATATTCGTAGGTATCCGCTGCCATGCGGAGCTTGGTTGCCTTCTCAAGGGCTTTGCTGCGTTCGGGACCGGGCGGCAAATTCTGGGCTTCCGCAAGGGCGCCCACTTCCTTTGCGCTTAAGTCCCGATGGTCGGACGGTCTCTCACTCATAGTTCCCTCCGCTCGAAAAACGATTTCATGCGGAAAGCGGCCAAAAAGTTCCACGTAAAAGGGTCGCGGGGCGAACAGGGCTGGCGAACCGCGCGCGTCGGCCGGATCGGCCAGCACCTGAAGCCCGCGAGATCCCGGTCTCACCCGCGGCCTTCGGGTGCTGTCCGTATTTGACGCCCCGTGTCCTAGTTTAAAGTTAGCAGTGTCCTAATTTGCTTTGTGTACCAAAGTAGACTTAGTGTCCCCTACCGAACCGACACAGACGCCGCGTTGTATACAATGCCAACCATGTCGAAATTGCCGAATCAAATTAGTAGCGAGCGGGCGGACCTGCTCTTTCAAATCGCCAAATGCCGGCGCCTCGCTTACCAGATCGGCGACACTGAGACCACGGAGCGGCTGCTAGCCTTGGCGATGGAATACGAGCAAAGGCTCCCGCCGCCGCCACAAGAGTAGCCCTTTTTGCCATTCGAAAGAAACCCGGCGACGGGTGTGCCGACGTAGCAAGATCACCCTTGCGCGGAGCGCGTTATGGTGACGACGTTGGAGGCTCCTTCGACATAGCGGGCCCACGCCTCCATTAGTTGGCGCCTCTTCTTCAGTGCGGTCCCTCGCCTATAAGCTTGCTCCACTTCGTCGCCCACCTTGTGGGCCAATGCCATTTCGGCGATATCGCGCTCGAATTGTGTTTCATCGCCGGCCCAATCGCGGAAGCTGGACCGGCACCCGTGCGTCGTCATCGCCGGGTAAATCGCCTTGAGGGCATGCAGGACGGCATTTTGGCCTAGCGGCTTCGTATGGTCTCTGGACCACTGTCCGGCAAAGACAAAGGCATCGGACCGGGCACCCTTCAGAATGACGGTTTTCAATATCGCAATAGCGGGGTCGCTAAGCGGGACTTCAAAATCCGTTCCTTCAGGATCATCTTCCGTCTTCATTCGCTCGGCCGGTATGGTCCAAAGCCGCTCCGCAAAATCCACTTCGCCCACTCGCATGTAGCGGGCTTCGCTGGTCCGCACGGCAGTCAGGATGATGAATTCGGCCGCTTGGTTCACCGCCGTGTCTGCGCCTTCGCGCTTGGCGTGAAGCGTCCACACGATGCCGGGCATTTCCTTGTAGGGCGCCGCCCTATGATGGCGCTTGGACCGCCTGGCCTTCGGCAACAGCGGCTTCAACGTCTTCCACATGGCGGGGTTCTTGCCAGAGCGGAGGCCCTTGGATTCGGCCGCGTCAAGGAGGCGCTCGATCCGGCTTCGCGTCTCCCGCGCGGTACGATTAATTCTCATCCACAGCGGCGACAAAATAGCTAAAAGGTCGTTTGTCGTGATGTCCCCGAGCCGCTTCAGTCGGATTGGCTTGCATCGCACCTCGATGTCACGTTTCCAGTCCGCTTCGGCCGAGCGGCCTTTGAGGCCAGGAAGAATGGTCTTCAGATAGGCGTCGGCGAAGGAGCCGAAGGTTTCGTCGGACCCGCGCTCAACCTCCCTTTCGCTCTTTGGGTCCTTGCCGACCGCGAGCATCTTGCGCGCGTCAGCCGCCTTGGTGCGCGCTTCCGCCAAAGTGAGGCCAGAGCGGTTTGGCCCCTTTGCGGCGCCGAGTCCAAGCTCCCTTCGGCGGCCGGTGCCACGCTCGCGATACATGAAAACCCATGCGCGTCGTGCGTGCTCGCCCGTTTCAATTGCAAGATAGAGCCCGCCGCCGTCGCTGTGGCGTCCATGCTTCGCGATTGTTTCCACTTTGCGAGCGGAGAGCTTGTGCAATTGTCGTCCGGCCATAGCCGCCCCACCAAACCGTCCCACCATTGGCGCCGGATTGCGGCGATTTGTGCCGGACCGCCATGGACGACGGTGGATTTTATAACCGTAATAAGATGTTGAAACAACTTTTGTTTTTTGAATAACGGCGGACCTTGGTGGACGGTAGCAGACAGATGCCGTCACTGTGGTGATGCCAGTCGCGCCCTGCTTTTTTCCTGCCGTCATCCGATTTTGACAAACCCCTTGCCGCATCCCGTCATGAATCGCACCGGGCGCAAATCATGCGCCCGGAAAAATCAATTCTTGAAAAATCGGAGGGGATAGGCCGGCCCTCAGGCCATTTAAGGGCTTTGTTTTAAGCCGCCCTTTCAAGCCACTCTTATTCAAGCCACCCTTGGCGCGCGGTTGCGCGAATTGCGCTGGAAGAACAGCGCCTGGCTCGCCACCGCCGACACCATCGCAGGCTGGAACGGTTTTGAGATCAGGAACGCCGGCTCCGGGCGCTCCCCGGTCAGGAAGCGTTCCGGATAGGCAGTGATGAACACCACCGGGACCTCGAAACTCCGCAACAATTCGTTGACGGCATCAAGGCCCGAAGAGCCATCGGCCAACTGAATATCCGCCAGGATCAGCCCCGGTTTCTTGTTCTTGGCAAGCGCCACCGCATCGGAATGAGTCCGGGCCACGCCGATGACATTGTGGCCGAGATTCTTCACCAGGCTTTCGAGATCCATGGCGATGAAGGTCTCGTCCTCGATGATCAGTACGTCGGTAGCGATCTCGGCGGCCATTTCGCGCCCAGCCGTATCGGCAAGCTTGCGGGTCTCGGCGACATCGGTGCCGAGAATGAACGCCACCTCTTCCTCCGAGAAGCCTTCGAGCGACAACAGCAGAAACGCCTGGCGCGGCATCGGCGTGATGTTGGACAGCCTGCGCTCAGGCGGCATCGGCAAAATCGTCACGTCGGGATCGTCGTTGATCGAGACCGAATTCCAGATCTGGGTGAAGAGCCGGAAAAGGCCGGCCCGCGGCCCGTGACGCTCATCGAGCAGGGATGGATCCTGGAGCAGGGCTTCGAGCATGGCCCCGACATAGGCGTCGCCCGACGCCTGGTTTCCAGTCAATGCGCGGGCATACCGGCGCAGCAACGGCAAGTGTTCGGCAACGATTTGTGATCGAGACATCCCCACTCCATCCTTCCCTTTGTCAACACGGGTGAAACCGGCATCCCGGTCGAGGTGGCTGGACTACGCCCGGGCACCATAAAAGTTCCCTCATTTTGAGGAACTTTTCCTCCCAAGGCGAATTAGCCATTTCACAGAGATAATAGGCGCATGGGCCGATTTGAGGATTAGCCGTGAAGATACAAAAGCTTAACACTCGGGGAAGCGTGGGACAGGATATGAGAGAACCAAAAAAGCAGGGTGGCCTGAATCCCGAGATTCAATCTCGGATCGGCCACCAGCTGCGCGCCATGTACGACAACGTCGTCCGCCAGGGGGTTCCGGAGCGCTTCGTTGAACTGATCCGGAAGCTTGATGTACCGGCGCCGGACACCCAAATGGGGAGTACGGGCGACCAGACGATCAAAAACGACGGGAGGGATTAATGCCTCTCACCGACTCGCTCCGTGACGAGATCCTTGCCTCGGTGCCAAGTTTGCGCGCCTTCGCGATCTCGCTTTCGGGCAATGGCGACCGAGCCGACGACCTGGTGCAGGAGACGTTGCTGCGCGCACTGGCCAATATCGACTCGTTCCAGCCGGGCTCGAACCTGCCGGCGTGGCTGTTCACGATCCTGCGCAACCTGTTCCGCTCCGACTATCGAAAGCGGCGGCGCGAGGTGGAGGATGCCGACGGAAGTTATGCCAAGACGCTGAAGACGCAGCCGGCGCAAGGTGCGCATCTGGAATTCGAGGAATTCCGAGCGGCTCTCGACAAGCTTCCGCAGGACCAGCGTGAAGCGCTGATATTGGTGGGTGCGTCCGGCTTCTCCTACGAGGACGCCGCGGCGATTTGCGGTTGCGCGGTTGGCACCATCAAGAGCCGCGTGAACCGGGCGCGATCCAAACTTTCCGCGCTGCTTTATGTCGACGGGGCCGACGATTTCGGCCCCGACGAAACCGTGCGCGCGGTCATCGGCGGCAGCGGCGGTTAGACGCCGGATCAATCTCCAAATCGACCTCATTCGAAGGCTGGCTTCTGCGCAAACCGGTCGACCGCTGCGGACGTCGCGTGTTCCGGAGCGGTTGCTAGCCGATGGGCTTCAGAGGCGCCGAGAACTGCTCGGTGCGATCTCTCTCCGACATGTCGACCACGGTTTCCATCGGCGCGGTCAGCTCGTATACGTAGCTCACATCGGTGAAATATCGCTTCGACGTGCCGCCGAGCGCCTCCGGCGCGACACGGTCGAGCAGGATGACGCCGAAGTCGCTGTCCGCGCGGCGGGTTGCCGCGCTGGTGTTGAATTCTTCCCAGCGGAAATGAAAGTTGGCATCGGCTTCCTCTCCGGTCACCTCCCAATGCGCGACGATGTGCGGATGCTTGCCGACCAGCGAAAGCCCCTCGTCGGAATGCGATGCCAGCTCAAAAAATAGCAGCGAAAGCGACTGCGCCGCCCGCGCGCTGACCGTGATTTCAGGGCCGCTGATCGCGATACGCTCTGCATGCGGTATCGCGCGCGCCTCGAACAATCCTTTCAGTTTGACGCCCTGCCACTGGCTTTCGCTGAGCAGGGAAACCACGTTCGACATGGCATGAATCCGCCCGATCAGGAGTTCGCGGGCAACATCGATATCCGAACCATGGCGAAGCGTGCGCGTCACGATCGACTGGATCACCGCAAGGATGTTCTTGACGCGGTGATTGAGTTCATCGATGACCGCCGTCAACCGTCGCTCGTACCCGATCCGCACCTGGATTTCGCGGCTTAATCGCAGATTGTTGTAGGCGACATACCCAAACAGCCCGCACACGATCGCCGTCAACGCCAGGCCGATGGCGGCCACTATGGCCGCGGTCTGCCGGGCGCGGTTCACCGCATTGGTCTTGGCGTAGTAATGCAGCGACCAGTCGCGGTCGCCGAACGAGACCTTCCTCGTCACCGGCGGCGTGGCTCCCTGCTCACTGGTGATCCTCGATATGACGAGCCCGTGTTCGGTGGCAATCAGCTGCTGGTCGTCATCGTGCGGGTCCTGCAGCGCCACCGAGAACAGCGACAGATCGTCATTGGCAAGCATCAGCGGCGCCAGTTCATAAGAGAACGTCACAAAGCCGGCAGGCTGGGCCTCGTTTTCCTGCAGCACCGGTGCGGCGAGCACGATGCCGACCGGACCATCGGGATGTAACAGCGGAAGCGGATCGGACGCGACGGGTTTCGTTTCGGCCTGAGCTCGTGCCAGCATCGGCCCGAGAACCGGATGCTGGTCGAAAATCCGGCCGGCGAATGCTTTGGTCTGGTCGTTACGGGGCTCAACGTCCATCAGCACGTCGACCGGCCGATTGAGCGAGGCGATATCCAATGGGGCGTCATCGAAGCGGCGGATTGTCGGATCGGGAAACCCTGCCGTGGCAAGCTCATCGTGCGCGGCCTGCAATTCGTCCGGCCGCAATCGCGCAATCCAGCCTGCGACCACGAAATCGGTCTTGAAGGCGTAGATCGACGAGCGCAAGGGCTGCAACATGTTGGCCTTGATCACCGAGGGCGAACGGAAAAGACCCGATGCGACGCGCGCAAGCAGTTCGCGATCTGTCAAACGGTCCTGAACCAGGCTCGCATGCACGTCGATCGCGCGCGCCAGCGCAATGCCATTGACGATCAGCTCCTGGTCGTGAACGCGATAGGCCGCAAGACCGGACAGTAGAACTCCGATCAGTGCGATAAAACCGGTGATGAAACCCAGCCGAACCACTCGCTCACTCAAATGGAAAAATTGTCAAACAAACTGGAAAGGCAACTCGCGGCCGCAGGCGCGGCCGACAACCGGAGCGGAAATGAAAAACAATCGTTCAACATAGCCGGACTGTGATCATCGGTACGCAACTGCGGCGAGTGAAGCGGGTATAGCACAAGCGACAAAAAGACTTCCACGCATGAGGTTTTTGTCAGGCCAGAGCAAGCTAACCGCGGCGGGCGGATTTTGTTCCCACGCAGGCGAACGGCAAGGCCGGATATAGCGGCTTCGTAAATGTTAACGATTAAGGCAAGCGGGGGCTATCGCCCTTTCGAGCGAGGTGAAGATTCCGTTAACGCCATGAAAACGCGTCAAAACAAGAGATTAGTCTTAGTGCGTCATAACCGACTTATCCCCTCATCCTGAGGAGCTTGCGCGAGCAAGCGTCTGGAAGGGACGAGGCCGGAAACAGGCAACGTGGCCTTCATGGTTCGAGACGGCGCAAGGGCGCCTCCTCGCCATGAGGGTCTTATGACGAACCAAAAACACCGCTAGCCCGCCTTGGCCTGTGTTTTTGGCCGGAGGCCGCCCTTGGCCTCTATGAAGTCGATGATGCGGTCGAGCCCTTCGCTCTTCTTCAGATTGGTCATCACGAAAGGCCTTTCGCCGCGCATCCGCCGCGCATCGGTATCCATCTTCTCCAGCGACGCTCCGACATGAGGGGCGAGATCGATCTTGTTGATCACGAGAAGGTCCGACCGCGTGATACCGGGTCCTCCTTTGGACGGAATCTTGTCGCCGGCCGCAACGTCGATCACGTAGATCGTCAGATCGGCGAGCTCGGGGGAGAAGGTAGCGGCAAGATTGTCGCCGCCGGATTCGATCAGCACCACATCGAGGTCGGGGAATTTGGCGCGCATATCGGCAACTGCCGCCAAATTCATCGAGGCATCCTCGCGTATCGCGGTGTGCGGGCAACCGCCAGTCTCGACACCTGCGATCCGATCGGGCGTCAGCGAGCCCGAGCGCACCAGAAATTCCGCATCCCACTTGGTATAAATGTCGTTCGTGATGGCGGCGATGTCGTAGCGCTGGCGCATCGATTTGCAAAGCAGATCCATCAGTGCTGTTTTGCCCGATCCAACGGGACCTCCGATGCCGATCCGAAGCGGGCCGTGAGACTTCGAACCATGAGAGTTGGAGAGATGAGACTTGGAGGGATGAGACTTGGACATGGCAACCAAACCCCGTGGTTATGGGTCCCCGCTTTCCGCGAGGACGACGACGACAACATCATGACCGGAACAGCCTGGTGTACTGCGCTTCATGCCGCATGCCGGCGAGATCGGCTCGAAAAGTCGCGCTGCCGAGTTCTTCGAGCGAAGCCGTCAACGCCCGGCTTGCGGTTTCAGTCACGGCCTGCTCGAGCCGCGCCAGCACGCGTTGGCTGTCGGTCTGCCCCAGCGGAACCAGGCGCGCAGCGGCCGATATCCAGTTGCAGGTCACCGCGTGCAGGAAAGCGTGGATAGTGAGCTGCAGCGGAATGCGGTGGGCCGCGCTGACGATACCGACTGCGACCGGATACACGATGTTGCCGCCGCAACACGCAACCAGCCGATCGAGCGACGCAATATTCCATGCGGCGCGGGCGATATCGACAAACGCCCGGCCCTGCATCGCGGTTTCCAGGCCGCGTTCGCGCGACGGCACCAATGCACTGGCAAGTTCCGCTATTTCGCCGAGCGCCGCATCGTCGCCGGACGATGCAGCACGGTGCGCCTGGGTCAGGAATACGCCATCGCAAAACCCCGACCCGACCCTCAGCATGGAATCAAGCCAGGCCTCGAGGGATCTGGGATCGCTGATGTCCCCAGCCTCTACGGCCCATTCGATGCCGCTGGAGTAGGAGAAGGCGCCGACCGGAAAGGACGGCGAAAGCCAGGTCATCAGCCGGTACAGCGCCGCCGCCTCGTTCTCCGGCAACGGGTTCGATCCGGGCAATGGCAAACCCGGTCCGGCCGTTGCTGGCGCGGCGCGGCGGCGCGGGCGTGGCGGCTTATTTGCGGTCATGAGCATGGGAATGGCCGTGGTGATGGTCATGATCGCAATGCTCGTCGTGCTGATGATGGTGACCGTGACCCTGATCGTGACCGTGCTCATGACCGTGATGATCATGCGCCGGCTGATCATGAGGCGCATGGCCGCGTGTTTCGCCTGCCGCGTGCGCGTGGGCGGCATAGGCGCCACCTTCCGGATCGAATGGCGCCTCGATCTCGATCAGGCGGGCGCCCAGCCCCTTCACCATCGCCTCGATGACGTGATCGCGCCGGATGCGCAAGCCACGGCCCGTTATCTGCGTCGGCAGGTGGCGATTGCCAAGATGCCATGCGACCCGAACCAGATGCTGCGGGTCGTTGCAACGAACTTCAACCAGCGGCTCCGGCGCGGCCACGACCTCGACCAGCCTGCCATCTTCGAGCACCAGCGCATCGCCCCCCCGCAGCGCGATCGCGTTTTCCAGATCAAGCAGAAACGCCAGGCCCCGCGTGCCCGTCATCGCCATTCGCCGCCGGTGGCGGTCGTCGAAATCGAGCACAACCGTATCGGCCGGAGGCTCGACCCAACGATGTTGTCCGCGAACCTCTGTGGCACGGATCATCGCATCATGTCCGGTAAAGACGGCTTGGGCATCGCTCTCGTCTCAATACATGAAGTAGCGCTGCGCCATGGGCAGCACCTCGGCAGGCGCGCAGGTCAGGAGTTCGCCATCGGCGCGCACCTCATAGGTTTCCGGATCGACCTCGATTTTCGGCGTGGCCGCGTTATGGACCATGCTCTTTTTGGAGATGCCGCCGCGCGTGTTCTGCACCGCATGGAGCCTCTTGGCGATGCCGAGCTTTCGTCCAAGCCCCGAAGCGACTGCCGCCTTCGAGGCGAACACCACCGAGGAGGCGGTGAGCGACTTGCCGAAAGCGGCAAACATCGGCTGGTAATGCACCGGCTGCGGGGTGGGGATCGACGCATTGGGATCGCCCATCGGCGCCGCCACGATCGAACCGCCCTTGATGATGCACTCGGGCTTGACGCCGAAGAAGGCCGGCTGCCACAGCACGAGGTCGGCGAGCTTTCCTTTTTCGACCGACCCGATCAGCTTCGAGACGCCATGGGCGATCGCGGGATTGATGGTGTATTTGGCGATATAGCGCTTGACTCGGAAGTTGTCGTTGTTGCCCTTGTCTTCGGGCAGTGCGCCGCGCTGCTTCTTCATCTTGTCCGCGGTCTGCCAGGTGCGGATGATGACTTCGCCGAGCCGGCCCATGGCCTGCGAATCCGATGACATCATCGAGAGAGCGCCGAGATCGTGCAGGATGTCCTCCGCCGCGATCGTCTCTTTGCGGATGCGGCTCTCGGCAAATGCCAGGTCTTCCGCGATCGAGGGATCCAGATGATGGCACACCATCAGCATGTCCAGATGTTCGTCGATGGTGTTGCGGGTGAACGGCCGGGTCGGATTGGTCGAGGACGGCAGCACGTTCTTCAGGCCGGCGATCTTGATGATGTCAGGCGCGTGGCCGCCGCCGGCACCCTCGGTGTGGAAGGCGTGGATGGTACGGCCCTTGAACGCCTTCACCGTATCCTCGACGAAGCCGGATTCATTCAGTGTGTCCGAATGCAGCATCACCTGGACATCGTAATCGTCGGCAACGGCAAGGCAGTTGTCGATCGCCGCCGGCGTCGTGCCCCAATCCTCATGCAGCTTGAGGGCACAGGCACCGGCCTTGATCATCTCCACCAGCGACGCCGGACGCGAGGCGTTGCCCTTGCCGGAAATGCCGAGATTGACCGGAAAGGCGTCGAACGACTGGATCATCCGCGCGATGTGCCAGGGGCCGGGCGTGCAGGTGGTGGCATAGGTGCCGTGCGACGGCCCGGTGCCGCCGCCGAGCATCGAGGTGACGCCGGACATCAGCGCGTGTTCGATCTGCTGCGGGCAGATGAAATGGATGTGGCTGTCGAAGCCGCCGGCGGTGAGGATTTTTCCTTCGCCTGCGATGATATCGGTGCCGGGGCCGATCACGATGGTCACGCCCGGCTGGATATCGGGATTGCCGGCCTTGCCGACCGCGCTGATCATGCCTTCCTTGATCGCAACATCGGCTTTCACGATGCCCCAATGATCGACGATCAACGCGTTGGTGATCACGGTATCCGCCGCGCCCTGTTTGTTGGTAACCTGCGACTGGCCCATGCCGTCGCGGATCACCTTGCCGCCGCCGAACTTCACCTCCTCGCCATAGGTCGTGAAGTCCTTCTCGACCTCGATGATGAGATCGGTGTCGGCAAGCCGCACCCGGTCCCCGGTGGTCGGCCCGAACATGTCGGCATAGACGGAACGCTTGATTTTTACGGACATGATTTAGCCCCAACCGCTTGGAAAAAATTCATAGCTTCCCCATCACTTCGCCGCGGAAGCCGTAAATGGCGCGCTTGCCGGCAAGGGCAACGAGGTGTACCTCGCGGGTCTGCCCCGGCTCGAACCGCACCGCAGTGCCGGCAGCGATATCGAGCCGCATGCCGCGAGCTTTCTTGCGGTCGAATTTCAGCGCCGGATTGGTTTCGAAGAAATGATAGTGCGAGCCGACCTGGATCGGACGATCGCCGGCATTGGCGACCGTCAGCGTCACCGTTTTGCGGCCGGCATTAAGCTCGATCTCGCCTTCCTTGATAAAGAGTTCGCCGGGTATCATGACTGGCACCTCGTTGCCGTTGCGTCATGGCCGGACTTGTTCCGGCCATCCATGTCCTGACTCTCGAAAGCGTGGATGCCCGGGTCAAGCCCGGGCATGACGGGGGCGGATATTATTTCCTTTGTCACCTGATCGGCTCGTGCACGGTGACAAGCTTGGTGCCGTCCGGAAACGTGGCTTCCACCTGAATGTCATGAATCATCTCGGCGATGCCCGGCATTACTTGCGCGCGGGTCAGGACTTGCGCGCCGGCCTGCATCAGATCGGCCACGGTGCGGCCGTCGCGCGCGCCTTCGACGATGAAGTCGGAGATGATGGCAACGGCTTCCGGATGGTTGAGCTTGACGCCACGCTCAAGACGCCGGCGCGCCACCATTGCCGCCACCGAGATCAGGAGCTTGTCTTTTTCGCGGGGAGAGAAATTCATGCACGCACTCTTCTTCAGATCATTTCAGTTGAGCCATCTAGTTGAGCCATCTAGTTGAGCCAGAGACGCGGCAACGCCGAACCGCAGGCACAGCCGAGCACCGCCATCATATCGGCGCGTAGCAGCGCCGCATCTTGGGCACAGAAGCGCGCCATTGCAAAGCCATTCCACGCGGAGACGCCGACCTCGCCGCCGAAGGTTTGCGACAATTCGCGAATCCGCTGCACCAGCGCCTCGTCGCCGGGTACCATCAGGGCGGTGCCGATCGCGACGCCGCCCTTGGCCACCGCAGTCCTTGCGAGCTTTTCGCCGACATCGCCATCGAGCCGGATGTTTTCGGCAAACACCAGCCGACCGCCGCGGCGCATCCGCCAGCAATCGGCAAATTCGCCCTGCCTCATCCGTTCGCCCATGGCCGCGCGGCCAAAAACCGCGATTTCGCAAAGCAGCAGCGAGGCGTCAACCGCCAGATCGATCTCGATGCGCCGCAAGATGCGCGCGCGGTCGAACAGGATGGTTTCCTGCGGCAGCCAGGCAAGGTGCGAGCGCGCTTGCGCCCTCAAGGTGATATTCAGGCGAGCCGCTGCGCCTTCGGCACGGTAGATCTTCTCCGCCGCCGCGGACGTCACCGTCAGCCGGGCGTCTTCGCGGGTCGCAATATCGATGTCGAAGCGGTCCCCGCCGGCGATGCCGCCCGCGGTGTTGACCAAAACCGCCGACAGCCCCTCCGTCTCCGGCGAAGGGAAGCGCACGCGCAGCGAGCCGGATTCATGGAGGTGGCGGCGGCGCGTGGCGCCGTCCTTGCGGTGAACGTCGAAGCTTACCGCGCCCCGGGCGCGGTTGGCCGCGAAAGTCGCCGAATTCGCGCTCGAATTATCGATCCGCATGCACATTTCCGGATCATGCTTTACAGGGCCATCTGCCGGCTGATCTCGTTCGGGTCGAGGTTCTTTCGGTCGCAGGCATATTTCACGGCACCCCGGTCCATGACGGCGAAATTGTCGCCGAGCTCGCAGGCAAAGTCGAGATATTGTTCCACCAGCACGATCGCGATGTTGCCGAGGCTGCGAAGATAGGTGATGGCGCGCCCGATGTCCTTGATGATCGACGGCTGGATTCCCTCGGTCGGCTCGTCGAGCAGCAGCAGTTTCGGCCGCATCACCAGCGCCCGGCCGATCGCAAGCTGCTGCTGCTGGCCGCCGGAGAGATCGCCGCCGCGGCGCGACAGCATCGATTCCAGCACAGGGAATAGCGAGAACACGTCGTCGGGGATATTGCGGTCCTGGCGCTTCAAGGGGCCGAAGCCGGTCTTGAGATTTTCCTCAACCGTCAGCAGCGGAAAGATCTCCCGTCCCTGCGGCACGAGGCCAATGCCCTTGCGCGCCCGCTCGTAGGGCTTCAGGGCGGTGATGTCGGTACCGTCGAACGTGATCGATCCGCCGGAAATCGGATATTGCCCGACCATCGCGCGGAGCAGGCTGGTCTTGCCGACGCCATTGCGCCCCAACACGCATGTCACCTTGCCCGGTTCGGCGGAGAGCGAAACACCGCGCAGCGCTTGCGCCGCACCGTAATAGAGGCTGATGTTTTCGACCTTCAGCATTGGCGGCCTCCGGTCGCGCGAATGGCGAATGATGAATGGCGAATGGTCAAGCCCCTCGTTTGCATCGTTTCTGCACCTAACCGCTACTCGTTATTCGCAACTCACTATTCGCTATCTTCCCAGATAGACTTCGACGACCCGTTCGTTCGCCGACACCTGGTCGATGGTTCCCTCCGCAAGCACCGTGCCTTCGTGCAGGCAAGTCACCTTGACGCCCAGTTCGCGCACAAAGGTCATGTCGTGCTCGACGACCATGACCGTCTTGTCCTTGTTGATCTGTTTCAGAAGCTCGGCGGTCTGGTGGGTTTCGACATCGGTCATTCCCGCGACCGGTTCGTCCACCAGCAGCAGTTTCGGATCCTGTGCCAGCAGCATGCCGATCTCCAGCCATTGCTTCTGGCCGTGCGACAGGCTCCCGGCGAGCCTGTTGCGCGCGTCCTTCAGGCGGATGGTTTCCAGTACCCGCTCGATGCGCTCGGTTTCGCCGCGGCTCTCGCGCCAGAACAGCGTGGCTTTCACGCTATGATCGACGTTGAGCGCGAGCAGCAGATTGTCCTCGATGGTCTGGCTCTCGAACACCGTCGGCTTCTGGAATTTACGGCCGATCCCGAGTTCGGCGATCCTGGTCTCGTCGAGGCGCGTCAGGTCGAAGAGGCCATCGAACAGGACGGTGCCCTCGTCCGGCCTGGTCTTGCCGGTAATGATATCCATCATAGTGGTCTTGCCGGCGCCGTTCGGGCCGATGATCGCGCGCATTTCGCCCGGCTCGAGCGCGAGCGACAGGTTGTTGATGGCGTGAAAGCCGTCGAAGGAAACATGCACGCCGTCGAGATAGAGCAGCGCCGATGTGGCTCGGGTATCCATGACGTTCATGCGTTCACTCCGCCATGTCCGGTTCGCTGACGCCGTCCTCGCGCGCAGCGCTCTCGGCATTCTCCGACCGGCGCCCGGCCTTCCACGGCTCCCACCATGAATTGAAGGTACCGACGATCCCCTTTGGCAAAAGCAACGTCACCAGGATGAAGAGGGTGCCAAGCATGAACAGCCAGTAGGGCGCCAGCGGGCCTGACGTGAAATAGGTCTTGGCATAATTGACGACGATGGCGCCGAGTGCGGCACCAGCCAGTGTGCCGCGCCCGCCGACGGCCACCCAGATTACCGCTTCGATGGAGTTTCCGGGCGCGAACTCGGATGGATTGATGATGCCGACCTGCGGCACGTAGAGCGCACCGGCGACGCCCGCCATGCAGGCCGACAGGGTGAAGACGAACAGCTTGTAGGATTCGACGCGGTAGCCGATGAAGCGCGTGCGCGATTCCGCGTCGCGGATGGCGATCAGCACCTTGCCGAGCTTTGAGGTCACCACCGCCCGGCAGATCAGGAACGCGACGATAAGGGCAAGACAGCTTAGCGCAAACAGCGTGGCACGCGTGCCGTCGGCCTGGATGTTGAAACCGAGAATATCCTTGAAATCGGTCAGGCCGTTGTTGCCGCCGAAACCGAAATTGTTGCGGAAAAATCCGAGCAGCAGCGCGTAGGTCATCGCCTGCGTAATGATGGAAAGATAGACGCCGGTGACGCGGGAGCGGAAGGCGAACCAGCCGAAGCAGAAGGCCAGCAGGCCCGGCACAAAGACAACCATCAGGGCCGCGAACCAGAACCTGTCGAAGCCGTACCAGTACCACGGCAGCTCCGGCCAGTTCAGGAACACCATGAAGTCGGGCAGGGTCGGATTGCCGTAGACGCCGCGACTGCCGATCTGCCGCATCAGATACATGCCCATCGCGTAGCCGCCGAGCGCAAAAAAGGCACCGTGGCCGAGCGAAAGGATGCCGCAATAGCCCCAGATCAGATCGATCGCGAGCGCAAGGATGGCGTAGCAGACATACTTGCCGAACAGAGCGACCAGATAGGTCGGCACCTGCAGCATCGAACCGGAAGGCAGCAGCAGGTTCGAAAGTGGAATCAAAATGCCGCCGGCCGCTACCACGATCAGGAAGATGGTCGCGCTGCGATCGAGCGAACGCGTGAGCACGTGCGGCATCATGCTTCCACCGCCCGTCCCTTGAGCGCGAACAGCCCGCGGGGGCGCTTCTGGATGAACAGGATGATCAGTACCAGGATGGCGATCTTGCCAAGAACCGCGCCGGCGACCGGCTCAAGGAATTTGTTGGCGATGCCGAGCGTGAAAGCACCGACCAGCGTGCCCCACAAATTGCCCACACCGCCGAATACCACCACCATGAAGGAATCGATGATGTAGCTTTGGCCGAGATTGGGGCTGACATTGTCGATCTGCGACAACGCCACGCCGGCGATCCCGGCGATCGCCGAGCCGAGCCCGAAGGTGAGCGCATCGACCCGAGAGGTAGCGATTCCCATCGATGCCGCCATGCGTCGGTTTTGCGTCACCGCGCGCATTTCGAGGCCAAGCGGCGTAAAGCGCAGCATCGCGAGCAGGATCGCGAACACCGCCATGGTGAAGCAGAGGATCCACAACCGGTTATAGGTGATCGTGATCTGCCCGAGTTCGAATGCGCCGCTCATCCAGGAGGGATTGCCGACTTCGCGGTTGGTGGGCCCGAACGCGGTGCGAACCGCCTGCTGAAGCACCAGCGACAGGCCCCAGGTGGCGAGCAGCGTTTCCAGCGGACGGCCGTAAAGGAAGCGAATGATCGTGCGTTCGATCAGGACGCCAATCGCGCCGGCAACGATGAAGGCGAGCGGCACGGCGATCAAAAGCGAATAGTCGAACAGGCCGGGATAGCTCGTGCGAATCACCTCCTGTACCACGAAGGTGGTGTAGGCTCCCAACATCACCATCTCGCCGTGGGCCATGTTGATGACGCCCATCACGCCGAAGGTAATGGCAAGACCGATCGCAGCGAGCAGGAGAACCGAGCCGAGCGAGAGGCCATACCAGGCGTTCTGCAGCACCGACCAGATCGTCTGCGAGCTCTGAATCGAGGCGATCGCGCCGGCCACGGCCTTGGCGATGATGGGCGATTGGTCGCCGGGAAGCCCGGTCAAGAGCGCAAGCGCTTCCTGGTCGCCCCGCGCCCTGATCGTGGCGATCGCCTCGAGCTTTTCGACATCGGTGGCGTCGGATTTGTAGAGCAGGATCGCGGCGCGGGCTTCGGTGAAAGCTGTCTTCGCGGCCCTGCTGGTTTCCTTCGAAAGCGCGTTGTCGATCACCGGTAGTGCTGCCTCGTCGTGCGATTTGAACACCGACTGCGCGGCCGCCAGCCGCTTGGCGGGATCGGGCGACAACAAAGTGAGGCCGCCAAGCGCGGCCTCGACGGTGCGGCGAAGACGGTTGTTCAACCGGACGGCGGCGGCGTTGTCCGGCAGCTTGTCCACGGCCGCGCCCGTCGCGGCATCGATGATCTTGCCGTCCTCCTGGGTGATGTAGACCTTCTTGGTGTCGGGATCGGCCGACAGCCGCCCATCCTGAAGTGCGGCGATGATGGGAAAGGCGAGCGCGTTGCCGGAAACCGCAACGGCACCGATTGCCTCTTCGGTGTCGGAAAACTCGTCATTGGCAAATTTGGCGACCGCGTCCTCGAAAGGGCCGGCGAACGCTGGCAGTGCGAAGACGGCGATCAAGAAGGCAGAAAGCAAAAGCGCGCAGATCCGCGCAACAATATTGGCGACCACTGGACGACCCCGGCAGAAGTAGAAAGGAAGGCGACGACCTCGCCGCCTTCCTGGTCTCGTGGATTGGCGTTGCTCGAGTTTAGCATGACCTCGGCATGACCTCCCGGCAAATCGCCTGCGCAATACGTTGCCTGGACTGCCGAGCAAACCGGTTCTCCCTTCAGGATTGCGCCCTTTTCGGAAGAACCGGCTTGGCTCGATTGGGATCACGCACGGATCGGAGAACCTCGATCCCTGGGGATCAGAAACCTGCCCCGCGGATCAGAAGCCCGATCCTCCGGATCAAGATCCCTGACCTCCACACTTGTTCGTCTTGGTGTTGTAGTTGCCGCACTTCTTGCCAACCCAGTCGCCGATCAGATCCTTGGAGCCTTCAAGCTCCTTCGACCATGCATCGCCAGCCACCAGGCCCGGGGTCTTCCACACCACGTCGAACTGGCCGTTGCCCTTGATTTCGCCAATGAACACCGGCTTGGTGATGTGATGGTTCGGGAGCATCTTGGAAATGCCGCCGGTCAGGTTCGGCGCCTCGATGCCAGGCAATGCGTCGATGACCTTGTCAGGATCGGTCGACTTCACCTTCTCGACCGCCTTCACCCACATGGCGAAACCGATCACATGCGCTTCCATCGGGTCGTTGGTCACGCGCTTCGGATTCTTGGTGTAGGCCTGCCAGTCCTTGATGAACTTCTCGTTGGCGGGGGTCTTGATCGATTCGAAATAATTCCAGGCAGCAAGGTGGCCGACCAGCGGCTTGGTATCGATGCCCGCGAGTTCTTCCTCACCGACCGAGAATGCGACAACCGGAATGTCGGTTGCCTTGATGCCCTGGTTGCCGAGCTCCTTGTAGAAGGGAACATTGGCGTCGCCGTTGATGGTGGAAACCACAGCGGTCTTCTTGCCGGCCGAGCCGAATTTCTTGATGTCGGCCACGATGGTCTGCCAGTCGCTGTGACCGAACGGCGTGTAGTTGATCATGATGTCTTCGTCCTTGACGCCTTTCGACTTCAGATAGGCTTCAAGAATCTTGTTGGTGGTGCGCGGATAGACGTAGTCGGTACCGGCCAGCACCCAGCGCTTCACCTTTTCGTCCTTCATCAGGTAGTCGACCGCAGGAATCGCCTGCTGGTTCGGCGCAGCCCCCGTGTAGAACACGTTGCGCTCGCTTTCCTCACCCTCGTACTGCACCGGGTAGAAAAGGATGTTGTTGAGCTCCTTGAACACCGGCAGCACGGATTTGCGCGAGACCGAGGTCCAGCAGCCGAAAACCACCGCAACCTTGTCCTTGGTAATCAACTCGCGCGCTTTTTCAGCAAACAGCGGCCAGTTCGAAGCGGGATCGACGACGACGGCCTCGAGCTTCTTGCCAAGCACGCCGCCCTTCTTGTTTTGCTCATCGATCAGGAAGAGGACCGTATCCTTCAGCGTCGTTTCGCTGATGGCCATCGTGCCGGAGAGCGAGTGCAATACGCCGACCTTGATCGTATCGTCGGCGGCTTTCGCGTTCGAGAATGCGGCCAGGCCCAAAACCATCCCGGCGGTCGCCGCCAGCCAGCGACGGCGGCTCAGCGTCGCTATGTCGTGAGTGAGTTGTGTAAGCATGAATTATGTTCTCCCTGACGCAGGCGTGAAACGCTGCGAACGGCCCCACGGCCGCCTGCGTTAAGGGAATCGCAAGAACCATGCCACGGTATGTTCGCGGGATAAGCGGATGGCTTTGTTGAGGAATCCCCCGCCATGGCGATGCACCAGTCGTTGCCGTGTTTAGATTTTAGGCAGAGAAAATGTATGCTTTTCTTGCAAAGAGACCAATTTGTAAGCAAATACGACCATTGTCCAAATTAACGGCACAAAAATTTGGCAGCGAGCGCGATATCATCAACAGGCCCGGTGGGCGTTTCCCGCCGAATTCGCCCCGCCGACTGGCCCGGACAACGCAGACCTTGAAAACGCCGTGTTCGCGTTCCATATAGACTGCAAATCCAGCCGAAGCTGGATCGTCGCGAGCCGCGTGTTCTGAGCTTCTCCAACGGCTTATGGTTCGCCCCTTCAGCACAAACGCCGACGCCCCAAACACGCGGGTTGTCTCCAGACACCTCGCGAGTTCCTGACCAACAGCGTCGGGCGCCTGCCCTTTTACGGAAAGTACCGACCTTTTGACCTCCTTTCAGCATTTCGGCCTCGCCGAACCCATTTCGCGTGCCCTCAAAGAAGAAAAATATCTGACGCCCACGCCCATCCAGGCCCAAACGATCCCCCTTGCTCTTGCCGGCCGCGACGTCATCGGCATAGCCCAGACCGGCACCGGCAAGACTGCGGCTTTCGCGCTGCCAATCCTGCACCGGATCCTGGATAACCGAATCAAACCGCAGCAAAAATCCTGCCGTGTGCTGGTCCTCAGTCCGACGCGTGAACTGTCGGGGCAGATTCTCGAAAGCTTCAGGGCCTATGGCCGCCACATGCGCCTCACGTCGGCGTTGGCGATCGGGGGCGTCCCGATGGGGCGTCAGGTCCGCTCGATCATGTCCGGCGTCGAGGTCATGGTCGCCACGCCGGGCCGGCTGCTCGATCTCGTCCAGAGCAATGGCCTGAAGCTCGGACAGGTCGAGTTCCTCGTTCTCGACGAGGCCGACCGCATGCTGGACATGGGCTTCATCAACGATATCCGGAAAATCGTCGCAAAAACGCCAAGCAAGCGACAGACATTGTTCTTTTCTGCGACCATGCCCAGGGACATCGCAGAGCTCGCCGAAGCGATGCTGCGCGACCCGGCACGGGTGGCGGTGACGCCGGTTGCCTCGACGGTCGAGCGCATCACCCAGCGAATCATTCAGGTCGATCATTCCGCCAAACCCGCCTGGCTTGCCCAAATCCTGAAGCAGGAGGCGGTCGATCGCGCGCTGGTCTTCACCCGGACCAAGCATGGCGCCGACAAGGTCGTCAAAGGCCTTGCGCGGGCCGGCATCGCCGCGGATGCCATCCATGGCAACAAGTCGCAGAACCATCGCGAACGCGTTTTGTCGGCGTTCCGCTCCGGCCAGATCCGCACGCTGGTTGCCACCGATATTGCCGCCCGCGGCATCGACGTCGATGGCATATCTCATGTGGTGAATTTCGATCTTCCCAATATTCCCGAGACCTATGTCCATCGCATCGGACGCACCGCGCGCGCCGGTGCGGATGGCGTTGCGATATCGCTGGTCGCCGGCGCGGAGGAATTAGGCTATCTGCGCGACATCGAGCGGTTGATCCGCATTGCTTTACCGAAGGAGGATCGACGCACGCCTGGTCATCGCGAGGCGGCGCCGTTGCCAACGCAACATCGTGGCGGCAGACCCTCCCCGCGCGCACATGCGTCACGCACAAATGAGGCTTCGCCCGCATCGAAAAGCCCTCGCCGACGCCACCGTCCCGGTGGTATTAATGGCGCTCCTCAAACCAACCGGAACGAGGTCAACCGGCAGGAGCCGCACCGTTCGCCGCAAGGCGGCGGCAAGGCCGAAGGGTTGCAGGGCGTTGCTTTTTTGTACCGCGGAAGCCGTCCGAATAACCGGTCACGCTAGCCGCCGGTCGACCTGGAGACAAACATGGCGAAAGAAGAGTTGATTCAGTTCGAAGGACTGGTCACTGAAATCCTCCCCGATGCACGCTACCGCGTCCAGCTGGACGCCGGACACGAGATCGTTGCCTATACCGCTGGCAAGATGAAGAAGAACCGGATCAAGACCCTGGCGGGAGACCGGGTGACGATCGAAATGTCGCCATACGATCTGGAAAAAGGCCGGCTCATTTTTCGCCACAAAGACGAACGTCCGGGCGGAGGCGGTACCGGCGGAAGCGGAGCATCGCGTGGCGCGCCCCAGCGCGGCCAGTTTCGTCGCAGATAGGCGACACTCGCCAGGCTTTTATTTAAACTTGCGCGTGACAGCTTCATGTCGGCGCACTCGACGGAGCCTTCTGCAATCGACCATTCTCGACGCGATCAAAAAAACGCACCCCTTTAGGATTGTTTTTGGGGGCTACTTTGGAATAATATGCGATTAATCGATTTTCGGCCGGACGACATTAGCTATCCACCGGTACAGCCGGTTTAGACGCTGACGACCCTTCCAAAAATTCGATCTCACCAGCCTGCGAAAGTGGGTTTTACTGTATCTATCTTGAGAAGGGACTATCCCGTGAGCATGGGAACCGTAAAGTGGTTTAACGCTACCAAAGGCTATGGCTTCATTCAGCCGGATGACGGCGGCAACGACGTGTTCGTGCACATCAGCGCCGTCGAACGCGCCGGACTTGGGACTTTGCGCGAAGGTCAAAAGATCAGCTACGAAATCGTGGCGGATCGGCGTTCCGGCAAGTCCTCGGCCGACAATCTGCGCGCCGCGAACTAGGCTCGTCGCTCCGCGAAAGGTGCGGTCGACGCGGTTTCGGCCACGAGGTCGAGCACGAAAGAAGTCTGACAGATAAGAAGTCTGACAAGAGAGAAGTCTGACAAGAAAGACGTCTAGCAAGAAAGACATCTAACAAGGAAGGCCGTGCCGAGAGCGCGGCCTTTTCGCATGTGGACCATGTGATTCAACCAGCCCTGCGCCGTATCAGGTGCGGGTTATTTCCGCATGATGCTCTAGAAAGTCGGGCAAGTCGCCGGCGAAGGCGCCGGCGGCGGATAGAAGACGCAGGTCGAATTCCGCGGCCGTGTATAGGCGACGTCGGCCAGCAACACGCCGCTCGGCGCCATGACGTAGCCGATCGTCGGGGTGTACTGAAAATTGATTTCGCTGAAGAGCAAATACTGATTCGGGATGATGGCGTTCGTATTCGGATCCCTGGAGATCAGGGCTGCCGGTATGTTGACAATCGAACTTTGCGCTCGAATTGAGCTTCCGTAGCTCCATTGCACGCGCGCGTTGCCGCTCGTCGGATCGATGTACAATTCGGATATTGTCGAATTCGGCGCGGGATAAATCGGCGACACATAAGGCTGCATGATCGCGCCGCTTGCCGCGCGGAAATTGTCCAAATCGGCAGCGCTGACGACGCCCGATTGGGAGGTCAAATCCGCAAGCGCACGCGCCATGATCGTGACTTTGCGATCGATCGCCACACCGGTCGAAAATTCGACGGTACCAAAGAACATCACCAGCATGATCGGAACGATCACGGCAAACTCGGTCGCGGCGATACCGCTGCGATCTTGCCGCAGGGCGGACAGCGAATGCCGCACGCGAAGGCATATTTCCCGTATCGATCCGATCGCGCGGTTCATGATGGGCAAGCTCCGGCATAAGGCTCGTTGCGGAATGCGGCGGTCGCCACCAGCAGTCGCTGGCTGCCATTCAAATTCGAGATGTTGTAACCGAGCCCGGTCACGAACAGCGGCCACTGATAAAACAGCCTGGCGACGACGATGTCGCAGGAATTTCCGGGACTGTAGCTGAGAGTGGACGTGTCGAAATTGCCGCCCACGATCTGACTGCTGATGTTGATGTCCGCATTGCCGAACGTCGAATAATTCTTCACGTCGACGGAGATGTTGTTGCAATTGAAGATCGCAGGAATCTGCGGGCAGACGACCGCACTCTTGAACGAGGCGGCGTTCGCGTAGTTCGCGCTTTGCGCCTGGCCGGTCAGAATCTGGCGCGCGGAATTCTGCGTGATCGTTTCGAGCACCTCGGTGGCGAAGAACATGATGGAGGTTTCGATGATCGCGAACAGCAGTGCGAAAAAGACCGGCGCGACCAGCGCGAATTCAACCGCAGCCGAACCCCGGCGGTTGCGCCGGAATCGGCGGATCACGGTTCTGGCGAAAAGTTGTGAGGCAGCAGGCGACGGCATCGAGGAAACCCCACGGCAACAATTGTCCGGTCACCGAACAAGTAGCCGAAAGTCATTGTTGAAGTGTTTCGTGAAATCGATACAGGACGCCCCGCCTCATTAACGGCGCGCTAACCATCCACGCGACGGGAAACTTTGCAGACAGGTTGGGCACGGGACAATCCGCGCCCGTTTGATACTCTGACTCGTGTTGCGGCCTGCTCTTACGGCTTGGCTGCGGCGGCACTGCTGCCGGCCTGGCTGCTCAGATTCCCGGCCTGATCCATTGCCGATTTGAAGTAGGTGTCGCCGTCGCCAAGGGTGATGCGCCGCTGGCAGATCGGCATGCAGCTCCAGGACTCGCGATCGATGCCGCGATATACGGTAACGAGCTGATCGGTCGGCCCTTCGACCTGAATGACGCGATCGACCAGGACCTCGCCGGCGCGATCCATCGCGATGAAATTCGTGGCGCCATAGCCCTTCCCGGTCACGACGATTACGCCGCCGGCTTGCAGCGCGACGTCCGCGATCAGGGGATTTCCTACGACGATGGTGGCGACGCGGGCGGGCAATTTCACCAGCCGCGCCTGATCGACGTTTACGGCGATCGGGTTGGCCGAAGGTTCGGCAAGCACGATTGCCGGCCACATCAATATTCCAGCCGCATAGGGCAGCAACCCAAACGACGCACGTGTGAAAAATCGCACAGACCTGAATGACATACGATACCCCGGGACGTTGACAAGCCGGCTAAAGCGATACGCTGCGGAACCGGCGCCCGACGGGCCAAATCTGATCTCAAATAGTGAACGAACTGCAAATGGGAGCGAGATTATCGGCCGCGCGCCAACCTAGTGGCGAAAAGGGTAAGCGAGTTGCCCAACAATTTCGTTCGGAATTTCTTTATCGTCGGCGCCGTAATTCTCCGGCAGCCTGTTCTGCGGCATTCGGAACGTCCCGAACATCAGGTCCCAGATCGGGAACGTCCCGGCAAAGTTGGTGTTGCCGCCCTCTTCAAGCATCGTGTGATGCCAGCGGTGAAAGACCGGCGTAGCCAGCACGTATCTGAAGGGGCCAAGCGTCCAGTTCAGATTGGCATGGACGAAAGCCGAGTGGAATGTCGTGAACGGCCCGACCCAGAGCATGACATTTGGCGAGATGCCAGCCATCAGCAGGATGACATCTACCGAGATCGTTCCGAGGAAGAGGTTTGCCGGATGGAAGCGCGCCGCGGAAATCCAGTCGAGATCTTCCGATGAATGATGGATGGCGTGATACTTCCAGAATCCGCCGCCATGAAACAACCGGTGCAGCCAGTACAGGATGAAGTCGGACAGCACCAGGAACAGCAATCCCTGAAGCCACAATGGCAGCTGCGAGAGAGGCCCATGGCCGTTGTCGTAAAAGGCAATCAATTCGTCGGCGTCGTGGATATTGAAGACGACGCCGGCGCCGAGGATCAGCAGGCCGATCCGCAGCACGCGCGCAAATAGCGGGACAAAGAACCAGTAGCAGAGGTCGGTGACGAGCTCGCGTTTGCGCCACCACGGCATTCCCGGATTGCAGGCCCAGTAGTGCGTCAGCACTGAAAACACCAGCGCCAGCACGATCGTGATCGGCACCACCTTGGCGATGGTCTGGCCAAGCATCTCGACGACTTCCAACGCTAGATTGGGCATGACGGCCTCATCCGATCTGATCTCCTCAGGCCTACGCCTCGCCGCTTAAGGAGCCGTAAAACCGGGCTTCGCCGCGCATGCGCCCGCCTCTCGAGTCATGAGGCGAGGGTCGCGTCAGGTTTTTTCGATCGAATTTTAAAAACCCCCTTAATTCCAAATTTACTGTGCTCAAGAACAGCCAGTTGTAGTCATGTTTGCACGATCGAATTAACCGCACCGCAATTGTCGGACCTTAGGGTGAGGCCATGGTCACGGTGCTGAGAACGCCGCGAGACCACAGTTAGTTCGACCAGCCACGTGTTCACATGGAGTATCCTATGAAGAATCTGATTGCGCGTTTCGTGAAAGACGAGTCCGGCGCCACCGCGATCGAATACGGCCTCATCGCGGCCGGCATTTCGCTTGCGATTATCGCTGTCGTCAACGGCCTCGGCAGCAACTTGAACACCAAGTTCAACTCGATCAACACCTCGCTCAAGTAAGCGACGGTTGCGGTCAATCACAAAAGGCCTCGGTCGAACCGAGGCCTTTTTTTATCAGCAGTGTCCGGCGTATTTCTCATGCGTGAAGTTCCGGTCGGTTCGGCGTTGAAGCCGGCGTCCTCTGCCCCGCCTCAATGGGACCCGCCAATGACGATCGTCTGCACGGCGCTGGTGCTTTCGTTTTTCTTTCTCGCCTGGCGGATTGCGAGCGTCTGGTAGCAACCAGCGGATCATTTCCCGATTGTTCATTTATGAGCGCTAGATTCCCACCGGTCGCCGACTTCCGTTCATCAGCACAGGCTGCATAATTCATGATCCTCGACGCCGCACGCCTGCTGCTGTTCCCATCACTGATGGCCTTCGCTGCGGCGAGCGATCTTTTTACGATGACGATTTCCAATCGGGTATCGCTGGCACTGGCGGCCGCCTTCCTCGTGCTGGCGCTCGCGAGCGGCATGAGTGCCGCCGATATTCTCCTGCACCTTGGCGCCGGCGCGACCGTACTCGCCGTGGCCTTTGCCTGCTTCGCCATGGGCTGGGTCGGCGGCGGGGATGCCAAGGTAGCGGCCGGCGCGGCGCTCTGGTTCGGCTTCAGCCACCTGCTGGACTATCTGCTCTATGCCTCGCTGTTTGGCGGCGCGCTCACGCTCCTGCTGCTTCAGTTCCGGCAATGGCCGTTACCCTATCCGCTGACCGGCCAGGCCTGGCTGCTCAAGCTGCACGCCAAGGAGAGCGGGATACCCTACGGCATCGCGCTGGCGATCGGCGCGCTGGCGGTCTACCCGGAGACGGAATGGATCAAGGCGGTCGACCTTGCTCGCCTCGTCTTTCACTGATCGCCGGAGCCGGCGGTATAATTGCGTTAAGGCGATTTAGATACGCCTCATTAACCATGCTTTGACGAATAGCTGGTCAACTTCCATCACGGCGCCGCGAGCGTCGCGCTGTTATGTGGAAAGTGAAGCGTATGAATAGGGCACGCATTGTCGTCCTGACCATCGCCGTCGTTGCCGGCGGCGTTGCGGCCTATCTCGCGAGCGGATCGGACGGCAAACCGCCACCGACGGAGCAGGTCGCCCAGTTGCAGACCCTCGATGTTCTGGTGGCCAAATCCGACATCGCACTCGGCCAGACGCTCAATGCCGACGACATGCAGTGGCAGACCTGGCCGGCGGCCGCGGTGAGCAGCACCTTCATTCGCCGCAGCGAACGCCCCGACGCCGCTACCCAGATCGCCGGCTCGATCGCGCGCTACCCCTTCATTGCCGGAGAGCCAATCCGGGAGCCGAAGCTGATCAAGGCCAATGGGTCGGGCTTCATGGCCGCGATTCTGCCCACCGGCATGCGCGCCGTCTCGACCGAGATTTCGCCGGAGACCGGCGCCGGCGGCTTCATTCTGCCCAACGACCGCGTCGACGTCATTCGTTCCTGGCGCGAGAAGAATCCGGATCCTCGCGCTTCCGGCGATATCGTGATCTCGGAAATCCTCCTGGCGAATATCCGCGTACTCGCCATCGATCAGGCGCCGAAGGAAAAAGATGGCCAGAACTCGGTCGTAGGTAAAACCGTAACGCTGGAGCTGAAGCCCGAACAGACGCCTGTTCTCGCGGCCGCGCGCCAGGCCGGCACGCTGTCATTAGCGCTGCGCAGCATCGCCGACGTCAATCAGGCCGAGATCTCGGGTGACGATCGCACTCGCCAGCGCGCCAGCATCAATGTGGTTCGTTATGGTGTCAACAATCCTGCAACGGCTCAGAAGTGATTAAAGGATTTGACGATATGAAATGCAGGGAAAATCAATTGAAGATGCGGACTTTTCTGGTTCGCGCCCTGTCATTTTCGGCCGCCGCCGCGATGACGCTCAATCCGGCCTTGATTCCGGCCGTAGCGGCGGACTATCGCCCGATCCCGCCGGTCGCGGCCGACGGACAGATCAACGCGCGTTTCCTATCGCTCGGCGTCGGAAAATCGATTGTGATCGACCTGCCACGAGACATCAAGGACGTGCTGGTCGCCGATCCGAAGATCGCGAACGCGGTGGTGCGTTCGGCGCAGCGCGCCTACATCATCGGCGCGACGATTGGTCAGACCAATATCGTCTTCTTCGATTCCGCGGGCCAGCAAATCGCCGCGTATGATATCGCCGTCAAGCGCGACCTTAACGGCGCACGTGCAGCGCTGAAGCAGACCTTGCCGAATTCCGATATCACGATCGACGGCCTCGGCGACGGCATCATCCTCACCGGCACGGTGGCGAGCCCTATAGAGGCGCAGCAAGCAGGCGATCTCGCCGCGCGGCTCGCCGGCGGACCGGAAAAAGTCGTCAATTCCATCGTGGTCCGCGGCCGCGACCAGGTGATGTTGAAGGTGACTGTTGCCGAAGTCGCACGGTCGATCATCAAGCAATTGGGCATCGATCTCAGCGGCAGCCTCAATTACGGCACCGCGGTCGTCAACTTCAACAATGCCAATCCCTTTACCGTGACGGGCCAGCCGCTTGTCGCCAACAACGCCATCACGACGGCTTTTGGCTCCACGCCTTCGGTCCAGGCCACCATCCGCGCGATGGAAAGCGCAGGCGTGGTGCGGACGCTGGCAGAGCCCAACCTGACGGCCATTTCCGGCGAGTCCGCAACGTTCATCGCCGGCGGCGAATTCCCGATTCCCACCGGCGTGACCTGTCAAACGACGGCAGCCGGTGCGGTCGGCCAGTGCGCGCCCTCGATCGCGTTCAAGAAATTCGGTATTTCGCTCAATTTCACGCCGGTCGTCCTCACCGGAGGTCGTATCAGCCTGCGGGTGATGACGGAAGTCTCCGAGGTCTCGAACGACAATTCCATCACCGTGACCGGGATCACGGTTCCCTCGGTCAAGACCCGTCGCGCCGAGACGACGCTCGAAATCCCGTCCGGCGGCGCGATGGCGATGGCCGGCTTGATCCAGGACCAGACCAAACAGGCGATCAACGGCCTTCCCGGCCTTTCGCAACTGCCCGTGCTGGGCTCGCTGTTCCGCAGCCGCGACTACATCAACAACCAGACCGAGCTGATGGTGCTGGTGACCCCCTATGTCGTCCGCGCCGTCGCGCAAAAGGATCTGTCGCGTCCGGATGACGGGTTCGCTTCGGCATCAGATCCGCAGACCGATCTTCTGGGCAGCATCAACCGGATTTACGGCGTACCCGGTCGGGTCGAGCCGGCCCGGAATTATCGCGGTGCCTATGGCTTTATCACCGACTGAGGCGGGACAAGGACGACAAAGATGACAGCCAGAACACCCGTCGAATGCAGGCGCGCCTTCCGCATCGCAGGCGCGCTCGTCGGTCTCTCAGTCGCTCTCGGCGCCTGCACCCATACCGATGAAGTCGTGGCGACGGCAAGCGTCCCCGACGACTACCGCCTGCGGCACCCGATCGCTATCCAGGAAGCGAACCGCTCCATCGTGATCTTCGTCGGTCATGCCCGCGGCGGTCTCTCCGCAGAGCAGCGCGCCAACGTCGTGGGGCTGGCGCAGATCTGGCTGCACGAGGGCACCGGCGCGATTGTGGCGGACGTACCCGTCGGCACGCCAAACGCGCGCGCGGCCGCTGAATCGTTCCGCGAAGCCCAGGCGTTGCTGGAAGCGGCCGGCGTACCGCCGCAGGGCATCACTGTCCACCGCTACCATCCGGACAATCCGCGGCTACTGGCCACGGTGCGGCTGACCTATCCGAGAATTACGGCGGTGGCCGGCCCTTGTGGCCTGTGGCCCGAGGATATTGGTCCTTCGATCAAGGACAAAGGCTATATCGAAAACAAGCCATACTACAATTTCGGCTGCGCAAATCAGCGCAACATGGCTGCGATGGTGGAGAATCCGTCCGATCTGCTGCAGCCGCGTCCGGAAACGCCCGCCTACACGGCGCGACGCACCGAAGGCTTCGAAAAGTATCGCAAGGGCACTTCCACCTCGACCACCTATCCCGAAGCCGATAAGGCCAAACTCAGCGATACAGGCAAATGATTAGCAACGCGCGTCCCAACCCCGAACCTCAGCCGGACGTTCTCTGCGCCGCCCGCCGAAGATCACATCGCGCCTGCGCCGCGGGTCTCGGTGCAGGCTTTCTGCGAGACGGTGGAGACAGCCGCTGCGGTACAGTCGGCGGGCGAAGACCGTCGGCTTGGCAAGGCTCACCTCAAGATCCAGATGGGCGGCATGGCGGCGGCCATCGAGGCCTATCGGAGCGCGCCGACGCCGAACGTGATCATTCTCGAGACCGAGGACCGCAACAATATCCTCAACGGCCTCGATCAACTCGCCACCGTGTGCGATTCGGGCACCCGCGTGATCGTGATCGGCCGCATCAACGACGTCGGGCTTTACCGCGAGTTGGTGCGCCGCGGCGTCAGCGACTACGTCATCGCGCCGGTCAACGCGATTGACGTGGTACGCACGATCTGCGGGCTTTTCTCCTCACCGGAAGCCAAGGCGGTGGGGCGGATCATCGCCATCGTCGGGGCGAAGGGCGGCGTCGGCGCGTCCACCATCGCGCACAACGTGGCCTGGGCGATCGCCCGCGACCTGGCGCTGGACGCGGTCGTGGCCGACCTCGACCTCGCGTTCGGAACCGCCGGCCTCGACTACAATCAGGATCCGCCGCAAGGGATCGCCGACGCGGTATTTTCGCCCGATCGCGTCGATACGGCGTTCATCGACCGGCTGCTGTCGAAATGCACCGATCATCTGAGCCTGCTGGCGGCGCCGGCAACGCTCGATCGGGTCTACGATTTCGGCTCCGATGCGTTCGATGCGATCTTCGACACGTTGCGCACGACGATGCCGTGTATCGTGCTCGACGTGCCGCACCAATGGTCGGGATGGACCAAGCGTGCGCTGGTTGCCGCCGACGATATCCTGATCGTCGCGGCGCCGGATCTGGCCAATTTGCGCAACACCAAGAACATATTTGACCTCTTGAAGGCGTCGCGGCCCAACGACCGGACCCCGCTTTACTGCCTGAATCAGGTCGGCGTTCCCAAACGTCCGGAAATCAACGCCAGCGAATTTGCAAAGGCCATCGAGAGCGATCCGATCGTGTCGATACCCTTCGACCCGCAGATGTTCGGCTCGGCGGCCAATAACGGCCAGATGATCGCGGAGATTTCGGCGACCCATCGAAGCACTGAAATGTTCCTGCAGATCGCGCAGCGCCTGACGGGCCGCGGTGAGACGAAAAAGCCGCGGAGTTCGTTCTTGTCACCCCTGATCGAGAAGCTGCGGGCAAAAGTGACTTAACCCGCCTGGAGTGTCGTCGTGTTTGGTAAGCGTAGCGGTACAGAAGGTGATTCGCGGATGGTCAGACCGGCCGCCGTCGCGCCGGAGCCTGCTCCCGGCGCCGCGGCTGCTCCGCGACCTCCCGCTCCGCCCGCCGTGCCCTCCCCGCCTTTGGCCCCGGCGAAGCCGGCACCACCTCCGCCCGTCGTCGAGACGCGGCGCTCCGACACCTATTATCAGGTCAAGGCGACGATCTTCGGCGCCCTGATCGAGGCAATCGATCTCGCCCAGCTCGCCAAGCTCGACGGCGAATCGGCGCGCGAGGAAATCCGCGATATCGTCAACGAGATCATCGCGATCAAGAATATCGTGATGTCGATCGCCGAGCAGGAAGAACTGCTCGACGACATCTGCAACGACGTGCTGGGTTACGGTCCGTTGGAGCCTTTGTTGTCGCGCGACGACATTGCCGACATCATGGTCAACGGGGCGGGCACGGTCTACATCGAGGTCGGCGGCCGGATCCAGCGCACCGGTATTCGCTTCCGCGACAATCAGCAGCTCCTCAATATCTGCCAGCGCATCGTCAGCCAGGTCGGCCGCCGCGTCGACGAATCCTCGCCGATCTGCGACGCGCGCCTTGCCGACGGCTCGCGTGTCAACGCCATCGTTCCACCTCTGGCGATCGACGGTCCCGCGCTGACGATCCGCAAATTCAAGAAGGACAAGCTGACGCTCGATCAGCTGGTCAAGTTCGGCGCGATCACGCCGGAAGGCGCGGAAATCCTGCAAATCATCGGCCGTTGCCGCTGTAACGTCCTCATCTCCGGCGGTACCGGCTCCGGCAAGACGACGCTGCTCAATTGCCTGACCAACTATATCGACGACGACGAACGCGTCATCACCTGCGAGGACGCGGCCGAGCTTCAGTTGCAGCAACCGCACGTCGTTCGATTGGAAACCCGACCGCCCAATATCGAGGGCGAAGGCCAGGTGACGATGCGTGAACTGGTCCGCAACTGCCTGCGTATGCGGCCCGAACGGATCATCGTCGGCGAAGTCCGCGGACCCGAAGCGTTCGACCTGCTGCAGGCCATGAACACCGGTCACGACGGCTCGATGGGAACGCTGCACGCCAACAACCCGCGCGAGGCGCTGTCACGCTGCGAATCGATGATCACGATGGGCGGATTTTCCCTGCCCTCGCGAACCATCCGCGAGATGATCTGCGCCTCGATCAACGTCATCATCCAGGCAGCCCGCCTGCGCGACGGCTCCCGCCGCATCACGCACATTACCGAGGTAATGGGCATGGAAGGCGATACCATCATCACCCAGGACCTCTTCCTGTACGACATGATGGGCGAGGACGCCAACGGCAAGATCATAGGCCGGCACCGCTCGACTGGCATCGGACGGCCGCGATTCTGGGATCGCGCGCGATATTACAACGAAGAGAAGCGGCTCGCCGCCGCGCTCGACGCCGCCGAAATCGCAGGCGAGGTCTGAGGGAAGATGTAATGAAAATGCAAGCGCTCGCACTGGCCTTTCTCGCCGCCGCCGCGATCGGAGGCATAGCCTGGGTTTTCCTCTATCCGCTGCTCTCGGGGCAGAGGAAAGCCGAGGGCCGTCGTGCGACCGTGGCAAAGGCGGAGCCTGTCGCCGCTCGCCAGAACCAACGCGATCAACGCTCGCGCCGCGAACAGATCGAGGGATCGCTGAAAGAGGTCGAAGCGCGGCGGCTGAAGGACAGAAAGATCACGCTGACCGCCCGCCTCACCCAGGCAGGCCTTGCTTGGACCCCTCGGAAGTTCATGATCGCCTCGGGTATCATGGCGGCGGCAGCCTTCGCGCTGGCGATGCTGGCCGGAGGCGGCCCGCTCGCGGCCATCGGCATGGCGTTCGCCGCCGGATTCGGCCTGCCGCGCTGGTTGCTGGGTTTCCTCAAGAAACGGCGCGAAAAGGCCTTTCTTCGCGCGCTGCCGGACGGCGTCGACGTGATCGTTCGCGGCATCAAGGCCGGCCTGCCGCTGTTTGAATCGCTCAAGGTGGTCGCAGCCGACGCGCCCGAACCGCTCAAGAGCGAATTCCTGACAATCATCGAAACCCAGGCCATCGGCATGCCGCTTGGTGAGGCCTGTGGACGCCTGTTCGAGCGGATGCCCGTTCCGGAAGCGAACTTCTTCGGAATCGTGATCGCCATCCAGCAGAAATCGGGCGGCAACCTGTCTGAAGCGCTCGGCAACCTGTCCAAGGTGCTGCGCGACCGCAAAAAGATGGCCGAGAAGATCCAGGCCATGTCGATGGAGGCCAAGGCATCGGCGGGCATTATCGGCGCGCTGCCACCGATCGTCATGCTGCTGGTCTACCTCACGACACCTGCCTACATCTCCCTGCTGTGGACGCACCCGACCGGGCAATTGATGCTCGTCGGATGCGCAATCTGGATGTCGATCGGCATCCTCGTAATGAAAAAAATGATCAATTTCGACTTCTGACGGTGCAGCATGATTAGCTTTCTGGTCGACAAGCTCCACGACGCACATTTCATGACCATGCTGCTCGCCGCCATCGCCGCAAGTGCGACGGCCTACACCCTGGCCATGCCGCTATTCGCAGGCGAAGGACTGGCAAAGCGCATGAAAGCGGTCGCCAGCGAGCGCGAACGGATCCGCGCGCGGGAGCGGGAACGTCTTTCGAAGAACGAAAAGGTTTCGCTGCGTCAGACGCCGAAGCAGATCGTCTCCAAGGTGGTCGAAGACTTCAATCTCGGAAAATGGCTGGCCCAGGAGGCTGCGCGCGAGAAGCTCACGATGGCCGGCTACCGTGGCCAGGCTCCCTATGTCACCTTCCTGTTCTTCCGATTGGTGACGCCCATCGTGATGTTCATCGCGGCGACACTCTACGTTTTCCTGATCTCGCATATGCAGCAGTCATTTACGATCAAGATCGGCATTTGTATCGGCGCTGCCTATCTGGGTTTGCAGGCACCGATGCTGTTCCTGAAGAACGCAATTTCCAAGCGCCAGCTCTCGATCAAGCGCGCCTTTCCCGATGCGCTCGATCTCCTGCTGATCTGCATCGAATCCGGCATGTCGATCGAAGCCGCGTTCCGCAAGGTCTCCGTCGAAATCGTGACGCAATCGGTGGCGTTATCGGAAGAACTCACGCTGACGACTGCCGAGCTCTCCTACCTGCAGGACCGCAAGGTCGCCTACGAGAATTTGGCCAAGCGAACCGGCCTTGATGGCGTCAAGTCGGTCTGTCTCGCTTTGCAGCAGTCGGAGCGCTACGGAACGCCGCTGGGTCAGAGCTTGCGCGTGATGGCGCAGGAAAATCGCGACATGCGCATGAACGAGGCCGAGAAGAAGGCGGCAGCACTACCGCCGAAACTGACGGTGCCGATGATCCTGTTCTTCCTTCCGGTGCTGTTTGTCGTCATTCTCGGACCGACCGGCATCAAGATCGCCGCAATGCAATGACGCGCGGGAGTTGGCGCTCGCTATCCAAGCCGTTCACACGCCGTCCTCACTGACTGGCTGAGGGAACCGTCTCGGGCCGGCTGAGGGAAGCTATCGGCATTTTCGCCGGGACGCCTTGGCGGGGATCGTCCTTGCGGTTCAGCATCTGCTTGAGATAGGCGACATTGGCCGCCGCTTCTTCCGCGGGCAAGTCGGCCCGGACAATCTGCTCGGCCTCGCCGAAACGTCCTTGCAGACCGACCACGAGGCCCAGATTCTGCCGGACCCGTGCATCGGCCCGGCCGCTTGCATAGGCTCGGCGCAGCGTCTGTTCGGCTTTCGGCAGGTCCTTCGAAAGCATGTACGAAAGACCGAGGTTGGAGAGCACCGAGGGCTCGTCGGGCACGATCTTCAGCGCGCTCGCGTAGTACCGCCGCGCATCCTCGTGCCGGCCAAGCTGATCGAGCGCGGCCCCCTGTACCGAGAGGATTCGCCAATCGGGATCTTCCGGCGAATGGGCACGGCTGAGAACGTCGAACGCCTGCTGAAAGTTTCCATTGTCTGCCAACGCCCGGCCGTAGGCGGCTAGCAGCGCCCTGTCGCCGGGATGGGCGATCGTGGCTTGTTCAAGCACGGCGGCCGCCTGGCTGCGCTGCCCGGAGGCGCGCAAGGCCTGGCCGTAGGCAAGCGCAGCCTCGGCGTTCCTGGGATCGGCACGGTAACGCTCGCCCTCGACCTCGGCCGTGCGGCGAGGGTCGGCATCAGCATTCGGCGCAGCCTTCGGCGATGTCGATCCGGTAACGTCGGCCAGCGTCTGGCAGCCGCCGAGGGTGGCGGCCACAAGCGCCGTCACGGCCACGGACGAAAGGAGCCGGGCGAAACTGCTATGACGCATGGCACTTTGACTCGCGGTATCTGGCGGCTGATCGCGCCGAGTGCGCCCAGCAATAGTCTGTTAACCCTAACGCTGGGTTAACGATGCCTCTTCGGACGCCGTGAAGGCAGGCGCTTCCGGTCTGCTGTTCTGGCCCTCGCTGCACTACACAAGCGCATCAAATCTCGCGCGTGTTCTTCGGTTCGGTTTGGCAAAGACGAGTTCCCTGGTGGCGAGGAAACGTGTGGAGAGCCGCCATCATTCACTCTGGTTTGGTGTCGTATGCCATTGTAGAACTTGTCGAAAGCTTGAGCCGTCGCGACTGACCCAGCCAGAGTCGCCGGCGTCTGCCCGAAGTTCGAGAGAAGCATGCATCCAGTTTTCGAGCGCGCGCCGGCTGCGCCTGCCATTCCCATCTCATTTGCGACCAAGGCGACATGGGATGCGATCTCGGCCGACCTTCCCGCGCAGGCGCGTCAATTCGCGAAAGCCAATGGGTTTTCCGCCAAACCCGGCGCATGGCTGACGCTGCCCACCGCAACCGGCGAGATCGCACAGGTTCTGTTCGGACTGGACGATGAGACCAGCAGGTCGCGCGACCCGTTCCGGCCGGGACAATTGCCAGGCCTGCTTCCGCGCGGCCTCTATCGCTTCGCCAATATTGCGCCGCACGATGCGCGGCTCGCGACGCTCGCCTTTGCACTCGGCAGCTATCGGTTCAACCGCTATCGCAAGATCGATGCGCCCGAGGTGAGACTTGTCCCTCTGGATGGCGTCGATGTCGACGACATCACGCGGATCGCGACCGCAACCGCGATGGCGCGTGACCTCATCAACACCCCGTCCAACGATATGGGGCCGGAAGAACTGGCGTCCGCAGCCGAGGAGCTTGCGCGAGGTTTCGGCGCCGATTTCGGCTGCATCATCGGCGACGATCTGACGCAGCGGAATTTCCCGCTGATTCACGCGGTCGGCATGGCGTCGTCGCGCGCGCCCCGCCTGATCGATTTTACCTGGGGCGATGCGGCCCATCCCAAGGTGACGCTGGTCGGCAAGGGGGTCTGCTTCGACACCGGCGGCCTCGACCTGAAACCGTCCAGCAGCATGCTGATCATGAAGAAGGATATGGGCGGGGCCGCCAGCGCGCTTGCGCTGGCTCAGATGGTGATGGACGCCGGGCTAAAGCTGCGCTTGAGAGTTTTGATTCCGGCCGTCGAGAACGCGGTGGCCGGCAACGCCTTTCGCCCGCTCGACGTCTTTCGCTCACGCAAGGGCCTCACCGTCGAGATCGGCAATACCGACGCCGAAGGGCGACTGGTGCTGGCCGACGCGCTGGCGCTGGCCGACGAGGAGAAACCCGAACTGCTGATCGATCTCGGCACCCTGACCGGGGCGGCCCGGGTGGGGCTCGGTCCGGATTTGCCGCCCTTCTATACCAACGATGAAGAACTGGCGCTGCAGCTTTCGATCTGCGCGAAACGGGAGAATGATCCGCTGTGGCGCTTGCCGCTCTGGCCGCCATATGACAGTTGGCTCGATTCGAAAATCGCCAACGTCAACAACGCGGCAACCGGAACCTTTGCCGGCTCGATCACTTGCGCGCTGTTCCTGCAGCGCTTTGTCGAGGCAGCAAAGAGCTGGCTGCACGTCGATATCTACGGCTGGACGCCGTCAGCAAGACCGGCGCGCCCCGAGGGCGGCGAATGCCAGGCTGCGCGGGCGATCTTTGCACTGTTGAGCGAGCGCTATGGATGATCCGCGCCTGACGCCGGCACGGCCCGACCTCGCCGCAAAATATCTCGAAGGCAAGGTCGAGGCGAAACGCTTCGTTGCCGGCGAGGAATTCGAGATCGCCGATTCGATCGCGCCGCTTCGCAGCGCGCCTTCTCCCGATGCCGCGCTTGCAACACAGGCGCTCAAGGGCGAGCGCGCGATGATCTACGATCGTAACGACGAGGGCTGGGCCTGGGGTCAGCTCAACAGTGACGGCTATGTCGGCTGGCTGCCGGACCGCGCGCTTGCAAGGCCGGTTTCGAAGCCGACCCACAAAATCACCGCCCTGCGCACCTTTGCCTTTCCCGGCCCCTCCATCAAGCTGCCGCCCGCAGAGACGCTGGCGATGGGCGCATTGATCACGGTATCGCGCGAAGAGGGTCCCTTCGCCGTCACGCGTGAGGGCTGGTATCTGTGGCAGCAGCATGTTGGCTCGATCGGCAGCCATGTCCCGGATTTCGTTGCGGTCGCCGAACAGTTCGTTGGCACGCCTTACCTGTGGGGCGGTAAAAGCAGCCTCGGCGTCGATTGCTCCGGGCTTGTTCAGCTTTCGTTGAATGCCGCCGGCACCGGATGTCCGCGCGACAGCGACATGCAGGAGCAGGGTCTCGGCCGAGCGCTCGACCGCAACGAAGCGAAGAAGCTCAACCGTGGCGATCTGATTTTCTGGAAGGGCCATGTCGCGATCGTTCGCGACGCCACTACCATCGTTCACGCCAACGCCTACCATATGGCCACCGTGATCGAGCATACACGCGCCGCCATCGCACGCATCAAGGTCGCAGGAAGCGACGTCACCTCGATCAAGCGCTTGAGCTAGAACCTCACCGCTTTCGGCCCCAAAAAAAGCATTTGCAAGCTACTCCGCGACGACACCGCCGTTCGCGGTTTCGAGCCGGAACGCGGCGGCGAACAGCGCGCGGGTATAATCGGTTTTGGGATTCTTGAACAATTGCGAAGCAGGGCCCTCTTCCACGACCTTGCCGTGGCGCATCACGATGAGATGGCTTGCAAGCGATGCCACCACGCGCAGGTCATGCGAGATGAACATGTAAGTGAGGTCGCGCTTGCGCTGCAACTCGCGCAACAGGTCGACCATTTGCGCCTGGAACAGCATGTCGAGCGCGCTGGTCGGTTCATCCAGCACGACGAAATTCGGCTCCAGCACCGCCGCCCGCGCGATGCTGATGCGCTGACGTTGGCCGCCGGAAAATTCATGCGGATAGCGGAACCGCGTTGCCGGATCAAGGCCGACATCCCGCAGCGCCCTGATCACGCGCGCCTCGCGCTCGGCTTCCGAAAGCGATCTCTGATGCACGCTGAGGCCTTCGGCCACGATATCGCCGACCGACATACGCGGGCTCAAGGAGCCGAACGGGTCCTGAAACACGATTTGCATATCGCGGCGCAACGGAAGCATCTGCTTGAATCGCAAACCCTGGATTTGCCTGCCCAGGAAGACGATGGGGCCATCGGAGGAGATCAGCCGCAGCAGCGCCAGCCCGAGCGTGGTCTTGCCGGAGCCCGATTCGCCGACGACACCAAGCGTTTCACCCTTGCGAACCGACAGGCTGACGCCATCGACCGCCTTGATGTGTCCGACCGTGGAACGCAACAGGCCGCGCTTGACCGGAAACCAGACCTTCAGATCGTCGGCCGATATCACCACGGGAGATTGCGGCCGCGGCGGCGCCGGGTCGGGCTTGGGCTCGGCCGCGAGCAGCGCGCGGGTATAGGGATGTTTCGGCGCGGTGAAAACCTGCTCCACCGGACCCTGTTCGACGATCTTGCCTCCGTTCATGACGCAGACCACATCCGCAATGCGGCGCACGATGCCGAGATCGTGGGTGATGAACAGCAAGCTCATGCCGAGGCGTTTGCGGATATCGGCGAGCAGCGCCAGGATTTGCGCCTGCACGGTTACGTCGAGCGCCGTGGTCGGCTCATCCGCAATCAAGAGATCGGGCTCGTTGGCAAGCGCCATCGCAATCATGACCCGCTGGCGCTGTCCGCCTGACAATTGGTGCGGGTAACTCCCAAGCCGCGCCTGCGGATCGGGAATGCCGACTTGCGTGAGAAGCTCGAGCGTGCGCGCCCGCGCCATCTCGGCGCCGACCGGGTTATGCAGCTGCAGGATTTCGCCGATCTGCGACTGGATCGTATGCAGCGGATTGAGCGACGTCATCGGCTCCTGGAAGATGATCGAAATGTCGTTGCCGCGAATGCCGCGCATCTCGCGCTCCGACAGACCAAGCAAATCCCGGCCGTTGAACAAGATGCTTCCGGAGGGATGGGATGCCGTCGGGTACGGCAACAGCTTCAGGATCGACAGCGCGCTGACGGATTTACCGGAGCCGGATTCACCGACCAGCGCCACGCACTGGCCGCGCCTTATCGAGAAGGAAATATGGTCGACCGCGGTCGAGGTGCCGCTCGGCTGATGGAACGCCACCGACAGGTCGCGGACATCGAGCAGCGGCTGGTTGATGGCATCCATACTCGCGTCCTATCTAAACGTCTTGCGCGGATCGAACGCATCGCGCACCGCCTCGCCGATGAAAATCAAAAGCGACAGCATGATCGCAACCGCAAAGAAGCCGGTGAAGCCAAGCCATGGCGCCTGCACGTTGGCCTTGCCTTGCGACAGCAATTCGCCAAGCGACGGCGAACCCGGCGGCAAGCCGAAGCCGAGGAAATCCAGCGCGGTCAGCGTCATCACCGATGATGATACGATGAAGGGCAGGAACGTCATGGTCGCCACCATGGCGTTGGGCAACAAATGACGGAACATGATCACAGCGTTCGACACGCCGAGCGCGCGTGCGGCCTGGATATACTCGAAATTGCGCCCGCGCAAAAATTCCGCCCGCACCAGGCCGACCAGCGAGACCCACGAAAACAACAGGAGAATGCCGAGCAGGACGAAGAAACCGGGCACCAGCACTGATGACAGAATCAAGAGCAGATAGAGCGACGGAATGGCGCTCCAGACCTCGATGAAGCGCTGGAAACCGAGATCGATCCAGCCGCCGAAGTACCCCTGCACGCCGCCGGCGGCAACCCCGATGATCGACGAGACGATGGTCAGCGTGAGACCGAACAGCACGGAGATGCGAAAACCGTAGATCAGGCGCGCCACCACGTCGCGGCCCTGGTCGTCGGTCCCGAGCCAGTTGTATTCGAGGTCGCGGCAGCTTTTGAGGCCCTTCTTCTGCACCACATCCTTGCACTCCGCCTCGGTCAGCATCCAGGTCGGTTTCGATGGCGCGGGCGTCGGAAGGTCGAGATTGTGCGTATCGTAGGAGTAGCGGATCGGCGGCCAGACGATCGCACCGCCCTTGTCGGCGATCAGCTTTTGCAAATAGGGATCGCGATAGTCGGCCGCAGTTTCGAAATCGCCGCCGAAGGTGGTCTCCGAATAACTGACAAAGGCCGGCCAATACAGGTGCCCGTCGAACCTGATGAGGATCGGGCGGTCGTTGGCGATCAGTTCGGCAAACAGCGAGACGAAGAACAAGATCAGGAAAATCCACAGCGACCAGTAACCGCGGCGATTCGATTTGAAATTCTGCCAGCGCCTCTGGTTGAGCGGCGAAAGCGCGAAACCATGACGCGTGACCGGCACCGCCACGCCCATCGGCGACTGCGTCGTTGTCTCGACCGGCGGCGGCGCGGTGTCCTCTTTCCGAAGTTCGTAGGTCATCGCCACGCCCACCTGTACGAACTTCGGAAAGCAAAGGACACCGCCAAATCCATGATTCCAGCGCCGCTCTGGCGAGCTGACGTTCCTGAAAGAACTTTGCAGCAAGCGCTGTAGGAACTTCAGCTCGGCTGCGCTGGTGATCGTCATCAAACCTCCCGCGCCTCGAAATCGATCCGCGGATCGACCCACATGTAAGCGAGATCGGAGATCAGATTGACGACAAGACCGACCAGCGAAAAGATGAACAGGGTTCCGAACACGACCGGATAGTCACGATTCAGGACGCTTTCGAAGCCGAGCAGGCCCAGTCCATCGAGCGAAAAAATCGTCTCGATCAACAGCGAGCCCGAGAAGAAGGCGTGAATGAACGCGCCCGGAAATCCGGCGATCACGATCAGCATCGCGTTGCGGAAAATGTGGTTGTAGAGAACCTGCCGCTCGCTGCAGCCTTTGGCGCGCGCGGTCATGACATATTGCTTGCGGATCTCGTCGAGAAAGGAATTCTTGGTCAGCAGCGTCATGGTGGCAAAGGCGCCAAGCGCCATCGAGACCAGCGGCAGGGTGATGTGCCAGAAATAATCGAGGATCTTCCAGTACCAGGGAAATTGCGACCAGCCGTCGGAGGTAAGACCGCGCAGCGGGAAAATGTTGAAGAAGGAACCGCCCGCGAACAGGATGATCAGAAGGATGGCGAACAGAAACCCGGGTATTGCAAAACCGACGATGATAACCGCCGAAGTCCACGTATCGAACTTCGAGCCGTCCATTACGGCTTTCCTGATGCCGAGCGGGATCGAGATCAGATACGTCAGGAGCGTCATCCAGATTCCGAGCGACATCGAGACCGGCAGCTTCTCCTTGATAAGCTGCAGCACGCTGACATCGCGGAAATAGCTTTTGCCGAAATCGAACCGCGCGAAATTCCACATCATCAGCGCGAAGCGTTCCGGCGCCGGCTTGTCGAAGCCGAACTGCTTTTCCAGGCTCTTGACGAAATCGGGATCGAGCCCCTGCGCGCCGCGATACTTCGAATTGACCGCGTCGGAAGACGCGCCAAGCTGGCTGCGCGCCCCGAAATCTCCGCCCGAAGAACCTGAAATTCGCGAGGTGCCGCCGGTATCGGCGCCGGAGAGCTGCGCGATCACCCGTTCCACTGGGCCGCCCGGCGCGAACTGCACCACGACGAAGGAAACGAAGAGGATTCCGAGCAGCGTCGGGAACATCAGGAGAATGCGGCGTGCGATATAAGCGGTCATGATCTATTTCGCCGGCTCGGCTTTGGATGCCTTGAGCGGATCGAACCACCAGTTTTCCGGCGCACCGACGCCTTGCGCATAGCGCGGCAGTTTTTCAGGGTGGGCGAACAGGTCCCAATAAGCGAGACGGTGCGTATGAGCGTACCATTGCGGTACCCAGTAGCGCCCGGCACGGAATACCCGATCGAAAGCGCGGCAGGCAACCGTCAAATCGGCGCGGTTGTCGGCGGCGAGAATCGTTTCAATCAGGGCATCGATAACGGGGTCGGCGATCCCTGCCAGATTGTAGGACCCCTTGGTCCTGGCGGCCTGTGAGGAAAAGAACGGCCGCAAGCCGTCGCCCGGCGTTGCCGACATCGAGAAGCGCTCGATGGTCATGTCGAAATCAAAATCCTCGACGCGGGCGCGGTACTGCACGGGATCGACGAGCCGCAGGCTGGCCTCGATGCCGATGATGCCGAGATTCTTGATATAGGGTGCATGGTGCGGCTGCAGGCTCGGCTCATCGGCCAGAAATTCGATTTTAAAGACCTCGCCATTCGGTAAAATGCGCTTGCCGTCCTTGATTACGAGGCCCGCCTCCTGCAGCAATTGCTGCGCTTTACGCAGCAGCGCCCGATCCTGGCCCGAGCCGTCGGATACCGGCGGCATGAACGGCATGCCGAACACTTCATCCGGCACCTGGCCGCGAAACGGCTCGAGCAGTTTCAGCTCTTCCGGCGACGGCGGGCCGTTCACCATCATGTCCGAATTCTGGAACGGCGAATGGGTACGCGCATAGGCGCCGTACATGATCGTCTTGTTGGTCCATTCGAAATCGAACGCCTGGATCAACGCCTCGCGCACACGCGGGTCCTTGAACTTGTCGCGGCGGGTATTGATGAACCATCCCTGAGCTCCCGACGGGGTATCGTCGGGCAAGGTCTCACGCCTGACCCGGCCGTCCTTCACGGCGGGAAAGTCGTAACGCGTCGCCCAGATTCGCGACGTGAATTCTTCACGATAAAGGTAGCTCTTTGCGGTAAACCCTTCGAATGCAACGTCGCGGTCGCGATAGAATTCGAAGCGTACGATGTCGAAATTGTAACTGCCTCGGGTGACCGGAAGATCGGCGGCCCACCAATCCTTGACGCGCTCGAATTCGATGTAACGGTTGACCTCGAATTTGCCGATCTTGTAGGGCCCGCATCCGAGCGGGATATCGAGGGTCAATTCATCGAACGGCCGGGTGGCGTAATAAACCTTCGAGAAAATCGGCAGGCCCGCGACGTAGAGTGGCACGTCGCGAGCGCGCTTTTCGGCGAAAGTTACCACCAGCGTCGCGTCGTCCTCGGCTTCCGCCTTCACCATGTCCCGCATCTGCTGCAGGATCAGCGGATGGCCCTTGGTCTTGAGCGTGGTCAGCGAGAATGCGGCATCGTGCGCCGTCAGTTTCGAACCGTCGTGAAACCTTGCCTCGCTCCGCAGGGTGAAGCGGTAGGTAAGCTTGTCCTGCGAAATCCTCACCGATTTTGCCACCAGGCCGTACATGGCATCGGGCTCGTCGCCGGCACGCACCATCAACGGGGCGAACGTCATGTCCATGCCTTGCGCGCCCTCGCCCTTGAGAATGTAGGCGTTGAAGGAATTGAACGTCTGAAAGGACTGGTTGTAGGCGCGCCCCGACGGAATCTGCGAGAAGGCGCCGCCCCTGGGCGCCGCGACGTTGACATAATCGAAGTGATGAAAATCGGCCCGGTATTTCAGATCGCCGAACACCGATATGCCATGCGCCTCGGCTCCCTGGGCTTCGCTACCTCCATCCGCCGACAGGGCCGGTCGCATCCAGCCCGCGCCCAGGGCGCCGGCGGAGAGAGCGAGCACATGCCGGCGGGAGAATCTCGCCATGCGGGGAAATCCCATCAGGACCTTTTGCCGATACTGGCGGCCTTCTCGGCATCAAACCACCAGAGCGCCGGAAATGCCGCTTGTCCGTACTTCGGCATTTCAGATGGCCGACCGAAGCGGTCCCAACGCGCGGTCCGAACTTTCGGATAGTTCCACTGCGGCACCACATAGTGATTCCACAACAGCACCCGATCCAGCGCGTGCGTCGCCGCCACAAGCTCGGCTCGGTCCTTGGCGAAGATTACCCTGTCGATCATGCTGTCAACGGCGGGATTTTTGATACCGATGTAATTGCTCGAGCCGGGCACGTCGGCAGTTTGCGAACTCCAGTACTCGCGCTGTTCATTCCCGGGCGACAGCGATTCCGGCCAGGAATGGATGATGATGTCGTAGTCGAAGCTGCGCAGCCGGTTTTCGTACTGCGCATCGTCGACGATACGGATCGAGGTCGTCACGCCAATCCGTTCGAGCGAAGGCTTGTAGAACAGCGCGATCCGCTCATAGGCAGGCTCCTGAACCAGGATCTCGACGCTGACGGGTCGTCCGGCCGCATCCACCAGTTTGCGATCCCTGATCTCGTAGCCGGCCTCCTTGAGTAACCTCGCGCTTTCGCGCAAATTGGCGCGCACTGCTTCGGGATTGCCGCCGACCGGATTCTGATAGGGCATGGTGAAGAGCTCACCCGGTACCTTGTCGCGCACCGTCTCCAGAATCGCCAGCTCCTGCCCTTCCGGCAGGCCGGAGCAGGCAAGCTCCGTTCCGTCGAAGTAGCTGTTGATGCGCTTGTATTGCCCGAAGAACAACTGCTTGTTCATCTCCTCGAAGTCGAAGGCAAAATTGAAAGCACGACGCACGCGCAAATCGCTGAACTTGTCACGACGGATGTTGAGGGCGAACGCCTGCATGCCGCCGGAGCTGCGGTTCGGAAACTCCTCCAGGACCACGCGCTTTTCAGTCACGGCCGGGAAGTCGTAGGCGGTAGCCCAGTTTTTCGCGCTGTTTTCCAGCCGCCAGTCGACCTGATCGCCCTTGAAGGCCTCCAGCGCCACCGTCGAGTCGCGGAAATATTCGAAGCGAAGCTCATCGAAATTGTTACGCCCGATATTGACGTTGAGATCGTTACCCCAATAGTTCTTGACCCGCTGCAGCACGATGGTGCGGCCGGCGACGAACTCCTTGATACGGTAGGGACCCGAACCCAGCGGTGGCTCGATTGTCGTAGCGGAGACGTCGCGCTTGCGGCCATCGCCGTCGGTACCTTCCCACCAATGCTTCGGCAGCACGATCAATTGGCCCACGATTTGCGGAAGCTCGCGGTTGCCGGGCGCATCAAAACTGAACTTGATATCGCGCTCGCCTGTCTTCTCCGCCTTCACCACGTGACGGTAATAGGCCGCATACTGCGGATGGTTTTTCTTGAACGCATCGAACGAAAAAATCACATCCTCGGGCGTCACGGGTTTGCCGTCATGCCATCTTGCGTGCTCACGCAAGCGATAGATGACGGAAGAAAAATCCGCGGGATGACTGACTGCCTCGGCGAGTTCGCCGTATTCGGTCGAGACCTCGTCCAGCGACGGCGTCATCAGCAATTCATGGATCAGCGCAACCGCGCCTCCGAGTGAGCCTTTCACTCCCGCGACCACAAGATTGAAATTATCGAAGGTGCCGAGTGAAATCATGCGGGCGATGCCGCCTTTGGGTGCATCGGCATTGACATAATCGAAACGCTTGAAGTCGGCCGGATATTTGACGTCACCGAACAGAGATAGCGCGTGCCGCCATACAGGCTCGCCGGTGCCAGTCTGGGCGCTTGCCGGATCGAGAGCAGGAAGGCCGGTTACGGTGCCAAGGGCTGGGGCAATTGCCGCGATGGCACCGCCCTGCAAAAGCTGTCGTCGGTTGAATGGCAATGAAGGGTTCCTGTCGCTATGGGCGTTGTGAGGACGCACTATAAGGCAAGCCCTCGGCCGATTAAGTTGCTTTTTGCTCATGATAGCAGCCGTTGTGCGGCGAAAAGTCCCGGTAACAAGGACGCGAGAAGCCAAAGCCCGTCCCGCGGGTGGAACCGATTTCCTCGCCGTTTCCGTCCGCTGGCACGATAGAAAGCAAGGACGGCCAGGCATTGGCCCGGCCGTTTGCGGTGAACCACCCGTTCTGACCCGGACCGGCTAAAATCGCCCGCTAAATCGTCGGCTACTTCGCGGCGGTCGGCAACGGAACCGGATTGTCCGAGAGCGTGTGCAGATAGTCGATCACGTCGGCACGCTCGGTGTCTTTCTGGATACCGGCAAAACCCATTGCCGTGCCGGGGACAAAGCCCTTGGGGTTGGCGATGAACTGGTTCAGGTCGTCAAAAGTCCATTTGCCGCCCTTTGCCTTCATCGCAGCGGAGTAGTTGAAGCCAGCCTCGCTTGCGCGGTCGCGGCCGACGACGCCGTAGAGGTTCGGGCCGACCTTGTTGGGACCGCCCTTGGTGAAATCGTGGCAGGCGCCGCACTTCTTGGCCGACGCGGCTCCCTTCTCGACCGAGGCCGTCTGCAACAGCTTCTCGATCGGCTCCGAGGGCGCCGCCGCGGCCGCGCCCTTGCCGCCGCCTTCTCCCTCTTCCTTGGCGGCGATCTCAAACCCCGGCTTTTTGGGGTTTTCGGGAGCAAACAGCGCATTGGCGGTGAAGTTCGTGATCAGCAAAACGAGACAGGTGCCGAGGATGGCACCGATAATTTTGTTGAGTTCGAAGGAGTCCATCTTGATCAGGCCCCACGCCGGAAATGTCGAGTTTGGCCGGAGAGGAACGGCCGCGGATGAGCCTCAGGAATCAGGCTTTCGCCCCCACCCCGAGCCCCGTTCAGATATCGGTTTGCCCGTGCGCTGGCAACCCGTATAAATGAGCCGGCTTGCGTCCAATCCCCACGATTTCCGGCCAGTAGTCCGATTCCAACATTCGCTTTCCCGTTTCAAGCACTGATGACCAATCCCCGTATTTTGGTACTGATCCCCGCCCGTATGGCCGCCACGCGCTTGCCGGGTAAGCCGCTGCTGGACATTGCCGGCCTGCCCATGATCGTTCATGTGCTGCGCCGGGCGGAAGCGGCCGGCATCGGCCGGGTCGCGGTCGCCACCGACACGGTAGAGATTGCGGCCGCCGTGAGGGCGCATGGCGGCGAAGCGGTGATGACCCGGGCCGATCATCCGTCCGGTTCCGACCGGATCTACGAGGCGCTTGGCAGCCTCGATCCCGAGGGCCGCGCTGAGATCGTCGTCAACCTGCAAGGCGATTTTCCGACGATACTGCCGGACAATATCCGCGATGTGCTGCCGCCGCTCGAGGAAGGGGCCGTCGATATTGCGACACTGGCTGCGGAAATTCACTCCCAGGAGGAGGCCTTGAACCCGAACGTGGTCAAGGCGGTCGGCTCGCCGATCGGCCCGAGGCGGCTTCGCGCGCTTTATTTCACCCGCGCTACCGCGCCCCACGGTGATGGGCCGCACTACCATCACATCGGGCTTTATGCTTACCGCCGCGCTGCGCTGGAGCGCTTCGTCCGCCTGCCGCCATCCCCGCTCGAGCGGCAGGAGAAACTGGAACAGCTGCGGGCGCTCGAGGGGGGAATGCGGATCAACGTCACCATCGTCGACACCGTTCCGCGCGGCGTCGACACGCCGGCCGACCTCGAGACCGCACGCCAAATACTGGCAAAAAGGTGAGCGGCTGATACAAGGCGCCCAGGATCGAAAATCATGAGCAAACCGAAGAAAATCGTATTCCAGGGCGAACCGGGCGCCAACTCCCATATCGCCATCACCGAGGCCTATCCGAACGCCGAGGCCGTGCCCTGCCCGACCTTCGAGGACGCGCTCGCCGCGATCGCCTCCGGCGAGGCGGACCTCGGCATGATCCCGATCGAGAATTCGGTCGCGGGAAGAGTAGCCGACATCCATCATCTCTTGCCGCAATCGGGCCTCTACATCGTCGGCGAATGGTTTCTGCCGATCCGTCATCAGTTGATGGCGCCGCCTGGCGCGAAACTGAACGATATCAAAACGGTCGAGAGCCACGTCCATGCCCTTGGGCAATGTCGGCGCATCATCCGCAAGCTCGGCATCAGACCGATCGTGTCGGCCGATACGGCAGGAAGCGCGCGGATCGTAGCCGAGCACGGCGACAAGACCCGTGCCGCGATCGCTTCCAGGCTTGCCGCCGAGATCTACGGTCTCGATATCCTCGCCGAGGACGTCGAGGACGAGACCCACAACACCACGCGCTTTGTGGTGCTGGCGCGCGAGGCGAACTGGGCGGGACAAGCTTCCGGACCGCTGGTCACCACATTTGTTTTCCGCGTGCGCAACCTGCCCGCGGCGCTCTACAAGGCGCTGGGCGGCTTTGCCACCAACGGCGTCAACATGACCAAGCTGGAAAGCTACATGATCGACGGCAATTTCTTCGCAACGCAGTTCTACGCCGATGTCGACGGCCATCCGGACGACAAGGGTCTGGCATTTGCGCTGGAGGAATTGCAATTCTTTTCCCGCGAATTCCGCATCGTCGGCGTCTATCCCGCCCATCCGTTCCGCGCGACGTTCAGCGAGAAGATGGAGTGACGTCGGCATTTAGCCCAACCGCTCGACCACGGCCGACCACAAGGACAAGACTTCGGGACTGCCTTCGACGGCCGTCTGGACCAAAACAAGCTTCGACGCCGGATCGACGAAAACGCGTTGACCGAACGCGCCAAACATTGCGAATTGGCGCCGCCGGCCGGGGATCAACCACAGCAGATAGCCGTAGCCGAAATCGGCCATGGCCTTGCCCGGCAGCAAATAGGCATCGGATGGCCGCGTCGTCGTGGCGTCGATCATCCATTGGGCGGGGATGATCTGCCCGCCGTCCCACGCGCCGTCTTGGGCGAGCAGGCGTCCGAGCCGCGCGTAGTCGCGCAGCACGGCATTGAAGCCGAAATGCGCCACCTCGAACCCTTCGGCATCCAGCAGCCATTTCGCGTCGGCCTCCGCCCCGATCGGCTGCCACAGCTTTTCCTGCAGGTAATCAGACAGCGATTTGTTGGTAGCGTAACGAAGCACGAGACCCAACACATCCGGCTCGATGCTGGCATAGTGGAATTTCGTTCCCGACGCCGCAATTCGGCGGTCGAATTGCGTGATGCTGCCGATCGTGCCTTTTCCCGATCCGGCGACCATGTCAATCCACAATCGATTGAGGTCGCGCTCGCCTTCTCGTTCTTCGCCAAACTCGACGCCGGATGACATATGCAGGAGGTCGCGAATCGGCGTTCTGCCATACTCGGTGCCTTTGAACCCCGGGACATACTTCTCCGCGGCATCATCGACGGATTTGATCGCACCTTCCGAGATTGCGATGCCGACCAGCATCCCTGTGATCGATTTGACCATCGATTGGGAAATCAGACGATCGCGATCAGTCCGGCCGTACTGGTAGCGCTCGAACAGAATCCGGTCGTCCCTGGCGATCAGGAGTCCGGTGACGGGATTTCGCGCGAGATAGTCGTTGACGCGCACGCGGAGCGGCTCGGACATCTCCGCGTGATCCCGTTTGAGCGTCGATGGCGACGTGGCGCGTTGAACTTGCCGCGTCGGAAACAATTCGTCGAAATGGCTGAAGGCCCCGACGCGGTATTTCGGTGAAAGCGGATTACCGGGCGTGAACGGCAACCCGGAATCCCTCATCGGATAATTCTCGTTGGCGCCGTAAAATTCGGCATTCGGACCGGAGGGTGAAAAGGTCGGGCCGGCGCCATCCTCTCCGAGTGCCCGTGCCGGCCCAACGAGCGAGCTCGCAGCGAGACCAGCGAGCGTCGTTCGACGGGAAAGCAACCAGGGTCGATCAGGGGACATCGGGTCGGCTCATCGTTGCCTAGGCGGGGCCTTCTTGGCCAATCCGAACGCGTCCGCAAGCAGGCCATACGACTTCTTGCGCGCGTCGTGGTCGTACACCGCGGTGATTATCATCAATTCGTCGGCCTTGCTCGCCGCGATCATCGGCTCAAGCCTCTGCATCACGGTTGCGGCGCTGCCGACGAAAAGCCGCGAGCGGTTGCGCGCGATCGCGGCGCGCTCGGCTTCGGTGTAAGGATAGGCCAGCGCCTCCTCGACACTGGGCAATGGACGATATTGCCCCCGATCCCGCAGTAGTCGATTGAGATCCATCGACGAGGCCAGCCGCTCGGCCTCCGCGTCCGTTTCGGCCGCGACTGCTGCGATGGCGAGGATGCCGTGCGCCGTTGAACGCCAGGCTGACGGCTTGAAATGGGCGCGGTAGTTCGTCATCGCCGCGATCGCATCGTAAGTGGCAAAGTGGTGGGCGAAGGCGAATCCCATGCCGACCAGTGCGGCCAATTCCGAACTGTAATCGCTGGAGCCCAGTAGCCAGATCGGCGGCAGCGGCGTGTCGTTGGGCATCGCCACCACCTGGTTATAGGGATGGCCCGGCGGGAAATCGCGCGTCTCCCACAGGGTCAGTTCGTGCAATCGCTCGAGGAAATCATCGCCCTCGCGACGCTCGAGCCGGCTGCGCAGCGCATGCGCGGTTGCACCATCGGTGCCCGGTGCGCGGCCAAGCCCGAGATCGATCCGGCCGGGAAACAAGGCCTCGAGCATCTTGAAACGCTCCGCCACAACCAGCGGCGCATGGTTCGGCAGCATCACGCCGCCGGAGCCGACCCGGATATTTTGCGTCACCGCCGCGATCTGCCCGATCATCAGATCCGGCGCGGGGCTCGCGACCGACGCAAGATTGTGGTGCTCGGCGAGCCAGTAACGGACATAGCCGAGTCGATCGACGTGCCGCGCCAGATCGATAGAGTTGCGCAACGCCTCTGCAGGCCTGGTGCCGGTGGTGACAACGGAGAGGTCGAGGACGGAAAGCGGAATCATGGTCCTTAGCTAGCGCGGCTTCCTGCAGTCACAAAGGCCCTGGCCGCGCAGATCAGGCCCGCGGGTGATCAAGAACGGCCACACCGGCCTCCCCGTGTGGGCCGATCCATGGAAAATCGTTAACGGGCCCGATTTGCCCATCGGCAATGCAATGGGTTCCCTGATTTCAGATGACATTATCATGTTGATATTACATAATTTTATGACTTTTCCTGTTTATTTTTCTTGTCCCATAATTGGTAAATCTCCTTGCGATTATTGGCAGAAATAACATGCGATGGGCAATTTCCCAAATATCGTGGGCTATCTGCGCCGCGCCCTTTCGCCTATCTTGGCCGTTCTTGAAGCCAATGCCGTCCAGCCTGCGGAGCTTGTGTGAGTGGCCATGACCGAGTTTGCCCCGTCCGCTTCTGACGGACAGCGGGTGCTGAAGCATCCCGCGATATCCTTTGAGTTCTTCCCGCCGAAAACCGAGGCGATGGAGAACAGCCTCTGGGAAACCATCAACCGGCTCGCTCCGCTCTCGCCCAGTTTTGTCTCTGTCACTTATGGCGCCGGCGGATCGACCCGCGAACGCACCCACGCAACCATCGCCCGCATCCTCGGTGAAACGGCGCTGCTGCCGGCCGCGCACCTGACCTGCGTGGGTGCGGCGCGCGGCGACATCGACGACATCGTCAGCCGTTACCACGAAATCGGCGTCCGCCATATCGTGGCGCTTCGCGGCGACCCTCCCGGCGGCATCGGTACGCCTTTCGTCACCCATTCGGACGGTTACCAGACCTCGCCCGCGCTCGTGGAAAGCATCAAGCGGCGTTATCCCGATATCGAAGTCTCGGTATCGGCCTATCCCGAGAAACATCCCGAGAGCCGCGATTTCGACGCCGACATCGATGTGCTGAAAGCCAAGGTCGATGCGGGCGCGACGCGGGCCATCACGCAGGTCTTTTTCGACAATGACCTCTACTTCCGATATCTCGATCGCGTTCGCGCGCGCGGCATTTTCATTCCGATCGTGCCCGGCATCATGCCGATGCACAATTTCAAGCAGGCTCGATCGTTCGTGACGCGGGCCGGCACCACGGTGCCGGACTGGCTCGCCGCGAAGTTCGAGGGCCTCGACGATGACGCCGAGACCCGCAAGCTCGTGGCGGCGACCGTGGTGGCGGGCCAGGTGCAGAAGCTCAACAAGCACGGCGTCGATACCTTTCACTTCTACACGATGAACCGCGCCGACCTGGTGTTTGCGATCTGCCATTTGCTTGGCATCCGCCCTGCCGGCGCGCAGAAGGCCGCATGACCCGATGAGCGCACCCATCTCGCCAAAGCGAACTGCCTTTCTCAGCCTGGCTCGCGAGCGAATTCTCGTGCTCGATGGCGCGATGGGCACCATGATCCAGGCACTCGCTTATGACGAAGCTGGCTTTCGCGGCACTCGCTTTGCCGGCTTCCACCGCGACGTAAGGGGCAACAACGACCTGCTGATCCTGACTCAGCCAAAGGCGATCGAACAGATCCACGCCGCTTACCTGCGCGCCGGCGCCGACATCGTCGCCACCAACACCTTCTCGTCGACCTCGATCGCGCAGGCCGACTACGAAATGTCCGGCCTTGCGTATGAACTCAATCTCGAAGGCGCGAAGCTCGCCCGCTCCGCCGCCGAACGCGTAAGCGGCGAGGACGGCAGGCCGCGCTTTGTCGCCGGCGCCATCGGCCCTACCAACCGCACCGCCTCGATCTCGCCCGATGTGTCCAACCCCGGTTACCGCGCCGTCACCTTCGACGATCTGCGCAAGGCCTACGGCGAACAGATTAACGGCCTGCTCGACGGCGGCGTCGATTTGCTGCTGGTCGAAACCATCTTCGACACGCTCAATGCCAAGGCCGCGCTTTATGCCATCGCCGAAATCGCCGCGGCGCGCGGCATCGACGTTCCCGTAATGGTTTCCGGCACCATCACCGACAAATCCGGCCGACTGCTGTCGGGACAGCTTCCGGAGGCGTTCTGGCATTCGGTGCGCCACGCCGGGCCGCTTACCATCGGCTTCAACTGCGCGCTGGGCGCGGAAGACCTGCGCGCCCATATCGCCGATATCGGTCGCGTCGCCGATGCGCTGGTGTGCGCCTATCCGAACGCGGGCCTGCCCAACGAATTCGGCCAATACGACGAGAGCCCGGAATATATGGCCCGCCTGATCGGCGAATTTGCTGCCTCCGGCCTCGTCAATGTCGTCGGCGGCTGCTGCGGCACCACACCAGAACATATCGCAGCGATCGCCGCAGCGGTCGCGCCGCACAAGCCGCGCAAAATTCCTGCGATCGAACCGCGTCTGCGGCTTTCGGGCCTGGAGCCGTTCGAGCTGACCTCGGCGATACCTTTCGTCAATATCGGCGAGCGGACCAATGTCACGGGCTCGGCGAAATTCCGCAAGCTGATCACCGCGGGCGACTACACCGCGGCGCTGCAGGTGGCGCGCGACCAGGTCGAGAACGGCGCCCAGATCATCAACGTCAACATGGACGAGGGGCTGCTCGATTCCGAGAAGGCGATGGTGACCTTCCTCAACCTCGTCGCCGCGGAGCCCGACATTGCGCGTGTCCCGGTGATGGTCAATTCCTCGAAATTCAACGTGATCGAAGCCGGGTTGAAATGCGTCCAGGGCAAGCCGGTGGTGAATTCGATCTCGCTGAAGGAAGGCGAGGAGAAATTCATCCACGAGGCAGGGATTGCAAGACGCCATGGCGCCGCCGTGGTGGTGATGGCGTTCGACGAGAAGGGCCAGGCCGATACGTTCGCGCGAAAGACCGAAATCTGCCGGCGCGCCTACGATATTCTCGTGGGCAGGATCGGCTTTTCGCCGGAAGACATCATCTTCGACCCCAACATCTTTGCAATCGCCACCGGAATCGAGGAGCACAACAATTACGGCGTCGACTTCATCGAGGCGACGCGCTGGATCCGCCGGAACCTGCCCGGTGCGCATGTCTCCGGCGGCGTCTCGAATCTGTCGTTTTCGTTCCGCGGCAACGAGCCGGTGCGCGAGGCCATGCATTCGGTGTTTCTCTATCATGCCATCCATGCCGGCATGGACATGGGCATCGTCAATGCCGGACAGATGATCGTCTACGACGACATCGACCCCGAGCTGCGGCAAACTTGCGAGGATGTCATCCTCAACCGCGATGCGGGCGCGCCCGAGCGGCTGCTTGCCCTGGCCGAAAAATTCCGCGGCAAGGAGAAGAAGAGCGAAGCGCAAGACCTCGCCTGGCGCGAATGGCCGGTCGACAAACGCCTGTCCCACGCGCTGGTGCACGGCATCACCGAACATATCGAAGCCGATACCGAAGAGGCCCGCAAACTCACCGCGCGCCCGCTCAACGTCATCGAGGGGCCGCTGATGGCCGGCATGAATATCGTCGGCGACCTGTTCGGCGACGGCAAGATGTTCCTGCCGCAGGTCGTCAAGTCCGCGCGCGTGATGAAGCAGGCGGTTGCCTATCTGATGCCGTTCATGGAAGCGGAGAAGGCAAACAATCTCGCCAGGGGCGAAAGCGCCAGGGGCCGCCACTCGGCCGGCAAGATCGTGCTCGCGACCGTCAAGGGCGACGTCCACGACATCGGCAAGAACATTGTCGGCATCGTGCTGCAATGTAACAATTTCGAGGTGATCGACCTCGGCGTGATGGTGCCGGCGGCGAAGATCATCGAAACCGCGAGGCGCGAGGGCGCCGATATCGTCGGCCTTTCCGGACTGATCACGCCCTCGCTCGATGAAATGAGTTTTCTCGCGGGCGAAATGGAGCGCGAGGGGTTCAAGTTGCCGCTTCTGATCGGCGGCGCAACCACCAGCCGCGTCCACACCGCCGTGAAGATCGACCCCAACTACCGCAGCGGGCCGGTAGTGCATGTCAATGACGCCAGTCGCGCCGTCGGCGTCGTCTCTTCCCTGCTTTCGCCCGGCCGGCGCGAAGGCTTCGCCGCGGAGATGCGCGCCGAATATGCCAAAATCTCCGCCGCGCACTTCCGCGCGCAAGCCGACAAGAAGCGATTGAAGCTCGCCGACGCGCGGGCCAATGCGGTCAGGATCGATTTCGCCGGCACCCCGCCGACCAAGCCGGCGTTCCTTGGCACCAAATCCTTCACCGATTACGACCTCGCCGAGCTCGTGAATTACATCGACTGGACGCCGTTCTTCCAGACCTGGGAATTGGCCGGGCGTTTTCCCGCCATTCTCGACGATCCGAAGGTCGGAAAGGTCGCCCGCTCGCTCTACGACGATGCGCGCAAGATGCTCGAGCGCATCGTCGCGGAAAAATGGTTCACCGCGCAGGCCGTGATCGGCTTCTGGCCGGCCAACGCGGACGGCGACGATATCGCCGTTTATGCCGATGAGGCACGCGAAAAGCAGATCGCGACTTTCCACACGTTGCGCCAGCAGCTTGAAAAACGCGAAGGCCGCTTCAATGCCGCCTTGTCCGACTTCATCGCGCCAGCCTCGTCCGCCATAGCCGATTATATCGGCGCTTTCGTGGTCACCGCCGGGATCGGCGAGGACCTCATCGCCGATCGGTTCAAGAACGCCAACGACGACTATTCGTCGATCCTGTGCAAGGCGCTCGCTGATCGCCTTGCCGAGGCCTTTGCCGAGCACATGCATGCGCGCGTGCGGCGCGAGTTCTGGGCCTATGCGCCTGATGAAAATTTGTCGATCGAAGATCTCATTCTGGAAAAATATCGGGGCATTCGTCCTGCGCCCGGCTATCCCGCGCAGCCCGACCACACCGAGAAGGAGACGCTGTTTGCGCTGCTCGATGCCGAGAATACCTCCGGCGTGAAGCTGACCGAGAGCTTTGCGATGTGGCCGGGCTCGTCGGTGTCGGGTCTCTACTTCAGTCACCCGGAGAGCTATTATTTCGGCGTCGGCAAGATCGAACGCGACCAGGTCGAGGACTATGCCGCGCGCAAGGGCTGGAGTGTGCAGGAAGCCGAGCGCTGGCTGGCGCCCGTGCTGAACTACATTCCCTCGCAGGACCAGTCGGCGCAGGATCGATCGCTGAGAGAGGCGATGCCGACACAACCGCCGTCATCTGTCGTGCCCGCCAACGATGCCGAGGCGAGGGAACTCAACGCGCATCCGCCGGGCTGCACCTGTGCGGTGCATCTGGCCTGGCGCAAGAAGGCGGTAGGGGCTGGGTAGATTGCACATCACGCTCGCACACGGGCAGGCATTTCCTGCGTCCGTCATTGCGAGCGAAGCGAAGCAATCCAGAAATCGAACGTTGGCGAATTCTGGATTGCTTCGTCGCTTTCGCTCCTCGCAATGACGGCGCGCACGCTTGATCCATTCCCCTTTAGCGGGGCGAGGTGATGCGTGCTTAGCGTCTGCCCGCGACACACCAGCGCATTCTCGCGGCGCAATTTTGCGCCCGAGTGATGCAGAAAAACGCGTCCCTCGAAAAAATCAGAGGGCGCAGGGAATGCCGGGTGCGCCGTCGCACCCGCGGTCTCGCGTGCGAAAAGTGAAAGCACACGAGCATAGTCACCACAGGCAAAGACGGATTCAACCGGCATTCCCCGCACGATGGTTTTACGGCTTGCTTCGTGCTCTCCTCGGTGACCGGGCTTTCTTGCCACCGTCGCCTGCGAGATCATCATCTCGACAGGCTTGATATCAGCGTCGGGATATCGGGACCACACGACTTCGCCGTCCGCTCTGGCGCGCTCGTCAGCACGCCGCCATCGCGTCCACCGCATCCCGCTCCCAACGTCCGTGACGACCGCGATACGCCCCTCTTATCGAGGCGGGACGTGCAAATCGATAAAGCTGTTTCTACCAAATCGAAAAGCGAAATTTTTTTCGAAAGAGGGCTGGACGCGACGGGCAAATCAGTGCCGCAGCGTCATTACGAGCCAACGGGTCGCGCGCCCGATGACAGGCTCCGCGAAGCAATCCAAAAAACCGAATCCTGCCGAAGATTCTGGATTGCTTCGTCGCGTTGCTCCTCGCAATGACGCCTCCCCTCTCTCCTGCGAGCGAGACGAAAAGCGCCTCAACCGCTGGGCGGAATCAGCGGCTGCTGAATTTCCTTGAACGGTGCAAGCGCCTCGCAGCGCGCAGCGTGCGCGGCAAGCACCGGGTATCGCGCGGCATCGAACAGTTGCGGATGCGCCTCGTTGGTGAACCGCAACACGCAGGCGACCGCGATGTCGGCGTGGCCTATCTTCTCGCCGAACCAGTATGGCGAAGCGATGCCGGCGCGCTCCCTTTCCAGCAGCTCCAGCACGCCGGCGATCTGGGCCTCGCAACGCTCGACCCAGATTTTCGATCGCTTGTCATCCTTCCGCAGCACGCGCTCGTAAACGAGACTGACCGACTTGTCGCCAAGACCGGTCGCGAGCGCGATGGTCTTCAGCGCATGGCGGCGCTGCGGCCCGCGGGCGGCAGTCATGACCTTCTCAGGCCCGACCAGTTCGTCGAGATAATCCAGGATCGCACTGCTCTCGATCAGCGCCTCGCCGTCATCCAACACCAACGTCGGCACCCGGCGCAACGGATTGAAGGGAGCGATCCTGTCGCCTTCGCCGAAGGTCGACCACGGCCGGTGCTCGAAGGCGAGGCCGTAAAGCTTGAGCGCAATTGCAACGCGGCGGACGAAGGGGGAATCGTATTGGCCGATGAGGATCATGTCGTCCATGTCCGAAGAAGCTCTCTTGCTTCTTTGCGCGAGATTTCAGTGCGCCTCAGAAAGTCCGATATTGTTAGCCAGAGAGGACAGTATTTTAACAAAGGATTCTACCTGAGGACGGCTTATCGCAATTGCCAGTTCGCCGTGAATGAACCGATTTCTCATATCGACCAATTGGCGTAGAACGTCACCCTCATCGGGAGTGATGTGCCCTTCCTGCGCCAAGACTTCAACCAGCCGGCCAGGCGATTGAGGTCGTGCGAATTCTTTTGGCATTAACTTTCGTCCAATAGCCTCAAACGTCGCCCAAGCGATAAGCATAGCGGAATCGGCAAAGCCGGCGTCTAGAAGTCGAGATATTTCCTTTAGGCGCGTCGAAATGACTTCTCTGCTTTGATGTCTTGGCTCATCTCGGGATTCACTCGGGTTTATCCAAACAACACGAAACTCCCATTGTTTTTGTCCCTCGAACCGCTTGGCCAAATCCTCGAGGACGTTCTCTGCGCGCCCACCTCTATGTTTGATCTCTATAACAAGATTCTTATCATCGCGTAATGCAATCAGATCGGGGACGTACGTCCCCAAGAAGGAAGGCACTATTTGCCTGCTGGGATGAACGAAAACGTCGTAGCCCTGCAACTCCAAGTCGGGAACCAGGCGCTCCAGTACTACGTTCTCAATCGTTTGCGCGCTCATCGTAACTCCTCGAAAGGATCAGTCGACACTCGAATATATAGTATTGGTTTTGGTCCGTTTATAGCCTCAATCATCAGTGGAGTCGGTTTTGTAAAACTGAAGATATTGCCCGGTTCGAATTTCTGGACAACCAGCCGGTCTACTTGACGATCGTCTACAAACACATGTCGGCACATTCCGTCGAGGATCAACTTTACGATATTGTCTATATCTCCCTGCATCGGCTCCGCGGGGAAGTAGTAAATCGTCACCGACAGGCGATCGTTAGAAGCGAAATGTGGATTGGGAAGAGCAAGAGAACTGGCATTCTTCACACGGTCCTTCCACTGGTCGCGTGCATTGGCATTTTGTGACGAAAGCGAAACAGGAGTGCCACTCACCAAAAATTCGATTGGAAAGGCAATCTCCATCAGCCGCCGTCTAGTCCTTTTCCTCGCGCAAGTGTTACTACCATAGCGCTAGCTTTGCTCCAACTACTACCCCTCCCCCGCATCGCTCGCGAGCAAGCCCTTCACCGCCCGCGCCCAGCCCTGCAGCTTGCGCTCGCGCGTGGCGGCACTCATCGCGGGCTTGAAGCGGCGCTCCAGCCGCCAGTTGTCGGCAAACTTTTGCGGCTCCGGATAGACGCCCGACGACAACCCCGCGAGATAGGCCGCACCCAGCGCGGTGGTTTCCTGAATCATCGGGCGATCGACGGGAGCATCGAGCAGATCGGCAAGCCGCTGCATGGTCCAGTCGGATGCGGTCATGCCGCCGTCGACGCGCAGCACGACATGGGCAGCTCCCGCTTGCGGCCAGTCGGCGCGCATCGCTTCCCGGAGATCGACGGTCTGGTAACACACGCTCTCCAGCGCGGCATGGGCAAGCTCGGCCGCAGAGGTGTTGCGCGTCAGCCCGAACAGCGCGCCGCGCACGCGCGGATTCCAGTAGGGCGCGCCAAGGCCGACAAAGGCCGGCACCAGGTATACCGATTGCGTGGGATCGGACATGTCGGCAAGCGGGCCGCTATCGGCAGCCTGCTTGATGATGCCGAGCCCGTCGCGCAGCCACTGCACCGCGGAGCCCGCGACGAAGATCGAGCCTTCGAGCGCGTAGGTGCGCTTTCCCTTGAGCTGATAGGCGATGGTGGTGAGCAGCTTGTTCTTCGATGCAACGGCGGTCGCCCCCGTATTGAGCAGCGCAAAGCAGCCGGTACCGTAGGTGGACTTGATCATGCCCGGCGAAAAGCAGGCCTGGCCGATTGTCGCCGCCTGCTGGTCGCCGGCAATGCCGGAGATCGCGATCGCGCCGCCGAACAGGTCGGGCGCGCTGTCGCCGAAACGGTGCGAGGAATCCATCACCTCCGGCAACATCGAGCGCGGCACGCGCAGCATCTTCAGAAGATCGTCGTCCCACTGCCCGGTATGGATGTTGAACAGCAGCGTACGCGAGGCGTTGGTGGCATCGGTGGCATGTACCTTGCCGCCGGTGAGGCGCCACAACAGGTAGCAGTCGACAGTGCCGAACAACAGATCGCCGGCCTCCGCGCGCCGCCGCGCGCCGGGGACGTGATCGAGAATCCAGCCGACCTTGGTGCCGGAAAAATACGGATCGATGATCAGACCGGTCTTGGCCGATACCGCCGCCTCCAGGCCCTCGTTCTTCAGCCTCAGGCAGATATCGGCGGTGCGGCGGTCCTGCCAGACGATGGCGCGATGCACGGCTTGCCCGGTGGCGCGGTCCCATACCACGGTGGTCTCGCGCTGGTTGGTGATGCCGATTGCGGCGATATCCCTTGCCTTCAGGCCCGCTCTCTCCAGCGCGTCGCGGCAGGTGATGACGGTGGAAGTCCAGATGTCGTCGGGCTCATGTTCGACCCAGCCCGAGGCCGGAAAATGCTGCGGAAATTCCTGCTGCGCGACCGCTGCGACGGAAATGTCGCCGCGAAAAACCATGGCGCGCGAGGACGTGGTGCCCTGATCGATGGCGAGAACGAAAGACATGGCGTTGCTCCCGGCGCCGCTTCCCTGAAAATCCGGTTGCGGCAAGGCAAGCGGATTGCGGCGCGAAGGTCAACCAATGGCACTCTGCTCTGCTCCCCTCCCCCCGCGCAGCGGCGGGGAGGGGTCGGGGGTGGGGGGCGGCGCCGCATTCGCCGAGGCCGCTTGGCTTGCGGAAGCACCCCCACCCCCGACCCCTCCCCACCACTCGCTTCGCTCGCGGGAGGAGGGGAGCGCATGTGCCTTGCGCCCTCCAAGAGCAAGCTCGCTGGCCTCAACCCCACCAGAGGAGGGTGACAGGATCACACCGCCGCCGTCGTCACGCCGCCATCGACCACGATGGTCTGCCCGGTCATGAAGCTCGATGCATCCGAGCCGAGATAGGCGACTGCGCCTGCGATCTCGTCGGGCTCGCCGATGCGCCGCAGCGGCGTGGTTTCGCAGCGGCGCTTCAACCTCTCTTCGTCCTCCCAGAACGCGCGCGCGAAATCGGTCTTGACCAGACCCGGCGCAACGCAATTGACGCGCACGCCTTTGGGGCCCCATTCGCCGGCGAGGCTTCGGCACAGCGCGAAATCCGCCGCCTTGGAAATTCCGTAGGCGCCGATCACGGTCGAGCCGCGCAATCCACCGATCGAGGAAATGATGACGACCGATCCCTTGCCGCGCTCGGCCATTTGCGGGATCGCCAGCGAACAGAGCCACAAATTGCTCTTGACGTTGGCGTTCATGATCTTGTCGAAGGCGTCGTCCTTGATGTCGAGCAACGGGCCGTAATACGGGTTGACGGCGGCGTTGCAGACGAGGATGTCGATCTTGCCGTAATGGGCGGTCGCACCCTTGATCAGCATCTCGACCTCCTCGCGGCGTGAGATGTTGCAGGGGATGACGTGCGCGTCGCCGCCCGCCTTTCGAATGGCTTGCGCCACTTCCTCGCAAGCATCGACCTTGCGGCTGGATATCACCACCTTTGCGCCCAGTCTGGCGAGAAGTTCGGCGGAGGAGCGGCCGATGCCGCGGCTGGAGCCGGTGACGACGGCCACCTGCCCGGTGAGGTCGAAGGGGGTAGATTTCATTGGGGTTTCCTCTTTCCGTCATGCCCGGCCTTCGTGCTCGGCATGACGATTGCTATTCGTCAAATGACGATTGATTTTCGTCAAATGACGATTGATTTTCGTCATTGCGAGCCAACGGGTCCGCGCAAAGCGCGGCCCGATGACAGGCTCCGCGAAGCAATCCATCTCTCCATGAAAGGAACGAATGGATTGCTTCGTCGCTTTCGCTCCTCGCAATGACGGTTGGGGCAACTACATCAGCCCGCCGCCCTCGGTGACGCGGCGCAAAAGATAGTCGGTGTCGCCAAGCGTATTTTCGATCATGGTCAGACGCTTGAAGTAGTGACCGATCTTGGCCTCCATGGTCATGCCGATGCCGCCGTGGAGCTGGATCGACTGCTGGCCGACGAATTTCGCGGATTTGCCGATCTGCACTTTCGCGGCCGCGACTGCCGTGGCGCGCTCGCCGGCGTTGTCGAAATCGGATGCCATGGTCGCAAACATCGACATGCTGCGGGCCTGTTCGACGGCGACGAACATGTCGGCTGCACGGTGCTGCAGCGTCTGAAAGCTGCCGATCGGCACACCGAACTGCTTGCGCGTCTTCAAATATTCGACGGTCGTTTGCAGCAATTCATCCATCAGGCCGACCGCCTCGGCGCACAGCGCGGTGCGTGCTTCATCGACGACACGCTCGATCAGCGGCAGGCCGTTCTCGCCATCGCCGATCACGGCATCGCCGCCCACCTCGACGCCGGTGAAGGTGATATCTGCGGCGTGCAGGCTGTCCTGGGTGGGATAGCCCTTTTTCGCCACGCCCCTGGCATCCGCCGGCACCAGGAAGACGCCGATGCCTCCGGTGTCGCGCTGGCCGCCTTTGGTGCGCGCGGTCACGATCAGGGTGGAGGCCGCCTCGCCGTTGAGCACGACGAACTTTTCGCCGTCGATCACCCAGCCCTCGCCCTTCTTCTTGGCCGAAGTGGTCACGTCGGAAAGATCGTAGCGCGAATTCTTCTCCAGTTGCGCGAAGGCAAAGGTTCGCGCTCCCTCGATAATGCCCGGGATATACGCTTGCCTCTGCGCCGCGGAAGCGCCGTGGCGGAGAAAGCCGCCCCCGATCACGACTGTTGGCAGATAAGGCTCCAGCACCAGCGCTCTTCCCAGCGCTTCCATGACGATCATGGTTTCCACCGCGCCGGCGCCGAAGCCGCCGTCGTCTTCGGAGAACGGCAGACCGAGCAGGCCCTGCTCGGCGAACTTGCCCCAGACGGCCTTGCTCCAGCCGCCCGTCTCTTTCATGTACTTCTTGCGTGAATCGAAATCATAGGCGCTGCCGAGGAGGCCATCGACGCTTTCCTTGAGGAGCCTTTGCTCCTCCGACAAATCGAAATCCATTTTTGCTATTTCCCTGTATCGACAACTCTCGTCATTCCGGCATGTGCCTCCTGGCGCAGGTCCGGAATCCATACTCCCGATCGTGGTTATGGATTCTCCGATGTGCAATTGCACATCGAAGCTCGCTCGTTTCACTCGCGCCCCGGAATGACAGCCAGTGAGCGCTCTCCCCGCGAAACGCGGGGAGAGGGTGAAGAATCAAAGTCCCAGCACCGCCTTGGTGATGATGTTGCGCTGGATTTCATTCGATCCGCCATAGATCGAGACCTTGCGGTTGTTGAAGTAGCTCGGTGCGATCTGCGCGGTCCAGTCCATCGTCTCGTTGGAGCCGTCGTCGCCGTGCACGTCATAGGGCGCGGCAAACGGCCCGATCACCTCCATCAGGAGTTCGGTGGTGGCCTGCTGGATTTCCGAACCCTTGATCTTCAAGACCGAAGACGCCGGGTTGGGCTTGCCCTTGCCGTGCTTGCCCTCGTCGGCGACCACGCGAAGCTGGGTGAGTTCGAGCGCCTTGAGCTCGATCTCGACCGCGGCGAGCTTCTCGCGAAAAGCCCGGTCCTCCATCACGGGCCTGCCGCCGGACTCGACCTTGGAGGCGAGATCCTTGATACGGCGAATGCGCTCCTTGGAAACGCCGACGCGGGCAATGCCGGTGCGCTCGTTGCCAAGCAGGAATTTGGCGTAGTCCCAGCCCTTGTTTTCCTCGCCGACCAGATTTTCAACGGGCACCTCAACGTCGTCGAAGAACACTTCGTTGACCTCATGGCCGCCATCGATGGTCTGGATCGGACGCACGGTGACGCCCTTGGACTTCATGTCCATCAGGATGAAGGAAATGCCGCTCTGCTTCTTGGCCGCGGGATCGGTGCGGCACAGGTTGAATATCATGTCGGCGTGCTGGGCGAGCGTAGTCCAGGTCTTCTGGCCGTTGATGATGTATTTGTCGCCCTTGCGCTCGGCCTTGGTCTTCAGCGAGGCGAGATCGGAGCCCGAGCCGGGTTCCGAAAATCCCTGGCACCACCAGTCGTCGACATTGGCGATGCGCGGAAGATAATGTTTCTTCTGCGCCTCGTTGCCGAACGTATAGATGACCGGGCCGACCATGCTGACGCCGAAGGCGAGCGGCGCCGGCGCCGGATGCATCTGCAGCTCCTCGTTGAAGATGTAATGTTGCACCGAGGTCCACCCGGTGCCGCCATATTCCTTCGGCCAATGCGAGACGCCCCAGCCCTTCTTGTTGAGGATGCGCCACCAGGCGACCATCTCTTCCTTGGAGAGATGACGGCCCTCGACCAGTTTCTGCCGCGTCGCGGGCGGCACGTTGTCTCTGAAAAAAGCCCGCACTTCCTCACGAAACGCGACTTCTTCCTTGCTGAAAGCGAGATCCATCGGATCCTCCTGTGAGCGAAATCAGTTGCTTCCTCGGTCGGCCGTGAATTACTGCACCACCTCGAACAGGCCGGCCGCGCCCATGCCGCCGCCGACGCACATGGTCACGACGACATATTTGGCCTTGCGACGGCGACCCTCGATCAGCGCGTGGCCGGTCAGCCGCGCGCCGGACATGCCGTAGGGATGGCCGACCGCAATCGCACCGCCATCGACGTTGAGCTTCTCGGGGTCGATGCCGAGCTTGTCGCGGCAATAGAGCACCTGCACGGCGAAAGCTTCGTTCAGCTCCCACAGATCGATATCGTCGATCTTGAGCCCGTGACGTTTGAGCAGCCGCGGCACGGCGAACACCGGGCCGATGCCCATCTCGTCCGGCTCGCAGCCGGCGGCGACGAAACCGCGGAAGATGCCGAGCGGCTTCAAGCCTCGCTTCGAGGCTTCCTTGTCGCTCATGATCACGGAAGCGCTGGCGCCGTCCGACAACTGGCTGGCATTGCCGGCGGTGATCGTAAAGCCCTCGCCGCGCACGGGCTTCAACGCTGCAAGTCCTTCGGCCGAAGTATCCGGTCGCGGGCCTTCGTCCCTGGAGAGCGTCACCTCCTTGAACGAGATTTCGCCGGTCGCCTTGTCGGCGACCCCCATCGTGGTGGTGATCGGCGCAAGCTCGTCGTTGAACTTGCCGCCCTGCTGGGCGGCGGCGACGCGGCGCTGGCTCTCCAGGGAATATTCGTCCTGCCGTTCGCGCGAAATGCCATAGCGCTTGGCCACCACTTCGGCGGTGTCGATCATCGGCATGTAGACCTCGCCCTTGATCTTCAACAGCGCCGGGTCTTGAGTGTGAAACTTGTTGGCGTGGTCGTTCTGCACCAGGCTGATGGATTCGCCGCCGCCGCCGACCGCGATCTCGACGCCGTCGAAGATCACCGAGCGCGCCGCAAGCGCGATCGCCTGCAGGCCCGAGGCGCATTGCCGATCGATGGTGGTGCCGCCGACGGTGACCGGAAGCCCTGCGCGCAGCAGCGCCTTGCGGGCGATGTTGCCGCCGGTCGTGCCCTGCTGCAGCGCCGCGCCCATCACCACGTCCTCGACCTCCCCGGGATCGACCTTGGCGCGGGCAACCGCCTGGCCGATGGCGTGGCCGAGCAGGGTCGCGCCTTCGGTGGCGTTGAGTGCGCCGCGATAGGCCTTGCCGATCGGGGTGCGGGCGGTGGAGACGATAACGGCGTCGGTCATGAACGACCTCCTGTTGCGAGTTGTTGTTTTGGCGGGACGTGTTTCGGCGTGGTGAGCTGGTTGCGCAGTTCATGACGCGAGAGCTTGCCGACCGGCGTGCGCGGCAGTTCGGCGACGAATTCGAGCGCGGACGGAATTTCGTGCCTGCCGAGCTTGCCGGTGAGAAACGCCTTGAGTTCGTCCAGCGAAAAGACGTTGGCGGCTGGGCGCAACTTGATGAAAGCCTTCGCCGCCTCGCCGCGGTAATCGTCGGGAATACCGATGACGATCACTTCCTCCACGGCAGGATGCTCATAGATCGCCTGCTCGATCATCTGCGGGTAGACGTTGAAGCCGCCGGAGATGATCATGTCCTTCTTGCGATCGACCAGATAGAAATAGCCGTCCTCGTCCATGTAGCCGATGTCCCCGGTGAGGAAGCGGTCGCCGACGAAGGCCTGCGCGGTCTCCTCGGGCCGGTTCCAATAGCCCTTCGTGACGTTGGGTCCCCTGATACGGATTTCACCGACTTCTCCCGGCGGCAGCACCTTCGCCGGGTCACCGAGCGCGACCACGTCCAATTCGATTCCAGGCAGCATCAGCCCGATCGATCCCGGCTTGTCCGGTCCTTCGTCGGGATGACCGGTGCCGGGCGAGCAGGTCTCGGTCATGCCCCAGCCGCTCTTCAGCTTCATGCCGACCTTGCGCTCAAAAATCCTGGCGACCTCGACCGGAAGCGGCGCGCCGCCTGAGCCGCAATAGACCAGCGAGGAAAGGTCGCGCTTGTCGAGGTCGGGCAGGCTTGCGATCGCGATCCACATCGTCGGCACTCCCGGAAACGCGGTGGCGCGCTTGACTTCGATATCGCGCATCACGGCCTCGACATCGAAGCGCTGGTGCAGCGAGACCAGGTTGCCGCGGCTAAGGGAGGAGAGCATGACCACCGTCAGCGCAAAGATGTGAAACAGCGGCAGCACGCAGATCACGCGTTCGATGTCGTCGCGCTCACGGCGTGCCGGGCTCGACCAGACATCATAGATCGAAACTGCGGAAGTGAGATTGCCGTGGCTGAGCATCGCACCCTTCGGCAGGCCGGTCGTGCCGCCGGTATATTGCAGCAGGGCTACGTCATCCGGCGAAACCTGCGGCCACTGTGCAGGCCTGGCCGCACCCTCGATGAATTTTGCAAAGGTCACGATCGCCGGGTGGTCCGGGATCCGCGCATGCGGGTTTCCGACCGCGCCCCAATGGTCGTCCTCGCAAACGATCAGCCGATCGAGCAGGCCCTTCTCCAGAAACTTCAGCGCCGTCGGCAGCAGCGCCGCCAGATCGCTGGTGATGAGAATTCGCGCGCCGCTGTCGCCCAGTTTATGGGAAAGCGCACGTTCGCCATCGAGCGGGGACAAATGAACGAGGCGCGCGCCGGCTTTCAGCGCGCCGAAGAAATTGATCGGATGGTCGGGTGCGTTGCCGAGAAAGAGCGCCACCGATGTGTTCTTGCCGAAGCCCGCGCGCAGGAATGCGCTGGCGGCAACCTCGGCCCTTTCCTCCAGTTCGGCAAAGGAAATGGCGCGGTCACGGAATTCGATCGCCCCCCGCGCGCCAAATTCACTGGCTGCCTTCGACAGCAGGCCGGGCAATGTTCCGCGCGCGATGCGCGCATCCCAGCGCACGCCTTCCGGATAAAACTGCTCGCCAGGATGGGTCATGGGTGCCACGCCGTTCGAATGTCGCCGACACAAGGTGAGGCAAGCGTGGTGCGTCCGTTCCCTCCCCCCTTGCGGGGGAGGGTCAGGGAGGGGGGTGGCGTCATCGGCACCGCCCGTGTGGACCCCCATCCCCAACCCCTCCCCGCAAGGGGGAGGGGAGCCCCAACAGTTCTGCTCATTACCATCACGCCGCCTTCGCCGTCTGTGCCAGCGATGCGAAGGTCTTGCCTTCGGCTACGAGCCGCTTGAGCAACGGCGCCGGCTCCAGCGAGGGATCGTTGGTCTCCTTTGCGTAATAAGACAGCCGGTCGGCGATGTGCTTCAGGCCCACCTGGTCGGCATAAAACATCGGGCCGCCGCGATAAACCGGCCAGCCATAGCCATACAGCCAGATCACGTCGATGTCGCCTGGCCGCGCCGCGATCTTCTCCTCGAGAATCCGGGCGCCCTCGTTGATCATCGGATACATCATGCGTTCGAGGATTTCCTCGTCGCTCACGGCGCGGCGCTTGCGGCCGAGCCGCTGCAGCGTCTCGTCGATCAGCTTTTCCACTTCCGGATCGGGCAGCGGCGCGCGCGAACCGGCCTCGTATTTGTAATAGCCCTTGCCGGTCTTCTGGCCGAAACGGCCCGCCTCGCACAGCGCGTCGGCAATTTCCGACTTGATGCCGCGATCTTTCCGCGAGCGCCAGCCGATATCGAGACCGGCAAGATCGCCCATCGCGAATGGTCCCATCGGCATGCCGAATTTGGTGACGACCGCGTCCACCTGCTGCGGCAGCGCGCCTTCGAACAGCAATTTCTCCGCCTGCTTGCCGCGTTGCGCCAGCATGCGATTGCCGACAAAGCCGTCGCAGACGCCGACCACCGCCGGAACTTTTGCGATTTTGCGTGCCACCGCCACGGCGGTGGTAAGCGCATCGGGCGCAGTTTTTTCGGCGCGCACGATCTCGCACAGCTTCATCACATTGGCCGGGCTGAAGAAATGCATGCCGAGCACATCCTGCGGACGTTTCGTCTCCTTCGCGATCTCGTCGATGTTGAGATAGGAGGTGTTGGAAGCGAGCACCGCACCGGGCTTTGCATATTTGTCCAGCGCCGTGAACACTTCCTTCTTGATTGCCATGGTCTCGAACACGGCCTCGATGATGAGGTCGGCATCCCCGACGTTCTCAAGCCCGACTTTGCCGTTGATCAGCGCCATGCGCTTGGCCGGCGCGTCGGCCGGGATGCCGCCGCGCGCTGCGGTCGCCTCGTAATTCTTCTGCATCACGCCCATGCCGCGCTTGAGCTGCTCTTCACCGGTCTCGATCAGCGTCACGGGGATACCGGCGTTGGCGAACGACATCGCAATACCGCCGCCCATGGTGCCCGCGCCGATGATGGCTACGCGTTCGACATTGCGCGGCCTGGTTCCCTCGGGAACGCCGGCAATCTTCGCAGCCTCGCGCTCGGCGAAAAACGCGTAGCGCTGTGCCTTGGACTGGTCGCTCGAGACCAGCTTCAGGAAGCCCTCGCGTTCCTTCTTCAGACCTTCGTCGAACGGCAGGTCGATCGCCGCGCCGACCGCATCGGCGGCAGCAAACGGCGCTTCCAGCCCGCGCGCCTTTTTGGTCATCGCCGCGACCGCATTGGTGAAGATCGAACGGTCGGCTTTCGCCGCGGCAAGCTTGCTGTCGTCATCGCGCAGCTTTCGCAACGGGCGCTTTTCGGCCAGCGCCTTGCGGGCAAAAGCTTCGCCGCCGGAAGCCGGACCCTCGACGATCTCCTCGATCAGGCCGTTTTTCAATGCTTCCGACGCCGAGATCGGATCGCCGCCGACGATCATCTTGACGGCGAGTTCAGGACCGACGGCGCGCGGCAGGCGCTGCGTTCCGCCCGCGCCGGGCAACAGCCCGAGTTTGACCTCCGGCAGCCCCAGGCGCGCATCCTTGGTCGCGACCCGGAAGTGGCAGGCGAGCGCCACCTCGAGACCGCCTCCGAGCGCCGTGCCATGGATGGCGGCCACCACCGGCTTGGGCGAATTCTCGATCTCGACCAGCACTTCGTGGAGCCCGGGCGGCTTCGGCGGTTTGCCGAACTCGGTGATGTCGGCGCCGGCGATAAAAGTGCGACCCCCACAGGTCAGCACGATTGCCTTTACTTCCGGATCGGCGACGGCGCGCCTGATGTTTTCCAGAATGCCGCCGCGCACGGCGGCGCTCAGGGCATTCACCGGGGGATTGTTGACCGTGACAATTGCAATGATGTCATGACGATCGAGGCTGACCACTTCGCTCACGGGAGTCCTCCCTTAATGCTTGTTCTTGCAATTCGAAACAAATTTCGCATTGCGGAATTCAATTCCGCATCTTGACAGGGAGGGTTATTTTGAAGCACGTCCCTTGTCAACGAGGGTCCGCGTAACGGCGTCGGCAGCGGGGAATGAAGCGTCCAGGCAAGAAAGTTGCGACCGATCGCAGTTTCGTCGTCGCGCTTTCCCGCGGTCTTGATGTGTTGCGCGCATTCCAACCCAATGACGGGCTTCTCGGCAATCAGGAGATTGCGGCCCGTACCAACTTGCCAAAGCCGACCGTCTCGCGGCTGACCTATACCCTCACCAGGCTCGGCTACCTTACACCCGTTCCGCGGTTCGAGAAATATCAGCTTGCACCCGCGGCAATGGCGCTCGGCTATGCGGCGCTGGCCAATCTCGGCGTTCGGCATTTGTCCGAGTCCTACCGTGAGGAATTGATGCGCGAAACCGGAGGGGCGGTGGCGGTCGGCGGCCGCGACCGCCTCAGCATGATTTATTTCGGCCAAAGCCGCGGCATGACGCTGGGCGTTCAACTGGACGTCGGCTCGCGGATTCCAATTGCGACCACCGCTATGGGACGAGCCTACCTATGGGCCCTCCCCGAGGAGGAGCGCGCATCATTGTTGCGCGAGCTGCGCGATCGTTATGGCAGCCGCTGGCCGCGGATGCGCGAGGGCATCGAGCGCGCCGGGGAGACCGTGGCAAAACGCGGATTTGCCATTTCGGCCGGGGATTGGCACGACGACATCCATGCGGTCGGCGTAGCACTAAAGCTTAATGACGGCACCGGCCCCTATGCGTTTAACTGTGGTGCGCCCGCATTCCGCTTCACGGAAGAGCGGCTGCGCAGCGACATTGGACCGCGTCTCGTGACGATGGTAAGAAATATCGAGGCTGCGCTGGGGGGCGCGGCTCCGCAATCAAAAAAAGAAGACAGAAAATTGAAAGCAGGAGGGAAAGTTGGGCGCGTGGTTGAGGGGATGCGATAGCCTTCGCCGAGGTGGTCAAGCCAAATGGCGCGGTCATTCCACCCGAATGGCCGATCCGAGCGGGGCGTGATGACGCAGTCACATACGGCGTCAGAACAATCGCCCCTGCTTGCGGTTTGCGACGTCAGTGTCGTGTTCGGCGGCATCGTTGCGCTCAATGGCGTGTCTTTCGAGATGTATCGGGGCCAGATCCTCGGCCTGATCGGACCGAACGGCGCCGGGAAGACCACGCTTTTCAACTGCCTGAGCCGGCTCTATCAGCCGAGCAGCGGCGATATCCTTTTGGAGGGCAACAGCATATTGACGCGTCCGCCGCACCGGATCGCCGAAATAGGCATTGGCCGCACTTTCCAGAACGTCGCGCTGTTTCCAAACCTTTCGGTGCTCGACAACGTCCGCGTCGGCGCGCACTCCCGTACCAACAGCGACATCGTCAGCGACTCCTTGCGCCTGCCGCGGGTGCGCCGCGGCGAGGCCGCACTCAATGATCGCGTTAGTGAAATCCTGAACTATCTCAGGCTCGATGACGTCGCCCATGCCACGGTTTCGGGCCTGCCGTTTGGAACCCAAAAGCGCGTGGAACTGGCGCGCGCTCTTGCGGCCGAGCCGAAGATCCTGCTGCTTGACGAGCCGGCCGGCGGCTTGAATCACGAGGAGGTCCATGCGCTCGGCGACCTCATTCGGCGAATTCGCGACGACCGCAAGGTGACGGTTCTGCTTGTCGAACATCACATGGGGCTGGTGATGTCGATTGCCGACCATGTCGTGGCATTGAACTTTGGCCGCAAACTCGCCGAGGGAACGCCGGCCAAGGTGCAGTCCGACCCCGATGTGATCAAGGCCTATCTGGGGAGCAAGGACCAGTGACGGCACTGCTCAACATCCGCGCGCTGAACGCCTATTACGGCCAGGTGCAGGCGCTGCATGGGCTTGCGTTCGCGCTAAAAGAGGGAAGCGTCACCACCCTGCTCGGCGCCAATGGTGCCGGCAAGACCACAACGCTGCGCGCGATCTGCAACATGGTGCGCACCACCGGAGCGATCGAATTCGATGGCGCGCCCCTTACCGGCCGTTCCACCGAAAACATCGTCCGCCTCGGCATCGCCCACGTGCCGCAGGGCCGCGGCACCTTCACGACCATGACGGTAGAGGAAAACCTTCAGCTTGGCGCAATCACGCGAGGCGACAAGGCCGGCGTCGTGGCCGATATGAAACGCATGTACGATCACTTTCCCGTGCTCAAGCAGCGTTATACGCAGCAGGCGGGAACCCTGTCGGGTGGCGAACAGCAGATGCTCGCGGTAGCCCGCGCGCTGATGCTGCGGCCGCGGCTGATGCTGCTCGACGAACCGTCCTTCGGGCTGGCGCCGCTGATCGTGCGCGACCTCTTCAAGATTCTCGGCAAGATCAATCGCGAGGAAAAGGTCACCATTCTGGTGGTCGAGCAGAATGCCCAGCTCGCACTCGAAATAGCCGACCAGGCCTATGTGATCGAGACCGGGCGAATCGTGATGTCAGGCACCGCCGCCGAGATCGCCAATAATGAAGACGTTCCGCAAATCCTATCTCGGTTACTGAAGCAGGATGAGTTTTGATGGAATCGATCTGTCCACGCATTCAGTGCACCTCTCCCCTGCGGGGAGAGGTCGATTTGCCAACGGGTCGGCGCGGAGCGCCGCCCGATGACAAACTCCGCAAATCGGGTGAGGGGGCGCCGCACCAAAGAGAGACCGTAACCCCTCACCCGGCGCTTCGCGCCGACCTCTCCCGGAGGGAGAGGTGGACCTTCAATGTCGTTCCGGTTCGACTTACACTCTCAGTGCCCTAGGGAGCGCGGCGATGGAGCTTTTCACCAATCAAATCCTGGCCGGCATCGCTACCGGCGCCATCTATGCCTGCATGGCGCTCGCCGTCGTCATGATCTACCAGGCGATCGATCATCTCAATTTCGCGCAAGGCGAGATGGCGATGTTCTCGACTTTCATCTCCTGGCAGCTGATGCAATGGGGCGTGCCCTATTGGGGAGCCTTCCTGCTCACCCTCGTCTTCTCCTTCGCGGGCGGCATCGCGATCGAGCGACTGCTTTTCAAGCCGTTGGCGAAGGCACCGATCCTGACCAACGTCGCTGGATTCATCGCGCTGTTTGCGATCATCAACAGCGTCGCCGGCCTGATATGGGATTTCACCATCAAGCAGTACCCGACACCGTTCGGATCATCGCCTTTCCTCGGCAGCCAGCTTATTTCAACTCATCAGGCGGGCATGATCGGTGTGACCGTGCTGCTGCTGATCGCGCTCTATTTCTTCTTCCAGTTCACGCGGATCGGCCTTGCCATGCGCGCCGCGGCTTCGGTGCCGGAATCGGCGCGGCTGGTGGGAATCAATACGTCCTGGATGATCGCGCTCGGCTGGGGAATGGCGGCGGCGATCGGCTCGATTGCCGGCATGCTGATCGCGCCTGTGGTGTTTCTCGAGCCGAACATGATGGGCGGCGTTCTGCTTTACGGCTTTGCGGCTGCGGTGCTCGGCGGTCTGACCAGCCCGTTCGGTGCGGTGATCGGCGGATTTCTGGTCGGCGTCTTCGAGAACCTCGCAGGCACCTACATCCCCGGCGTCGGCAATGAACTGAAACTGCCGATCGCGCTGGCGCTGATCGTCACCGTCCTGGTTGTCAAACCGGCTGGATTGTTTGGCCGGCCCATCGTCAAGCGAGTATGACCATGAGCGCAGTGCAGGAAACCGTCACCGACGCACCCGCAGTTGAGGCCGTTCCCAAGCGCGCCATGACGCTCGGAACCGGGACCTCGCTGGTCGTACTGGCGTTGCTGATTGCTGCGCCCCTGTTCGTGAAGAACTTCATCATCTTCCAGATGACGATGCTGCTGGTCTACGGTCTGGCCGTTCTGGCGCTGAACATCCTGACCGGCGGCAGCGGGCAGTTCTCGCTCGGACAGAGCGCATTCTACGCGGTCGGTGCCTACACGTCGGCGATCCTGATGGAACATTTCGGCATGAATTACGCGCTGACGCTACCGATTGCCGGTTTGATCTGCTTCGTTTTCGGATTTCTGTTCGGCCAACCGGCGCTGCGTCTGTCCGGGGTGTACCTGGCGCTCGCGACGTTCGCGCTCGCGACCGCCATGCCGCAGCTTCTCAAGCTCGGCTATTTCGAGCACTGGACCGGCGGCGTGCAGGGCCTGGTGGTGACCAAGCCGGATGCGCCGTTCGGGCTGCCGATATCGCAGGATATGTGGCTTTACTATTTCACGCTCGTCATCACGATCGCGATCTATATTTTCTCCGTCAATCTCCTGAAGTCGCGTTCGGGGCGCGCCTTCATGGCGATCCGCGACAACGAGATAGCGGCGTCCGCAATGGGTATCGACGTTGCACTATACAAGACCCTCGCATTCGGCGTCAGCGCGGGCATTACCGGTGTTGCAGGCGGCCTGGGCGCTATCGCGGTGCAGTTCGTGGCACCCGACGGCTACACGATCACGCTGGCGATTTCGCTGTTTCTCGGCATGGTGGTCGGTGGCGTGGGATGGCTTCCGGGGTCCATCGTCGGTTCCGCCTTCATCATCTTCGTGCCGAACATCGCGGAAGGAATCTCCAAGGGTCTTTCCGGCGCCGTATTCGGTGTCATTCTGTTTCTCGTCATCTTCCTTGTGCCGCACGGTGCGAGGCAGGTCGCGATGGTTGCCCAGCACATGCTGGGTAAACTCAAGAAACGCTGAAAAAAGCCAAGGAGAAGGAGAAGAGAAGTGTTTTCAGGACCAGTCTTTCCGGCCGCCGCATTTGCTGCGGCCATCATTGCTTTAGCTTCGACCACCGGGGCGGCATTTGCCCAAAAGAAATACGATACCGGCGCCACCGACACCGAGATCAAGATCGGCAACATCATGCCTTACAGCGGCCCGGCGTCGGCCTACGGCGTGATCGGGAAGACCGAGGCGGCCTATTTCAACAAGATCAACGCCGAGGGTGGCATCAACGGCCGCAAGATCACGTTCATCAGCTATGACGACGGCTACAGCCCGCCGAAGGCCGTCGAGCAGGCGCGCAAGCTCGTCGAGAGCGACGAGGTATTGCTGATATTCAACCCGCTCGGCACGCCCTCGAATACGGCGATCCAGAAATACATGAACGCCAGGAAGGTCCCGCAGCTTTTTGTCGCCACCGGCGCCACCAAATGGAACGACCCCAAGGACTTTCCCTGGACCATGGGCTGGCAGCCAAGCTATCAGAGCGAGGCGCGGATCTATGCGAAATACCTGATGAAGGAGGCACCGAACGCCAGGATCTCGGTGCTCTACCAGAATGACGATTTTGGCAAGGATTATCTGAAGGGCTTGAAGGACGGGCTTGGCGCCAAGGCGTCGATGATCATCGCCGAGGAAAGCTACGAGACTTCGGAACCGACGATCGACAATCACATTGTCAAGCTCCGCGCCTCGGGTGCCGATGTCTTCATCAGCATCACCACGCCGAAATTTGCCGCCCAGGCGATCAAGAAGCTGGCCGAGATCGAGTGGAGGCCGCTGCACATCGTGTCCAACGTCTCGGCATCCGTCGGCAGCGTCATCAAGCCTGCAGGTTTTGAAAACTCGCAGGGCATTCTCTCGGCGGCCTATGCCAAGGACGGCGCTGATCCGCAGTGGGACAACGATCCCGGAATGAAAAAATTCTTTGCCTTTCTCGAGAAGTACGACCCCGAGGCAAACAAGCTCGACGGCTCGGTGGTGTACGGCTACGGCGCCGCCCAGACCATGGTCAAGGTTCTGCAATTGTGCGGTGACAATCTCACCCGCGAGAACGTCATGAAGCAGGCGGCAAGCCTGAAGAACTTTGCGCCGGACACCTTGTTGCCGGGGGTTACGATCAACACCTCGCCGACCGACTTCGCACCGATCGAACAGCTGCAGATGATGCGGTTCAAGGGCGAGAAATGGGACTTGTTCGGCGACATCATCAGCGGCGAACTCAGCAACTGAGCGGCTCGCCGAGCGCCCGGCCATTTACCCTCCCTTCCAGGGATCGTCTACTAAAGACGCAAGCCCTTCGCGCGTCGCGCGAAGGGCTTTTTCTTGTGACGAACCGGGTAAGATGGTACTCAAAGCGGGAAGGGACAGAGAGAGCTTTCGTTCAAGAAAGCCGGAAAACAGCGCACACCATCCAAATCACTGGACCGTAGGGAGACCGTCATGCCTGCCATCGCCAAACAATTCACAATCGCGTCAGTCGCCGCGGTTGCGGTACTTGCCGCATCCTCTCACGGTGCGCTCGCGCAGAAGAAATATGACACGGGCGCCACCGATACCGAAATCAAGATCGGCAATATCATGCCCTATAGCGGCCCTGCCTCCGCCTATGGCGTGATCGGCAAGACCGAGGCGGCCTATTTCAACAAGATCAACACCGAGGGCGGCATCAACGGCCGCAAGATCAACTTCATCAGCTATGACGACAGCTACAGTCCGCCCAAGACGGTCGAACAGGCGCGCAAGCTCGTGGAAAGCGATGACGTTCTTTTCATATTCAATTCGCTCGGCACGCCCCCCAATTCCGCGATTCACAAATACATGAACGCGAAGAAGGTGCCGCAGCTCTTCGTCGCCACCGGCGCGACCAAGTGGAACGATCCCAAGGATTTTCCCTGGACCATGGGCTGGCAACCAAACTACCAGAGCGAGTCGCGGATCTACGCAAAATACCTTCTGAAGGAGAAGCCCAACGCCAAGATCGCCGTGCTCTATCAGAATGACGATTACGGCAAGGATTATCTCAAGGGCCTCAAGGACGGTCTCGGCGCCAAGGCCGCTTCGATGATCGTCGCCGAAGAGAGCTACGAGACAACCGAACCCACGGTCGACAACCACATCGTCAAGCTCAAATCGACCGGCGCCAACGTCTTCTTCAACGTCACGACGCCGAAATTCGCAGCGCAGGCTATCAAGAAGATCGCCGAGATCGAGTGGAAGCCGCTGCACATCCTCAACAACGTATCGAGCTCCATCGGCAGCGTCATGAAGCCTGCGGGGTTCGAGAATTCGCAAGGCATCATTTCCGCCGCCTACTTGAAGGACGTCGCCGATCCGCAGTGGAACAACGACCCCGGCATGAAGCAGTTCCTCGACTTCCTCGCCAAGGATTTCCCGGAAGCCAACAAGCTCGACGGTTCGGTTATCGTCGGCTACGCCGTCGCGCAAACGATGGTCCAGGTACTCAAGCAGTGCGGCGACAACCTCACCCGCGAAAACGTCATGAAGCAGGCCGCAAGCCTCAAGGATTTCCGCACCAACGTCCTGCTGCCCGGCATCAAGATCAACACCTCGGCGACCAACTTTGCACCCATCAACCAGCTTCAATTGATACGCTTCAAGGGCGACAAGTGGGATCTGTTCGGCGACGTCATCAGCGGCGATGTCAGCGGCTGACGCCCCCTTCCGGGTTCAACCACCCCACCCCCGCGGCATTCCGCGGGGGTTTTCTTTTGCCGCAATCGGATGGATAACGGGCATTGCATGTCTCCACCTCGAATGCCCGTGACGAAATGACCGACCGACGCCCTCTGTTGCGCGCGATTTTCGATGCAGCCGTCGCTGCCGCGCATCCCGATGTCGTGCTGGCGAAGCATCTGCGTCCCGTTCCGAAGGGCAAGGTGATCTGCCTTGCCGCAGGCAAGGGCGCGGCCGCGATGGCCGCCGCCGCGGAACGGCACTACCTCGATGAACTCGGGCTCGAGCCTGCGCGTCTGTCGGGACTTGCTACCACCCGCCACGGCCACGGCGTGCCGACGCGGCGGATCAAGGTGGTCGAAGCAGGCCATCCCGTGCCGGACCAGGCCGGGCTGAAGGCCGCGGACGAAACGCTCAAGCTGGCGCAGGAGGCCGGCCCCGACGATCTCCTGCTGGTGCTGTTGTCGGGCGGCGGCTCGGCGAACTGGATCGCGCCGGCAAACGGCGTATCGTTCGCGGAAAAACAACAGGTGACGCGCGCGCTGCTGCGATCCGGCGCGCCGATCGGCGAGATCAACACCGTTCGCAAGCATCTGTCCCGAATCAAGGGCGGGCGGCTGGCGCGGGCCGGCCAGCGCGCCGCAATCGTGACGCTGGCGATCTCGGACGTTCCCCATGACGATCCTTCCGCGATCGCGTCCGGACCGACCGTGCCGGATCCAACGACACTCGCGGATGCACGCGCCATCATCGCAAAATATCGCCTCGATGTCGGTGACGCCGTGGCCCGCGCGCTCCTCGATCCCGACAACGAGAGCTGCAAGCCGGGCGATCCGGCTTTCGCGCGTGCGCAGTTCGAAATCATCGCCCGGCCAAGGGCCTCCCTCGATGCCGCGATCAAGGTGGCCGCCGAGGCCGGTTACGCGACCATCGATCTTTCCGCCGACCTCGAAGGCGAGGCCCGCGATGTCGCAGCCGAACACGCCCGCCTCGCGCTCAAGGCGCGCGCCGAGGGCAAGCGCGTCGCGATCCTCTCAGGCGGCGAACTCACCGTGACCGTGCGCGGCAACGGGCGAGGCGGTCCCAACCAGGAATATGCGCTGGCACTCGCGGGCCTGCTCGAGGACACGCCGCGCATTTCGGCGCTGGCCGCCGATACCGACGGCGCCGACGGCGGGGCCGGCAGCGCCGATGACCCCGCCGGCGCCATGATCGACGAAAGTACATTCGCGAAAATGAAATCGCTCAAGCTCGACCCGAAAGCCCATCTCGCCAACAATGACGCGACCGCGTTCTTCGCCGCGACCGGCGATCTGCTCAAGACCGGCCCCACGCTGACCAACGTCAACGATATCAGGGTCATTTTGGTGGATTAGAAGCCTCAAAACTCGTTTGCGATCCTGGCCAGCATGGCCAGCAGTGCGGCGCGATTGGCAGTTCCAAGCAATTCGTTGAGACGGGCTTCGTGCTTGACGGCGACAAGCTTCTTCGCGCGCGCCAGCACTGCCTTGCCCTTGTCGGTCAGGACCAGAATGTGCGAACGCCGGTCGTTGGTCGACCGTATCCGCGTGCACAGATCGCGGCTCTCCAGGCCATCGAGCATCGCCACGAAATTGGGCCGCAGGATTCGGAGCGTGCTCGCAATTTCGGTCTGGTTGCGGCCGGGATTTTTGTCGAGCAGCAGCAAGACCGAGAATTGCGCCGGCGTCAGTTGCAATGGAGCGACGCAGCGCAGAAAATCCTCGAAGATCCTCAACTGCGCGCGCTTGAGCGAATAGCCGAGAAGCTCGGACAATTCGCCCAATTCGATCGGCACATCGCTGCCGCCATTTTCGGCGGATTCCTTGCGGGCAGAACGAGGCGTCCTGGCGGCCTCGACGGCGGCGGCTTTGGAAAAGGTCATCGCTGGTGGTCCGATTCTGACACTCGCATTTCGCCGGCCGGCCCTTGAGATTATAAATGATAATTGTTATCCACCATATCAAATACGGACAGCGGGTTTCAACTGCGCTTTGAAGCCACGCGAGGTCCGGGCCCATCGAGGGGAGCGGGCGCCTTGAACACGACGATCATGCTGTTCCTGCTGCAGGACGGCATTACCAACGGCGCGATCTATGCCCTGCTCGGGCTGGCGCTGGTGCTGGTGTTCGCTGTCACGCGCGTGATCCTCGTCCCGCAAGGCGAGTTCGTCACCTATGGCGCCCTGACCTACGCGACGCTGGCATCCGGCCATGTGCCGGGCACCGCGCGGCTTGCGCTCGCGATGGGAACCGTCGCCTTCTGCCTTGAACTCTATACAAGCCGCCGCTCGCTGCATCCCTGGCTCGTCGGGCGCGCCATCGCGATCTACATCTTCGCGCCGGCCGCGATCACGGCGTTGACCTATTCGCTGGCCGGTCACCAGACTTCAATCTTCGTCAACATCGCACTGTCGCTGCTGATTGTCGGGACCATCGGCCTTTTCCTTTACCGGATCGCGTTTCAACCCATCGCTCACACTTCCGTGCTGGTGCTGCTGATCGCTGCCGTCGGCTGCCATCTCGCATTGCAGGGTTTTGGCCTGCTGTTCTTCGGTGCCGAGGGTCAGCGGGGACCTGCGCTTTCCAACGTCGCCTTCACGATTTCTCCGCTCCGCTTCACCGGCCAGAGCATCGCGGTCTATGCCACCACGTTCGCGCTCATTGCGGGGTTATGGCTGTTCTTCGGCTTCACGCTGTTCGGCAAGGCGCTCCACGCCACCGCCGTCAACCGCCTCGGCGCGCGGCTCGTCGGCATCCGCACCGCGCTGTCGGGACAGGTTGCGTTCCTGCTGGCCTCGGTGATCGGCGCGATTTCCGGAATCCTGATCGTGCCGATCACCACGCTCTATTACGACACCGGTTTCCTGATCGGCCTGAAGGGATTCGTCGCAGCGATCATCGGCGGCCTCGTGAGTTATCCCCTGACGGCGGTCGCGGCAATTCTGGTCGGCGGCGTGGAGGCCTTTTCCTCGTTCTATGCGAGTAACTTCAAGGAGGTCATCGTCTTCACGCTGATCATTCCTGTCCTGCTGTTGCGCTCGCTCGCCACCCCTGCCGTCGAGGAGGAGAAGGATTGATCGTGGGAGCGCGGCTACCCGTGGCGCTGTTCGCGTTGCTGATGGCGGCAATTCCGTTCATCCCCGGCGTGCCGCCGTTCTGGATCGTACTGTTGGACAATATCGGGCTTTCCGCACTGGTAGCGATGGGCCTGGTGCTGCTTACCGGGGTCGGAGGCCTGACTTCGTTCGGGCAAGCCGCGTTTTGCGGCTTCGGCGCCTATACCACGGCCGTGCTGACGACGACTTACGGCCTTTCGCCGTGGCTGACGCTGCCGTTCTCGCTCATCGTGAGCGCCATTGCGGCCGTGGCGCTCGGCCTCATCACGGTGAGGCTTTCGGGTCATTACCTCCCGCTTGGTACCCTCGCCTGGGGCCTCGGCCTTTTCTACCTCTTCAGCAAGCTTGAATTCCTTGGCCGCAACGACGGCATCTCGGGCATTCCGCCGCTTGCAATCGGTTCGCTGAAGATGACCGATCCCGGATCGATCTATTTCGCGATCTGGATCGCGGTCCTGCTTTGCGCGCTGCTCACGATGAATCTGCTGGACTCCCGCACCGGCCGCGCGATCCGCGCGTTGCGGCGCGGGCACATTGCCGCCGAAGCGTTCGGCATATGGACGCCGCGCACGAAACTCCTGGTTTTCATCCATGCCGCGGTACTGGCCGGCTTGTCCGGTTGGCTTTACGCGCATTTTCAGCGCACAGTAAATCCGACACCGTTCGGCGCACAGGCCGGCATCGAATATCTGTTCGTCGCGGTCGTCGGCGGCGCAGGCTATGTCTGGGGTGGCGTGCTGGGTGCGGCGATCGTCGTCATCCTGAAGGAAATCCTGCAGAGCTACCTGCCCTATCTGTTTCACGGCGAGGGCCAACTCGAAACCATCGTTTTCGGTATCCTGCTGGTGACGCTGCTTCAGCTCGCCCCGAGCGGCGTGTGGCCATGGCTCACCGCGCGCCTGCCATGGAGGCCAATTCGCAAACCCCCCGACCGTTCACCTCCCTTGCCACGCCGGGCGAGCACGGCCGCAGACGAGGACGTCCTGCTGAGGATCGATCATGCGCGAAAACAGTTCGGCGGCGTGATTGCGGTCAATGACGTTTCCTTCGCGGTGGGAACGGGTGAAATCGTCGCCCTGATCGGCCCCAACGGCGCCGGCAAGAGCACGACCTTCAACCTGATCACCGGCGTGCTCACCGCAACCGGCGGTTCGATTTCCGTTCTCGGCAGAAAGATCGACAACGCGCCGCCGCAGGAAGTAACCAGGCTCGGCGTCTCCCGAACCTTCCAGCATGTCAAGCTCGTGCCAGACATGACGGTGCTGGAAAATGTCGCGATCGGCGCGCATTTGCGCGGCCGTTCAGGCGCGCTCGCCAGCATGTTCCGCCTCGACCGCGCGGAAGAGGCGAAACTGCTGGCGGAAGCGGCTCGTCAAATCGACCGGGTTGGCCTTGCCGAGCATATCGACACACAAGCAGGCAGCCTGTCGCTCGGCCAGCAACGCATCGTCGAGATTGCGCGCGCGCTCTGCGCTGACCCGATACTGCTGCTGCTCGACGAACCCGCAGCAGGCCTGCGGCACATGGAAAAACAACGGCTGGCAAAACTGCTGCGTGAGCTTCGCGACGGCGGCATGTCGGTGCTGCTGGTCGAACATGACATGGGCTTTGTGATGGGGCTGGCCGACCGCATCGTAGTGCTCGACTTCGGCACCAGGATTGCGGAAGGAACGCCCGAGGCGATCGGGACCAACCCCGACGTGGTCAGGGCCTATCTTGGAGCCGTAGCATGAATCCTCCCGCGCGGTCGCTCCTGAAGATCGACAATGCCCATGTCGCCTATGGCAAGGTGGAGGCCGTCCGCGGAGTGTCGCTCAACGTCGCCGAAAACGAGATCGTCACCATTATCGGCGCCAACGGGGCCGGCAAGAGCACGCTGCTAAACGCCATCATGGGAATCCTGCCGCTGAGGGGCGGCGTAAATTTCTCCGGCCAGGATCTGGCGCGGCTGGAGATCGAGGATCGCGTCGCCGCGGGCTTGAGCCTCGTGCCGGAGCACCGCGAATTGTTTGCCACGATGAGCGTCGAGGACAATCTGAAGCTCGGCGCATTCAAAATCGCCAAGGCGCGCGCCTTGCTGTCGATCGAGCTGGTCTACACGCTGTTTCCGCGACTGAAGGAGCGGCGCAGGCAGATTTCGGGGACGCTGTCGGGCGGCGAGCAGCAGATGCTGGCGATGGGTCGCGCCCTGATGGGTACGCCAAAACTCTTGATGCTGGACGAGCCGAGCCTGGGTCTGGCGCCGATCATCGTCGCCGACATCTTCCGCACCATCGGTGAGCTGCGCTCAGGCGGCGTCTCGGTTCTGCTGGTCGAGCAGAATGCAAAGGCCGCGCTGCAGATCGCCGGCCGGGCCTATGTGATGGAGCTCGGCGAGTTCGTATTGCATGGAGCAGCCAAGGACGTCGCGAGCAACGAGCGCGTCGCGGCGAGCTATCTGGGGTTGGCGCAGGCAGACGCGGCCGCGATCTAGTTCGCTCTTGCCGTTTGGGCTGCGAACCCCATCCCTCCCTTGTGCGGTCTCACATCGCCGGCACGTACTTGCCGTCCTTGACGGTGAGGATGATGCGCGAGCGATCGTCAAGGCCGGAGCGATCCTTTTCGGTCCAGTTGTAGACGCCCTGGCTGGCGGCGATTTCGTGTTCGCTCAGGAAAGCCTGACGGATTGCCTCGCGAAACTCCGGCGTGCCGGGCTTGGCGCTTTTCAACGCGGTCGGAATGACGCGCTTGAGAACCTCGAACGCGTCGTAGGCATGCCCGGCGAACTGGCTGCGGCTGTTGGGGCCATACTTGGCCTCGTACGCCGTATTCAGCGCAAGGCCCGGCTTCCTGGTGAGCGCGCTGTCCGCCTGGCCCTCGGGATTCATGACCGGACCGGAGGCCATGATCACACCCTCCGCCGCAGGTCCCGCAATGCGGATGAAATCCATGCTGGCGGCTCCGTGGGTCTGGTAGATCAGGCCCTTGTAACCGCGTTCGCGCAACGCCGATTGCGGCAGGCCCGCCGCAGTCCCCGACGCGCCGACGAGGACTGCATCGGGATTGGCCGCGACGAGCTTCAAGACCTGTCCGGCGACCGAGGTATCCGGACGCGCAAAGCGTTCTTCATCGACCAGCGTCATGCCCATCGGCACCGCCTGGGTTTTGAAGTCGTTGAACCAGAGGTCGCCATAGGAGTCGGAATAGCCGATATATCCGACGGTTTTGACATTGTGGGCTTTCATGTGCTCGTACAGCACCTTGCCCATGATCGGCACCGGCTGCGGCAGCACGACCGACCATTTCGCACGTTCCGGCGTCACCGGGAATGGCGCGAGCGCAAGATGAGGAACGCCCGCCTCGTTGGCGACGTTGGAAACGGCAATGGTCGGCGGCGTCGTCGACGATCCCATGATGATGTCGGTCCTGGATTCGGTGACGAAGCGCCGCGCATTGGTCGTGGCATTCGTGGGGTCGCCGCCGTCATCAAGAACGATCACCTTGAGCGGGACCCCGCCGATTTCCTTCGGCACGAAATCAAGCGCATTGCGCTCGGGAATGCCGAGCGCTGCCGCCGGCCCGGTGGTGGTAATGGAGATGCCGATGGTGATCTCATTGGTCTGTGCGCCTGCAGGAAGTGCCGGCAGTGCGAATGCCGTCACGGCGATAGCGGACAGAAACAACTTTCTCATGCATTCCTCCCTTGGGCTTTATCTGCAGTGTAGACCACAACTCGGCCAAATAATTGAGTAGCCTTTGGTAGCGAGCCTGGCTGGCGATCAACTCGTCAGCGGTTCCCTGCCCTCAGCCGTTCATGAATTTGGCGACGATTTCCTCCGGCACTTGCGCCGATTTCAGCCGATCTGGATCGTCCGGGTGGCGACCGACCAGCACCCGCTTCTCGAATGCTTCGATCGCCAGCGCATCGCCCTTGAAGACCCTGTGCGTTACCTCGAAGCTCGAACGCCCGAAATTTTCAATCCGGCTTTCGATCGTGATCCAGTCGCCGTGGGTCGAGGCGATGTGGAATTTCGCCCGCGTCTCCACCATGGGAATGCCGACCAGACCATATTTCCTGACGATGTCCTGCTTGGAGAAGCCGGCCGCCTCGAACATGATCGAGGTCGAGTCATCGAACATCTCGAAGTAACGCGGGTAATAGACAATGTTGGCGGGATCGCAATCGCCCCACTGGATCTGGACATCCCTGCGGTGAACGAACATCGGATCGCCTAGCGCGGCGCCATGCGAAGCGAGGCGTCGAGACGGACCACTTCGCCGCTGAGATAGGGATTGTCGATCATGTGCATCGCCAGTGAGGCGAATTCGTCCGCATCGCCGGGGCGGTGCGGAAACGGAATAGCGGCGGCAAGGGAATCCTGCGCCTCCTGCGGCAGACCGGTGACGATAGCGGCCTGATCTTTCAACTGCATGGCTTCCTCCCCGAAATCGGCCCGTTGTCAAGGCATTATCACATCCGCCCCAGGCCGAGACGAATAGAGCGTTTCTATCAGATGCTTGCGGTGATCGAGCACCGCGCGCTGGTTGATCGAGCCCTTGTCGGTAACCTCGCCGCGGTCGATCGACAGCGGCGCGTCGAGAACAAGCGCACGGGCGATCCGCGTGGAGGAGCCGGTCGCCGATGCAACGAATTTCACAAATCGCTGGCGAAACGCCTGACGGATCAAGGGATCGGCCGCGGTAACGGCGATGTCGTCGAACGGCAGCGTCGGATTGATCAGTCGGCAGCCGTCGAGATCGAGCACGACGAGCGCCGAGATCTCGTCACGGTTGATCCCGGCGATCACGACGTCGCGTACCAGTGGCGCACAGGCGGCGATGAATTTGGCACGCAGCGGGCCAACGCTGACCCAGGTGCCGCTCGCCAGTTTGAAATCCTCGGCAATGCGACCGTCGAAGTCGAAGCCTTGGGAAAGATCATCCGCGACGACAGGCCTGATCGCATCCCCGAACTTGTAAAAACCTTCGTCGTCGAACGCGGTCGAGGTCAGCTCGTCCTGCCGCCAGTAACCCGGCGTGACGTTTGGCCCCCGTGCGCGCACTTCGAGCTTGCCGTTGGCGGGAACGAGCTTCGCCTCGTTGCCAAGGACCGGAAGACCGACATGGCCGGAGCGGCTTGAGCGGGGATTGGCCGACATGAAGAATGGCGCCGTCTCGGTGGCGCCAAGGCCAGTCAGGACGGGTACGCGAAAACCCGTCTCCTGCACGGCAAGTTCATCGAGGCTGCTCCAGACGTGGGGCGAGAGCGCCGCGCCCGAGAAGAACATCGCCTGCAGCTTCCGGAAAAACCGGGCGCGCAGCGCGGCGTCATCCCGCAGGTAAGGCAACAGGGACTCATATCCCTTTGGCACGTTGAAATAGACCGTGGGCGAGATTTCGCGCAGATTGCGCACGGTCTCCTCGATGCCGCCGGGCATCGGCTTGCCGGCGTCGAGATACATCGACCCGCCATTATAAAGCGTCAGCCCGATATTGTGATTGCCGCCAAAGGTATGGTTCCACGGCAGCCAGTCGACGATCACCGGTTGCTCCTTCAGGAAGGCCATGGTTTCGCGGATCATGACCTGGTTGGCGCAGATCATCCGTTGGGTGTTGATGACCGCCTTCGGATTGCCGGTGGAGCCGGAGGTCAGCAGAAATTTGGCAATCGTATCCGGGCCGATCGCCTGATGCGCCGCATCGAGGGCAGGATGCAGCGGCGTTGCCATCAATTCGGCAAGCAGCGTCACATCGCGGCGGCGTAGCGCACCGCAAGCCACGGCGATTTCGGTTCCCGGGGCGACCGTGGCCTCAAGCGCGCCGCCGAATTTATCGGCGTCGTCGGCGAAGACGAGCCCCGGCGTCAAAAGCTGCATGAGATAGGAAAGTTTGCCGTAGTCTTTCGATATCAGCGAATAGGCCGGCGACACCGGGCAGAAGGGAACGCCAGCGTAAAGTGCACCGAACGCGACCAGCGCATGATCGATCGAATTGCCGGAGAGAATGACGACCGGTTTCTCCGCCGACAGGCCGCGCGCCAGCAGGCCGGAAGCGATATGCCGGCAGGCCGCACGCAACTCCGCGTAACTGATCTGCCGCCATCCGCCACCTGGGTCACGCTCGGCCATGAAGATGCGATCGGGCGCAACATCCGCCCAGTGCAGCAGGCGGTCGGTCAGCCGAACCGGATATTCGCCGAGTTCCCGCCTGGGTCGCAGATAGATGGTGCCATCCGCGCGGCGATCGATCGACACATCCGGATCGCCGAACGCAATCCGGCGCAGGGGAAATGCCCTGCCGCCGGGCGCAGATGCGAGCGCAGAAATATCGGGCTTGGCGCTCATATCGGGTTGGCTTTGCTTTCCCGTGGGCTTTCGGCTCCGGTGCAGAATAGTTATGTTTTATAACTAACATGGGGAGAGTCAACAAGCCTGCTCGGATGCCGTCATTGCAATGACGGCAAGACGCGGACCAGGGTTCGTCACTGCGAGGAGCATAAGCGACGAAGCAATCCATCTGGCATCTTGTACGGTCTCGCGATGGATTGCTTCGCTTGCGCTCGCAATGACGTGAGGAAGCGGGACCATGGTCGTCATTGCGAGGAGCGTAAGCGACGAAGCAATCCATCTGGCACCTTGTTCGGTCTCGCGATGGATTGCTTCGCGGAGCCTGTCATCGGGCCGCGCTTTGCGCGGACCCGTTGGCTCGCAATGACGGCAAGACGCGGACCGGGGTTCGTCATTGCGAGGAGCGTAAGCGACGAAGAAATCCATCTGGCATCTTGCACGGTCTCGCGATGGATTGCTTCGCTTGCGCTCGCAATGACGGGAGGAAGCGGGACCATGGTCGTCATTGCGAGGAGCGTAAGCGACGAAGAAATCCATCTGGCACCTTGTTCGGTCTCGCGATGGATTGCTTCGCTTGCGCTCGCAATGATGGGAGGAAGCGGGACCATGGTCGTCATTGCGAGGAGCGCAAGCGACGAGGCAATCCATCTGGCATCTTGTACGGTCTCGCGATGGATTGCTTCGCTTGCGCTCGCAACGACGGCAAGACGCGTGTCATCGGGCGCGCATTTCGCGGCGACTCGTTGGCTCGCAATTCCGGTATCGCCAGCCGATGTCGCGCTGCCGAATGGGCGGTGAAGACGTATCTGGTGCGAAGCGCGGGTTCCATGGATCACCCGAACCTACTCGTTCGCGGGGACGGATTTAGCGGGCCATCATGTGTTGCGGCAACCAGGTCGCCAGCAATGGAAATGCAATCAGAATAACCAGTCGAACGATATCGGTGGCGACAAACGGGATCACGCCCTTGAAGATCGTTGTGAATGAAACGTCCTTGACGACGCTCTTGATGACGAAAACATTCATGCCGACCGGCGGATGGATGAGGCCGAGTTCCACCGTCATCACGATGATCACGCCGAACCAGATCGGATCGAAGCCGAGATGGGAGATGACCGGAAAGATGATCGGCACCGTCAGGATGATCATCGCCATCGCGTCCATCAGGCAACCAAGCACCAGATACATCACCATGATGAGGGCAAGCACGCCGTAGCTGCCCAGACCCAGCCCTGTGAGGAATTCCGTCACCTTTTGCGGGGTCTGCGTCACGGTAAGGAAATATCCGAAGATCAGGGCGCCGATCAGCACTGTAAAGACCGCAGCCGCCGTGCGCGTCGCCTGCAGCAGCGAGGCAAGAACCTTGTCCTTGTCCAGTCGTCCCGTGAGCACGCCGATCAGGAAAGCGCCGGTGGCGCCGACGCCGCCTGCCTCGGTCGGGGTGAAGCGCGGCAGGAACGGCAAACCGTAAAGCCCGCCAATGACGAATATGAACAACAGCACCGGCGCCCAGATATCCTTCAAACCTTCGAAACGCTCGCGCCAGGTCGTGTATGATCCCTTCGGCAGAAAACCGGGGCGAAAATAGCCGATCAGCGCGATGGTGACCATGTACATGGTCATTGCCAGCAGGCCCGGAACGATGCCCGCAATGAACAGCTTGCCGATATCCTGCTCGGTGATGATGCCGTAGACCGCGAGCACCGTCGAAGGCGGCAGCATGGCTCCGAGCGTTCCTCCGGCGGCAATCACCCCTGTTGCAAAGGATTGCGGATAGCCGAAACGGCGCATTTCGGGATAGGCGACCGCCGAGAAGGTTGCGGCGGTCGCCACCGACGATCCGCAGATCGCGGCAAAGCCGCCGCACGCCGCGACGGTCGCGATCCCGAGACCGCCGCGCAAATGGCCGACAAAGCCGTTGGCGGCACGGAACAGATCGCGGCTCATGCCCGAATTGCTCACGAACGTACCCATCAAGAGGAACATCGGGATGACGCCAAACGTGTAGTCGGTCACCGTGCGCATCGAGGTCTGGCCGACCAGCTTGAGCGCCGGCGTGCCGCCGACCAGATAGCTGAAGCCCGAAACGCCGACCAGGCCCATCGCCATGCCGACCGGCACGCGCAGCAGCATCAGCGCAAACAGCGCGACGAATCCGAGGACCGCGACCGCATCGGTGCTCATGCCGCGCTCATTCCGTCCCCTTTACCCTGGGGTCGTGCATTTCTTCCGGATGGAAGATCAGGCGATAGGTGCGGATCGCTATCAGAACAACGGCCGAAACGTCGCCGGCCCACGCGACCGCGAAGAATGGCCAGGTCGGCATGTGCATGTCGAAGGTGGTGACATGGTCGTTGTAAGTGCCGCGCACCTTGTCGAACAGCGTCCACGTCTGCACCGTCACCACGAACAACAGCACCGAAGTGGCAAACACATCGATCACGCGCTGGTATTTCGCACTCACATTGCCCCAGACCAGGTCCACGGTGATGTGGGTGCCGCGATAGCTGGTGGCGGCAATTCCCCAGAAGATCAGGATGCCGAGCAGCAAACGTCCGATATCAAAGGAATCCGGGATCGAATAGTTGAAAAGATTGCGCAGCAAAACCGCGACGAAAATATTGGCGGCGACGATGCCGACGAATCCGGCCGCAATCCATTCGATCGTATCGATGAAACGATCCATGGAGCTGCGCTTCATTTCGAAAATCCAGTCAGCCGGCAGGGGTTGAAAGGCGAGAGAACGCGGCGAAATCTTGCGCCGCGTTGTCGTTGGCAGCGGAGTTCTATTGGGTCAAGGCGTTGTATTTCGCGAGCGAGGCGCGCAATTCGGCGATAGCCGCGTCCGGATCGGTCCCGGTTCTCCTGACACCATCGGCCCAGGTCTTGATCAGCGGCTCCGACGCCTTCTTCCACCGAGCGGTCTGCTCCGCCGTCAACTGGTAGACCTCTTGGCCAGCCTCCGCCTTCACCTTGTCGAGACCGGCGTCTTCGAACGTGCCCCATGGTTCGCCGACGCGACCGGCGGCCTCGGTGGTGCAGTTGTCGTCGATCGCCTTCTTCTGCCGCTCGGACATCTGGCTGTACTTGTCCTTGTTGATGACAAAGACGAATGTCGTGACATAGAGCGGCGCATCCATGTGATATTTCGTCACCTTGTCGATGCCGAACAGCACCAGCGATCCCCAGGGGAAAGTAACGGCGTCGGCGACGCCGCGTTCGATGATGTCGCGGACTTCCGGAGCCGATGACTGCACGTTGGTGCCGCCGAGCTGGGTCACGAAATTTGCGATCGTTGCGTCGGCGGGACGGATCTTCATGCCCTTGATGTCCTCGGGCACGACGATCTTCTTCGTGCGCGAGTGGAAGGAAGACGGCGCGTGAATGAAGGCGAGGCAGAATTTAACGTCCTTCATCTCCTTCTCGGCATATTTCCGGTACCAGGCATCCAGCGCCATCGAGCCGCCCTTGGCATCCGACATCAGGAAGGGAAGTTCGCCGGCGCCAATGATCGGGAAGCGGCCGGGCTGATAGCCCGGATTGACATAGGCCACGTCGGCGATGCCGTCGCGCGCCATGTCGTAGTGGTCGAAAGCCTTGCCGAGCTGCTGGGCGGGAAAGACCTTGTATTTGACGGTGCCGCCGGACTGCTTCTCGACCGCAGCGCCCCAATCTTCCAGCGCCTTTTGCAGGGGATGCGACGCCGGTATCCAATGCGACAGCTTCAGTTCGAAGGTCTTCTCCTGTGCCATCGCAGGCGACACGAGGCCCCCCACAAGCAGCGCCAGAAGCGCTTTCCTTACCGACATCGTCTCCCCTCCGGATTTCAGGACTTCGCGGCCCTTTGCAGATATTGTTATATGATATAATTACCAGCGCAAGCCGGTCGGCGACGATCGTGAACCGATCAGGTTCAGGACTATAATGGTCCCAGGGAGCAGGCATTGCGAACAAAAGTAGCAATCATTGGCGCAGGGCCCGCTGGATTGCTGCTCGGGCAGTTGTTGCACACTTACGGCATCGACAATGTAATTCTCGAACGTCACACCGGCGAATACGTGCTTGGCCGCATTCGCGCAGGGCTCCTTGAAGAGGGCACAGTCGCACTCCTCGACGAAGTCGGCGCGGGAGCGCGTGCCCACGACGAAGGTCTCGTGCACGAGGGTATCGAACTCGCATTCGCAGGCGGCCGGCACCGGATCGATTTGAAAGAGGCCACCGGCAAGACCATGATGATCTACGGCCAGACCGAGGTGACGCTCGACCTGATGAATGCCCGGCAGGCGGCTGGCCTGACCACGATCTATGAGGCCGAACATGTCCAGCCGCTCGACTTCGATACCGATCATCCGCGTGTCAGTTACGTCAAGGGCGGCGCGATCGGCCAAATCGACTGCGACTTCATCGCGGGTTGCGACGGCTTCCACGGGATAAGTCGCGCCAGCGTGAAGCCTTCCGCGATCGAGACCTTTGAACGGATTTATCCGTTCGGCTGGCTGGGAATTCTGTCCGATACCCCGCCGGTCAGCCACGAGCTGATCTATTCCAACCATGCGAGGGGTTTTGCCCTTTGCACCATGCGCTCGACGCGGCGCAGCCGCTATTATGTGCAATGCCCGCTCGACGATCAGATCGATCAATGGCCGGACGACAGGTTCTGGGACGAGTTGAAGCGAAGGCTCGATTCGGAGGCCGCAGACAAGCTCGTCACCGGACCTTCGATCGAAAAGAGCATCGCGCCGCTGCGCAGCTTCGTCGCCGAGCCGATGCAATTCGGGCGGATGTTCCTGGCCGGTGACGCCGCCCATATCGTGCCGCCGACCGGCGCCAAGGGGCTGAACCTCGCGGCCAGCGACGCCCATTATCTGGCCCTCGCCCTTGGCGAGCATTACGACGAAAAGTCGTCCGCCGGCATCGACCATTATTCCGATAAGGCGCTGGCGCGGGTCTGGAAGGCGGTGCGCTTTTCATGGTGGATGACGTCCATGCTCCACAAATTTCCCGACACCGGGACTTTCGGCGCGCGAATCCAGCTCGCAGAACTCGATTATGTAACCCGTTCCAAGGCAGCGATGACCTCGCTTTCGGAAAACTACGTCGGCTTGCCGTATTGAGGCGTAAGTCGTCCTTGCGAGCCACCGGGTATCGCGCGAATGCGCGCCCGATGACAGGTTCCGCGAGGCAATCAAGGTTTACAAAATGACGCTGGATCGCTTCGTCGCTGTTCGCTCCTGGCGATGACGAAGGTGGGTCAAAACCCGTTTTAAACTTTGTAGGCGGTGCAATCCGGCCTGCGTTGGCGCTCAATGGGTACGGCAAGACCTCGCGCAAAGAGCCCGCCATGATCGCTTCCGATATCCCCGAGGGATTCGAACGCCAAACCCGGCGCAGCCCCCTCACCGATCCCTGGGAGCCGATCTATTCGAAGCAAACGCCTGACGCGATCATCCTGGGCCTTCGGCTGGACACGCCGCATACCAACGCGCGCGGCTTCGTCCATGGCGGGTTGATTGCTGCGCTGACCGACAAGGCCATGGGGCACAGTTGCGGCCACAAGCTGCGCGGCGCTCATTCGCTGGTGACGGTCAGCATGTCCATTGATTTCATCAGCAGTGCCCGGATCGGGCAGTGGCTCACGGTCGAGACGGACGTAATCAAGACCGGCAGCACGATCTGCTTTGCGCGATGTCTTGTCAAAGCCGACGACGCCGTCATCGCGCGCGCGAATGGAACGTTCCGCGTGCTCAGCAAGACGGCGTAAGGAATTCAGCCGGCGAAATCCCAATTGCTGATTTCGAGCACCAGATCGATGAAGGTCCGCACCTTTGCCGACAGCAGGCGGGAGGTCGGGTAGACGACATGGATCGGCAAAGGCCGCTCCTCGAACTTCTTGAGCACGACCTTCAAACGGCCGTCCTTGATCTCGTCTGCGGCCTGATAGGCCAGTACCCGCGTCAGACCACCATCCTGCACGGCGTACTGGGTCGCAGCGTCCGAGCTGTTGGTGATCAGCCGTGGCGTCGGGGCGATGCGAAGCTCGTGACCGTCCTTCAGGAAACGCCAGCCGGACGCTGACAGGGCACTGAACTGGATGGTCTGGTGGTACATGACGGCCTCGGGCGATTCCGGCTCCCCGTGCTTGTCGAGATAACCGGGGGAAGCCACCACGATGCGCCGCACCTGGCCGACATGGCGCGCCACCAGACTAGAATCGGGGAGATGACCAATCCGGACCGCAACGTCGACCCCCTCATCCACCAGGTTGACGGTAAGATCCGACAACCGCAATTCGGCTGAAACTTCCGGATAACGCTTCAGATATTCCGACATCACTGGACTGACGTGCAGGCGTCCAAATCCGACCGGGGCCGACACCACCAGTCTTCCACGAGGCGACTGTCGTTCGCCCTCGGCGGCGCCTTCGGCCTCTTCAACGTCGGCGAGAATTCGCCGCGCACGCTCCAGGTAACGCGAACCGGCATCCGTCAGCGCAACCGATCGCGTCGTCCGCTGCAACAGGCGCGCCCCCAACCGCTCCTCCAGCGCAGAGACCAACCTCGTTACACCTGACGGCGAAAGTCCAAGCTTGCGCGCGGCCGGTGCAAAACCCTCGAGGTCAGCGACCGCCACAAAAGCCTGCATGGCGTCAATTCGATCCATAGCATTATTTCATATGCTGCAATAATAAAATGTCAATCGCGCTGATTGTCCCAGAACAACCGGAAATCATATGAAGTGTGCAGCGAGTGGTTGCTCGCGTTAGAAACACACGCACAAAGGAACTTGGCCATGACCGCCCTTCCCATTCCAGCCTCGATTGCGGATTCCCCGGCTGCCTCCCAGCCGCTGCTGCAAGCTGTCGAAAAGCAGTTCGGCCTGGTGCCGAACGCCTTTCGCCTGATTGGCACCAGCCCAGCTTCGCTCGAAGGCTTTCTCGCGCTGAGCGGCGCCCTCGGAAAGGGTCAGCTCGATCCCGCTACCCGTGGGCGGCTCGCGCTTGCGGTGGCCGAAAGCAACGGCTGCGACTACTGCCTGTCGGCTCACACCTATATCGGCAAGAACCTCATCAAGCTTTCCGAAGCGGAAATGATCGCCAATCGCGATGGCGGATCGACTGACCCGAAAGCCGCCGCGGCAGTGCACTTCGCCAAAGAGGTCGTTCGGACACGCGGACACGTCGCGGACGCCGACCTCAAGGCCGTCAAAAACGCCGGCTATAGCGACGCGCAGATCATCGAGATCGTGATGCATGTCGCGCTGAACACGTTGACCAATTACGCCAATGTCGTCGGAAGGGCCGCGATCGACTTCCCGGTCGTGACTTCCAAGGCAGCAGCAGCATAGGGCCATAGGGCCGGTACGGCGCACCCCTCATCCGGGTGCGCCGTATCTTCGCGGGGCCGGGGGGCTGAGCGCTTAGGGAATTTTCGATGTCAGACGCCCGCTCCTATTCCAGTGACGTAGCCTTCACACCGGCCGTGAAAACCGTCCAGGCTCGCAAGGGATCACGCGAGACCTATGCCCGCGTCGAGGAGCGAGGCGGCTGGCGCACTGAAATCGACGAGAATCTCGCCGCCTTTCTGGCAGACGTAAACAGCTTCTATTTTGCGACCGCGTCCTCCAGCGGTCAGCCCTATATTCAGCATCGCGGCGGGCCGAAAGGCTTCATCAAGGTTCTGGACAAGAACACGCTCGCGTTTGCGGATTACAGCGGCAACCGGCAATACATTTCACTGGGCAATTTGTCTGAAAATGCCCAGGCCTACATCTTCGTGATGGACTACGCTCACCGCCGCCGGGTGAAGCTTTGGGGTGAAGCGCGCGTCGTCGACGACGATCCCGCGCTTCTGAGATCATTGATGCCGCAGGGCTACAAGGCTCGTCCCGAGCAAGTCATTGTGTTCCGCCTGGCCGCTTGGGACACCAATTGCCCGCAGCATATTCCGCAGAAGTTCGATTCCGCCGATGTCGCCGCCGCGCTCTCCTCGCGCGATGAGCGCATCGCGGAACTGGAGGCGGAGCTGGCCGCGCTGAGGAGCCAGACCGCCTCCAGCCCGTCTTCGTGACGTTTGACCAAAATATCGTCGCCGCTTGCGCAACGCGAGAGCTGCATGCACCGCTCAGGCCGCCTGCCCGAGCGGTGCCCAGGCAAAGTCCGGATAATATTGCTGCATCATGCGGTCGACATAGGCGGTGAGATTTTCGAACCGCTCGGTTCGCGCCCGCAGTTGCGATGAAAAGAACGGCGTGAGAATTCCACCAAGCGCACCAAACGCGGTGGCATCGGTGCCGCAGGGTGAATTACCCATCAGATAAGGCTTGTCTCCAAGCTGGACCGAAAGCGCAAACAACGAGCGAACTGCAAGGTCGATATCCTCGTCCGGGGCGTGGCGCCCGAGACCGCTCAAGAGATAATTTTCGGCGACACGAAATTGCGCGTCCTCGCGAAGCTTCTCGCGCAAATGTTCCGGCGCAGCATCGAAGAAATGCGCCGGTCCCTTGGCGAAATTCTCCGGGTCAACCCAGCGTGCTCCGACCATGGCCCAATAAAGGTGATGCTCGATCAGGCGTTCGAACGCCCAGGCCCGGGCTCGATCCTGCAGACTGAGCGGAGCATCGAAGTCGAAGCCATACTTGCCTTCAAGGTGCGCGCGGATGAAAGTGGAATCGGCAATCGCCTCGCCGTCGTCCTCGACGAAGGGCAACTGCCCCTTGGGCGAGGCGGTGGGCCTCGCCCTTTCCTTGCGATAGGGGAGGCCTGCCATCTTGAGCTGGACTTCCGTTTTGGTCACGAAGGGGCTGATTTCCGGCAGGCCAAATCCGGGGCCGAAGCCATAGAGAATGATCACGAAAGCGCTCCCGATTTCCCGAGCAGGCGCTTCAGACTAGCCACCCCCTGCTGCCACCGTGGTGTCAGCAGCGGCGACATCGTGACCCAGAGGTCGAGGCCGTAAATGATGATCATGGATAAAATCCTCTCCGTTTGAATGTTGTCCCGTTATACTTGCCACCTGCTGCCAACATGCTGTCAGCATCGAATGGCGGCCTCATGAAAAAATGCGAGAGACGCCATGCGACGCGCAGACCGTCTGTTCCAGATCATTCAGGTGCTTCGTCGCACCCGAAAGCCGCTGACGGCGGATGCGATCGCCGCCGAGCTCGAAACCTCGAAGCGAACGATCTATCGCGACATCGCGACCCTGATGGACCAGCGCGTGCCGATCCGGGGCGAGGCCGGGATGGGCTACATTCTGGAAAAGGGATTCGACCTGCCGCCGTTGATGCTTACGCCCGACGAGATCGAGGCGGCCGTCCTCGGCGCGCAATGGGTGGCAAGCCATGCCGACGACGTATTGTCCCGTGCGGCGGCCGACCTGATCGCAAAGATCGCCGATACCGTGCCCGAACGCCTGCGCCCCTTTGTGCTCGAGCCGGCAAGCCGTGCCAATCCCACCTGGCGCAAGCAAGCCGACCGCATCGACATGGCGCGGACGCGGACGCAAATTCACGAGGGCAAGAAAATCGCACTGCGTTATCGCGACGAACAAGGCCGCGACAGCGAACGCACGGTTTGGCCGATTGCGATCGGTTATCTCGAAGCTGTAAGGCTGCTTGCAGCCTGGTGCGAATTGCGCCGGGACTTCCGCAGCTTTCGGACCGACCGCGTCGTCGATGCGGTCTATCTCGAGGAGAAATATCCCGAGCGGCGCGATTTGCTCAGGGCGAAATGGCGACGAAGCCTGGTGTGGGAACATCCCAGCAACGTCTGAAATATATGACACGCGAATTGGCCAATGAGGCCGTTCCGCGCTAAAACCTCGGCATGGAAATCGGCGAGCCAACCATCATCCGCGGCCAAAGTCCCTGCCAGGCGTGCGGAGCCTGTTGCTCGTATTCGCGGAACTGGCCGCGCTTTTCGACCGAAGAGGACGCAGCGCTCGAACTGATCCCGGAACATCTCGTCAACGAGACGAAATCCGGCATGCGCTGTGCCGGCGACCGGTGTTCCGCCCTGTCCGGCCGCGTCGGCTTTGCAACCGCATGCACGATCTACGCGGTTCGCCCGGAAGTGTGCCGTGTCTGCATGCCCGGCGATGCCGAGTGTAACCTTGCGCGTCGGCGACACGGCTTGCCGTCGCTGCCGTGACCTTGTCCCGGGTCTTGCGAATCTACGCCGTTACGGCCTTGGCGAATTCGGCGTACTCCTTGTCGAGATCGTCCGCTTCATCGGAAGCGTCCTCGAGCGGCGTGAAGGTCGAGAGCGGCTTGGTGGAGAGCGTGATCGGCTTGCGGTTGCCGAAGGATGATGACGGCGCGGCGCGCGCGGCCGGTTCGCGGGACAGCGCGTGGAGAGTAGAGCCGACGCGACCGCCGAAATGAACCAGTTCGTGTTCGCTGCAGCTTGCAGCGATGGTGAGCGCAAGCGAATAGAGGTGGCTTCTGCGATAGCAAAACAGTGCCAGCATCGCCCGAACATCGGGCGAAACGCTCGCCACCAGCTGCGGCAAACCGTTCTCGTTGGCGCGGTACATTTCTCCGAGCAATTCGTCTCGGACCGGGCAGAAATCGTTCTCGAAGGCGTCGCGGCTTGAAAACATCGGCATGTCCCCCGATGCTGAGGATGCAATGCGACCTTCTAACGAAAGGTTAACCACTCCTCCAGGCAGTTGTCCAAAGAGCCTTGAAAATGAACGGGGAAGCCGACAGTGCGGGTGATTCGCCACGCTCCTCTATCGGGGATGGCAGAAATCACAGCCGAACGCTTTGGTTGCATTCAGAAGCACCCGCTCCCACCAAACCGTCATGCCCGGCACTCGGGTCCGGCTTCGCCGGCCCGAGCACAGGCCCATTGTGCCGGGGCATCCACGTTTTACCTTCGTTGATGCAGCAAAGACGTGGATGGCCGGGCATAGGCGAGCGGAAGCGACGCCGTTCTTCGAACGGCTATGCCCGGCCATGACGACCTGGAACGTCGCGCCAACGTCCTCTGGTCCCAAATGCAATCGCCCCCCCCCGGAGCCCGGTCCAGCGCAAAAAGCCACACTGCTGCGGCCGGGATCAAGGTCGATTTCGCGCCTCGATACGCGACCCTTCGCGCAGCGGCGGCAATTCGCTGCACTGCAGACTGGATCGGACGGCGCAATACTCTCGGCTAAGCGGGCATCTTTGCAAATCTTTGACTGCTCTCGGGTATGGGCGTCCAACGCTCAGCGCTGTCGCAATAGACGTGCAGTTTAGGATCGAGCCAAGTCGTGTCGTCCAGAGTGCCGGCTTTGATAAAGGCGATGCCCGGCATGGCGGCGACATCCGAAAAGATTGGAGATCCGCACTCCGGACAAAAGTTGCGCTCCACCGGTTGGCCGCTGTCGCCGGTGTCGTGGAATGTCTTGACCTGTCCCTGGACCGACATCGCCGATTTCGGAATTCCGACAAGGACGGAGAAGGCCGTTCCAGTTTGCCTCTGACAGTGCGTGCAGTGGCACACCCCGACGAAAACCGGATCTGCATTCGCCGTGTACTTGATTTGGCCGCACAGACAACCACCGGTCAATTCCGCCATTTTCATCCTCCCTCAATTGGTCTCCTCCGTGGAGACGAGTGTGGCAAATAGGTACGGCAGCGTAAATCTGGTCTGTTCCGCCAGGCTTTACGCCGGTGCATCGAGCAGGGTTTTGGCCTGCTTCAGGTCGAGTGTGTCGAAGCCCTCCGCGAACCACCCATATAGTGGAGCGAGCAGTGCGCGAGCCTCGTCTTGCCTGCCTTGATCGCGCCAAAGCCGCGCCATGCTCGTTGACGCCCTCAGTTCCAGTGACTTCGATTGCTGCGCCCGCGAAATCGTCAGAGCGCGATCAAAATGGGCCTGTGCTTTCGCCGCATCCGGCCTCTGCGACATGAGCTCGACATCTCCGGCAATTCGATGAACTTCTGGCTCGCACCATCTTTCCCCGGTGGTTTCAACAGCCGACATCGCGTCGTCGATGCAACGCCGAGCCTTTTCGCACTGCCCACGCTCCGCATGCGCCCGCGCCAAGTGCGGCAGGCACAAGGGCATCCACAACGTCGCCCCCGTTGAACGCCACGCGGTCAGTCCAGACGTGATCGTCTCGACCGCATCTGCGGCCTTGGCCGGTCAGCCCAAGCAACAGACCCCGACCCATCAGGCCCAAAGCCTTCCAGAGCGGCGCGCCCTTCTCGTCTGCCAACGCGACAAGTTCATCTGAAAGTGCGTTTGCTGTCGCGTAATTTCCACAATGGATGTGAGTGAGTTGCGCATGACCGAGCGTATACATCAGCGTCGCGGCGTGGCCGATGTCCCGCGCATCCTTGAGCGCTTGCGTCGATGTCCCTGACGGCAGCCTCGGGATAGCCGAGCAACCACAGCGCGAAGGATCGATAACACAGGATCGCCGCCCCGACATCCTGGGCAAATCGCGCGGCCAGCGGGCGATGCCGTGAGGGATCGTAGAGCGCCATCGCCTGATCGTAGTGCTCGCGGCCTTGCGCGACGTCTCCGGTGCAATGAGCAAGCGACTGACCCATCAGACGATGCCCGATCATCCGCGGCACCGTGGCCGCTTGCTTCTGCGCCAGCGCCAGGAATTGCGCCGCAAGCTCGCGGATCACCTCGCCGTTGAACGCGACGTAATTGGTGACCCAGAATCCATAGAGGACCGAAAACAACAGCAGCGGGTCTTCGGGGGACTCTCCCACTGCTTCGGCTTGTTCGATCAAGAGCCGTGCCCGCTCCGCGGCCTCCTTGATTTCCGGCGCCGCTTGTCCCTTGACGTGGACGAGAGGGGTGATGATTGCGACTTGAAGCCTTATCCGCTCGCGACGGCGCTCAGGCGTAGCGGGCAAGGATGCAGTCTGGCCCAGTGCCCGGCTGATCTGCGCCACCGCTTCGACCAGTGCTGAACGTTCCAGCGAGCGTTGTCCTGCCTTGCCCCATAGTCCTGCAGCCTTCTCGACCAGTCCGGCTTCGGTGCAATGTCGCGCCAGCACTTCGGGTTGATTTTCGGCTATCTCTGCAAACTGGCTCTCGAGCGTATCGGCGATGCGGGCGTGCAGTGCCCGTCTCGGCTCGCGCAAGAGCGTGCCATAGGCCGCGTCCTGCACCAGTGCATGCTTGAACAGGTAGTTCGCATAGGGTGGCACGCCCTGCCGGAATAGCAGACCGGCCGCGATGAGACGCTCGAGCGCCGATCCCAGTTCTGCCTCCGGCCTGCGCACCACTGCGGCCAGCAGGGAATGCGAGAACTCCCGTCCGATCGCGGCCCCGATCTGCGCCACCTCCTTGGCCGCGCCGAGCCGATCGAGCCGCGCCATCAGCGATGCGTGCAAGCTTGCAGGGACTGCCCGCGCGGGAGACGGCACCGTTGCAATCGTCTTCTCGACCGCGCCCTCGCCATCTGCCTCAAGCACCGCCTTCGTCATCTCCTCCACGAACAGCGGAATACCATCGGTACGTTCAATGATGTCCTGGCGGATGCTCGCGCTCAGCAGCTTGTTGCCGACGACGCGGTCGATCACCGCGCCGACGTCGCGCTGCGTCAGTCGATTGATGGTAAGGGCCGTGACATAGGGTCGACCGATCCACGGCGCCTGGAATTCCGGCCGAAACGTCACCAGCAGCAGCACACGCAATTCGCGTATGCGGTCCACCACCCGCCCGAATGCCTCCAGGCTTGTGGGATCGGCCCATTGCGCATCCTCGAAGATCATCAGCACCGGCTTTTGCCGCGCCAGCGCTTCCAGTTGCGCAGTGAGCGCCTCCAACGTCCTTTGCCGGCGCTGCTGCGTTACCAATTCGAGTGGCGGATAGCGCCCATCATTCGGGAGCGACAGCATCTCGGCAAAAAGAGCGGCGTCCTGACTGGAAGTCGAGGTTTGTGCCAGGACTGCATCGAGCTTGTCCAATTTTTGTTGCGTGGAATCGTCGCGCACCACTCCGGCGGCACGCTCCATCTGGCCGATGATCGGATACAGCGCGCTGTCGGTGTGCTGGGGCGAACAGAAGTAGCGCAGGCGTGTGTGCGGCTCGTCAGCGACACGCTCCAGCATGGCTGCCGAGAGCCGCGATTTTCCAATGCCGGGTTCGCCGGAGAGGAGCACGACCTGGCCTTCGCTGCTCTTTGCTCTTACCCAGCGCCGCTGAAGCAATTCGAACTCTTCCTCCCGCCCGACCAGCTCCGTCAGACCCGCAGCGTGAAGGGCCTCGAACCGGCTTTCGACCGAAGAGGGCCGCACCGCGACCCAGGCCCGCACCGGCCCCGTGATGCCCTTGAGGTCCTGCACGCCGAGTTCCTCGAGCTCAAACAGGTTGCCGACGAGCTTGCGAGTACTCTCCGCAATGACAACGCGGTTCGGCTCGGCGATTCCCTGCAAACGAGCGGTGAGGTTCGGTGTCTCACCGACGATGGCTTGCTCCTGCGAAGCGCCGGAGCCGACGAGGTCGCCGACAACCACCAGTCCAGTCGCAATGCCCACACGAGTTTGCAGTGGCGCCTGGGTCTTCAGGCTCCCTACAGCGGCCGCCAACTCCAGTCCCGCGCGCACGGCCCGCTCCGCGTCGTCCTCGTGAGCCTGCGGATAGCCAAAATAAACCAGAACGCCATCGCCCAAATATTTCGCGACGAATCCGCCGAAGCGGCACACGGTCTCGGCCACGCAGTTTTGATAGGCCGAAATGACCTCCCGCAGGTCTTCCGGATCCATGCGAGCCGAGAGTGCTGTCGAACCGACAAGGTCCGAGAACAGGACCGTGACTTGCCGGCGCTCGGCATTGTCGCTCGGAGCGACAGGTGCCGCCATCACGGTGGCAGGCGGCGATGCGCCCTTCAGTTCGGAGACCGCGCGCAACAGCAAACGCCGATGACCGAGCGACGCGACGCCGATCTTTTCGAGGTCTTGATCGGCCAGATCAGGTAAAAGATCAAAGGTGATGTCGTTCTCGGCAAAGCGGTGCGCGTATTGCCCGAGACCAAGCATCTGAAGCCAGTCTGCAATCTGCTGCATCGCGACCCCGCGCTTTTCACAGGCGACCGACAGACCGAGAGCCTCGCAATATTAGCAGTATCATTGTAGGGCCGTCCATGCCCATGGAGGTCGGGATCGCGACCAAAACCGACGTTGGCCGCAAGCGGCTGCCGCCTCGTCAAAGCATCTCGGGCGGAGGTGCGGGGTCCGATTTGGATCGATTGCGTCGATTTGGCCGCGCCTCGGTCATGCCCGGTCTTGCCCGGTCTCGCCGGCGTTGCCCGGGAAAGCTGACATTTCAACGATCGCGCGTTGTCATGCTTTCCAGAGCCCTCGTGTCTTTATCCAATGCGCAATGGCCCGGCCAATCGCGGGCCCCGAATCTTCCTGGATGAAGTGCGAGCCGGGGACGGTGACTTCGGTCTGATTGTTCCAGCTTCGGCAGAAATCGCGTGGCTTGCCGACCAGGATTGCGCCGGGCTCGGCATTGACAAACAGTTTTGGGATGTCGTTCTCCGCCATCCAGTTCGAATAGTCGGCGACGATCTGCACCACATCGGCGGGGCTACCTGCGATCGGAATTTGCCGTGGCCAGGTCAGCGTCGGCCAGCGGTCCTCGCGCGCCAGATAGGGCCTTCGATATTCCGACATCTCGGCTTCGCTCAGTTTCCGCAACACGGAACCAGGCAGCACCCGTTCGACGAAAATGTTGCGGTCAAGGATCATCGATTCGCCCTTGTCGGAGCGAAAGCCCTGGAAGATCGGCGTTGCCGACGGGCTCCATTCATCCCAGGAGGCGATCGGCCTCACGATCCCCTCCATGTAGGCAACGCCGCGGATCCGGTCGCGATGATGGTTGGACCAGTCGAAACCGAGCGCCGAACCCCAGTCATGCACGACGAGCACAAGGGATTCGGTTGGACCGATGACGGCATCGATGAAGGCCCAGAGATATTTGCGGTGGGTTGCGTAACGGTAGGTGTCGGGTGTGGGCGAGGTCAGCTTCGCCGAATCGCCCATGCCGATGAGATCGGGTGCGATCAGCCGGCCCAGTCCTTCGAGCTCGGGAATGACGTCGCGCCAGAGATAGGACGAGGTCGGATTGCCATGGAGGAAGAGCACCGGCCTTCCCTTGCCGCGCTCGTGATAGGCCATGGGCACACCGAGCACGTCAATCGTCCTTTTTGCGAGCGGTTGTTCTGTCATCTTGAACCCCGGTTGGATGTCGGAGCCTTTTCGGCTCCCCCGGCCGCGCTCGATCGAACCGATCGCCGCAGCGATCAGGGATTCGCGGCCATGAAAATCGACAGGCCGAAGCCCGTCAGATGATGCAGCGCCTGGTCGACCCCGATCAGGGTCCAGAACCATGGATGCTGGTTTTCCTGCGTCACGCCCCATCTCGCAGCGATGAAGCCCTTGGCGCGATCAACAGTGATGTGGATGGCAAAATCGATCAGCGCAACGAACCAGAAACGCGGCGCGACGATCAGGATGAACGTCATTGCAACTGCAAGATGCACCAGGCAGTGTGCAAGCAGCGGAAGGGCCCATCCCTTCTTCTGGTCCTTGCCAATGGCCATCCAGGAATTCTGAAGAACGAAATCAGCGATGACGTGCTTGACGGTGAGAAGCAACATCCATCCGATCAGCGCGCCTACCGGAACCGACGCGGACATGGGGGGAAACCACAAAGCTGACGCCCTCGAAAGACACTTGGAATAGCAGGGAAACCACAGGAGGCGTTCAGCGCGACTTCTTGTTAGACCCGGACAATCGATCCGGTAATGCCCTTTTATGACATCTCCCGGACTGGAATGCACCAGCGCGAAACTCGAAAAACACCGCGAAAAACGCGAGCGTGATTGAACCAGAATAGGCCGCATGCTGGGGCTCTGTTCGCGGGTAAGGTTACCGCACCGGCATGTTTGCAATCCGCCCCATGGCGGATATCATCCGGGTAGGGTAAAATTGTCGTTTCTTTTTAGGTATTTACGATGCGGTTCAGGCGGTCCTTTGCGCATTGATGGCGACGAAATGCCTTCCGTTCCCGGGTGTGTGCCATGAGCGTCCCAACGCCAACTGCAGACAAGCCAGCGCTCACGCGTCTTGTCGGCAGCAATCGCGGACAGATGCTTCTGTTTGCGATGCTGACCGTGATTCTGACGGTCGCGACGGTTTGGGGTGGCCGGACCTGGTTGCGCAATTCCGAAACGCTGACCTTCGCCGTCGGTAATGCCAACGGGCCCGAGGCGCGCTTCGCCGGCAGGCTCGACGCCGTGCTGAAGAACAATTTTTCGCGATTGCGCCTGAAAATCCTGCCCAACGCCGACAATGCAAAAGCACTGTCACGGTTCGACCGAAAGGAGGCCGATCTTGCCGTGCTGCGCACCGATGCCAAGGTCCCGCCGCGTGCGCGCGCGCTCGCGATTTTGGAGCATGACGTCGTGCTGTTGATCACGCCGGGATCAAGGAAGATCAAATCGCTGGCTGATCTCAGGAAGAAAAAGATCGCGGTGCTGGCCGACGGCGACAACAACGCCGCCTTTGTCCGCAGCATCCTCGAAATCCCGGACAATGCCGAGGCCAGCTCGCGGGTCCGGATGGCGCCGCCGAATACGACGCTGGACAAATTGTTTTCCTCCGGAGGCTATGGCGCGGTCGTTGCCATCGCGCACGCCTCGGCAATCGTCAAGGACAAGAGTTTTGAGCAATATGCCAGGCGAAGCCAGTTCACCTTGAACGCAATCGACGAGGCAACAACGCTTGCGAGGCGGAACCCGAGCATTTCGGAGGAAACGCTGGCGAAAGGCATGTTGTCCTCTTCCCCGGAAATGCCCGATGACGACCTCGATACGATCGGTCTGCAGTGGCTGCTGGTGGCGCAATCAAAGATGCCGGCGACGACAGCGGAAGAGCTTGCGCGCACGATCTATGAAAACAAGGGGGAACTCGCGCTCGATAACGGCTTTGCCTCCAGGATCGAACCTGCCAACGTCGACAAGGACGCCTTTATCGTCGCTCATACCGGCGCCGCCGAATGCATCAACGATGACACCAAATCGTTCATGGATCGCTACAGCGACCTTTTGTATCCCGGGGCCGCTGCCTTGAGCGTGATCGGCTCGATCTTCGTTGGCATCTCTACAAAAGTGACGCGGATCGCGCCGGAGAAGGCCAGCAAACTGGCGACCGCCATTCTCGACATCGGCGAGAGGATCGCCCACGCCAACTCGGTGGACGACCTCGATCGTTTGCAGGATGAGCTTGAAGCCATCCTTCGCGGCGCGGTGATCGGACTGCGCGACGGAACCATCTCCAGCGACGGGTTGGACACGTTCAAGCTTGGATACGAGTTCGTGCGCGACGAGATCAGCATGCGACGCGAGAGCCTGAAGCGGCAAGCCGCGCACGACGACAATGTGGTGATCGTCAAAACCGCACAAAGCGCGTAAATGTCCAGGCAGATTATCTTCCCGGGGTTCGAGGAATTTGTGGCGGCAACCACCCGCCGCAACATGACCAAGGCGGCCTATGCAGCGGTCGCCTGCGGCGTCGGGATGATGGTGCTTTTGACCGTCGATCCCGCCTACGAGGCGGCGCATCACTATGTCGACGCCGTGTTGTGGGGATGCCAGGCGTTTTTTCTCTTCGAATGGGTGGTCCGGCTTCGCCACGCCTTTGGCGCCGGCCGCCGCTGGGGCTATGTCCTGTCTTTCCGCGGGATGATCGACGCCGGCGCGGCGGTGGCCGTGCCGCTTGCCATGATATTCGGCGCGAACCCGAAATCGGCGTGGCTGTTTGGCGTGTTCTGGATGCTCAAGGTCGTGCCCGGCATTCCGGGCTTGCGACAATTGCGCCGGGTGCTGGTGGTGGAATCGGGACCGCTGTTGAGCGTGCTCGTGATCTTCCTGATGGTTCTGTTTCTGGCCTCGGTAGCGGAATATTATGTGGAACGCGACATCCAGCCGTCGGCCTTCGGCAGCGTTCCGGCCGCACTATGGTGGGCGGTCGCAACCCTGACCACGACCGGATATGGCGATGTCGTGCCGATCACCCCGCTCGGCCGGATGATCGCGGCCGCGGTCATGATTTGCGGCCTCGGCGTTTTCGGGCTCTGGGCCGGTATCCTCGCAACCGGCTTTGCAGCGGAAACCCGCCGCTACAATTTCTTAAGGACGTGGGAATCGGTAAGCAAGGTGCCGTTCTTCGCCGCCCTTGGACCCTCAGCGATCGCCGACGTCACGCACATGCTGCGCGCGATCGACCTGCCGGCGCGTACCACGATCATCCGCAAGGGCCAGGTCGGCGACTGCATGTATTTCATCGCCGCGGGCGAGGTCGAGGTCGAATTGCCCGGCAAGAAGGTGACGCTCGGAGACGGTGCATTCTTCGGCGAGATGGCGCTGCTCGGCAACAATCTTCGCTCGGCCAATATTACCACGACGCGGGTGTCGCAGCTCCTGGTGCTCGATCTGGTGGATTTCCGACTGCTGATGGCACGGCACCCCGACCTTGCCGAGACGATCGACGCCGAAGCCAGACGCCGCGTTCAGGAAAACCTGTAGAGTGGGAAGTCAAGCGGAGAAGATCATGTCGGATACCACCGCAAGCCCGCCGGTGCTCGAACTCAATGGGGCACGCGCCACGATCCGCCTCAACCGTCCGAAACATTTGAACCGTCTGCAGGCCGACGACCTCGATGTCTTGCTCGACCTGTTCGGCCGCATCGAAGCCGATGCCGCAGTCCGCGTTGTTGTTCTCACCGGCACCGGCCGCGCCTTCAGCGCCGGTTACGACCTCAATTCGGTTGCCGAGCGCGCCGTCAGTGCAGTCGAGCAGCTCAGCGCCGGATCGGCGTTCGAAATGATGGTCAATCGCCTGGAGGATCTCGGCGTCCCTACCATCTGCCGTCTCAACGGTGGGGTCTATGGCGGCTCGACCGATCTTGCGCTCGCCTGCGACTTTCGAATAGGCGTCGATACCTGCGAAATGTTCATGCCGGCGGCGCGGCTGGGCCTGCATTATTACAAGAGCGGTATTGTGCGCTACGTGACGCGACTGGGTGTCGACAACGCCAAGCGGCTGTTCCTGACGGCCGAGAGGATCAGTGCGGCGGAAATGCTGCGCATCGGTTATCTCACCGCCGTCGTGCCGGCGGAGGCACTCGACGAGGAGGTTGACAGGCTTGCCGCCCTGCTTGCCGGTAACGCCCCGGCCGCGATGCGCGGCATGAAGCGGACCATCAACGAGTTCGCGCGCGGCAAACTCGACGAAGAAGCCGCCGACCGCCGCCACCGTGAAAGCATGCGCGGGGAAGAGATCAAGGAAGGCATCAGGGCGTTTTCGGAAAAGCGCCCGCCGCGGTTTTGAGCCTGGGCGATCCCTCCCCCGCGAAGCGGCGGGGAGAGAAGGCTGAAGCTACAAATCCACGAACGTCGCGGCCTCGGATACGCTCGCGCGTGAGGTGCGGTAGCTGTTGATCCTGTGGTCGCGATCGGGGAAGCCGAACGAAATCCCGCATACGACCCGGCGGTCGTCGCCAAGCTTGAAATGGCGCCGGATCAGGCCGGATTGATGCGCCAGTGCGGCCTGGGCGATGGCGCCCAGGCCAAGCGCCTGTGCAGCCAGCATGAAATTGCTGACATAACCCCCACAATCTATCGCACCATAGACGCCGAGTGCCTCGTCGGTGTGAATGATGGCGACATGCGGTGCGCCGAAGAAATTGAAGTTCTCGAGCGCCTGCCGCGCATAGGCCATCCTGTCACCACGGGGAATGCCGAGAGTGTTGTAAAGCTGGAAACCGCTTTCCCGGCGACGCTCCAGATAGACGCCGCGATATTCTCGCGGAAACGGAAAGTCACCATCATCCGGTCCACCGGAACTCGCTTTCGCGTAAATCTCCTTCCGGAAACGCTCCTTGCCCTCGCCGCTTGCGATCACGACCTGCCAGGGCTGGCTGTTGCACCAGGAGGCGGTGCGCTGCGCGACCTTGAGGATTCGCTCGATGGTCGCCCGCGGCACGGCCTCCGCCTTGAACGCGCGGCAGGAATAGCGTTCGGCAAGGAGTTCCTCCAGCACTCCGATCCGTTGCTCGGAAGTGTGTTTGGCGCCCGTCGGATTTTCGAGTGTATCTGTCATGCTCGGCGTCCTCTGGTCGGGATCTTGTTGAACGGCACGTCCTTGTCGACGCGGATATCGCCAGGCAAGCCCAGCACGCGTTCGGCGATGATGTTGCGGAGGATTTCGTCGGTGCCGCCGGCGATGCGGGTTGAAGGCGACGACATCAGCATGGCCTGGAATTGACCCGCAGCCTCCGCGGTTTCCGGATCGTTCAGCATGCCGTTTGCGCCTTGCAGGTCCATCGCATATGCCGCGATGTCCTGCAGCATGGTGCCGGAGACCAGCTTGCCGATCGAATTCTCAGGCCCCGGACGCTCGCCCTTCGAAAGCGAAGAGATTGCGCGCATGCTGGTATATTTCAACCCGCTGCTTTTCACCGCCCAGTTGGCGAGCCTGGAACGCGTCGCGCGATCGTCGATCGCAAGCCCGTCCTCCGTCATCAGGTTGCAACAGAAATCGAACAGCTCGGCAAAGCCGGTCGCAAGCCTGGCGCCGATCGACATCCGCTCGTTCATCAGCGTCGTCAGCGATACGTTCCAGCCGTCGCCGACCGCACCCAGCCGCTGCGAATCCGGAACGCGCAAGTTCGTGAAGAAGACCTCGTTGAATTCCTGCATGCCGTTGGCCTGCTTGATCGGCCTGACCTCGACGCCCGGACTCCTCATGTCGATGTAGAACATGGTCAGGCCCTTGTGCTTGGGCACGGTGGGATCGGTACGGGTGATCAGGATGCCGTAGTCGGAATAGTGCGCGCCGGAAGTCCAGATCTTCTGGCCGTTGATGATCCAGCGATCGCCGTCGCGTTCGGCGCGGGTCCGCAACCCCGCCACGTCGGATCCGGCCGAAGGCTCGGAGAAAAGCTGGCACCAGATTTCCTCGCCCGAGGCGATCCTCGGCAGATAGCGCCGCTTGTCGGCCTCGCTGCCATAGGTCATTAGTGTCGGCCCGCACATGCCTTCCCCGATCTGAAACGGTGTGGTCAGCTTGAAATAGATGCCCTCTTCCTGCTGCCAGATCACGCGCTCGACTGCCGTCGCGCCGCGGCCGCCATATTCCTTCGGCCAATGCAGGCAGACCCAGCCGGCTTCGGATTTCTTCCTTTGCCAGGCTTTTGCGACCTCGACGATGTCATGCTTCTTCAATTTGATCCGGCCGAGGGAGGCCTTCGAAAGCTCCGCCTCGAACTCCTTTGGCGCGTTGGCCTCGATCCAAGCTTTCGCCTTGGCGCGGAACGCCGCCTCTTGCGAGGTGTCGTCGAAATTCATGGCAAACCTCTTGCTGCGCAGAGTGGGCCAGGCGAAGCGAGCCCACCGTTTTGGTCGCGGAACGTGGTGGGCACCTCTGCGCGATGCCCACCCTACGAGTTCGGTCTAGCGTCCCCTGGTCGGGATTTTGTTGAACGGCACGTCCTTGTCGACACGGATGTCGCCGGGCAGGCCGAGCACGCGCTCGGCGATGATGTTGCGCATGATCTCATCGGTGCCACCTTCGACGCGGGTGCCCGGCGACCGCAGCAGCATGGCCTGGAACTTGCCACCGGCTTCGCCATCTTCAATTCCGCTGAGCACACCTGCCGCGCCTTGCAAGTCCATCGCGAACGCCGCGATATCCTGGATCATCGAGCCTGCGACCAGCTTGCCGATCGAATTCTCAGGGCCGGGCCGTTCGCCCCTCGACAGCGCCGAGACCGCGCGCATGCTGGTGTATTTGAGGCCGCTGGCGCGCACCGCCCAGTGCGCAAGTTTCGAGCGAACATTGCGATCGTCGATCGCAAGTCCGTCCTCGAGCATCAGATTGCTGCAGAATTCGAACAGTTCCGGGAAACCGGTGGCAACGCCGGCGCCGATCGACATGCGCTCGTTCATCAGCGTGGTCAGCGACACATTCCAGCCGTCATTGACCGCTCCCAGCCGCTGGGCGTCGGGAATCTTCACATCGGTAAAATAGACCTCGTTGAAGTCGGAGGCGCCATTGGCCTGTTTGATCGGCTTGATCTCGATGCCGGGGCTCTTCATGTCCAGGAAGAACATGGTCAGGCCCTTGTGCTTGGGCACCGTGGGATCGGTGCGCGTCAAGAGAATTCCGTAGTCGGAATAATGCGCGCCCGACGTCCATATCTTCTGGCCGTTGACGATCCAGTCGTCGCCGCGCTTTTCGGCCCGCGTGCGCAGGCCGGCGACGTCGGAACCGCCGGCAGGTTCGGAAAACAACTGGCACCAGATGTTTTCGCCCGAAGCGAGCTTCGGAAGATAGCGGCGCTTCTGATCTTCGCTGGCAAACGCCATCATCGTGGGTCCACACATGCCGTGGCCGATGATGAACGTATAGCTGAGCTTGCCGAACGCGCCTTCCTCCTGCTGCCATATCACGCGCTCGATCGGCGAGGCCCCGCGGCCACCATATTCCCTCGGCCAGTGCAGGCAGGCCCAGCCGGCGTCCGCCTTTTTCTTCTGCCAGGCCTTTGCGACCTCGAGGATGTCGGCGCCTGCGAGCTGGGTGCGGCCGAGCGAGGATTTTTTCAGTTCCTCCTCATATTGCTTCGGCGCATTGGCGGAAATCCAGGCCTTCGCCTCGGCACGGAACGCGGCCTCCTGCCCGGTGTCGTCGAAATTCATGCAGCGTTCCTTTTCCGCATACGGTCAATCAACGCATCTTCCCAATAGGAGAGCGAGCCGAGTGCCAGCGCCGTGGCGTTCGCCCGCCGATAATACAGATGGCAATCGAACTCCCAGGTGAATCCCATGCCGCCATGGACCTGGATGTTGTTCTTGGCGCAGTGCTGGAACGCCTGCGTCGCGCTGATCCGCGCTGCGGCGGCCGCTTCCGGCAGTTCCGCTGAATTGGTCGATAGCGCCCAGGCGCCGTAATAGCAGTTCGACCGCGCCAGCGTGGCCGAGACATACATATCGGCGAGCATGTGCTTGATCGCCTGGAACGAGCCGATCGGCCGTCCGAAGGCGATGCGATCGAGCGCGTAGTCGCGGCCCATCTCGAGCGCGCGGTCGGAACCGCCCACCTGCTCGAAGGCCAGCAGCACCGCGGCGCGATCGAGCACCTGCGATATGACGCTCCAGCCCTCGTTGGCAGCCCCCAGCGGCTCCGCCTTGCAATTTTTGAAGGTGACTTCGGCCTGGCCGCGCGAGGGATCGACGTTATTGAGTAGTTTGGCCTCGACGCCTTCAACCTTCATGTCCACTATAAACAGCGCGATGTCGCTATCGCGTCCGCTCGAGCCCGTGCGCGCCGCTACGATTGCGAAATCGGCGATCGCACCGTCAGGTACCGGCTTCTTTACGCCGTTGAGGAAACCGTTCGCGGCGGTGAGCTTGATTGCCTGCGGCGACGGATTGCCCCTGCCCTCGAACAGCGCCAGCGTCCCGATCGCTTCGCCTGATGCGATCAATGGCAGCCATTTCCGCTTCTGCGCCTCGCTCCCGGCGAGCAGAATGGCCTCGGCAGCGAGATAAACCGTCGAGGAAAACGGCACCGGCGCCAGCGCGCGGCCGATTTCTTCCGCGATCACGCACAATTCGAGATGGCCGGCGCCTGTGCCGCCGTAGCTTTCCGGGATCGCGACGCCGATAAAGCCCATTTCGGCGAGGCCCTTCCACAAGTCGCGATCGTATGGCGTCTTGCCGTCGAGGACGGCGCGTACCGCGCTCGGCGGACATTTTTCGGCAAGAAATTTCCGCGCCTCGTCGCGCAACTGCTTCTGTTCGTCGGAGAAATCGAAATTCATTGCGCTACTCTGTGGTGTGAGGCCGATTTCAAAGCATGTCGTCCCCGCGCTTTCGCGGGGACGACGAAGAATACCTACCTTGGCGCCATGCGGATCGCGCCATCGAGCCGGATCGTCTCGCCGTTGAGCATCGCGTTCTCGACGATATGAACCGCGAGATTGCCGTATTCGGCGGCATCGCCGAGCCGCGCCGGATGCGGCACCTGCGCACCGAGGCTCTTGCGCGCCTCCTCGTTCAGGCCCATCAGCAGCGGAGTGAAGAACAGGCCCGGCGCAATCGTGTTGACGCGGACCTTGTGCTGGGCGAGATCGCGTGCCGCCGGCAAGGTCAGGCCGACCACGCCACCCTTGGAAGCCGAATAGGCGATCTGGCCGATCTGGCCTTCATAGGCCGCAACGCTGGCGGTGTTGATGATTACACCGCGCTCTTCGCCAACCGGGGCCTCGGTCAACAGGCGTTCGGCGAATAGCCGCAATACGTTGAAGGTGCCGATCAGGTTGACATTGATGACGCGCGCGAACTTGGCGAGGGGATAGACGCCGTCCTTGCCGACGATGCGCTGCGAGCCGCCGATGCCGGCACAGTTCACCAGCACACGGGCAATGCCGTGTGCCTTCTCGGCCCTGGCGATCGCAGCCTTGACCTGCTCTTCGTCGGTGACATCGGCAACGACCGCGACGCCCTTCACCTCGTCCGCAATCTTCTCGGCATTCTCCTTGCTTTGATCGAGCACGGCGACGCGGGCGCCTTTGGCCGCCATGGCGTGCGCGGTCGCTGCGCCAAGACCCGAGCCTCCGCCGGTGATGAGCACGGCAACATCTTTCAACTGCATGTTGGAATTCCTCCCTTTGCTCCTTTGGCACTTCGCTTGCCATGTTCCCTGGCTTTTGTTCCGATGCGGTAAAATCGGGCCGATTCCCGTTTCCCCCTTTCATCGGGTATGCCAGGCGCTTTCACGCGTCGTTCCGGAACCACCACAGCTAAGCCGATGGTGGCGGTCCACTCAAGAGTTAATCGATCGATTGACTAATTCCGGCCGCGCCACTTTAATCCGGCGGAACAGTCAAACCCATCCGAAAAAAATCAGGGAGAACACCCATGGCCGAGGCCTATATCGTCGCCACTGCGCGCACTGCCGGCGGCCGCAAGGGTGGCCGCCTCGCCGGCTGGCATCCGGCCGATCTCGCAGCTTCCGTGCTCGATGCGCTGGTGGAGCGCTCCGGCGCCGCGCCCGACCAGATCGAGGACGTGATCATGGGCTGCGTCATGCAGGTCGGTGAGCAATCCAACAACATCGCGCGCAACGCCATTCTGGCCTCGAAGCTGCCGGAGAGCGTGCCGGGTACTTCGATCGACCGGCAATGCGGCTCCTCGCAGCAGGCGCTGCATTTTGCGGCCCAGGCGGTGATGTCCGGCTCCATGGATATCGTGATTGCCGCCGGCGTCGAGGCAATGACGCGCGTGCCGATGGGGCTAGCCTCCTCGCTGCCGGCCAAGAACGGCTTTGGCCACTACAAGAGTCCGAACATCGAACAGCGCTACCCGAACATCGTCTTCAGCCAGTTCACCGGCGCCGAGATGATGGCGGAGAAATACGGTCTCTCCAAGGACGACCTGGACGAATATTCCTACGCCAGCCACCAGCGCGCGATCGCCGCTACCCAGGGCGGAAGGTTCAAGGACGAGATCATTCCATTGGCCATCGCCCGAGCCGACGGCACGGCCGACATCCATTCCATCGACGAAGGCATTCGTTTCGACGTCAGCCGCGAAGGCATCCGGGGCGTCAAGCCGATCGCCGAAAACGGCAAGCTCTCTGCCGCGAGCGCCAGCCAGATTTGCGACGGCGCGTCCGGGGTGATGATCGTCAACGAGAGGGGCCTGAAATCGCTCGGCGTCGAGCCGATGGCGCGAATTCATCACATGACCATGATGGGCGGCGATCCCGTCATCATGCTGGAAGCGCCGCTGCCCGCGACCGAGCGCGCGCTGAAGAAAGCCGGCTTGTCGATTGGCGACATCGACCTGTTCGAGGTAAACGAGGCCTTTGCCTCGGTACCGACCGCCTGGCTGAAGACCACGGGCGCCGATCCCGCCAGGCTCAACGTCAATGGCGGCGCCATCGCGCTCGGCCATCCGCTGGGCGGCACGGGCACCAAGCTGATGACCACGCTCGTCCATGCGCTGAAACAGCGCAACAAGCGCTACGGCCTGCAGACCATGTGCGAGGGTGGCGGGATGGCGAACGTGACGATCGTGGAACGGCTTTGAGGCGTTGATGGCTTTTGCCGAGATCCCGCTTTCCCCTTCCATTCGCGCGCGCTTCGTCGAGGATATCAACGGCCTGCGCATGCATGTGCTGGAGGCGGGCTTCGAAGACAGGGGCCGGCCATGCGTTCTGCTGCTGCATGGCTTTCCCGAACTTGCCTTTAGCTGGCGCAAGGTAATGCCGGCGCTGGCGGAGGCCGGCTATCACGTGATCGCGCCCGATCAGCGCGGCTACGGCCGCACCTCGGGATGGGACGCAAGCTATGACGGCGACCTCAATCCGTTCCGGCTCACGAACCTGGTGCGCGACGCGATGGGCCTGGTGTCGGCCTTCGGCTATCATTCGGTCGCTGCCGTGGTTGGGCATGATTTTGGCAGCCCGGTCGCGGCCTGGTGCGCACTGATCCGGCCCGATGTATTTCGATCGGTCGTGTTGATGAGCGCGCCATTCGCGGGACCGCCGCGGCTTGCCTTCGATACGATCGACGCGCCGCGACCGGCGCGCGAAGATCCCGTGCATCGCGAGCTCGCCTCCCTGCCGCGCCCGCGCAAACACTATCACTGGTACTACTCGACGCGCGAAGCAAATGCCGACATGCTGCACGCGCCACAGGGCGTGCATGATTTCCTGCGCGCCTATTATCATTTCAAGAGCGCGGACTGGAAGGACAACAAGCCCTACCCGCTGCAATCCTGGTCGGCGGGCGAGCTTGCAAAGCTGCCGACCTACTACGTGATGGATCTCGCCAGAAACATGGCGCAGACGGTGGCGGAAGAAATGCCATCAGTCGAACAAATCGCCGCGAACCGCTGGCTGCCGGAGCACGAACTTGCCGTCTATAGCGCTGAATATGAGCGCACCGGGTTCCAGGGCGGTCTGCAATGGTATCGTTGCGGGACTTCGGATCGCTTCACTGCCGAACTTCAGACCTGGTCGGGCCGCAGCATCGAAGTGCCTTCCTGCTTCATCTCGGGCAAGCAGGACTGGGGAACCTATCAGCGTCCGGGCGTATTTGAAGCGATGCAGGAAACCGCCTGCACGCGCCTGCTCGGCTGTCATCTGGTCGATGGCGCCGGACACTGGGTGCAGCAAGAGCAGCCGGGCGAAGTCAGCCGCCTGCTGCTGCAGTTTCTCAAATCCGCTGCCGCCTGACCGCCAGCGCAGTCCTTCAACGGCTTGCCGCAGGAACGATTCCCGAATGCCGGCGTTTCCGGTTATCGGGTATTGGCCCGGATCAAGAAATCGAAGGAGTAACCATGGAGAGGAAGATCGCGGGGCTTCTGGGCGCGATGGCAACGCTCGGAGCGGTGAACGCCGCTCAAGCGGTACCCGCGCCAAGCACGACCCCGAGCGACACATTGCGGGCGAATTCGTTTGCCGAACTGCTCGAACCGATTCCCAACGCCGCGGCGTTGCTGAAGGCTGTCGACGAGTCGCAGCCGAACCCGTCAGCCGGCGCGAACGTTCAGCTGGCGCAATATTATCATCACCACCATCATCACCATCACCACAATTTCTACCGAAGATACTACGCGCCGCGGTACCGGCACCATCACCACCATCACCACCATCATCACCATCACAATTGGTATCGCTGGTGAGTTGCTGCAGTTGACACGTTGAAACAGGACCCCGCCGGGTCCTGTTTTTCGATTTGCAGCGCGCTCATTTTACCGGCGAACTATTCCTGGCGCGCCTTCTCCTTCGCTGCGCGATGAAGATGCCGGTAGGTGCCGTCGAAGACCGTATCCGTCGAAGATGTCCAGTCGGTGCCGGCGGATAGCATCGGCCGGCTGTTGTAGATGCGACGGGCCTGCAGTTCGCGCTCGGCGAACTCCTCCCTGTCCATCGGCTCAAGTTCGAAGTTCGCTTCTTCCGGCACCACGATGATCTGCATGAACGGTTCTTTTGGCCTGAATATGTGTGTGCGGCCCTCGGAGGGCGCCTTGAACACGCAAAAGAACATCATCGGCCACCAGTTTCGTATCAAGGCCGGGACGGCGATTGGAACGGTGCCGCTACGGTCGGTGTAGAAGCGCGGGTGCGGTTCGGTCCTGATCGCCATGCCCTTTTTGACCTTGAGGTCGAGCAGTATCTGATAGGTGTAGAACGCGTCGCCGAAGTTACGGAACGGCGGCCACTGCACGCCGCTGTCGGGCGGGTCGCTCCAGTCGCTCTCCAGAACCAGATGGCCATGACGGGTGCTGACATGCAGTTCATTATCGTAGGGGTAAAACAGCTCGACGCCATATTGCGCGCCTTCGGAGAAAGGCACGCAATGCCACACCTGTTCGCGTGAACCATTGGCGCGCGGCTCCCGTTTGCCGGCCCACCCGGGGATTTCGAGTTTGGTTCGGCGGGGCGCGAGCCGTGGGTCATTCAAGCGATACTTCACCTTGTCCATGAGTGCTCCCCTGCGGCGGAGGCGATCAACTCGAACGAGCGGGAACTGCAACGGTTCCCGCATGGAAGGCCAAAACGCAGGTAATTGCCCGGAACCGGGAATTGACCTCGCTTCTGGCGGCAGCTATACCGATTTAGAACCATTCTAAATAATTTACAAAAGGTCTTACCGTGAAGAATTTCGCCGATTTGACCGAGCGGGAGGTGCTGGCGGTTGCGATCTCCGCGGAGGAAGAAGACAGCCGAATCTACATGACGTTCGCGGAGGACCTGGCGAACCGTTATCCGGAATCGGCCAAGCTGTTTGAGCAGATGGCGGAAGAGGAAAAGACCCATCGCCACATGCTGCTGGAGATGTATGAAAAACGTTTCGGCCCCAATCTCCCGCCCATCCGCAGGGACAATGTCAAAGGCTTCCTGCGCCGGCGGCCGATCTGGCTGACCAAGAATCTGTCGCTCGACGCCATCCGCAGGGAAGTCGGGACGATGGAGTTCGAAGCCGAGCGGTTCTACGTCAAGGCCGCCGAGCATACCCAGGATGTCGGCGTGCGGCGGTTGCTCGGCGATCTCGCGGAAGCCGAAAAAGGACATGAAAAAACCGCAGCCAAACTAACCGACGAGATCCTCAAGCCGGATGTGCGGGCGGAGGAAGATGAGACCCGCCGGCGCGTGTTCGTGCTGCAATATGTGCAGCCGGGCCTTGCCGGCCTGATGGACGGCTCGGTATCGACACTGGCCCCGCTGTTTGCCGCAGCATTTGCCACGCATCAGAACTGGCAGACCTTTCTTGTCGGACTGGCCGCCTCGATCGGCGCCGGCATCAGCATGGGTTTTGCCGAGGCCCTGTCCGACGACGGCTCGCTGACCGGACGCGGTTCGCCGTGGCTGCGCGGATTGACCTGCGGCCTCATGACCACGCTCGGCGGCCTTGGCCACACCATGCCGTATCTCGTTCCGGATTCATGGGCCAATGCGTTCTGGATTGCTACCGGCATAGCCGGCATCGTGGTCTTTTTCGAGTTATGGGCGATTGCCTACATCCGCACGCGTTACATGGACACGCCGTTCCTGCAGGCGGTGTTCCAGATCGTGCTCGGAGGCGTGATCGTGCTCGGGATCGGCATTCTCATCGGAGGGGCCTGAGGACCTGCTTGCGATGCTGAACCGGGCTTCGATGCGATCGAACGTCTGGCTTCGCACACGGAAAAACTGGTTTTGATTTTGAAGAAGGAAGACGCATGTCGGATCGCCTGCAATACGGCACTACCGCCAAGATATTTCACTGGCTGATCGTTGGCCTTTTGATCGTGCAATATCTGATCGGCTGGCTGATGCCGGATATCCATCGCGGCGACAGGCCAGGGGCGCCCATGACCTTCCATGTCTCGGTCGGAATCGCCATCCTTGCGCTCATCGTTCTGCGCCTGGTCTGGCGGCTCACCCATCCGGTCGCGCCGGAGAGTTCGCTACCGCCCTGGCAGCAGCTCACGTCGGAAGCCGTGCACTGGATGCTTTACGCGCTGGTGCTGGCCACTACCGTCACCGGCTGGCTGTTCGCATCGTTTCGCGGCTGGTCGCTGCAGTTTTTCTATCTTGCGCCGCTGCCCATGCTGGCGTCGGACAATGCGGCAGCCGGAAAGTTCATCGACGGCTGGCATCAGGCGATGGAGTGGACGCTGCTGGCGTTCATCGGGATTCATGTCGCGGCTGCAATGGCCCATCTCTTCATCTACCGTGACCGGATCATGCAACGCATGCTGCCGGGATAGACTTTTCTGCTGTCGCGAATGAGTTCTAGAGCATGATCCGGAAAAGTGGAAACCGGTTTTCCGAAAAGATCATGCTCAAACAAAGGGATGAGATCATGATGCGATTCCACTTAATCGCATCATGATCTAGAGCGTTTTCGAGCGAAGTGGAAACCGGTTCGCGTGAAGAAAACTGGTCAAAACAAAAGAGTAGAGCCCGGTTTTGATTCAATCAAAACCGAAATGGCTCTAGGCCGTGCCGAGCAATTCCGCGACCTCGGTCATGCCGACCGCGCGTTCGCCGAGCAGCCAGTCCGTGATCTTGCGCTGCGTCGCATCGTCGGCAAGTCGGAAGGGATCGCCCGGAGAAAGGCGATGGTCGACCACCAGGCGCGAAAGCAGGAGCCTGCGGGCATCGCCGCGCATCTGCTGGATACGGCCAGCTTCCCAGGCGAGCGAAACCGCGCTTGCGACATGATAAAGCAGGCTGGTTGCGCGCCGCGCGTCGGCCTCGTTGTCGCTGCTGCCAGCGACCTCGCGGGCAAAGTTGACGGCTTGATCGGTGAGTGAGCGCAGGCGGTCGCGCCAGGTGCCGGGGACGCCGACGCTGTCGTCGAGCCTCGCATGCAGGTCCGCGCCAAGCGCAGCATCGGCGCCATGGCGGCCAACCGCCCGCGTCAGCGCGTCGATGGCGACGATGTTGCCCGTGCCTTCCCAGATCGAGCCCAGATGGGCGTCGCGCAACAGCCGTGCGGTTGCAAATTCCTCGATGTAGCCGATGCCGCCGCGCATCTCGAGCGCATCGCCGCAGACCTTGCGGGCATCGCGCGTGGCACGGAACTTCAGCGTCGGCGTCAGGATGCGCAGCAAGGCGGCGGCGTCCTGGCTGCCGGCCTCGGCACGATCGAGCGCGTCGGCGGTGACAAAACTCATCGAAAGCGCCTGCTCGGTCGCAAGCATGATCTTCATCAATTGCCGCCGCGCCAGCGGCAGATCGATGATCCGGCTGCCGAACACCACGCGATTTTTCGCCACCGTCATGGCGTCGTGATGCGCGCGCCGCATCAATGCGGTGGACTTGACGCCGTTGGACAATCGCGACGAGTTCACCATCTCGGCCATTTGCACGAAGCCGCGATCGAGACGCCCGACGGCGTAAGCGATCGCTCCCTCGAGCTTGATCTCTCCCGAGGCCATCGAACGGGTGCCGAGCTTGTCCTTCAGCCGAACGATCCGGTAATGGTTCGGTGAACCGTTATCAAGTCTCCGCGGCATCAGGAACAACGCGACGCCGCGCGTCCCGGGACCTGCGCCCTCCGGCCGGGCCAGAAGCATCACGACCTCGGCGTCGGCATTCGAGCAGAACCATTTCTCACCGGATAGCCGCCAGTGATCGCCTTCCGCCATCGCGGTCGTGGTCAGGGTGCCGACGTCGGAGCCGCCTTCCTTTTCGGTCATGAACTGGCCGCCCTGGGTGAGCTTGCTCATGTCGGTCTGGGTGAGGCCGTCGAGATATCTTGCCTTCAAGGCATCGCTGCCGAAATTCGCAAGCAGCTTGGCGCAGCCATCGGTGACGTTGATCGGGCAGCCAAGGCCGAACTCGGCCTGATTGAACAAAAAGGTAAAGGCGTGTTTGGCGACGACGGGATATTTATCCGGCCAGCCGAGAATGCCCTTGCGAAGGGACATCGCATGGATGCCGAACTCGCCGAAGGCCGCGCGTTCGAGCTCGCGATAGGCCGGGTGATATTCGATCCACTGGATGTCGCGGCCGAACCGGTCGCGCTGATGCAAGACCGGCACGTGGCGGTCGGCCAACCGCGCGCATTCATCGAGGTGACCGCCGGCGAGCGCGCCGAGCCGATCGAGATGCGGCTCGATGTGGCGGAACAAGGGATCGGGTAGATGGATGCGCAGCAGATCGGCCAGGGCCGGATCGGCGCGATAGAAATTCATGCCCGAGGTGTCGGGCGCCAACAGTCCGCCCTGCTCAACGAAATTTGCAGTGTCACGCTTGAGCTCTCGCATTGAAATCTCTTGCTGGTTTCCTCATGATCGGATTATCGCACATCGGCTGCCGGAATGTCGCCCTTGCCGAACATGTTGCTTGCGCAAATTTGGTTACAGGACCGCCCGCCGGAAACACCGCCATCATCGATAAGCCGAGGAAACTTGTTATGGAAAAGCCCAAATACAGGAATGCCCTGATTGTCGGCGCAGGCTCCGGCTTGAGTGCATCGCTGGCGCGGCTGTTTTCCCGCGAAGGCATCAAGGTCGCGCTTGCCGCGCGCAGCATCGAGAAGCTCGGTGCGCTTTGCGCCGAGACCGGCGCGCGCGCCTTTGCCTGCAATGCCACTGAGGATGACGAGGTCGCTCGCCTGTTCGGCCTCGTGGAACGCGAAATCGAAGCGCCTGACGTCGTCGTCTACAACGCCAGTGCACGGGCCCGCGGCCCTTTCCTCGATCTGGTTCCCTCCGAGGTGGAGCACGCCATTGCCGTAAGCGCTTTCGGCGGTTTCCTGGTGGCTCAGCAAGCGGCGAAACGGATGCTACCGAACAGGCACGGCGCCATCCTGTTCACGGGTGCATCCGCCAGTGTGAAGGGTTATGCGCAATCCGCCCCCTTCGCGATGGGAAAGTTCGCCTTGCGCGGGCTTGCGCAAAGCATGGCGCGCGAACTATCGCCGCAAGGCATTCATGTCGCGCATTTCGTGATCGACGGCGGCATCCGCAGTGCAGCCCGCGCCGAACCGGCCGACCGGCCGGATTCCATGCTCGATCCGGACGCCATCGCGCTCAGCTACTGGAACGTGTTGCAGCAGCCGCGCAGCGCCTGGAGCTGGGAGGTAGAATTGCGGCCCTGGGTGGAGAAGTTTTGATCATAAAATGCGACTTCGTCATTGCGAGGAGCAAAGCGACGAAGCAATCCAGTTGACTTCCCGTAACCCTGGATTGCTTCGCTGACGCTCGCAATGACGCGATGGACCTTCAAGCCACCGCCTGCACCGCGCTCTGCTGGGCAACCAGCCGCCAGCTCGCGCAGGGGATTTCCTGCGGTGCCGCATCGAGATGCTTCTCGAAGCGCACCAGCTTCCAGTCGTCCGGATGGCGGGTGAAGGCAAAGCCGGATTTGCGCGCAACGCCCATCATCACGTCGTTGGAGCGCAACGTATCGCCGAACATGCGCGTTGCCCCCAATGCGGTCGCCCGGCATTCCAGGTTGCGAAGCAGCGCCGATCCGATACCCTGGCCCTGCCAGCGATCGTCGATCGATATGCCAAACTCCAAGCTAGCTGTATCGGCCTCGAAGCCATAGCGAGCCTCGCCTGCGATGCTCTCGATACCATCGATCGTCATCACCGCAATCACGCTGAACCGGTCGCGTTCGCCGACATGGATAAAATGATCGAGCTCGCTCTCGGGCAGTTCGCTCATCGCGCCAAGGAAGCGGTTGTAGCGGGAGCGCACCGACAACGACCGGAAATACCCCTGTAAAGCAGAAGCATCCCCCGGCTCGACAAAACGAACCGTCAGCGTCTTGCCGTTGCGAAGGCGCAGAATATCCGTGTGCTGCCGCAAGTCACCAAGCCGAAATGCAGTCATAGCCACCTCCCGTCTCCAAGCCGCCGGCGCCCCTTTCAAAAGGCGGCGCCGGCATTGGCAGCGTTCAAGCCCGCCAAAATGGCTTCTCGACCTCACGGACCACGTCGCTCCAGGAAAGGCCTACGTCATGCAGATCGCGCTCGGTCCAATGGCTCAGTTCGCGGCGCTGCCGCCAACGGTCACCCCACAGGTGCAATCTTTGACTGAACCCCTCCAGGAATGTTAATTCATGATTATTGTTCATCTTTTGGAATGAGCAGGTGGACATTTTCGCCTCCTGAAGATAATCTTTCTGCTCAAATATCTGGGCTATTTGCGATCCTGACAAACGACATTGTATGCGGCGTCAGATGACATAAATTCATGTAACGGTAACTCATGCAACGGTGCCGATGACCTCCCGCTTACCCTCGCTCAATGGCTTGCGTGCGTTTGAAGCCGCGGCGCGCCATCTGAGTTTTACGAATGCCGCCACCGAGCTGAATGTCACCCAGACCGCGATCAGCCATCAGATCCGTCGGCTCGAGGAGGAACTGGGGGTCCGGCTGTTCGTCCGGCAAAACCGCAGCCTGACCCTGACAGCCGAAGCCAGGGAATATCTTCCCGGCATCCGTGCCGCCTTCAACGACCTGCGGCTTGCCACCGACCGGTTGAAGCGCAAGGACAACGACCGCGTGCTCACGGTCTCGACGCTGGCGTCGCTGGCAGCAAAGTGGCTGCTGCCGAGACTTTCCAACTTTCAGCAAGCCCACCCTGGCATCGATGTCCGTATCACCACGTCAACCAGCCTGGTCGATTTCCGGCGCGACGACGTCGATGCCGCAATCCGCTACGGCCGCGGCAATTGGCCCGGCGTGCGTGCCGACTGGCTGATGGCCGACGAACTGTTTCCCGTCTGCAGCCCGGCGCTGCTCAACGGCGACAAGCCGCTGCGCTGCCCGGAAGATCTTGCAAACCACACGCTACTGCATTCCAGCGGAGGCTATGACGACGACTGGCGTCTCTGGCTCACCGCCGCAGGCCTGGCTTCGAACATCTCGAAACAACCGGGATTGAGCTTCGACCTGATCCTGATGACGGTCCAGGCCGCCATCGACGGCATTGGAATAGCCATGGGCCGGACTTCCTATGTCCAGGAGGATATCGCCAAGGGCCGGCTGGTCGTGCCGTTCAAGATCACGCTTCCCTCCGACGCCGGCTTTTATCTGGTGTCGCCCGAGGCGAGAGCAGAGTCTGCAAAGCTGTCCGCGTTTCGGCAGTGGCTGCTTGCCTCGACCCAATCTGGCGCGAAAATCAATCGACTGTAACGGGCGGCGCCGACCCGGTAGCACAGGCCACCCGCCTCGCGTTTTCCAGTTGGTCGCGCGGTCCTGACGTGGCAGATTGTCGCCTCAAGCAAGATATCTGTCTCGGCTGCGCCGGGTGCAGTGTCACGGGGAGGTTTCACAATGTCGCAATCGTCCAGCTCGCCCCCGGCCCAGATCAAGTCGCGAATTGGCGCCATTCTGCGTGCGACCAGCGGCAATTTCCTCGAACAGTTCGATTTCTTCCTGTTCGGCTTTTATGCGCCCTACATTGCCAAGGCCTTCTTCCCTTCCGAAAACGAAACAGCGGCGCTGCTCAACACCTTCGGCGTGTTCTGGCTCGGCGCGCTGATGCGCCCTGTCGGCGCGATCGTCCTCGGCGCCTATATCGACCAGATCGGCCGCCGCAAAGGACTGATCGTCACCTTGACGATCATGGCGTTCGGAACGGTGACGATTGCATTCTGTCCCGACTATGCCAGCATCGGCGTCGCTGCGCCCGCCATCGTTCTGATCGGCCGCCTGTTGCAGGGATTTTCCGCCGGCGTCGAGCTCGGCGGCGTGTCGGTCTACCTCGCCGAGATTTCGACACCGGGCAACAGGGGATTCTATACCTCGTTCCAATCCGCCAGCCAGCAGGTTGCGATCTTTGTCGCGGCGATCATCGGATATGCCCTCAACCAGACCATTGCGAGCGATACCGTCGGGTTGTTCGGGGGAATTGAATTCGCCAAGTGGCGAATTCCCTTCTTCATCGGCTGCCTGATCATTCCCTTCATTTTCTTCCTTCGCCGCACCCTGGAAGAAACGCCGGAATTTTTGGCGATGAAGAAACATCCGACGACATCCGAAGTGTTCCGTTCTGCGCTTGCCAACTGGAAGATCATCGTGCTTGGCATGATGGTGGCGGTATTGACCACCACGACCTTCTACTTCGTCACCGTCTATACGCCGACCTTCGGCAGGAACGTGCTGAAACTCAGCACCCAGGACGCGCTTCTCGTCACGCTCGTGGTGGCGATGACCAATTTCATCTGGAACCCGGTCGGAGGTGCCCTGTCCGATCGCGTGGGGCGCAAACCCGTGTTGCTCACCATCGCCTGTCTGTCGCTGGTGAGCGCCTACCCCGCGCTGCACTGGCTGGTCGCTGCGCCCACTTTCGGCAAGCTGCTCGCGGTCGAGATGATGTTTTCGTTCTATTTCGGTATCTACAGCGGCACCATGCTGGGCGCGCTGGTGGAAGTGGTGCCGAAACACGTCCGCACCACTTGCTTCTCGCTGGCTTTCGCCCTGGCCGCCGCCTTGTTCGGAACGTTCACGCCTTTCGCATCGACCTGGCTGATCGATCATACCGGCGACAAGGCCTCTCCAGGCCTCTGGCTGATGTTCGCCGCGGCGATTGGCATCTTTGGCGCGCTGGCGATCTATCGCGGCGGCGAGGCCGCGGCCAGGGAGCAGGCGATGGCGGCGTGAGCGTGCCTGTATACCGGTGTTGATCCCAGACAATAACGCGGGCATGGCCGACCTGTCCCGCAAATACGATGTGCTGGTGATTGGCGGCGGCAATGCCGCGCTTTGCGCTGCGATCAGCGCACGGCGTGATGGAGCGTCGGTGCTGGTTCTCGAAGGCGCGCCGAAATTCTATCGCGGCGGCAACACGCGCCACACCCGCAACATGCGCTGCGCCCATGATGCGGCGACCGACATCCTCACTGGGCCTTACACCGAGGACGAATTCTGGGAAGACCTGCTTCGCGTCACCGGCGGACAGACCGACGAGGAACTGGCCCGCCACATGATCGCTGAGTCCAAGGACATCCTGGGCTGGATCGTTGAACAGGGCGTGCGCTGGCAACCATCGCTCGGCGGCACGCTCAGCCTGGGACGGACCAATTCGTTCTTTCTCGGTGGCGGCCGGGCCATGCTGAACGCGCTCTATCTGACCGCCGAGCGGCTTGGCGTCGATGTTCTCTACGATGCGGAAGTCGTCGACCTCGACATCGCCGACGGCATGTTCCTTTCGGCCACGATGAAACGGGGCGATGGCCGCGCCACGGTCGCAGCCTCAACCCTTGTCGCTGCCGCAGGCGGGTTTGAGGCCAACATCGAATGGCTCAAGCAATATTGGGGAGAGGCGGCCGACAACTTCCTGATCCGCGGCACGCCCTACAATCGCGGCTCGATCCTGAAGATGCTGCTGGAGAAGGGCGTGCAGGAGATCGGCGATCCCACCCAGTGCCACGCGGTTGCAATCGACGCGCGGGCGCCCAAATTCGACGGCGGCATCATCACAAGACACGATTCGGTCGTATTCGGCATCGTCGTCAACAAGAACGCGCAGCGCTTCTACGACGAAGGCGAGGATATCTGGCCGAAACGCTATGCCATCTGGGGAAGGCTTGTCGCAGCCCAGCCCGACCAGATCGCCTACATCATTTTCGACGCAAGCTCGCGCAACAGTTTCATGCCGACGCTGTTCCCGCCGATCGAAGCACCCGGCATTACCGGCCTCGCCTCGAAGCTCGGGCTCGATCCGGCCGCGCTGGACCAGACCGTCGGCGAATTCAATGCCGCGGTACGGCCGGGCACATTCGATCACACCGTGCTTGACGACTGCCGCACCGAGGGGCTGATGCCGCCGAAGTCGCATTGGGCGCGGCGGCTGGAGACCCCGCCATATTACGCCTATCCGGTGCGGCCTGGCATCACCTTCACCTATCTCGGCACCCGCGTGAACAAGCAGGCGCGCATCGTGATGAGGGACGGCAGGCCGGCAGCCAATATGTTCGCGGCAGGCGAGATCATGGCCGGCAACGTGCTCGGCCGCGGCTACGCGGCCGGCATGGGGATGACCATCGGCAGCGTGTTCGGCCGGATCGCTGGCCGGGAGGCTGCGAACAATGCGAGGAATTGAGCTATTTCAAGACCCGCGCCAAAGCCCCGGCATCCCTCGAGACAGCGCTTGCGCGCCTCCTCGGGATGAGGATGTCGTTCCGGGAGCGATTTCGAACCTCATGGTGAGGAGCCGCGCATCCTGCGCGGCGTCTCGAACCATGGGCCCCAGGCAACGCAAATCGAGCGGAAAACGCTCGGGAGTAACCATGTCACGCCAAACAATTGCTGCGACCGCCGCCGCCCTGATTGCCACCGCATCTGCTCAAGCGGCCGAACCGATTGCGCTTCGCGACATGGGGTCGTTCCATGTCGGCGGGCGTCTGGTCGAGATCAGCGGCAAGCCGGTCAGGGACGTCGTGTTTACGCCGGGCGGTGTGCCGGCAAAGGTCGATCCGAACGGCACCTATCAAGTCGAACAGATGTATGTGCAGTACTTCCTGCCGGCCAACGAACGCGGCGCCTATCCGCTTCTGATGTGGCATGGCGGCGGGTTGACCGGCGCAACGTGGGAGACGACGCCCGACGGTCGCGAGGGCTGGCTGAACTATTTCCTGCGCAAGGGCTGGAGCGTCTACAATTCCGACGCGGTCGAGCGCGGTCGCGCTGGCTGGGCACAATATCCGGACATTTTCAAGAGCGAGCCGGTTTTCTTGACTACCGCCAATCCATTCGAGCGTTTTCGCATCGGCGACGGTCCGAATTCCTACGATCCTGATCCGGCCAAGCGCAAATTGATGCCCGGTAGCCAATTTCCGAACGAGGGTTACGACAATTTCGTCAAGCAGGGCGTGCCGCGCTGGACCACCAACGATGAGGCGACGATTGCGGCCTATGTCGCCGAGGTCGATCGCATCGGCCCATGCATCATCATGGTTCACAGCCAGGCCGGCAGTTTCGGATTCAAGGTCGCGCAGGCACGCCCCGACAAGGTCAAGGCGTTGATTGCAGTCGAACCGGCGGGCGTCGGCGACGGCGCAAAGGCCGATGCGCTGAAGAACATCCCGACCCTGATCGTCTATGGCGATTTCATCGAGCGCGATTCGCGCTGGCCCAGGATCCGCGCCGCGGGTCTTGCATTCGCCGACAATATAAGGGCCGCCGGCGGCAGCGTCGAGGTCGTGGACCTCCCGCAAATCGGCATCAAGGGCAATTCGCACATGATCATGATGGACAAGAACAATGCCGAGGTCGCCGGCTTGATCCAGAGATGGCTTGAGGGCAAAGGGCTGACAAGGTAGGCACGGCGTTCGAACGGCGTGAACTCGGTTCGCGCAAGCAAGCCGCGGCGAAAACATAAAGCAACAGCAATGCATGCGACCAGAATTCTCGAAGAAGCCGACCGCCTGATGACGGTCTGCAATTCCTGTCGCTACTGCGAAGGCCTGTGCGCGGTGTTTCCGGCAATGGAGATGCGCCGCTCGTTTTCCGACGGCGACCTCAATTATCTCGCCAATCTCTGCCACGCCTGCGGCGCATGCTACACCGACTGCCAGTTTTCGCCGCCGCATGAATTCAATGTCAATGTGCCCAGGACACTGGCGATCGCCCGCGCGGAGTCCTGGTCCGCCTATGCCTGGCCGCGCGTCTTTTCCGGCCTTTTCGCCCGCAACGGCGTTGCCATCGCCATCATCTGCGCCTTGAGCGTCGCGGCATTCATACTGGGCTTTGCCGCCTCGACCGACCGCAAGGTGCTGGCCGGTGTTCACACCGGTCCCGGCGCGTTCTATGCGCTGATGCCGCACAGCGCGATGGCGGCGCTGTTCGGGGCGGCATTCCTTTATGCCATCGTGGCGCTGGTCATGGCGTTACGCAGTTTCTGGCGGGATATCGGCGAGCCGGTCGGCACGGGGATCGAACCGGCATCGCTCTGGCAGGCGATCAAGGACGCCGGGCGACTGCGCTATCTCGACGGCGGCGGTGTCGGCTGTTTCAACGAGGACGAACGCCCCACCGATCGCCGCAAGATCTACCATCATCTGACGTTCTACGGCTTTCTGCTGTGCTTCGCGGCGACTTCGGTCGCAACCCTCTATCACTACCTTCTGGCACGCGAAGCGCCCTACCCGTGGTGGGACCTCCCCGTCGTGCTCGGTACGCTCGGCGGCATCGGGCTTCTGATTGGACCTGCGGGGTTGCTCGCGGAAAGATTCAAGCGCAATTCCGCCCTGCTCGATGAGAAGCGCACCGGCATGGACGTAGCCTTTATCGTGATGCTGTTCCTGACCAGCCTCACGGGACTTGCGCTCCTGCTGTTGCGCGACACCGCAGCGATGGGGCCGCTACTGGCACTGCATCTCGGCGTCGTGTTCGCACTCTTCATCACCTTGCCCTACGGGAAATTCGTGCACGGCCTCTACCGCTATCTGGCGCTCGTCCGCTACGCCAGGGAACGGCAGACGGTGGCGCTGGGGACGATGCCGGAGTAGGACGCGACCGTCATTGCAAACGCAAGCCGAGCAACCTGCGGCGTCATTCCGGGGCGCGAGTGAAACGAGCGAGCCCGGGATCCATAACCATCGTCGTGAGTATGGATTCCGGGCCTGCGCCTCGCGGCGCATCCCGGAATGACGAAACGAGTCAATATCCCTTCATCCGCGCCAACTGATCGGCGTGGAAATTGTTGTCGCCGAAAAGCTCCTGACAGACCCGTGCCCGCTTCATGAAGAAACCGATGTCGAACTGATCGGTCATGCCCATGCCGCCATGCATCTGCACGCCTTCCTGAACGGCGAGCGTCGCGGTTGAACCGGCGCGTGCCTTGGCGACCGCCACGGCCGAGGCGGCGTTGGCGGCATCCTTGTCGAGCGCCTGCAATGCCTTCAGCACCGCCGCGCGGGTGATCTCGATCTCGATATAAAGCTGCGCGGCGCGGTGCTGCAGCGCCTGGAATTCGCCGATCGCCTTGCCGAATTGCCGCCGCTCCTTGAGATAGCTGACGGTTCGCCCGAATACCCCCTCGGCAACGCCAACCATTTCGGAGGCGACCGCGCCGCGGCCGATATTGAGGACGCCCTCGAGCAAACCACCGCCTTGATCGACCTCGCCGAGCACGCCATCGGCATTGACCTCCACGGATTCGAACTTGATCCGTGCGGCATTATGGGAATCGACCATCGCGGTGCGCTCGATCCCGATGCCCCTGGCGCGAGGATCGACGAGAAACAGCGTGAGCCCGTCACGCTCCCCCGCCGACCCGGAGGTCCGCGCCGCCACGATGAGGAGATCGGCGGCATGGCCATCGACCACGAACGCCTTGTCGCCCTCAAGCCTGAAGCCATTGCCGGAGCGCACCGCTTGCATCCTGGTCATCAACGGACGATGTTTGGCGCCCTCGTCGATCGCGAGCGCAGCAAGAAGCGAGCCGTCAGCGACCTTCGGCAAGTGCTCGGATTTTTGCGCGGCGCTGCCCCCCTGCGCGAGCGCCGACGCCGCGAGCACGGAGGTGGCAAGAAATGGCGACGGCATCAGGTTGCGGCCGATCTCCTCCATGACCACACCGGCCTCGACGCAACCCAGACCGCTGCCGCCGAACTCCTCGGGCACCAGCAGCCCGGAAAAACCCATCTCGGCGAAAGTCTTCCAGAGGTCGCGGGAAAAGCCGGTCTCATCCTGGGTGTCGCGCAGATGCCGCAGATGCGACACCGGCGCCTTGTCGCCGATCAGGTCGCGCGCACTGTCGCGCAACAACGACTGTTCCTGGGTGAGGACAAGGGCCATGAGCGCTCAAGCCCCCGGCAAATCGAGAATTCGTTTGGCCACGATGCCGAGCATCACCTCCGAGGTTCCGCCCTCGATCGAATTGGCCTTGGTGCGCAACCATGCGCGCGGCCGGGCACCGCCCCTGGAACGCTGGCTTTCCCATTCCAGCGCGTCGATGCCGCCCGCAGACATCAGAAGCTCATAGCGCCGCTTGTTGAGTTCGGTGCCGTAATATTTCATCGCCGAGGAAAATGCCGGATGCCCCTGCCCGGCCTTGGCAAGATCGATCGCGCGCTCGGCGGCGCATGCCAGCGCCGCCTCGTCGATCTCGAAGGCTGCGATCTGCCCACGAAGGATCGGATCCTCCAACCTCCCCGCCTCATCGGTACCGACCGAATCCGCCGCGACCTGCCCAAGCGGGCGACCGACGCCGCGTTCGCCCATGCCTGAGATCATTGCACGCTCATGCTGCAAGAGGTATTTTGCTACATCCCAGCCGCGGTTGATTGCGCCGACCAGATTGGCCTTCGGCACCCGCACATTGTCGAAGAAGGTCTCGCAAAAAGGCGACCGGCCGGAGATCAGGAGAATCGGTTTGGTGGACACGCCCTTTGAGGCCATATCGAACAGGATGAAACTGATGCCGTCATGTTTCTTCGCGGCGGGATCTGTCCGCACCAGGCAGAAGATCCAGTCGGCATAATTGGCATAGGACGTCCAGATCTTCTGGCCGTTGATGATGAAATCATCGCCGTCGCTGGTCGCACGGGTCTGCAGCGAAGCGAGGTCGGAGCCCGCGTTCGGCTCCGAATAACCCTGGCACCAGCGGATCAGGCCGGCGGCGATTTTCGGCAGATGCTCCTTCTTCTGGGCGTCGGTACCGTATTTCAAGAGCGCAGGCCCGAGCATCGAGATACCAAACGAAGAAAGCGGCGGCCGGGCGCCAATCGCCGCCATTTCCTGCCGCACGATCTTGGCCTGTTCTCCATCAAGCCCGCCGCCGCCATATTCCTTCGGCCAGTGCGGCACGGTCCACCCCTTGTCGCGCATGCGCTCGAACCAGACGCGCTGGCCTTCCGATGAAAAATGGGTGTTGCGGCCGCCCCAGAAGGTATCTTCATCCGAAGTCATCGGCCGCCGCATCTCAGGCGGACAATTGGCAGCAAGCCAGGCGCGGGTCTCGCGGCGAAACTCCTCAAGATCGGACATGCGCGTTCTTCGTCGTTGTTCGAAAGCGACAAGCTTAACCGCCGCTCGGCGGAATTCAATACAGCCCGGACCATGGCCGATACATCTGCAGGATGTGGCCTCGGCGGCCGATCCCGTGTATTCGCAATCGGAACATGGAAAAACGAGGGGAAACCGAGATGCGGCTGAAGTTGCTTTCGCCTGGCGAAATGAGCGCCGACCAGAAGCAGACCTACGATGAATCGATTGCCGGCAAGCGCGGCGCCCCGCCGGCGCCGATGATGGCCTGGCTCAACAGCCCGGAGATGGCGCGACACGCCACCCGGCTGGGCGCGGTATTGCGCTTCGACACCATATTTCCCGCAAAACTTTCGGAAATCGCCATCCTGGTCACGGCGCGGCATTTCACTTCGCACTACGAATGGTTCGCGCATAAGCGTCTCGCGCTCAAAGGCGGCATGGACGCAAAGATCATCGAGGATATCAGGGATCGTCGTACCCCGCATTTCGACGATCCCAGGGCGCGGATGATCTACAACGTCGCGAAATCCCTGCACGAAGCCCGTGGCCTGAGCCAAAAGCTGTACGAGGAGGCCGTCGATGTGCTTACCTTGCGCGGACTCGTCGAAATCATCGGTCTGTGCGGCTACTACACGATGGTCTCGATGACGCTCAATACGTTCGAGTTCGGCCTGCCGGACGGAGAAACTTCCGAGCTTGCATAGGCCTTGCCCGCAACATAGGTGTTGACCCAAGCAATTCGCACGGAGCGGCAATGGCGCAAAACCCCCCTATCGTTGCAGGAACCCGGATCGGCCATGTTCACCTCAAGGTCGCCGATCTCGACCGTGCGCTGGGTTTCTACTGCGGCGTGCTCGGCTTCGAATTGATGCAACGCCTCAGTTCCGGCGCGGCCTTCATTTCCGCGGGCGGTTATCATCACCATATCGGTTTGAATACCTGGGAAAGCAAAGGCGGTCATCCTCCGCCGCCGGGGACGACGGGGCTGTTTCACACGGCGATCCTTTATCCGACCCGCGCCGCGCTCGCCGACGCGCTGCATCGCCTGATAGTTGCGGGAATTCCGCTCGATGGCGCGAGCGATCACGGCGTGAGCGAAGCGCTCTACCTGCGCGATCCCGATGAGAATGGCGTCGAGCTTTATTGGGACCGGCCGAAGGAGCAGTGGCCGCGCAAAGCGGACGGCTCGCTCGCGATGTTCACGCACAGGCTCGATGTCGACGATCTGTTGCGCCAGCGGGTTAGCTAAAGCGCGATGAGATTTGGTTAAATCGTCACCGCGCTTTAGCTCCTTGATTGAGCATGATCACCGCGCAAACGCGCTTCGCGTTTGTCGCGAGGGAAAACCGCTGCACACTTTTTCCGGATCATGCTTGATGTCCTGATTCCGAAACGACGGGGACTTGCGCCAACGCCGCGCGCCGCTTCGCAGCCGAGGCCAGCGCCAGCACCGCCAGCCCCAGCAGCACCGGCGGAAACACCACCCAGTTGACGGCGGACCAGCCGAAATTCGCAAGCAACTGACCGGAGGAGAATGAGCCGACCGCCATCATCCCGAACACCAGGAAATCGTTGAAGGCCTGCACCTTGTTTCGTTCCTCCGCCCGGTGCGTTTCCAGGACCAGGGCCGATGCTCCGACAAAACCGAAATTCCAGCCGATCCCGAGCACGATCAACGTTGCCCAGAAATGAATGGCGGTAATGCCGGACAGACCGATGGCGGCGCTGGCCGCTTCGAGCAACAGACCGACCGCAACGATCCTGGGTGCGCCAAATCGCGCGATCAGGGAGCCGGTGAAGAAGCTCGGTCCATACATCGCGACGATATGCCACTGAATGCCGAAATTCGAATCGCTGACGCTCAATCCGCACATCCTCATCGCCAGCGGCGCCAACGTCATGACAAGATTCATCGTGGGATAAGCAATGACGCCACACAATGCTGCTGCGATAAATCGCGGTTGCCGGGCAATCTCGAACAACGGACGACCCCGACGCAAATCTGACGGCGCGGGTTTGGGCGCATCCACGCCCGCGACGATGGCCATGGCGATCAAGGCCACGATCGCCTGCGCTACGAAGCTGAAGGCGAACAGGTAGGGCGGCCAGACATCCATCGTCCACTGCACCAGTTGCGGGCCGAGCAGGCCTGCGAACACGCCGCCGGCCAATACCCACGACACGGCTTTGGCGCGAAACTCCGAGCTCGCACCGTCGGCGGCTGCAAAGCGATAGGATTGCGAGACCGCGCCATACAATCCGCCGAGGAACGTCGCGCAGCAAAACAATGCAAACGAACCCCGCAGGATGGCGAGCGCACCGAGCAGACCGGTGAGCGCGCCGCAGGCAGTCCCGATGATGAAGGCAACGCGGCGGCCATAGGCGCGCGAGACGGCGCCGGTGGGCAGAGTGCCGCCAGCAAGCCCGAGCACATACATCGAGATGGGGACGGTCGCGAGCGAAACGTCCGGCGCCAGCGTCGCGCCGACGATCGCGCCGGTTGCGAAGATCACCGCCGAATTCGCGCCCGTCAGGGCCTGCGCGGCCGCAAGCCGCACCACGTTGGCGCGAGCACGGGCGTCGCCGGCCACTCCCTCGACTGCGGTCATATCGATCATCGGTTGTTGGCCCCCACTGCGTCCCCAAGCCGCGTACTATGAAGGCGCGTGGCCGTCCGATCAACCGATGCAAATGGGCGCACGCCATGCATCTGGCTCAAGCCGACTTGTCTTCTCAAAGCGACCTTCTCACCGTGACATTTTCAACGTGACCTGGCGCGGGAGAACACCAGGGTAAGATTGTTGGCCGGCATCTCGGCGACCTCGGCCAGCGAAAGGCGTGCGCGCGCTGCCAGTTCTTCGACAGCTTCGACGTCGCGCACGCCCCATTCCGGATTTCCTTCACGAAGACTCAAGTCGAAGGCTTCGTTGCTTGGGGCGGTGTGCTTGCCGCCGCGCCTGAACGGGCCGTAGAGGAAAAGCAGTCCATCGGGCCCGAGATAGCGTCCCGCGCCGGCAATCAACCCCTCCGCGACGCGCCAGGGCGCGATATGAATGACGTTGGCGCAGAACACGGCCAGCAATTCTTTCGGGCCGTTTCCGCCTGTCATCTCGGGACACCAGGCAGGATCGGACAAATCGATCCGCAGCGGCGGACGGATATTCGAGAGCTGCGAATAAGCCCGCCACGCATCGATGCTCTTCAGATGTGCCTCATTGAGATCGCTCGGCCACCAGGTGATCTCGCCGAGATGGCGGGCCAAATCGACAACATGCTGGCCGGTGCCACTGCCGGCCTCGAGTGCAGATCCGGATTTTCCGGCGAGAAATTTCAGCAGTACGGCACGGATCGCCTCGTGATTGCGGTGAAACGCCGGCGCATCGAGGCGCCCGTCGGCCTGGGCACCGCCACCGTCCTTGCCGAATTCAACGACATATTCAGCCAACCGCTCCGCTCCCAACCTGCGCGACGAGGCATTTGCTGGTTTAACCGGTCAGGCGGCCACGGCAAAGCCCCAATGAACAGGGAACGAGGTTGTGACCTGACACCCGACATTGTCAGGCGATAGCGTTTATGCTTTGAACCATTATATTGCCGGCCGATGATCGCGGGAACAGCGCCTTGACCGACCGCCGCTTGACCAAATCCCTCTTCCTGAGGTCCCGGTTTTCGAAGTTTTGGCTGTTGCCGGCGTTCGCGGTTACAATGGCCATCGGCGCGACCGCTGCGGCGACGACGGGAAAGGCGCAATCGGGCGCCGCCGAGGGCAAGAGGCTCGCCTTCGATCGGACCAAGGGAAACTGCCTGAGCTGTCATGAGATCAAGGGCGGCGATCTGGCCGGCACTGTCGGACCGCCACTGAAGGACCTTAAAACCAAATACCCGGATCGTAACGAGCTCATCGCCATTCTGAACGATGAACCCAAACGTAATCCGCAAACCGCCATGCCTCCATTCGGACGGAACCACATTTTGACCGAGCAGGAGATCGATGCGATCGTGGATTTCCTGCAGACACTCTAATTCGGGGCGCACTGGGAGATTTGAATGTCAAACCTTCGCGAAAGCCTTTCCGTCACGCGGCGCCTGATCCTCGAGGGGGCAGCCTCGATCGCGCTCGTCGGCCTTGGCGCCATTTCGTTTCCCATACCAACGGCCCTGGCGGCCGCCAATGATCGATATCCGGAGGCTGCGTTCAAGCAGAAGGACTTCAATGAGGCGATCAAGCTGCTCTACGGCAGGATCGCCGAGCAAGCCGACAAGATCAAACTCGACGCGCCGGAGATCGCCGAGAACGGTGCGGTGGTTCCGGTCTCCGTCACCACGACATTCGATGATGTGACCTCGATCTCGTTTGTGGTGCCGGAAAATCCGAACCCGCTGGCGGCCTATTACAGGCTGCCGCCGGGCACGATGCCGAGCGTAGCCAATCGCCTCAAGATGGCGAAGACGAGCAATGTCATCGCGATCGTGGAGGCCGGCGGCAAGCTCTACAGCACGAGCAGGGAAGTGAAAGTGACTATCGGTGGCTGCGGCGGTTAGGGAGAATAGCGATGGCATCAAGCATTCGTGTGCGCGCGATAGCGAATGGAGGGATCACCGAGGTCCAGACGCTGATCCAGCATCCGATGGATTCCGGTTTCATCAAGGACGAGAACGGCCAATTCATTCCAGCGCATTTCATCCAGGAACTGACCTTCGAACATGACGGGCGGAAGGTGTTCGTTGCCGACTGGGGCACGGCGGTCGCGAAGGACCCTTACGTCAAGTTCAGTTTCAAAGGCGGCAACAAGGGCGACGATCTGAAGGTCGGCTGGATCGACAACCAGGGCACGACCGACACCACTACGGTGAAGATCCAATAGCGAGCTCGAGAAGGCTGTTTTCGCCCGAAAGCGTCGGACAAAAAGGTGAGAGCGTTGCGCAGCTGGCAGGTATTCTGGCCAATATCGATCTTGCCGGCGATCGCCGCATTGATGGTGCTGAGCGTGCCGCAGGCCTTCGCCGACGACCCGCCCGACCCGGCGGCCGAAGCAAAGGCGTTCAGGGATTACTTCATTCACAAATTTTCCGACGTGAAGCTGGAGAATTTCGTCAACGGGCCTTATTCGCTGAACGAGGGCATGCGCCGCCAGTGGCAGGAAATCGAGCAGTTCCCGCCTTACGAATTCTCGCTCGAGAAGGGCAAGGAGCTTTTCGCAAGGCCTTTCACAAACGGAAAGAACTACGGCGATTGTTTTCCCAATCACGGCATCGGCATTCGCCAGAACTATCCCTACTTCGACACCAAGGCCGGCGAGGTCGTTACCCTTGAACTTGCCCTGAACGATTGCCGCAAGGCCAACGGCGAGCCAGCGATATCCTATCTCGGTGACGACATGGCCGCGCTGACCGCCTACATGGCGTTCACATCTCGCGGCAAGCCGTTCGACATCAAGATCCCCGATGATCCCCGCGCGCTTGACGCCTATCGGAATGGCAAGCGCTACTTCTACACGCGGCGCGGCCAGCTCAATTTCTCCTGCGCCACTTGCCACGTGCAGTATCCCGGCGAACGGTTGCGCGCCGAGGTGCTTGCGCCTGCACTCGGGATATTGAACGCGATGCCGATCTACCGTTCCGAATGGGGCAGCATGGGCACGATCAGCCGGCGCTTTGCCACCTGCAACAGCCAGACCAGGGGTGTGCCGCTGGAACCGCAGTCGCAAGAATACCGCGATCTCGAATATTATCTGTCCTACGTCAGCAACGGATTGCCGATTTCCGGACCAGGCGCACGGCCATGACAGTGACAGCATCGACTGCGTCCGGGCAATTGTTTTTATGGCCGCTGGTCGCGCTGTCGCTTGTGGGCTGCGCGGCATCGGCGAACGCCGCAGGTTCGCAGAGCGATTTCGAGACGGCCTATGCCGCCGCGGACGCCGCCGAACAGGAAGCAGGCCACTTGCGCAATCGCTGGACGGTGACGGAAACGGCTCTGGCAGGGGCCAGGAAGGCCGCCGGCGAGGGCGATTTCGATCGGGCGAGGGACATGGCAAGGGAGGCCGAGGCGCTCGCCAAGGCATCCGTTTTTCAGGCGAAAAGCGAAAAGGAGGCCTGGAAAAATCTCGAAATTCGCTGAGCCCATGCAAGAATGGCGCGCAAGACATTGCGCGCAAGACGTTGCGCGCGGACACGTTGCGCGGAGACATGTTGCATGAGCATCCGCCGCCGGGATTTTCTCAAATTCGCGGGCACCGCCGCGTTCATGGGCGGAGTGTCGTCCACCGCGCGCAGCGCCGACCATGGAGGCGCCTACGACCTCGAACGCTTCGGCAATGCGCGCATCCTGCATATCACAGATACCCATGCACAGCTCCTGCCGGGATATTTTCGCGAACCGAGCGTCAATCTCGGCGTTGCCGCGATGCAAGGACAGCCGCCGCATCTGGTCGGCCGCGCCTTCCTCGATCGTTTCGGAATCAGGGCCGATAGCGCCGATGCCTATGCCTTCACTTCGCTTGATTTCGAAAAGTCGGCGGCTCGCTTCGGCAAACTCGGCGGCTTTGCCCATCTGAAAGCCCTGATCGACCGCCTGCGCAGCGATGCCGGGCATGATCGCTCGCTGCTGCTTGACGGTGGCGATATGTGGCAGGGCAGCGGGCTTGCCAATACCAATCGCGGGGCCGATATGGTCGAGGCGGCAAACCTGCTCGGCGTCGAGGCGATGACCGGCCATTGGGAATTCACCTATGGCGAGGCGGCGCTGCGCCATAATCTCGAGCGCTTCAAGGGCGAATTCCTGGCCCAGAACGTCTATCTCACCGAGGAAGCCGCCTTCAATGGCGACAAGGCGTACGATCCCGCCTCGGGACGCGTATTCAAGCCCGCCACGATCAGGGAGATCGGCGGCCACCGCCTTGCCGTGATCGGTCAGGCCTTCCCCTATGTTCCGATCGCGCATCCGAAGCGGTTCACGCCGAACTGGACCTTCGGAATCCGGGAAGAGGAATTGCAGAGGCTGGTCGATGCGTTGAGAACCACCGACAAGGCCGATGCCGTGGTACTGCTCTCGCACAACGGGATGGATGTCGATCTCAAGCTCGCGGAGCGCGTTCGCGGCATCGATATCATTCTCGGCGGCCACACGCATGACGCCGTTCCGCAGGCGATCGGCGTGACCAACGCTGGCGGCACGACGCTCGTCACCAATGCCGGCTCCAACGGGAAATTCATCGGCGTTCTCGATCTCGAACTCGCCAAAGGCCGCGTCAGCGACGTGCGGTATCGCCTGCTGCCGGTGTTCTCGGAGCTGCTGAAGCCAGACGCGGCCATGACAGATCTGATCGAAGCGATCCGCACGCCGCTTGTCGCGGACTGGACCGCTAAAATCGCGACCGCCGATCGCCTGCTCTATCGCCGCGATAATTTTTCAGGCAGCATCGATCAATTGATCTGCGCTGCGCTGCGCAGGCAGTTCGATGCCGAAATCGCGCTGTCGCCGGGCTTTCGCTGGGGTTCGACCTTCTTGCCGGGTCAGCAACTGACCATGGAGGACGTGCTTGCCGAAACTGCGATCAGTTATCCGGAGAGCTACGTCCAGAATCTGACCGGCGCGCAGATCAAGGATACGCTTGAGGACATCTGCGACAATCTGTTCAACCCCGATCCCTATTACCAGCAGGGCGGCGACATGGTGCGCCTCGCCGGCTTGACCTATGGCTGCACGCCGTCTGAGAAGATCGGACACAGAATCTCCGACCTCAGGCTTGAAGGTGGCCGGTCGGTCGAGGCCGGCAGGAGCTACAAGGTCGCGGGCTGGGCGTCGGTCAGCGAGCAGCGGGGAATGCCGGTGTGGGATGTCCTTGCTTCCCATCTCGGCTCCGGCAAGCCGCTGAGCAAGCAAGGCACAGGCGTAACTCTGAGGGGCGTCGACGGTAATCCCGGCATCGCGGAACAAGGATGAGCGCCTTTCGCATCCGCGAGAGTTGATGATCGCGAAGCGCCAAAAACTTTGCGGTTCAGGTTTGCGTGCTACAATCGGCAATCATTTTCTCGGAAACATTCTTCATGATCTTTCGTCAGCTGTTTGACAGCGTATCCGGAACCTACAGTTACCTGTTGGCCAGCCGAGCGGGCGGCGAGGCGCTGATCCTCGATCCCGTACTGGAGAAGGTCGATCGCTACTGCCAATTGCTGCGCGAGCTCGATCTGAAGCTGGTCAAGGCGGTCGATACCCATCTGCACGCCGACCACGTCACCGGCCTCGGCGAGCTGCGCGACCGCACGCATTGCGTCACCATCATGGGCGAACAGAGCAAGGCCGATGTGGTGGCGATGCGGGTTTCCGACGGCGACAGGGTCATGATCGAGGGGATTACGCTGGATGTGATGTACACGCCTGGCCATACCGACGATTCCTACAGCTACCTGATGGGCGATCGGGTCTTCACCGGCGACACGCTTCTGATCCGCGGCACCGGTCGCACCGATTTCCAGAATGGCAGCGCGCGGGCGCAGTATGAATCGATCTTCGGACGCCTGCTGAAGTTACCCGATGAAACCCTGGTATTCCCTGCCCATGACTACAAGGGCGATACCGTCTCCACCATCGGCGAGGAACGGCGCTACAATCCGCGGCTGCAGGTTCGCTCGGTCGACGAATACGTCGAGCTGATGGCTAATCTGAAGCTGCCAAATCCCAGGATGATGGATGTCGCGGTCCCGGCAAACATGCATGTCGGCCTGCACCAGGACGATCTCGCCAAACAAGGACTCTCGTTCACGGCCGGCGAGGCCATCAAGGCTCTCGGCCGCCCCGATATCCTGCTGGTCGACTTGCGGGAAAATGGCGAACGCGCCAAGCACGGCACGCTGCCGGGCGCCCTGCACGCGCCTTATCCCGGCATCGACGAAAGCCTCAAACCTGGCGGGATGCTGCGCGAAGTCGCTACCGCGACCGGACGGCGCATCGTTTTCTTCTGTGCGTTCGGCGAGCGCTCGGCGATGGCCGTCGCTGCCGCCAGGCAAGCGGGGCTTGCGAACACCGCCCATGTCTCCGGCGGCATGGACGCCTGGAAAAAAGCCGGTGGACCGGTGTTGACGGGGTGAACTTCTTCTCTCGTCCTGTTCACGCGCGTCCGCGGAGGGATGAAAGCTCGCGGCCCTTCGAGAGCCGGTGATTTGACCGTTCATTGGCTGGCGGCCTGTCCGGGCTGAAGAAATGTGCTAAAATCCTTCTTAAAGGAACTGGTCTATGCCTCTCGACACCCTCTCCAGCCCGAGCAATGGGCCCCCTCTTGCGCCGGTTGCGCAACGTCATGCTCCGCTTTTCTGCCTCGCGCTGCTCACGGTTTGCTGCGTCCTCGCAAGCTTTGCGCTCGCCTGCGCGACGCCGTTTGCGGCCTTCGCCGTGGTTGCCGCTGCGATGTTGCCAATTCGCCCCGCGGCTATCGTCGTCGCCTGTGCATGGCTCGTCAATCAGGCGATCGGATTTGGTGCTCTGCATTATCCGATCGACGGCAACACGGCCCTTTGGGGCCTGACGATCGGCGGCAGCGCGCTTGTCGCCACCGTGATTGCGGCAGCAACGCTGCGCATCTTGCCGCGGCATCGGACACCGCTTGCACTCGGGCTGGCCTTGTTGTGTGCTTACGGCGCCTACGAGGTCACGTTGTTGGCGGCCACTCCGTTTCTCGGCGGAGCCGGCGGCTTCACGACCGCCATCATCGCCCGGCTTGGATTTTTGAACTTCACCTGGCTGATCGCTCTCGTCGCAGCTTGCGAAATTGTCCGGCTGTTCAATCCGCTCCGCCGAAGACACGTGGTTTCATGAGCCTCTACATGGTTTCATGAGCCTCTGGTTTGACCTCGGGCCATTCGACCGAAACTGGCCGAACAAAGCGCCCGCCTGAGATACCGCGGTCATCGTCATTCATTCGCGGCAGTCGCGAGTTGAGAGCTGCCATGCGGCTCTGTTCATGGACAAATAACCGCTTGAACCGATAATTTCCCCCGCCATAGGGAGGAAACATCCGACATGGCCGACATTCTGGCCACACCGCAACCGGCCAACACCCAAGCCAACACCCAAGCCACGCGCCAGACGAGGACCGACGAGCAGCTTCGTACGCTGGTCGGGATATCGACGGCCCATTGGGTCAGCCATTTCCATATGTTCGTGTTGCCGATGCTTTTCCCGTTCCTGAAGGCACAGCTCGCCGTCGGCTATATCGAGCTCGGTTTTGCGCTGACGGTATTCGCCGTCACTTCCGGCCTGACCCAGGCTCCGATCGGTTATCTTGCCGACCATATCGGCGCCCGCAAGATCCTGTTGATGGGCCTCACGCTCGGCGGGTTTGCATTGATCATGCTCGCTCTGCATCTGAGCTACGCGTGGCTGATCGCAAGCGCGGCGCTGCTGGGTCTGGCCAACAGCGTCTACCACCCGGCGAATTATGCGATCCTTTCGGCCCATATGAATGAGGCGCGAATGGGTCGCGCGTTTTCGATTCACACCTTCGCCGGTTTCCTGGGCGGCGCGGTGGCGCCCGCCATCGTCGCGCTGCTGGTCGCAACGATCGGAGGCAATGGCGCCTTGATTGCGAGCGGCGCCGTCGGCCCGCTGGTTGCGCTCGTTCTTGTCATCGTCGGAATTCCCGACGCCAGCGCCGCCAACTTTCGAACGACCGGTGCAGGTGCGCCGCGGCAAAGCGTCATCACACCCGCGCTCATCCTGCTGACGATCTTTTTCACGCTGCTTAGTCTGTCGAGCGCCGGCATCGGCAATTTCGGTGTCGTTGCGTTGATGAGCGGCTATGGAGCCACATTCTCGGCCGCCAATCTGGCGTTGACGGCCTATCTCGGCGCGAGCGCTGTGGGCGTGCTGGCGGGCGGTTTCCTTGCCGACCGCACCAGGCGTCACGGGCAAGTTGCCGCCGCCTGCTTCGCGCTGAATGCCGCGATCGTGCTGTTGATTGCGCTGCTGGACTTGCCACAGCCTGCACTCACTGCCGCCATGACGTTGGCGGGGTTCCTCGGTGGCGTGATCGCTCCGTCGCGCGACATGATGGTTCGCAACGCGGCACCGGTCGGTGCTGCGGGCCGCGCTTTCGGCATCGTCTCGACCGGGTTCAACGTCGGCGGCATCATCAGCCCGCTGCTGTTCGGCTGGATCATGGACCAGAACGCACCGCATTGGGTGTTCGGCACGTCGGCCGCCTTCATGGTCATTACCGTCCTGCTCGCGCTTGCCACCGAGCGGAGTCCCTAGGGCAAAAAGGCCGACCTCTGACCGTCAGGCGAATTTCGGTTGCCGCTGGCCAACCAGCAAACGAGCGCGCTCGGTGTTGGGCCAAAGCAGCAGCAGCCCGAGCAGGCCGGACACGATCAGAATGACGGCATTGATCGTGAAGCCGGTCATGTAACCGCCAAGTTCGCCGGACGCGCGCTGGATCACGCTGCCCATCACTGCCGGAGCAAGGATGCCGGCGAGCGTGTAGATCGCTCCGTAGATGGCGATCACCGCGCCGCGCTGGGCGACCGGGGTGAATTCGCCAATCATCGGCGCGCAGACCACATAGATCGATCCGCAAAGCCCTGAGCCAATCACCAGCAACGCGATTTGCAGCCCGGCGCCCTCGACATGGGGAATGGCAACAAGGATTGCGCCGCCGACGATCAGAGGCGCCGCACCGAGCACGCCGCGCGCATTGCGGGTAGAAACACCGCGCGCCACCAATAGCTGCGAAACCCAGCCGGTCAGGAGCACGATAGCCGCACCGAAAACCCATGGCAGGATGGAAATCCACCCCGCTTCCTTTTGCGAAAAGCCGAGCCCCTTGACGATGAAGGGCGTGAACCAGGTGAGACCCAGCGACAGCGCCCAATAGGCGCCGAAGGTCGCGGCGCAGCAGCCGACAAAGGTTCGCGAGGTCAGAAGCTGAAAATAGGGAATGCGCGGTTCCGTCTCCGCCATCATCGCCGGAACCAGTGGCCCTTCATCGCCCAGCACCAGCCAGACCACGACCCATATCAAACCCACGACGCCAAGCGCGCCGAACGCATAGTGCCAGTCGTAGTGGACGATGATCCAGTTCAGCGCCGGCACCGCGAGAATGACGCCAAACGCCGACCCCTGCGACAGGACGGCCGTGGGAAGGGTTCGCTTCTCGTTGGGGAACCATTTGTAGATCGCATGCACCGCCACCGCCCCGGCTGGACCTTCGCCGGCCCCCAGGATCACCCGGCAGATCACGAGCGTGGAGAAACTTACGGAGCTCATCATCGGGAACTGCGCCAGCGCCCATATCAGCGCCAGCGCCAGCAGCACCCAGCGGGTCGCGACACGGTTGACCAGGAATCCAACCGCAATCGCCGAGATCGAATACAGGAAGAAAAATGCCGAGCCGAGGAAGCCGAACTGCTCCGGTTCGAGCTTGAGTTCGGTCATGATCGGCACTCCGGCCAGCCCGACCACGATCTTGTCGGCGAAATTCACCAGCATGAAGAGGAACAGCAGAAACGTGATTCTCCAGGCACCCCTGGGTGTCGGCTGCATCGCCATGTTGTCGTCCCCTCAGAATCTTTCTTGCTGGCTCTGTCGGAATCGGCGCCTGACGCGATGCTACCGAAGGGCTTGGGCAATGCAACCGGGCAATCGGCTCAATACACGCACCTGGCTCGGCTTGCTGCCGACCCGCCTCGGGTGGCGATTTTTCGATCACGATTGCCGCCGCCCGATGTCTTCGACCGTGATCTCGGCCCATCGTCTTGATATGTTGCGGGAGCATCAATGGGTCTTCACGATGATACGCCTGGCATGACAAATACCGACCAGATCGTGCTCAGCGTTCGCAATCTGACCAAGACCTATCGTTCCGCCGGCGAACATGTCTCCGTGTTGCGCGGGGTCAACCTGTGCGTCGCGGCCGGCGAGCGCGTCGCGCTGACCGGAGAATCCGGCAGCGGCAAGAGCACGCTGTTGCATCTGATCGCCGGACTCGATCGCCCGGACAATGGCGAGATCTCGATTGCGGATACGCCCGTCCTGGGCTTGAGCGATGCCAACCTCGCCGCCTTGCGGCGCGAACGGCTGGGCCTGGTGTTCCAGCAATTCAACCTGATCCCGAGCCTCAATGTGCGCGACAACCTTGCTTTTCAAGCGCGCATTGCCGGACGTCACGATGCCAAATGGCATTGTGAACTTGTCGAGCGATTGGGCCTGGGGAGCCTTCTCGACCGCTACCCCGAGCAACTATCCGGCGGCCAGCAGCAGCGCGTCGCGATCGGTCGTGCGCTCGAGGCCAGGCCCTTGCTTCTGCTTGCCGACGAACCCACCGGCAATCTCGACGAAGCGACCGCCGACGAAGTGCTTGCGTTGACGCGGGATCTGGTGCTGCGAACCGGCTGCAGCCTTTTGATGGTGACACACTCGATGCGGCTCGCTGCGACGCTCGACCGTCATCTCAACCTCAGTGCGGGGTTGATCGCATGAGGCGCGCCTTATGGACTCTTGCAGTGCTCCTGAGCCATTGGCGGCGGCATCCGATGCAGCTTGCAACCCTGCTGATCGGGCTGGTTTCGGCGACCGCGCTCTGGAGTGGCGTGCAGGCGCTGAACCAGCAGGCCCGCAGCAGTTACGACCGTGCCGCGGCCACCTTTGGCGGCGCGCGAACGGCGGCCCTTGTCGGCCGTAACGGCATGCCCATCCCGCAACGGCTCTTCGTCGAGCTGCGCCGCGCCGGCTGGAGGGTATCTCCGGTTCTGGAAGGCCGGATTCAGGTCAACGGCAGAAGCTTCCGGCTGCTCGGCGTCGAGCCGGTCACCCTGCCCCTCGAAGTCGGCGACGCGCCGGCGATTGGAAGGGCGGACCTGCAGGCTTTCATCACGCCACCGGGCGAAACCCTGGTGGCGCCCGAAACACTGTCCGAGCTTGGGCTTGCCGAGGGTGCCTCGCCGCAGACAAGCGGCACTGCAACGCTGCCACCGCTTCGCGTTGCGGAGCAATTGGCGCCGGGCGTGATGGCGGTCGATATCGGTATCGCCCAGCGGCTTCTCAAAATGCCCGATGCTGTTTCCCGCCTGTTGCTCGGCAAGAGCAAGGGCACACCCGTCCCGCTCGAGGCCGTCGCGGGTGACAGGCTTCGCCTTGTTGAGCCTGACGCCGAAACCGACCTCGAACGCTTGACCGACAGCTTTCACCTGAACCTGACGGCCTTTGGCCTGCTTTCGTTTGTCGTGGGCTTGTTCATCGTCAATTCTGCAGTTGGACTTGCGTTCGAACAGCGTCTGCCGATGTTGCGGACCTTGCGCGCGTGCGGCGTTTCGGCCCGTCAGCTCAACACCGTTCTGGCAGGCGAACTGATTTCGCTGGCGTTGCTTGCAGGCATGGTGGGGATGGTGTGCGGCTATTTCATTGCAGCGGCGTTGCTTCCCGACGTGGCGGCCTCCTTGCGTGGGCTTTATGGCGCGCAGATTCCCGGGCAATTGACGCTCAGGCCGCAATGGTGGCTTGCGGGCCTTGCCATCAGCGTGATCGGTGCGCTGTTGGCGGCAAGCGCGAGCCTGTTGAAGGCGGTTCGACTTTCGGTGCTGGCCGCCGCTCAGCCCTTCGCGTGGCATCAGGCCCAACGCAGGTGGCTGATCCTTCAGAGCCTTGCTGCCCTCGTCATCTTGGCGATCGCCGGCGGATTCCTGCTGTTCGGCGATTCCCTGCTTGCCGGCTTTGCGGTGCTCGCCGCGATATTGCTCGGCGCCGCGCTGTTCCTGCCAGCGATCCTGGAACTCGTGCTTGCGCAGGGCGAGCGCGGTGCTCGCGGCCCGCTGGCGGCCTGGTTCTGGGCCGACAACCGTCAACAGCTTTCGGGCCTGTCGCTGGCCTTGATGGCCCTTCTGCTCGCGCTCTCCGTCAATGTCGGCGTCGGCACGATGGTCGAAACCTTCAGCCGCACCTTCCGCGTCTGGCTCGACGGCCGGCTGGCCGCAGACCTCTACATCAACGCATCCGACGATGCGCAGGCAACAGCCATCAGGGCGTGGCTGCGCGAGCGCACCGGGATCGACGCCATTCTGCCCGGCGGCCGGGCCGACACGCAGATCGGCGGAGCACCGGTCGAGATTCTCGGCCTTCCCGATCATGCGACCTATCGCGATCGTTGGCCGCTGTTGCAATCGGCCGGTAACGCCTGGAATCGTCTTCGATCCGGCGATTCCGGTTTCCTCAGTGAACAACTGGCGCGACGAATGAAACTTTCCAGAGGCGATCAACTCGAGGTGCCGACGCCGACGGGAAGCTGGACGATCGAGATCGTCGGCATCTATGCGGATTACGGCAATCCGAAGGGCCAGATTGCGGTCAATTTCGCCGCGCTGACCCGGCACTTTCCAAACATTCCGCTGACACGATTGGGCCTGCGCCTCGACCCTGCCGCGATGCCGGCCTTGATGTCGGGCTTGCGCGAAAAATTCGGGCTGGATGACCGCAACCTCGTGGACCAGGCGACGTTGAAAGCGGAATCGACGCGGATATTCAATCGCACGTTTGCGGTGACCGCGGCGCTGAATGCCTTCACGCTCGGCGTCGCCGGCATCGCCTTGTTGACCAGCCTGCTTACGCTCGGCAATTCCCGCTTGCCCCAGCTTGCACCGCTGTGGGCGATCGGGATGACGCGGCGGCGGCTTGCAGCCATCGAACTTCTGAAGACCATGTCCGTCGCCTTGATCACAGCCCTGCTCGCGCTGCCGCTCGGCCTCCTGGTCGCCTGGTGCCTGATTGCGGTGGTGAACGTGAAAGCCTTTGGCTGGCGGCTGCCGTTTCACGTCTTCCCGCTGCAACTGCTCGAGCTTCTCGGCGTGGCCATGGCGGCTTCAGCGGTTGCGGCGGCAATACCGGTCATCAAGCTGGCGCGAATGCAGCCGGCAAATCTCATCAAGGTTTTCGCCGATGAGCGATAGGCAGCCAATTTCGCGGCGATCGTTTGCGGGAGCGGCGCTGCTCGTCGCGCTCTATGGCAGGCAAGGCTTTGCCCAGGGCTTTGCCGGACTCGGCATGAGCGGTGACGGCTTTGCACCGGTCGTTCCGGATAGGCCGCTCGTTTTCCCCGCCGATCACGGTCCACATCCGGACTTTCGAATCGAGTGGTGGTACGTGACGTCCAATCTCGTCGACAGGAACGGCGCGGCTTATGGTGCACAATGGACGTTGTTCCGCCAGGCCATGCATCCCGGCGCGCAGCAGGAGGGATGGGCCAATCAGCAGATATGGATGGGGCACGCTGCGGTCACGCGCGCCGACACGCATCGCTACAGCGAAACCTTCGCGCGCGGCGGAATCGGCCAGGCCGGCGTGGAGGCACATCCCTACCGCGCGTTTATCGACGCATGGCAAATGCGCGGGCTTGATGGAATGGGCGACGACACGTTCGCGCCACTTGAACTCAACGCCAACGGTGCGGATTTCGCTTATGCGTTGCGGCTCGATGCCGACCGTGCGCTGGTGCTGCAAGGCGAGGCTGGCTACAGCCGCAAATCAGAACGGGGACAGGCTTCCTATTATTACAGCCAGCCTTATTTCAAGGCGGGTGGCAACATCGCCATCGACGGGGAGCGCGTCGATGTCACCGGTCTTGCCTGGCTCGACCGCGAATGGAGCAGCCAGCCGCTCGCTTCCGATCAATCCGGCTGGGACTGGTTGTCGCTGCATTTCAATTCCGGCGAAAAGCTGATGCTGTTTCGGCTGCGCCAGACCGACGGCAACAACTACATTTCCGGCAAGTGGTTTTTGCCCGATGGCAAGGCGCGGCAGATCGCGTCCGCCGACATCGCCATGACGCCGACGGCAATGACCGAAATCGCGCGGAGAACAATTCCCACCGGCTGGGACATTGCAATTGCGCCTCTGGCGCTTGCGATCTCATGCAGGCCGTTGAATGCGAGGAGCTGGATGGGGACGAGCTTTCCCTACTGGGAGGGGCCGATCAATTTTACCGGTAGCCAAAGCGGGGTTGGTTATCTGGAAATGACGGGCTATTGAGGCTCGACGTTTTGAGCCCGGTCTACGGTCGGGAAGCCGGCCTTCGCTTTCGAAAAAGGAATTACCCGCAATGTATCACCTTACGGCACTCGTCACCTGTCTTGCGCTGGCGGTTTATTTGCTCACTTCCGTACGGGTCGCGAGGGCGCGTGCCACGTTTGGCATCAAGGCGCCGGCGATAACAGGCAATCCCGATTTCGAGCGGGTGTTTCGCGTGCAGATGAACACGCTGGAATGGCTCCCGATCTTCCTGCCGGCGCTCTGGCTGTTTGCGATCTACATCAGCGACACGATTGCAGCGGTGCTGGGTTTGGCCTGGATCGCAGGCCGTATCCTCTACATGGTCGGCTACTCAAAAGCGGCCGACAGGCGCGGGCGCGGCTTTGCGGTTCAGTCCGGTGCTACCATCCTTCTGTGGCTCGGTGCGACCGGCGCAATCCTGTGGCGTCTTGTCCACGTGTGAGTGCGGCATCAAGTGCTGCAACGCGAGAATATGTGTGGCAAAAAGCCCGCAGAAGCGGCGCCTTGCATCCGCCGCGGCGGTTATTTGACTTCACCCTGACCCCAAGTTTATGTACCAAGCGCAGCGGCAAGCCACATCGTGCTTCTCCATAATCTCATCCCCCGGGGCGGTGTATTCGCGCGCGAAGTTGTAGCGAGTTGATTCGATGAATGACTTTTTCAAGCGCCAGCTTGCGGATTACGTGCAATATCACCGCGACCCCTGGAATTGCGCGCTTCACGTGCTCGGCATCCTGACATTATTTCTGGCGGCAATCCTCCCCTTGAGCATGTTGCACGTTTACGCGCTTGGTGCCTACACCACGATGGCACCGATCATGGTGTTGCCGGTGTTGATCTACTGGCTTCTGCTTGACGCGGCCCTTGGAACGGCGATTCTCGGCGCGGCCGTGGTGTTGCTCTCAACTGCGGCACTGATTGTCAGTCATGCCGGTTCGGCGACCGTGTGGTCGATCACGGCGATGTTCATTGCCATCGGGGTGGGCTTTCAGGTGGTCGGACATCGGGTATTCGAAAAGCGTCAGCCTGCCCTGGTCGACAATCCCTCGCACTTGCTGCTTGGGCCAATGTTCGTCATGGCAAAACTGTTTATTGCGCTCGGGTTTCGACGCGATCTTGCGGCAATCATCACTCCACCGCAGGCGCCTTTCGGCCCTTCATCGGTTGCCGGGAAACAACAGGCCGAGCCGCTGCCAAATTCATGACCAGGATTCTTGTCACCGGCGGCACTGGCTTCATCGGGCAGCACCTTGTATCGGCGCTCACGGCCGGCGGTCGGCAGGTAAGGGTCCTTGATGTCCGCCCGCCGACCTGCGCCGCGCCCCAGGTCGAATACGTCGCGGGTTCGGTGCTTGATCCGAACGCGGTGGACCGGGCGCTCAGTGACGTTGAGCAGGTCTATCACCTGGCCGGCCTTCCCGGTATGTGGGTGCCTAAAAAAGACGACTTTCACGCGGTGAATTGTCGTGGCACCGAGACCGTCATCACCGCGGCGCGCAGGCGCGGCGTTGCCCGTTTCCTGCATTGCTCGACCGAGTCCATCCTGTTCCGGCCACCGCGATCGCTGCAGGCCGACCGCGAGCCCGGCCTGTTGCCGGCGCAGGAAATGCCGGGGCTTTACACCCGCTCGAAGATGCTTGCCGAGCAGTTCGCCGCCCAGGCCGCGGCGTCCGGATTTCCGCTGGTCATCGGCACGCCGACGATGCCGATCGGACCGCACGACCACAACCTCACACCCCCGACGGCAATGCTGCGGCAATTCCTCAATGGTCGCATCCGCTGGTATCTCGATTTCGTCGTCAATCTGGTCGATGTGCGCAACGTCGCAACCGGCCTGATTTTGACGATGGAACACGGGCGAGTTGGAGACCGCTACATCCTCGGCGGGGAGAGCATTTCGCTGAAAAGAATCCTGCAATTGATGGCAACGATGAGCGGCCGCCGCCATGTTTCGGTTCCGGTTCCCGGTGCCATCGCTATGGCGGCTGCGGCGACGCTGGAATTCATTTCAGACCGCATCACCCATCGCCCGCCGACCGGTACCGCCGAGGGGGTCCGGATCGCGTTGCGGGCGAGGGAGCTGTCGATCGAAAAGGCACGAACAGAACTTGGCTATGCGCCGCGCCCGGTCGAACCCGCACTGCGCGACACCATTGCCTGGTTGCTCGGCGCCGAGGCGCAAATCGCAAGCCGCTAATTGCTCAATGGTTTCGCCTTGGCTCGACCCGCTCCGGGCATTTGCCAGTGCCATCCAATCGGGAATATAAGTCACGACATGACACACGAAATGAACCAGTTTTTGACATTCGTCTGGAGCGGCTGGACCGCAACCTGGCCGACGGAATTGCTGGCGCTCATCTGGGTTGCATGGCTGATCAGTTGGGGCGTGGGTTCGTTTTTTTCCGGCCGAACCGAAAAGCACGTCAGGACCTGGGACTCGCGGGCCTACCGCATTCCCATTCTGGTCGGCGCGATACTGCTGACGCCCTGGACCGCCGAAATCCTGGGCGAGAAGCCGCTATGGCATGTCGGCACCGCCGGCACATATCTGCTTGCGGTCCTGACCGCAGCAGGCTGCCTGTTCACCTGGTGGGCGCGAATCCATCTTGGCCGTTTCTGGTCGAATGCCATCACGCGCAAGGAAGGCCATCGCGTCATTGACACCGGTCCCTATGGGCTGGTTCGCCATCCGATCTATACCGGATTGATTGGCGCCATGATCGCAACAGGCATTGCGGTTGCAACAGCGACCGCCCTGCTTGGAACGGTGCTGATTGCGATCGGTCTCTGGCAGAAGGCGCGAATGGAGGAAGGCTTCCTCACCAGCGAACTCGGTGCGGATGCCTACGGGCCCTACTGCCGCCGCGTTCCCATGCTGGTGCCATTCCTGCCGCAGCGCTGAAGTTCACTGCCTGGAAGGCACCTGCCCCGAGACCGCAACAAGCGGCGGCTCCAGATGACGCGGAACGATGACGCGTTCGCCGGGCACCAGGGGCGTGCGGTCGGCCCCCTTGTTCATTTGAATGATCGACCAAAGCGGCACGTGATAGGCCTGCGCGATCGACTGCATGCTGTCTCCCGGACGGGCAAACACCGCCATGCCGCTATCCCACAACTCGATGGGAGCGTGAGGCGGAACGACGTAACGAATTGGCAGCGGATCGCCCTCCGCTTTCGCCGTCGCCAGTTGCAGGACCTTGTTCACCAACTGCTCTTGGACCGTATCATTCTTCTCGATGTTGATGTGCAAGACCTCGTCGTGCTGGGAAAGATCAAAGCTTGCGTAATGGCCGCGGAACCCCGCTTTTGCCTTGACATCACCACCACCCAGAACGTCCTTGGCCAGGAAGATGTTGATGAAACGGTCGACATTGAGCGGCACTTCGGGCGTCACGTGAGCCGGGTCGATGGCCACGACCAGACTGGCTCGAATACCCTCCGCCTCCAGCATCTCGGCGAACTTCACCGCACAAAGTCCGCCCATCGAGTGACCGATCAGAATGATCGGGGCGGGATCTTCCCGATAGTCGCGGATCGCACGTTCGGCAATCAGTGGGCAAATAGTGAATTCATAGACGTTTGCGGGAATACCCACATTTTCGAGCTTCTCGGTCAGGCTATCCATCCCGCGCGAGAAGATTGGCCCGAGGGCGCCGCGGAACAAATAGGCACGTCCGTGCGGCGCCGCTGCCGGCTGAGTGGCGGGTGGCGCGGCTGCCTCAGTCGAAACGACGACCGGACCGGCTACCGCCGGATCGAGGCTGCCAAAGGGGGCGGGGGCCCAAAGCAGCGCTGCGCAAAGGGCCGCTGCAATTCGCGTCGGATCGGTCATGCGCCCCACGAACTATCCCAACGCCTTGAAGCTCCAACCGCCGGAACCGGCGGGACTCGAGCAGAAATCACAACTACATCCTTTGATGCGCGAGACGCCGTTTTGAGCGGTCGAATTGGTGGAATTGTGGCACCCACTGGCGCCCAGGCTGACCCGGCAAGCCAATGATATCCAGAACCTTTCGTGCGTTGTCCCCTGCTCGGAGCGGTTTCGGGTCAACCGCCGCCGTGGGCAACCGCGTCCACTCGGCTGCCGCGCACGCGCCTTACCTGGGTGCTGCCGATGCCTCTCGCGGCCGCGCACCGGCAAACACCACGGAATCGATGGCGGCGATCACCTTCCGCTGGATGATTTCGTTCTTGTCGATGGTGACGTGGCCGACACCCGGCACGTTCTGCACGTTTACGTTCTCAAGCGAGCCATGCAGCTGCCGCGTTGGCGCAACCGGCTCGCCATTGCCGTTGGCGATGTAGAAATTGATGTATTTCCCGACCCTGCCGGAAAGGCTGGTGCGGAACACCGAATCCAGGCCTATCGCCAGTTTGACCGGAGCTCCCAACTGATCGAGACGCGCCACCATGTCGGGCAGCACGGTGGCACCTGAGGAATGACCAACGATGATGATGGTGCGAACCCGGCCGCTGCGGTATTCGGCAGCAGCCTCCTCGGCGAGCGATGGCCAGGCGAGATAGTTGACCACGGTGGTTGGGATGCCCTGAGCCTCGAGCTTGGCTGCGATATCATCAAGACCCAGCGAGAAGATATTGAGCACCCCGCGCAGCAGATAGACATGCGCTCCCGTCGTCCCCGCAGCCGGCAGGGCATTGGCAGGCGCGCCGAGGGGAAGCGCCGATAACAGCAAGGCCAGGCCCGCGGCATGCAGCGCCCGCGACCACCATCGAGCAAGCGGACGACGCGTGCCCAAATCATTCATGTTGCCGCCGGATGATTTCATGGCTCCCCTCGAAAAGCGCAAAACAATTGCGGCGGAACGTAGCCTCGGCTCGCTCGCGTCTGCAATAAAAGCTGGCGCGACCTGTCATTTAATCGCGCTGCGTGTCCCTATTGCAACACTCGTCTCAACCTCATGCGTTGACGCAGCGCCGAAATTTCCCTGCGTCACAATCTCGACACGAGATTTTCGCGGTCATTTCGTGAGTGGGCAACCGCTGTCTTTTGCCGACGGAAATGCCTTGTTGCCAGGAACAATGGCGATTTGCTTGTAATAGTCCCACGGCTTCTTGGACTCCGATGGCTTCTTGACCTCGAACAGATAGAGGTCGTGCACCATGCGACCGTTTTCCAGCACCTTGCCGCCTTGGGCAAACACATCATCCACCGGCAGCTCCTTCAACTTTTTGGCCACCGCATCCGAGTCCTTGGTACCGGCCGCCTTCACAGCCTTCAGATATTGCAGCGTTGCCGAATACGTACCGGCGTGGATCATGCTGGGCATATGACCGGTTCGCTTGATGAACCGCTCGGAGAACGCGCGGGTCTTGTCATTCTGATCCCAGTAAAAGCCTTCCGTCAGCACCAGGCCCTGCGCCGCCTGCAGTCCCAGGCCATGCACTTCGGAGAGTGTGAGCAGAAGGCCAGCCAGCTTTTGGCCGCCGGAGACGATACCGAATTCCGCCGCCTGCTTGATTGAGTTGGTGGTGTCGAGGCCGGCATTGGCGAGACCGATGATCTTGGCCTTCGAGCTCTGCGCCTGCAGCAGGAAAGAGGAGAAGTCCGACGAATTCAGGGGAATGCGAACCGAACCGAGCACCTTGCCGCCATTTGCGGTCACAATCTCGCTGGTGTCCTTTTCAAGGGCGTAACCGAAGGCATAGTCGGCGGTCATGAAGAACCAGGTATCGCCGCCCGCCTTGACCAGCGCGCCCCCGGTACCCACGGCAAGCGCGTGGGTATCATAGGCCCAGTGGAAGCCGTAGGGCGTGCAGGCGTCTCCGGTGAGACGGGAGGTCGCCGCGCCGACGACGATATCGATCTTCTTCTTTTCCTTCGACAGTTCCTGCACGGCAAGTGCGACCGACAACGTCGTCAGTTCGGTAATCATGTCGACGCCTTCGACCTCGTACCAGCGCCGGGCGATGCTGGCGGCGAGATCGGGCTTGTTCTGATGGTCGGCAGACACGATCTCGATTTTCCCGCCCAGCACGTTGTCGCCGAAATCCTCCACCGCCATCCTGGCCGCCTCCAGGGAATATTTGCCGCCGTAATCCGCATAAACCCCGGATTGGTCATTCAGGATGCCGATCTTGACACCCTGTGCTGACGCTGGAGCCGCGATCAACAGGCCGCACGCCGCGGCAAAGGCAGCCGGCAAAATTCCCGATTTCATCCTGGTCTCCCGGTTTCCGTCCTGAGCACAGGATTTTACAGGTTTCGTGCCGCCTGCCCATATCCGCCGATAGTAGGATCGCCTAACCAGGTCGATTATGGCACGGGGGCGGAGGGTAGCGATTTTTTGCGCTGCGGCCGATCGGCCAGGTTGCGGACTACCATGTAGAAGATCGGCGTGAAAATCAGCCCGAACAGGGTCACGCCGAGCATGCCGAAGAACACGGCGACTCCGACCGCCTGGCGCATCTCCGAGCCGGAGCCGGTCGAGACGACGAGCGGCAAGACGCCGAGGATGAACGCAAACGATGTCATGAGAATTGGCCGCAGGCGCAATCGGCAGGCTTCGATGACGGCCTGCAGACGGGGATGTCCTTCGAGTTCGATGTCGCGGGCAAACTCGACGATCAGGATCGCATTCTTTGCGGCCAGTCCAACCAGCACCACGAAGCCGATCTGGGTCAGAATATTGACGTCCTGTCCCATGATCCGCACTCCGATCGTTGCGGCCAGAAGGCACATCGGCACGATCAGGATCACCGCAAAGGGCAGGCTCCAGCTGCCATACTGCGCCGCCAGCACCAGGAATACGAACAGGACGCAGATCGGGAACACATAGAGACCGGCATTGGCGCCGTTGACCTGCTGATAGGACAGGTCCGTCCAATCGTAGGAAAAGCCGCTGGGCAGCGTCTCCTCTGCCAGACCTCTCATGATGCCGATGGCGGTCGACGAACTCGTGCCCGGCGTAGCCTCGCCCTGAAGCTCGGCTGCCGGGTAGAGATTGTAGCGCGCAACGCGATCGGGTCCGGCGATATTGCGGAAATCAACCACGCTGCCCAGCATCACCATGTTGCCGGCGGCATTGCGGGTGCGCAGCCGCGCGAGATCCGCCGTCTCTTTGCGGAACGGCAGGTCAGCCTGCGCCGTGACATGATAGGTCCGGCCCAGGATGTTGAAGTCGTTGACGTAAGCGGAGCCGAAATAGGTCTCGATCGCATCCGTGACGTTCTGGATCGGCACCCCGAGCTTTTGCGCCTTGACGCGATCGATATCGACGAACACCTGCGGCGTATTGGCGGAGAATGGCGAAAACACCGAGGTCACACCGCTCGTCCTGCGCGCGGCGGCGACGAGTTCATCGGTTGCCGCCGCCAGCAATTGCGGGCCACGGCCCTGACGGTCCTGGATGCGCATGGTAAATCCGCCGCCGGTGCCAATGCCGGGAATCGAGGGCGGCGGAATAACGATGATGAATGCGCCCTCGATCGCAGAAAGCCGCCTTCTCAGGTCGCCCGTGATCCTGGCCGCCGACAACCCTTTTTTCAGACGGACCTCGGGCTCTTCGAATACCGGGAACAGTGCGGCTGCATTGCTGGCCTGGGTGCGCGTCGCGCCCGAAAGGCCGGCGAACGCCGCAACGCGGACGATCCCGGGCGTGTCGAGCGCGATCCTTTCGACCTCCCGCACGGTCTCGGTGGTTCGCGCCAGCGAGGCCGCGCCCGGCAACTGCACGGAGACGATGACATAGCCGCGATCCTGCGCCGGGATATAGCCTTGCGGCGTGGTGGCGAGCAGCCAGCCGGCGCTTCCTATCAGCCCCAGGTAAATCAAAAGCATCGCGGCGCGGTGCCTGATGACGAAGGCGGCCGCGCTGCCATAGCCGTTGGACAGCCAATCAAAGCCGCGATTGAAATAGCTGGTGAAGCTTTCCCAGCCTCGCCCGATCAGGTTCCAGCGCGCCGGCGGCCGCTTCTCCTCATGGGGTTGCAGGATTTGCGATGCCAGCGCGGGCGACAGCGTCAGCGAGCAGAAGCAGGATATCGCGGTCGCCACCGCGATCGTGACCGCAAACTGCTGGAAGAACTGTCCCGATATTCCGCCGAGGAAAGCCGTCGGCACGAACACCGCGCACAGCACGAGCGCGATCGAGACCAGCGCGCCGCCGACTTCCTCCATGGTGCGCAGCGCTGCATCGCGCCGGCTCATGCCGTCGCGAAGATGGCGCTCGACATTTTCCACCACCACAATCGCATCGTCGACCACGATGCCGACCGCGAGCACGAGGCCGAACAGGGTCAGATTGTTGATCGCATAGCCGAGCGCGGCCATCGCGGCGAAGGTGCCGACCAGCGATACCGGGATCGCCACGATCGGGATGATGGCGGGGCGCCATCCCTGCAGGAACACGAGTACCACGACGACCACCAGGATCATCGCCTCGTAGATCGTCTTGATCAGTTCGCTGACCGATTGCGCGATGAATTCGGTCGGGTTGTAACCGATGTTGTAGTCAAGTCCCCTGGGGAAACTGGCCTTGAGCTTGACCATCGCATCGGAAATGTTCTTCGCGGTGGCCAGCGCGTTCGACCCCGGGCGCTGCGTCACCAGCATCGCGACGGCCGATTTGCGCAAAAGGAAGCTGTTGGTGGTGTAGTCGAGCGCTCCAAGTTCGATCCTTGCCACGTCGCGCAGCCGCACGATGCGGCCGTCTTCGCCGGCTTTGACGAGGATGTCCTCGAATTGCTGGATGTCCTTCAATCTTCCGGTAAAGGTGAGGTTGGGCTGGAAAGCGCGGTCCGCGATCGGGGGAGCTGCGAGCTGGCCTCCGGCAATCTGCAGGTTCTGCGCGCGGATCGCGGCGAGCACATCGCCGGCCGTCAGTCCGAGATTGGCGATCTTGTCGGGATCAAGCCACAGCCGCATCGAGTAATCGCGTGCGCCGAAAATCTGGATGTCGCCGATGCCATCGAGCCGAAGCAGCTGGTCGCGAACCTGAAGCAGCGCATAGTTGCTGATGTAGAGCTGGTCGAAGCTGTCGTCGGGAGACAGCATGAACACGACCATCAGGATGTCGGGGCTGTTCTTGCGGGTGACGACGCCGTTGCGCTGGACTTCCTCCGGCAATTGCGGCACCGCGATCGCGACGCGGTTCTGGACCAGCACCTGCGCCTTGTCGAGATCGGTGCCGAGCTTGAACGTCACGGTGATGGTGAGCTGCCCGTTCGAGGTGGCCTGGCTGTACAGGTAAAGCATGTCCTCGACGCCGTTGATCTGCTGCTCGATGGGTGCAGCCACGGTATCGGACACGGTCTGCGCCGAGGCTCCGGGATATTGCGTGGTGACCACGACGGTCGGAGGCACCACTTGCGGATACTCGGCAACCGGCAGCGTGGTGTAGGCGATGGCGCCCACGATCAGCAGCACGATGGACAGCACCATCGCCAGAATCGGCCGGTTGACGGAGAGTTGGCCGAGATTCATGTTTTGCCACCGGCGGCCGCCTTGGCCTCATGCGGGGTCACCTTCGCCCCGACGCGCACGCGCTGCAGGCCATCGACGACCACATGGTCGTTCGCACTGAGGCCCTCGCGGACGACGCGCAGGCCCTGGTCGAGCGGACCCAGAACCACGGGCTTTGCCTCGACCGTGTTGTCGTCCTTGACCACGAACACGATCTTGCGCGCCTGGTCGGTTGCGATCGCGTTATCGGGTACGAGCAGCGCCTCGTAAGGCGCGCTTGCGATCAGGCGGACCCGGCCGAACTGTCCCGGCAGGATCGAAAGGTCCTTGTTCGGGATCACGGCCCGCGCGCGCAGCGTTCCCGTCGAGGCATCCAGGCGGTTATCGAGGAAATCGACCTTGCCGTCGTGGGACGGCTTGGTTTCGCCGCTCAGCATCACCTGAACCGGGTTGGCATTGTCGCGCGAGCTCGGGCGCTTGCCCTCAAACCAGAGCTGGTTGTATTTGAGGTAGGTTGCCTCATCCATGTCGAAATAAATGTAGATCGGATCCAGCGAGACGATCGAGGTCAATAGCGTCGAGCCGCCTTCGCTGCCCTGCACGAGATTGCCGACGCTGACCAGATGCCGGCTGACGCGGCCGCTGATCGGAGCCAGCACATGCGTGAATTCGATGTTGAGCTGGGCCGCCTTCAAGAGGCCCTCGGCCACCATTTGCGCGGCCTTGGCGGCCTGCAGCGCCTGGCGTCGCTGATCCACCGTCGAGTCGGCCACATTCTGCGACTGCTGCAGGGTAAGCGCGCGGTCGAGCTCCCGTTTGCCCAATTCGGCCTTGGCGCGCGCGTCCGACAACTGGCCGTCGGCCTGCGCGGCTACGGCCTCGAACGGACGGGCATCGATCAGGTACAGCAGATCGCCGGCATTGACGATTGCGCCGTCGCGGAATTCGACGCCGGTGACAAATCCGCCGACGCGCGCGCGAACCTGGACCTCTTCGACCGCGTCAAAGCGCCCGGTGAACTCGTCCCAATCCGTGACCGTGCGCTTGGTGGGCTCGGCGATCGTGACAGGCGGTGGCGCGGCGGCCGCTTGCGCGACCGGCTTTCGATCGCAGCCTGACAGAGCGAGCGCCAGCACTGCGATGATCGGAGTGAGATAGCGGAGCGAACGGACGTCGGCCATCCGCTCCGAACGCGTCGATTTAAAGGTCGTGCTCAAGTCGCCCTCCCCCTGAACTGGCATCGGGATCAATCAAACGGATTAAACCAGTGACCGGGCCAAGATGAGATTGGCCGATAGTCAATGCAAGAAGCGGCCCGGATCAAGAAAAATATGCTCCGCACGGCTCGCCACGCATTAAAAAAATAAATATTTCGCATCGAAACGCGCCGGAATGATTTTCGTGCCGCGACGTTGGACACCCGCTTTCTTCAATTGGAACCCCGGGCAACGAGTGGCGGTCGGAGCGAACGGCCGTAATCCGGACCGAGCAGTGGCGCCCCTGCACGGCAGCTCCACGGCTCGCCGATCGTGGCAAGGCCATTTTATGGCTCCCCTCCCCGTGGGTACTCCGCTAGTGTGGATTGTCAGCCAACAACCGGCACTATCCAACTAGCCAATCGTCCGGGGAGGACGGCCCAAAAGTAAAGTCTGCGAGAACAGCACACGATAGATGGCGCAGCGCGGACCGGCCATAAATGCATTAAATGATTTCCGGGAGGGAAGATGTACACCGGCAAGCATGCCTATCTCCGTCCGCTGCAGCCCGCCTTCATCATGGCAAACTCCGGCGAGTCCGTGAGCTATGCCGAACTGGAGGCGCGCGAGAACCGCCTGGCGCATCTGTTTCGCAATCGCGGCATGAAGCGGCTCGACCACTACGCAATCTTCATGGAGAACAACAGCCGCTATCTCGAGGCGTGCGGCGCCGGAGAGCGCGCCGGTCTGTATTACACCTGTGTGAATTCCTACCTGACGGCCGGCGAACTCGCCTACATCATCGACAACAGTCGATCGCGAATCCTCATTACTTCCGTTGCAAAGCTCGAAGTGGCGCGCGAGGCCCTCAACCAGTGCCCTCAGGTCGAACTCTGCATCGTGGCCGACGGCTCGAGCGAGAGCGAGCGCATCGTGGGCCTGCGCGATGCGACCAGCGAGCTTCCCAGAACGCCGATTGCAGATGAGTGCATCGGCACGGCGATGCTTTATTCGTCGGGAACGACCGGACGGCCCAAGGGAATCCTGCGCCCCCTGGCCGAGCAACCGCCCTCCGATCAACTGCCGCTGTTCGATTTCCTGCAGAAGCTTTGGCAATACCGCGAGGGCATGATCTATTTGTCGCCAGCGCCCCTTTACCATTCGGCGCCGCAGGCAGCCGTCAACCTGACGATCCGGATGGGCGGCACCGTCATCATCATGGAGAGCTTCGATCCGGAAAGGTATCTGGAGCTGGTCGAAAAATGGGGCGTGACCCATAGCCAGCTGGTGCCGACGATGTTCTCGCGCATGCTCAAGCTGCCGGAGACCGTCCGCTCACGCTACGACCTGTCTTCCCTCGAAATCGCGATCCATGCCGCGGCACCCTGTCCGGCCGCGGTCAAGGACGACATGATCAGGTGGTGGGGGCCGATCATCCACGAATATTACGGCGCAACCGAAGGCCTCGGGTTTACCGCTTGCAACAGTGCCGAGTGGCTTGCTCACAGAGGCACGGTCGGCCGGGTTCTGCTCGGCGAGCTTCACATCCTCGACGAGGACATGAAGGAATGTCCCCTCGGGAGGGCGGGCACGGTATGGTTCAAGACGGCGACCCCGTTTGAATATTTCAACGATCCCGGCAGGACCAACGAAGCCCGTTCGTCCGACGGCAGCATGAGCACGGTCGGCGATGTCGGTTATGTCGACAGCGATGGCTATCTCTATCTGACCGACCGCGCGACGTTCATGATCATTTCCGGCGGCGTCAACATCTATCCGCAGGAATGCGAGAACCTGCTCATCACCCATCCCAAAATTGCGGATGCCGCGGTATTCGGCGTGCCCAACGCCGACCTTGGCGAAGAAGTGAAAGCAGTGGTGCAACCCATGCCGGGGGTAACGCCGGGGCCCGACCTTGCCGAGGAACTGATTTACTTCTGCAGCCAGTCGCTGTCGCGCCAGAAGGTTCCGCGCTCGATCGATTTTGAGGATGAGCTGCCCCGCCTGCCGACTGGCAAACTATACAAGAGGCTGCTGCGCGACCGCTATTGGGGCAACAAGACTTCGCGCATCGTGTGAGGTCATCGCCACAGCGTTTTCGGCGACGCGCCGCCGCCCCCGGATTGGTCGAAGAGTTTATCCACCGCTCTTGAACGCTTTTGGTCGGAGAGCGAAAGCCCGCCGCTTGATTGATGGCCGGCTTTTTGCTGTGATCGCTGCCGGCTGGGGGTTCACCATGAATTGGAAGCAGGAGCACGATCTTCTGATCGCGCAAACCATGGCGTTCGCGCGATCCGTCAATGCGAGGGCGCCGCAGGCCGGCCCCGGGCTTGAAAATGCCGGAGTTGAAAATCCCGCAGTTGAAAATCCCCGGCTTGAAACGTCTCCGATCAATGCGCCCGCCGAGGCCGCGCCGCGTGTCGAACCTCTCCCCGTCGCCCTTCCGTCCGTGCGTTACGCCAGCCTGCGCGAAGAAATCCGGGGAAGGGTGGCAGCATTTCGCGCCCATCAGGAATTGATCCGTCGCGACCGCGACGAATATTACAAGGCGGTTCTGGCAAGGGTTCGGACCACCAATCGAACATGAGCACAAGCCGCCGGACCATCGGCCGGTCAGGCGCTGATCCGGCCCGCCGGACCCATGACCTGAAAGACCGCTTGTCCTGACCAGAAAGACCGCTTGCATGGCGCGATTTTTGCAGCGCCTAATTGGATCGCCCGTTGCTTAAGACGAGCGCAAATCTGGAGGATCAGCATCATGATGCTACTTGATCGAAGAGGTCTTTTGCGGTCGGGATCAGCCGCGTTGGCGCTTGCGACGTTCGCCAACAAGACGGCTTTCGCGGCGGGATCGCCGGGGCTGACGACCCACATGCTGGATACGGCCAACGGCAAGCCCGGCGAAGGCGTAAGGATCGATTTCAGCGTACTGGAGGGCAGCGCGTACAAGCTGATCAAGACCGTTCGCACCAATGCCGACGGGCGCACCGAGCCATTGCTGACCGCCGAGACCATGAAGGTCGGCCAATATGAGTTGGTGTTCTATCTTGCCGAATATTATACCCGGATCGGCACGCAGCTGCCCAACCCGCCGTTCCTCGAGAAGGCGGTGATCCAGTTCGGCATGGCCGATGCCAAGGACCATTATCACGTGCCGGTGCTGGCCACTCCCTGGAGTTATACGACCTATCGCGGCAGCTGAAGGCTCCACAGCGCTCAAGCGGGAGAAGCTGAAAATGTTCGGTCGCTATCGGCTGCTTGCGTTCCTGATCCTGGTCCCGATCCTGACGCCGATCCTGACCCCGATTCTGGGGACGGTCACGATTGTCTCCGCAATCGCGGGCCCCCTCGACATGGCGCCGATCAATGCGATGGATCGCGCCGCCTTCGTTGAAAAATTCGGAGGCATCTTCGAGAATTCGCCCTGGGTCGCCGAAAAGGCCTGGGAAAGGCGGCCATTCGCAAGCCTCGATGACATGCATGCTGCGATGGTTGCCGTGGCAAAGAATGCACCCGCCCCCATGCAGCTTGCATTGTTGCAGAGCCATCCTGACCTCGCCGGCAAGGAGGCGCAGGCCGGAACGATGACCGCCTCGTCGGTAGCCGAGCAGGCAAGCGCCGGCCTCAATTCCCTGTCTCATGCCGAGATGGTTCAGATCGCAGACCTCAACGCCGCCTACAGGAGGAAGTTCGGATTTCCGTTCATCATCGCGGTGCGGATGCACACCAAGGAAGGAATCCTGTTCGAATTCAACCGTCGGCTTCGGAATGATACGCAAACCGAATTCGCCAACGATCTGCAAAACGTCTACATCATCACCCGCCTGCGGCTGAACAAGCTTTTGGACGCGGGCTAGTCTTACTGCGGCATAAGACCCTCATGGCGAGGAGGCGCCTTGCGTCGTCTCGAACCATGAAGGCCACGTCGCCTGTTTCCGGGCCCCGTCCTTCGAGACGCTTGCTCGCGCAAGCTCCTCGGGATGAGGGTCTTATGACGCGGTAAGACTGGTAGCGCTAAAGCCGCGACGGAAGCGGGTTGCCCCTGCCACGCCGCGCGCTTGCTGCGATGGACGCAATCACGCTTGTTTCCACGGCAGGCCGGCTGCGACCTTCTGCTGCTCGCAAGCCGCGGTCTCGGCCGCAACGGCGCGCCTGAAACCGTCGCGCGACTGCAAGCGCTGCCAATAGTCGGCAACCGCTGGAGTGAAATCCCTGGCAAGACCGATATGCTCCGCCAGCAACAGGGCATATCCGACCGATATGTCTGCGGCGGTAAACCGCCCGGCGCACAACGTTTCGTTCTTCGTCGCGGCGGTTTCGACGGCCCGCAGCCGGCCGAAAAACCACTTTGCGTAATCGGCCGCTACTTGCGGGCTGCGCCGCTCTTCGGGCTCCAGCCTTGCGTAGCGCAGCACCAGGGTCTGCGGAAACGTCAGCGTGGCCTCGCCGAAATGCAGCCAATTGAGATATGCACCATAGTCAGGCTCGTCGTTGCCGACCGAAAGTGCCGTCGGGCCGTACTGCGTGACCAGATATTGCGCGATCGCCGCTGATTCCGTCATCCGCGTCTCGCCGTCGATCATCAGCGGAATGGTGCCGAGCGGGTTGAGAGCGAGATACTCCCGGGCGAAGGCGCGCGGCGGAAACGGCAACATCTTCAGCTCATAGGGCAGTTTCAGCTCCTCCAGCGTCCACAATGCGCGGAAGGAGCGCGCCGCGACGCAGTGATAAAGTGTGATCATGTTTGCCTGTCCCTGCCTCTTTGCCCTTCAATATTCTCAAAAATCGAGCCCCCGGCAATGGTTCGAACGCGGACCAACCGCTTTGACCAACTCAATTGCGCCGCGTTGCCGTTGCAGCCTTGCGATCCTGCAACAAGTCTCCCAAGTAATTAGCAGAAAGCAACCGAGGTCGAACAGCCATGGGATCCCAGGCGCAATATCTGCCGCTGACGCCGATGTTCTTTTCGATCCTGGTTTTCCTGGTCATCGGGCTGGTCATCCTGATCCAGCTTCGCATCCTCAGATACGCCTATATGAAGCTCGGGGTCGGCCCGGGCGTCGCGCTTCTCCTGCTGTTCGGCTCGCTGATAGGAAGCTACTTCAATATCCCGATCACGGTCCTCCCGGGCCCGCCGGTGAGATCGGGGCAGGTCGTCGATTTCTTCGGCATGCAATATGTCGTGCCCGTTGTCGTGCAGTGGCCTGGCACGGTTCTCGCCGTCAACGTCGGGGGAGCCGTGATACCGACAATCATGTCGACCTATCTCGTGCTCCGCTACCAGTTATGGCTCAAGGCGACGATCGCGGTCGTCGCGATCGCTTTCATCATCCACTCCATGGCGACGCCCGTGCATGGAATCGGGATTGCGGTGCCGGTGTTTGCCCCTGTCGTCGCCACCGCCATTCTCGCCTTTATCCTGTCGCGCGAATATGCCGCCCCGCTTGCCTATATCGGCGGCTCGATGGGGACGCTGATCGGCGCCGACCTTCTCAATCTCGACAAGATCGAGGGCCTCGGCGCTCCGGTTGCTTCGATTGGCGGCGCCGGCACATTCGACGGCATCTTCCTGACCGGGATTCTCGCCGTCTTGCTGGCCGGCATCGCATCGCCTTCGCGGCCAAGACCGGCCTGGTGAGGGAAGGCCGGCGCAGCCTTCTTTCGCTTGCGCGAGTTGCCACGTTCCCCGACTATCAATATGAAGAATGAAAAGCCTGGGAAGGGGCAAGCACGGCGGAGTGTCCTGTCCGGGAAGGAAACAAGCAGTAGCGGTAAAGCCAATGGAAGCGTTGTCGAGGCATGCGACGAAAGCCAAATGGTCACCGTCATCCGACGCCAGCAGCATCGTCAAAAGCATCCACGCCATGCTGCACCCGCGCAATATCGTGGTGGTGGGCGCGACCGACAAGCCGGGAAATTACGCCGAGCGCATCTGGAACAACCTGATCAAATATGGCTTCAAAGGCGGCCTCTATCCGCTCAACAGCCGGCGCGAAACCATCTGGGGTGTGCCCTGCTACAGGGATTTCGCGAGCCTGCCCGATATGCCCGACCACGTGCTCGTGCTGGTGCCGGCGCGTTTTGCGGTCCAGGTAATCCGCGACGCCGCATCTGCCGGCGCCCGCTCGGCAACGATCGTGACCTCCGGCTTCAGCGAATTGCAGGATGATGAAAGTCAACGGCTTGCCGCCGAGCTGCAAGAGGCGGTCAAGGAGACCGGGCTTGCCGTAACGGGTCCGAATTGCCTGGGCAATTTGAGCGCCGGCGAAAACCTGTTCACCAACATCGACGATCGCGTGGTGACGATGGAGGCGGGACCGGTTGCGATTGCCGGACAATCCGGTGCGATCGTAATGGCGATCCGCCAGGCGCTGGAGGATCGCGGCGTTGGCGTTGGCTATATGGTCACGACCGGAAACGAAGCCGGACTCGAGACCCCCGACCTGATGGCCTATTTCGCCGCCGACCCGTCGATCCGCGTGATCGTGGTCTATCTCGAAGGCGTGCGCAATACGCGGGCGTTTCGCCAAGCCTGCAAGGCGGCGCGCGCCGCGGGCAAACCGGTGATCGCTCTCAAGCTCGGCGCCTCCGAAGGCGGACGGGCGGCTGCGATGGCACATACCGGCGCTCTTGCAGGTTCGATCGAAACTTTCGACGCCATCTCGGCCCGCGAGGGCGTGATCCGCGCCCGGGGACTGGACGAACTGATCGAGACAACCGAGTGCTTCGTACACGCCGGCGTGACGAAGGGTTCGCGGCTGGCCGCCGTGACATTGTCCGGTGGCAAGCGCGGGCTTTTGATCGACGCTTTTTCATCGGCCGGTCTCGACTTTGCGCAGCTGGGCCAGAACGCAAGCGAGAAACTGGCAACAATGCTCGGACCCGGCTCGATCGTCGGCAATCCGCTCGACGCGGGGTTTGCGGCGGTGGTCGACCCGTCGGTCTATATCGAGTCGATCCGGATCATGATCGACGATCCCGACACCGACATCGTCATCATCGATTCGGAGCTGCCCAAGGCGCCGCACGAATTGCGCGAACGCAATTTGCACCGGGTTGACGAGATGGCCTCGCGCGCGAGCAAGCCGGTGATCTACATCTCGGCGATGTCCATTGGTTTTACGGAATTCACGAAGGACCTGCGTAAATCGCTGCCGCATATTGCCGTGCTGCAAGGCCTCGACCGGGCGGTCGGCGCAATCAAGGCGCTGATCGAATATGCATCGCTGCCAAAGGAAGTGCCGGATATCGTTTCGAGTTCGAGCGCTTCGGCGCGCGCGACGCTGGAGCGAACCCTCAAAAACGCCAGCGGCGCCGCGCTCGACGAAGTGGCGTCCAAGAAACTGTTGAGGGCTTACGGCATCCCGGTGTCGAAGGAAGAAATCGCGCGAACGGCAGCGGAAGCGGTAAAAATCGCCGGGAAAATCGGCTTTCCCGTCGTCGCCAAGGTCGTCAGCGCCGAGATCCTGCACAAGTCCGACATCGGCGGTGTAGTGCTGAACCTCGACAGCGCGGCCGCGGTGAGAGCGGCTTTCAATCAAATCACCGCGCGGGCGAAGAAGCTGAAGAACAAGCCGAAGGTCGACGGCATCTTGATTGCCCAGCAGGTCAAGGCACAGCTCGAGCTTGTCATCGGCGCCTCGCTCGATGCCGAGATGGGGCCCGTCGTCTTGTTTGGAAGCGGAGGCATCGATATCGAATTGATGAAGGATGTCGCGCTGGCGGGCGCGCCGCTCGATGCGGCTGAGGCCAAGGCGCTGATCGGCCGAACCAAGGCCGGCGTGAAGCTCCGTGGCTATCGCGGCAAGCCGGCGCTGCACGAAGCATCCGCGGTCAAGGCCCTCGTCGGCCTGTCCAACCTGATGGCGGACGCGGGAAATCGCATCGCCTCGATCGACGTCAATCCGTTTCTCATCAATGAGAGGACCGGCGTTGCGGTCGATGCGCTGATCGTACTCAACAACGCGGCCGCGATGCGCGCTGCCGTCAGCTAGGATCGAAGGCGGGGGGAACGATGAAAATTACTTCAGGTCTGGCGGCGGGTCTGGCCGTGCTTGCCATGGCCCTCTCAAATGCAGCCATGGCGCAGAGCCCCGCGCAGGCTCCCGCGCCTGCCGCTTCGGCTTCGTCGGCATCCGCTTCGTTCCCGGCATGGGCCTATCCGTGGGCTCCGGATTTCAAGGCCGCACCCGACGACGGCGTTCCCCGCCACGTGCCCGACAGCAGCGCAAGTTTCACAATCACCCAGGAGCGCGACCTGTTTTTTGTGCCGGACTGGCATCCCGACGATCATCCAGCCATGCCCGACATCGTCGCGCATGGCCGGCGGCCCGACGTGCGCGCCTGCGGCTCGTGCCATCGCGCGGAAGGTACCGGCGGGCCGGAGAACGCCAGTTTGGCCGGACTGCCTGCCGCCTACATCATCCAGCAGATCGAGGACTACAAGAGCGGCGCGCGGAAATTCGCCGGCCCACAGCGCAGCCCGAGCCTTTTGATGACGGCAATCGCCAAAGCCAGCACAGAAGAGGAAGCAAAGGCGGCGGCCGCCTATTTCTCCTCGCTCAAGCCGAAGGCAAATATCAAGGTGGTCGAGACCGACACGGTTCCTGTGACCGAACTCGCAAGGGTGTTCTATATGGTCTCGAGGAACGGCGGCACCGAACCGATCGGCCAGCGCATCGTCGAGGTGCCCGTCGATGCCGAGCAGTTCGAACATCGCGACACGCGGTCGCAGTTCATCGCCTATGTTCCGAAGGGAAGCATCGCCAGGGGCGAGGCGCTGGCCAAGACCGGGGGCGCCGGCGTGACAACGCCCTGCACCACCTGCCATGGCCCGGATCTGAAGGGGATCGCTTCCGTTCCCGGCATTGCGGGACGCTCGCCGAGCTACCTGGTGCGGCAGATTTACGACTTCCAGCAGCATGCGCGGGCGGGACAGGCGGGCGCGCTGATGTCGCCGGTGGTCGAAAAGCTTTCGCATGACGACATGATTTCGCTGGCGGCTTACGTCTCGTCGCTGGCGCCCTGAGCAGACGTGCGCCGAGCCGGCAACCTACGCCGAAGGTTGCAGGTTTTCGGCCGGGATCGTCATTGGCAAAGCCGCGGCGGAAGGGTTACGCTCCCGCCCCGCAACGGCATCGAAGAATGCCGGATTTCACGGCAAATCATCTTGTATCTTTCGTCCGGGAGGACACATGAGCACTTCGCAACGATCGTGGCCGGCATCCTGGCCCGTTGATCGCAGGACGGTTGTACGAACGGGCGCAGCCCTCGCTGCGGTGCAATTCGCATCCCCTTTCATCATCAAGGCCAGGGGCGAAACACCGGTACGGATCGGCATGGTTGACCCCCTGACGGGCGTCTATGCCGCAATCGCGCAAGGCGAGGTGGTGGGCGCCAAGTATGCCACCGAAGAGATCAACAAGAAAGGCGGCATTCTCGGCCGCCCCGTCGAGCTTCTGATCGAAGACTCCGCCAACGATGTCGGCACCGGCGTCCAGAAAACCCGGAAGCTGATCGAGCGCGATCAGGTCAGTTTCATCATCGGTGACGTCAATTCCGGAATCGCGATCGCGATTGCGCAGGTCACCAGCGAGAAGAAGGTGCTTCACATCGTATCCGGCGGTCACACCGATCCGATCACCGGCACCAATTGTTCGTGGAACGTGTTCCGCATCTGCAATTCCACCGCCATGGATTCCAATGCCATCGCATCTACCCTGATCGAGAAATTCGGCAAGCGGTGGTACTTCCTGACGCCGGACTATGCGTATGGACATTCCGTCCAGGCCGGCTTCGAGAGGCTCTTGAAGGCCGCGGGCGGCACCTCCGCGGCATCGCTCGTCCCGCTGGGCACACCCGACTACTCGGCCTACCTGATCCAGGCAAGGGCCTTTGGGCCGCAGGTGCTCATCAACGTGATGGGCGGCGGCGACCAGGTTTCGAGCCTGAAGCAGTTCGTGCAATTCGGGCTGGACAAGCAGATGGCTGTCGGCGGCACCTTGTTCGAGCTGGAGAGCATCCGCGCGGTGCCCGACGGCGCGCGCGTCGGGTGGTGGACGATGGAATGGTGGTGGGATCAGCCGGGCGTGCCGCATGTTGCGGAGTTCAACGCCGCGATGAAGAAGATCACAGGCCTCTCGGCCACCGCGCGCAACTGGTTCGGTTACGCGTCGGTTCACACATTGGCCGCGATTGCGAATCAGGAAAAAACGCTCGACTCGCTCAAACTGGCGCGAGCCCTCTCGGGATTCAAGCTGCCGCCGGAAATCGCCTTGCAGCCGGGCGCTCCGGAGTTCCGCGCCGGTGACCATGAATTGATGAGCACGGTGTTTGTCGGCGAAGCGCACCCGCCGCAGGGCGATCCCGACAACATGTTCGCGGTACGCAACCCCGTACCGGGTGAGAAGGCCGCGGGTCCAGCGGAAGCCACCGGCTGCAAGTTGCAATGGCCGGCCTGAGAGGCGGCATTGCCGGAACACAGCCCTGGCGGCTGACCCGCAGCGATCGCTGCGTAACCTGCGGCGAAGCCGTAATTGATTCGGAGGAACATCGATGACGCAGTTTTTCACCACCAGATTGGGCCGGCGCAGTTTGATGAAAGGCGCCGCAGCGCTCGGCGCGCTTCAGGTGGCCTCGCCGTTTCTGATTCAAGCGCGCGGCGAAACGCCGATCCGCATGGGGATGGTCGATCCACTCACCGGGGTATACGCCGCACCTGCCGGTAACGAAGTGATGGGCGCCAAACTCGCCGTCGAGCAGATCAATGCCAAGGGCGGCATCCTGGGACGCCAGGTCGAACTGCTTGTTGAAGATTCCGCCAATGACGTCGGCATCGGCGTCCAGAAGGCCCGCAAATTGATCGAGCGCGACCAGGTCAACTTCATGATCGGTGATGTCAATTCGGGCATCGCCGCGGCAATTGCCCAGGTCACCAATGAAAAGAAGGTCCTGCACATCGTTTCCGGCGGTCATACCAATTCAATTACCGGAAAGGACTGCAAGTGGAACGTATTCCGCGTCTGCAACACGACTCGGATGGAAGCCAATTCGGTTTCCGACGTGCTGTTCAAGAAGTACGGCAAGAAATGGCATTTCATCACGCCCGATTATGCCTTTGGCCACACGCTCTATACCGCATGCACCGACGACCTGAAAAAGCTCGGCGGCAGCGTAACCGGCAACGAACTCACCCCGCTCGGCACCACCGACTTCTCCGCCTATCTGATCAAGGCGCGCGCGGCCAATCCGGATGTGTTGATCCTGCTGGTGCAGGGCTCCGACATGATCAACTGCCTCAAGCAGATCGTGCAGTTCGGTCTGAACAAGCAGATCCACGTGGCGGGAACGCAGCAGGAACTGGAGTCCCTTGCCGGTCTTCCGCCCGAAGCGCGTATCGGGGTCTGGATGTTCGAGTGGTACTGGAAGCAACCGGGCGTTCCCGGCGTCGACAAGTTTGTCGCCGACATCCGCAAGGTCAACAACGGAAATGTGCCGACCGCGCGGCACTGGTTCGGCTATGTGTCGGCGATGAGTTTTGCGCTGGTTGCAAACCGGGAAAAGGCGCTCGACGCGGTCAAGCTTGCCGGGGCGCTCGAGAATTTCGAACTGCCCGACGACGTCAAGCTGCAACCGAACAAGGTCTACTATCGAAAGGGCGACCATCAGCTGATGACATCGGCCTTCGTTGGCGAGGCACAGGCCAAGGGGAAAGATGACCCGGAGGATCTCTACCGCGTCGACGAAGTCGTGCCCGGCGACAAGACCGCTCCGGACGTGAGCGATACGGGCTGCAGCGTGCAGTGGCCGGCCTGAGGATGAAACATTCAATGATCCGGGAACATTGCTCCCGGATCATTGAACGCATGGGGATTTGTCCGGTGCATTATGACGCAACTGCTTCTGTTTAACGTAACCAACGGCCTCATCATCGGCGCCTTCTACGTCCTGATGGCGCTTGGCCTTTCGCTCATTCTCAATCTGAGCAATGTCATCAACTTCGCTCACGGCGGATTTCTCGTCATCGGCGGCTACATCGCGTATACCATCACGCCCTATGTCGGGTTTTGGGGCGCCCTGCTGGTGGCGCCACCCCTGACGGCGATCCTTGGTCTCATCGTCGAACGCGTTTTGATTCGCCCGCTCTATGGACGCGACCCGCTTTACAGTCTGCTGCTGACCTTCGGCCTCGCATTCATCATCGAGGACGGTACGCGGTTCATCTGGGGCCCGCAGGGCAAGCCCGTCACCATTCCGCCGTTTCTGGCCCAGCCCCTGAGCAACGACCTGTTCTTCATCACCGGCTATCGCCTGTTCATGGTGGCGGTCGTCATGGTCGCGGTCGCGCTGTTGTTCCTTCTATTGCGTTATACGCGGCTTGGGATTCGTATCCGGGCGGGCACGCTCGACCTTGAAACCGTCGCAGCACTCGGCATCAACGTTCAAAGGCTGCGCTCGCTCAATTTCGCCGTCGGCATCTTCCTTGCGGGCCTCTCCGGCGTGCTCGCGGCCGGTCAATTGGGTCTTGAACCCACCATGGGTACGGGGCTTTTGATGCCGAGTTTCATCGCCATCATCGTTGGCGGCATCGGCAGCCTGCCGGGAACGCTGGCCGGCGGCCTGCTGATAGGGGTGGCTTCGGGGCTGACCGCGGTGTTCTATCCAGCCGCGAGCGAGGCGGTCATCTACATCCTGATGGCGGTCGTGCTGCTGTTGCGCCCGCGCGGACTGTTCGGCGAAGAAGGAATGATGAGTTGAGCGCCGAGCACACCCGCAAGCTGATCGTCCTTGCGGCGATCTGGGCTCTCCTGATCCTCGCCCCCTATTGGATGGTACCGCTCGGCGGCTATACCGCGCTTGCCACCCGGGTACTCGTGCTCGGGCTCGCGGCGATGTCGGTGAATTTCCTGCTTGGTTTTACCGGGGTGCTGTCGTTCGGCCACGCGGCCTGGTTTGGACTTGGGGCCTATGGCGCCGGGCTGACGCTCAAATTCCTGGCGCCCAGCACGCCGCTTGCGCTCGTCCTCGGCATGCTGCTCGGCGGCATTTGCGGCGCGATTCTCGGCACCCTGATCGTGCGACGACGCGGCGTCTACTTCGCGATGGTGACGATCGCTTTCGGCCAGGTGTTCTATTACATCGCCTTTCAATGGAGTTCGCTGACCGGCGGCGACGACGGATTGCGCGGATTCTCCCGCCAACCGATCGATTTCGGCGCCTTCAGGCTCGATATCCTTTCGAACGCCACCACCTTCTACTACTTCGTGCTGTTCTGCTTTGCCCTTTGTGTCGGCGCCATGGGATTCATCCTGCGTTCGCCGTTCGGACGTACCATGATTGCGATCCGGGAGAACGAGCGCCGTGCCCGCTTCCTCGGCATTCCCGTTGAACGGCACATCTGGATCGCGTTCACGCTGTCCTGCTTTTTCATGGGATTTGCCGGCGCACTCTACGCGCTCGTCAACAATTTCGCAGACCCAAGGGGACTGCACTACAGCCAGTCCGGCGATTTCGTCATGATGGCGGTGATGGGCGGGATGCGCAGTTTCTGGGGTCCTTTGCTTGGCGCTGCCGTCTTTGTCGTCTTGCAGGACTATCTGTCGAGCATCACCGTCAACTGGATGTCGTTCGTCGGTCTGCTGTTCGTCCTCGTGGTTCTGTTCTTTCCGCGCGGTCTGCTTGGCTTCCTGCAGCGGAGCAAGGCATGAACGTTCTCGAAATCAACGGCGTCACCAAGCAATTCGGCAATCTGGTCGCGGTGCGCGATGTTTCGCTCAACGTCGCAAAGGGCGAGTTGTGCGCGATCATCGGGCCCAATGGCGCCGGCAAGACCACGTTCTTCAACCTGATCAGCGGATTCTTTCCGCCGACTTCCGGCAGCATCGCGTTCGACGGTCGCGATATCACCCGCCTGTCCACGCATGAACGGGTGACGCGGGGCATGGCCAGGACTTTCCAGATCACTGAAATTTTTCCCGAATTGACCGTGTTCGAAAACGTCCGCATCGCCGCAGAGGTCGCCGGCGGATATCGCCTGCGCCCCTGGATCAGCGGTTCGGAAAGTTCGCTTCTCCACGCAGACGTCGAACAGACGCTCAAAATGGTATCGCTGGACGGCAAGGCGCACAGGCTGGTCGGCGAACTCGCCCATGGCGACCAGCGCGCCGCCGAAATCGCGATGGCGCTGGCCTTGAAGCCGCATCTGCTGCTGCTCGACGAGCCGACGGCGGGAATGGGCGACCAGGAAACGTTCCAGGTCACCCAGCTGATCCGCCAATTGCACCGTAACAGCAACTACACCATCGTGCTGATCGAGCATGACATGCGCGTGGTATTTCACCTCGCCGACCGCATCTGCGTGCTCGATCAGGGCCGGATGCTGGCGCAGGGCACCCCGAAGGAGATTGCAGCCAACGAGACCGTACAGGCCGCCTATCTGGGGAACGCCGCATGACCGCAGCGCTCACTGCCGAGGGCATTCACACTTATTACGGCAAAAGCCATATCCTGCATGGCGTCAGCCTTTCGGTTGCCGAGGGCAGGATCACCGCCTTGCTCGGGCGCAACGGGGCAGGCAAGACCACGACGCTGCGCAGCCTGATGGGCCTGACACCCGCGCGGCAGGGCAAGGTCACCGTGTTCGGCCAGGACACCACGCACTGGCCGACCTTTCAGATCGCCGCCGCGGGGGTCGGCTACGTGCCGGAGGGCCGCCGCATCTTCGCCAATCTCAGCGTCGAGGAAAATCTCAAGGTTCCGCTCGAACGTAGCGGGCCCTGGACGATCGAGCGGATTTACCAGCTGTTTCCCCGGCTCGAGGAACGCAAGCACAATCGCGGGCGCCAGCTCTCCGGCGGCGAGCAGGAGATGTTGTCGATCGCGCGAGCGTTGCTGTTGAACCCCAGGCTGCTCATGCTCGATGAACCGTCGCAAGGCCTGGCACCGCTGATCGTCCGGGAGGTATTCCGCATTATCCAGCAGATGAAGGCCGAGGGCATATCGGTGCTGCTGGTCGAACAGAATGCACGGATGAGTCTGGAGATCGCAGACGACGCCTATGTGCTGGATGATGGGGTGGTGGTTTACTCAGGTTCCGCGCACGAGCTTGCGGCCGACGAAGCGCGCGTCCGCGCGCTTGCCGGCGCCAGCGCCGAGGAATGGACGCTGAGTTGAGGTTTTGCGAACCGGGCTCGGGACGCTCTCCGCACTCCGCTCTTTCGTCCGGCCGGCTTTCCCCGTACAATCGGGACCTCTTCGTCATGCGCCAAGCGGTTCGCAGCCGGATTTTGCGATGAAAGTACGGGCCAGCAATGTGACGATCGGAACCACGGCACTCGTGGTCATCGCGATTGCGTTCTTCGGGCTGCTCGGCTTGCGGAAATACCACAGCATCGCGCAACGATCCCAGCTGCGCATCGTCTTTGAGGGATCCGCGAGCGGCCTGCGCAAGGGCGGCGGCGTGAATTTCGACGGCGTGCAGGTCGGAGACATCATATCGCTGAAGCTGGATAATCCGCGCAAGGTCGTCGCTCTTGTCCGGGTCGACAACAGCGCTCCGATCCGCAAGGATACGGCCGTGGGTCTGGAATTCCAGGGGCTGACCGGCGTCGCTGCGATAGCGCTGACGGGCGGTTCACCGACCGCGCCAGCCGCGCCGCTTGACTCCGACGGCATCCCGGTCCTGACCGCGGACTTGAGCGAGATCCAATCGGTCCGCGATACGTTGCACAACGTAGACCGCATCCTGGTCGGCAACCAGGCCACCATCAAGGATGCGTTGTTGGGCTTTCAAACTTATACGTCATCGCTTGCCAGCAAGGGCGACGCCATCGAAAAGGTGGTCGCCAGGGCGGACGGCGCGTTCGCGAGCTTCAGCAGCGCCATGGCCAGGATCGACAGCATCGTGCCAGGGCTCGCGGAGGGAAAGGTCGACGAATTGTTCGAGAAGATGCATGAGATCCGCGAGTTCGCGGGAACCTTCAACAAGAAGTCCGCTATCGTGATGGAGGAAGGCCGTCGCACACTTATCGATATCAGCCAGTCGGCGATCCAGATGACCCATAAACTCGACATCCAGCAGGCGGTGGACGCCGCCAATCCACCGCCGCCGAGAAAGCCGAACCCGAAGCGTTCTGAGGTTCCCGCTGTTCGCTGAGCCTGACTGCAAAGTGTCGGTTGCGCTGCATTGCTGTTCCCGGGGGCGGAACCCGAACGGCAAAGCGTTGATCCTTCGCCTTGAGGGAGCCGGCCCCAAAAGCGTCCCGATGATCGGCTTAAACAGCCCATTGACCATCAATTCAAAATTTTTAATTCGCGGCGGGAACAATTGTTCCGTTGCCGCTTTAATTATCTTCAGCCGAATCCGGCCGGCTAACAATCTGTAATATCTCGGGATTTTGCTTGCTTCACGGCAGTTTGCACGATCTTATCGTGCGAAAAAATTGCGACATGGCTGCGTAGATTTCTGCGCGTCGTTTCCGGCTATCGAGGGGAATCTCGCATGAGTGATCTCGGCTCCGCCACGCCATCCGCGCGCCGCCGCGCCAAAGTCAAACCAAATGGCAACGGCAAGCCGGATCCTTCACAGGAGTTGCTTCAGGCATTGCAGGCGATGCGAAGCGGCGACTTCTCGGTACGCATGACGGGCGATCACCTCGGCATCGACGGCAAGATCGCGGATACGTTCAATGAAATCGTCGCCGCCAATCAGCGGATGGCCCAGCAGCTCGAGCGCGTGGGCCAGGCAGTCGGCCGCGAAGGCAAGACACGCCAGCGCGTCAAGTTCGGCCTTGCCTCCGGCTCATGGGCCGACATGGAAGGCTCGGTCAACACCCTGATCGACGACCTGTTGTGGCCGACGCGCGAAGTGACGCGCGCGGTCGCTGCCGTCGCACAAGGCGACCTGCTGCAGACGGTGAAACTCAACGTCGATGGCCGCCCTCTGGGCGGTGAATTCCTGCAATCGGCGACGCTCGTCAACACGATGATCAAACAGCTTAGCGTTTTCACCTCCGAGGTGACCCGCGTCGCACGCGAGGTCGGCACCGAAGGCAAGCTTGGCGGTCAGGCGCAAGTTCCGGAAGTGACGGGCGTCTGGAAGGACCTCACCGAAAGCGTCAACTCGATGGCCAACAACCTCACCGGCCAGGTCCGCAACATCGCCGAAGTCACCATCGCGGTCGCCAACGGCGATCTTTCCAAGAAGATCACCGTCGACGTTCGCGGCGAAATCCTGCAGCTGAAGGAAGCCATCAACACCATGGTGGACCAGCTTCGCTCGTTCGCTTCGGAAGTCACCCGCGTCGCGCGCGAAGTCGGCACCGACGGCAAGCTCGGCGGTCAGGCGATCGTGCCCGGCGTCGCCGGAACCTGGAAGGACCTGACCGACTCCGTGAACGCGATGTGCGGCAACCTGACCGCACAGGTGCGCAACATCGCCAACGTCACCACCGCGGTCGCGCGCGGCGACCTGTCGCGCAAGATCACGGTCGACGTTCGCGGCGAAATCCTGGAGCTGAAGGACACCATCAACACGATGGTCGACCAGCTCAACTCGTTCGCTTCCGAAGTGACCCGCGTGGCGCGCGAGGTCGGCACCGAAGGCAAGCTCGGCGGTCAGGCGCAGGTGCCCGGCGTCGCCGGCACGTGGAAGGACCTCACCGACAACGTCAACTTCATGGCCAGCAATCTTACCGCGCAAGTCCGCAACATCGCCGATGTGGCGACTGCGATCGCGGGCGGCGATCTTTCCAAGAAGATCACGGTGAACGTGTCCGGCGAAATCCTTCAGCTGAAGGAAACGCTCAACACCATGGTCGACCAGCTCAACGCGTTTGCCGGCGAAGTGACGCGCGTGGCGCGCGAAGTCGGCACCGAAGGCCGGCTCGGCGGCCAGGCCAACGTGCTTGGCGTCGCCGGCACCTGGAAGGACCTGACCGAGAGCGTCAACTCGATGGCCAGCAACCTCACCGCGCAGGTCCGCAACATCGCCGAAGTGACCACCGCCGTTGCCAACGGCGACCTCTCGAAGAAGATCACGGTGGACGTGCGCGGCGAAATCCTGGAGCTGAAGGACACCATCAACACCATGGTCGACCAGCTCAACGCGTTTGCCGGCGAAGTGACGCGCGTGGCGCGCGAGGTCGGCACGGAAGGCAAGCTCGGCGGCCAGGCACTGGTGCGCGGCGTGGCCGGAACCTGGAAGGACCTCACCGACAGCGTCAACTCGATGGCCAGCAACCTGACCGGCCAGGTCCGCAACATCGCCGAAGTCGCGACCGCGGTGGCAAAGGGTGACCTGTCGAAAAAGATCACGGTGAACGTGTCGGGCGAAATCCTGCAGCTGAAGGAAACGCTCAACACCATGGTCGACCAGCTCAACGCGTTTGCCGGCGAAGTGACGCGCGTGGCGCGCGAAGTCGGCACCGACGGCAAGCTCGGCGGCCAGGCCCAGGTGACCGGCGTCGCCGGCACCTGGAAGGACCTCACCGACAGCGTGAACTCGATGGCAGGCAACCTGACCGCGCAGGTCCGCAACATCGCCGAAGTGGCGACCGCGATCGCCGGCGGCGACCTCTCCCGAAAGATCACGGTGGACGTGCGCGGCGAGATCCTGCAGTTGAAGGAAACGCTCAACACCATGGTCGACCAGCTCAACCGCTTCGCAGGCGAGGTGACGCGCGTGGCGCGCGAGGTCGGCACCGAAGGCCGTCTTGGCGGTCAGGCCAACGTGCCGGGCGTCGCCGGCACCTGGAAGGACCTCACCGACAGCGTGAACTCGATGGCGGGCAACCTCACCGCGCAGGTTCGCAACATCGCCGAAGTGACCACGGCGGTGGCGCGCGGCGACCTGTCGCGCAAGATCACCGTGGACGTGAAAGGCGAAATCCTCGAACTGAAGAATACCATCAACACCATGGTCGACCAGCTCAACGCGTTCGCATCCGAAGTGACCCGCGTGGCGCGCGAGGTCGGCACCGAAGGCAAGCTTGGCGGCCAGGCCGAGGTGCCCGAGGTCGCCGGCACCTGGAAAGACCTTACCGACAACGTCAACTTCATGGCCTCGAACCTGACCGCGCAGGTCCGCAACATCGCGGAAGTGGCGACCGCGATCGCCGGCGGCGACCTGTCGAAGAAGATCACCGTGGACGTGCGCGGCGAAATCCTGCTGCTCAAGGACACCCTGAATACGATGGTCGAGCAGTTGCGCTCGTTCGCCGCCGAAGTGACGCGCGTGGCGCGCGAAGTCGGCACCGAAGGCCGGCTGGGCGGCCAGGCCGTTGTGCCCGGCGTCGGCGGCACCTGGAAAGACCTCACCGATAACGTCAACCTGCTTGCGGCCAACCTCACCACGCAAGTCCGCAATATCGCCGAAGTGACCACGGCGGTGGCGCGCGGCGACCTGTCGCGCAAGATCACCGTGGACGTCAAGGGCGAGATTCTCGAGCTGAAAAATACCATCAACACCATGGTCGACCAGCTCAACGCTTTCGCCGGCGAGGTGACGCGCGTGGCGCGCGAGGTCGGCACCGAAGGCAAGCTCGGCGGACAGGCGCAGGTGCCGGGCGTCGCCGGTACCTGGAAAGACCTCACCGATACCGTGAACTTCATGGCCGCCAATCTCACCGAGCAGGTTCGCGGCATCGTCAAGGTCGTGACCGCGGTTGCCAACGGCGACCTGAAGCAGAACCTGACCGTGAAATCGAAGGGCGAAGTCGCCGCACTTGGCGACACGATCAACAACATGACCGAAACGCTGGCGACCTTTGCCGACCAGGTCACCAGCGTGGCGCGCGAGGTGGGCGTGGAAGGACGCCTCGGCGGCCAGGCCAACGTGCCCGGCGCCGCCGGCACATGGAAGGACCTCACGGGCAACGTCAACCTGCTGGCGGCCAACCTGACCTCTCAGGTCCGCGCCATCGCCGAAGTCGCAACCGCCGTCACCAAGGGCGACCTGACGCGTTCAATTCAGGTCGATGCCAGGGGCGAAGTCGCGGAGCTGAAGGACAACATCAATACGATGATCACCAACCTCCGGCTCACCACAGACCTCAATACCGAGCAGGACTGGTTGAAGACCAACCTGGCACGATTCACCAACATGCTGCAGGGGCAGCGTGACCTGACGACGGTGGGCCGGCTGCTGCTGACCGAGCTGACGCCACTGGTGAACGCCCATATGGGTGTGATCTACCAGGTCGAAAACGAGGACAGCCCGCAAATGCGGCTGCTGGCGGCCTACGCCAGCGACGGCATCTCACCGCATCCGCAAGTCGTGCAGTTCGGCGAGGGGCTGGTCGGGCAATGCGCGCTGGATAAACGGCAGCGGCTGGTGTGGGATATCCCGGACGACACGGTTCCGATCAACTCGGCGCTGATGCGTCTCAGGCCGAAGAATCTCGTGGTGCTGCCGGTGCTGTTCGAGAATCAGGTCAAGGCCGTCATCGAGCTTGCTTCCGTCAGCTCGTTTACGACCTCGCAGATGACCTTCCTGGAGCAACTGACCAATTCCATCGGCATCGTGCTCAATTCCATCGAGGCGACGATGCAGACCGAAGGTCTGTTGAAGCAGTCGCAGCAGCTTGCCGGAGAACTGCAGACGCAACAGAAGGAATTGCAGCAGACCAACGAGCAGCTCGAGCAGAAGGCCCAGCAACTGGCCGAGCGTAATGTCGAAGTGGAGCGCAAGAACCAGGAAATCGAGCAGGCGCGGCGTGCGCTCGAGGAAAAAGCCACCGAGCTTTCGCTGACCTCCAAATACAAGTCGGAATTTTTGGCCAACATGTCCCACGAGCTGCGCACCCCGCTCAACAGCATCCTGATTCTGGGTCAGCAGCTGACCGAGAACCCCGACGGCAACCTCACGGGCAAACAGGTCGAATTCGCCCGGACGATTCATGGCGCGGGTACCGATCTTCTGAACCTGATCAGCGATATTCTGGACCTCTCGAAGATCGAGTTCAGGCACCGTGACGGTGGATGCGGAAGACATCCTCACCTCCAACCTGCTCGAGACGGTCGGGCGCCCGTTCCGGCACGAGGCGGAAAACCGGCAATTGTCGTTCGATATCGTGGTCGATCCGAACCTCGGACGCAGTATCAATACCGACTCCAAGCGGCTGCAGCAGGTCCTGAAAAATCTGCTGTCGAACGCATTCAAGTTCACTGCAGAAGGCGGCGTGCGGCTCAGCGTATCGGCGGCGCTCGGCGGCTGGAGCGCGGAACATCCCGTTCTCAACCACTCGCCTGCGGTGATCGCCTTCGAGGTGTCCGACACCGGTATCGGCATTCCTCAGGAGAAGCAGAAGCTGATCTTCGAAGCCTTCCAGCAGGCCGACGCCGGCACGAGCCGGAAATACGGCGGCACGGGTCTTGGCCTTGCGATCAGCCGCGAACTTGCCAACCTGCTTGGCGGCGAGATCCATCTGCAAAGTACGCCGGGAAGGGGCAGCGTCTTCACCCTCTACTTGCCGCTGAAATATTCCGGGCCGACGGTGGCGGCGCGCTTCAGCGCGTCGTCGCAGTACAGCAGCAGCGTCGCGCCGGCGCTGCCGGCCGCCGCCGAGCAGCGCGTGCTCGACCAGCTTCTCGACGACCGGCTCAATCTCGAACCCGGCGACACCATTCTTCTCATCGTCGAAGACGATCCGCACTATGCGCGGGTGCTGGTCGATCTGGCGCGCGACAAGGGTTTCAAGGTTCTCCTCGCCGCTCGCGGCTCGGAAGCGCTGGAGCTCGCCAAACAATACCAGCCGACCGCCGTGTCGCTCGATGTCTTCCTGCCCGACATGCTCGGCTGGACGGTGCTGAGCCAGCTCAAGCACAACCCGTTGACGCGGCACATCCCTGTTCAGATCATCACGCTGGACGAAGATCGTCAGCATGCCCTGGCGCGCGGGGCATTTTCCTTCGTCAACAAGCCGACCACGACCGAGGGGGTGAGCGCAGCGCTGTCGCAGATCAAGGAGTATGCCAGGCCCCGCCGCAAACGTCTCCTGATCGTGGAGGACAATGCGGCGGAACAGATGAGCATCAGGGAGCTGCTCGATCACGACGACATCGAGATCGTCACGACCGATACGGGTGCCGGCGCGCTTGCAGCCTTGCGCCAAAATCCCTGCGACTGCGTCGTGCTCGATTTGCGCCTGCCCGACATGACCGGCTTCCAGGTTCTGGACTCCATTCGCAACGATAATGCCTTGTCCGAGGTGCCGGTCGTGGTGTTCACCGGGCGCGAGCTTTCGGTCGAGGAGGATGCGGAGCTCCACACCATGGCGCGCAGCATCGTGGTCAAAGGCGTGGAATCGCCGGAGCGGCTGTTGGATGAAACGTCCCTGTTCCTGCATCGCGTGATTACGGAACTGCCGATCGACAAGCAGCGGATGCTGGAAAAGCTCAACAGTTCCGATGAGGATCTCGTTGGCCGTACCGCGCTTCTGGTCGATGACGACGCGCGCAACATCTTCGCGCTTTCCAGCGTCCTCGAGCGTCGCGGCATGAAGGTTCTTACCGCGACGACCGGAAGCGAGGCGGTCGCACTCGTGGAGTCGAACCCGGAGATCGCCGTGGTGCTGATGGACATCATGATGCCCCAGATGGACGGTTACCAGACCATCGGCGTCATCAGGGCCGATCCCGCCTTCCGCCGGCTGCCCATCATCGCCCTTACCGCCAAGGCCATGAAGGGAGACCGCGAGAAGTGCCTGGAAGCGGGCGCTTCCGATTATCTCGCCAAACCCGTCAACACTGAACAGTTACTGCTTGCGATACGCATGTGGCTGCATCGCTGATTGGTGCGCGAGATGATGGACCATGAAAAGGTAAATATCCTTCTGGTCGACGATCAGCCGGCCAAGCTTTTGGCCTATGAGGTGATTCTGAAGGAGCTCGGCGAGAATCTCGTCGCCGCGGCTTCGGGGCGGGAAGCGCTCGAATACCTGCTCAAGAACGAGGTTGCGGTCATTCTGGTCGATGTCTGCATGCCGGAGCTGGACGGATTCGAGCTTGCCGCCATGATCCGCGAACATCCCCGCTTCCAGAAGACGGCGATGATCTTCATTTCCGCCATCCAGGTAAGCGATCTCGACCGCCTGCGTGGCTACGAGATGGGCGCGGTGGATTATGTGCCGGTGCCGGTGGTTCCGGAAGTCCTGCGCGCCAAGATCAGGGTGTTCGCCGAGCTCTATCGCAAGACGCGGCAACTGGAGCGGTTCAATGCCGAGCTCGAGGACCGGGTTCGCGCGCGCACGGGCGAACTGGAAGAGTCCAACGCGCGCCTCCTGCAGAGCGAACAACGCCGCAGCCTGGCGCTTGCCGCCGGCCGCATGGGTTCCTGGGACTGGGACTGGATCAACGGCGACTGGATGTGGGACGAAGGGCAATTCGGGATTTTCGGGGTCGATCCGAAAACCTTCGTTGTCAATCCGGCCAATCTTCAGGCGTTGCTGCATCCCGACGATATCGATCGGTTGCGCGAGGCGATGAGACTGTTCGAAAAGGGCGTCCGCTCCCATGAAACCGAATTTCGTATCGTTCGCCCTGACGGCGAGATTCGCTGGTGCTTCGGGACAGCAGCGGCAACCGTCGACAAGTCGGGCCGTGTCATACGGGTGAGCGGCGTCACGGTCGATATAACGGACCGCAAGCGCGCCGAAGAACGGCAAAATCTTCTGACGCGTGAAGTCGATCATCGCGCCAAGAATGCGCTGGCGCTGGCCCAGTCGATTGTCCGGCTGACGCGAGGCGACAACGTCAAGGCCTATATGCAGGCGGTGGAAGGGCGGATCAACGCGCTGGCGCGGGTCCATACCATCCTCTCTTTGTCCAGTTGGCAGGGCGCCGAAATCGGCAAACTGGTCGATGAAGAGCTCGCCCCTTACACCACGGGCGATCAGATCGCCTTCGGCGGCGCCAATATCCAACTGCAGCCCGCCACCGCGCAGACGCTCGCGATGGCTCTGCATGAACTGGTCACGAACTCCGCCAAGTACGGCGCCCTTTCCACCCTGGAAGGCCGGCTGACGATCAGGTGGGAGGTCGATGCCGACATTCTTCGGATCCTTTGGGAGGAGCGGGATGGGCCGCTGGTGGAGCGGCCGGCATCGCGCGGCTTCGGAACCAGAAGCGTCATCGCCAGCATCGAATCGCAGCTCGGAGGGCAGGCGCAGTTTGACTGGCGCGCGGAAGGTTTGGTCTGCAGGCTGGCGGTTCCGCTCGAACAGGGCGGCGCATCGCGACAGGTCGGCAATCGCCCCAGCCAGAGCGCCGGGAGCGCTGCGCATGCCTCGATGCCTGCGCGGGCCTGACTGGCTAAAACCCAGCGTTCGTGTTAGCCGCAGGCATGCTTGTGCGTGCGCGGCAGGGACCAATGCTCGAAGCGGTAATCTGGGATTTCGGCGGAGTACTCACATCGTCGCCATTCGAGGCGTTTGCGCGCTTCGAAGCCGAGCGCGGGTTGCCGGCCGGCATTATCCGGCGCACCAACGCCGCCAATCACCTGGAAAACGCCTGGGCGAAATTCGAGCGTGCGGAAGTGGACATTGACGCGTTCGATGCCCTGTTCGCCGCAGAATCGCGTGCGCTTGGGGCCGAGGTGCGAGGCAGGGAGGTGTTGCCCCTGCTCTCCGGCGATTTGCGCCCGGAGATGGTGGAGGCGCTCAGGCGCGTCAAGACGACGCTCAAGACCGGCTGCATCACCAACAATCTGCCCGCCAACGCGATCGGCAGCGCGAGCGGGCGCACGCTCTACATCGCCGACGTGATGGCGCTGTTCGACCACGTCATCGAGTCGGCAAAAATCGGCTTGAGAAAGCCCGACCCGCGCATCTACCGGATGATGGTGGACGCTTTGGGCGTCGATCCGAAGCGGTGTGTCTATCTGGACGATCTCGGTATCAACCTGAAGCCTGCGCGCGACATGGGAATGACCACGATCAAGGTCGTGAATGCAGAGCAAGCCCTCGCCGAACTCGAAGCCGCGACCGGGCTGCCGCTCCGGTCCGACATCACGCGTCGATCGCGTCCTTGATCTTCTTTCGGGTCAGCGGCAGATCGCGCAGCCGTTTTCCCGTGGCATTGGCGAGCGCATTCGCAATCGATGCGGCCGCCGGCCCCTGCCCGGTTTCACCACTGCCGAGGAATGGAAGGCCGGGCCGGTTGATGATGTGGACGTCGATCTTTTCCGGAACCGCATCGAAGCGGAGGATTGGGTACGTCTGCCAGTCGATGCTTGTGATCCTGGTGTCGTCGAAGGTGACGGCTTCATAGAGGGTCCAGCTCATCGATTGCAGGATTGCGCCCTCGATTTGATTGATCAGTCCATCCGGATTGACCACCTGGCCGCTGTCGACCGCCGCCACCGCACGCACCAGCCGGACGCGCCCGGTCTCACGATTGACTTCCACCTCGCTGGCGATGGCGCAATAGGCGGCGAGATTCTTGTAGCGCGCGAAGGCAAAACCGAAGCCGCGATCCGGCGGTGCTTTCTGGCCCTTCCGCCAGCCGAACGCTTGCGCGGTCGTTTCGATGACGGCGCGGCCGCGCGGGTCGTCGAGATGTTTCAATCTGAATTCGACGGTGTCGGCGTCGGCAAGGGCGGCGAGCTCGTCCATAAAGCTCTCGATCGAAAACACGTTGTGATAGGCGCCGAGCGCCCGCATCGCGGAAACCCGCACCGGCATCGCGGGGATGAAGTGATGCACGACGTGTGCATTGGGGAAATTATAGATCGGGATCGCGTTGCGGTCGCCACCGCCTTCCGGCAACGGGATCGGTTTGGGCGCCGGCACGGCAATGGGCTGCGCCATGTGTTGCGCCGCCAGCATCGACCCGGCACCGCCCGGCCGCATCGAATGGGTGTTGCTCCAGACCTCGAAATTCCACGACGATATCGCTCCGCGGTCGTCCAGCGACGCCTTCAGTTTGGTGACCATTGCCGGCCCGAACGGCTCCCAGCCATGCTCCTGCTCGCGCATCCACTGCACGCGCACGGGCGCGCCGGGCAGTTCCCGCGCGATCAAGGCCGCATCCGCGGCGGCATCGTCAGCGCCGTTATGACCGTAGCAGCCCGAACCTTCGACATGGATCAGCCGAACGCTTGCCGGCGGCACGCGCAGCATTTCGGCGATCCCCTGGCGGTCGGGATAGACGCCTTGCGTGTGGGTCCAAACCGTCATCTTGTCGTCGACCAACTGCGCAATCGCGCATGACGGGCCGATCGACCCGTGTGATTGATAGGGCCGTGTATAGGTAGCTTCAAACGACCTTTGGGCAGTTGCCGACGGATTGCCGCGTTCGAAGATAACTGAATCATCCGACGGCAGGCCAAGCAGCGTTTCGGGAAGATCGTCCTGTTTCGGCAGAAGTGGCTCCTCTTGCCATTTCGTTGCTGCCGCCAGCGCACGCATCGCCTTGACCGATTGGAATTCCCTGCTTGCGACGACGGCCAGAAAGTTGCCGCTGCGGACGATCTTGATGACGCCCGGCAACTTTTCGACGGCCGAAGTGTCGCACTCCATCAGTCGGGCGCCATAGCTCGGCGGGCGGACAACGCGCGCGTGCACCATTCCAGGCAGCCGCATGTCCTGAACATAGGCCGCGCCACCGGTAACCTTGGCCGGAATGTCGACGCGCGGCACCGATTGGCCCATCACCTTGTACGTCGCTGGATCCTTCAATCTCGATTTCGGTTGCGCCTGAACATGAAGCATGTCGCCTGCGACAAGGTCGCCATAGCCGAGGCGCGCTCCATCCGGCGCGATCACCGCGCCGTTTTCGGTCTTCAGAGTTTCGCTGGAAAGATTGAGCCGCCGCGCGGCTTCGGCGATCAGGAGCTCGCGCACCTGCGCGGCCGCGTTCTGGATCGCGGTGCCGCTATATTTCATCGAATTGCTGCCCGATGTGTAGCCTTCGTTGGCGGTGCGTTCCGTATCGGCCGTGACCACTTTCAGAGCGGCAAAGGGAACGTCGAGTTCTTCGGCGGCGATTTGCTGGAAGGCGGTCCTGAAACCCTGACCGATCTCGGCCTTGCCGGTAAAGACCGTGATGCCTCCGCCGGCATCGACAGCGATCCAGGCGTCGAGATAGGGCGTCGTCGCAAGACTGCCCGGGGGCTTTGGTGCCTGCGCGGCCTGATCCTCTGCAAAGCCATCCGATAGCGAAAAGCTGACGATGAGCGCGCCGCCGCCCGCGAGCACGCGGCGACGATCGATGAGCATGGCACCGTTCATTGTACGCTCCCTTGCGCGGCCGATTGCGCGGTCGGCGACAATTCGGCGGTGTCCATCAGCCGTGCGGCCCGATGCACCGCACGGACGATACGCATGTGGGTGCCGCAGCGGCAAAGATTCGGCATCAGCTCGGCCTTTATCTGCTCATCGGTCGGCTTCGGGTTCCTCTGCAGCAGGGCCTGCGCCCGCATCATCATTCCAGCGATGCAATAGCCGCATTGGGCGGCCTGCTCTTCCATGAAGGCGCGCTGGATCGGCGCGGGCTTCTCGATCGTTCCCAGCCCCTCGAGCGTCGTCACCTGCTTTCCCTCCAGCAAGAGCAGCGGCGTCACGCAGGACAACACGGCCTTGCCATCGACCATCACCGTACAAGCCCCGCATTGACCGAGACCGCAGCCGAATTTGGCGGCGTTGAGTTTCAGATCGTCGCGCAGCACGTAAAGCAGCGGCGTATCCGCCGCCGCATCGATCTGGTGATCGTGCCCGTTGACCTTCAGTGTCATCATGGTCTGTCTCGCTGCGTTGGCTCGGCTGGAGCGTTGTACGGCCCCGGCGAGGTCTTGAGAAACACGGTCTGCATGCGCCTTGCGTCCGCTACGGTCTTTTCAACACCGGCCCATCCGCCTTGCTTGCTGAAGCGGGCGCGCAGATAATCCAGCAGGGTCGCGACCTCTGTGTCCGTCATGCTGTCGGCGAAGCCCGGCATGATCGGGCTCCGCTCTCCGGCGACCGGGCCGATGCCGGAAAGGATGATGTTGGCGGCATTGCGCGGATCCGGTGCGCTGAGCGCTGTGCTGAGAGCGAGATTGACCCCGCCATAAGGCAACGGCCGGTCGGTTTCATGACACGTCGCGCAGGCAGCAGCATAGATCGATGCGCCCGCCGCGTTGGATTGCGCGGGCTGTGCCGGCGGCGATTTAATCTCGGTTTTCACGTCATTGGCACGGCGAATGTGATCCTGGCTGGGCGGGCCAAACACGCTCCTCATGTAAACCGCGATTGCGTGCACATCGCCTTCCGGCACCGACGACAGATTGCTGACGACCTCGGCCATCGGACCGCGCGCGACGCCGTGGTCGGGATCGTAGCCCTGGTGCAGATAGCGGAACAAGGCCTCGGTATTCCACGGCACCGGCGAGGGCGACCGCGCGTTGATCGCATATGCGTGCCAATTATCGACATCGCCGCCTGAAAACGAGGCGTCGGCTCGCTCCGCGCCGAGCGCATTGCGCGGGGTGTGGCACGCGCCGCAATGGGCAAGTCCCTCGACCAGATAGGCGCCGCGGTTCCACTCCGCGCTCTGGCTATCGTCTACCCGATAGGTTCCGCGCTTGAGAAACAGCAGTTTCCAGCCCGCCACGACAAAGCGCTGATCCAACGGAAACGGCAGGTCGTTGACGCGCGGTGGCGCATGGACCGCCGGCCGTGTCATCAGGAAGGCATAGAGTGCGCGGTCATCCTCGTCGGTTACGTTGGTGAAATGATCGTAGGGAAAGGTCGGGTAGAGATGCTTCCCGGCGCGATCGATGCCGGATCGCATCGCGCGGGCGAATGCCTCTTCGGACCACCGACCTATGCCCGTGTCCGGATCCGGCGTGATATTCGACGAATAGATCGTGCCGAAGGGCGTGGGGACCGGAAGGCCGCCCGCAAACGTCTTGCCACCGCGCACCGTATGGCAATCGTTGCAATTGCCGATTGCCGCCAGATCGCGGCCGCGCTTGACATCGTCTGCCTTGAAGGCTTGCGGCGAGGGCGGCTCGATCGGCGATATCGCCGGCCGCCATATGACCGCAAAGGCCGCGATTGCACCGCCAATCGTGATCGCCGCAGCGGCGATTGCGAGAGTTCGTGGAGTTGTCATCCGTCCCAGCTTTATTGCTTTGGGAATGCTATAGCGTTTTTGCGCGAAGTGTATAGCTTTCGCGTGAAGAAGACGCGTCAAGACGAAAGACCTTGGCGTGATGAGATGGGTCGGCTGCGGCCTTCCCTCCCGCCGCTGCGCTGGGGAGCGAGGGGGGATCAGTGCCACCACTCCGTCATCGCGAGGAGCAGCAGCGACGAAGCGATCCAGTCTTCATCCAAACTGGATCGCTTCGCTGCGCTCGCGATGACGGCATGGGGCGCGTCCGCGCGACCTGTCGGCTCTCGACGACGCCTCCCCTCATCTTTTGACAACTATCTGATTTCCGGTGCGGGCGCGGCTGCGGCAAACGCGCGTTCGAAGCTTGCAAGGTCGGCGCTGGGAAGATCAGAGACCGCGACGTAGGTAAAATTCTTGTCGCTCCAGCTTCGAACGTTATATCCGGCAATGGTCTGCTCGGGGACGGATTGGCCGGGCCGCAGGGTGGTCAGGCTGACCGTGTGCGCGGCATGCTTGTAGAGGATCGTGGCGACAGGGTCGTGGCCGATGACATCGACGCGGCCTCCCAGCAGCGCAAAGCCTTGTGCGGCGAGGTCAGGCACCTGGGGCGATTCCGGCAGGCGGGCCGTGAACCATGGCTTGACGGTGTGGCGGTCCGACGATGCGATATCGAAGGGCTGGGGCGCCAGCAATCCCCGGATATGACCGGAAACGACCTCGCTTGCGACATTTTCACGCTGACCGTATTGCGCGATCATCATCATCGCCGAACTGGAGATGATCGCCCCGAACAAGGCGGCCGCGGCCAGGGACTGAAAGGACCAGTTTCGTCGGCGCAGGATCGTGACATCGGAAGGAAGCTCCGCATCCAGCTTTTTCCGGATCAGCCCCTCCAGCCGCGCGGGCATCTCCGGTTGCGGGAGCGAGCGAACGGCTTGCCGCAACGACATCAGGCGATCGTGTCTGGCCTTCAGCCGCTCATCGTTCGCCAACCGCCGCTCGAACTCGGTGGCGGAAACCGGATCGAGTTCGCCGTCGCAATAGGCGTTCAACTGCAACTCGTCGCTGTCTCTGATGGATGCAATCATGACTACCTTCGATCTCCCAGATGGGCCATCAGAAGCTGCCTGCCGCGCGACAGGCGGGACATCACGGTCCCGATTGGAACATTGGTGATCTCGGCGATATCGCGATAGTTCATCTGGTTGATTTCCCGGAGCACGATGACTTCGCGAAACTGCGCCGGCAATTGCGCGAGCGCCTTGTGGACCTCTTCCGCATTCGCCTTGAGGAGCGCGGTTTCCTCGGGCGTCTCGACTCGTTCTCCGCGCGGACCCTCGCGTTCCAGATCGCGCTGTTCGGCCGGGCTGAGGTCGTTCATCGAGACCAGTGTCTTCGGCTTGTTCTTCGCAAGCCAGCTGAAGGCCGTGTTGCGCACGATGGCGAGCGACCAGGCGCGAGCATTGACGGCACCAAAGGTCTTGATGCCGCGAAACGCGCGCAGCGCGGATTCCTGCACGATGTCTTCGGCATCGGAGGGACTGCCGGCAAGCCATTGCGCGAGGCGATAGGCTTCATGCAAATGCGGCAGAAAGACTTCGTCAAACGCTGCGCGATCATCCTCGTTCTGCACAATCGGGACCGACATTCGCTGCTGGCCAGACGGATGATCCGGGCCTTCCGATCGGCCTTTTACCACGGCATTTTCAGGTTCGGTACACCGGAAATCCATCCGGTGTACCGACAGGGTTCTGGTCATTTCCAACGCACCGGGCGGAGTGGATTTTACGTTGCTTTCACTTGACGACGACTTTTCCCACCATGTGCGGATGCAGTCCGCAGAAATAATCGAACGTGCCGGCACTGGCGAACGTGAAGGAAAACGAGTCGTCGGTGTCGAGCGCCTTCGATCGGAAGGCCTTGTTCTTGTCCACCACGGTGTGGGGAATGTCGTCGTGATTGACCCACTTCACGGTCGTCCCGACGGCTACCGTCAGCTCCGGCGGACCAAAGGTGAAGTTGTCAATCGTCACCTCACCTGGCTCCTGCGCCGCGACCGCGCCATACGCCAGCAACGCGCCGGCCACCGGGCCCAGAAGCATCGCAATGGCCACGGCGCGACCGGGAGACAATCGCGCCGTGGCAAGGCGCGGGCGGCTTATCGAGCTTTGCATGACGACACCTCGATCAACCGGCCAGCGTCTTGTCGACGATGGCGAGCGGCTTGTTACCCTGCATGACGGTGACGGTGGACAGCCCCAGTTTGCTGCGGAGCTGATCGGCGGGGACGACCATCGGCCCGGGCGATGGCGCGCTTCCCGGAGCCGGCTGAGGAAATGCGGTCGACATGGCCGTATGGAAGGTCATGTTGCCTTCAACTTTCTGCACCAGCTGATGGATGTGGCCGTTCAACACGGTGACCGAGCCGAAGCGCTTCAGGAGATCGAGCGCTCGCGTGCCATCTTCCGTACCCCAGCCCCACTCCCTGTAAACCACCTGCATCGGAATGTGCGCGAAGACGACGATCGGCGTGCTGTTCGACTTGTCCTTCAGATCGGCCTCGAGCCAGGCAAGCTGCTCGGCGCCGAGATTGCCAAGGCCGCCGCCCTTCAGATCGACCACGTTGACGAGGCCGATGAAGTGGACACCGTGATCGTCGAAGGAGTACCAGCCCGCGCCCTTCGAACCCTTGCCGTAGCGTTCGAGATAGGCCTTGCCGCGCTCCTCGTCGATGATGTCGTGTTCGCCGGGCACCCAGTGAACCTGGACCCCGGTTTCGCCGAACACCTTGTCGGCATTGTCGAACTCGGCAGGCTTCGAAAGGTGGGTGATGTCCCCGGTGTGAATGATGAAGGACGGTTTGGCCGGCAACGCCTTCACCTTGGCGACGGCCTCACGCAGCGTGCCCAGCGCATCCGGATTGGCTGCCTTGTCGAACCCGATATGGCTGTCGCTCATTTGCAGGAAGGTGAACCCGCTCGATTCCGCAGCCGCCGCTTCGCCGATCAAGCCTACGGAGTGAGGAACGCCCCCGCTGACAGTCCAAAGCACGCCGGTACCCGCCCAAAGCATGCATTCGAGCACTTCTCTGCGGCCAAATCCTTCGCCGTGATGGTCAGGGCCTTTTTTAACCATGTCATAATCTCCCTACGGAACCGAAAGGCTCCAGATGGCGCAACATCGCGCCGTACAGGGGAGACTCGGCGGGCGCAGGCTTTATTCCCGTGATGGGCGTGGCGTCGAATTGGGTTCGTTTTGCCACTTTGCCTCTGCAAGCCGACCATCCAGGGGATGGGGTATTTTTTATTTCTCTAAAACAACCCCATGCAAAGTAATCTGCCTACTACCCGTTCCATGATACCTTCAACCTAGATTCCCGCTGGGTCGTGCAGAGACGAATTATCGAAAGGGCGCTTCAATGAGTGCGCGAAAACGAAAGATGGAACTAACGAAGCAGTCGTCTGAGTACAAACCTAATCCTCGGGAGACTGCTGCCGTAACCAAGTTCCTAAAAGAGACGGCCGAAAAAGCACCTCGCCTAAAGGTCACCAAACAGGGAAATGTTTCCAAGGTCGACCTGGATCACCCGGACAATGCGATTGGTCGTGTCCTCTTGATGGAAGCGCTCGGAACGACCGATCAGGATTTTTCCAACGAATTCCTTAAGCAACTGCTCGACGCGACTTCGCTAGGTGGTGAGGTTGACGAGGAGAGAGCGAATTTCATGCTCTCGGTTATCAAAAGCATCCAACCTCGCGATCAGGTTGAAGCAATGCTTGCCGCGCAAATGGCGGCGGTCCACGCAACGACAATGAGATTTTTCCCGAAGCTGGATAAGGCCGAATATATCCAGCAAAGAGACAGCGCGGAGCGGACGTTGAATAAGCTGATGCGCACCTTTGTCACTCAAATGGAGGCACTAAAGCGCTACCGAACTGGGGGCCAACAGACCGTCACCGTGCAACATGTAAGTGTCAATGAAGGCGGTCAGGCCATCGTCGGCAACGTTTCCCAAGGCCAACGTGATGTATCAGCAAATGCTACGGCCCAACCCCCAGCGCTTACTCACGATGAAAGACTGCCGATGCCAAGTTTCGAAAGTGTGAGAACAGCGATCCCAGGTCCACCGCATTTGAGGAAGAAATGACACGGGGCTTCATACGCAATACCGGGCCGATGATTTCGAGCCCGCGCTGCGGCGCCAGAACCCGGTCTGGTAAGCCCTGCCGTTCGCCCGCCGTTCAGGGAAAGAGGCGTTGCCGGATGCATGGTGGCGCGCTTGGATCGGGTGCTCCGCGCGGCAACAAGAATGCCCTTAAGCACGGTCTATATACGCGGGAAGCCATAGCAGAACGCCGGCAGATTTCTGAGCTAACAGGGCAATCGCGCAAACTGCTGCTGAAGATCCAATAAGCGAACCGATTATTTGCGCTTGCGCGGCCTTCGAAATCGAACCCCAAGCCCTCCGCCATTTTCATAGAGGAATTCGATCCCGGCAGCCTCGATTGCTTGCTGAAGTTTGGCGCGAGCGTCATCCGAAACCCGCGGACCAAATCTGCCTTCCAGCCGCTTGACTGTCGGGAGAGATAGTCCGGCCCGGGAAGCGAGTTCCGACTGAGACCAGCCAAGAAGACCACGCGCAGCCCGAAGCTGTTCAACCGTCATCATACCGCAAATATTTCTATTGATCCCATTAGGATCATCCGCTATGATCCCTTTTGGATCATGAGAAGGTCGCTATTTGGCGCGCAATCTATCATCAGGAGCAAACAGATGGCCGGGAGCGAGTTAGCCCTTCACAGGAATTTTGACCGCCGTTCCTTTGTCGGTGGCTCGGACGCTCGGATTATCTTGGGCGGCGACGAGGCGGCGTTGCTTCGGCTGTGGCGGGAAAAGCGGGGCGAGGTCGAACCTGAGGACCTGTCTGGCGACCTCCTGGTCCAGCTTGGCACGGCGACCGAGCCCTTGAACCGGCAATGGTACGAGAAGAACGCCGGCCATGTTGTCACCGAGGTGCAGCGGCGGGTATTTCATGCCGTCCATCGGTGGATGGCCGCGACCCTCGACGGAAGGATCGAAGCAACCGGCGCGGTGTTCGAGGCCAAGTTCATGTTGCCGTGGAATTTTTCGGAAGAAGGCGCCGCGGAAAAGCACATGGCGCAGCTGCAGCACAATATGTGGGTCACCGCGTCCCGGACGGCTGTCCTTTCCATCATCACCGGGGGCGGCAAATGGGTAGAAATGACAATTCCGGCCGATCCGCTTTACCAGCATTTGCTGTTGACAGCGGAACGGAAGTTTTGGCGTTGCGTGGAAACGGGCGAGCCCCCTCACCTCTTCGGCATCGAGCCACCCCGGCCAAGGGTAGAAGCGGTTAGAACCGTCGACATGAGCGGCTCCAACGCCTGGGCCGAGCTTGCAAACCTCTACCGGCTGACCCGTGCTGCGGCACTCGACCACGATCGGGCAAAAACCGAGTTGAAGGCCCTGGTGCCGGAAGATGCCAAGGAGGCATTAGGACACGGGGTGCGGGCGAAGCGGTCCAAATCAGGAGCGATCAGCTTTGAAGTGCTGGCCGAGGAGACTGGTCATGCAGCACTCCAGCACTAGCGTGGGCGCACTGGCGGCAGCGCTTGCCAAGGCCCAGGCCGCGATCACAAATCCAGAAAAATCCCTAACCGCGACCATCGTCTCGCCGTTCCCGCGCGAAGGGAGCCGGACCTTTCGCTACGCGCCGCTATCCTCGGGGCTGGATCTTGTTCGCAAGTGCCTAGGCCAGCACGAAATCGCAACCGTTCAGGCGACCGCCATAGACCACGACAGCGGGCTGATCAAGCTCACCACCACCCTGGTTCACGCCTCAGGCGAATGGATCTCTTCGGATTGGCCGGTCTGCCCGGTCAGCGAAACCGCCGCACCGCACCGGCTTGGCGCTGCCCTGACCTATGCCCGCCGCTACGCCCTATTCACGCTAGTCGGGATTGCCGGCGAGGATGATCTCGATGCACCCGACCTCTTGCCGATGGGCGATCCTTCCGTTTCTCAAGACGGTTCTTTGGGAACCGAAGGAAATCTTGCCGAAACCAACGCTTCGCGATCCACAGGCCGCGCGTTGCAGCAGCCTCGAAAAGGGCGAGCGCGCTCTGAACGGCCGCCGCCACCAACTTTGCCGCCTGACGCTTCCGAAAATCTTCGCAGCGAGCTGGTCTTCGAGCTTGAGCAGCTCAAAAACTCTGAGGCTCTTGCTGAATGGGCCCACAGGACTATGTCCCTCAAAAACCAACTCTCAACGATAGATGCCCAGGCAATCGAGTACGCGTTCACTGTTAGGCTGAGCCAGCTCGAGGAATTTGAGCGCGCCGCGCCAGAAATCCGGCACGAGCCATTATCCTCCAACCCTGACCACCAGACCGTCACCGTCATCTCCAAACCTGTGCGAGAGCGCGACCGCAATCACCTGAGGTTTGTGGCCTCACAACCCTGTCTCGTTTGCGGACGAACCCCATCGGATGCGCATCACATCAAGTTTGCCGAGCAGCGGGCGATGGGGCGGAAAGTCGGCGACCGCTTCACCGTTCCAATCTGCCGGTTGCACCATCGGGAACTGCACCGGCGGGGCAACGAGCGGGCCTGGTGGGAGAGCCAGGCGATTGATCCCCTCATTACTGCCGCCATCTTTTGGGGCAGGACGCATACGGTCACGCCAGCTGAACCAAACCTGCCGGGCGATGAAGATCAGTCGGCGAGCGCCAACGCATCAGATCTCGACGGCCGGCATTTTGGTAACGTAGTCGGCGTCGCGCCTCGGCTCCAAAGTGACGAAACGAAGCCAATTCTTCGGAACGAGGCGGGATGACGTCCTTCAAGCAAATCGAGGCCAATCGCCGCAACGCCCGACTGAGCACGGGGCCCGCGACTGACGAAGGCAAGAGAAGGTCGCGGCAAAATGCCGTCCGTCATGGGCTCACCGCAGAAACCGTAATCGACGCGTTGGAGGACGCCGAGGATTATGCGGCTTTCGAGATGGCTATCACTGCCGATTACGATGCACAAACGGCGGTCGAACGGGAACTGGTTCTAAGATTGGCTAGCCTGTTATGGCGGTTGCGTCGCGCCACCACGATCGAAAGTGGCCTGTTCAAAATCCAGGCAAAGCAATTCCTTCAATTCCGGCAACGGCGACAGGCCTATCAAGGTCGTCAGAAGATTATCGGCAGCGTGTACCGTGATGTCATCGGGGCTGAAGAAGACATCCGGCAGCAAGGCAATGATCCCAACGGTGATCTTGATGCCGGCTCGCGGTTGACTGGAGATACCGCCGATCAGTCCAACGCCGTCACCCACTCCTTCTTGCGACTCACCAACCTGCCGACCTATCCGCTCGACCGGCTGAGCCGCTATGAGGCCACGCTCTGGCGCCAGGCCTGCCAGATCCTGCTCACACTGCGGTTCTTCGACCACAGGAAGCCTTGGGAAAGACTAAGGTTGCGTTAATGATAATTGGGAGCCATGAGGGCTACGCTGTGACGGCCGCCAGCTCACCCGCACGAAGTCCTTCGTCTCGGCAAACTCACTTCCGCCAGCCTGATCGCATCTTCATCGCGGTCAATGGCTACATATTGTCCATGCCAATAGGCGAGGACCGCCAGACGATTCGAGACCCGGACGTCCAGTACACGCCCGATGACGATTTCATAGGAATGCCGGACTTCGGGGTCGCGTCGCCATCCTTACCATCAACCGGCCGGAAGCCCGAAATGCACTTTCCGATCAACTCACGCCGGCCTTGCGCGGTCGCTGACCAAACCCAACTCATTCATAGGTTTGCGTCAAATAGTCGACGATCTTAGGCACATCCGCATCGGCAACCGGTGCGCCGTAAGCCTTGATCATCTTGTTGACTTCGGCCTTCCAGAAATCCTTCTTAAATTTCGGTCCGCGCGGCTGAGTCACGATGTAATCGGCGGAATGACAACCGGTGCAGTTGTTCATGACGACGGCGAGATTCGGCCCCGGTTTGAAGGCCGCGACTTCGGGTGGCAACTCGTAGGAGATCGGGGACGCGCAGACGGAAGCAAGGCCGAAGAACGGAATAGCAGCAAACACGAGGAGGCTGGAACGTGTCATGAGCGGTCTCCTTCGGAGGCCGTGACGCGAACGATTTCGACGACGTTGCGCAGATAGCCCGCAGGATTCCACCGCGGCTCCATTGGTTGCGTGTCGCCCGCATTGTTGGTCGCGCGAACCCTCAGATCGTGGATACCGGGGCCGAGTTTCACCGGCAGCGTCCATTCGCGGAACGAATATTTGCCGAGATCCCTGCCGAGCTTTGCCGGCATCCAGGTTCCACCATTATCGATCGAAACCGCGACTTCCCTGATGCCCTTGCCGCCGTCGAAAGCTATTCCCTTCAGCTTTGTTGTCTTGCGCGCCTTTATTTTTTCGTTGTCGGTCACACTGGTGATAAAGGAGCGCACCGTGAAACGATTGATCGGGATCGTGACCTTTGGCGCAGTACCCGGCTCGACGCACCCGCAAGCGTTGTCCGGAATGCGATAGGCAGTTTTCATCCAGAAGCCGTCGAACTCGTTGTCGATCACCGTGATTTCATTGAGGTGCTTGACCCAGTAGGTGCCGTAGTGGCCGGGCACGACCAGGCGCAGCGGAAAGCCGTTGAGGAGCGGCAAATCATCACCGTTCATCCCGTAGGCCAGCATCACCTCGCCATCGCGGGCGTGGTCGATGTCGAGTGCCTTGACGAAATCCGGCGTGGTTTCCATCACCGGTCTATCGAGGCCGTTGAAGGTGACATTCCTCGCAACATGCTGCACGCCAGCCATGTCGAGCACGGTCTTGAGCGGCACGCCGCGCCAGCGCGCATTGCCCATCGCGCCATTGCCCAATTGACCGCCGGCGACGCGCGGATCGAAAAATCCGCGGCTGTTGCCCGAACACTGGTTGACGGCGGTGAGTTCGACCGCCGGCAACTTTCTGATCTCCTTCAGCGACAGTTTGAGCGGGCGATCGACCTCGCCTTTGACCTGAAGCGTGAACGTGTCCGGGTCGAGATTGTAGGGGATGTCGGCGAGATGATAGCGGACGAAAAATGCGTTGTTCGGTGTGATCGGGCCGTCGTTGAACACCGAGAATGGCGTCTCCAGCTGCGGCGGACGGCTGGTCAGGCCGATCATCGGCCTTTTCTGCGGATATTTCACTACTGGGCGTTCGCCGTTGCCGATGGGAAGTGCGATCGTTTCGGCCGCAAAACTGGCAAGCGAAGATCTGCCGATCGCTCCACCACCAGCTAGCAAGGTCGTCCCCACCTTTAAAACAGTTCGTCTATTCATCATTGGTTTCTCTCTCCCGTGGAGATGTTCCCGTGAAGAACGCGCTGACGGCCGATTTTATTCCAGCGGGTCAAATTTTTAAACGCCGCGAGCCAGGCCAACCCGGATTACATCCCGCAACGCAGTACGGATGCCATCATCCACGATTTGACCGGGATCGGCCAGCCGTACCACGGCTTCGGCCAATCGATCGATGCGTGCAGGGTCCATTCCCTTCGATAAGAGTGCATATCCCGTAACTTGATCGCGCCACGCGCGCACGCCAATATCGCCCGCGTCGCGTTTCGGGCGCTGAGCCAGCGGCATTTTGTGGCGCACCAATCCACAAGCCAACCATGCAGCCATGGGATCAACGATAGCCGAAGAAGACCGCTTCGCTTTCCCTATGGAGAGGTACTGTTGCCATATTAATTTGAGATCGCATTTCGCTAAATAGCTAATCGGCGTCTGTTTTGATCTCAATCAACCAACCAACCAAGACCTGGACTTGTTAATAAAAGTCTTCTGGCACCACACATGCCAGCAGGCAATGGGTATTGATCTCGATTGCTCTGATGGCCCCAATAGTCCGGGAGCGTTCCATGCCTTCATTGAACAACGGCGTCGGAGACTTGCACCGATCGTTTGGGTACGAGCTCCGGCAGCTCATATCTAGCCTATAAGTTGCAAAGAATAGGAAGACGAATAAATTCGTCAACAGAAGGCTCAGCACCCTTCTTGGCAAGAACACGATCAAGCGTTGGGGTCGTCCGGCGCCTTCAGTTGGGATGCCCGGCAACCTGGCGTTTAGCAATCCAAGTATGCGACGGGGCTGGTGAACCAAACACCGCCCACACCAAAACTGCGATGGCGATAGCCGCCAAAAACGGCACTGCAAATTCTCTAAAATTCGTCGATTAGGGTACCCCGGAACAGCATTTTTTGAAAGAGTTGCCGCCCTCGCTCGGTGCAATGCAACCTTTTTCGCCTGATCGGCGGACGGGCTCAACAGGAAATGACGATCAGAACGATAACAACGGCGTAAAATGCGCCAAGCGTCAGTCGCGGATCCGAGCCGCTGGGCCACGAAACCGCGCCGCCGGCCGCAACAGCCGGCGTTTCGTCACGGAAGGGATGCCATCCGCCCCATCGCGGCCGGACAGAGGCGGTACAGTCAGCTGGATGAGCGACCTGATCATTCGTAAACTCGTGATCAGAGGAGAACTTGGGACAATGATGACTCTACATCGCGTTGGTCCCGCGGCGAAGCCGCAGCAAAAGCCATTCGCCGGGATCGCCGCTCTGTTCCGCCTATCGGCATCAGCCCTTATGGTCACCTGCCTTGCCATAGTCTCGGCTCGTGCCTGGGACCACTGGGGCGGCGATGCCGGCGGGACCCGCTTTTCGCCGCTCACTCGGATCACGCCGGCCAATGTCGACAATCTCGTGCGCGCCTGGGAATTTCATACCGGCGATCTGCAAAGCCGTCCGCCGCGGGCGATGACGCGCACGAAATTCGAGGCGACGCCGCTGTTTGTCGAAGACAGCCTTATCCTTTGTTCGCCCTTCAACGAGGTGATCGCGCTCGATCCCGGAACGGGCGCGCAAAAATGGCGCTACGATCCAAAAGTCTCCGACCACGAGCGGCCGGGCAACCGCTACGTCTGCCGCGGCGTGACTTATTGGGTTGACGATTCTGCGGCCGAAGGCGCCGCCTGCCGCAGCCGCATTTTCGAGGGCACCAACGACGCCCGTCTGATCGCGCTCGACGCAAAAACCGGCACACCTTGTGCCGATTTCGGCGAGCACGGCGAGGTCAAGATCAACGTCGGCAAGGATCTGTTCTGGACCGGCGAATACCAGATCACCTCGGCGCCGGTGGTAAGCCGCGGCGTTGTCGTGGCCGGCTCCTCGATCTCGGACAATGTTCGCGTCGAGGCGCCGCTCGGCACGGTGCATGCGTTCGATGCGCGGAGCGGACAGCCGCGCTGGAGCTTTGATCCGCTGATTCATGACGGCATCTCCGCGGGCCACGCCAATGTCTGGGCGCCGATGTCGACGGATGACGCGCGCGGCCTGGTGTTTCTGCCAACCACCTCGCCGAGCCCTGATTTCTTTGGCGGCAGGCGGCCTGGCAACAACGAGCACGCCAATTCCGTGGTCGCGTTAAAGGCCGAGAACGGAGAGCTCGCCTGGTCGTTCCAGACCGTGCATCACGATGTCTGGGATTACGACCTGCCGGCGCAGCCGACGCTGGCGCGCATCGACACAAGCGAGGGGATGCGCAACGTCGTGATCCAGCCGACCAAGCAGGGTTTTGTGTTCGTGCTCGATCGCGACACTGGCAAGCCGGTCTGGCCGGTGGAGGAGCGCCCGGTGCCGCAGGGTGGCGCGGTGGGGGAAAAACTCTCGCCGACGCAGCCGTTTCCGACCCATCTGCCGCCGTTGACGGAGCAAAGCTTTTCACTGGAGGACGAGTTTCACTTCCCGCCGATCATCGGTAGCCCCTCCTGCGACGAGCAGCTGAAACCCTTGCGCAATGACGGGCTCTACACGCCGCCCTCGACCCAAGGCACCATCATCTTTCCGATGACCGGCGGCGGTGTGAACTGGGGCAGCGCCGCATTCGATCCGGTCAATCAGATCCTCTACGCCAACACCACCCACGCTATCCATATCGTCAGATTGATGCCGAGGGCGTTAGCCGACGATTTCGAAGCGCCGCCGGGCGTCGATTTCGGCCGGCAGATCGGCGCACCCTTTGCGATGACGCGCAGGATCGCGCTCTCAAAACTCGGCATGCCCTGCAACAAGCCGCCGTGGGGCACGCTGGTCGCGCTCGATCTCAAGGCGGGAAAAATTCTTTGGCGCTCGACCGTCGGCACCACCGAAGACCGCGCACCGCTCGGGCTCAGCTTCAAATGGGGCACGCCGCTGGTCAACGGCGTCGTGATCACGGCGGGTGGCCTGGTCTTCACCGGTGCGACGGATGCCTATTTGCGCGCGTTCGATGCGCATTCTGGTCTCGAGCTATGGCAGGGCCGGTTGCCGGCACCCGGCGTCGCCAATCCCATGACCTATCTCTGGAACGATGAACAATATGTGGTGATTTCCGCCGGCGGCCATTCCGAGATCGGCACTACGCTTGGCGACAGCGTCGTGGCGTTTCGGCTGGCGCGATCGGGAGAGGCGCCCTCGCTGTGGTCGCGCACGATCGATCGCCCGGGCGGCCATTTTTGGGGCGGCGCGACCGCTTCGCTGGTGCTGCTCGCGACGATCGTCATCGCATTGTGGCGCTGGCGCCGCAAGAGGAAGGCGGCCCAGATATCTTGAGCACGATCTCGGCGCAAACGCTTCGCGTTTGTCGCGGGGGAAAACCGGTATCCGCCCCGCAACAACTGCGGGGCGGGCTTTTCCCGGCGCAGGGTTTTGACTATCGCCGGTCAGGTTAGCTTGCCGGCTTTCCGCAGTCGCAGATCGGCAATGCCCCCCCTGAAATAGCTTTCATAAGTATGCCCGACGCACTGCGAGATTGGTGGGTTTCTCGCCTTTAAGTATCCAATCGACGTAAGACGCATCGTCCGTGCCTCGTCCGATTCCTGCTGGGCCAGTTTTGCCGTCGCGCTGATGGTCCTGATGCCACGTATTCTTTTGCCGGCCGCTTAGCCAGGGCGGACAACACACTGAACTTGGCATGCCCCACGATGCCGGCGCCTTCCTGAGGCGAAAGTCAGATGGGCCGACACCCCGGTCGCGACGGACTGCCACCTATAAGTTAACGATCTCTTAACTATCGCAGCCTAGCTTGCGGTTACTTTTCGGTTAACGCCCGGTTGGTTCGAGGAGAACAGCCGATGCCTGTCGAAATGCTGACATATGCCGCACTTGACGGCCGCCTGACAATCTCGCCGAAGGCCGCTCGTTCGCTTGCCATGCGGCTCCGGTTGCCGTTGCAAAAATCGTGAGGCCAATATGACGAGCATCAACGATATTCGCGAGATGAGGGCTCGAATTATCGTATTTGGGGTCGGCGGCGCCGGTGGCAATGCCGTCAACAACATGATCGCGTCTGGGCTGCAAGGCGTCGAATTTATCGTCGCTAATACCGATGCACAGGCGCTCACCATGTCGAGGGCCAAGCGCATCATCCAGATGGGAGCCCAGGTAACCCTAGGCCTTGGCGCCGGTTCGCGGCCCGAAGTGGGGCGCGCGGCGGCCGAAGAGGCAATCAATGCGATCCGCGATCATTTAACCGGCGCCCACATGGTGTTCGTTACTGCCGGCATGGGCGGCGGAACCGGCACCGGGGCAGCGCCGGTTATAGCCGAGACTGCGCGGGAGCTTGGCATTCTCACTATCGGTGTAGTCACCAAGCCATTCCACTTCGAGGGCCAGCGCCGCATGCGCTTTGCTGAAGCAGGCATTGCGGAACTGCTCAAGGCGGTGGACACCCTGCTGGTTATCCCAAATCAGAACCTGTTCCGGGTGGCCAACGAGAAGACCACCTTCGCCGATGCCTTCGCGCTGGCCGATCAAGTGCTTTATTCCGGTGTGGCCTGCATCAGCGATCTCATAGTCAAGGAAGGTCTGATCAATCTTGATTTTGCCGACGTTCTCACGGTAATGCGCGAGAAAGGCAAAGCCATGATGGGCAGGGGCGAGGCTTCGGGCGCGAAGCGCGTGCTCAATGCCGCCGTTGCAGCAATTTCCAATCCATTGATCGAGGACCCCTCGATCAAGCGCGCCAGTGGCCTCATTGTCTCCATCGCCGGCGGCAAGGACCTCATGCTGTTCGAGGTCGACGAAGCCGCGACCCGCATTCGCGAAGAGGTCGATGAGGACGCCAACATCATCGTCGGTGCCACTTTCGATGAAACCCTGGAAGGTATCGTGCGGGTCTCGGTGGTGGCGACGGGCATCGATAATCTTGGCGCGACGCTCCAGACGCAACCAGCGGCGGGCTCACTCGTTGAACTCGCCGGTAGGCTGGGCAACGACAGCCATTGCAATGCCGAGCGGATCGAACGTACTGCACCGCGGCTCGGCCCGGCGGCCCGCCACCCCGAAGGGCTGCCGGCAAAGCCGATTTCGGAATATGCGCGCCATGCGGCTCCGCGGGGCCTCGATCCGTACGGCCGCTTCTCCGCTGTGCGCAATTCGATCGAGCAAGCCGTTCTCGATATCCCGACGTTCCTGGGTCGCAAGGCTAACTGAGCCTTCGCAATACAAAATCGCTCGTTGCTGGAAGTCGACAGCCGAGACGTTCGCTGTTCGCAGTCGCCGACGCGATCCGGCGCGATCTCGATTGTCATATCTAACCAGATGTACGCTCCGGCATCCACCAGAGGCCCACTCTTCCATAACAGCCGATTTGCGAAGCTGGAGCGCGGGCGCTTTCAAGCCAAAGCGGACATCAATTGGCAAGCAGGAGCGGCTGGCTCAGTTGAAAATGAGTCCCAGCAGAGCAGGTTGCGATGGACGTCGCGCCCGATTTCGTGAGTCCGGAATTTGTTGCCACCTTTCTTGAGTGCTCTCCGCTTTTTGGTTGCGGTCTTGAGTAACCTGAGCTGCTGCAGTTGCGTGTTGAAGGTGCCCTTCAGCGAACTCCTGAGACGGCCCTGGTACTCGCGTTCGTCAGTTCGATTTGTCTTTCGCATCGCCGACCTCACTCCGCTATCAAAGGCTCATTGCCCAAAAGGTCTCGAAGCAGCGCTGGTCGTAAAAAAATTAGCGCCCAGTTCAAGAGGTCACGCAAGAGTTATCAGTGGAGTGGAAACCGGAGACGCACGAGTTGCGAAAGCGTCATTGTCTGATCATTGGCCTCAGTAGCCGGGGAACTCAAAAGTCGATGGGCTCACCATCAGGAGCGATCGGGACAGCGGTTGTTTGTGCCTTCCGCTGCAGCTGGCTTCGTGGTGTCGCGGAATGGGTCGTAGGTGATGCCGGCTCGATCGGCACGCGAACAGACATCCAGCAGGCCAATGGGTTTCTACTAGCGCAGGAGTTTGTGGTTGCCCGCCGCGACGGCGGTTGATGGCTACAGCCGACCAACGTCGCAACCAGCGCGCCGATGAGGAGAATCCTCACACAGTCCTCCTAAGAGAGGCCGAGTCCCGCCCGCAGTTCTTGCCGGTGACAATGTTCGCGCTGATCGTCAATCAGACGTGCGAAAGCGTTAAACGCGGGTTAAGCCTCGTCTCCTCGCCGAGAGAAGATCCACCATGGTTAATGTCAGCGGACGCGCGTCTGACGATGCGTATTCCCTTTTGTGAAATCATGCCACGTCTTTGGGTCTGGATGGATCAAAGGCTCGATCATCCCGACCAGTGGCGCGATTGGAATCGGTAAACTCCGCGCCGAGGAAATCGAAGGCTGCAACCTAGCCCTTCTCAGTAAGATGCCGTCGTCGACGGTGGACGTGCTCGACGGCGAAAACCTGCTCCTACTGAGCGCGTGTGGAGCTTTTATCCTGGCTTGCTGCTGTCCAGCACATTCTTCGCGGAAAACGGCGGCCGCCGCTCGATTACCAAATCGATGATCGCGGCGAATCACAGTGCGACGCAGAAGCAGCCCGACGCGTCGCCGCGAGCGATCTCAGTCGTGCTTCACCATGGGGCACGCGCTCTCGCTCAGCGGGCGCGCCGCTTCCTCGGCCGGCACCGTGGCGAGCAGCTTGAGATAATCGAAGGGATATTTGGATTCCGAGGGCTTCTTCACCTGCAGCAGATAATAAGGCCGCATCACACGCCCGTCCTCGCGCACCGTGCCCTTGGTGTAGAAGTCATCGATCGGCAGTTCCTTCATCTTGGCAACGACCTTGGTGGCGTCGGTCGTGCCGGCCGCCGCCACCGCCTTGAGGTAGTGCAACGTCGCGCCGTAGGTCCCGGCATGGATCATGCTTGGCGGCTTCCCGCCGTTGCGGGCAAGGAAGCGTTTGGTCCAGGCGCGGGTCGCGTCGTCGAGGTCCCAGAAGAAGGTCTCGGTCGCGACCAGGCCCTGCGCCGCTTCGAGGCCAAGCGCGTGGGTGTCGGGAAACTGCAGCAGGAGCGCCGCCAGGCGCTGATCGCTGCTGCGGCCCAGGCCGAATTCCGCGGCCTGTTTGATCGCGTTGATGGTGTCGCCGCCGGCGTTCGAGAAAGCGATGATCTTCGCCTTCGAGGCTTGCGCCTGCAGCAGATAGGACGAGAAGTCGGAGGTATTGAGCGGATGGCGCACGGCCCCCACCACCTTGCCGCCGCCGGCCGCGACGAACGCCGCGGTGTCGCGCTCGAGGGCATGCCCGAATGCGTAGTCGGCGGTGATGAAAAACCAGGTATCCCCACCCTGCTTCACCAATGCCCGGCCGGTCGTCGCCGCAAGGCCGTAGGTGTCGAAGCTCCAGTGCACGCCGTGCGGCGAACAGGCCTTTCCGGAGAGATCCGAGGTGGCGGCGCCGGTGTTGATGTCGACGGCGTCGTGCGTGCGCGTCACTTCGCGCACGGCGAGCCCCACGGCCGAATTGGGAAGGTCGAGGATGACGTTGACGGCGTCGCTCTCGATCCATTGCCGCGCGATGTTGGCGCCGATGTCGGGCTTGTTCTGGTGATCGGCGAAGATGACTTCGATCGGCCGGCCCAGCACCTTGCCGCCGTAATCCTCGACCGCCATGCGCGCGGCGTGGACCGAGCCCATGCCGGTCAGATCCGCGTACAGTCCCGACTGGTCGTTGAGGACACCGAGCTTCACTGGTTGCTGTGCGACCGCGGCGGCGGTGAGCCCCGCTCCCCACAACAGGAGCGCGAGCGCGGCGATGACATTGCGACGCATGAAAATCCTCCCCTTGCCGTAGCGACCGTGAATGCCGGACTGGTTGGCGCGATCCTACATGGGAAGAGCACGCTTCTTCTAACCACCTACCTCGGCGCTGATGATGTCTCCAAACAGATGCCAAGTTTCGCCCTGGAGCTTTTGCAGCCGGAGTTGTTCGATAGGAGCAAAATCGGTTGCACTTGTCTTGACCGTTATGCCAGGCAGCAAGCCGTCCAACTCCAGGCCCTTGATGCTGGCAGCCTGCTTCATGACATTCTCACGTGTCAGATTATCACCGCACTGTTTCAGCACATACGTCATGGTCTGCGCTACAGAGTAGCCATAGACCACGAACGCGTCGTTCCGGTTTGCTTCGGGATAATATTGGTCGAGGAAGGCGTTGAATTTCTTCATCCCGGCATCGTCTTTCCACTGCGGATCCGTCGGATCCTTGAGGTAGGCCGACGAGATGACGTTCTGCGCGGCGTCGAACCCCGCCGGCTTGATTGTAGCGCCGATCGAACTCGAAACACTGTTCAGAAAGTGAAGCGGCTTCCACTCGATCTCGGCATTTTTCTTGATCGCTTGCGCCGCGAACTTTGGAATCGAAATGTTGACGAACACGTCGGCGCCGCTGGCCTTGAGTTTGACGATGTGCGAGTCGATTGTTGGCTCGGTGGTCTCGTAGCTGTCCTCAGCGATAATCATCTCCGCGGCCTTGGCGCCGAGACCGTCTTTCAGGCCCTTGAGGTAGTCTTTGCCGTAGTCATCGTTCTGATAGAGAACGGCGATCTTGGCGTTCGGCTTGTTCTTGAGAATGTATTTGGCATAGATCTGGGTTTCGCTCTGGTAGCTCGGCTGCCAGCCCATGGTCCATGGAAAGTCGTTGGGATCGTTCCACTTGGTGGCGCCGGTGGCGACGAACAGTTGCGGAACCTTCTTCGCATTCATGTATTTCTGGATTGCCGTGTTCGGCGGGGTGCCGAGCGAATTGAAAATCAGCAGGACCTCGTCGCTCTCCACCAGCTTGCGCGCCTGTTCGACCGTCTTCGGCGGGCTGTAGCCATCGTCATAGCTGATGAAGTCGATCTTACGGCCGTTGATACCGCCTTCGGCATTGATTTTGTTGAAATAGGCCTGTTCGGTCTTGCCGATCACACCGTAAGAGGACGCGGGGCCGCTGTAGGGCATGATGTTGCCGATCTTGATTTCGGTATCGTTGGCGCCGGGGTCATATTTCTTTTGCGCTAGCGCGCCGCCGCTGGTCGCGATGAGTACGGCCGCGCCAGCCGAAAACGCGACCAGTCGAGATTGGACAGCAACCATGTAGGCCTCCCTGATGTTGTGGGTCATGCCGTCTTTTGATGAGCGTCGAGCTTCAGAAGTTATTCAATACCCGTTGCAAGAGGCCAGCAAGAAAATACCTGTGCGACAGAGGTCAGAGGCATCCGACCTTCGGATAAGATCGCTGCTCACTATCGGCGACGATTTAATTCGGTGCCGGAGGGCGATTTGAGCAATTTCACAACGACAGAAGGGTCAGCAGAGCTACAGCTATCTCCGAGGGTTGGAAGGAAGCTTCGCCCCTTCGCGGCAATGCAGCATTGGCTACCAGCGACGGAAGGCTGTTATTCCCTAAAACAGCGATGGCCTCCAGCGGTGGACCCGCTAGTTTCGCGTCAGCGCAGAGACGGACCGGCAATCAGAACCGGCCGATATGGAGGACGCGTGATGGCGGGAGAACTTCTTGGATTCATCGGCATCGGTCGGATGGGCGGCCCGATGGCTTCGCGATTGCTCGACGCCGGTTACTCGCTCTGCGTTTACGACAAGCAAGTGGAAGCCACAGCCGAACTGGTCGCACGTGGCGCGCGATTGGCACGTTCCCCTGGCGAGGTCGCCTCGACCGCAGAAATCGTGCTCCTGAGTCTCCCGACGCCGGATGTCGTCAAGGCGGTGACGCTTGGTGAGAACGGCATCGGGGTTGGCAACCGTGTGCGCACAGTGATCGATCTCTCTACCACCGGACCCGGTGTCGCGACGTCCGTAGCGAAGGGCTTAAGTGAGCGGCAGATCGTGCTGATCGAATCCCCCGTCAGCGGCGGTATATCAGGCGCCAAAGCCGGCACCCTTGCCGTGATGGTTTCAGGCCCGCGCGATGTTTATGATGCAAAGGTCGTTCCGATCCTGAAGCATTTCGGCAAACTCTTCTACACCGGCGACAAGCCGGGGCTCGCGCAAACCGCCAAGCTGGTCAATAACCTTCTGGCCGCCGCAGCTCTGGTCATCTCGTCCGAGGGCATGGCGATGGGGGTGAAGGCCGGCCTCGATCCCAGGGTGCTGCTCGATATCATCAACGTCAGTTCCGGCCGCAATAGCGCAACGCAGGACAAGTTCCCGCGCTCGGTGTTGCCGGGCACCTTCGATTTCGGGTTTGCGACCGCGCTGTCCTACAAGGATGTCCGGCTCTGCCTCGATGAAGCAGAAGCAATGGGCGTACCAATGATCATGGGCGCGGTCGTGCGTCAGGTCCTGGCATTGACCCAAGCGAAATACGGACCGGATTCGGATTTCACTTCGATTGCAAAACTGTCGGAAGAGTGGGCGGGCATCAAGATCCGAGGATAGGCCAACGCGAGAACCCGAGTGAGAGAACCCCATGGCCTCGACGGCGCGTCCAGACCACCAACGGTCTCGATTACACGCGCCCTAATACGAGCGGCCCGTCCGGTCGAGTTATCGGACCTGTTGTCGCTCGCACTTTACGCGCACGGACAGTGCCGTGATGGTCGAGCAGTGGCAGAGCGCCGGAAGGTATAGGGGCAAGTTATGGGACAAGCGAGAAAGGCACATCGTCGATGAGCTCTGCACCGTTGCTCTATTGTTACCGACGGACAGTGTCCGATGACTTCGCAGATCGTCGAGGATGTGCTGGCCCGCGCTATCGAAGTCCAAGAGTGCGGACTTAACGTCGTTCCAAGTTGGCGAGGCATTTTTGCTATGAACCAAGGCCACGAACCCTTCAAAGATGGTTTTTTGATTGCTCAGATGACGCAAACGCTCATCCATGATGGCTGCATGGCCACATCATGGCCCAATAAAATCACCTTTATCAGCCCAATAAAGCTGACCGAGGAGACCCTTTCCTTCCTCCTTTAGTCCAAACCACATGAACCTTTTCAGTTTGTGACCATTCTCAACGTCAGTCGTACACGAGATGATACCAAGATAGCCATAGCAGTATTGAGTTGCTTCAACTTTGCCGGAAACGTTTGTCGTTACCAGCTTGGTAAGCTGCCCATCCTTTTCAAGACCGAGTTTGTTTTCACCAACATTGTACGCCCATCGTTCAAGGCACCTATCGCCTTTGCAGTGACGCGGGTCATGAATTGTTGGTCTTGTTTTATTCTTCTCTGCCATGTCCACGGCGACAGGAGCAGCGGAAGCCCAAAACCCCATTTTTTTTAAAACCTCGTTCGTCAAATCCGTCTTCGTGAACAGCTTGAACCGGTCGGCAAAATCCTGAACATTCTGCGACTGAAGCGAATGGAATGCGAGTTCCTCTGGCGTAATATCTTCAGCGTGTGTGCCACAAACGCCTCCGGTAAGAGCGGCGAGGAGAATGAGGCTCGTAAGGGTCTTACGCATGGTTTCGTTCCGTGGGGACATTCCGATTGATGTTGAAGTCTTCAGAGCACGGTGCGTGGTATTGAAAACCGCGCGGGCACCCCACAATGAGTTGAGTGATGGAAGTAATCGGCAATCACGAACGTGCCGATTATCTACCAGTCTCGTATTCAATGCGTCATGCGCTTTTTTAAGATTTCCATAAGCTGAATTCTGAATTTTGTTCGCTGTCCGTTACTAGGAAGTAGATGGCGCACAGTTATCTCGATTGAGCACGTTGAACCCCCTCTTTTGGAAGCAGCGGCTCCAATATCGGCAGATGTTTGCCTCAATCAGAGCTATCGTACTTAGGGTGCTTGTCAACCGGCTGAGCGCTACACCGGCATTATTTACCGCCTCCGTTGCTAGCGTTCCAAGGAGGCGGTCACCGGGCAGTGATGACCACTTCTCGAAGGTGATCGCACCAAACTGATTCAGAGAGGCGAGCATGATCCATTACCCGAGCCGGCGCGACGTCGTGATGATGGCGGCGGGTTTGACGGCGGTCAGCTCGAGTTCAATGGACCCGCGCGCGGCCTTCGCGAAGGTCGAGAGGGCCCCTCTCGAGGGCAGGGTGGTCTCCAAAATTGATATGATACTTCGTGCTGCGACCGGTGCGGGAGAAGTGCCGGGTGTCGTGGCGTTGGCCGCGACTGATAATGACATCCTCTATGAAGGTCATTTCGGCAGGCGGCGGCTCCGAGATGGGGCAGCTATGACGCGCGACACGGTGTTTCGCGTTGCTTCGATGGTCAAACTCATCACCTCGGTAGCTGCGCTGCAACTGGTGGAGCAGAACAAGCTTCAATTGGATGCTCCGGTGCCCGAAGTTGATCCCGCGGTAAGTTCACCCAAAGTGCTTGAAGGATTCGACGCCAGAGGTTTGCCGCGGTTGCGCCCGGCAACGCGTCCGATCACCCTACGGCAGCTGTTGACCCACACCGCCGGCTTCAGCTACCGGCTTTGGGATACCAGGGCCGCCGAATATGCCACGTCGGTTGAACGGCTGACGCCTGCTGAAAGAGCCGAAGTTTCACTCAGCCCACTCATGTTCGACCCCGGCGAGCGTTGGCAATATGGAACCAGTATCGATTGGGTTGGCCGAATTGTCGAATTCGTTAGCGGCGATTTGCTTGACGTTTATTTTCGTAAGCACATCCTTGATCCGCTAGGTATGAATGATACGACGTTCACGATCACGCCGCTGCAGCAGCAGCGAGAGGCCAGCGTACATCGCCGCAGGCCCGATGGATATCTCGAGGCACAATCGACCGAACCGAGATCGACAAGGTCGACCTTTTCCGGTGGTGGCGGAATTTATTCGACCGGGCCGGATTATTTGACCCTTATCCGCACCCTGTTGCGAGGGGGCTCGCTGGACGGGGTTCGCATCTTGCGTCCCGAAACTGTCGCGCTAATGGGCCAGAACCAAATTGGCAACATCGAGGTTTTCGTTCTGAAGACGACAGCCCCCGCTCTCTCCAATGACGTGGATTTGTTTCCCCGTACCCATCTCAAGTGGGGCTTCGGTCACATGATCAATATGCAGGCCATAGCCAGCGGCCGCAGCGCCGGCAGCCTGACCTGGGGTGGCCTCTTCAACACATACTACTGGATCGATCCGAGCAAGCGCATCGCGGCTGTCTTCATGACACAAGTGTTGCCCTTCGCGGATAGCCGTACGTTGCGGCTGTATGGCCAATTTGAGCGGGGGATTTATGCCCTCCTCAGATCCAGCTAGCGGGGTCCGGACAGAGCGTCGTTGGGTGGGCGCGCCCGGCTCTGGCCGATCCAGCGGGCGGGGTCAGCTGCGCCAAGGCTTGCCTGGGTAGGTACAAACTGCCGCGCACGGCGAGAACAAGCATTCATGCGGGACATTCTGCCCTCCGGGCACTTCAACGATGATGTAAGCCTCGCGTTTCCGCAGGCAAGGCGGTCGACTTCCGCCTCGTGATGTCCGGATTGAGTCAAAAGCGTCGCCCTCCTCGAAAGACGGCCGCCGGTCAACTTCCACTACGCCCCGTTGGCGGGCGAAATTGCGTGGCGGTGCAATATCGCATCGGTCAGATCGGGAAACGCCGTACATCTACAGAGCGACGGAAAGAGGATTTGCTAGAGATATGGTTGCGCAGTAAGCTCGGCACGAGATTTTGGGTTCCTTTTCTATGCCTGTTTTCGCCGTCCATCACACAACTACGCACCGATTCAAAAACCCGATCAGACCCGGACTACATCAATTTGATGTTCCGGCCGCGAGATAGTTTCGATCAGCGTTTGCTCGATTGTCATCTCAAGATCTCGCCGGAACCAGCCGAAACGCGATGGATACACGTCCGAAAGCGGACAAGCAATCTATCACTTTCCTGCGCGCGCCTGTATCCAGATTGCGATTGGCTGCTCAAGCCCGCGGATCGTCTGCGGCGATTGCGCCGCGAGTGGACGAAACGCCGCATCTGCACTGCCGAGTTCGGTCTTGGCGCGCTCGACGAGAGCGTCGCTGGCCACCAGCGCGCAGTCAAGCGCGCGAGTCAAGGCTTCGATCCGGCTCGCGGCATTCACAGTCGAACCGATCACCGCAAATTCGAGACGGGTCAGCCCGATGTCGCCGAGCACAACCGGCCCGTAGTGCAAACCAAAACTGACGCGGATCGGAGCCTCCCCGGCCGTTTTGCGTTGCCCGTTCCAGCTATTCGCCGTTGCCATCATTGCCTGCGCACAGCGCAGCGCGTTGCTGGCGTCGGCCTTTCCGACGAACGGCGTGCCGAAGGTCGCCATCAGCCCGTCGCCGAGATACTTGTCCAGCGTGCCGTTGTGACGGAAAACCTCCCGCTCCATCAGCGCGTGGAATTCGCGCAAGGTGCGCACAACTTCTTCCGGCGTGCGCGCGTCGGCAAAGGCGGTGAAGCCGACGATGTCGACAAACAGCACGGCGACATTTTGCGTGCGCACCTGCTTCAGTGGTTCGTCGTTCCTGGACAATTCCTCCACTACGTTGGGCGAAAAGTAGCGCGCGAGATTGCCGCGTTCGCGTTCCACTGCGGCATGGCGGATCAGGAGATCATTGCCGCGGCGTACCGCGACGGCGAGCGTCACCGCGACAATCATGAACACGACAATCTCCTGGATGCGCGCACTGAACACGATCGAGTTGGGCGAGATCAGCTGGAACAGCCTGTGATCGCTGCCTATCGCCGCTGCGATGCGGGCCGTCAGCGCGGGATCGCGATCGGGCTGCCACCACACCCACACCATGCCGACAATCCAAAGAGCAGAGGTCCACGTTCCGACCGCGATGACAGTGTTCCAGGAATAGGCAAGCGTCGCGCCCGACAGCAGCACGAAAAAATAAATGAAGTTGCCGAAATGGTATTGCATCGCCACCGGCCAGTGCGCGGAGCTGAAGGGATTCGGGACGACGGCGACGAACGTCAGGAGCGCCAGGTCGCAGAACAATAGTGCAAGCTCTGGCCGCGACACGCCGACCCGCCCAACCCTGACCTGACCCCAGCCAATCAGCGCGAACAGGCCAAGCAGCACCACATAGTAAAGCTGCTCCCATGTCGGATTGATAACCGGCAATAGGCAGGCGATTACGGCGAGCGCCACATAGCGCGCCCGCACCGCCAGTTGCAGGCCCTCCTGCTTAGCCGCTGCGAGCGCGGCCTGCGCAAACTGAACGGTGTCAGTTTCGGTGTCGCGCCGACTGCGCGCGCGCAGCAACGCGGCGGACAAGTCGAGGCGCTCGACAAGCGTGGTCACGGGCGGTCTCCTTGAGTGGGCGGTTGCAGTAGCGGACCGTCCAGCAGCCACAACCAACAATCAGTCTAGTGATACATGAGTTTCAGGTCATCAGCTCAGACTGAGGACTTCGACCTACTCGCGAGAATGGATGTCCGCTATATGCTCGGCAGCCGCGTCAACCAGGCCCGTTCCCGGGTCATTTGCCGACATTCCGCAAGGCCTGAGGACATATCTGCTTTGCCCTCGATTGTGTTGCAAAAGTCGAAAATCGATCGACTCCAAAAATTTCGCGAAAGTCGATTTTTGGATTTTTCCAGCGCTGCGAGGCTCCGTACAGCGCGTACGAAGGTTTGCAGTCGTTCTTTCGACAAACGATGTGGTCCCTTCACGTCTCTGCGTACGAAACGCATCAGCGGGGCTAGAAAATTTCGTTCGTCAGCCCCAAAAGACTCTTTGCAACAGTATCCCCTCGGAAGCAGACATCGGAGCCGTCTTCCGTTGTGTCAGCTTTGGACCGCGCGGAGGCCAAAAAGCTGCCGCCACCTTCGATGCCCACTGTTCGCTTCGAGCCGATCGTTGCCGACTTAAACGTCAAGCCTTGGCCTTGCGGAATGCGTTCTTAAGAATGACTTTGTCACCTCGGAAGGCAAGAAGGTCGCATCCAGCCGTCGTGACCGACTTCCCGCTCGCATCAGTCGCCACAAAGTCCCACTCGAATGACCCAATGTCGCCGGCGACCACTACCTTGAGATGTTCGAATCTCCCGTCCGGAAAGCGTTCAAAGAACGCTTTGGCGCCCTTTCGGATTTCTTCCTTGCCGAGGTAAGTCTTCCCGAGGCGATCGGGTCCAACGGAGGCGTGGTAGACGCCATCGTCAGCAAAGAAACTCGCCACGAGATTAGGATCGCGGCTATTCCATGCTAATCCAAATTCAGTAGCCCGCGCCAAAGTCATGGTTTTGCTCATAGCCGTCTCCAAATTCGTCAGTTCACTGGCTCAGCCTCCGGAAATTTCCACCTGCCGTCGAGAACTTCGGCCCGTGGCGGTAGAGCCGGACCGTGTAACTCCAACCCTTCATGATGGGTGCGCAATTTGGCAGCCTGCCCGGTAGCCTACTGCGGAAATGCAGCACGTCAAATGTCGGCTTGGGGCCCAAAACCGGAAGTGCCTCCGCTTAACCCCGAACAAGAGACATTCGGCGACTGCTCTACCGGCTCCGACTTGATTGACGCCGTTTGATCTCCTCGCGCGGCGACAATAGCGCGTCGTTTTGGTTTGCCTGAAGAAAGCGCGCGGCGTATGGTTCAGCATACCCGGAGCTGAAGTCCCAACCATTTCAGTGGCAGCATACATGCCATCGGCTGGCAGCTCTACGGTTCGTCGCCAGGTGACTGGCGGGGACGGCGATCTTCGATAAGCAAAAAATCCGACTCTAACGGGAGGAGAAAACCCATGACACGTTTACGACAAACGCGCCGCGAGCTGTTGAAGACGGGCGCGGCAATGTCGGCTGCTGTTTCGTTTGCGAAGTACGGCATAACTCCGTCTTGGTCTGCTGCAGGTGCAAAAAAGGATGGGCTCAATGTTGTCGATGAGGTTCTGCGGCAGGCCGCGGACACCAAGGAAGTTCCCGGCGTTGTCGCCGTAGCTGCGAACAGCGACGGCGTCATCTACGAAGGTGCATTCGGCAAGCGCGACCTCGCCAAGGGCACCGATATGACCGCGGACTCGGTGTTCTGGATCGCGTCGATGACCAAGGCTCTAACCGCAACGGCGGCAATGCAGCTGGTCGAGCAGGGCAAGCTCCAGCTTGACGAACCGATCAGCAAGGTGCTTCCCCAGCTGGCGGCGCCTCAGGTCCTTGAGGGATTTGACGACAAGGGACAACCGAAACTGCGCCCGGCCAAGCGGCCAATCACGCTGCGCCAGCTGCTGACCCATACGGCCGGGTTCACATACGACCTCTGGGACGCCGACACCGCCCAATACGTGAAATTCGCTGATCTTCCGGGCATTATCAGCTGCAAGAACGCGGCGCTGACGACGCCGCTCGCGTTCGATCCGGGCGATCGCTGGGAGTATGGCATCAACATCGACTTCGCCGGCAAGGCAGTCGAGGCGGTCAGCGGAAAGGGTCTCAACGTCTATCTGCGCGAGCAGATTTTCCAGCCGCTCGGCATGAAGGACACCGACTTCGTTATCGGACCGGATCAGAATAAAAGACTGGTGACCGTCCATTCGCGCAAGGCTGACGGCGGCCTTGACCCGATCGAGTTCGGAGTCCCGCAGGAGCCCGAGTTTTTCATGGGCGGTGGCGGCCTCTATGGCACCGCGCGGGACTATCTCGCCTTCCTGCAGATGCTGATGCGTGGCGGCGAGTTCAACGGCGCTCGGCTCCTGCGACCGGAGACGGTGGCGCAAATGTCGAAGAATAACATCGGCGATGTCAACATTTCACGGGTTGTTCTGAAAACAACGGCGCCGGCGTCAACGCCCGACGTTGACATGGGGCAGCTATTCCCCGGTCAGGACATCAAGTGGGGCCTGAGCTTCTTGATCAATCCGCAGGAAGGTCCGGCGGGAAGGAGCGGCGGCAGCCTCTCCTGGGCCGGGCTGGCCAATACCTATTTCTGGATCGATCCGTCGAAGCAAGTCGCCGGCGTTATAATGACGCAAGTTCTGCCGTTCGCAGATCCTCGCGTTCTCGGCCTCTACGGCAAGTTCGAGAGCGGCCTTTACAAAGCGCTGTCGTAGGACTGAGCGTTCCCAAACTCGCCGCGTCCGCTCGTTGAAGGGCGGACGCGCCCTTGCGCATGACCGACCTGAAGCGAGAGCTGGTTTTGCTACCAAATTGATCGCCAAGTTAGCCAATTCTCGCAAAACACTGTGAATAGTTCCTCGTCGATACTCGTTACACTCACTTGCAGACCGATTACTCCAACGGGACTACGACTTCGGCGAAGCAGCGCGGACCACTACTTTTCGACCGTCGGTCAGATCGACCTGGGGGTTAAGAACCACCTTATCGCCTTCGGCCACTCCCGAGCTAACTTCGACCGTCGTGCCGAAATCCCGAACCGACGTAATCTTGCGCAGGTGCACGACCCCGTCGTCGACGATTGCGACGCTTAGCCCGTCCCGGTTGAAGATGACGGCCTCGGAGGGAACGATCAGCGATGATGTCTTGCGCCTAATCTTCAGCTCGACACGGCAATACATCCCCGGTGACAGTGCGTGGTCGGGATTGGGTACGTCGATTTCGGTCAAAAGCGTCCGAGTTCCCGGTTGCAGCGCGTCGGCAATACGGGTCACCTGCCCCGGGAAGTCGCGGCCCGGCATCTCGGGCACGCGTACTACCGCTTGCGTTCCGGCCGCGACGTCCAGGGCGTCGTCCTGCGGCACATAGAGCTGGATACGGATAACGTCGCTGTGCGCCAGCGTAAACATGAAGGTCCCGCTCGCCGCATCCGCCTGAACGAGTGCCCCGACGTCCACGTTCCGCTGCGTAATGACACCGTCAAACGGAGCCTTCACGCTCTGGTAGGTCTTCTGCTGGTTCAGGACCCGCAGCTGCGCTTCCTGCGCGGTGATGTTGGCGCGCGCGACCGCGACCGCCGCAACCCGCGCCTCCAGCGTGAGCCGGTCGGTGTCGCCAAGCTGCTGAGTGGCCCAGCCTTGCTGCACTAGCTTGCGGTCGCGGTCCCATGTCACCTGGGCGAGATCGCGATTGGCCTCGGCCTGTTGCAAGGTCGCGCGCAACTGTTCCATGGTCCCTTCCGCCTGCGCGATCTGGTGCTCGACCTCCGGCGCCGTGATCTCCGCGAGGAGATCGCCGGCCTTGACGCGGCTGCCGATATCGACGTTGCGCTTAGTGATGTAGCCGCTCGCGCGAGCGTAGATGTTCGCTTGCTCGAAGGCCTCCGTCGCGGCGGGCCATGTGGCCAATCTCACGCTCTCGCTGGCGCGGACCGCCGCCGTTCGCACGGTCGGCACGAAATCGCGGCGAGTTGCCGCGGTTGCCATCACCTCGGCGTGCAGGCGGTAGTGCTGCCAGAAACCGTAGCCCAACGCGCCCGCTAGAAAGAAGAGCACGACAAACGCGAGAGTTTGCCGGCGGGCGGTTCGTTTCTCGGGAGCTGCGGGCGGGAATCCTTTCCGATCGCGCGGTTCGTCCGCCGGCACTCTATCGTCGTGCAGCGGGGATAGCTCGTTCATATTGGGTCCTCTGCGAATACGCCTTGCGCGGGCTTGCCGTCGTTGCCTTTGCGCAGCAGAGCGAAGAGATAGGGTACCACGAAAAGGGTCGTCGGCGTCGCGAACAGGAGCCCGCCAATGACGGCGCGGGCCAGCGCCGCATTCTGTTCCTCACCTGGCCCGCCGATTGCCATCGGAATCATGCCGACGATCATGGCGGTTGCCGTCATCAGCACCGGCCGGATGCGGGTGCGGCCGGCGGCAATCGCGGATTCAAACGCCGTCATGCCGGCGAGCTGCTGCTCGCGCGCGAAGGTAACCAGCAGGATCGAATTCGCGGACGCCACGCCGATCGCCATGATCGCACCCATCAGAGAGGGCACGCTCAACGTGGTGTCGGTGATGAAGAGCATTGTGATGATGCCGCAGAACGTCGCCGGGAGGGCGAGGATCACCACAAACGGATCGCCCCAAGTCTGGTAGTTCACAACCATCAGCAGATAAACGAACACTGCCGCGAACAGGATGCCGATGCCGAGGTTGCGGAATGCGGAGTTCATGCTCTCGATCTGGCCGACCACCTCGATCCGGTTCCCCGGGGTGAGCTGCTTCTGGAATTCCGCCACGATCTTGCCGATTTCCGTTGAAATCGAGCCTAGGTCACGGCCATCGGCGTTGGCATAGACCTCGTAGAGCGGTTGGATGTTGGCTTGATTCGCATTGGTCGCGATCGAATCGCGCGTCAGCGTCGCGACGTTGCTAAGTAGTCCCGGTATCGAACTGCCGCTTCCCATCGTGAGCTTGGTCACCGGTGTGTTCTTCAGCTCATTGATAGAGTCGGTGCGGTATTCCGGTGTCTGCACCGCTAGATAATACGGTGTGCCGTTGGCTGGATCGGTCCAGAAATTTGGCGAAACCTGCGCGGATGACGCGAGGCTGGTGTTCAGGCTGAGGGCGATATCGCTCATCGTCAGCCCGAACTGGCTGGCGCGCGCACGGTCTATTTGAGCGAAGAATTCGGGACCGTTGATCTCCTGCTGCAGATGGACGTCAGCGGTGCCTGGGATGGTGGCGATCTTCTGCCGCAGCTCCTGGGCAATGCGCAGGTTGTTGACCCGGTTGTAGCCGACTGTACGGACGTTGATCTGCGAGGGAATACCGAAATTCAGGATCTGGGTCACCATGTCGGCGGGCTGGAAGTAGAAGATGTTTTCGGGAAATTCCGCCGGCAACACCTCGCGCAGCTTCCTGATGTAGGTTGCTGTCGGCGGGTGGTCGTCCTTCAGGTCGATGAGAATCACTCCGTCGTTGACCCCCGTCGCCGTGCCGTCGCCGAAGGCGTAGTTGTAGGAACGGGCTGGCAGGCCAATATTGTCGACAATGAGGTCTCTCTCATTCTCTGGGATGATCTCACGGATCTTGTCTTCGACCGCCTGAAAGATCTGCTCGGTCTTCTCAATGCGCGTGCCAGCTGGCACCCGCACGTGGAGCTGGATCTGGCCGCCGTCGATGATCGGGAAGAAATCACGGCCGACAAAAAAGAACAGCGTGCCGCCCAGCAACAGGACAAGCGCTGCGACACAGGGAATGACCAACCGGTGCTTCAGCGCGCCGGTCAGCACTTCCGTGTAGCTGTCGCGCATTTCCTCAAAGCCGCGCTCGAACCTGGCAAACAGTCGTGCGAACCAGCCGCGATCTCGAGCGCCATGATGCTCATTCTTGAGCAGGAGGCCGATCGTGATCGGCGTCAGCGTTCGGGAAAACGCGTAGGACGCCAGCATCGCGAACACGACGGCGAGTCCGAGCGGCGTGAACAGGTATTTTGCCGGGCCGTCGAGGAACACCACGGAGGTGAAGACGCAACTTATCGCAAGCGTCGACACCAGCGTCGGCACTGCGATCTCGGCTGCGCCGTGCAGGGTCGCCGAGGGCAGCGGCATGCCCTTCTCGGTCAGCAGACGATGGGTGTTTTCGATCGTCACTGTGGAATCGTCGACCAGGATGCCGATCGCGAGCGCAAGCCCGCCTAGTGTCATTGTATTGATGGTTTCGCCGAGGAAGTACAAGACGATCAGCGAAGAGAGGATCGACAGCGGGATCGACACCATCACGACAAGAGTTGAGCGCCACGAGCCGAGAAACAACAGGATCATCAGTGCAGTGAGGACGGCCGCAATGGCCCCCTCCTTTAGCAACCCCTCTATGGAATGCCTGACGAACACCGATTGATCGAACAGCTCCTTGATCACCAAGCCCGAAGGTGCGGCGGCGCGCGCGGTTACCAGCGCCTCCTTGACCCCATTGACCACAGCGAGCGTGGAGGCGTTGCCATTCTTGATGATGCTGAGTAGCACAGAACGGCGCCCGTCGGTCCGCACGATGTTCTGCTGTACGGCGTTGCCGTCGTGAACCTGTCCAATGTCCTTGACGAAAATGGTTGCACCACTTGCAAACTTGACCGGGATATTGTTGAGGTCGTCGATCGAGGTCGGGACCGCATTGGTGCGGACCGTGAACTGGGTATCGCCGATCTTGGCAAGACCCGACGGCACGGTCAGGTTCTGGGCGTTGACGGCGTTCACCACATCGATCGGCGTCAGGCCCTTGGCCTGGAGCTTGAGGAGATCAAGATCGACCATGATCTGTCGATACTTGCCGCCCGCGGGCGTCGGCAGCGTGACTCCATGAATGGGCGCGAGCTGCTGGCGTAAGCGGTAGATCCCGTAGTCATAGAGCTGCTGCTCATTGAGCGTATCTGACGATAGCCCAATCTGCAGCACTGGCACGCTGGAGGCGTTATACTGAACCACCACCGGAGCCTGGATGCCGGGCGGCATCACCACACGGATGAAGTTGGTTGCCGATACGATCTGTGAAATCGCGAGGTCGAGGTTTACGTCGGGCTGGAAGAAAACCTTTTGGACCGAGATGCCGTTCAGCGTCTGCGCTTCTATGTCTCGGATGCCGTTGACACTGGAAGACAGGGCGAACTGGCTATAGGTCGTGACCCGCTGCTCCATTTCCGGCGTGCTCAGCCCGGTATACTGCCAGACGATGGTCACCACTGGGATCCTGATCTCGGGAAAGATGTCGGTCGGCATCGACAAGATCGATGTACCGCCGAGAAAAAGCACGAGCGTGGCCAGCACGTAGAATGTGTACGGAAATTTCAGAGCGAATCGAACAACGCCCATGATCAAAACCCTATACCGCGATACGGAAACGTCGATTGGCGGTCAGATAAGGTTTCTACCGCACTGCCGCAAACCAAGCCAGAACCAATTCAGGGCGCGACTCAGGGCTCCTCTGCCACTTGATCAAGCGAGCGTGAACACGGACTGCGCTATCTATCGTCCCGCATCTTGGCAATGAGTTCGTCGCTGGAGGCGGCCAAAACGGTCCGCGATTTCCGAGATCCTTGAAACGCGAACGAGGTGATCATCGTGCCTTAAAACGCTTAGGTCTTCGACTACTGGCGCTGCATGCCTGGCGGGCACATTGGTACCGTCGATAGAGGGCAGGAGGCTCTCGCTTCAGGTCGGTCATGCGCACGGGCGCGCTGAATTCGGATCGGCAGAGATCCGCCCAGGGGAGAACATCCGATCATTGCCGATGAACAGCTACCAATGTGAACAAATCAGACTCAAGCGTTCGCAGCGATGAGGTGAATGAATTCGAGAAAGGCGCGTAGCTTGGCACGTGCCTGCCGGCGCGATGGATAATAGGCATACAAGGGGAAACGCTCGTCCGACCATTCGGGCAGGACCTGCACGAGCTTCCCGCTCGCAAGCCACCGAGCTAGGCCGAGTTCGAAGCTCTGAAATAAACCCTGCCCGGCTTCGCAGGCTACCAACGCCGCCGAGGGATCGTCCATCACGACGCGTCCGTCGACGGCTCCGCCATATTCACGGTGGCGGAGCCGTCTCTTTGGCCAACCACCATGATCCGATGAAGTTGATAAGACCAACTTGGAGTGACATCAGACATGTGGCGCTTCGCGCACGCTATGCCGAACTACTGCGTCTCCGGGAGTTTGTTAGGCGCATCGAGAACTCGACTGGCGGCGCCACGAGTTAGCTGTGGCGCGCGGCCAGCTCATCGTGATGCCGGATGACTTCCTCAATGCTCACCGCGAAGATCTGGTTGTGCTGCGCGCATCCTCGCTTCAGGCCAACAGGCGCCCGCCTCTTCACACCGACGCTGCCAGTCGAGATCGTCTCTCCGAGGCACTGCCCCCGTCAGCGTCCGAACCAACCATTCTAACCTGCGCCAGACATTCAAACGATCGCATAGATAGTTAGCCCAGCCGTTGATCACACAGTATCGTATGACTTGGTCGTCACGATGATGAACCCAATGATGCTCAGGTGAAATGATGAGATGCATCTTTTGCGCAACGCGGATGAACGCTGACCTGGGGCGTCTATGTCCGAGGTTGTGAAAACTTGTACCAAAAAAAAGGCACGTCGATGTAATTAGCCAGATGATCACAAAAAAATATGACAACGGCGAAATCGCGCAACCGGCTGTTAACAGCACCGCGAGTCCAATGAAAATTGCGCTTGGTGCGGAACCGAGCGTCGCGTGCTCCAAGAACCCATAGGCCAGAATATGCTGAGGATGTGTGTGATGCTCGCGCGCTATCGCGACGGCTCGGCCCAAAACAGCTTGGTCAAACCAAGTATCCATCCCCCAGTGAACGAGGCCAGACGCAAAGTCCGCGGTGAGATATCCGGCCAGAATGCCGGCGACAATATATGGCCAAGTAACGCCGGATAACTCGTATTCGAGAAAGAGATAGACCGCGCATGACGTTATTACCGCCAAATTGGCGCCGACGCTGACTCGCATCCAACTGCGTTCAAACGGTGTTGACTTAAAGAAGAAAGGTCGCCGGTCGAATTTCATTCGAGATCCCCCTTTCTATTCGATTGAGTTCGATTCCCATGCAGCTGCGCAATTGGTCACGAGTTCGAACAGGAACGTGAAAGCGCCGAAGGGCCAAACTTCTGCCAACTATCAGACCGGCGGACAATCGGCGGTACGCTCAGCCGCATCGAGCAAATCGGCGACAGTATGGTTGTCGACAGCCCCACGAGGTAAGCATTTTTACCAAAAGGCGTGGTGCCTGCGGTTCTTCACCTTATCCGGTGCCACTTGCGACCACCACGGCAGGACGCTTCGTGGGCGTTCCAATACGAAGCCAATGTACTCATCTCACTGTTGCTTGGCCGCCGAATATGGCGAATACACTGGGGCCTGCGGCTGGGCTTCGGCTTGCGGCGGTGTCGGGACGGGCTTGCGCCGCGCTCTGGTGGCGGTGAGGCGAACCATTTGGTCCTGGGTTGCCTTAAGCTGCTCGACGGCTGCCGCATTGTCGCGAGCCATTTGTGATAGCGCGGCTTTAAGCTGCTCGGCGACTGCCGCATTATCGCGCGTCATTTGTGATAGCGCCGTCTTGAGCGCGCCGACTGCCGCATTATCTCGATTCATTTGTGTCAGCGCCGCCTTAAGCTGTTCGCCGACTGCTTCAATATCGCGGACCATTTGCTCCTGGCTGGTCTTAAGCTGCTCGATCCTTTGCGCTTCGTTTGCGAGATCGTGCGCCATCGTCTGAAGGCGTTGCGCCAAATCGGGAGACATCGGGGCGGCCGTTGGAGTAACGCCTTGCGGTGTGGTCTGAGCCAGAGGCACCCCCCGGGCGACAATCAGCTTGGCTGCATCGAAGTAGGACGACTGCCAAACGAACGCAACGACACCGATGGTCGTCGCTGCGAATACCGACCCGATGAGGCCTAACGCCGGCCCTCTGCGCGATGACCAGCGGTCCGGGACAGCAGCGGGCTTCTGCTGGTCCGAAGGATGCCGCGCGGCATCTTGTTGTGACTCGGAAACTCGTTCGTCTGCGCGCGCGACCCGTTCATGAGCGCGGGCGTTCGCCTCCTCCAAGCGCTTGATCATGACATCGAGTGGAACGATTTGTTCCGAGTTTGGCATGGGACTCTTTATTCTCCAATTCGAGTCCGCGGATCTCCCACCTTGGAAGCGGCTCCAAAAGGAGCTTGGGGGTTGGTGTGTCTTTGGGGCCGTTTATCCTCCCCGGTTTAAAGGGAGCTGAAAAATCCGAGGGCCGGATAAATCATATCGCGAGATCACCGATGGGGCGAGCTACCAAAAAGGGTGTTTCTCTATCCAGCACCCCGCCGGGCCTGAGGAAAAACCCCAGCGCTTCTAAGCCAGTCCTCACGAGACGGCCCGTTAACCATGTTTGGGAATCCGCCTAGTAAAAAGCCCCAACATTTAATGTGCGTTCAATATTTTTGCACGAGACATAGACAATCGCGCGGAAATCAACGAATGGCGGCGGACGTTCGTCCACCAGGGGTACCGCTTGAGGACGTTTCTCATGGTCGCTGTCGCTGCGACCTTGGTCGGTTGCAGCCGTGAACCACCACAACAAGCGACGCCGAAATCATGCGCTGACGAACGCCAGCTGGGCTGTTCCAACAGAACGACGGCTCGTCTGCCGATCAAGTCAGTGTCATCATTCAAGGCCGATTCTCCGACGGGAACCAGGCTCAGAACCGAAGGGCCGCCGCTTCATCGCGCTCATGACAGGACCGCCCGTCTCGTCACGAAGGAGGCAAAGCCTACCTTCATCACAGCAAAAACAGAGCCGTCGGCAAATCGCATGTTGCTCCCGCCGCCGTCATCGAGCACGCAACTCGAGCCGAAAAACGGCGTCGCTACTGCCGGTTCGGCTACACCAGGGCAGCCCACTGTCGGTCTCGCTCCGAATTCCAACAGCAGAACGATACAGGAGCAGGTAGGAGCCGCGATCGCAGTCGCAAAGCGAAGGACGGTCGCGGCCCTACCAGCTGCTCGTGATCTCGAACCAGTCGAGGGTAGGCCCCCCAACAAAAAGGGCCTGGTCGCCGTTGTAATGGCTCGTCCGGAGATCAGGTCGGTATCCGATCTCGACGGTAAAGATGTTGCTATGGATGAAGAGTACTCAGAATCACGCAATGATATTCTGGTCGCCTTTGTGGTAGCAGGAGCGCTGCCTGACCAATTTAGCGCAGGACAAACGAGCGCGATCAATCGGTTGCTGAGTGGAGAGGTGCCGGCTGCGGTTCTGGCCTTGGTGTCCCCGGATGCAGCCGAGGGGTTCCCTGATGTTGCCGGCTTCAAAGTCTTTCAGGTTCCGCTCTTACAGCGATAGTCAGCTTCGTGTGCCACTTCCGGACTCATGCAGTGCGATCACGCTTACTCGCCCGACGACCCGTCTTCCTGAGCGAATTCGAACAGCGCGAGATCGGACCAGATATTTGTTTCGCAGGGCGTGCGAGTTAGGGTTAGAGGGGGTGGTCTCCAAAACATCGCGATCGACGTGCGGCAGGTCCAAGCATCGGATCAAAGTTGAGAACAGAACGCATCAAGCGTTCGATCAGATGAAGAACGCCCTTGTCTAGATCAGCTACCGTCGTTCAAATTGCGTGTTATCGGCGTTGTCTCAAGCTCCATCTTCCTCGTCTCCGGAGATAACGCCACCATCCTCCCATGCGCGTCATGTGTGATTATTAGCTCGAACATTCAATTGATTGCAGACCTTCAACTTCGTTAGGCCTTTAGCTGGAACAGCAGACCTGTTGACTGGGCCCACCGATCGATTAGTGCCCTCATCAGGTAACTTGAATCCTAAGACAATTTATCTTTGGAAATGAAAGGAGCACATGATCGCGGGGACCATGCGACCGCTATTCGGATAGAGCCGCTTGGTAAAAATAAGGGCGTAGCCGAGCTCCCCCGAAGATGAAAAAGCAAATCAGAATCGGTATGTCGTTCGAATGAAAAGTGATCGGCATGCCCCGAAGATCTTGCAGGTTCGAGCGAAGGTCTCGCCGTGAGACCGATGGCGTCACCTCGACTTGCCTGCGAACAATTTATCGAGCGCCGCAAGTTGACGTGCTCGCAGGCCTGCAGGCCGGTTGCCGAGAAGAATCCGGACGACTAGATCAATGTCGTCGGCGTTGGCTCGGATGAGAAGCTCGTCAAATTCCTACGATTTTATTACCGGGCTGGTGGTGGTGGACCTCATTCCGCATGGGTTATGAGGGGGTCAAGACAGCGCTCGCCGCCTCGAGGGGCGAACAGGTGTCGGCCAACGTCGATACCGGGGTAACCCTTATCACCAAGGCCAACATGAACTCCGCGCGTTCGCAAGAACTCCTCAAGCCGAAGGTCGAGTGAACTGGATGTAAAGCTCAAAGCAGACTACGCGCGCCAGAAGTGCCTGCATCATTGACGGCTGCGGAGCAGCTTTTGTTCACTTCGTTATCGGCGACCGTGACGGAAGGTGCTGCTGGCGTCAAGCCCGCTCACCGCGGTGCTTACTCGTTTTCCTCGGCGGCCTCATTCGCCGCAGAACGGAAATAGCGTTTGGACGGTTCAGGGAAAAATCCCCACTGCCGATTCATTATGCCCTCAGGCCGCGATGAGCACGCGAATGGAGCGAGTATCATGAGGTGAAAAACGTTTTCCAAAAAAAGTAAGGGGGGAAGCGGATTTTCCGCTTCCCCCGCGTTCATTTTAGTCAGGATAAGGTCTTCGGGTTCAAGATTAGAACTGGTAGCGCAGACCAACACCCGGGTCGTAGTTGGAAACGGTGCTGCGGAAGAGGGGAGGATTCGTGATGAGGCCGTTGTTGTTGGAAAGAACGAAGGCATTGGCGAGACCATTCTGCTTCTGCGAATACGCCACGCCGGCGTAGAAGTCGAAGTGCCGTGCAAAGCGCCAATCGAGAACCAACGAGAACATGTCGAGCTATCCGGCGCAACCCGACGAAGCCGCGCCGTTGGTGGCGCAGGGCGCAGCTTGGCTCGTGAACCCGGCGGGGACGGCAGCTAAGCCATGTCCCGGAATGCTCGAGAACGTATCGTTCCCGGCAACCCCAGGTCCAGCACCCTGGAGGAAGAACTCCTGCCTGATGCCGTAGTAGGAGCCTATGACATCGAAGGTCGGGGTCACGGCATATTTCGCGCCAATCCAGAAGACGTGCTGGTTCCTGTCGGTTGCATAGTTGTTGTTGTTGACGAAGGCGATGTTGTAGCCACCCGTCGAAAAGGCGCCAGGCTGAAGCGGGTTGTTCGGGTTGGCGAACTGGAGATGTTCATATCCACCGTAGAGCTTCAGGGGTCCCCAAGTGTATTTGCCGGCCACCGCGAACACCGTGTTGTCGGAGATGGTTCCCGACAGACAGCCGAGCGAACAGGGAATGGCGTAGCCGGGACCGAGAAGAGCTGCCCCGCTGCTCAAATTTGTTGGGGAGCCGGTTTGGTTGCTGGTAAGCTGGAAAACTTGTGCCGCGCTGAGAGTCGTTCCGACGGAATTGGCGTCGTAGATCTTGCCGCCGACGAAATCCATCGAGAAGCCCGCCCAATCGAAGCCGATATCGCCTTCGAACGCGTTGCCGGTGTCGCTGTTGCCGCCGTTCCGAAGCTGCGCTTCTGCAGCAAACCGCACGCCAAAATTCGGGCCACCGTAATTGAAACGATACTCATAGGCGTTGTCGTAGATGCGATCTTCGGTGACGCCGCCGCCGCCGGTTGCGCCCTCGAAGGTGATCAGCGACCAGGCGTTCGAGCCTGACAGCGCGTCATAGTTGACGACGAGGTCCGAGGTCAGCGCGCTCTGACGGCCCATGGTGAAGGTACCGTAGATCGGCGAACTGATACCGAAATAGGCGACGTTGTTGAACATCTGGCCGGCCTTTGACGAATCGCCGTAGGCGTTCGCCAGGTTGCCAAGTTGTGGGACGCCGCCCAGACCATTGTTCTGTACGATCGAGCCCATGCCGTTGGCGTTCATGCCGCTCGCCGGGTTGAACAGGGTTTGCAGGTTGAAGACCGCGTACAGATTGTCCGCGACTTCCTGCTTGCCGCGCAGACCGATGAACGAGGTGCTCATCTGGTTGGCGCCGACGCCGAATTGCGAACCGTTGGACGCCTTCTCGACCACATATTGCTGCGGTCCGCCGGCAAACGCGTTAAACGGGTTGCCGTGCTGGACATAGGAGAGGCCCATGTCGAAGTTGCCGTACAGGCAGACACCGTGCCAGCACAGGTCGTCGTTGATCGGGGCTGGTGCCTTGACCGCGGCCTTGTAGGGCAGGTCGGCAGCCATTGAGTCGACCGGGTTGACGGCTGCCGCCTTTGCCTGCTGGGTTTCGAGGGCTTTCTGGCGCTTTTCGATGTCCGACAAACGCTTCATCAGCGCCTGGTTTTGTTCGCGCAATTGTTTGGCCTGAGCCTGGATATCCGAGAGCTCATCGGCGTGGCCTGCCGCCGTAAATGCCAGGATGGCCGCTGCAGATATGAAAGTCCTTTTCACGTAAAGTCCCCCAATGAAGGCGCGGCACCAACCCACCGCGAACTGCCAAGAATCGGAGCCTCGACCGAGAGCTCCCTAGGCAGCCAGTTTGCTCCAGGGGATACGGAAAAGCTGTCACCCGCTCGCAACACCCTCTCACGAAGTCAAATTATGAGGGGGTTCCGGGAAGATGAAGTAGACCTGTTGCGGCGGCGACACACTTGGAAATAAATCTAAGATAGGTATCGGCTGCTACATTTGCAACTTTAGATTGCGCCGTTGACCCTTCAGGTTAGGGGGGGGCGCCCGATTCCTCGGGGCCGCCTTCGACCAAGGTCAAGCCAGGCGGACTTTCACCCCGGACTAGATCAACCTTGGAGAGGAGGCATCTCGGTTGGCGTTTCTGCTACCGGAGAGTGCGCTACCCCGGCAACACGATTGAAAACAGGAATTATCCCACCTGGTGGTGAGGCTGAAGCCTGCGTGATCGCGTGCCGCGATGTCCCGGCCGGCAGCAGAGGGCCGCAGTCCGGAAAGCGGCATAAGAAAAGCCCCGGTCGATGCCGGGGCTTTTTAAGTCATCAATTCAGGAGAAGTCAGTATCTCGCGACGGCGGGGCCACCGAAGCGATAGTTGATGCCGGAGCGGGCGATGTTGTCGTCAAGCGGAACGGTGCGAGGGCCATCGGCCAGAACCGTGTTGAACGTTACGCTATTGAACTTCATGTAGAGCATCTCGAACTTGGCCGACCAGTTCGGCGCAAATCCCCATTCGAGGCCGCCGCCCGCCGTCCAGCCGCTGCGGGTGGATGTCGCGGAAGCGAGGAGTGCGTTGGTGGTGTTGTCCCTGACACTGGCCTCAGCGCCCGCAGCCGCATAGCCGCCAGTGGCGTAGAACAGCAGATTGTTGACGGCGTAGCCGAAACGACCTCGGGCAGTCGCGAGCCAGGTTTCCTTGGTGGAACTCGCGAAGGCCGCGGAGCTCAACCCTTGTGTGATGAACGTGCTTGCCGGCCCGACATCGAGATGAAAACCATATTCGTGCGACCCAGGACAGGTCGCCTTCGAAACCGACCACGAAGCTCGACACCTGCCAGTTGTAACCGAGCGTGCCGCCGAACAGACCGCCCTTGATGTTATATCCCGATGTGAAGCTCTGGCCAGTCGTGGGATCGAGCATGGTTGCTGGTCCCAAGGGATCCGCCGCCGGCGGCACCGATGTAGAAGCCGGTCCAATCGTAGATGGGGATCGGGGGCGGCGCCTTGACGGGCAAATCAGCTGCCGAGATTGCCGTCGGACCGAGAACCAAAGCGGCGACTGCGCCGAGTATGAATTTCTTCGTCATGATAATCCCTCGAATTTGAGTCGCTGACGCTTATCTGTTTGCTGGATCAGGACCTCAGGACAGCCGTCCTGCAGCCCTATTTCTCAGAACCTCCACTGAATGCCTGTCGAGACACCGGCGAGCGTGGGTCCGACCCAGCAGTGCGGGACCGAGTTCGATGCCGCCCGAGGCGCCGAAGGCGGAGTGACAGTCGGTGGTGACGCCGCGGCCGCCGGCCCCGAGGTCGTAGTGCGCGCTCGGTCCGTTGATGGTTGCGGCCACCGCAGTGTACCAGGTCAAGTTCGGTCCGAACTTGTGCTTATAGGTCGAGGTGATCATGTCCGCGCTATTGGTATTTGCGATGGTCGTCAAGCCGCAGGCAGCGCCACAAGCCGTGCCCGTGCTGCCGGGAATCGGAATGCCGGTTGTTGTGGAGTTGTGCTGTCCGGGATCGCCGGTTGCCGCGAACGCATGCGCCCAGCCGAAGCTGATGCTGTCCGCCGGGTTCAGTTCCTGGGTCAGAACATGCCCAGGTGCCGTTTCGCGTGCGCTCGTTCTGGAATTGAATGAGCGGGCTCACGTAGCGGTGCATCATTTCGAAGATGCCGCCGACCGTGGTCTTGGTCGCGAAAGTATAGAGCGCCGCGACCTTGAAGGCGTCTTCGTCCGCGACGTCCGCGTTGAACGCGGCTTGCTGAATAGCATTCGGGAAACATCCCGCGCTCCCAGGTGCGCAGGTCGCGAGTGTGAAGGTCGGCACGTTGTTGACCGCGGATCCGACTCCATAAATGCCCGAGACGTCGCTCTGCCGGTTGACCTTGAAGTGCCGCTCGTAGGCGACGGTGGCGTAGAACGGGCCGTTGGTATAGCTCAGATCGGCACTGATGGCGGCGCTGAACGAGCCGTCGTTACATCCAATCGGAAAAAGTCCGCCGCTGGTCGGATCGTTGCCGCCGGTACAATCGGATCCGCCTGCCGGGATATTGTCGCTGATGTCGCTGCGGTTCTGGCCGGGCGCGACCAGTGCATTGAACTGGAATCCGCCGATCGTCGGCGATTTATACCAGATCGAGTTATTGAGCCGCGTGCCGAACTCGACGCGGTTGTCGCCGCCGGTGTTGCCCATCACGACGCGCATGTCGCCGATCTGGCCGGCGAACGGATTGAAGCCGCCGGTCGAGGTTTCGTAGGGCGCGTACGTCTTGCCGATCTTGATGGCGCCGAATTCAGGGTTCGCAAATCCGATATAGGTGTTGCGGTTGAACAGCGTGCCGTTGACGTTGTCGCTGATCTGGCTGTTGCTCTGTTTCAGACCTGGTGTCGCGGAAATGTCGAAGCCGACTTCGAGTTGATAGACGAAGTTGAACGGAAAGTTGGGCAGGCGCTGGAAGCCGCGCACGCCGAGGTAAGAGGAATTGGTCGAGATCGCCGGCATCCAGCCGAAATTTCCGATCGGGAACGGCTCGCTTCCGCCGGTAAAGAGGGGGTTAGTGTTAACATTTCCTCCGAAGGCTTTCGTGGTGTCGTCGATCGAAATGTCGAAGTTGCCGTAAGCCGTGATCTCGCCGCCGGGCGTGTAGAAGGTAAGCGGGTTGCCCTTCTTGTGCTCGAGGAATCCGTGCCCGCTGGCGTCGATCTCCGGCGCATCCAGCGCGTGTGGTGGAATGGCAACCCCGGTCACCGTGGCATGGGCAGGCGCGGCGCCGGGAGCAGCTATGACCGTCGTAGTCGCCGGCTTCTTCAACTGCGAGCGAAGCGCGGCGTTCTCTTTGGCGAGTTGCCTGTTGCTCTGCTCGATCGCGTCCATCCGCCTGATCAGGTCGTCAAGCTTGTCGGCAGATGCTGGTAACGCTTGATTGACGATCCCGAAGGCCGCAACAGCCACGCCCAATGCATATTTCCCATCGTCTTTCCCCTCGTGACGACTCCCCGCAAGGAACCGAATCCAGCCTGACCCCGTTGGGGAATACCGTCAATGTGTCCTTAACCATGCCGAAATTATTGCAAATGCGAAGAGAATTGCGGGAAGGGGCGTTAAAGTCTTTTCATTTCAATGATATTCCCGCTTGCGACATTTATGCTGCATCGCGAAATTCGCTGTGTCATTTCAGCAACAAATCGGGATAATGTATACCAGCAGGCGCAGCGTCGAACAAACCGCAGGTTGCCGATCATGCTTATAGAGGGTTCCCTCTTGAACGGCTTAAGGCCTCAAACAGCCAATCTGATATCAAGCCCTCAATCGGAGCGGCGGATAGGCCCTTAGTTTTCTTTCTCGCCTGCCGATCAAGAACCTCTACCGCGAAACCGTGCTTACGCCAGGCGAATTCCGTCTGCGAACATCATCGCTCGTCAATTTTGCGATTTCGATCTTTGCACCGAGGTTGTTTATGCGGCCACTATTTGCCGTATTGTGCGATGGGCAAATCAGAAGGTGTGCGCCATTCACCTACTTAAGTCTTTTGACTAGTCGAATTACAAAACGGTCGCCGTTCCAGACCTCTACATCACGATCCCTTATGAGCCGTTTTGCCTCCGCGACAGCTTCCCGATCGTCACGGCAAACCATTTCCTGAGACTCCACAAAGTGACCGCCCGGGCCGACGGCATTTGCTTGATAGGAGGATACCGTTAAAGTTTCTATCTTACGGACTTCACCGGGCCGGATGCCCTTGACCTTCGGGCTACGCTGGGACGAACGAAGGATTGAGAGTTCTACGACATGGACCGGTGAAAAATACCTTCTAACCGCCGCAACAGCCTCGTTATGAGGCAGGGCCGCTACCCATAGCGTTTTTGTGCCATTGGGCGAGGTTACTTCTACCGTTGAGATTGCAATGCGGACCATTCGCGGGAATATGCAACGCCGTTCCAACAGATCAAAACTTAAATTTCTTGGAGGCGCTGTTATCCAAGGTTCTGGTCGTCCCATGCCGACGAACATGCCCCTGCCGGTTTGGCAGACCTTCGGAGTTATGTCAGAAGACGAGCGACTCAGCGAGACGGGCAAAAAGATACCGCCTGATTCTCGACAACCGCAGCGGCAACGAGCATCCGGTTCACTTGCATAGGCACAGCTTCGAAATCACCAAGGTCGGCGACGAGGCAACGTCGCGAGTGATCAACGACACGATCAGCACGCCATACGACGGCGGAGGTCGACTTCACAGCTGATGACCCCGGCGACACGTTTTTTCATTGCCATCATCAGGATCACATGGACGGAGGCTTGCTGGACTGATCACCTATGCATGACGAAAGCGAGATTTGCGTTGCAGCCCAACAGAGGGCCACGAATTTAAAGGGCGCGCTCCCCAGCGTGGCGGCGATCAACGCCAGTCGAACTGCATGACTTCCCCCGAAAGCGGACGACCTCACCGCGCTCGACCTAAGTCCCAAAAAAGAATCGCGGCACAAACTCTCCGCAGACCGGTCACGGGGTCTCGGATGAGAACTCCTTAAAGCTCTAAGGCGCGCGCAAATTCTGTGACCGTCTCGCTACAAATACAACCTTGCCCGGCCAAGCCAAAAACAGCATCCTCGCTCTCAAAAGAGACATTCGGGTTTCGTCCCGAGAGGAGAGGCGACCATGAAAAAACAGAAATTCGACCGGCGCGATTTTTTGAAAACCGCGGTTGCAAGCGGCGCGGCTGCGGCCGGCGGCGCGGCTGCGATCGCACCTGCGGAACCCGCACACGCCGAGCAGCCGTCGCCGGCTGCGCCTGCCGCGCCGGAGGCTGCAGGCTATGCCTTCCTCAATCTGGACGAGGCCGCTTTTGTCGAAGCGCTGGTAGATCACATGATCCCACCCGACGAGATCAGTCCGAAAGGCACCGATCTCGGCGTCAATGTCTACATCGACCGGGCGCTGGCCGGCGCCTGGGGCAAGGGCGAGCGGCTTTATCTGCAGGGACCCTGGAACATCGGCACGCCGAGCCAGGGCTATCAGCTGCCGCTGACGCCGGCTCAACTCTATCGTGCCGGCATTGCAGCGACCAACGCGCATTGCCGCAAGGCCTATGGCAATACATTCGACCGGATCGCTGCCGCGCAGCGCGAGGAGGTACTGACCGGCCTGTCCACCGGCAAGATCGCCTTCGACAATGGGCTGCCGGTGCGGGCGTTCTGGACTACGCTTTATCAGACCGTGGTCGAAGGCATCTATTCCGATCCGATCTACGGCGGCAACCGCCACAAGGCGGGATGGGCGATCATCGGCTTTCCCGGAATCATCGCCGTGCACCGCGATCATGTGGCGCAATATCGCGGCAAGCCGTTCCCGAGCAAGCCTGTCGGCATCGCGGACATGAGCTGAGGGGCGCCGTCATGGCCACGAAACTCGGAGAAGTCGACGTCGTCATCGTTGGGCTTGGATGGACCGGCGGCATCCTGGCCAAAGAGCTGACCGAGGCCGGTCTGAAGGTGGTTGCGCTCGAGCGCGGCGCCTTGCGGACCAGCGAGAACGATTACTCGCTGCCCAATATCCGCGACGAGCTGCGCTACGTCGTGCGCCACGACCTGATGCAGAACACCGCGCGCGACACCATCACCGTACGCAACGATCCGCAGCAGGTTGCGCTGCCGATGCGGCGGCTCGGCTCCTTCCTGCCCGGCGAGGTGGTAGGCGGCTCGGGCGTGCATTGGAGCGGACACACCTGGCGCTGGACCGACATGGAGTTCAAGATCCGCTCGAACTACGAACAGCGCTACGGCAGGAAATCCATCCCTGAAGACATGACGATCCAGGATTGGGGCATCACCCATGCCGAGCTCGAACCCTATTTCGACAGGTTCGAATACACCGCCGCCGTTTCCGGCAAGGCCGGCAATATCGGCGGAAAGATTCAGGCCGGAGGCAATCCGTTCGAGGCCTCCCGCGCGCGCGAATATCCGCTGCCGCCGCTGACGCCGATCCTGGCGAGCGAGATGTTCACCGAAGCGGCACGCAATGCCGGCTATCATCCGTTCCCGCGGCCGTCGGCCAATGCGTCACAGCCCTACACCAATCCGGACGGTTCGAAATTCGGCGCCTGCCAGTATTGCGGTTATTGCCAGCGTTTCGGCTGCGAGGCCAATGCCAAGGGCAGCCCGCACATGACCGTGATCCCGATCGCGATGGCGAGACCCAATTTCGAGCTTCGCACGAATTCGTGGGTCACCAGGGTGCTGAAGGACTCCGACGGCAAGCGGGTAACGGGGGTGGCCTACACCAACGTGCTCAACGGGGAGGAATTCGAGCAACCGGCAACGATCGTGCTGCTTTGCGCCTATGCCATCAACAACGTCCACCTGATGCTGTTGTCGGGTATCGGTACGCCCTACGATCCCATCGCGCAGAAGGGCGTGATCGGCAAGAACTACTGCTACCAGACCGGAGCCAGCGCGACGCTGTTCTTCGAGGGAAAGTATTTCAATCCCTTCATGAATGCCGGCGGCTCCAACGCCACCATCGACGATTTCAACTCCAACTGGGAGTTCGACCGTGCCGCGCACGATTTCGTCGGCGGCTATATCGTCTCCGGGGGCTTCAATACGCCGCTGCCTATCGGCTACCGGCCGGTACCGTCCGGCACGCCATTATGGGGCAGCGAGTGGAAGCGTGCGACGGCGAAATGGTACCAGACCGCGATGGTGATCAACGCCAGCGGCAGCGTCATGGCCAACCGCTACAATTGCTACGACCTCGATCCGACCTATCGCAACGCCTTCGGTCAGCCGTTGATGCGCATGACGTTCGACTACAAGGCCAACGAGCACAGGATGGGCATGCACGCCGCCCAAACCATCAACAACATCGCCAAATCGATGAACCCCACGAAACTCAACCCCGCTTCGGCGCGCACCCAGCCCTGGACCGTGGTGCCCTACCAGAGCACGCACAACACCGGCGGCACGATCATGGGTGACAATCCGCGCCACAGCGCGGTCAACAAATTCCTGCAGAGCTGGGACTGCCACAACCTGTTCCTGATCGGTGCCAACGTCTTTCCGCACAATTCGGCGTACAACCCGACCGGGCCCGTCGGCGCGCTTGCCTACTGGACGGCGGATGCGATCAAGAACCGCTATCTGAAAAATCCGGGTCCGCTGGTGGCGGCATGATCCGCAGGATGCGTTGGACGATGACGTTGCTTGCTGTGCTGCTTCCGGCCGCGAGCGCCCGCGCCGACGGCGATCCGGCGCGTGGCGAAGCCCGCTTCCAGGAATGTGCCGCGTGCCACAAACTGGATTCGGGCGCAAACGAGGTCGGGCCGACCCTGCACGGCATTTTCACGCGCAAGGCAGGCGAGCTTGCCGATTTCCGCTTTTCGCCCGCGATGAAGCGCAGCGGGATTGTCTGGACGCCTGAAACGCTCGACAAATACCTCGCCGATCCGCAAGGCCTGATACCGGCCAACCGCATGCCCTATGCCGGCATGGCAGACGCCCGCGACCGCGCGGACCTCATCGCGTACTTGATCAAGGCGACGAAGGAGAGAATGCCTTGACCAGCAGCTCCCGGCGCGTTCGATCCCTTCTCCGCAAAGACGCTGGTCGATCCTCCCCTTGGAGCGGAATGCGCGGTGCTCAAAAACCGTGCCGACTTCGCGGTAAGGCCCAATCGTCGCGCCCACGTACGGTTCACCTAGCCGTTGATTTGCGCTGTTACGGTTAGGACTTCGCATTGTTTCATCGAGGCAACCCCCGAGCAAGGCCGTTTAATTCGGCGCGAATGGAGATGAAAATGCCCGCTTATTACATTGGTGAGCAAATGGTCTCCGATTTCGCGTTGTTCGACGATTTCCTTGCGAAAGTGGTGCCGATGATCGAGCGCTTCGGAGGGCGTTACCTTACAAAGGCGGGCTCGCATTGGAGGGAGATTGGAAGCCCAATCGGGTGGTCATCATCGAATTTCCCGACATTGCATCAATCGAAAACTGGTACCGCGCCCCGGAATACGAGCCGTTCATCGCGTTGCGCCGGAGCGCCACGACTGACGTAATATTTATCTCGAAGAAATTTGAGGTCGCGTTGTCGAATGGCCGCGCGAGCCTTGGCCTTTATCCCAATCGAGGAAGCTAGACGGAAAAGGAGGTCCGATATGGCGGCAACAGTTACCCAAGTCGCTCTTGATAGGTCAGCGCCGGAGTTCCGGCTTCCGGCCACCGACGGCAAGACTTACGCACTGGACGACGTTGCGGGCGAGAAAGGAACGGTCGTCGTCTTCATCTGCAACCATTGTCCCTATGTTAAAGCGGTGATCGACCGCATGGTTTCGGACGCCCGCGTGCTGATGTCGGAGGGCGTAGGCTTTGCAGCGATTTGCTCGAACGATGCGGCGAGCTATCCTGAAGACTCATTTGAGAATATGAAGCGTTTCGCGAAAGCTCATAATTTCCCGTTTCCATATCTCCACGACGAGACCCAAACAGTCGCTCGAGCGTATGGAGCCGTCTGCACGCCGGACTTCTTCGGCTACGATGCCGGCCGCAGGCTCAAGTATCGCGGCCGGCTGGACGAAGGCCGCACCGCTCCGCCTCGCGCCGGGGCGCCCCGAGAGCTTGTCGAGGCCATGCGTGCGATTGCGGCCACCGGTGTGGCACCAGCCGACCAAAAGGCGTCTATTGGCTGCTCGATCAAATGGAAGGACGAATAGAGCTGACACGGACCTCGACGGTCTCAGGCTGGTAGCCGCTATCCGGCGCTGCGGATTTGAACGCGATGGCGGCCTCGCTCAGACCACCATGGCCAGACTATCGACATTTGACATCCGACCGGTTTCGGTCCGATCCTGTAATCGATTTCTGTTGTCCCGTCCTCAAACCAAGAAAATTGGCCGCCTTGGCGTCGCCGTTACCGTCGTCTGTTGCACCGCGCGCGAGGTGCAAGTCGAACAGGTAACCGCGGTGTTAGCTCTGTTATTCACCCTCGGTTAACTATGCGCACAGGAGACAATCATCGGTGAAAATGCACAAATCCAATTTCAGGCTTTCTTAGACCTTTCCGCTTCTAGCTAGGGCGTCAGTCAAAGAATTGACTCTGAAACCTAGGAAAGGGAATCCATCATGTCCGGTATCGTCCTCTCGGCATCAGTCCGCCAAAATCTTCTCTCCCTTCAGTCAACCGCGGAATTGCTTGCGACCACCCAGAATGACCTCGCCACCGGCAACAAGGTCAACTCGGCGCTCGACAATCCGACGGAATTTTTCACCGCGCAGGGCCTGAATAACCGCGCCTCCGACATCAATGGCCTGCTTGACGGCATTGGCAACGGCGTGCAGGTGCTGCAGGCCGCCAACACCGGTCTGACCTCGCTGCAGAGCCTGGTTGACAGCGCCAAGTCGATTGCCAACCAGGTGCTGCAGACGAGCGTTGGTTACGATGTGAAGGCTTCCGCAACCAGCCTGGCGCCGACTGGCGGTGGCGCATTGAGCGTTGCCGGCACCGCCACCGATTTGACCGTCGGCGGTACAAACTCGCTCGCCACAAAGACCTTTATTTTTACGCCCGCCACTGGCGCCGCGACCACCATCACTCTTGGCACCGGTGCCGGTGACGTCAATTCACTCGACGCCTTCAATGCCGCGCTATCTACTGCCGGCATCGGATTGACGGCGACATTGGCCAGCAACGGCTCGATCACGCTCACCTCCTCCAACGACAATGCAAGCCAGTCATTGACCTTGGGTACCACCGCGGCCGCAAACACAGTCGCGATCAGCGGCACCGACACGGCTACTCTTGTCACTCCGACCGGTGGCTCCGCCGGTGCGCCGGTTGCCGATGCGGCTTCGCAGGCCATTCGCGCCAACCTGGTGAGCCAGTACAACGCCGTCATCCAGCAGATCACCAACACTTCGCTGGACTCCTCGTTCAACGGCATCAACCTGCTGAACGGCGACACGCTCAAGCTGACCTTCGACGAAACCGCCAAGGCCACACTTAGCATTACCGGCGTCACCTATAGTGCGGCTGGCCTCGGCCTTAACTCGTTGGCTGCGGGTACAGACTTCCTGGACAACGCCTCGGCGAATAATGTGCTGACTGCGCTCAATACTGCCAGCACCTCGCTTCGCACCGAGGCGTCGGCGCTCGGTTCGAACCTGTCGGTCGTGCAGATCCGCCAGGACTTCAACAAGAACCTGATCAATGTGCTGCAGACCGGCGCCTCCAACCTGACGCTGGCCGACCCGAACGAGGAGGCGGCCAACAGCCAGGCGCTGTCGACCCGCCAGTCGATCGCGGTTTCCGCGCTGGCGCTCGCCAACCAGTCGCAGCAGAGCGTGCTTCAGCTCCTGCGCTGATCGAAACAGCCCAAAACGAAAACGAAACGGCGGGGGAAAGCCCGCCGTTTTTGTTTTAGCGAATTGTTAACTAAACCGATGCCAAATCGGAGTTCTTTGAACTAGGGTCCGTGGTATGCCACTCAGATTTGATCTAGGGCCATTCGAGAAATTATTTATCGGCAAGAGCGTACTCACCAACCACGGCGACCGAACAACGTTCGTTATGGAGGGTGAAATCCCCATATTGCGGGCGAAGGACGTGCTATCGCCTCAACTAGCGGCAACTTCTCTAGAGAAGCTTTATTGCTGTGTTCAGCAGATGTACCTTGAAGAAGATGTGGAAAAATATCGGGGGTCATATCTCGCACTGGCGGTTAAGGCTCTTTCCGAAAACTCCCATCTCCGTGTCGATCTTCAGACCGCCGACCAATTGGTAAAAAGTGGTCAATTCTACAAGGCCTTAAAAGGATTGAAAAAGCTCTTTAGGCCAAATTCATCTTCTGTCCAAATGGCTAGTGCTCACAAATAGAGGGGTCGGCTACAGCCTGGGGTTCTTGAACTTCGGGTCGGACGTGCCGGAGCCTACCCGGTCCGCAATTCTGACAGGAGCGGCCCTGCGCGTCGCCCGTGCCACAGCCGGTCGGGTCAGGCGACGAAATCCACAGAATCCGCTTTAGCCTCGGCCGCTTCGATTTCCTGGGCAGCCTGGATCCTATTTTGATCCGCTTTGATCGTAACGGCGCTTGCGCTGCTGGTTTCGTCTGCGACGAGCCTGACTTCCGCCTGACTGACGATAATATGTGCCGGGTATGTGGGACCGATGGTGCTCACGTGCCACCCCTTCTGGAGTTAACTCAATCTTGCAGAGATTTTGTTCACGGCTTCTTAAAAGGTTCGGTTAACACGCCAGCGTGCTGGATCATTTACGGCTGAGCGACTGCATCGGCATGTCGGTTTCGTGCCGATTTTGTTGCAAAAGTCGAAAGTTGCATCGGTCCGAATTTTTCGTGAAATCTTGAAATGCGAAGCGATCGACGATTCGGATAGCCTCAGTCGAGTTACCGAAGTCGCCTATGAGTTTAGCGTGAGGCGATGAGGTCCCTCAGATCTCTACAAGAAAACCGCGCCTACGGCCCTCAGAATTTTTGACACCTTCTGCAAAACGACTTTTGCAACATGGGGTAATTCCGGGATCGAGCCAGACAAAGGCGAGGGAATCAGCTCTCCAGGAAAGTATGAGGCCAGCCTCATGTGGCCTTGCAACGATGGAGAGCGATAATGGAATACTATGTCGGACTGGACGTATCATTGAAGCAGACATCAATCTGCGTGGTGGACCAGGCGGGGTTGGTCGTGCGCGAGGGCGTGGTCGATTCCGACCCTGAGACGATATCGATTTACGTGACGTCGAAGGCACCGAATGCAGTACGCATTGGCCTCGAGACGGGGCCAACGTCTACGTGGCTGTGGACCGAGCTCAAGCGACTTGGCCTGCCGGTGATCTGTATTGACGCGCGCCATGCCAAGGCAGTGCTCAAGATGCAAATCAACAAGAGCGACCGCAACGATGCGATCGGGATCGCTCGTATCATGCAGACGGGTTGGTTCAAGGAGGTGCACGTCAAGGATATCGACAGCCACTCGGTCAGGGCGCTACTGGCCAGCCGGGCGCTGCTCGTCAAGATCAAGCGCGATCTCGAGAACCATGTTCGTGGCCTTCTGAAGAACCTCGGTCTCGTGATCGGCCGTGCCAAGTTCAATGTCTTCGCCGTGCGAGCCGAGGAGTTGATCGAGGGCCGCCCTGAGCTGATAGCTGCGATCAGACCGCTGCTCGAAGCGCGCAATGCCGTCGAGCAGCAGGTCAGTGAACTCGACCGCAAGGTTATGAAACTGGCTCGCCACGATGCGCAGGTTCGCCGGTTTATGACCGCGCCCGGGGTCGGTCCGATCACCGCGCTTGCCTTCAAGGCAACGATTGACGATCCGGCAAGGTTTGCGCGGTCGAGAAGCGTAGGTGCTTACGTCGGGCTAACCAGTCGACGCCATGCGTCCGGAGAGGTCGATTGGACCGGTCGCATCTCGAAGTGCGGCGACGCGATGCTACGAAGTTATCTGTTTGAAGCAGCCGGGGTTCTGCTGACGCGCGTCCCGAAATGGTCCGCCGTGAAGGCTTGGGGGGTAAGGCTCGCCAAGCGCAACGGGCTCCGCAAGGCCAAGGTTGCGGTCGCACGTAAGCTCGCGGTCATTCTGCATCGCATGTGGATCGAGGGAACCGAGTTCAATTGGTCGAAAATGGAGATTGCTGCCTAGCGCGGGCGTTACCGAGTCCCTGCCAAACGGCGGGAAAAGACGTCCCAGCCGGGACGATGGCGATGGTGAGTTCGACAGATTTTTTGCGCGCGTCCGAGAGGACGACCGCGATTGCAACATTGAACCGCCAGCGTCACCTTACGCCATCATGCGGAGGGATTACCCCTACCGCGGAGAGAACAGTGGGCCCGGCAAAGGATGATCGTCGGAGAGCTTGACACCCAGACCCGGAATTAGAGAACAAAATCTGCCGATTTCGGACTCCCTCGCCGCAAGGATTAACGCACTATTCGATTACTTTATTGACGCACGCCCGCGTGAATATGGCCTGTGGCCTGGGCAGCGTCGGTTTTGGCAGACGCAATAACGCGAGCGCAATCGTCAATTTGTTGCTGATAACCGCCTAGATGCCATGCGGGCCTGTCGACGCTAAGCGCAAAGATACCAGCGTTAGTGCGAAGAGCGTGGGCGGGAAAGTCATTCATGTCCCCTCGACATCGATCTTACTGTGGTTCGAGACAACGGCTTTGACTTGTCGGCAATCAAGCGGTCGGAACGGGTTCGTAAATTGCGGCGCGGTCGACAGAAAATAACCGGCAACTCGACCAGACTATACATAGCCGCGAATGGCACCATCGCCTCTAAATTACAACATCGGATTTAAGGAAGCTTGAGCAACACCTCCGCAACTCCGCCGACGAGAAATGGCCAATCGATGGCTTGTGCCTTCGCGGTCTTGAGATTGATGACCAATTCAAACTTGATGGACTGGTAGATCAGAAGGTCGGCGGGCTTGGTGCCTTTGTGAACCTGGCCCGCGTAAATCCCCACCTGGCGAAAACCATCCGTAATGCAACCCGAATCCTCATGGTGACGATGTGAGGAAACCCCTACTCCAGCGGTTCGACCTTGACGATCGCGGCGCCGTGATTGTTGCCGACCCAGAACGTCACCGGTGTGGTGGAATTGTCGACGAATACGCGCCTGATATTGGTGCTGCGCGGCATCAGATAGCTGATCGCCTCGCCGGTTGCCGGGTTGAGCCGGGTTACGCGATCGCTGAGCATCGAACCGGTCCAGGCGTCGCCATTTTTGTCGGTGACGACGTCGTAAGGTGCCGACCATTTCGGCCAGACCTGCCACTCCCTGAACTGCTCGGTCCTGGTGTCGAACATGCCGATGCGGTCGGCACGATATTCGCCAAACCACAGCCGGTCCTGCGCGTCCATGCTTCCGCGCCGCGGCGCCGAATTCGGCGTCGGGGTCTCAAACAACCTTGTCTCTCCGCTCCTGGCGTCGATCCGCCCGATATGGCGCTGGCGAAAATCGGTGAAATAGGCGTTATTTTTCGAGTCCGGAATCACGTCATAGACATTGTGTGGTCCCGCTACACCCCTGAACGGCAGGAAAGTTTCGATTTTGCCGGTGGCGACATCGAGCCGATGCACTCCCGCGAAACCGTTGTTTTGCGCCCAGACCTTGCCATCGACGCCGGAGCTTTGTGGACTTGCCATGTTGATTTGCGCAGCATCGATGTTCTCTTCGCCCTCCAATGGCCAGAACTTGAAGGTTGCGGTCTTTGGATCGAATTTGGCGATCGTGGCCTGGTACATATTCCCGAACCAAAGATTGCCTTCGCCGTCGGCGCGCAGGCCGAGCAGTCCGGTCGGAAAGCCCGGCTTGTGCTCCGCAATCGCGAATTCGGTGACCTTTCCCGTCCCGGGATCGAGTCGTCCGAGGTTCTGCTCGCCAAAAGACGAAAACCAGACCATGCCGCTGTTATCGACAATGACGTCATGCGGTTCGATCGTCTCGCGCGGGAGATCGTATTCGGTATAGACCACGCGGGTTGCCGCCCCGCTCGGGCGCGGCAATGTCTTGAAGTCAAAATTCCAGGTGGGCCTCGCGCTGAGATTGATGCTGGCGAGATATTCCGCCGCGCCACGGTAGACCTGCACCCGTTGATCGCCCCGCTCTTCCATCAGCCGTTCGGCGTGGCGCAATTGCGGATGGGCCGGGATGCTCTGATTAACATAGCCCTGCATGCGCGGCAGGACGATGGTCAGGAAGTCGTCGGCGCTGTACTTCGAATTCAGCGGCCGCGCCAGCGTGTGGCAGCCGACGCAGTTGAGCAATTGTCCCTTCTGCGCATCGCTGCCCGGCATGCTCGCAAGCCATTCGGCGTTGGTAAGCTGCGAGGCGATATCGTCAGCCCTGCGCAAGGCGAGATCGGCGATCGCGGTCTTGTCCGCCGCGACCGTTACCCGGTCGGGACTATCGAGATCGTATCCGACCGCACGGATGCGCAGGGAATATCGGCCTGGCTCGAGCCTTGCTGCCGGGAAGCTGTAGCTGCCGTCCTTGCCGCTCACGACCGTGACGGTGATGGTCGAGCCGCTCTTTTTGGCGCTGACCAGGACGCCTTCGAGCGGCTCCTGTGCGGCAGTCACCTTGCCCGCCAGCGCGGAAACTGCCTCGGCAGCCAACTGTCCGCTGGCCGCCAGCAAGACGGCGACCACAGCGCAGCTTAGGCTTGCAACCACGGAAAGGCGCGACATGACCGTTTCCCCGAATTTTGCTAGTTGTTATTTGCCCGAAGCAGTGTAGAGGGCTGAAAATCGAAAGACCAGTGGCAGCCTCCGCATCCAGGCGACGGCTTTCCGACGATCGGCCAGTAACAGGGAAGACACAGATGAGCATCGACCAGGCGAGAGACAGCGGGACCAACCTGCCCGGATTTGTCGCCGCGCTATTTAGCAACGCCACCGTGGATGCGGCCTATGCGCCATATGGATTGGCTCTTTTGCGCGCGGCGATCGGGATCGATTGGATCGCGCATGCTTTCCTGAAAATCTATCGCGGGATGCACACGCATGAGGCGCTGCTCGCGAAAAATGGCATCACCCCTCTGCTTGCCTGGCCGACGTTCGGCGTTGAAGTTATCGGCGGCCTCGCCATCCTGCTGGGCTGGTACACCCGTCAATGGGCGGCTTTCCTGCTCATCTTCCTGGGCGTTGTCGTGTGGATCAAATGGCCGGTCGGCTGGGGCTACTCCAATCCCGGCGGCGGCTGGGAATACCCGTTGTTCTGGCTTGTCGCCCAGGCGGCGCTCGTGCTTGCAGGCAGCGGCGCCTTCGCGCTGCAAACAAGCGTATCGAAATTGAAATGAGCGGCGGGCAATCCGATCGGGCGTGCGCGTAGTCCCGGTAGCGCTTGCGCGCCCTTATCTCGCGACCGGCCACAAATGGTGGATGACGGATCCATATGACCGAAAATCCCCAAGGATTCCCTTGCGGATTTTGTCAGGAAGGCATTCCATTCATTTCCGGCAGATCACGATGGCGCTTATCTTCGGGAAACAGAGCCGATATGCCCCTCGATCCCCAGGCAAAGCGCTTTTTGACCATGGTGGCGGCAACCTCGACGCAGGATCGATCGAGGCCGAGCCCCGAAGCTCGTCGTCAGGCTTTCGCCAGGTTGATGCAATTTGCTCGCGCGGACGTAGCCGTGGTGAGCGGAGTTGACGGCGTGATGCCGGGGCCGGCGGGCGATCTGGCTTACCGTCTCTACGCGCCATCAGACATCGCCGACGAACGATCGCCGGGATTCGTCTTCTTCCACGGCGGCGGCATGGTCGCGGGCAGCATCGAGACGCATGATCCGATCGCGGGTGCATTGGCGCAAACGACCGGCTGCCGCCTCGTCTCCGTGGACTATCGGCTCGCGCCCGAGCACAAATTTCCGGCCGCGGTCGAGGATGCGATCGTGGCGACCCGATGGGTTTCGCAACAGGCGGCCTCGCTTGGAATCGATGCGGCACGGCTCGTGGTCGGTGGAGATTCCGCCGGCGCAACGCTTGCCGCGGTTGTTTGCCAGGAAAGCTTGCGAAGCGCAGGACCTGCGATCGCGGCGCAAATCCTGATCTGTCCGGTTCTCGATTTCGAGGATACTTCTCCCTCACGCGAGGCGTTCGCCGAGGATCCCCTGCTCGACCGCCTGACCCTGCAAGCCGATCTTGCCGATTATCTGCTGCAAGGTGCCGATCTCGCCGATCCGCGAATATCGCCCTTGCGCGCGACGAAGTTTGCTGGTCTTCCGCCGGCCATTGTCCATACCGCGGAATTTGATCCGATGCGTGACGAAGGCAATGCCTATGCCGGCAAACTGATCGCGGCCGGCGTTACAGTCGATCACGTCTGCCACGAGGGCATGATCCATAACTTCCATGCGATCGGCGCCGTACTGCCGCAAGGTCGATCGGTGTTGCATCAGATCGGTGAACAAGTACGGCGCGCCATCGGCGGCTGATCCGGATTTCGCCGGGACCGCTCGGCATTGTGGATCAACCCGCACCGACGGTGGCCATTGACCTTTTTTCAAAACCGGATCGAAGTCTCCTGACAAGAATTTGCACAAGCTCGATTTGAAATTTGAATAGGCCTGGTGGGACGAATCAGGAAGAGACCTGTCATGATTGGTCCCGCGTAGGCGCTGGCCGCGTACGGGCCTCAAGGCCGGCGTTGATCACTTCTTGCTTCGGGTTCAATAAGCCTGCATGTCAGCCATCTCCTCAGCCACCCAGCGCCAGTCCGCCGGACCACCCGACGCGCTTTCCATTCTCAACTCCGTGTTTGGGTTACCCGCCTTCCGCGGCGCGCAGGAGGAGATCATCGGGCACGTCACGAATGGCGGCAATTGCATGGTGCTGATGCCGACCGGCGGCGGCAAGTCGCTGTGCTATCAATTGCCGGCTTTGTTGCGCGAGGGTTGCGGGATCGTCGTCTCGCCTCTGATCGCGCTGATGCGCGACCAGGTCGCGGGATTGGTCGAGGCTGGCGTCAAGGCCGCGGTTCTCAATTCGACGCTTTCTCAAGACGAGGCTTCCGCGGTCGAAGCGCGGCTCCTTGCTGGCGATCTCGACCTGCTCTACGTCGCTCCCGAACGGCTGTTGACGCAACGCTGCCTTGGCCTTCTGGCGCGCTCGAGAATCGCGCTGTTTGCAATCGATGAGGCCCATTGCGTGTCGCAATGGGGACACGACTTCCGCCCGGAATATATCGGCCTGTCGGTGATCGCGGAGCGCTTTCCCGATGTGCCGCGCATCGCATTGACGGCCACGGCCGACGAGCTTACGCGAAAGGAGATTTTCGATCGACTGGGCCTTGCCGGCGCGCCGAGTTTTGTTGCGAGCTTCGATCGGCCCAACATAAGGTATGAAATCGTCGACAAGCATAATTCGGCCGCGCAGCTCGGGGCCTTTATCGCCGAGCGCCATGCCGGTGACGCCGGCATCGTCTATTGCCTGTCACGCGCCAAGGTCGAAGACACCGCAGCCGCGCTCACCAGGGCCGGCATTGTGGCCCTGCCGTATCACGCAGGTCTCGGCGCCGATACGCGCGGGCGCAACCAGGATCGCTTCATCAACGAGGATGGCGTCGTGATCGTCGCCACCATCGCGTTCGGGATGGGTATCGACAAACCCGATGTGCGTTTCGTCGCCCATCTTGATTTGCCGAAAAGCATCGAGGCCTATTATCAGGAAACCGGCCGCGCGGGACGCGACGGCAAGCCATCCAGTGCCTGGATGGCCTATGGCCTGTCGGATATCGTGCAGCAACGCCGCATGATCGAGGAGTCGAACGGCTCCGAAGCGTTCAAGCGTGTTTCGATCGGCAAGCTCAACGCGCTGGTAAACCTCGCCGAGACCGCCAATTGCCGGCGTACCCACCTGCTCAGCTATTTTGGCGAGACCGCGAAAGCCGAGCGATGCGGCAATTGCGACAATTGCCTGTCGCCGCCGAAGCTTCGCGATGGCAAGATCATCGCGCAAAAACTTCTATCCTGTGCCTATCGCACCGGGCAACGCTTTGGCGCAATGCATCTGATTGACATTCTAATGGGTCGCATGACCGAGCGGGTCATCCAATTCGGCCACAACAGGATATCGGTGTTCGGGATCGGCCGCGAACTCAATGCCAGGCAGTGGCGTGCCGCCTTTCGCCAGCTGGTGGCGATGGGCCATTTGCGGCCGGATGCGGAGGACTTTGGCGCGTTGAAATTGACGGAGACTGCACGGGGCGTCCTGAAGGGCGAGACTGAAGTGTGGCTGCGCGAAGAAGTCGCGGGCGGGCGTATTCGGGCCAGCAGAACCAAATCACGGCGCGGCGATCCTGCCGTACCTTCGGCGAGCCACGCTGGCACCGGCCATCCGGCCCTGGTGAGCGCCCTCAGAACGTGGCGCTCCGAAGTGGCGCGCAAGCGCGGCGTCCCGGCCTATGTCGTGCTGCACGACGCCACGATCGACGGAATCGCGGCATCGCGCCCCGCAACACTCGGTCAACTGCGCGATATTCCAGGCATCGGCGACAAGAAGCTCGAGCATTACGGCGACGAGCTGATCGCCATCGTGAACGCCAGCCATATCGGCCCATAGACGCCGCTTCAACGATATCTGCTTTGGGAATTGACATTGTATGCCTCCGTTTTCACCCCAAACGGTTTTTCCGGCAATCGCCGGTTGGCTTCAACGCCCGGCGAATTTTGGCGGACGTTTCGCGTTGAACGCCTCGACCCCTTCCTTGAAATCTTCCGACTGGCGCAGGCGGCTGTAGCAATGCCCCTCAAGCTCGATTGCAATCGCAAGTGTCGAATCTTCCGTGTCGTTCAAAAGCTTCTTTGCCGTCCGCTGGGCCAATGGCGCGAAGGTCCGAAGTTCGTCGACGAGGCTGTCGGTGACCTTCTCAAGTTCGCCGTCAGCCACCGATTCGGTGACGATGCCCCAGTCGAATGCCTGTTTTGCGGTAATCCGCTTCGACCGCATGACGATGTCCTTGGTACGGGCGATGCCGATCATCTTCTGCAAACGCGCCGAACCGCCAGAACCCGGGATCTGGCCCAGCTTCTGCTCCGGCAGCGCGTAGAGGGTCGTTTCGGAGGCGATGCGGAAATCGCAGGCCAACGACAGCTCGAAACCGACACCGAAACAGTAGCCGCGGTTGGCGACGATCACCGGCTTCGAGCAGCGCGCGGGTGAAGCGATGTTCCAGGCAAGATTTGAAACCTTCTCCGGCGTGGCCTCCATGAAGCCGCCGATATTGCCGCCGCTCGAAAAATGTTCGCCCACCGACCGCAGGACGATGACGCGCACGCGCGCATCCTCATCCAGCGCCTCGAACACCAGCCGCAGCTGATCTCGTTGCGGCATCGAGATGACATTGAGAGGCGGCCGGTTGAGGATGACATCGGCACGCTCATGGGCCTCATCGATTTCAACCTGAAAACCGTCGAGTTTGGCGAGCCTCGGGTCCGAAAATGCGTAAGGCGAGGACATGTCGTTTCCTTTCTCTTGTCAAGCCGCGCCTGGCGGCGGCACGTGTTCAAGCTGGTAATCGCCTGCGACAAGCAGGCGACGCAGCAATTTTCCGACCGGAGATTTCGGCAAGGCATCGACAAAGATGAAGCGGCGGGGGCGCTTGAAGTTTGCAAGTCCCGACTTCAGGCAAAACTGCTCGAGTTCCGGTTCCGTCACCGGCCCCTTGCGCTTCACAAAAGCAGTAACAACGCTGCCCCATTTCTCGTCGGCGAGCCCTACAACGGCCACTTCATGCACGGCCGGATGCAGCGACAGGCAGCTTTCGATCTCGACCGGCGAAACGTTCTCGCCGCCCGTGATGATCATGTCGTCGACGCGGCCGGTCACGAACAGATCGCCGTCGGTATCGACGAAGCCGGTATCGCCGGTGAAATACCAGCCATCCCGCAGCGCCTTGGCGTCGGCGTCCGGCCGGCGCCAGTAACCTTCGAAGGATTCATCGCCGGCCAGAAGCGCTACGATTTCGCCCTCCTCATTGGGTGCCGCAAGCTCGGAGGCCGATGTGGCGTTGAGTTTCACCACCCTGATCTGCTGATTGATGCCGGCCCTGCCCGCCGAGCCCGGCTTGGCCGGCGCGTTCTGATCGACCGTAAACGTGTAGATCTCCGAGCTGCCGTAGTGATTGACGAACAGATCGGGCCGGAACGTCTCGTTCAGCTTCTTCAAGAGCCCGTCGGTCATCGACGCGCCGGCAAAGCCGAGCTTGCGCACGCTCGAAATGTCAGTCGAGGCGAATTCGCTGGAATAGACCAGGTCGTGATAGAGCGTCGGCACCAGATAGAGGTTGGAGATCTTCTCCGCCTCGATCAGCGCCAGCGCCTTGCTTGTATCGTAGCGCGGCAGACAAACGAAGGCGCCGCCGATCAGCGACATCGCGATCAGCGATCGAACGCCCATGGTGTGATAGAGAGGCATCACGCCGAGCGTGCGTTCCCCGCGCCGGTAGAGATTTTGCGCGACATGGGCGACGCCCGCGGCGCGCTCCGCACGATGACGCCGCGGCACGCCTTTCGGCCTCGACGTGGTGCCGGATGTATAAAGCATGATCGACCACGCTTCGGCGCTGGCGCGCGGCGTCGCGGGGGGCGCAGGCGCCGCAACCAATTGGTCGAATGCAAGCACATCCATGGCGTCGCCGCCGCCCACATAGATGCGCGGCAAGACCGGCGCGCGCCTCGATGTTTCGGCCGCATGCGCCGAGACATCCTGATAGACCACAGCACAAGCCTCGGAGTTCTCGATGCAGAAATCGAGCTCGTCATTCGTGGCGCGCCAGTTGATCGGCGTGATCACGATGCCGGCCAGCTGGCAGGCCCAATGCAGCGTGGCGGCCGCCTCGCAATTCTGAAGCGCCGTGAGGATATGGTCGCCCCGTTTCAATCCGATTCGGTCGAAGGATGCCACCAGCGACGATATCCGCCGGTACCATTGCGCGTAGGTCAGGCGAAGGCTGTCATCGACGACCGCCAGCGCGTCGGGATCGCGCGCGACACTTGCGATAAAGCTCGCGCCAAGATCAAGCATCGGATTTCTCCCTGCTCAAATCGTCGGCCATTTCGGCTGCGGCTTCGAGGGCCGCGCGCACAATCGGCGTATAGCCGGTGCAACGGCACAAATGACCTGTCAGTAAATCGCGAATGGCCTGTTCGTCAGGTTTTGGGTTTTCGCGAAGGAATCCATCGAGCGACATCAAGATCCCGGCCGTGCAAAAGCCGCATTGCAGCGCGTGATTCCGCTTGAACGCAGCTTGCAGGATGCCGAGGCGATCCGGAGACGGCGCAAGGCTCTCAACCGTGCGGACCTCGCAACCGTCGACTTGCACTGCAAGTGTCAGGCAGGCGCGCGCAGGCTGGCCGTCGATATCGATGGTGCAGGCGCCGCAAACGCCGTGCTCGCAACCGACATGCGTGCCCGTTACTCCGATGTGGTGGCGCAGGAAGTCCGTCAGGAGCGTGCGCGGTTCGGCTTCACCGGCGCATGGCTTGCCATTGAGCGAGAAGCGGACGGAATGCCGCCGGTTGGCCTGCAATCGGCTCATTGCAGCACCTCCCGCACCAGGTCGCGGCCGATCATCCGCACCAGGTCGCGCCGATAGCGGGCGGTGGCATGAACGTCGTCGCGAGCATCGAGCTCGTAGGCGAAGGCATTCAAGGCGTCTTCAAGCGCGCTTCCATCGAGCCGCGGCAGATCGCGCGACACCGGCATGTCCGCAACGCCGCCGATCGAAAGGCGCACGCCCGCTGTCGTCGCCACCGCCGCGCAAGCGACGATGGCGAAGTCGCCATGGCGGCGGGCGACCTCACGAAACGCGCATCGCTGCTGGTCGGCAGGAAACGACACCGCTTCGATCAATTCATCATCGGCACGCGTGGTCGCCATCATCCCGGCGAAAAAATCTCTCGCCGCCACGCGCCGCCGCCGTCTGGTGCTGCGCAAGTGCACTTCGCCGCCGAGCGCGCACAGGATAAGGGGCAGTTCGGCGCTGGGATCGGCGTGCGCGATAGAACCGCATACAGTGCCCCTGCTGCGGGTCTGCACATGGCCGGTCCAAGGCAACGCCAGCGCGGCCAGCCGCAAGGATCGACCGAGCTCCGGCCAGTCCAGCAGCGAGGCCTGACGAACCCCTGCACCCACCATGATCGTTGCTTTCTTGCGCTCGATCCGCGCGAGCTCGGGAAGTCGCATGATGTCGATCAGCGTTCTGGGTTTCGCCAGCCGCATATTGAGCATCGGCATCAGCGATTGCCCGCCGGCGATGACGCGTGCGTCGCTTCCTTCCTGGCCGAGGATCTCCAGCGCCTCGTCCAGATGCTCGGCTCGAACGTAATCGAAGGGTGCGGGTTTCATCGGCTCCCTCCAAGCCAATGGCGTATCAGTGCGAGGAAAGAAGGTCTGGACTGTTCGGAGGGGCCGCCGCCGACCTTGCGCGTCAGCGACGTGAAGAATTGCCCGATGATCACGCGCGCCGCGCCGTCAAGCAGCCGGCCGGCAATGCTGGCAACTTTGCCGCCGATCGTCGCGCTGTAGACGTAGCGGATCGCTGTGCCGCCGCTCTCGATCGGTCGAAGCGTGATGTGGCCTTCACCGCTGCCGAAACCCAGTGCACCCTGGGCGGACCCGCCAAGTGTTACGGCGCGCGGCGGATCAAGATCGGAGAGCTTTACCTCGGCGCGGTATCGGCCCTTCACCGGACCAATGCCGAGCGTCACATCGGCCCGGAAGTAGGTGTCCGTGATTTTCTGCACGTCGTGACAGCCCGGGATTACGGCTTGAAGGGTCGCTGGATCGAGCAGCATGTCCCAGACCTTCTGAATCGGCGCGGTAACGATCGCCTCGCCCTCACCGCGCAGACGCCGGTCGCCGCCGCGGTCTTCGGTTGCCTCGCCGGCGCGGCTCGCAGGCGGCGCGGGCTCGGCGCCACGCACGAGCTGTGCAAGTTTTGCCGGAACCAGAGGCAATTCGAGATCCGTCGCACCGAGCGCATCGGCCACGGCGTTGGCGATGCAGACCGGTGTCGACATGCAATTGCCTTCGCCGACGCCCTTTGAGCCAAGGGGTGTAAACGGCGAAGGCGTTTGCATATGGATGATGACCGGGTCCGGCACTTCCGCCGTGGTCGGCAGCAAATAGTCCGCGAAGGTTCCGGTCAGAAAGCTGCCGTCGGGAGCGTAGGCATATTCCTCGTAGAGAGCGGCGCCGAGAGCCTGCGCAAAGCCACCACGAATCTGGCCGTCGACCATCGCCGGATGCAGGATGGTCCCGCAGTCATGCGTGGTGATGTAGCGATCGATCCGCGTCTGCAAGGTCGTCCGGTCCACCTCGACGCCGCAAAAATCGAAGATGAAGCCGTGGCAAAGCGAGGAGTTGATGTGATCTTCCTCGTCCGGCGCCGTCAGTTCCGGCGGAGTCCAGAACACCGTTTCGCGAATCGTCTGTCCGACGCCATCGGGCAGCGCGGCCGGCGACCAGTGGCTCAATCCCGCCACACGTGAAAATGAAAGCCTGTTATCGGGATTGCGCTTTGACCTGATGTGGCCGCCGACGAAGGCGATATCCTCGACCTCCGTGTTCAGTTGGCTTGCGGCGATCCGCGCCAATCGTTCGGCGACGCGCATCGCCGCAAGCTTGGCGGTGCCGGCAACTGCCGGCGCGAACCGGCTGGCGTAGTTGCCCGATGCGATCGACCACGCGTCTTTGGCCGTATCGATTTCGGTATTGATGCTGATATCGGCGGGCTTGAGGCCGAACACGTCAGCAACGACCTGTGAAAGAACGGTGCGATGGCCCTGTCCTTGCGGGACCGAGGCGACGTGAACCGTGACGCTTCCCACTGGATCGATCGCGATCGTCGCGGTGGCCTGGGCACCGTTCTTTGGCCCAGCCTTGCGGCGCTCGGCGGGTGTGAGCGCGGTCGTGATGTAACCCATGTTGGACACGCTCGGCTCCACCACCGCAGTATAACCGATGCCGTAGAGGCGGCCCTGCGCGCGCGCCGCATCGCGGCGCGATTTGAGTGCGGCGAGTGCTCCTTGCGTGACGCCGCGCCTGATCGCCTCCTGGTAATTTCCGGAGTCGAGCAACGCGCCGCTCGCCGTCCGGTACGGAAAGGCGTCGGCCGGGACGAGGTTGCGGGTGATGACCTCGAGCGGATCGATGCCAAGCTCGACAGCGATGCGGTGAACGAGACGTTCGAGGGCGAAATAGACCTGCGGTCCGCCGAATCCGCGATTTAATCCCGTAGGCGTCTTGTTGGTGACGACGACGCGGTTGCGGACGGCGAGATGGCGGATGTCGTAAGCGCCGGTCAAGTTGCCATGCATGCGATAAAGCGTTGCCGGTTCGGGCGCGCGTAAATGCGCCCCGCAGTCCTCGACCTGATCCCAGTCGAGTGCGAGGATGCGGCCGTCATCGGCGACCGCCGCGGCAAGCGTGATGGCCCGGTTTGTGGCTGAAACCGATGCGGTCAGGTGCTCGAGGCGGTCCTCGATCCATTTGACCGGTCGTCCTGCCGCGCGCGCGGCCGCCGCAACGAGAACGATATAGGGAAAGACGCCCTGCTTGACGCCGAAGCTGCCACCGGAATCCGGCGGCGTGCGCAGCCGCAGGCGATTGCCCGGGACCTTCAAGGCTCTCGACAGCACCGCGTGAATGCTGAAGGGACCCTGAAAATTTGCCAGTACATCATATGCGTCCTCGCCCGGATCGTACTCGGCGACGACGCCATAGGTTTCGATCGGCGTGCAAGAATTGCGCGGATAGCGCACATCGATGCTGATCCGGCGCAAGGCAGATGCAAATGCCTGTTCCGGGTCGCCGTAGCGAAACGACCGGTCGCTGGCGACATTGCCTACAAAGCCATCGTGCAGGATCGGCGCGTCCGCGCGCAACGCCGCAAGCGGATCGACGACGGCAGGGCGCACCTCGTAGCGCACGTCAATGAGATCAATGGCGTCCTCGGCGAGGTAGCGATCGGTGGCCACGACGATCGCGACGGGTTCGCCGACATAGCGCACGCGCCCCACCGCTATCGGCCAGCATTCGACCGGGGCCTTGACACCGACGACGAGGCTCGTCGTCAGTGCCTTGATGTCGTCGCCTTTCAGCACCGCGACCACACCGGGCGCCTTCCTGGCCGAGGATAGATCGATCGACACGATGTCGGCGTGAGCGTGCGGAGAGCGCAGGAACGCAGCGTGCAGGGTGCCAGGGCGAACGCCGAGATCGTCGATGAAGCGGCCACGTCCAGTCAGAAGCGCCGAATCCTCGACGCGAGGTATTGAGCGGCCGACCCAAAGCGAGCCGGACTCAGGTCTGGCCGTCATTGCATCGGCCGCTATTTGGCCCGCGGCTTCGGCCATGGTGTACCTCAACCCGCGACGATCCGCGCAAAAGCCGCCTTCGGATCATCCTGAAGTATTTGGCCGAGATCGACGTTCTCGACACCTTTGACGTGAATGCGTTTGTACTCCATCGGCTCGGCTGAAAGGGGCTTGGTCGCATCCAGCCCCATCTTTGCACTGATGCCGTTGTCGGACGACGGATCGAGTTTGGAACCCTGCGCGCCCGACACGACGACGAGGTCCCGGTCGGCCTGGAAGCGGGTGGCGACCGCCCATTCGATTTCCATCACGTCATCGATATCGACATCCATGTCGACCACAACGACCTGCTTGATGTCGTAATGGCCTGCGAACGCCGCCATAATGATGTTCTTCGGCTCACCCTGACCCTTCTTGTCGATCTTAATCGCCAGGTGATAGCGGCAGGTTCCTCCCCATGTGAGGCGCACGTCGCGCACCGAAGCGAAACTGCGTTGCAGATACTCCAGAAGCGTCGCTTCGCGCGGAATGCCGCCGAGCAGAAGATGCTCCACCCCGCCGCCAACGATAGTGTGGAAAATCGGACTCTTGCGGTGCGTGATCGCATCGACCTGGATGACTTCGCGGTCAGCGCGCGGACCGTAATATTGCGGGAACTCGCCGAACGGCCCCTCGGGCTCGCGCACCTTCGGCAGGATGCGGCCTTCGATGACGATTTCCGCGAGTGCTGGCACGCGAACCCGGTTGGTTCGGCATTTCACCATCTCAACCGGCTGGCCGAGCAGTGCACCGGCGATTTCCATTTCGTCCTGGTCGAGAGCTGCGATCGCCTGCGATGAAAGAATGCAAGCCGGATGAACGCCGATGACGAGCGCGATCTCCAACGCCTCTCCGGCTTCTTCGGCCATGCGGAAGTAATGCTGGGTGTGACGGGGCAGCAGCAACACACCGATGCGATCGGGACCGCTGACCTGACAACGGTGGATCGAGACGTTCTGAACGCCAGTCTTTGGATTGCGCGCGATCAGCAGCGCCGCGGTAATATAAGGCCCGCTGTCGTGTTCGTTGTGCTTGGGGATCGGCAACTGGGCGAGCAAATCGACCTTCTGATGAACGATCTCCTGCACCGGTCCCGCCATCACCTCTACCCATGGCAACGGATGGCGCACGGCGTGCTGGAAGCGGGGCAGCAGTTCGGCGGAGGCAACGCCAAGGCAATCGGCGATCCAGCTACGGTCGGCAAACAGGTTCGCCACCACTGGAATGGTGTGCTGACCGGGCATTGGAAACAGCACGGCGCGCTCGTTTTCGAGTTTCTTGGCGACCGCCGCCAATTCATCAATCAGCGAGACACCCTTGCGCGCGACGGCGAGCCTGTCGGTGGCGGCGAGCCACTGCAGCCAACCGCGCAGATCCGGGCGCGCGCCCTGCCCGGCAGTATCCGTATTGCTGCGACTTGCTTCCATCGCTTGCTCCGTCAGGTCAGGAAACACTCTTTCAGATCTGGCCGGTTCAAATCCGGCCGGTCCGAACCTGGCCGGTCCGATTCTGGCCGGTCCGATTCTGGCCCGCCTTCGCCGGGCCGCTTTCAGCCTCTCAGCGCACGATCGGTCACCCGAACTTGGCCATTACGCCCGATATAATGGTTCGGCAAAAACCACACTAGAAGCATGGATTTCCGGTGTCCATTCGAATCCGAGGTTCGCAAAAAGGAGAGGCTGCAAGTGCGTGCGAACTTCGCAAATCGGGACGCTGGCTCGAAGTTTCATCGGGTCAGGCTAACCCATCGTCATTGCCGCTGTCATCTTCCGCAAGGTTAACGCCACTTTGACTTTGTGCTTATCCGGTCGCCCGGATACAGTTGGTCGGACGAAATACTGGTTCTGCTCCGATAAATCCACATCCGCGGCGATTGATCGTCGGAATGACTGGCGCCTCGGGCGCCATCTACGGCGTCCGGCTGCTGCATTTGCTCAAAGGCACCGGCATCGAGACCCACCTGGTGATGAGCCGGTCGGCGAAGATCACGCTCGGCCAGGAGATGGATATCGGCGTTGCCGACGTTTCCGCTCTGGCCGATGTCGTTCACCAGGTCGACAATATCGGCGCCTCGATTGCTTCGGGATCGTTCCGGACGATCGGCATGGTGATCGCGCCCTGTTCGATGCGAAGCCTTGCCGAAATCGTATCGGGCGTGACGTCGTCGCTGCTGACGCGAGCGGCCGACGTCGTACTGAAGGAACGGAGGCGACTTGTCCTCCTGGTTCGCGAAGCACCGCTCCATCTCGGTCATCTACGTTCGATGACTTCGGCAACCGAAATTGGCGCAATTGTCTATCCGCCGGTGCCGGCGTTCTATGCCCGCCCCGAGAGCCTCGAACAGATGGTCGACCACACGCTTGGGCGGGTGCTTGATTTATTCGAAATCGAGACCAAAGCGGTCAGCCGTTGGGGCGGATTGAATTCGATCAGGAATACCGAGCCGTGAAGCTCTCGCGGGCTGAACTCGAAGCCGATAGCTGGGCCTTTGCCCTCGACATCTACGCAAGGCCCGGAATAGCCGATGCATGCCTGAAGCTGCAAAACGAGGCCGGTGTCGATGTCATGATCTTGCTCATGGTCACCTTCGCGCTCGCCAGGCATCGCATTTTGCTGACGCCGGCCGAGATTGGAAAGCTCGATGACGCCTGTCTTCCCTGGCGCGAACAGATCGTGTGGCCGCTGCGGGCCATTCGCTCGGGATTGAAATCCGGCCCAAGGCCTGCGCCCAGCAGCGAGACCGAGCTGTTCCGCTCAAAGGTGAAATCGCTGGAGCTTGCGGCCGAACGGCTGCAAAATCGGTTGCTGGCGGACAGCCTGCCGCTCAGGCCCGGGAAAGACGTTGTAAGTCCGCAAGATCTGCGCTCCGCGCTTTCCGGCGTCGTTACGCTTTTTCTAGAAAGACGGGGCAACGGGTCGATCGCGGACCTCCTGTCGTCCATAGATCTGATCGTTGACACGACGATGCAAAGCGCGCGTTGATTTCGCACTTCGCTGCCCTCCAGCGTGCGAAAATCTCTGCCCGAATGGGTGGGTTGCGAGGAATTCGGCTTGATATTGCAGCCCCTCTCAGCAACCTTCGCATCGCCTGGAATTGACAGTTGAACGATTGAAACTGCCTGCGCTCGCGCTCAAATGCGGCTCAAAGCAGGCTTGCCGTTGAACAGGAAGATGATGAAATGCCAGAAACGATGAGGGCGCTGGTTTTGCGCCAGCACGGCGGGTTGGAAAATCTGGAACTGGTGAGCAATCACCAAAAGCCGAGGGCAAAGCCCGGTGCGGTTGTCATACGGGTGCGCGCCTCCTCGTTCAACTATCACGATGTGTTTACGGTCAAGGGCATGCCCGGCATCAAAGTGCCGCTTCCCGTCGTGATCGGGCTCGATATGGCGGGCGAGATCGTCGAAATCGGTGAGGGAGTTTCCGCCTGGAAGACAGGAGATCGTGTTCTGGTCAATCCACTCAACAGGAAAAAGGGCCTGATGGGGGAGATGCTCGACGGCGGCATGGCCGAATATTGTCTCGTCGAGGCCGACCAGCTCATCGCCATGCCTGATGTCGTCAGCTTCGAGCAGGCGGCGTCCTTGCCGGTTGCATATGGCACCGCGCACCGCATGCTGATCACCCACAATACGATTCGCAAGGGTGATCGCGTGCTTGTCCTCGGCGCAAGCGGCGGGGTGGGGACCGGTTGCGTTATTCTGGGCAAATTGCTTGGAGCCGAGATCATCGCCTGCGCCAGCAGCGCGGAGAAAATGACAAGGCTTGAGGCGATGGGCGCCGACGAGACTATCAATTACAAGGAAGTCGACTTCTCGAAATGGGCGATCGAGAAATATGGCAAACCGCAGCGGCGCACCCATGACGGCGGCGTCGACGTCGTCATCAATTTCACCGGCGGCGACACCTGGGTGCCGTCGCTGCGTTGCCTCAAGCGCGGCGGGAGCCTGCTGGTTTGCGGCGCTACCGCCGGCCATGATCCGAAGGAGGATCTGCGCTACATATGGAGCTTCGAGCTCAAGGTGATCGGCTCGAACAGTTTTTATGAGGAGAACCTGACCGATCTCATGAAGATGATCGCCGAGAAAAAGATCAAGCCCGTCATCGATGAGGTGTTGCCGCTTGAAAAGGCCGTCGAAGGTCTGCGCCTGATCAGGGATCGCGAGGTGATCGGCAAGGTCGTCGTTGTTCCCTGACGTTCTTCACGACACAAGAGGTTTCAGTTGGATGAGTGAAATTCCAGGTATTGAAGACGTCCAGAAGCTGTTGTCGCGCGGTCCCTACCATCAGTGGCTCGGATTGAAGGTCACAGCCGTCGGCGATGGCACAATTGAATTGACCGCGAACTGGCGCGAGGAATGGGTCGTCAATCCCGATCGGGGGTACACCCACGGCGGGATCCTCGCCGCACTCGTCGATCTTGCGGCCGACTGGGCCATGGTCTCCAGGACAGGACGCGGGGTTCCTACCGTGGACCTGCGTGTCGACTACCACCGTGCCGCCATGCCCGGCACCTTGACGATCCGCGGCGAGATCGTGCATTTCGGCAAGCAGTTGTCGGTGTCGGAAGCCAAGGTCTTCGACAAGGAGGGACGCCTGTTGGCGAGTGGGCGCGGCACCTATCTGACCACACCGCCGTCCTGAACGGGATTCTGCTGTGTCCGGTCATCCCTCGTTTTCGAATTTGGGAGCACTGACCTCGACGGACCACGATCTCAACAAGGTCGCTATTATCGATTTGGCAGCGGGCAAAGAGCGCCGATTCAGCTACCGCGATTTCGAGGGCCAGGCCAACGCCGTTGCCCGGTCTCTTTCAGCGCGCGGCCTGATGCGCGGCGAGCGGGTGGCGATCCTGTCGGCCAACCGCTTTGAATATCTCACGAGCCTTCACGGCGTCATGCGCGCCGGCTTCGTCGCCGTGCCGGTCAACTTCAAATTCCCGGCAGCAACGATCGACTATATCGTTCGCGACTCCGGCGCCAAACTCCTGTTGTGCGACGCGCAGCGCTTCGACAGCGCTCCGAAAGATTTGCCCCGCATCCGCTTCGACGGCAGCGAATTCGCATCTTTCCTGAAACCGGGTCCGTTCGCGACCGTCATAGCGGCGAACGGTGAGCCGGCCATGTTTCTCTATACTTCAGGCTCGACAGGTCGCCCCAAGGGCGTCGTGCTTTCGCACCAGAGCCATATCTGGGTGGTCGAGCAGCGCATGGCCGCACAGGACTTGACCCGGCATCGCTTCCTGATCGCGGCTCCGCTCTACCACATGAATGCACTGGCGATGAGCCAGGTGGCGTGCGCGGCCCACGCAACTGTGATTTTGCTGCCGCAGTTCACTGCGCAACTCTATCTGCAGGCGATCGGGGATTATCGCTGCACGTGGCTCACCGCCGTTCCTCCGATGATCGCCATGATGTTGAACGATAAAGAGAGGTTGGCGGCAACCGATCTCTCCAGCGTGGAATTCCTGCGCATGGGGTCGGCGCCCGTGAGCCAGAGCCTGATGGACGCGATCCACCGCATCATTCCGAAAGCGGCCGTGACAAATGCCTACGGCACCACCGAAGCCGGACCCATCGTCTTTGGGCCGCATCCGAAAGGATTGCCGCAGCCCGAAATGTCGGTCGGTTATCCACACCCAAAGGTCCAGCTGAGGCTGATCGGAGAAAACGGGGAGCCTTCCGACGTCGGTGTTCTCGAGATGAAAAGCCCTGCGATCATGAATGGCTATCACAACCGCCCGGACATTGTGTCGCCCATCACCGCGGATGGCTTCTATATCACCGGCGATGTGTTTCGTCGCGACGCCGACGGGTTCTACTTCTTTATCGGGCGAACCGACGACATGTTCGTTAGCGGTGGCGAGAATATTTTTCCAGGTGAGGTTGAAAAGATGCTGGAAACCCACCCCGACGTCGTCCAGGCATGCGTCGTGCCGGTAGACGACGATATCAAGGGCACCAAGCCCGTCGCGTTCGTGGTTAGGCGTGAACGCAGCCACGTCAACGAAGAGAGTCTGAAGACCTACGCACTGAAAAACGCGCCCGCCTACCAGCACCCGCGATCAATATGGTTTGTCGATAGCCTTCCTTTGGCCTCCACCAACAAGGTTGATCGCAACGCATTGCGCGTCCTGGCCGTCAGCAAACTTCATCATGAACCGGCTGCAGCCGAAGCGCCGGCGATCGCGAGCCAGGATGGCAAGGTACGGAGATAGAGCGAATGAACGAGACGTTCCGCGGGTTTCTCGATCGCTTGCGTCAGGCCGGCCAGTTGATCGACCTCCATCAACCGATCGACATCCGCCACATCGCCACCCTGGTCGACCAATCCGACAAGGCGCTGTTCTTTCACAAGGTCATTGGCTACGACATCCCGGTGGTATCGGGCATCATCCGGTCGCGCGAGCGCGCCATGATGGCGATGGGCGCCAGCGAATATCTGCAGATCGAAGACCGGTTGAAGAACGGCATCAATAACCCGATCGCATCCCAACACACCGAAGCTTCGCCGACGCGCGAGATCGTCATGAAGGGCGAGGACGTCGACCTCTACAAGCTGCCGATCCCGATGTCGTCTATCTATGACGGCGGCCCGATGATTACCGCTGGCGTCGTCATGGCGCGCGATCCCGAATATGGAATCAACACCGGCGTTTACCGGTTCATGGTCAAGGAAAAGAACCTGACCGGCATCGATATCGTGACGCCGAACAACATGCGGCTGTTCGTTCAGCGTGCCTATGAGGCGAGGCGGCCCTTGCCGATTTCGATCAGCATCGGCACCCATCCCATCGAACTGCTTGGCGCCGGGTTCAAGGCGCCGCTCGGTACCGACGAAATGGCGATAGCCGGCGGCATTCGCGGGGAAGCGGTCAAGCTTGCGCCCTGTGAGACGGTAGATATTCCCCATATCGCGGATGCGGAAATTGTTCTGGAGGCCGAGGTGCTGCCGACGGGCTGGACCCATCCGGAAGGACGGTTCGGCGAATTCACCTGGTTGATGGGCGGCCTGCACTGGAACCCGATCGTCCGGGTGAAGGCGGTGACGATGCGCCGCGACGCCATCTATTACGCACTCCACATGCCCTGGGAAAATACCTGGCTCATGGCGCCGACCCGCTATGCCGCGATCCGGCAGGCATTGCGAACCGCGGGTGTCGTCGTCAAGGACATCAACATGACGATGGGTGGTGTTACCTTCTGGCATGCGGTCATCTCGATCAGGAAGCAGGCCGGAGACGGCAAGAACGCGCTGCTTGCCGCCTTGTCAGTCATGGATATCAAGCACGTCGTCGTCGTGGATGACGATATCGACGTCTTCGATCCAGTTGAAGTCGAATGGGCGATTGCAACCCGCGTCCAGGGCGACCGCGATATCCTGATCGTCGGCAATGCGCGCGGCAAACCGCTGGATCCCTCACTGGCGCCGACGCCGCACGGCGTGGTTCCGACGACCGCGAAAGTAGGCATCGACGCGACCATCTCGGAGGGAATTCCGAAGGAGCGCTACGAACGCATTACTTATGCCTATGCCGATACGGCGAAAATCGCAGACTATCTCGGCGGTAAGGCCGATTCCGAGGCAGACAAGGCGTCGCTGGAGCTCATCGGCCGGCTTGCGGAAGATATCGCCGGAATCCTCGAAAAGACACCGCTTTATTTCACCGATATCGCCGAGCGCTTCTCAACATACGAATTCAATGCTGTGGCGCGCGCGATCGGTCTTTTGCACGAGCAGGAACGGTTATGGCAGGATCCAAAGGGCTGCCTGTGTCTTCGCCACTCGCCTTTCGCGGCCAAGTTGCCGAATTGACACCTGCTCACGGAACCAGCGCAATAGGGGAGCTTCCGGCCAGGAAAACCGGAGCTGCGCCTGAATTACCGATCGTTGCGAAACTCGATCAGCGAGTTAAGGGACGGGACCAGAACGGCAAATGAATTCGCTGCGGCGCTCGAGCGCAGCTCGGCATTGGGAGCCGCAAGGTCATGGATGCGCCCAAGGTCGGGAGCCTTGATCACAAGGGCACCAAAGAAGCTGCCGCGGCCATCGGCCTCGATACATCGCTCCCCGTAGCGGTCGCCGTAGCGCGCCGGTGACATCAGCGTAATTCGAAATCCGCCGTCGAGTTCAATGGTCCAGAGTTCGCTGCCTCGATTTTCCAAACTCGCTTGCGCCGCCCTGGCAAAAAGCTGTAAATCCTTCTGCATCTCGGCGGTCACCACGACCAGCTCGCTCAGACCGGTGCAGCCATTGGCATGAGACATCCAGGGGCGATGCCAGACCAGTTCCGGCGTGTAATGCTGACAGTAATAGACCCGTCCGGCTTCGAACAGATTCGGCGCCGTGCGAATCGTCCGGAATCGCGCGAGCTGCTCAACGCCGTCGATCACGACCGGCCGTGAGAAACTTTGCGGTTCGAGCATCTTGAGGCCGCTGTTGCGAAGTTGGCCCAGGCACGCATCGACATCGCCGGCCTGGAACACCAGTCCGTTCAGGCCGCGTGGACCTTCAAGGACCTCCTTGCGCAGGATATCCGTCCCCGACGGCAGGCCGATCAGCTCCAGATAATGGCCTTCAAACATCATCAGATGATTGATCGAGCCGAGCGAATGATACCCGCGCGGCGTAATCGTGAACCCAAGCTGCGACATCGACGCCGCCGCGCGATCCATGTCGAACAAGGCGTTTATCACTACGTGATCGAGCGCGAATGTCATGATGATCGGGCCTCGATGGCATCGCCCGCAGGCAGGTTGATGTGGGGAACCGCGCCGACAAGTTCACGGGTGTAATCGGTCTGCGGGTTGTCGAACAGAGCCCTGCTCTCGCCCTGCTCGACGATGCGACCGTCGCGCAGAACAATGGTTCGATCGCACATCATACGAACCACGTTGAGGTCGTGGCTGACGAAAAGCAGCGCCAGATCATCCTCGCGCCTCAACCTGTCCAGCAATTGCAGCACCACCGCCTGCACCGAGACATCGAGCGCGGCGGTGGGTTCATCGAGCACCAACAGGCGTGGCCGGCAGGCGATGGCTCGCGCGATGCCCACGCGGGCTTTTTGACCCCCGGACAGTTGATGCGGAAAGCGCGGTAAAAGCTCCAGCGGTAGTCCGACGCGCCGCGCGCACTCTTCAACCCGATGCTGCAAGGCCTCGCCCGGCCGCATGCCGGTGAGCCTCAATAGTGGATGTGCGATACAGTCGAAGGCCGTGAAGCGCGGGTTCAGACTTTCATTTGGATCCTGAAAAACGATCTGGATATCTTTTCGCATCGGCGAGCGATGGAAGTCGCGCGCGGGCAGGTGACCGATCGATTGGCCGTCGAACAGGATTTCACCCGCGCTTGGGTCGATCAACCGGCAAATCATGCGCGAGATGGTGGTCTTGCCGGAACCGGATTCCCCGACCAGCCCGACGCTTTCACCGGCCACCATGACCATGGAAAAATCGGAAACGGCCGGCGCCCCTTGGTCATACTGCTTGACGAGATTCCTCACCTCCAGGAGCGGCGGGGTGCCTGGCGGCGGCTGCGGCCGAGGTTTGCAGGCGGCCAGCACGGCGAGGTATTGGCTCCTCTCCTCGTCCGCCACAAGGTCTTCGATCCGCGAGGCAGCGGTTGGCGATGCGGCGACCAGGCGCTTGGTATAGGCGTGCTGCGGGTGATGAAAGAGCCTCTCCGGCGCGGCCTCCTCGACCAGACGGCCCTTTTCCATCACCACGATCCGCCGGCAATATTGGGCCGCCAGGCCAAGGTCATGCGTGATCAGGATCGTCGCCATCCCGCGTTCGGCCGCGATCTGCGCCAGGAGATCCATCACCACTTTTTGCGTCGTAACGTCGAGACCGGTCGTCGGCTCGTCCGCTATCAACAGCATCGGGTTGCAGGAGATCGCAATCGCGATCATCACCCGCTGGCACATGCCCCCCGATAGCTCGTGCGGATAGGCCGACATACGTTTTTCGGGATCGCGGATCTGAACCGCGCGGAGGAGTTTCAGCGCCTCTTCGGCGGCTTCCTGTTTTCCGATACGCCTGTGACTGAGAATCGCATCGGCGATCTGAAGACCGACAGCGCGGATCGGATTGAGTGCGGCGCGCGGGTTCTGGAAGATCATCGACATCGCGGCGCCGTGCAGGACACGGAAGTCGCTGTCCGGTACTTTCGTGATGTCCCGTCCGCGATACAGAATTTTGCCCGCGGTCACTCGGCCTGCCGTATCGAGCAACCGCGTGGTGGCAAAGCCGGTGACCGACTTCCCGGATCCGCTTTCGCCGACCAAACCGAGCATTTCGCCCTCGCCAAGCGAAAGCGTGACCCCGCGCACCGCTTCGACAAGCCCGCGGCGCGTCGAAAACGTAACGTGAAGGTCCTCTATTCGCAGCAGCGGCCCGGTCATGTCCGCATTCGAGGGTCGAGAATGTCCCGCAACCCGTCGCCGAGCAGGTTGAAACACAAGACGGCGAGCATCAGCGCCAGACCCGGAAATGCGACCAGCCACCATTTGCCCGTCGAAATGAAACGAGCGCCCTCGGCGACCATGATGCCCCATTCCGGGGTCGGCGGTTTGACGCCAAGGCCGATGAACGAGAGTCCCGCGGCATTGAGAATGGCCCAACCCAGATTGAGCGACACCTGTACCGCCATGGCCGGAAGCACATTCGGAAGCAGAAAGCGCAACACCACCGAAACGTGGCTCTCCCCGCTGGCACGAGCTGCCTCAACCCAGCCGACGTTGCGCCGAACATTAACCTCCGCACGCGCGAAGCGAATGTAGAAGGGCAGGTTGATGATGGCGGTTGCGATCACGATGTTCTCGACGCGATTGCCGAGCGCCGCCACCATCGCCATCGCCAGAACGAAGAGCGGAAAAGCCATCATCACGTCGACAAAGCGGCCGACCGATCTGTCCAGCCGGCCACCCGCATAACCGCAAAAGGCGCCGATCACCGCTCCGAGCACAAAGGAGATACCGACCGCGGAAACGGCGATGACGAGGTCGAGCCTCGTCGCGACAACAAGCCGGCTGAACGTATCGCGACCAAGCTGATCGGTGCCGGCAAGGTGCGCAGCGCTTGGCGGCATCAGCGCTTGTGACACGTTCGACGCGATCGGATCGTAAGGCACGATCGTCGGCCCCAGGATCGCGATCAGCACGAGCAAGGCGACGCCGGCCGCGGCAATTCCGGTGAGCGGATTGCCGCGCAAGATCCAGACCGTATGACGCAGGGTCGCGCTCGCCATCAGATCGACACTCTCGGATCGGCGATTCCATAGAGGACATCGACGAGGAGATTCACCACGACGAATATGCTCGCCATCAGCAGCACGAATCCCTGTACCGGTGCATAGTCGGAGGACAGCAGGGCATCGAGCGCGTAAGAAGCGACACCTGGCCAGGAGTAGACTTTCTCGACCAGCACATTGGCGCCGAGCATGGTCGAGAACACGATGCCGGCAATGGTGATGACAGGCAAAATCGCGTTCCTCAACGCATAGGTCACCACAACGCGCCACCAGGAGAGCCCGACCGAACGCGCGGTGCGAATGAAATCGCTGCCGAGCGAGACCAGCATCGAAGCGCGAGTGATACGCGCCAACGGTGCTATCACAAACAGAGCCATCGTCATCGCCGGCAGGATCAATTGGCGAAACGCGGCCCACCATCCGTCGAAATCTCCCGCGAGCAGGAAATCGATTGTCAAAAAGCCGGTGCGCACAGGGGGCAACGATGTGAAAACGTCGACACGCCCGGTCGGATCAGGCGCGAGACCGAGGAGATAGTAGAAGACATAGATCAGCAAGAGGCCTGAAACGAAGGTCGGCACGCAAACGCCGAGCGCGCAAAACATCCGCACGCCATGGTCGATCAAAGAGCCCGGTTTCAACGCCGCGAGCACGCCGAGAGGAATTGCCGACACCAGGGCTATCAGCAACGCTGTCAGCGTCAGTTCGAGCGAGGCCGGCAGGCGCTCGCGCAAATCCGTCGTGACCGCCTGGCCGGTCATCAGCGACTTCCCGAGGTTGCCTCGGCCGACATCGTAGAGGTAAAGCAGCAATTGCTCCGGCACTGGCTTGTCCAGCCCCATCTGCCGGCGGATCACCTCGATCTCCTCCTTGCCCGCATTGGGTCCTGACGCAAAGAATACCGCGGGATCGCCAGGCAATACCCGCATCAGCAGGAATGTAAAAACCAGCACACCGAACAGCGCAGGCAGCGAAGACATGAAACGCTTCGCTGCCCTTGCGATCGTTGCGCCCAGGCTTCTCATGTCGTCCGGCGGCTCACTTGCGGCGGAGGTCGCGGTAATCGACCTGGCGGTGGAACTGGTAGGTATAGCCGTCAAGCGATGCGGCCATCACAGCGTCCTGGCTCGGCTGCCATAGCGCGATCTGCGGCATCTCGGCGACATGGATGGCGTTGAGCTTCTTGCCGTCCTCGTCGTACTTCGCCTTGTCCGGCTCGAAACGGGCCTCCTGGGCAAGCGCGTTGAGTTCGGCATTGTTGATGCTGGAGTAGTTCCAGCGCTGATTGCCGGTATAAAAATTGCGGTAGAAATAGTCGGTCGAGGGCAGCCAGGCGATAATGCCTTCGGTGAAGAAGGGTAGTTTCTTCTCGTTGATCTGGGTCGACATCTGCGCATCCGGCAGTTTCTGGATGTCGACCTTGATGCCGATCTTGCCGAGCAACTCCTTGACCAGCGCCGCCATCGGCTCGGCGGTCGAGGCCTGCCCGACATTGAAACTGAAGGTGGTCGAGAAGCCGTCCGGCATTCCGGCGGCCTTCAGGTAACCTCTGGCCTTATCGAGATCGAGCTTGATCGGCTGAGGAAACGGAAACGCGCTGGTCGTCGGCCTGCCGTCGGTCCAGGTGGCGCCGAACAGCGGGGTGCCGCGGGCAAACAGCGCCGCCTTGAACATGTCGTCGTAAGGCAGCGCATAGGCGATCGCGCGCCGCACATTGATATTGTCGAACGGCGGGATCGTGTTGTTCATCGAAATGAAGGTGACGGAATTGTACTGCGGTGTCGATATCACCTTCAGCGTGCCCTTGCTTTCCAGCGCCTGCACGTCGCTGGCCTGCAGGTCGACCGTGATGTCGGCGTCGCCGCGCTCAACCAGATTGGCCCGCGTCGCCGGCTCCGGCACCGTTTGCACGATCACCCGCTTGAAGAACGCGGACTTGTCCGGCGTGCCGCGATTCCAGGCCTCGTTACGCTTCATGATCACCTGTTCGCCGGGTTTGAAGCTTTCGATCATATAAGCACCGCTGCCTGCGGTGTGCTCCTTGAGCCAGGCGATCGCCCAGGGATCGTCGGCAGTCGCGTTCGCCCTGGCGACTTTGGAGTTGATGATGATCGGATAGACGGTCGCAAGATTCGGCAAGGCCAGCTTGTCCGGTTTGGGCAACGTCACTTCGAAGGTTGAGGGGTCGATCACCTTGAACTGATCGGCGCTGGTCAGGGACCCCGTGAGGAGCTGAGCCTTGCCGAGCACCGGCGCCGTAACCGCGCGGTCGAGCGACCACTTCACGTCTTCGGCGGTGACGGGTGTCCCGTCTTGAAACCTGGCATCCTTGCGCAGATGAAAGGTGATCTTGAGTCCGTCGGCGCTGACGTCGTAGGATTCAGCGAGTTCGCCGGTGATCGTGTCGAGATCGAATACCCATTTGCCATTCAGCTGTTTGCGGCCGAACGACACCAGCCGGTCGTAGGTGCTCAGACTCACCGCGAAAGCCTCGCGGGTCGTGCCCGGCACGTTCGGATCGAGCGTGTTGACGGAGGCACCGGTGACATATCGCAATGTCTCGGCGCGGGACTGCGCCCGAACCGGCTGAGCGGCGAGCAAAAGCAGCATTACCGCGATCGCACCTGACACAAGATTGCAATTCCAAACCCGCATTCTTCTACCCTCTGGATTCAACAAGGAGAGCCGATCTCTCGCTTGCCTAACCGCATGTTAAATATCCTCACCCAGCGTATCTTAAGCAAAATATGCGCCAAGCGGAATTCCGATGTTCGCCTCGAGCGGGGCCTTCAATTCCTGTTTCAATTTCCGTGCCGCGCCGCCATGCGCTCACAGCAGGCTTGCACCGAAATTCCGCTCGGGATCCATGTCCGCCACCAGCCGTCCGGTGGGTTTTGCGGCTTCCCCACCGGTACGCGCGATGAAGCGTCCGGAACCGGGTTCGGCCACCCTTCGTTCGTCGGCGATGACCACACGCCCGCGCGACAGCACGGTGACCGGCCAGCCGCGCACCGTTCGGCCAGCGTAAGGCGTGTAACCGGCAAGATCGTGCATTCTCGCATCCGAAAGCGTGACCTCCCTCGCCGGGTCCCAGATCGCGATATCGGCGTCGGCTCCCACGGCAATCGAACCCTTGCGCGGATGCAGATTGTAGATCTTCGCGGGCGCCGTTGCGGTCAGATCGACGAATTTTTCCAGACCCAGCCGACCCTTCGACACCATCGCATCGAACAATAACGGCAGGCGAACCTCGAGGCCCGGCAGGCCGTTCGCCACCTGCTTGAAGTTCGGATTTGGACCGGCGCGCAATTTTCCACTCTCGTCAAAACGATAGGGTGCATGATCGGACGAAACGGTCTGCAGATCGCCGAGTGCCAGCGCCTTCCAGAGCGCCTCCTGATCGGCTGCGCTGCGCGGCGGCGGGCTGCACATCCATTTGGCTCCCTCCGCTCCGGGCTTGTTCAGGTCCTCAGCGGTGAGAAAGAGATATTGCGGACAGGTCTCGGCGAAGACCTTCAGCCCCTCCCCGCGCGCATCGCGAATGACCCTTGCGCCTTCCGCCGTCGAGACGTGAAAGATCATGATCGGCTGGTCGACCAATGCTGCCATTCCGATCAGGCGATTGAAGGCGTCGGCTTCCGAAAACCTGGCATGGCTGATGGCGTGGTATTTCGGGTGGGCGTAGCCGCGGGCCAGCAACCGCTTCACCATCCAGGCGATGATGCCGTGGTTCTCCGCGTGCGCACACAGCATGGCGCCGGATTGTCGTGCCGCGACGAGAATATCAAGCAAGGGCTCGTCGTCGATTTTCAGCCGGTCGTAAGTCATGAAGATCTTGATCGAGGCGTGCCCGTCCTTCACCAACGCCGGAATATCGTTAGCGAGCGTCTCCGGGGTCGGGTCGGCGATGATCATGTGGAAGGCATAGTCGATGACTGCGCCGCGCCTGGCGAGCGCATGGTAGTCCGCCAGCACCTGCGGCAGTTTCATGCCGACATGCTGGGCCGCAAACGAGATGACGCTGGTGGTGCCGCCGAAAGCAGCCGAGGTCGTGGCGCTTTCAAACGTATCTGCATTCATGATACCGGCGGCGGAGAGTTGCTCGATATGGGCGTGGCTGTCGACGCCGCCGGGCAGCACAAGTTTACCGCGCGCGTTGATTTCACGCTTACCCGAGGCAAGACCGCGGCCAATGGCCGCGATGCTTTCGCCCGTGATGGCGACATCGGCGTCGAAAACATCCGAGGCGGTTGCGACCCGTCCCTCCCTGATCACGATATCGTAGACGGGTTCGGTCATGGAATCCTCCAAAGTGAGTAACCTCGGCCGGCTGCGGGCGAGAAATCGCTGGACTGCGCAAGACCGGCGGTCGAAAATATGCAAACTACGCCAGTCACCGCAAGCCGTGCCGAGTTGCAATACATGATCCGCCCGCGCATCCTCGTGATCAATCCCAATTCCAATGTCGAGGTGACAAGGGGACTTGAGGAGGCGCTCAAACCGCTCGACTTTGCGGACGGGCCGGAGATTGTCTGCACCACGCTGGCCGAAGGTCCTTACGGGATCGAGAGCCAGTCCGATGTCGACAGCGTGGCGATGCCGCTGCGCCGCCTGATCGAGAGCGACAACAGCGCGAGCGCCTTCGTGATCGCCTGCTACAGCGATCCGGGATTGCATGTGTGCCGGGAGGGAACTGACCGGCCCGTGTTTGGCATCGCCGAATGCGGAGTGCTGACGGCGATGACGCGCGCGGAAACCTTCGGCGTCATCGCCATCGCGCAGCGCTCGATACGCCGGCACATCCGCTATCTTCGTCAGATGGGGTTGATGGACCGCCTGGCGGGCGAGAGGCCGCTCAACATGAGCGTGGCCGAAACCGCATCGGGCGCCGGGACACTCGCAAAGATGATTGAGGTGGGGCGCGCCCTCAAGGACGAGGATGGCGCCGGCGCGATCGTCATGGGCTGTGCCGGCATGGCGCGGCTGCGAAAACCCCTGGAAGAGGCGCTCAACATTCCCGTCATCGACCCCACACAGGCTGCCGCGACCATGGCGCTTGGCGCTGTCCAGCTTTCGCGAAACTAGTGTGATGCGGACTTCTGAGCCGCCACACTAGACTTCAGGCGTCTTTGGCTGCTTCGCTTGCCATTGCGAATGGGTTTCACGGTCCATGGCAAACGACTCGCGCTGATAGGTATAGAGGTTGCCGAACAGCCGGCCGATTGGCCTGTAGGCCGCAAGATCGACGTACATGTTCTCCGTGTCGACCAGTCCCTCGCGGGCGTGGACGCGCAGTACTTCGCCGACCAGAAGCTCACGTCCGGGCCCGAAGACGAGCGAAACGCTTCGCTTGCATTCCAGCGAGAATGGCGCTGCCGCGAGGCGCGGAACCCTGACGTCCACCGACGGCGAGATCGCAAGTCCCAGCGCGGTCACCTCGCTCTCGCCGGACGGAAAATCGACCGCACAGTCGTTCATGGCGGAGGCGAGCGCCTCGTCAACCATGTTGACGACGAACTCGCCGTCGCGTTGGACGTTGCGGGTGGTATCCTTCGGGCTGCGATCGGTCTTGTGCTGCAATCCCAGCACGACCAGTGGCGGGTTTTCGGAAAAGACGTTGAAGAAGCTGAACGGCGCCGCGTTGACTGCGCCATTGGCATCGAGCGTGGTGACGAGCGCAATGGGACGTGGAATCACAACCCCGCATAGCAGCTTGTAGCGATCGTGAGAACTGAGATCGCGAAGTGAGAATCCAGTCATCGGCATGCGCCTGTCGAACCCCAAGGGCGTTGAGTCTCATGTTTCCGGCGGAGGCACCGCGCCGGCACGGCTGGTGATCAAGCCGTAATGCTCGATGCGACGATGGCGGGCGAAGTCGAAGATCGTTTTCTTGCCGAAGACGGTTGCGTCGAGGTCGCAAGCGTGGACCAGGAGCTCGTCGCCCTCGGTGCTGGCCTCCGCGACAATCTCGCCGTCGGGATCAACGATCAAACTGCCCCCGATGAGCGGAAATCCGTCCTCGAGGCCAGCCTTGGCGACCGCAACGACCCAGGTCGAATTCTGATAGGCTCCCGACTGCACGGACAGGCGGTTGTGGAACAGCCGCTTCTCGGGGCCTTCCTCGCTTTTCTGGGAATTGACCGAGGGTGTGTTGTAACCGAGCATGACCATTTCCACGCCTTGCAAGCCCATCACGCGATAAGTCTCCGGCCAACGACGGTCGTTGCAGATTGCCATGCCGAAAATACCGTCCATCGTGCGCCACACCTCAAAACCGGTATCGCCCGGCTCGAAATAGCGCTTTTCGAGGTGTTGGAATGCGCGTTCGGGATCGAATTCCGCGTGGCCCGGCAAGTGCACCTTGCGATACTTGCCGATGATCCTCGCCGTTCGGTCGGTAAGGATACATGTGTTGAAGTGATGGCCGTCGGGCGTGAGTTCCGCGTAACCGAAACTCATCGCCATGCCGTATTCCGCTGCACGGTCAAACAGCGGCATGGTCGCCGCATTCGGCATCTCGCGCTCGAACCAGGCGTCGACCTCGGCCTGGTCTTCCATGTACCAGCGCGGAAAAAATGTAGTGAGCGCCAATTCCGGATAGATGATGAGATCGGCCCCGCGCGCCTTGGCCTCGTCCATCAATGCGAGCATGCGCGGGATGACGACTTGCCGGCTTTCGGACCGTTGGATCGGACCCATCTGAGCGGCGGCGACATTAACGACACGCATGAAAGGGCTTTCCGGTTGCTTTCATTTTGCAATGCACTGTCCAAAAATGGAGCAAATCGTCCTCTGATAGCCCCACTCCGGCGATAATCTGAGTATTAGAATTTTGATTCATCTGGAGTCAATTCGGATCGGCGGCTAAGCTCATTCCGTCACGGCAGGCCTCTCATGGTGAGGTGCAGGCGTCGCCTGTTCAAGATCCCGAGTCTGCGCGACGATATGCGAGTTCACGTTCGCAGATGGGGCGCAACGGGCGGTCCGCGTTGCTTTCGACCGGGAATTCTGCCAAGCAGTGGTTACTGCGCAAGAAGGCCGCATTCCCGGTCTTGCTGCAAGCCAACCACTTCCCGGCCCCGAGCTGTGGATCGTGGAAGTTAAAAAAAACTACGGGGGAAACATCATGAGCATGCCAGTCCGGGCCGTGCCGAGTTCGTACCAGTCCGATTCACCCCGCGGGCTGGCGCTGTTGCGAGACCCGCTGCTCAACAAGGGGACGGCTTTCACGGAGGACGAACGGGACGCCCTGGGTCTGCGCGGTTTCCTGCCCGCGCATGTGCTTTCGATGGAGGAACAGGTCGCGCGCGTCCTCGTCAATCTGCGCACCCTGCCCAACGACCTGGAAAAATACATAGCGCTCAACTCGCTTCACGACCGAAACGAAGCGCTGTTCTTCCGCGTCGTGTGCGACAATATCGATGAAATCCAGCCGCTGATTTATACCCCTACGGTGGGGCTCGCCTGCCAGCGGTTCGGGCTGATCTTCCAACGCCCACGCGGCATGTTCATCAGCGCCAACGATCGCGGACACATCGCGGAGCTATTGGCCAATTGGCCGTATCAAGCCAAGCTCATTGTCGTCACCGACGGCGAACGCATCCTGGGCCTGGGCGACCTTGGCGCGCACGGCATGGGCATTCCAGTCGGCAAGCTCTCGCTTTATTCCGCCTGTGCCGGCGTGCACCCGGAGCATTGCCTGCCGGTCATGCTGGACGTCGGCACTAATAACGAGGAATTGCTCAACGACCCATATTATATCGGTCTGCGACAAAAGCGCCTGAGCGGCGCCGCCTATGACGCATTCGTCGATGAATTCGTCAACGCGGCGCGCGCCGCCTTCCCGAATGTTTTGATCCAGTTCGAGGATTTCGCCAATCACTCGGCCTTCCGTCTTCTGCACAAATACCGCGATGAGATTAATGTCTTCAATGATGATATCCAGGGGACGGCAGCGGTGGCGCTTGCCGGGTTGTTTTCGGCTCTGCGCGTAAGCGGTGAAAAACTTGCCGATCAAAGGGTGCTTTTCCTCGGCGCGGGAGAGGCTGCGACCGGCATCGCCGACCTGATCGTTTCCGCCATGATGGCAGAGGGGCTGTCCGAGGCCGACGCGCTCAGGCGAAATTGGCTAACAGACTCTCGCGGCCTTGTGGTCAAGAACCGCGCCGGTCTCACCGAACACAAGCTGCGCTACGCGCACGATCACACGCCGGTCGACGACTTCCTGACCGCGATCCGGACGCTGAAGCCAACCGCAATCATCGGCGTTGCGGCCGTCGGCGGCGCCTTCACGCCGGAAGTGCTGCATGCCATGGCCGGGATCAACGATCGGCCGATCGTGTTTGCGCTATCCAATCCGACCTCGAAGGCGGAATGCTCTGCCGAGGAAGCCTATCGTCACAGCGGCGGGCGGGCGCTATTTGCGTGCGGCAGCCCCTACGATCCGGTGACACTCGACGGCAAGACCTTCGTGCCGCGACAGGGCAATAATTCATACATCTTCCCCGGTGTCGGCCTTGGCGCAATCGCAAGCGGATCGAGGCTGGTGACCGACGAGATGTTCATGGCGGCCGCACATACGCTTGCCTATCTTGTCAACCAGGACGACATCCACCAGGGCAGCCTCTATCCGGCGCTGCCGAGAATCCGTGAGGTCTCGGCGCACATCGCCGCCGCCGTCGCCGAAGTCGCCTACAAGCGCGGCCTTGCGACCGCGCCGAAGCCGAACGACCTGATGGCGTTCATCGAATCCCAGATGTACGACCCGCGCTATTGATCGGTCGGTTGTCGATTCGAACCGGGCATCGACCGAAGGCGCTCCGACCGCGAAGTTCACGGGCTGCGCGACAAATTCCCGCCCGCCTCGCCGGCGCCGGCTACTTCGATGTCGAGCCAGCCGAGCGCGTTCACGGTTACGCGGTCATTCTTGTTGAGAATGACGGTGGTGGTTTCGGCATCGATGATCGCAACACCTTCGAACGCCTGACCCGGCGAAAGGGATTCCAGCGAATAGACCGGGACGTCCTGCCATTTGCCAAAAAACGCCGGACGTGTCCGGGGCGTACTGGTCGACCGCGACGATGCCGGCCTTGCATTCACGCCGTGGGTGGCAACCCGGCCGATCGCTGCGACGCGGGCATTGACAAACACGACTTCCTGGTCGCGTGAGGCATAGGTGTAGAGCTCCTCGTGACGCCTGTGAAAACGATCTTCAACCTGGTCGACCAGGGAAGGCGCGGCCCAATCGATGTCATCGAGCGGAACATCGATCTCGAATATCTGCTCGCCATAGCGCATCTCGGCTGAGCGCTCGGTCGCGATATCGCCAGCGAACCAGCTACGAAGGCGCCTCACGGCCTGCTCATCCAATCGTGCAAATATCGCGCGCAACCCTTCCGCCGAGATGCGCTCACCCGCGCCGTAATGCGTTCGGCTCACCTCATAGCGCAAGGAGCTGTTGAGCATGCCCCATGCCGACAGCACGGAAGCCGTGGTCGGAACGACAACGCGCTTGATATCGAGTTCGCGCGCGACTTCGACCGCGTGCAGACCTGCTGCCCCGCCAAAACTGAGCAGCGCAAAGCCTCTCGGATCGACGCCGCGGCGCAATGTCATCAGCCGGATGCCGTCGGCCATCTTCAAATTGATCATCCGGTAGATGCCGCCTGCGGCCTCACCCCGGGAGAGGCCGAGTGAGGCTGCGATGCGGTCGATGGCAGCCTCCGCTGCGCCCCGATCGAGCGGACGGCTTCCCCCCATGAAATTGGCCGCATCGAGATAGCCAAGAACGATATTTGCGTCCGTAACGGTGGCGGCAACACCACCGTTGCCATAACAGGCGGGCCCCGGCACGGAGCCGGCGCTTTCGGGTCCAACGCGAAGCGTGGCTGCGGCATCGACGCTTGCGATCGAGCCGCCACCCGCAGCGATACTGGCGATGTCGAGGCTGCGCAACGCGATGCGTTGCCCGGCAAGCATACCTTCCGTCGAGAGCGAGGCGCGCCCATCTGAAATCAACGAAATATCGGTACTGGTTCCCCCCATATCGAACGGCACCAGGTCGGCAATACCGAGCATTTCAGCACAGCGCCGCGCGCCGGAAACGCCGCCTGCCGGGCCGGACAGTACCGTACCCGCGCCGAGACGCGCGGCCTCCTCCACTGGAGCCATGCCGCCATGCGACAACACAATGAAGAGGCTGCCTTCAAAGCCGGCTTCGACGAGGCGGTGTTGCAGCTTGGTCAGATAGCGCCGTACCAGCGGCTCGACATAGGCATTCACGATTGTCGTCGAGACGCGCTCATATTCCTTGATCTGCGGCAGTACGTCGCTTGATCGCGAGACGCTTACCCCGGGCAACTCGCGCGCCACGCGCTCGGCTGCCGCGATTTCGTGAGCCGGGTTGAGATACGAATGCAGAAAGCAGATTGCGAGCGATGTCGCGCCGGCCTGCTTGATTGCAGCGATAGCTTCGCCGAGGGACTGATCGTCGAGAGCAATTGCTGTGCTGCCGTCGGCCTTCAACCGCTCACGAACCCCAAAACGAAGCTCGCGCGGCACCAGCGGTTCGCCTGGCGGCGTGCGAAGATCGTAGCGGTCTGGCTTGAGACCTTCGCGCATTTCAATGACATCGCGATGGCCTTCGGTGGTCAGCAGTGCAACCCTGGCGCCTTTCCTTTCCAGCAGGGCGTTGGTCGCAACCGTCGTTCCGTGCACAATCCGGTCGGTGAAGCCCAGCATTTGTGCGCGGGAAAGCTGCAATCGACGAGCAAGTTCATCCAGTCCGACCATTACGCCGACGGATTGATCGGCCGGTGTCGACGGCGCCTTTGCGAAGACGGTGACGCCTCTCTCGTCGATGGCGACCAGATCCGTGTAGGTGCCTCCGACGTTGATTCCGATCGTGAACCTCATCTCAAGGATCCTGCCGCCCGGTCGTACCGGCCAGGTCGAGGCCTTGTTCCCGATCCCGCTTGCGCGCCTGCGGCAACCGCCTTTCGGGCGGTCCCCAGCCGCCGCCGCCGGAGGAGCGTATTTCAAAGCAATCGCCGGGAAGAACCTCGATACCGACCTCTTTGGTGCGCAATACGCGAGCCGCGCGCCCAGCCGATATCAGGCGGTAATCATGTGGAACGCCGTCACAACCACCAAGAATCCCGCATGGGCCGTGGCGTACGCCGTCGCCGGCCGTGTTGGCCCGCGCAGGCTTTGCCGTTTCCATGACGAGATCGAGCTCGACGCCGAGACCGCCGCGAAACTGCCCGTCGCCACCGGAGCCGGGGCGGAATTCATGCCGCTTGAAATAAAGCGGGAATCGCGCTTCAGCGACCTCGACGCTTCCGAACTTGATGCCGCCGACGGTGTGCCATTCGCCGATCGACGACCAGCCGTCGCCGCCCGGCGAAGCGCCCCCGCCGGGCCGTGCCTGAAACATATGCCAGATAAAGTTTCGTCCGCTTCGCGGATTCTCTCCCTGGATGGCGATACGGAAACGGCGGCTCCATCCCGCCATGACCCGGTCCGGGCAACAGGACGCCATTGCCTTGATGATCGCCTCGACGATTTCGTTGGAAGGATGGCTGGTGCAGAGCGTCACCGGACGGCCGGGGTCGGCCCAAACGATGGTACCCTGCTTTGCGACCACCTTGAGCGGCCGTAATGCACCCGCGTTCTTTGCAATGTCTGCGTCGATCAGATACGCAAATGCCATCACCACTGCCGCCTGCATATTGGCATGCGAGGAATTGACAAAGCTCGTCGATTGCGGATCGGAATCAGATAGATCGATCTCGATACTGCTGCCCGCTTTCGTCACCTTCGCGGCAATCCTGATATCATTGCGGCCATGGCCATCGTCGTCGAGAAATGCCTCGCCGCGAAACTCGCCATCCTTCCACGTCGAGATTACCGCGCGGGTCTGCGCCTCGGCGGCGTCAAGAATCGTTTCCACTGCAGCCTCGACGACAGGGGCGCCGAATTCCGCAAACAGCCGCGACAGCCGGCGTTCTCCAAGCTGCGCGGCCCCGACCATGGCGGCCAGATCGCCGCGAAACTCGCGGGGATTGCGGATATTCAATGCCAGCATGTCCAGGAGATCGTCGCGCAGCCGTCCGGCCTCGTAGAGCCTGAGCGGCGGGACGCGCAGCCCCTCCTGCCAGATTTCGGTGGCGGACGGATTGTAGCCGCCATGGGTGGCGCCACCGATGTCGCTCTGATGCGCCCTGACGATGGTCCAGAGCAACCGCCGCTGTGAATCGAAAACCGGAACAAAAGCCGTCAGGTCGGGAAGATGGCTGCCGCCATGATCGGGATCGTTGAGCAGGATGACGTCACCCGGCCGAACATCATTGAAACGCTGTTCGACGGCCAGGGTAGCCCACGGCAATGCGCCGACATGCACAGGGATGTGGTCAGCCTGCGCGATCAGGCGGCCCCTTGTGTCGCAGATCGCCAGCGAGAAATCCCGACTGGAGTTGAGGATCTGGGAATAGGACGTGCGAAGCATGGCTTCGCCCATTTCCTTCACGATCGAGCTCAGCCGGTGCTGGACGACGGATCGCGTGATCGGGTCGATCTCGATGGACATGGGTTTCCAGTTTGAAAAATTCGACTTCGCGAGATTGGAGAAACGCCTGGAAAAAAGCAATCTCGACGAGCCAGTCCAATGACTACTCCGCGCGGCTCGGCCGCATTTCGAGGATCTGCTTGGACAATTGCGCCGAAGCGGTTCTGGAGCACCCAGCGCAGGCCGGCGGAGACAATTTTTTATTCCGATTGAGACGGGATCAGCCTGATATAGTCGCGGTGCAGCGACATCGGGGATTTGCGACCATCGAACAGGACGCGAACGCTGCTATTGAGTCGGCTGCCGCCGACAATGGTGCCTTCCTTTTCGGCGAGACGCGGGTTGCGCGCTGCTCCGAGTGTGCTCATTCCGAAGCGGGCGCCTTTGGCCATGGGGGGAGCAGCCGAGCGGCCGTCCCTTCGAACGGAATGGACTGCGCCATTACGCTGGTTCTTGATCAATCCTTCGAAAACCCCTCTCGGCCGTTCGCTCATTCGTTGGGCCCTCGCAAAAATCGACCGCAATTCGAGTGGAATCGCGCTAAAGGATATGGAAATCGGCGGCGTGCAGTTGCGCCTTCGGCACCCCGGTCAGCGTGATCGAGTCGTGGCCGTCGACCGTTATCACCGTGTTGCAGTGACCATCATCGTGCAGGGCCTTCAAAACGGCCTGCGCGTTCGAAAATATCGATTCATCGAATTGGAGAACATCAGAAAGGGGATGAAAATCCGTTAACACAGTGTGGCCGACCTGGGCGAAATTGAACACAAAAGTGTCGCTGGCACCAAAGCCGCTCAACGTCTGGCCCGGCGCGGTCGCGACGATCGTGCTCTGAGCGGGACCGGGGTCCAGCATCGTCACCGGTGTCACACCCTGACCCGGATCATGCACGACCATTGGGCCGACGCTCTGGCTGGTCGCGGGCGGATCGAACACGAGCGTGCCGTTGCCGCTGTCCTTTTGTACCGTAAAAATTCCTGCTCCGGTGTAGTTGACGAGATCGAACGCTTCGGAGTGACCGGCTCCGTCGCTGACGGTCAGGATGCCGCTGGTCGCTGTCGTTGCGACATAATTGGCCGATCCCAACCCGGTCCAGGTCAAATCCAGTAGATCGATGCTGTCGTGCGTGAGCGCATTTGCGCTCATGTTGGATATTTGCCCGGCAAACGGCTGAGTCAGCGAGTGATCGAGGATGAGGGTTCCCTGAACACCCAGGAAGCTGACAGTTGCTCCTGCTGCGCCGTTAAACTCAAGCGTTGCCCCGTTGGCAATCGTGAAGGTTCCAGTCCCAGCGACGACAGCGCCAATATCCAGGCTGCCCGACTGGACATTGATCGTCCCGTTGTTGAGGAAGCCCATGACTCCGGTGCTGGCGATACTGGCCGTTCCGGTGGAATCGATAGTGCCGTCATTGGTGAGGATATTCGTGCCGCCCGTGAAAGTGCTGGCGCCCGTGAGGTTCCAGAGGCCGCCAACCTCATTGTGAAATGTCGCATTGCCAGTGAGAACAACGCCGGTGATCGTTCCGAAATTGTCGATTGTCGCGGTGCCCGTTGAAGTCGTCGTGGCATCGATCGCGTCGGTCGTACCGGTCACTGTCGCGTAGTTGGTGACGCTTACATCGCCGCCGTCGAAGCCGAGCGCGCTGATGCCGCTCCGTCCGGCGGTAATGGTTGCTCCGGCTTCAGCGATAATCGTTACGGTCCCGGTGCCGTAGTTGATGCCGCGTATACCGTCGGTGCCCGCCGGCGCGAGAATGGATGCGTAATCGTCGACGGAGACGCTGCCATGGACATTGCCGTCGACAGTATCTGTGTTGTTGGGATTGTAGCCAGCAAGAATTCCTGCGGCCGGGTCACCAGAACCGGTCAGTACTGTGCCGGACTCAATCGTTCCATAGGCCAGGACCGAAACGAAGCTCGTTGACGGAACAGAAAATGAGCTGCCCGGCCAAGGCGCCGGAGCCTTGTTCAGCGCGACGATCCCCGAGCCTCCGTTCCTGGAATCGATCAGAATTCCGGCGCTGGTCGATACGTCGATGTTACCGGCGCCAAAATTCGACGCGCCAATCCCGTCTGCAAACCCGTTGACAGGACTCGCACCACCAAGCGTGATCGATCCCGCATCGTCGTTTACAATGATATTTCCTGTGCCGTAGTCGAAAGCTCTGATGCCATCTCCCGAGGCTGGATTGATATTGGCAAAATTATTGACGACGACGTCCCCGTTGAGACCTGCCAGCGGAAAGGTCGTGGGAGTGGCAGTTCCGCCCAGATAACCCGCTACGATTCCGGCTGGTGGATTTCCGTTCGATAGAGCGGTACCAGAATTGATCGTCCCGACGGCAGTTACCGTAATTGAGCTATTTGCCGGCGCAGCAATCGTCGCGGCCTCGCTAACGGCGCTAATTCCTTCGCTTCCCGAGTTGATGACGTCACCAGACGAGGTGATCACGGATATGTTTCCGGCATCGGTGCTGGTCGCAACTATTCCGTCGCCGGACGTCGACTTTACGGTTGCGCCGGAATAGACGTTGACCGCGACGTTGCCAGTCCCTCCGCCCAGGGCGGACGCAAGTATGCCGTATTGAACACCGGTCACGGTCGTTCCGGCCGCATCGTTGACGGTTACGTTTCCGTTTCCTTCGTTATACGCATCGATGCCCAGGCCTGCCGCCGCCGTGATATTGGCATCGTTGTTGACGATGACGTTGCCGTTCACGTTTGTGTTGGCTGTCGCTGTCGTTCCACCAAGAAATCCCGCCGAGATACCGCTGGGTGAAGAGCTGCTATTGTTCAGTATGGTCCCCGAATTGATGGTCCCTTCGGCATTGACGGTCATGAGCGAGTCGCTCGAGGCAGCGATAACTGTCGCCTGGTTGACAACATCTATCCCAGTGCTGCCGGACGAAATCAGGTCCCCCGTCAACGTCGTGATCGCGATATTGCCTGGCCCGTAATTGAAGGCTCCAATGCCATAGGGGGCATTCCCCGATGAGGCGGTCGCAGAATTCAGCGCCGAAATGGTCGCATTGCCCCCAACGTTGATCGCAATGTTTCCAATGCCATAGTCGAATACGCGCATTCCATCGCCCGCAGCGGCGGTGATGCTGCCGGCATAGTTCACCAGCACGTTGCCATGGACGTTGGCATTGAACACATCTGCAACTCCAGGATCGACGCCTACGAGCATTCCGGCCGGTGCAGACCCGCTGTTGTTCAGGTTCGTACCCAAATCAATCGTTCCCAGTGCAACGACGGTGACGTTGGCCGGCACAGCCGCGCTCACGACCGTGGCTTGGTTCTCGGCAAGAATTCCCGTGCATCCCGAAGCGATCGCGTTGCCTGCGTCGTCGACGACCGACACATTGCCGACCCCGTAGCTGATGGCGAGTATTCCGTATTGGGCGAAGCCGGACGCCGTCGTTCCCGCGGCCGTCGCCGCGATCGAGCCGGAATTGGAAACAGAGACGTTTCCTGTCCCGTAATTCTGGGCGTTGATGCCTATTCCTCTGGTGGCGGTGATGGTGGCGGTGCTGCTGACGTCAACGTTGCCGAAAATTCCCGCGAGCGGGGGATTTGGTATATTGGCCGGCGGGCTCACTCCGCCGAAGTAGGCCGCCAGGATCGCCGAGGGTTCGCTCGTGGTCGTGACAAGTCCCGAATTGATGGTGCCGGCGGCCGCAATCGTAATCGAGCTATTATCGGCGAGCGGGACCGAGGTTCCCTCGTCCTCGTCAAAGATGCCGACGCCACCGGCGTTGATGGTCACGCCCAGCCAACGTCGTTACCTCGGAACTGCCGGATGACGTAACTGCAGAAATGCCTCTTGCGTTTGCCGAGGTAATTTGCGCCGTTCCGCCAACAAAGATCGTGAGCTAGTCCGCTTGTTGTAATGCCCTCGATCGCGAATGAGGTTCCGCTTACATTGCCATAGTCGACGATCGTCGTTGAACCGGTCAGGGAGCTCGTGGAAATGCCGACGCCCCCGGACGACGAAACATTGCCCGCATCGGTGATCGCAATATTGGCACCAGTCGTGGAAACGTTGATTCCGGTAAAGGCGCCCGTCACCGTGATCGAAGAAGGTTGGATGGTTTCAATGTTGATCGTATCGGTCGAGAGGCTATCCGTGGCTGCGATATTCAGCCCGTTCGCGGTGCTGCTGGTAATAGTTGCGTTGGCCGCGAGCTGATAAAACTCCGCCGTGGTCGGCGTGAATGATTGTGCAGCGTTTGCTCCGGTCAAATGAGTCCCCGACGAGGGCTCAAGCACGATTTCGCTCCCGCCGGCGGAACTGAACAGCACGCTGAATGTGTCTGCGGCCGGCGCACCCGAAATCTTGTAGGTCAGTGTCGAGCCGCCCACCTCGGTGATCGAACCGCTGTTGCTCGCGCTTGAAACCGCGATACCTTGCAGAAGGATGGCGTCGCCGGTGGCTGGTGCGACAATCGTCGCCGTCGAACTGAACCCGGTCGGATCGTCCAGCGTCAGCAACCCGCCGCCAGGACTGAAAGTAATGGTTTGTCCTGGACCGACGGTGTTCACGATTTCGAGTTCGGCCTGATTGCCGATCGTGAACGAACCGTTGCCCGATACGGCACCTCCGACCTGGGCAGTTGCACCCGCGTTGACGTTAATGGTGCCGGAATTCGTCAGCGCAAGCGTTCCCGCGGTCAGCGAGCTCACGCCGGAAATATTGATGCTTCCGGAATTGCTGATTGCGTTGGCGCCCGCGCCGAAGAAATTGGAGCCGCGGATATTCCAGACACCGCCCGCATTATTGTTGATGGTCGCGGTGCCCAGCTGCACGTCGCCGGATAGAATGCCCGAGTTGTTGATGGTAATGGCGCCGACATAGTCTGCGACCGCGAAATTGAAGCCGCTTACCGCATAATCGGCGGCGACGACAGACCCTGTGCTGGTGTTGCTGAAAGTCGCGCCTTGCGTACTGTCGTTATTGATTTGCACGACAGGACTGAATGGTGAGCCGAGGGCAGCGATGGCCCCCGAGTTGGTAATCGAAACGATGCCGTTGACGCTGTTGGCAACTCCATTGCCGGTGCCGGCGGAAATTCCGATTCCGCTCGCGACCGTGATCGTGCCCTTGTTATTGATCGATACGTTTCCGCCGCCGAGTGCGTAGGCATTCACGCCTATAGCCGGCGCTGTTATCGCGGAGGACGTTTCGAGAGTGGCCGTCAGGTTGCCGACGCCCCAATTGTAAAGCCCTATTCCTGCCCCGGACGCCGCATTGATAATGGCGCTGTTATCAACAACGACGTTGCCCAGTATGTTGCTGTTGACGGTCCCAACTCCATACCCCGCCCATATTCCGCCTGAGAAACCGCCGCCCGTAGGCATGTCGAAGCCCGAGTTGATCGTTCCGACGGTCGTGATGGATATTTCGCTGGTGGCGGGCGCACTTGTCGCCGAATTGCCCGCTGCGATTCCTATGCCGCCGGAATTGACCACATCGCCAGCGGTGGTCGTGACCAAAACGTTCCCGCCGTTATTCGCAAACGCCGATATGCCGTTCAAGCCATAGAGAGAACCGGCGGATATTGTTGCGCCGGTGAGGACGTTGATCGTTGCGCTTCCGGAAGTCGGGCCCTGAGAATAGGCGGCGATGCCGTATTGAGCGCCCGACACCGTCGTGTTCGCTTCGTCGGTCAGCGTCACACTGCCGTTGCCCCAGTTGAATGCGTCAATCCCCCAGCCGGCCGATGCGGTGACGTTGGCAGAGTTGTCGATGCTTACGGTGCCGTTGACGTTGGCATTTGGCGTGCTGGCAGATCCTGGAACGTATCCAGCGGAAACTCCCGCCGGCTGAGCACCGTTCGGCGTCAGATAAATACCTGAATTTATCGTTCCGGAGGCCGACACGCTCGCGCTCGAAGCCGCCCCCGCCGCGATCGCTGTCGCCAAGTTGGCCGCATTAATGCCGTCGGAGCCGGAATTGATGATATCGCTCGCAACCGTCGAGATGGAGACGCTCCCCGTCCCGAAACTGACAGCTTCGGCACCAAACCCCTGTGGAGCAACAATGGTTGTGCTGGCACCGTCGAGGACGTTTACGTTTCCGCTGCCGTAGTTGAAGGCGCGGATTCCATCGCCGCCCGCGGCATCGATATTCGCCGAATTGTCGACGACGACGTTTCCGATCACGGCGGCGTTCGGCGTGCCCGTTTGGCCGCCAAGGTAGCCCGCGAGAATCCCAGCCGGTCTGTTACTACCAACGGTAAGCTGATAACCCGAGTCGATGGTACCGACGGTCATGATCGAAATCGAACTCGTCGTAACCCCGCCGATTTGCGGGACCGATGTGGCCAGATTTACCGCGAGGATTCCGGCGCTGCCTGACGTGATGACGTCGTTTGTCGTGGTCGTTACCAAAATACTGCCGGTGCCGGTCGAATCAGCCTCGATGCCATAAAACCGGCCGGCAGTGATGGTCGCGTTCGGTCCCGTCGTTATCGTAATATTTCCATTGCCCTCCGTGAGCGCGCGAATGGCGTCGTAACCGCCGCTGATGCTTCCGGTCTGGTCGACGGTGACGCCACTGCCATCCGCGGCGTTCAGTATCTCGGCGAGGATTCCATCATTGGCGTTGCCGGTGCCGGTCACATTTCCGGAACCGCCAACCTGAATGCTGCCACTGCCCGTGGCACTTTCCACGGCCAATATCCCGTAGCCCGCCTCGCCGCCGACTGGGCCGGATGTCGTGACGGCAACGTTGCCGAACGCATTTTGAGTGACGGTTATGCCATTTGCCGCGCCTGTAACAGTTCCGGTCAGGCCAACAGCCAGATTGCTTTGAGTACCTCCCGTTGCCAGGAGATCGACCGCATCGCCAGTGACTGAAGTGACGTTCCCGCCGCCGGCAATCGTCACCGCTCCGTCTGCGGCGGATATCGCATCAACGGTACCGGTAAAACTCGAAACCAGCGCCAGATTGCCGCCCGTTCCGACAAAATTCACGGTAAAGCCGGCAGCGCTTCCAACCGAGAGCGTTCCGCCATTAGACACCTGGAGCAAGCCGGCGCTCGTCACCAACGAGGCCAGAATCGAAAGCGAGAACTCGTCCAGCAGCGTTACATTGGGGTCGCTTATCGTGAGAGAGTTGACCACCACCGTCGTGTTGGGAAGAATCGTAATCGTGTACGGGGTCGTACCAAATGGAGAGAGCTGAACATTTGACGTGCTCGAGGGTACGGTCCCGGAACTCCAGTTTGCCGCGTTGGTCCAGCTGCCGCCGCTTGGATTAGCCCACGAATTCGGATTGGTCGCCACCGTAACGGTCTGGCTTGCTGGTGCTGACTGATTGCCGTTGGCGTCGGTGACCTGCGCCGACACCGTCGCAGTGCCAATGGCAAGTGCGAGCGCATCGCTGGAGGGAATGGTCGCGCTCCAGCCGGTGCCGGTGGCGTTGACGGTGGCGACATAGGTCTTGGTCACGCCATTGTCGGTGACCGTGACGTTGAAGAGGCTGCCGGCGGCGATCCCGCTCACCGTGCCAGCGAGCGGCACGCCAGCCGCCGCCTCGGCAAAGTTGATCACGTTGTTGCCCTCGACCGCGGCGATGGTCAGCGTCGGGCCGGTCTCGGCCACCGTCACCGCCTGGCTGAAGGACGCCTGGTTGCCGTTGGCATCGGTGACCTGCGCCGACACCGTCGCGGTGCCGTTGGCCAGTGCGACGGCGTCCGTCGAGGGAATGGTCGCGTTCCAGCCGGTGCCGGCGATGTTGACGGTGGCGACATAGGTCTTGGTCACGCCATTGTCGGTGACCGTGACGTTGAAGAGGCTGCCGGCGGCAATCCCGCTCACCGTGCCGCTCAAGGGCACGCCGCCGGCGGCATGGGCTTCGGCAAAATTGATGATGTTGTTGCCCTCGACCGCGGCGATGGTCAGCGTCGGGCCGGTCTCGGCCACCGTCACCGCCTGGCTGAAGGACGCCTGGTTGCCGTTGGCATCGGTGACCTGCGCCGACACCGTCGCGGTGCCGTTGGCCAGTGCGACGGCGTCCGTCGAGGGAATGGTCGCGCTCCAGCCGGTGCCGGCGATGTTGACGGTGGCGACATAGGTCTTGGTCACGCCATTGTCGGTGACCGTGACGTTGAAGAGGCTGCCGGCGGCGATCCCGCTCACCGTGCCGCTCAAGGGCACGCCGCCGGCGGCATGGGCCTCGGCAAAGTTGATCACGTTGTTGCCCTCGACCGCGGCGATGGTCAGCGTCGGGCCGGTCTCGGCCACCGTCACCGCCTGGCTGAAGGACGCCTGGTTGCCGTTGGCGTCGGTGACCTGCGCCGACACCGTGGCGGTGCCGTTGGCCAGTGCAACGGCGTCCGTCGAGGGAATGGTCGCGTTCCAGCCGGTGCCGGCGATGTTGACGGTGGCGACATAGGTCTTGGTCACGCCATTGTCGGTGACCGTGACGTTGAAGAGGCTGCCGGCGGCAATCCCGCTCACCGTGCCGCTCAAGGGCACCCCGCCGGCGGCATGGGCCTCGGCAAAGTTGATGATGTTGTTGCCCTCGACCGCGGCGATGGTCAGCGTCGGGCCGGTCTCGGCCACCGTCACCGCCTGGCTGAAGGACGCCTGGTTGCCGTTGGCATCGGTGACCTGCGCCGACACCGTCGCGGTGCCGTTGGCCAGTGCAACGGCGTCCGTCGAGGGAATGGTCGCGCTCCAGCCGGTGCCGGCGATGTTGACGGTGGCGACATAGGTCTTGGTCGCGCCATTGTCGGTGACCGTGACGTTGAAGAGGCTGCCGGCGGCAATCCCGCTCACCGTGCCGCTCAAGGGCACGCCGCCGGCGGCATGGGCCTCGGCAAAATTGATGATGTTGTTGCCCTCGACCGCGGCGATGGTCAGCGTCGGGCCGGTCTCGGCCACCGTCACCGCCTGGCTGAAGGACGCCTGGTTGCCGTTGGCATCGGTGACCTGCGCCGACACCGTCGCGGTGCCGTTGGCCAGTGCAACGGCGTCCGTCGAGGGAATGGTCGCGTTCCAGCCGGTGCCGGCGATGTTGACGGTAGCGACATAGGTCTTGGTCGCGCCATTGTCGGTGACCGTGACGTTGAAGAGGCTGCCGGCGGCGATCCCGCTCACCGTGCCGGCGAGCGGCACGCCAGCCGCCGCCTCGGCGGAGTTGATCACGTTGTTGCCCTCGACCGCGGCGATGGTCAGCGTCGGGCCGGTCTCGGCCACCGTCACCGCCTGGCTGAAGGACGCCTGGTTGCCGTTGGCATCGGTGACCTGCGCCGACACCGTGGCAGTGCCGTTGGCCAGTGCAACGGCGTCCGTCGAGGGGATGGTCGCGTTCCAGCCGGTGCCGGCGATGTTGACGGTGGCGACATAGGTCTTGGTCACGCCATTGTCGGTGACCGTGACGTTGAAGAGGCTGCCGGCGGCGATCCCGCTCACCGTGCCGCTCAAGGGCACCCCGCCGGCGGCATGGGCCTCGGCAAAATTGATGATGTTGTTGCCCTCGACCGGGGCGATGGTCAGCGTCGGGCCGGTCTCGGCCACCGTCACCGCCTGGCTGAAGGACGCCTGGTTGCCGTTGGCATCGGTGACCTGCGCCGACACCGTCGCGGTGCCGTTGGCCAGTGCAACGGCGTCCGTCGAGGGGATGGTCGCGTTCCAGCCGGTGCCGGCGATGTTGACGGTGGCGACATAGGTCTTGGTCGCGCCATTGTCGGTGACCGTGACGTTGAAGAGGCTGCCGGCGGCGATCCCGCTCACCGTGCCGGCGAGCGGCACGCCGGCCGCCGCCTCGGCGGCGTTGATCACGTTGTTGCCCTCGACCGCGGCGATGGTCAGCGTCGGCCGCCCCGTCGCCGCCAACGTGAACACCACCGCCGTACTGTTTCCGACGTTGCCGGCCGCATCGGTATCTCTGGCCACGATGCTGTGGGCGCCATTGCCCGACAAGGTCACAGTGGTCGACCAATCGCCGCCGGTTCCCACCGGAGCACTGCCGATCTGTTTGGTAACGCCGTTGAGGGTGTCGAACAGGGCCACCGTCGCACCCGGCGCTGCTTCTCCTGCAGCCGCGCTGACCGTGCCCGATATCGTTTGGCTCGCCTGGCTGGTTTGCCCGCCGGGACTGGTGATCGCGACGCTCGGCGCAGCGGTGTAGAGCGCGAACACGACCGGCACGCTGGTGCTGTTTGCACTGGCATCCTCGGCAACGACGCTGTTAATGCCGTCTCCCTGGAGCTTTACGTTCGCGGTCCACTCACCTCCGGGGCCAACCGTTGTAGTTCCGATTTGCGTCGTCACACCATTATAGGTGTCCAACAGCGCCACCGTGGTCCCGGCATACGCGATGCCGGCCGTCCCGCTGATCGTCACGGTTGGCAAGTTGGTCGTGCCGCCCACATTGATGATTGCGACCGGCGTGAGCGACGTCACAGGCGCGGTGAACAGGGTTGACGTGGTCTCCGACAATGTGGTCGACGACGTGGTCGAAGCGTTGCCGGCAACGTTTCCTGAAATGATCGCCAGCGTTGTCGGCACCAGGCTTCCGGTGACCTGACCTTTGGCGCCACCAGAATCCGAAAGGACCGTGGTTGTCGGAGACTCACTGGGCAGGATGGGAGGGCTGCCGACGGCAGCGGTCTTGGTCGTACCGGTATTGGTGTTGCTGTTCGGATTTGTGTTTTCCGTGTGCTGCGGCAGGTTCGGATACAGTTGTTTTCCGGCATCATACGTGCCCAGAACCTGCTGAAACGAATTGAATTCCTGCGCGATCTGCGGGGCTGTCTTGCTGACCTCCTGAGTAACGACTTCGAAATTGGCAGCGGGCGTCAGCCGCAGTGACGGGCCATTGCTCGTGACTGTTCCGATCAGGTCGCCGGCGCTGCATACTCCCTGCAAACCGGTCGGAACGCACTTGAAGACCTGGACGGAATGAACCTCCTGATCCTGCTGATCGGCAACGGAGATCGAAACCTGGCCATCGGCCGAACTGATGTCCAGAAGCACCGCCGTTCCGCGAATTCCGACCACAGCGACGGGTGTTCCGACTTCCATACCGCCCGTTTTGGCAATCTGACCGGCGACGAAAGTAGCTGCACCCTGAAGCAGGCTTTGCAGCGAGTGGTTCGAGGTACTGTTCGGGTCGTAGACGAAATCATTCAGCATGAACCGCGCGCTTGCGGACAAATTGAATGCCGTACCATCGTCCAGCACCAGGCCCAGTGTCGAATTGCTGCCGGTCTGGACAACGTCGCCCTGATAGAGGGTATCGCCCGTATTGGCTTCGACGGCGACACCGTTGCGCACGATGCTCGCGCTGCCGGTCATCTTGACGACGTGACCAACAACCTTGGCGCCAGGGGCCGCTGCTCCGGCCTGAGCATATGCTGCGTGGCTCGTCAGGGCCTGCACGAACCGTGAATCCAGCTGGGCACCCTCGGGGGAAACCAGCATCGGGCGCTTGTCGCCTGAAAAGTAGTTCGGCAACACAAATCGATGAAGCTGATCCGAGATGATCAGATCGTTTCCCGAACGGGCATAATCTCCCGAAAATAGAAGGTGGGCGTCGGGAACTGTAACCGCTTCTGCGTTACCGAGTTGCGACGGGGAATGGAAACGCAAGCTATCGGGCGCAGCACCATCATGATGCAGCGGCAAATGATCCTCGAGTTGCAGGTCGGACTGCAAACCCTCCGCGTGCAAAGGAATTTTTGGTGTGAAATTCAACTGCCCCACCACCCAAAAATTAATTTTTTCTAAATATCGGCGAGCGTAGCTATAATTGTTTTAAATTGGCAACAAGAAAATAGTCGCTGCCTGCAGCCGAAGGCGCCGGCGACCCCCGGTCGTCCCCGGGAAGCTGAGCCCTAAATTAAACTTCATTTAAATACGCGGGTGAAGACCCGTTGCTTATTAATTAACCACGCCCGCCAGCGGAATATACCTTGCGCGCGCGCACAGGTTGCGAAAGCATCCAGCCAGACTGGTCGGAACGGCCTGAGGCGAACAGGGCACTGAAGTCGGGCAATCAGGAATGGACGAGCGACAGCCTCAACAGCGGCAAAGCGAATCCCCGCAAAATTTGACGGCGGTGGCCGCCACAAAGAGTGCTGAACGAGCCTTGCGCCTGGCCAGCATCTCGCTTGCCCTGGCCATCCTGGCGCTGGTCTTTGGTATCATCGCCGCGCTAATACGTTGAGCTCCAGGGAAGGTTCATCGCAGACCTCGGTCCGTCAGCCTGTAGAAGAAACAGTTTCAGGCGCCCACCTTCGTTTTTCACCGATTATGGAATTTCTTCCTCGTCTGGAGGCCGCTTTTGCCGCTTCGAGCGGAGCGCGTGCGGGCTCGCGCCCGTGCCAAGGCAAGATTGCTGTCATTTTCGCATCGCCGATAAAAGTGCAAGATTGTGCTTGGAACAGCATCGGCGCGGATCGGAGACGGACATGTTCAATCCCACGCAAATTGTCATCCAGGCATTTGTCGAACAGCTTCGAAATATGTACGGCCAAATCTATGGAGTTCTCGAGCCCGCCTATCCCGACATTATCGGTTTCGTTGGCCGCCTCGCGCTGGAGAATATCGCCGATAGCGATGCGGCCTATCATGACATGAACCACACTATCATGGTGACGTTGGTCGGCCAGGAGATTTTGCGCGGGAAACACACCAGGGAGGGCGGCGTCAGGCCGCGCGATTGGCTGCACTTCACGATTTCGCTGTTGTGCCACGACATCGGCTATGTACGGGGAGTGTGCCGCGGCGATCGCGACGGACAATATGTCTGTAACGACAAAGGCGATCTCGTGCCGATACCTTCAGGCGCCACGGACGCATCCATGACCCCTTATCACGTCACGCGGTCGAAACTCTTCGTCCGCGAGCAATTCGGAAAGGCGAGCTTGACCCACCTCGATACGAGAGAAATCGAGGCGAATATCGAGCACACTCGTTTTCCAGTACCCGAAAGCGAACAGCATACCTCAACCGCGGATTATCCAGGATTGCTTCGTGCCGCAGATCTGATCGGACAATTGGCCGACATTGATTATCTGCGCAAGACGTTGGCGTTGTTTGCCGAATTTCGGGAGACGGGAGCGAGCAAGAAACTGGGCTACCAGACGCCCGATGATTTGCGAGCAGCATATCCGGCGTTCTTCTGGAAGGCGGTCCGCCCCTATATCGGCGATGCGCTCCGCTATCTGCGGGTTACTCAGGAAGGCAAGCAGTGGATTGCCAACCTCTACGCGCACGTGTTCTCCGAAGAGCACCGGGGAGCATTCGGGTCATACTGAGAGGTTTTGCGGAGGCCATTCGCCCGGTGTATTTGACCGGCTTGCCGAACAGCGCCGACGACGCTTTCGGTCCCATTCCTTTGAACCATGTCCTTTGAACCAAGTCCTTTGAAGCGCGGCTCGCGATCGAGCTTCAGGGGCACAACGGTCCTGCGAGCCATGGCGACGCTCCTGCGGCGGGTTTTGCGCGCGGCGGCGCGATTGCGCTCAGTACCGCCTCCGCTCAACGCAAGTCGACCTGGGCAACCCTGCTGGCTGCCGACGATGACGACATCGAATGATTGGCCACCACGATCGACAAGGCGATCAGTACGATCAGCTGAACCACAAAAATCAATAGTATGGCGTACCAGTGTATGCGGAGCCTTTCTGGAGTGAAGTCCTCAGGTGTGAACATGGATGCCTCCGAACTCACGGTTAAGAACGTGATAGTCCCAAAGGCAATCCGAAGATGTGAACCATTTCACAATAGCGGGGCGCCACGCTGCGATGGGTGATTATTTCAGGCCGACCTGGTGTCCTGATTCCCAAATTCGTTTCATCTTGCAGCATCCCCGTTTTGCGAACTTCGGAATCCAAAGCACACCGGGATCATCTTATTGTTTCCAGTGTGGCATTGGTCCGGAAGTCCGCATGACAGACAAGCGGCAGTCGTGACGCGACTTCCAAACCGCGACACTGAAGCGCGATCAGATTTGGTTAAATCGTCATCGCGCTTTAGCTCCCTGATTGAGCATGATCTTTTCGGAAAACCGCTGCACACTTTTCCCGATCATGCTTTAGATTAGCCATCCCGCAGACGCTCCAACTGGTCGTTGCAGGCTGCCTCGGCCTCGGCGAAGGTTTCGAAGGGCGAGCCGGTGATCCTGATAGCGGCCTTGTTTTGATAGAGCGGCCGCCATGACGCGGTGAAACCAGGGGAGCCGTGAAGACCTGGGCCGGTACGATTCTCATGGCTGATCACGAACGAGAAGCCATCGCTGGCCGCGCTCCATATTTCCATTCCCTCGAGGGCGTGATGAAATTGCAGAGCCATCTGCCCATCGTACACCTTCCGAGACATCTGCGGGTCTGATTCTTCCCATCAACCGCATGGTTAACGTGCCGGGTCCAACGGCAGTCTGTGATGAAAAATTTCTCATTGCCGGCGCAAGGCGGTATCATCATGATAATGCGATTGGTCGCTGCAGAAGCCAAACGATACGGCAAACCATCACGATCCGCGCAAAGGCCCGGGTCGCCTGGGCAAAGTTGTTCCTTTCAAATTATCGCGGCTTACCGCCATCTCTCTCGCATGCGGGCGGCAATGTCGAGCGGAGGGCCTCTTCGGTCAGTGATGCCACCGGACAATTCTGCGGACGCTGGCCAAGCGGTTCGCTCGAACAATGGCAGAAGCGTTTCTGGAACGAAACGGGTTCTCGATGCATAGAGGTGACGGTCTCCCTGGCTGCGCTGGCCGTGGGAGAAGAAGCGCTGCGGGACCAGGAGGTGCAATTCGTCCCTGGCGCGTGTCATTGCAACATATAAGAGCCGCCGCTCCTCCTCAAGCTCATCGGTGGTGCCAGCACCAAGATCCGATGGGATACAGCCGTCGACGACATTCAGCACGAAAACGGATTTCCATTCCTGGCCCTTTGCCGAATGAATCGTCGACAAGATCAGGTAATCCTCGTCAAGCAGCGGAACGCCCGCCTGGTCGCTGGTGGCTTCAGGTGGGTCGAGCGTCAGTTCTGTAAGAAACCGTTCGCGCGAGGGGTAGCTGCCTGCAATCTGTTCCAGTTGAATCAGATCCGCGCGGCGAATTTCTGCGTCTTCATGGATGCGTTCGAGATGAGGCTGATACCAGTGCCGGGCGAGTTCCAGATCTGCCGGCCATCTACAATTGCGAAGGCCTGCCATCGCCTCGACAAAACGGTCCCAATCGGCTCCGACCCGGGGCGGAGCCGGCAGATCGCGCAACGTGGCGGCCGCGTCGGCCGATTCCGCGACACGCTGCAGTATGCGATGCGCGGAGGCGGGCCCTACGCCGGGTAGCATGTTGAGCACCCGAAAACCCGCTATTCGATCCCGCGGGTTCTCGACGAGGCGCAGGATTGCCAGAATGTCCTTGACGTGGGCGGCCTCCAGAAATTTCAGGCCGCCGAATTTAACAAAGGGAATATTGCACCGCGTCAGTTCGATTTCGAGCTGTCCGCTGTGCGACGAAGTGCGGAACAGCACGGCCTGTTGTTTCAGCAGCGAGCCTTGTTCTCGATTCGACAACACCTGCTCGACTACATAGCGCGCCTGGCCGGCCTCGTCGCGAAGCGCGACGAGTTGCGGCTTTTTCGGGGACAGCCGCTCGGTCCAGAGGTTTTTGGTGAAGCGCTCCCTGGCCAGCCCGATCACCCCGTTGGCCGCCGCGAGAATCGGCTGGACGGAACGGTAATTGCGGTCCAGCGTGACAATTTCGGCGCGCGGGGTGAAATGGTCGGGAAAATCAAGAATATTGCGCACAGTTGCCGCACGAAACGAGTAGATCGATTGCGCATCATCGCCGACCACGGTCAGCCCCTCGCCGCCTGGTTTTAGCGAAAGAAGTATCGCCGATTGCAGGCGGTTTGTGTCCTGGTATTCGTCGACAAGAACATGATCGAAGCGTTCGCCGACCTCTCCTGCTAGAGCCCCATCCGACATCATCTGCGCCCAGTACAACAAGAGATCGTCGTAATCGAGCACGTTCTGCGCCTGCTTTGCTTCGACATAGGCCGCGAACAGTTGCTTCAGCTCATTGGTCCAGCCTGCACACCAGGGAAACGCTTCTCCGAGCACCTGCTCAAGCGGCGTTTCCGCATTCACGCAACGCGAATAAATTGCCAGACAGGTGCCTTTGGCCGGAAAGCGCCGCTCGGTATTCGAGAATCCCTGCTCGTGTCGGACCAGGTTGATCAGATCGGCCGAATCCTCCCGATCGTGTATGGTAAAGGCGGGATCGACCCCGATCCGTTCCGAGTATTCCCGCACAAGGCGGGCGCCGATGCCGTGGAGAGTTCCGGCCCACGTCAGGCTTTCCGTCAGGTTGCACGAATTACCGCCACGCACCTTGCGCGCGATACGCTCGACGCAACGTCTCATCTCCGCAGCCGCCCGTCGAGAAAAAGTCATCAACAGGATACGGCTGGGTTCGGCACCGTTAACGATTAGATGGGCAACGCGGTGAGCCAGTGTGCTGGTTTTTCCGGACCCAGCGCCGGCGATGACGAGAAGAGGCGGTCCAACAATGCCGCTTTGCTTCACGCCATGTTCGACAGCGCGACGTTGCTCCGGATTGAGTCCGTCCAGATATGTTGCGGCAGTTGCCAGCACCGATCGCCTCTCATCACAGAATCGGCGATTCTGCGACGAAGCGCAATGAGCGTCGGTGGATTATGCGTTGCCTTCGGCGCACTTGAGGGACGCAGGCCCTTGCTTTTTGAAAAAACCGCCTGCGGCCGTTCCAACCCGGGAACCTGGCCCAAACGAGGAGGCCCGAGCAAGCGGCTGATTCGGAGTTGCGAAGCTCCTCAACCCATGGCAGCTCCACTGGTGCGCCTGCCATGTACGCGGCGATCGAGCCAATAGGTCGATATCGCCAGCAAAACCCAGCCCAGGTTATAAAGAAAGCCGCTGCAAAGCACGACCCAGCCTGGAATCGGCCCGATCTCGGCACGTTCAACGAATTCGTTGAAGTGCGTTGCCATTTGCGGATGGATCGCCAGCTTTCCAAAATACGCGGACGTTTGAATTACGATGATCCAGATGTAGGTACGCCGAACACGGCGGCCTGCGGCGCGAAAAAAGCTGATATGGTGACGCGGATGCAGGTAGTCGTCCGCCAGGACCGTTCGCCAGGTGGGATCGTTCGCGGTACGATTGCCGATCAGGATCGGTGCGTACAAGTGCGTTTCCATATAGCGAGCTCGCGCGCGCCAGACGTTGAAATAGCGGTAACGGCGCGCCTCGAGTCCGAGAAACACTGCGAGCAGCATACCGATCAGGATCAGCGGCAAAGCCGAAGCTTCTCGCGAAGAAAACGTCGTAGAAAGCGCGATACCCATGGTCACGATCGACCAGTTGGTCGTGTTGTCGAGACGCGTGCGCCAGATCGTGCTGCGATAGATTTCTCCGCGATAGAGGTGAGCGATCGCGCCCAATTCAGCCGCGTTCAGATCCTGAATTTCCTTGTGCGGTTCGGCAGGACTGAGCATGGCAAGCACCGTTCCACCCGAAGCCGACGCGAGTAATTCTCAAGCAGCGGTTTTTGGCAACGGCCGTGGCGGGGTGGTGCACGCACGGTTGCCTCATGCCAGATCGACTTTGTAACACAATTTAACGTCACTTCGATACCTTCCGGCGCCGACAACGCGCGACGCCAGCCCTTTTTGCGCCGGGCCGCCCGTTTTTGCGTTCGCGAGATCGCCGGGAAGCCTGGTCGACGATGCTCTCGCCACGCATGCGCCGGTCATTGAGTCTCCCCGGCGGTTCCGGAATTAACCCGCAGGGCGGACATAAAGCTTAACCGGCAAGCTTAACCGGTGAGTTTTGTTGCGCTGCCCGCGAAAGCAAATGAGGGTTCGCCATCAGCAGTTTCCCCTGATGTTTTTATGAGGGAGTTATGGTGATGGTGCAGTCAACAATCGGACGCGCCTTGACTGATATCGAGCGCGCAATCGAAGCGGAGGTCCGTAACATGGCGCCGGCCCACGAGGCGTTGACGAGCGAGGGCGCGCCGGCCATGGCGATGCCGGATTATGTCGAACATCGCGAGGGAGCCACCGAGATCGGCAAGTTGTCGGCGGAGGCCGTTGTCCGCGAATATGAAAGTGCGGCAAAGGAGATCGAAGCAACGGGAGCCGACTTGATGGATCTTGTCAGGCAATGCGAGACGATGACCCGCAATGCGCTCGCTGTGACCGAGCAGTTGAAGGAAACCGCCGGACGCTACCGCGAGGAAGCCAGGCGTGTGTTCCTGGAAATCGAAAACTGCTCGGAGGTGACGGCAGAAGTCCGCAAGACTTGCACCGAGCTGAGGGAGAAGATCGCCGGTCCCGGCGCGACAGGGACGAAAGCCAAAAGAAGGTGAGAGCGTCCGCCGGCCCACGACCGGCGCAATAGACGTTTTGCCCCCTGGTACGGGTTAGCGACTGCGATCACGGCGTTGATGGCCTCTCAATTAAACTTCATGGGCAAGCCGACATCATTGTAAAGCACATGGAGCCGGCTTCGGAACGAAGGTTCGTTCTTTTCCCGGCTTCCCGATACAGGATCGGCGCCCTCCAGCAACGTATCGGTCGCCTCAAGCGAGAACTCCATCACAAATCGCATTCGAGCTTTTCTCAAGCCTTCGATCTCCGACAACCAGCTCGTGACGTCGTGTCGGCCCTGGCGGTAGCGCTGTTCGATCAGTGTCGCGGCCGTCGCGCCATCCTCGATCGCTTGTGTCGCGCCCTGCCCCAGTGTGGGCACCATTCCATGGGCGGCATCGCCGAGATAAAGCACGTTGCAATCGGCAGCGCGGTAGAGAACGTCGTGCTCCTGCATGCGAGCCCAATGTGTATCGGCCACGTTGGCGCAGACGGTTTCGATCAACCAACGCGCCTGCGCACTCGGGGGCGAAGAACGCGGCGTGTAAACCGCGCGCAATGTGTCGGGGGTTTTCAAATATGGCAGGATATCCGCATCAGGCGGAATCGGAAAGGCGCAGGCGACATAGACATGCCCGGACGGCACGCGGAACGCCAGAAGGCGGTTGGGTCCATTGAACCATTGCTCATAGTCGTCGATCAGTCCTTTTGAGGTGTCGGGCACCAACACACGGGATATCGCGACGCCGGTTTGTCTCACCTTCGGCTCGCCGGACATGACGCGCCTGACCAGGGAGTAGCGGCCATCGGCGGCGATCAATAGATCGATATCGTCGATGTGCCGTACCCTTCCGTCCTGTATCCAGGCGACCTTGGCTTTGTACGGATGGGAGGCCGCGCGAGCGACGCCGGTGATCTCACAGCCGTAGTGAACGCACGTTCCAGCCGCTTCGCGCAGTACGCGGTAGAGTTCCGACCAGCGAATGCGCCAGCCAGGACTCTCGGCTACTTCGGCAAGTTTCAGGTTGAGCAACTCGGTACCATCGGTCAGCGATATCCGCCAACTGGCCCAGGGAAGGCTTGACCGCGTGACCAGCCTCGCAAGCTCGGGGTCGGTGAGCTTGAGCGCTTTCACCGCATTGGGCCCGACATTGAGCCCGGTGCCGGCTTCAGAATGGTCGTCGCGCGCAACGCGCTCGAGGCACGTCACTTCAGCGCCGGGGAGCAGCGAAAGCCTGCGCGCCATGACACTGCCGGCAACCCCGGCTCCGACAATCACAATGCGCATCAAGCCCCGCCGTCTCGCCGCTGTGAAGCAATCACTGCGATCAGCCCTCCGCCATCCGGCCCCTGATGTTCGGCCCCGCCCGAGACGAAAATGCGTCCGTCACCCACTACACCGGCGACGAGGCCCGCGACCGCGCCGCGAATATGCCGCTGCGCATTGATGTCGATATCGTCCAGCATGGTGTGGCGATGTCCACGAACCTTGCCGCGGCGGTCGGGCTCGCATTTGGCAAGCACGCAGGCGATGCGGGAAGCGGCCGCGGGCGCGACCTGCGGACGCGCCTCGATACCGAGATCGGCCAGCGTGTCGACGATAGCGCCAATATCGAGCGCGTCGTTCATCGCTCGATGGGCTATGCGGAGCGAGCCGCCCCAGGCGGAACTGTTGCCGAATACGACCACCTCATTGCATTCGACCTCGACGCCGGAGGAAATGCTGGCGCGCGGCGACTGGATCGAAAAATCGCCAAGCAGCGAGGCCTCGTCGAAGTCATCAGGCGCGATCTCGTTCAGCGCAAGCGCTACTCCAAACGCACCCGCGGCGCGGGCAAAGGCCATGGAGCGGCTGGGGTCGCTGGTGCGTGGCGCTTTACCCGCCGAGAGCGCGGCGGCCGCGCGCGCAGCGGTGACGCAAGGGCATTTGACCTGAACGAAATGCACGTCGTCCAGCCGTTCGATCCCTGCATTGTCAACCGCCTTGCGCACGGCAGCGGCGACGCTCTCGACATGGACGCGCCGTCCGATCTCCTCGGCCGGGACGGGATCGCTGACGGCGGTTCCGATTGCCAGCGCCGAAGGAAATTGGCGTGCAGTCGTCGCGTCGTCCGCGACGCAGAACACGCTGTAGTGAGGGCTCATGACTCCTTCGGTGCCGCCGGACAGCACGCACGGAATTTCTCCGATCAGCTGAGCCGGCGGCCTGTTCAGATATCTCGACAACAGCGCCATCAGCGATTGGGTGAAATAGCCGCGGGTAAAATCGTTGACCCCGCCATTGCCCTCGGTCTTGCCGATAATGGCGACCACATCCGCCGCACGGATCTTCCCGTCGGCCACCAATTGCTCAAGCGCCGAAAGGTCTCCCGGGTGCGCCATCGATAGGCGGAATACGCTGGCGGTCCTCATGCGCCGTCCTTTCTGGTGAGCTCGTACAGTGCGCTTGGGCTGAGCGGAATTTCCAAAAGCTCAATTCGCCGGTGCCCAAGATCAAGCGCATTCTCTATCGCCTGGGCGAACAACGGACCGACCGGAATTGCGCCGGCCTCGCCGGCACCCTTGATGCCCAAAGGATTGAGCGGCGATGGCGTCGTGGTGTGGCCGACTTCCATGCGCGGAACTTCGAGCGCGGTGGGCAGGAGATAGTCGGCGAGCGAAGCGTTGAGCAACTGGCCCTGATCGTCGAAGACAAGTTTCTCATAGAATGCGTTGCCGATACCCTGTGCGACGCCGCCATGTATCTGGCCGGAAAGAATCATCGGATTGATCACCGTTCCGCAATCGTGCACCACCACGTATTTCAGAATCTGCAGCTCGAACGTCTCGGGATCGATCTCGACGATCATCGCGTGCACTCCGTTAGCGGTCGTTCCGCGCGGCGGCCCGAAATACTGCGTCGATTCCAGTCCAGGCTCGGTCCCCGGTTTTACCGCGCCGCGCATCGGATTGGCGTGCTGGGCCAGCGCGCTGAGCGTAAGAAATTTTTCCGGAATGCCTGCGATCGACACCTTGCCGCCGGCGATGACCAGATCGTCTTCCGAACATTCGAACAGCTCGCTTGCAAGCTTCAACGCTTTCTTGCGAACGACGTGCGAGGCTTCGCTGACGGCGTTTCCAGCCACGACGGCACCCCGGCTCGCGAAGGTTCCGGCGCCCCAGTAGAACTGGTCGGTATCGCCCGTAATGACATCGACCTCGGTGACGTCGACGCCGAGCTGGTCGGCCGCAATCTGCGCAAAACTCGTGAAGTGTCCCTGCCCCTGGGTACCAATGCCGGTTACCAGACTAACCCTGCCGTTCGACTGCACCTGCACCTTGGCGCCCTCGTAGGGCCCGACGCCTGTACCTTCGACATAACAGGCGATGCCGATGCCGACGCTTCGGCCGGCGGCACGCAGTCTGGGCTGCTCCTCGTGGACGAACTTCTCGTATCCGATCGCGGCCAGCGCCTTGTCGAGCACCGGTTCGTAATTGCCGCTGTCGTACTGGAGTGGCGCAAAGTCCTGGTAGATGATCTCGTTGTCGAACGGAAACGCGTCCGGCGGAATCAAATTGCGCCGCCTGATCTCGACAGGATCAATGCCGAGCTCGCGCGCGGCGAAATCGAGCAGCCGCTCGATCACGAACACGCCGTGTTGACGGCCAGCCCCCCGATAGGGCGTAACGATCGGCAAGCTGGTGAAGACGGAGGTGAACGTGCTGTCGTAGGCCGGAATTACATAGGGACCGAGCATGGTGCACTGGCTGTTGATCGGCACGGTCAGACCGTACGGATTGTAGGCGCCGTTGTCGTGCAGAAAGACATCCTTGAGGCCAAGGATGCGGCCGTCCCGCGAGAGCGCAATTTCCGCATCGTGGATCTGGCCGCGCTCGTGCGTGGTCGCCACGAAATGCTCCAGCCGATCCTCGATCCATTTCACCGGACGGTTTAGGCGCATCGAGATCCAGGGCAGGGTTACTTCTTCCGGATAGAAGATCATGATCTTGGGTCCGAAACCGCCGCCGATAAAAGGCGCGATCACCCGCACCTGCCGCTCCGACAGGCCGAGAATAGCGGCCAGTCCGTTGCGCACGAACACGGGCGCCTGCGTCGTATCCCAGATCGTCATCTGCTGGCCACGCGCGTTCCATTGCGCCACGATCCCGCGGGTCTCGATTGGCGAAGAAATGCCGTGCTCGTAGCGAAAGCGGCGTTTGAGGACGAGGTCTGCCCCGGCGACTGCCTTCCGATAGTTGCCTTTTGTCTGACGAACATGGGAAGCGACGTTCGAGCCGAGGTCGTCGTGAACCAGGGAAACCCCGGCCGCAACCGCGGCTTCGAGGTCGACCACAGGAGGAAGAGGTTCCAGCTCGACCATAATGTCGTCGAGGGCGTCTTCAGCGATATAGCGGCTCTCCGCGACGACGACGGCGAGCGGCTCGCCGGCATAGCGGACCTTCTCCTTTGCCAGCGGCACTTGGGTCCTGACATTGAAGACGATCCGCGGAATTGGCGGCGGCGGCACCAGCAGCGGACCAGGCTGCCAATAGGTCCCGAGATCTTCTGCAGTGTAAACCGCCACGACACCCGGCCGCTTCATGGCCTCCGATACATCGATCCGGCGGATCCGTGCGTGGGCCACTGCGCTGCGAAGAAAGGCAGCGTGCAGCATGTCAGGCAGTTCGACGTCGTCGACAAACAGCGCCTGCCCGGTCAGCAGTTTCCTGTCCTCATTTCGCTTGACCGGCGCGCCAAAGAAGCGGGTTGTCATGGCGCTCCGGCCCGCAACAGATGAGCCGCCTTCAGCATGGCATCGATGATATTTTGATAGCCGGTGCAGCGGCACAGATTGCCCGACAGGGCTTCGCGCAGCTCAGTTTCGGACGGCTCCGGGTTTTCCCTCAGGAAGGCGGTCATGGTCATCAAAATTCCCGGCGTGCAGTAACCGCATTGCAGGCCGTGATGCTCGTGCATCGCCTGTTGAAGGGGATTGAGTTCGGCCGCAGCCGAAGCAAGCCCCTCGACGGTGATGAGCTCGTGGCTATTGGCCTGCACCGCAAACATCAGACAGGAACGAACCGGCGCGCCATCGAGAAGGATGGTGCATGCGCCGCAAACGCCATGCTCGCAGCCGACATGGGTGCCGGCAAGCATCAGCTCATGGCGCAGAAAGTCAGTGAGCAGCATTCGCGATTCCACCGCGCGGCGGCAGGATTTGCCGTTGACGAAAAGCTCGATTTCGTGCCGGTCAGGCTGCATGGGCGATCCGCTTGTGCGCCATCGCGATGGCGCGACGAACCAGAACTCCTGCAACGTGTCTCTGATAGTCGGCGCTCGCGTGAATATTGCCGGACGGTGCAATGGTCCCTCGCACGTCGCCTGCGACCGTCTCGATCGCCTTGTCGGTGCATCGTTGTCCGATCAGCGACGAAGCGATACGGCTGGCGTCGACCGGGGTGTCGCCCACCCCGCAAAGTGCGAGCCTGATCTGTGAACAGCGGTCTTCATTGTCAAGCGACACGACGGCCGCGACGCCTGCCAGCGCAAAGTCGCCACGCCGGCGCGCCACCTCCATGAACGATGCGCCCGAGCGCGGCCGTGCCGCCGGAAAAGCTGTCCCGACCAGCATTTCGTCGGGCTTCAGGTCGGTCGTCAACGGGCCGACGAAGAAATCGCATGCGGCAATCTCGCGCTCACCTCTTATCGATCTGATCCCCATCCGCGCCTGCATTGCCAACGCAATTGCCGGTAGCTCCGACGCAGGATCGGCATGAGCGAGATTGCCGCCAATGGTTCCGCGGCTACGTATCTGGGGATGCGCGATATGAGGCAGCGCGTCGGCAAACAGCGGGCAGTCATGCAGGAACCCGGCGTCCCGTTCCATGGCGCGATAGCGTGTGAGCGCTCCCACGCGGAGGTGCTGCGCGTCCGACCGGTCGAGACCGGCAAGCTGCGTCAGGCCGTTGATGTCGATCAGCACGGCGGGACGTGCCAGGCGGAAATTCATCGCGGGTATCAAGCTCTGGCCGCCGGCCAGGAATCGTGCCTCATCGCCATATTGGGCCTTGAGGGCCAAAGCCTGGTCGAGCGAGGATGCGGCAATGTATTTGAATGGAGCAGGTTTCATTTTACGCCGGACGACCCCCAATTTGCGCCCGCCTTGCGAGCACGGCAGCTCAGATTATCCGCCGCCAAGCATACAAGTCAAAAAACCGCAAGGCGTCGTGCGGAAGAACGAAGAGGCAGCTGTCCCAGCGACTGGAAAAGTAAACCGGATGGGTAAACCCTTCATCTGTATGGATCGCTTGCTCTTCAGCCGCAACAGGGCCATCATTGGGCTGGCAAGATCGTCCTTCCGGTCCTTTGCCACAGCGAATCCAGGCCAAAGCGGGAGAGTTTGCCGTGAAAGCCGTTTGGCCGTTGCGGATGTGCGTGGCCGTCGTATTTTTGGTTTCGGCCGGCTGCAGGAATGCGGACGCTGAAAGGTTGCGCATAGGTGTACAGAAGACCGGCACATTCGCCTGGCAACTTGACGTCATTGCACGTCACGGACTTGCTCGCGACAGCGGGCTCGATCTCGATATAACGGAATTGGCTTCGCCGGAAGCCGGCAAGCTCGCCCTCAACGGCGGGACTGTGGATGTAGCCGTCGTAGACTGGCTTTGGGCCGCGCGAGAGCGCGCGCTCGGCCGCGCGCTCAAATTCTATCCGTACTCGACGGCGGTTGGCGCGGTAATGGTGAAGGATAACTCCCCACTGCGACAGCTTTCCGACCTCAAGGGGCACTCGCTCGCCATTGCGGGCGGCGCGCTTGATAAGAGCTGGTTGATGGTGCGCGCAGCAGCGCATCGGCGCGGCCTCGATCTGCCGCGGCAGGCCAGCCTGGTGTTCGGTGCACCGCCGCTGCTTTACGAAAAGCTGCGGCAGGGAGAGACGGATGCGGGCCTGAACTTCTGGAATTTCTGCGCGAGGCTTGAGAGCCAGGGCTATCGCAGGCTGTATGACGTCCGCGACGCGGAGGCCGAACTTGGCCTCGCGCAGCCCATCGCCGTTACCGGATATGTCTTTTCCGAGGACTTCCTTGCCGCCCACCCCGGAACAATCGATCGGTTCCTGGACGCGGCCCAGAAGGCAGACCGGATTCTGCTCCAGTCTGACGTTGAGTGGGAAGCCCTGCGTCCCCTGATGGCTGCGGAGGATCAGGCGACCTTTGAAGCCTACCGGGCAACCAGCCGCAGCACGGTGCCACGCAGGTCAATCGATGAGGAAGAGGCCGATGCACGCAAATTATTCAGGACGCTCGCCGACATCGGCGGGGCCGAGCTGGTGGGACCTTCGCAGCAACTGGATGCGCATCTCTATTATCGTCGTCCTACAGTGCCCGAGAATTGACCATTGATAAGGATCCTGTCGCTGGCCGTCTTGATTGTTCTTTGGACCGTGGCGGCCGCCGCCGTGCATTCGCCGTTACTGCCCGGTCCTGCGGCAGTGGCTGAGGCACTGGTGCGCGACAGCCGTTCGCTGGCGCTCCCGTATCACTTGGCCTGCACCTTGCTGCGGGTGGTCGTGGCTTTCGCGATCGCCTTTTTGCTGGGGTTGGCAGCGGGATTTGCGATGGGCAAGTCCGCCCTGGTCGACCGGATCGGCGACCCTTGGCTGGTAATCCTGTTGAACCTGCCAGCGCTTGTGACAATCATTCTGGCATATATCTGGGTCGGGCTGAACGAAACGGCCGCCATTGCTGCCGTCGCGCTAAACAAGTTTCCCAACGTCGTCGTCCTGACGCGCGAGGGAACGCGGGCGCTGAGCGCGGAATTGGAAGAGGTGGCCGAGGTATTTTGCCTCTCCTGGCCGACCCGAATCCGCCATATCGTGTTGCCGCAGCTTGCACCCTACCTCGCTGCGGCGTTTCGCTCCGGCATTTCAATCATCTGGAAGATCGTGCTCGTCGTCGAACTGATCGGCCGTCCCAACGGCGTCGGCTTCGTACTCGGGTCAGCGTTCTCGTTGTTCGATATGGTGACGATTTTCGCCTATTCATTCGCCTTCATCGCAATCATGCTCGCGGTCGAGAGCCTGCTCGTGCAACCCCTGGAACGCAATGCAAGTCGCTGGCGCCGAAAAGCTGCTTGAGCTGCGGGTGGATTCAAAGGTCTACGGCTCGGCCGCAAGCGCGCCGGTCGAAGTGTTGCGTGATTTCACGTTGGGAATAGCTGCTGGCTCGTTTGCGACCCTGGTCGGCCCTTCCGGCTGCGGCAAGACCACAATCCTGCGCATGGCAGCGGGTCTCGACCGCGATTTCAGGGGCGAGCGGCAGATCTTGCGATCGGCGCGCGTCGCGATGGTTTTTCAGGAGCCGCGGCTGCTCCCCTGGCGTACGGTCGAAGACAACATCCGGATCGCGATGCACGCAGCATCGATGGCGGGTGACATTGGCGAATGGCTGGATCGTTTCGATATTGCAGACCAGCGACAAAAATATGCCGGCGAACTCTCGCTAGGTCAGGCGAGGCGAGTCGCGATGGCTCGCGCCATGTCGATCGGCCCGGATTTGCTGCTGCTCGATGAGCCGCTGGTCTCGCTTGACGATGTCGTCGCTGCCCGGCTGCGCGGTGAACTGCGCACCATTGCCGACGGCGGGAAGGTCGGCATTTTACTCGCTACGCACGATCTCGCAGAGGCGGTCGAGCTCTCAGACCGCCTGCTTTTTCTCGGCGGCAAGCCGGCGCGCGTCATCCTTGAGAGGAGACTGTCGATCCCACGCAGTCATCGCGACCGCAACACGGTGTCGGCCCTTGTCGAGGAAATCCGCGCGCAGGCGCGCAGCGCCCGCAACGATGATCGATCCTGAAGCTGCATATTTTCGAGTCGATCGGCTCTCCCCGCTGGCTTCAGAGAATATACTCGTCAGGCGGTCGCGATCCACCGATCGCCCCTCCGGGCACGCTTGCTCAAGGCCATTCACCGAGACTTGCAATCCGGTACGATCCAAATGCGGTACGTTGTGGAAGTCTCGCAAACCCAGGGAGTCCGACATGAGCAAAACTCGTACTCAGGCGCGCAGCAAAATGAACCCATGTATGGTCGGCATTTTGGCTTTCAGCATGCTGTTGATCTACCCGGGGAGTTCAAGGGGGCAACAGAGTCAGTCGGCCGCCGAACAGATAGCCAAAACTTACGGTCTTGATTCGTTTGGGCAAATCGAGGCAATCCGCTACACCTGGAATGTCGAATCTCCGCGTGGCAAGGTTTCTCGCACGTGGGAATGGAGCCCGAAGACCGATGCGGTCTCCTACGAGGGGAAAGACAAGGAAGGTAAGCCCGTAAAGGTCAGCTATCAGCGCTCGCAGCTGAGCAACCAAAGCGACGCCATCAAGAACGAAATCGATCCGGCATTCGCCAATGATCAATATTGGCTGCTGCTCCCGTTCCACCTGGTGTGGGATGGCGCGGCCGTGACCGACGAAGGCATGAACAAACTTCCCATAGGCGACGCTTCGGCCAAACGGCTCGTGGCGAAATACCCGTCCGAGGGAGGGTACCAGCCCGGCGATACCTGGGAGCTCTACGTCGGCGCCGACAAGCGGATCCAGGAAATCATCTACCACCGCGGCGCTCCCAACCCGCCGCCCAAGCTGGTGATCGCAACCTATGCTGATTACAAGAAGGCAGGCCCACTTCTCATCGCAACCGACCACCGCGGAACGGTGGACGGAAATCCGTTCCGGATTGTTCTTTCGGACGTGTCGGTCAAGGTGACGGGATCCGAAAACTGGATCAACGCGCAATGAAGACCTCAGGGACTGGTTCGTGCGACGAAATGTGCGTCACACGAACCGGTCGCCCCGTTCAGGCGGAGTAACGTGCTGTAGAAGTTTTGACGCACCGAGTAATAACCGCACGCTATATCGCGTAGGGTAGATGGGAGCGTCGATTGCCCGCGTGCCAGTGCGGCAGCGCGGCTTTCCAGTTTGCAGATAGATAGGGTAACCATTCGATCCTTGGAGCACGCGAATGCCTACCAATCCCTTTACCGATGTCTGGCATTTTCTGACCGCGACTACGGGTGATTATCTCCGTTTGGGAAATTGGCGCTATCTCATTCTCGCGCTGTTCTGGGTGCTTTTGATCGCCGGCATCGCAGTTGCTTTTGGCAATTGGCGGGAGGACCCTGCGCAACGCACCCGTCGGCATTTTGCAATCTGGCTGGTCCGGGTCCTGATCGGCTGCATGTGGTTCCAGGGCATGTTGTGGAAACTGCCCCTCCCGGTCTCCGACGGTTTGCAATACTGGACCGAACAGGAATCTACCAGCGCCGCGTTCGAGTTTCACCGCACCTTTCTGAAGGAAATCGTGCTGCCGAACATGAGCGTGTTTGGACCAATCGTTTTTCTTGCCGAACTGGCATTCGCAGGCTCGATGATCCTGGGGCTCGCGGTACGATTCGTGGGCGTGCTGGCCATCGCTTACGTGCTGCAACTCTGGCTCGGGCTGTACGGCAATTCGTCCGAATGGCCGTGGACGTATATGTTCCTGGCCATGCTGATGTTCCTGTTTGTCGTCGAGGCTGCCGGCCGCAGTCTTGGTTTCGATGCCTGGCTGCGCCGCGAAGTCCCCGCCGTGCGCGAGGGAAAAGGCCTGATCGGCTGGTTCTTCAACATCGCAGGTTAGTAGTCGTTTTGTGGCAGAGATGAGCCCATGATGCGACTGGCCCGCGCGGCGACGCTTGTTGTGACCCTGGCGGCGACACTCGCCTACGCCGCCGACATCGGTTATCGCGCTCCTCCTGGAGTTCCCGCAAACGAATTCCCCTCTCCGCAGCGCGCGGTTGCGCAGATCGTCAGCCCGAGCCGCTCGGCCGAGGAGCGCCGCGACGCCTTGAACGAGGCCCGTCAGATCGCGCGTCTTCTCGAGCTCAAGCCGGGCATGACGGTTGGCGATATTGGTGCCGGTAGCGGCTACCACACGGTCAGGCTCTCGCGACTCGTCGGCCCAACCGGCTCGGTCATCGCCGAGGATGTCACGCGTGAATACCTCATCGGGCTCGCCAGGCGGGTTGAACGCCTCAGATTACCAAATGTCGTATTCGCGCTCGGCGACCCACATGACCCGCGCCTGCCCGCCTCTTCTCTGGATGCGGCCATCCTCGTGCACATGTATCATGAGATAGCCCAACCCTACGCCTTCCTGTATAACCTCGCCCCCGCCTTGAAGCCGGGTGCGCGGATTGGAATTGTCGATCTCGAGCGCCCGACCTCGGAGCATGGCACGCCTATCGAGCTGTTGCGCTGTGAATTGGCCGCGGTCGGCTATCGCGAAATCGACACGCACCAGCTCGCCGGCGATGGCGGATACCTGGCGGTGTTCGCTGCGCCGGATCAAGCGGGTGGAAAATCTCCCGGCAATATCGTTGCCTGCTCCGATCATGCCAGCCCGCGCTGATCCGAAAGGGACAAGCCGACGCCCGAAGCGCGATAATTTTGACGGAATCGCGATTGCGCTTCGGATCATTTTTGAGCGTGAACACTTCGGAAAAAGCGGCTCGCGCTACTTCGGATCATGCCTTAGCCGCTCCTTTCCGCGACAAACTTCTGATGTCGCAGCTCCAGCGCGAGACGAATGAACGTCGTAGAAATCGACCAGGCCGCCTTAAGGCCCGTGGCGAGATTTCCGGAAACCTTCGATTGGCCGCCGATCCGTCGCCGTTGTCCCACGGCGATCTCCAGCGACGGCAAACGGGCGGCCGCGACCCGCATCAACATTTCCAGGTTCCAGCCATATGTTTCCTCCTTCATGCCGAGGCGTCCGAGTTCATCGCGGCGGATCGCCCGAAACGGGGACAAGTCGGTGAAACTTGCGCCATAGACAAGGCGCAGGAGCAGCCCGCCGACATATGCCGCAAGGAGTTGCTGGAGCGCCAGGCTGCCGGGTTCGCGTGGTCCGCGAACACGCGAGCCAAGAACGAAGACGGCCCGCCCGGCGGCAATCGGCGACACCAGATCGGGGATGAATTCCGCGGGATCGCTGCCGTCGCCGTCGAGGAAGAGCAGAATGTCGCAGTGATCGCCCACCGCGGCAATGCCCGCCTGGATAGCCCGACCATAGCCGCGCCGCGGCTCAACGATCACGCGGGCTCCGGTAGCCTCTGCCAGTTCGGTCGTGCGATCGCGCGACCCACCGTCGACAACGATGACTTCGCTCACTTGCTGCGCAAGCACCGCGATCACGACCTGACCAATCGACGCTTCCTCGTCGAGGCACGGAATGATTGCCGACACCACGGGCGCGCCACGCGACGAGAGCCGCTCTCCCACCATCTTCTTCGTCGCCTCGTTTCACAGGCTCCAGCGCAGACCACAATTGGCACAGCTGCCAGGCGGCTTGTCCGAAAGGAGCGCCGCGCGGAAATTCCGATATGCACTTCCGTTCCAGATATCGTGCAGAGATTGCCGCCCTGCATGGCCAAGCGTGTAATTATCATAACCGTGTTGCGAAAACGGCGCGATGCAGCACGGCAGGGCGCGGCCGTTGGCGGTGAAATACATCAGCGACCATGGTCGGCGGCAGAGCGACCAGGGCGAGCCGTCGCTACTGCCCTTCAGGCTCAACCCCGGCTCGGACGCCGCTCCCGATGCGCTGAAGGTGACGCCGACGGCGTGGGCCTGATCCTCGGCCTGCTTCAAATAGACAGCTTCCTGCTGTGTCAAACGTTCAAACAGCGCCTGATCCGGTCGCGCCTTTCCAACCGCCGATTCAGCGAAAAACACCAGCCGTTGCAGGTAGACCTCCTTGACGCCTATCTCCGCTGCAACTTTCACGAACGCCGGCAATTGCTCGACATTCTCTTTCAGGCCGGTAAGCCAGAGTGAAACCTGCGGCCTGGTGTGTCCTTCGCGCTCCTGCAGTTCGCGAAACGCGCGCACGTTGCGGATGATGCGGCCGAAATAATCCCTGCCCCGGATCGCCTTGAAGCTTTCACGGTTTGCCGCGTCGAGCGATACGCGCAGTTCATCAAGCCCTGCATCGATCAGCGCGCGGCCATTACGCTCGCCTAGGACCGTTCCGTTGCTGTTGAACAGAACGTAAGTGCCGCGGCCCTTCAGGTACCTGACCATTCGAGGCAGGTTCGCAACCAGCATCGGCTCGCCGACGCCGTGTAGAACTGCCCGCGCGAGATTCGGAACCTGGTCGACAATCGACGCGAACAGCTCCCAGCTCATGTCTGCCGGCGGCTCAAGCTCCTCATAGGTGCGCGGACAGGTGGTGCACAGCAGATTGCAGCGGTTGGTCACTTCCAGATAGAGGCAGACCGGCGGACGCGAAGCTAACTCGGTGCGCTCGCCTGTGACCGTCTCATGATAGCGGCGCGGATCAAAGGGAACATCTGGGGCTTCGCCGGGAAGGCTCATCGCAACAGCTCCACATCCGCGGTCCGTTGGCGGACCCTCCAGGCTGTCAGCGCCCAGGCCAGCAAGAGGCCCCCGAACAGAATTGATTTGGTCACCATTCTGGGAATATAGAAATCCCAGTCCAGTTGTTCGGACAGCAACAGCGCGCCGATCGAAACGACCCACGTCGGTGGGGAGCCACACAGGGCTACAAAGGGCGTTATAACCAGAAAATACCAGGGATAATTCGGCGACAATAACAGCAGAGCGAGAAGTAACAGCATATTGATATCGCCAAGGGTTGCCGCGATGGTGCCGTGAGCGCTGCGGGCCACGGAGAAGCCTTTGAGTAAAAGGGCCAGCGCGGCCAGTACGACGTAGGCAACGACGTCACCTTGATGCTCCCCGAACACAAGCCGCCAGAGCGACAACAGCCAGAGATCGTTACCGTCTCTGATGCCCTCTTCTCCCAGGTAGCCCTTGGTCAGGAATCCGAAAATCCCCCAACCGACCGACAGATAGGGAAGATAACAAAGCGCAATTGCTGCGATCACAACGAGCGGCATCTTCAGGTCCCACGGTCGCCAGATTCCAGCCAGTACCGGTGCCGCAATCGGCTTGACCAATATCGAAAACGCGATCACGACGGCTCCGCGGAGGGCGTGGCCGGTCAGAGCAATCCATAGACCCAACAGCACCAGCGCGACCATCAGGGCGTCGACATGGCCGCTGTTGGCGATCTCCCATATTGGAAGAGGATGCCAGAAGTAGGCGATCACGCGCGTCACCGGGCGGTTCATGCGCCGCAGCAGAAGCAAGATCAGAGTCACGGTAACGGATTCGCACCCCAGGAGCGCGACACGCATCGTGGTCACACTTTCACCGATCCGGGTGACGGCCAGAAAGAAGAACTGCGCCACGGGAGGGTAGATCGTGACGGCAAAGTCGGCGCGGTTGATATGAGGGAAGATTGACCCATCGCGCAGAAATGCCAGCGCCTCGTGGGCCGGGAAATAACGGTAGGGATTGATACCGGCCGCCTGAACCCTGCCATCCCAGACATAGCGATAGATGTCGCTGGACAGAAGCGGATCGAATAGCAGCACATAGCCTCTCAGCAAGATGCCGAGGCCAAAGATCAGCCATATCGCGCGAGGTGGCGAGCGTTCGGCGAGATGGGCCGCAACGATCGTCAGAACACCGGCGGCGATGGTCAGAGCAATGAAAGCATTGTCGCCGAGAGCATCGAATGCAAAGGGGGTGACCGCGGTCAAACCGGCCAGGACGACCCCGATGCCGGCCAGCAGATAGAACGGTGGAATGTCGGAGGCTGCGCGCGCCAGCCGACCCAATTTGCTGACGGCCCCAGGCATCGGCTTTAAGCATTGATCTGCGGCGTGGCCTTGAGAAAGGCCCTGCTCGCCGCGGCAATTCCGCCGTCACGGAAGCGGGTTGCCTGGCCGGACAGTTCTTCCTGCAGCCAACGCAAGGTTTCGATGTCGTCGACATCGTACCATTCCGGAAGCAGGGTCGTGGCAAGCCCAATTTCGGCAGCGCGCTCGCAGGTGCTGCGCGCCACCGTGTCGGTCCCCCATGCGATCTGCCGAAACAGATGTTCGTGCGCGTGCTTCAAGCCGATGAGATAATAGCCGCCGTCGGTCGCCGGTCCGAGCACCATCCGGTCGCCCGCCTCGCGCAAGGCTTCGATTGCTTGTACGAGCAGACGGGGCGGCAGCGTCGGGCTGTCGCCATTGACGAGCAGGACGCAATCATGCCCGGCTAACAGGAGCGTGCGCGTCGCACCCAGCAGCACGTGCCCCAAATCATCGCCAGCCTGCAGCAGTAGTCCAAATCTCGCTGGAAGCAGCCGCTGCATGATGTGTTCGGCACCCGCCGGAGCATAAACTCCGTAGCCGCGCCTGCCGATCAACTCCGGCACCGTCTCGATTGTCGCAGCGACATCCCGCAGAAAGCAGGCAGATAACTCGGATGCAGCCATTGCGCCGATGGCGATTGCAAGGCGCGTTTTTGAGCGGCCGGGCTCCGGCGCTTTGCATATGATCCCGATCGCAGCGCCGCTCATGGCAGAAGCCGAACCCGCGGTTGATCGACGGCGATCGGCAAACATGCGGCCGGCTTCGCACCATGTTTTTTCGCGAGGACGGGCACGCCGTCATTAACCGCCATCACCAGACAAGTCCCGTTGCGCCATGGCCATTGGTAGCGTTCTCCTCGGCAGCGGGCAAGCGCCGCCCGTCGCAGAGCAGCGGGCTGTTCTGTCCGACAGCGATTTACTTCGGTCCGAATGGGCCGCAAAGACCGTGCGTCGACGACTATCCGGCAGAGAATACTCTCGTGACGTTCAAGTAGTGCACGGTCTGCTTGGGTCGCACGAGGTTTCGCACGGCCAACGAATACCCCTGCGCCCGCCAATGCCTAAAAGGGAAATCAGGTTACGCTGTCACGCCCATCTTTTGCCAAAGACAGGCGACTTCGGCTGATCGACCTTCCAGTCAAAAAAATCGAAGTAGCCGGACCATGCGTGCACTTTGACCCCGCAAACCTCGCAGCTGAAGCTGCCGGAATGCTTGGTTGGATGCTGCTCCCGAGTCGCGGTGTAGGGCAATCCGCAGTTGGGACAGCTAAAATATTCGGTTTTCCATATGTCGCTTGCCATTGCGCAATTATGAGATGTTCCGAGCGGGTGTTCCAGCCTATCCGGCTGCCATGATCAACGACCTACAACCAAAAAACCTAGAGCCTGCGGATTGCCTGATAGTACTTTCTTAACCCGACGGTTCCTTAAGGCGCGCGCAAACGCCCACGCGCGCTAGTTTCTGGCCGGCGCGTAGAAGGTGCCCTCAACCTCGCAGATATCGTCTCCATTCAGCCGATGCACTTCGACGATGGTGCGCGGGGGATAGGGACCGGCGCCCCAAAACTCTTCCTGGACCTTGTTCACCAATGGACGGAAGCGATACATGTCGGTGACATAGACGACGAGGCGAACCGCATCACGCAACGTTGCCCCCTCTGATTCGGCGATCAGCTTCATGTTGAGGAAAGCCTGGCGGATGCGTGCCTCGTCACCCTGGATCTGCAAGTTGGTTTTCGGGTCGATACCGCGCATTCCGGCGATGAAGATGAAATCGCCGGCGCGGCTGCCGAGACTCCATGTGCCCGTCGGCTTGATGGCACCGTTCGGCGCGAGTGTTTTCACCCCGGCAGAAGAGAGCGGAAGCTGCTCGGTTGCTGCTGGATGAACCCAGAGCAACGCGACAATCAATAGCATCGGCTTCTTCAAGGCAGACCCCCTGCTTTCCGTAAAGCTGCAGCATCAAACGCGAAACCGGACCTCGAAATCAATAGAGGCGGCTCTTGCGCGTTCACACCAGAGGACCTCCGTTGCGGATTGGCCGCCAGTTTTCTCGACAACCTCGTTACCCGGCTTTGCGACCGAATTCTGCGAACGCATCGTCGGCTTCTCGCCGGGCGATCGCCGAAAGCACAATTCCCTCATAACTCCTGGCAGCCACATCATTGATGATCTCGAGATATTTCGGCGTGCCGCCGTTGTACACGAAGTAGCGGATTTTGCCCTCTTCATGGCCCGCGACGTTCGAGTTGTAGCCGGTGAACCACGACTTGGCCTTCCGCATCAGCATAATCTCGTACATCTTGGCCACGTGAGCGGTCCAGCGCTGCTCGGCCTCGAGGCCAGGTTCCGCGCGCGTGTAACCATGATCCCTCATATGCTGAAGCAGACCCGTGCACCAGCCCACACCGTTCTCGATGCCACGCGGGAAATTCGTGGTAGCCGAAGCGCTCTGCGGTCCGGTCGGCATCAGCAGATTGGGAAAGCCATTGACAAGCATGCCGAGGAATGTCGAAGGCGCGTCCTTCCACTTGTCGAACAGCGCCACGCCGCCAATGCCCTTGATGTCAATTTGATCATAGGCGCCCGTGATGGCGTCGAAGCCTGTGGCATACACGATGATATCGAATTCGTAATCGCGCGTTGTGGTCCGTATACCGTTTTCGGTGATGCGCTCGATTGGCGTATCGCTGATATCGACAAGTTCGACGTTATCGCGGTTATAGGCTTCGAGATAGTTCGTCTCCAGCGGCAGGCGCTGCACACCAAAGCCGTGGTCGCGCGGGATCAGCTTCTCGGCAACTGCCTGATTTTTAACCCGGCGGCGGATACGGTCGGCGATGTACGCAGAGAGCTCGGCATTTGCGGCCTCGTCCATGAAAATCTCGCGAAAATTGGCGAGCCATATTCCGAAGCCGGGCTCGTCATAGAGCTTGTCCCAGAGTTTCAAGCGCTCCTCGCGCGAGACCTCGTAAAAGCCGCGGCGGTCGGGTTCGTGCAGGAAAGCGCCCGGCGAACGGGCGCAGGCCGTGAAAATCTCGTCATAACGCGCTCGGATGTCGGCCATCTCGGCTTCCGAGATTGAACTGTTGTTGAGCGGCGCGCTCCAGTTCGGCCGCCGCTGAAACACCTTGAGCTCGCCGACCTTGTCGGCAATCTCCCCGATGACCTGGATGCCGGTGGCCCCGGTCCCGATCACGGCGACCTTCTTGCCCGCCAGGTCAATCGGCTCGTGCGGCCAATAATAGGTGTGGAACGAGCGGCCCTTGAAACTATCGATGCCCTGCAGTCGCGGCATCGTCGGCGCCGAGAGCAGGCCAATGGCGAGAACGACGAACCTGCAGGTGAGCTCGCGCCCGTTATCGATTCTTATCCGCCACAGATCGCTCGTCTCGTCGAAATGGGCCGCATCGACCCGGCAGTTGAACTGCATATGCCTGCGCAGGTCAAACTTGTCGGCGACGTAATTAAGGTAGCGCAGGTTCTCCGGCTGGCCCGAGAAGCGCTCCTTCCAGTGCCATTCGTCGAGCAGTTCGCGCGAGAACGAAAAGCCGTAGGTATAGCTTTCGGAGTCGAAGCGGCAGCCCGGATATCGATTCCAGTACCACGTCCCACCAAGGTCGGGCGCGGAGTTGAGTACGATGGTGTCGATGCCGAGGTCAACCAGGCGTTTGAGCTGATAGATCCCGGCTACTCCCGCACCGACCACGATCACTTCGTAGTGCGATTTTGCTTCTTCGGTCATTGGTACTCCAAAATGCCCATCTTGGAAAACTGAATTCCCTTCACCAGAATGGGCCGGCCGTTGGCGAACGCCAATAGGGCTGGAAACCGCGCAGGCGGGCGTAGCCGTATTCGGTCGTTGGGCTGCGTCTTCGGAACTTGATTCCTCCCTGCGGTTCGCCACTCAAGAGAACCACGAAGTCCGTTCCCTTGCCGGTCTCCGAACTCAGCGACTCGTCGGTGACGATGAGGGAAGATCGGGGTACCATCCCCGGAATGCGATCCAGCACATCCTGTGGAATGACAATCCGATCAAGTGCGGCCTTTGCGTTGTCTGGCTCGGTCGGCCTGGCTTCCTCCCGAACACTTCCTCCACGCGCGCGGCCGTGTGGTTCGACCGTGTCGCGGTGCTCCAACGAGACGACGCTCCACCGAATGTTGGCATCGCCGCTGCTCCGCTCCAAAGCGGTAAATACATGCGTGCCGATCGCACGATCAGCATCCAGGATCGTGATCGGACTGTCGAACAAGGGCTCAAAGGCTTGCCGGACGTAAAGCCGCTGCGTCGTACGGCTGATCAGTACTGATACCGGCTCGAGTTCGCGCGCGGCCTGGCGCGCCGCCTCCGCTGCCGCGACACGCCCGCTCTCCGCGGCTATGGCCGCTTCACGCGCGGCCTTCAACGAATCCTGCTTCGCTTGCAAGTCGGCCCTGGCGTCGGCCAAATTCTCCTGTCGCTCGGCGAGTCCCGCGACTGCCCTCGCCCTGGCCTCCTCAGCACGTTCCCTCGCCTCCGGCGAAGTTGCGGCGCCGAGTGCGCTCTCGGCGGTCGCCAATTGCGCTTGCGCTCTGAGCCGCTGTATCTCCGCCGCTCGCAACGGGACCCCCGCTTGCGCGGCCGCCCGAGATGCCACAACGATGGCAAGTCTCGCCTGATCCAGTTTCCTCGCCGCCTGATCTGCCTCCGAGCCTCGGGCAGCAACCAGCGCCATGACACCGGCAGCAGGTTTCGATTGGAAGAGAGCAGGATGGGCTATCTCAATGGGTGCCGCATCGCTTGGCGCGACGATAACCCGCAAGCCCAGCGGCGTTTCGTCGAAAAGGCGCTCTGCGAAATCAAAAGGCAATCGGACGCAGCCGTGGGAGGCCGGGTATCCAGGCAAGGAGCCACCATGAAGCGCAATGCCCGACCAGGTGATGCGCTGCATGTGCGGCATGTAGGCATCATCATAGAGGTTCGAGTAGTGCTCTGCTTCCTTTTGGATAACGCTGAATATCCCCGCGGGTGTCTCGCGTCCCTTCTGACCACTCGACACCGGCGCTCGCAGAATCCAGCCGTGGGCGTCGTAAACCGTTATCCGCTGATTGCGAAGTGAAACAATCGCCATGACTGGTTCGCCGGCGCTGCGTGTCTGAACGAGATCGACCGGGCTTTCGCCACGATTGCTGCCAGCGCCCGCATGATCTCCCAGCGCGATCAGCACCGCCAATCCGGCCGCGACGAGACGCGCGGATCGGTCCTCTATCCGCTTGCGCTTCGGGCTCGCGAAACAAGACGTCATGTGCGTCCCGTCTACTGTGCCGATTCCGACGTTCGCATCATTGCGCGGCATACTCGTTTTTGAACTTCGGAATCGAGGCGATACCATGAAATCCATGATTCGGTGGCGCATTCCAGCATTCGCATCGCGTTCGACAGCCTAGCGTTTTTCGGTCTGACCTGCCAATGCGGAACTTTTCGAAAGTTCGCCGCGTGCAGGCGCAAACTCCCCGCCAAACCGCGCGCATCGCTGACCAACGGAGCGGATGACGTGCGAGCAGCTTGATTCGGGTTAGATGGTCCTGATCTTCGACGACCTTGCGGTTCTTGAATGCTTGGTCGGGGCGCGATCGTGCCGTGCGGCCAGCAGATTGCCCTTCTTCAGGTCAGAAGCGGCATGATGAGTTTTCGTCCCGCCGTGGTGAGCCGCATATTCCTTGCCGTCGATCGGTGCCACATGCGGCGGATCTCTATCAAGATACGGTCGCCCGATACCAAACTCCTTGCCGTGGACATCGATCCATTTCCAGAAACTTTCGCTCGAGGTCCATCGCTCATCGCGTGTCCCGCCGTTGATGCTGACAACGTCGGCGGCAAGGCCATGACCGTAGCCGCCGCGCAAACTTCCGCCGTGATACGACCTGTTACTGGCGGCCTTAAGGCCGCTTGCGATCGTTTGACGGTAGTCGTCGCGAAACGCGCTGGTTATGCCAGGGGACAACCCGGCTTCCTCCGCCGCGCGAAGCATATGAAAGAGCTTCAGCCTGAAGCCTCGATCCATGCCTCCGATCACGTAGTCCATCATTGGCATGCCGGCTTTTTCCGCCGCCTTCGGGTCCTTCCACGCAAAATCTTCATCCACGAGCCTGGTAAAGCTTTTGGTGACAGTCACCATTTTGCCCCTCTTCTTGACTGTCACTTTCCTGCGCTCGGGCACCTTGATGCTGTCCTCCTTGGGAGTTCGTTGGTAGAGCGCCCACAGGTATCGATCGACGCAGGTGTCCACCACCAGGCACTCATCGAGAATCCTGACAGAGCTGACGGCCTCCTTTGCGTCGGGCAGCGGATCGGGAGAGCTCGCTGTCGCCACTTGCACCGGCGGCGTTTCAGGCGACGGCACCTGCGGCGATCCGATCAACGCGGTATCGGGGAACGATTCCAATTCATCCGAGGCCGCCGTCGTGTCGGTCGTCGTCGCCGATGCAACGGGCATCGCCGCCACATCGGTGTTGGCGACGGCGGCGTCGGTGACGGCTGTGTTGGTGACGGCGCCGTCTGCCGCAGCGGCCACCTGCGGCGGGTACGCTAGTTCGGCTTCTTCCGCAAGCGAAGGTGGGGGATGGTCCGCGATCGCAGCTGCGCCGGTTTTCTCGATGCCGGCCGAACCAAGGCCGGCAAGCCCGGTGACGACCAAACCCACAAGAACACAGGCTTGGCAAAGTGCCGCCGTCTCCGTTGCAAATCGTCGCGAATTCATACTCACGGCCTCCAAGGGCTCCACCCAAAGCCCAGATTGCGTAGCCAAGCATGCGACTCGGTTGATTTTCGGGTCACCGTTTGAACAAGCAATAGCGGAAGCAGCAGGCAAATCAGTTTCCCAAGTATGTGTTGCCCAAATGCAACGCGACCCGGATCAAAAGTAAGCGGCCGTTTTCGAGAAAAGCTGCGCGCGCAAATCAGATCGCATCGAGCGTTCAGGCATAGGCTGCACGGTTGAGCCTTCGTCCAACCAACGTAGCGACCATCAACAGATTGAGGAGGTTTGCGCCGATGCCGACGGCGAACGCCGGCGCATAGTATCCGAAATGGTCGTAAAGCAATCCGGCAATCCAGCCGCCGGCCCCCATGCCTCCTCCGCTGAAGAGCAACAACATCGGGATTCTCCAGGAGGCTTCCGAAGCCGGAAACAATTCACGCACCGCCAGGACATAGGCCGGGATGATGCCGGAAAAGCCGAGCCCGAAGGCCGCGGCCACCGTGAACAGGCCAACCTCGTTCTGAGTCAACAGAAGGGCCGTCATCGATACGGCCTGCCAGGCCGATCCAATCAGTACGGTGGATAGCCCGCCGATGCGATCGGAGATAACGCCCCAGATTTGCCGGCTCACGAACGCGGTACCGAGCAGCACCGAGAGCATCAACGCGCCCATCGAGCGCTTGATACCGAGATCGCTGCAGAAGGCGACCAGGTGACCCTGCGGCATGGCCATGGGAATGCAGCAAAGCACGGCGGCGCCGCACATCATCGCGAACACGGCATTGGGTGGCCAGCCCAGGACCCGCGCTTTTCCTGAATGGATTGCGGACGCCGCCGCCGGATGAACCACTTCGGGTGGCGCGCGAAAATAGATCGCGGCAAGCGGCACGACTACGACGATATTTGCGAGTGCATACCACAGCATCGCCTCCCGCCAGCCGAAATGGGCGATTGCCTGCTCGAATACCGGCGGCCACACCGTTCCGGCGAGATAAGTGCCACTCGAGATCAGTGCCAGCGCCGAGCCGCGGCGACGATCGAACCAGCGACTGACATAAATGTACAGGGGGGCATTGATGCCGCCGATCCCGATCAATCCGATGAACAATCCGTGGCCGATCCACAGCGGCCAAGGCGGCCCAAGAGTCGAGATTGTCAGGCCAAGGCCGATCATCAGCGAGCCGAAAATGACTGTCGAGCGAGTGCCGACCCGATCGGCGACCTGGGCCATCATGATCCCGCCGGCACCAGAGCCGAGCCATGCCAACGAACTGGCGAGCGCCGGAACGGAGCGCGACCCGCCGACCTCGAGGGCGATGTCCTTGAGTGCCACCGCGGTGATCCAGGCAGCGCCGAACGACATTCCCAGGATGAAGAGCGCTGCGGACGCGACAGCCCAGGAGGCTTTGGTCTCGACGGAAACTGACGGGGTTTGCAACATTTCGAAGGGAGCTCGGTTTGAACATCCCTTTTATCGTTTGCCCGATTTTTCACCACCCACATCCAGGTGGATCTGATCTTCATGCTGCATTGCGCAAAAATACTCGAGCTGCCATGAGGCAAGAATGATCTTCGTCTGGATTCCTCAAAGAACTTTAGAGTGCCAAAATCGGGATCAGACGGCCTGAGTCCGCCATATTTTCGTCTCCTGGATTGCTAGCAATGGCGAAATTTCGCAGTTGCAGACAGCAGACGAATGACTCATCGCCGACCTCACAATGCATTTTTCATTGCGCTTGGGCTTCTGCCTGGACTGTGCAACGGCGCCGTTGCCCAGTCAGCTACCCAGGCAGAGTTGATCTCCAGCTTCCGGATTCAGCACGGCGAGAGCAAAGTAAGGATCGATGCAACGCTCAATCGCATTGCTCAGGAACAGGCTGCGGCAATGGCGGCCAGGGACGTACTGGACCACGGCGTACTCGGCCCGTTCAGCTCGCGCGTGGCACCAGCCGGCTCAAGACGAGCTGCCGAAAACATTGCGTTCGGCTACGACAGCTTTCCCAAGACCCTCGATCAGTGGATTGCGTCAAGCGGACACCGCAGCAATCTATTGATGCACGGCGCCTCGCGAGTTGGTGTCGCGAGTGCAAAAAGCTCGAAATCCGGTCGGACCTATTGGGCGATGGTGATTGCGGAAGAGCGCCCCAAGCACGTGAAGCAAGAAGGCGGGACGCTCACAGATGCACCGGAAGAGGCCTGCGAAATCAAGCTTGTCACCCTCTGCCTGTATTGACCGCAAGCCGCAAGATTTGCACGCACGAGCGCAAGAGAGTTGAACCGACGACGACTGCGCGACTGGCGATAAGGCTTTGGGAAAAAGACTGCGAAGGCATTTACCGAACCTAAGAATAAGGCAGCGGCAATTCCAGCCATTGAAAGAAACTTGCCAATGCAGTCAGGACCAGGCCAATGCTCAATTGCGAAAGCCGTTCCAGCTAGTGAACCGTTTGCGTGGCAGCGCTCAGTGCCCCACGTTCCATCGTCCAAACCTGGTCGGGTATGTCCTTCAGCAGGCTTGCGTTGGATTCGGTGACTATCACGCACAGGTCGGGCCGAATATTCCGCAAGCGCCCCAACGCCTCGCCATATTGGACGGCGAGGACGGGGGCCAGTCCCTGGAAGGGCTCATCCAACAGTACCAGACGCGTCCCCGCCATCAGCGCCCGCCCCAGCGCCACCATTTTTCCCTGCCCACCGGACAGCGCAGCGCCCGAGCGCTTCAGCATTTCGCGCAACTGCGGAACGACTTCCAGAACGTCTGCCAACCGAACTGCGATGTCGGCGTTCGCCAGGCCGTGAGCTTCACATGGCAGCCGCAGGTTTTCTTCGACCGTGAGAGTGGGAAAGATGACCCGATCCTCGGGCGCATAGCCGATACCCTGTTCGGCACGGTAGTGGGGCGGCAGCGTGTCGAGCTCATCTTGATCGAACAGGATGCGGCCGCTCTTCAGTTTTACGAGGCCCATGAGCGCTCGAAGAAGCGTGGTCTTTCCCGCACCGTTTCTACCGACGACGGCCACCACTGAACCAGCCCGCAGTTCAACGCTCACATTCCGCAGCACGGACGTACCGGCGAGGTCGACACAGACGTTTTGAAGCGTCAGCATCAGTGTGTTCCCAAAACCTGACGGCGGATCTCCGGCTCGGCAAACACTTGTTCGGGTTTGCCGTCAGCCGCAATCCGTCCCGATATCCAGGCCGCCACGCGGGTGGCGTGGCGCGTAACCACGTCCACGTCGTGCTCGACGAACCAGCTCGTCACCTTGCGCTCGGCCAGAGCGCCCATGATCGTTTCCATGATCCCATGCTTTTCTTCCGACGCCACGCCGCTGGTCGGCTCGTCCATGATCAAAAGCTTCGGCCTGAGCACAAGCGCCATCGCGACATCCAACAGCTTGCGTTCGCCTTCGCCCAAAGCGGATGCCATCTCCTCGCCGCGCGTCGCGAGCCCGGTCACCTCAAGGGTGTGGTCGATTTCGGACTGATCGACCGACGCGCTAAGCGGCTTCAAAAGCGGCAGCGAACCGATCCTGCCCACCGCGGCCAACTCAAGGCACTGGCGAACGGTGTGCTCCAGGAAGAGCTGCGGCAGCTGAAACGACCGACCCAAACCCAGATGTACGATGCCGCGAGGCGGCATTTTGGTGACGTCCGTTCCGGAGAAGAAGATACGCCCGCTCCGCGCACGCAAATAACCGGTAACGATGTTGATGAAGGTGGTCTTGCCTGCGCCGTTCGCGCCGATGACGGCCAGACGCTCCCCCTCCTGCAGCGAAAAATTTATGTTGTCGGCGACAACGATCGCGCCGAACGCAAGGTACAGATTCTCTGTACGCACCAGTTCCATCAGCGTTCTCCGGCAATCGGCTGCAGCGAGATCTTCGGTTCGCGCGACTTGCCCCATCGCTTGATCGGCAGAACGCCGGTGATTCCGGTGGGAGCGACCAGAATGACGAGTATGAGGGTAGCGCCCAGAAGCATTTTCCAGGTGCCGGCAAGCAGCATGGTGCCAACCAGCTGAATGACCTGAAAGACAACGGCGCCGATAAAGGCACCGAGAGCATGCGCCGATCCGCCCAGGATCGCGATGAATACGAACTCGCCCGAACGAACCCAGTAGCCGAGCTCGGGCGTTACCAGGCCTTGCAGAAGAACCACAAGCGCTCCTGCCAGCCCGCAAAGCGCCGCCGAAATCATGTAGCCGCTCCAGAGAATGCGTCGCGCCGACATTCCGAGGTATTCGAGGCGAGTTTCGTTGGTTTTGATGCCGGCAAGCGCTTCTCCGGCCGCAGATCCGAAGTAGCGTTGAACCAGCGCTCCAAGCACCAAAGATGCCAGCAGGGCAGTTACCAGCAACGCCGTCTCGTACCCGGAGCGATCGAAGTGAAACCCGGCGAATGGCGGGCGTTCCAGCCTCAGCCCGTCGGTACCTCCGGTAATCTCGTAGAATTTCCCCAGCACTGAATACAGCACCATCGAGAGCGCCAGATTGAGCATTCCGAAGAAAATCTCTCGATAGCGAACGACGAAAAGTCCGATGATGGCGCCGGCGACAACAGCGGCGACGACACCCGCCGCAACGAGTAGCAGGCCGTCGAGTGCGGGATAGGCTCTTGCGAAGAAGGCGACGGTATAGCCTGCGATGCAAGAGTACATCGCGTGCCCAAACGATACCTGACCCGCACGCATCAGCACGGCAACGCCCAGGGCCGCCAGGCCGTAACACAGGCCAACGATGATGGGAACTTTCATCCAGGGGAAAATCAGGCCGAAAACCAGGCAGATGGCAGCGCCAATCACACTCAGAATCCCGGCGATCATCAGATTTTCCTCGCCTGCGCGACCGTGAACAGGCCGTAAGGTCGAATCAGCAGAACCAGCACCATGATCAGATATGGAACGACCACTTCGAATTCTGGAAAAGTATAGACCGCAAGCGAGCGCGCCATGCCGATCATCAAGGCTGCGATCAGAGCGCCCGTAATCTGTCCGAGGCCCGCGGTTGCAACGACGCTGAAGGAAAGCACGATCATGTCCGTGCCGACCCCGGGCACCAGAGACGTGTTGGGGACGGAAAGAGCACCACCCAGCGCACCGAGAATTGCGCCGACGATGAACGTGACAAGTCGAATTCGCTTGGCGTGAATGCCCAGCGCAGTAGCGACTTCGGCATTGTGCGTGACGGCAACGACCTGGCGGCCCACCCGCGTGTACCGAAGGAAGTACTGCAGCGTTCCATAAGCCAAGAGCGCGACCAGCGGAATGAAGACAAGCTGATAGGCCGTAAAGGTTGCTCCGAACAATTCGATCGTACCCAGACGGCCGGTAATCTCGCTGGCCGAGTAGGGTGTACCGCCCCAGATCAGCAGCTGGACGTCGTCGAGAATCAGGAATGCGCCGAAGGTGATCAGGAGCTGGAGCACCGGGTCTTTGTCCTGGACGCGGCGAAGCAGGCCGATTTCCAGCAGGCAACCGAGGACCACGCCGACCACGATTGCCGCGACAAACAGTGCCAGAACCAATACGACGCTTGGGACTTCGCCTCCCCGATTTACAATCGCCTGCACGAGACTTGCGGCGGCGTAGCCGCCGAAGGCGTACATCGCCCCGTGCGCTACATTCAAAATGCCCATGACGCCAAATATGAGAGTCAGGCCGAGCGCAACGAGAAACAGTAGGCCAGCGTAAGAGAAGCCGTCCGCCAACGCGAGAGGAAGGAGATCGAGGTTCATGGACCGGGCCCCGGCTAACCGCCGTAGTCGAATGTCTTGATCTGATCGTTAGTAAGCAGATCTGGCTTGAGTTTCTTGACCCACTCCGGAGACTTTTCCCCGATCGGTGGCGTAACAGCGGTAGCCGGCACGATCATTATCTTGTCGAGTACCGGAAACGGATACTCCGAGACCTTCTTGGTGACGCCAAGAAGCTGGTCTTCAAGACCTTGGCCGTCCTCGCGCATCTGAACCGGCCGGGTCAATCCGCGGAACTTCAGACTGTGCATCTCTGCCGCGACTTGATCGGTCGTCGGCCATTGGCCATTATTCTTCTTGATAGCGGCTTGATAGCCGGCGACGACGCCTTCAAGGGCCGCAACCATGTGATAGACGGGGTAGATTGGATAACTTCCGGTCCTGGCCCGGAATTTTTCCACGAATTCCTTGTGCTTCGGATCATTCTTCGTTTCAGGATGAAGGAAGTAATGGTCCCCACGCGCACCGACGATAACCCCGTCAGGCAATGCCGTGCCGAGACGCTCGAGAGAGCTTTCGGCCAGCGGCAGCACCAGCAGCGATTGCTTTGTCAGGCCGCGCTGCGAAGCTTGCCGGGCGAATGTGTCCAGATCGCCGCCCCAGCTTGTAGAGAGAATGACGTCGGGCTTGAGCGCCTGAAGTCGCGTGATCTCGGTCGAAAAATCGACTGCGCCGAATTTCGGAAACAGCTCAGCGACGATCTTCGTGTCGGGCTTCAGCGAAAGAAGAGCGTTCCGGAAGATTTCCCAGGAATCCCTTCCCCACGCATAATCCTGATTGATGACTGCAATGGTCTTGAAGTCAGGCTTCGTCTTGAGCAGATAGACCACGGTCGCGACCATCTCGGTCACTGCATTGGCCTGCGTTCTCACGACGTATTTATAGCGGCGATCCTCGAGAATTTTCTCGGTTCCGCAATCCCACATCACGTCCAGAACCTTCAGATCCTCCGCAACAGGCGCAACCGTGTTGCAGTTCCCGCTCGAAATGGCTGCGAGCATCACCTTCTCGCCGGCGTCCTGCGCGACACGGCGATATTCCGAAAGAAATTTGTCCCCTCCCAGTCCCTCGTCGATGAACACCGGCGACAGCTTGACGCCATCAAGGCCGCCCTTGGCGTTGAACTCTTCTATCCATAGTTCGGCTGCGGCCTTGCCTGGAATGCCGAACACCGAAGCCGACCCGGTCAGAAAGGTCGTAATGCCCAACGGAAGTGTCGTCGGCTTGCTGGTTTGAGCCCAAGCCAGCGAAGAAAACGAATTGCAAACGGCGATGACGGCCAACGAGCAAAGAACCTTGGCAGGGGCTTTCTTGAGCATCGTTTCCTCGCTGATCGGCTTGTGATGGCGCGTTATGACGACGCCCTTGGCGAAGCCAGCCAGTGGCTACGCCTTCCGCTAAAATCCATTCGCGTCGGCGGCCCGTCCAAGACAATTTGTGAATGCGGGCCATACAAGAAGCATATGGCTGCGCCCACTAATATCTATCGATGCGCCGTCACTCACGTTTTCGCTTCAGCCAGTCGATCACAACGTCCGCGGTCCTGTGCGCGTCAGGGCCGATCCGCATGAAGTGACCCAGACTGTCCTTATTGCGGTACTCCCTGGATCAACCTGCCTTCGCCATGCTGTCAAGAAAGACATCTTCCCACATCCAGGTTCCCGTGAAGGCCCCATGAATGAGAAGGACCGGCGGCGAACCATCTGACTCCAGCTTCAACTCTTGCCGGCCTCGGCTTAGCATTTTTCGCCCGGATCGATGCCGACCCCTCATATAAAAACCATATGGCCGTCAGGCCGAACGGATATTAGTCCGTTCCGGCAGCCGACCTTATTGTTGCGACAATGCTTGTTGCGACGATGCGGGCCGGCCCGGAGCCGGCAAAAGCGGGAGGATGCCGGGCGAATGACCGACACGAATTACCTTAAAATGATTTCGGACTTCTGGGAAACGGCGGGGAAGGGCCCCTCCGAGGCGCAAAGGGATTTCTTTCAGCAAATGGCGGCTCGCTTCGGAGCGACATTTCCCTTTGCGGCCTTCCCGACCAACATGGCAACCTCGAACAAGGCCAGCGAGGCCTTCCGTGACCTGCTGAATTCGTTGATGGCGGTGCCGAACGCGCTTGCGACCGCCACGGCGCAGTCAACACCGGGAGACAAGAAGACCGCCGAACTTCTGCAAAAGATCATGAATCCCCAGGAATGGCTGTCTGCGACCGGATATACGGACCAGTCGATCCGTCAGCTTGTCGAGGGCCCCAAATTTGCCGATATCGGGCAATTGGAAGGAAAGTTCGCTGCACTGATTTCCGCATGGACGGACCTTCGTACGCGAGCGCTCGAGCAAAGCACGCAGCAACTCATGGCCTGGGCCAAAGCGGCGCAGGAATTTACGGCAAAGCTTGGCGAAGCGGCAAAGGACAAACCGCTGGAATCGAGGGCTCAAATCGTCTCTCTTTGGGTTGACATAGCAAATCGCCACCTGCTGGAGACCCAGCGGTCTCCCGAATATCTGACGAACCAGCGAGAGCTCCTGAGAGCCAGTACCGCCTTCAAACGCGCGCAGACCGAGCTTAGTGACTACTATGGCGAGGCCTTCGGCTTGCCGACCAGAGGCGAGATCGACGATCTAACAAGAATGGTTGCCGAGCTAAAACGGGAAGTCCGTGCCGACCAACGCCGGCGAAGGGATCACGGCAACGAAGTCGCTGACAAAGGGGAAACGACCCATGGCGCAACCTGATCAGGCCGGCGGCACCGCCATATCCACTATCCTGAACAACATGTCATCCCTTGGGCGAGACTTGGCGCAGAGTGCAAGCCTTCTTTCCGAGGTGCGCGACGAAGAGGTCGAAATCGGGACCGCGCCCAAAGAAGAGATTTGGCGATCGGACAAGGTGATCCTCTACAGGTATAAGGCCACGACTGAAAGGCAACTGAAAACGCCGCTTCTGATCGTATTCAGCCTTGTCGGACGCTACACCATCGTGGACCTGCAGGAAGACAGATCGATGGTGCGAAATCTGCTCAAGCGCGGGGTCGATATTTTCGTCGTCGACTGGGGATCGCCATCAAGAGCCGACCGTTACCTGACGATGGGCGATTATATCAACGACTACATGGATGGTGCGATCGACGCGGTCAAGCGAACTGCAAATGTCGATAAGATCAACCTGCTTGGCATTTGCGAAGGCGGCACCTTCAGCCTCTGCTATGCGGCACTTCACCCGCAGAATGTGGAGAACCTGATTCTGATGGTCACACCGGTCGATTTCCACGCGCGCGACGCCAACGAACCAGCAAGCCATGGGCTGATCAATCTTTGGACGCAGAACCTGAAAGGAGAAGACATCGATGAGATGATGGATGTCCACGGCGTGCTGTCCGGCGAGTTGATGGGATACGTGTTCACGTCCATGAACCCGGTGCGCAATACCCTCAAATACAATATCGACCTGCTCGAAGTGACAGACGACAAAAAGAAGTTCCTGAATTTCCTGAGGATGGAAAAGTGGATCGCGGATCGGCCACATCATCCAGGGGAAGTTGCCAAGCAGTGGGTCAAGGACCTCTACCAGGGCAATTGTCTTGTCGCCAACAAATTGCGACTGGATGAACAGAACGTACAGTTACCGAGTGTCACGATGCCGGTTCTGAACATCTACGCGCGAGACGATCACATCATCCCGACCGCAATGACGCGCGGCTTGGGCAAGCATCTGGGATCGAAGGATTACACCGAACTGGAGCTGCCCGCGGGCCATATGGGTATTTTCGTGAGCGGCAAAACCCAAAGCCTTCTTGCAACAAGTCTCGCGGACTGGCTTTTCGCACACGATGAGCTGATCCACAAACACAATCCCAGGGCAAGCTAATTGAAACTTCAGAACAAGATCGTCAGCGCCGATGAAGCTGTAGCCGTCATCCAGGACGGCGACACCATTGTTGTCCAGGGTTTTGTGGGCATCGGCGTGCCGGACGAGTTGATCCTCGCTCTCGAACGGCGCTTCCTGACGACCGGCCATCCACGCGGTCTGACGCTTTTGTTTGCCGCCGCACCCGGAGATGGCAAAGAGTTGGGAATCAACCGACTTGCCCATGACGGACTGTTCAAGAGGGTGATCGGGAGCCACTACGCACTGGTTCCAAAGCTCGCAAGGATGGCGCTTCAAAACAAGTTCGAGGCCTACAATCTCCCATTGGGATCGATTTGCCATTTGTTCCGCGACATTGGCGCCCATCGTCCGGGAAATTTTTCGAAGGTGGGCCTTCGCACCTTTGTCGACCCGAGGCTGGGTGGCGGCAAGCTCAATGCGATTACCAGGGAAGACCTGGTCGAGCTGCACGAAATCCATGGCGAACAGTGGCTTTTCTTCAAGTGCATTCCAATCAATGTCGCGCTGTTCCGGGCCACCACCGCGGATCCCGATGGAAATCTCACCATGGAGCGCGAGGCGCTGCCACTGGACGGCCTGAGCATCGCTACCGCGGCTCGAAACTCCGGCGGATTGAGCATCGTGCAGGTCGAGCGCGTGGCGGCCAGCGATTCTCTCAACCCTCGCGAGGTCGCCGTTCCCGGCGTGCTGGTGGACTGCGTGGTTGCCGCCGATCTGAAGAACCACCGGCAAACTTATTCGGTCGACTACAATCATGCGTATTCGGGGCGTCAGCGGGTGCCTCTCGGATATCTCCCGCGGATGGAGCTGAGTGAACGAAAAGTAATCGGAAGGCGATGTGCGTTCGAACTGCCGCTTGGCGGCGTCATCAACCTGGGAATTGGAATGCCCGAAAGCCTGTCGGCGGTTGCGGCGGAGGAGAACGTCCTGAAACTGGTGACCTTGACGGCCGAGCCGGGGGTGATCGGCGGCATTCCGCAGGGTGGACTCAATTTCGGCGCCTGCCTCAATCCATCGGCGATCATTCAGCAGAACCAGCAATTCGATTTTTACGATGGTGGGGGGCTGGATATGGCCTGCCTCGGGATGGCGCAGGTCGACCAGGCTGGCAACGTCAACGTAAGCCTCTTTGGGAATCGGCTCGCCGGGTCCGGAGGCTTCATCAACATCTCGCAGAACGCGAAGAAGGTTCTGTTTGCCGGAACGTTCACGACCGGCGGGCTGCAAGTGAGCATCGACGATGGCCAGCTGAAAATCCTGCGTGAAGGAGAGGCGCGCAAGTTTCTCAAAAATGTGGAACACATAACGTTCAGCGGTGAGTTCGCGAGCGAGAACAAGCAACCCGCCTATTACGTCACCGAGCGATGCGTCTTCAAGTTGACGCCGGACGGTCTCGAATTGATCGAAGTCGCGCCGGGAGTGGATATCGAGCGGGATATCCTGGCGAAGATGGATTTTCGACCGATCGTCAAGAGACCGACGGTCATGGATTCCCGGATTTTTCAACCGGGTATTATGGGCCTGAACCGGGTCCTCGCAGGCTTGAGCATCGCTGAACGCATAACTTACGATCAGTCCCGCAACATTCTTTTTCTCAACTATGAAGGCCTGCATCTTCAGACCCTGGAGGATATCGAACAGGTTCGCGCCGAAATCGAATCGCGCTGCCGGAGCATTGGCAAGCGCGTAACCACGATCGCCAATTATGAAGGTTTCGAACTGGATCAGTCGATCAGTGACGCCTATTTCACATTGGTCGCCTACATCCAGAATCGTTATTACAAATCCGTTTCGCGTTACACGACGAACGCATTCATGCGGCTGAAGCTCAGCGACGCGCTTGCGCAGCGCGAGCTTGGGCCCGTCTTTGGCTCCGGCGCCGAAGCCCATCAGGCAGTCGGCGAGGCGGAACGGCCGGCTTGATGGAGTTCCTTGATCGTCTTTAGAGGTCGATAATGGTCGCGCAACCCTGTGCTCGATACAGTTTCCGCAGTCTGTCGCGGGAGCAGTTCCACGAAGTCTCATACACCGAATGGGGTTCTGACGGCGAGCGCGGCGTCGTCGTCTGCGTGCATGGCTTGACGCGCCAGGGGCGAGATTTCGACTTCCTGGCCCAACGGCTCGCCCGTGACGGGTACCGGGTCGTCTGTCCGGACATCGTTGGCCGCGGCATGAGCGGCCAACTGGTCCGCGGCTCCGATTACGACCTCGATCAATACGTCATCGACATGGCCGTCCTGCTGGCGAAACTAAACGCAACCGAGGTGAACTGGGTTGGAACTTCGTTAGGTGGCCAGATTGGCATTCTTGTCGCCGGACTGAGCAACTCGCCCATACAGCGGCTTGTCGTAAACGATATCGGTCCCAATTTACCGATCAATGCTGTTCTCCGGATCGGCAACTACGTCCGCAATGGGCCTCAGCTCTTTGCAAACTTCGAGGCGGCGCAAGCCTATTTTCGCGAAATTTTGCAACCGTTCGGTGCTCTCACCGAGGAGCAATGGCGGCATCTCGCGGAGCATAGCGTCAAGCGCACCGAAAATGGCCAATTCGTGCTGCGATATGATCGGCGGCTGACGCAAGGCTTCAAGGCTCCCTGGCATCACCGCCACCGCTTATGGACCGCCTGGGAGAGGATCAATTGTCCGATCCTTATTTTGCGCGGCGCGGATTCCGATTTGCTTTTGCCCGGAACGGCAAAGGAAATGCTGCGGCGTAACCCACAAGCGCGACTGGAAACAATTCCCGACTGCGGACATGCGCCCGCTCTCATGAACGAGCAGCAGATTGCCCTGGTGACCGAATGGATCGGCACGCCATTCCCCAAGGAGATGAAGGTAGCTTGACGCTCGCGCTGAAGTTGTCGATTCACGGAACTTGAGCGAATCTCGGCGCGTCGAACGTCTGCTTGCCATCAGCGGAATAAAGCCATCTGATACGCCTCGATATTCAGGGAGGTTTCAGATGGACGTGCGCCAACTGCGGTATTTTGGTGCTATTGCCGAGCTCGGCTCCGTGTCCGCCGCCGCGAACCGCCTTGGGGTTGCGCAGCCTTCACTGAGCCAGCATGTCAAGCATCTCGAAGAGGAACTGGGGGTAACCCTGCTTGTCAGATCTCCGCGGGGAGTCATTCTGACGGATGCAGGACAGATACTGTTGGCCCACGCCAAGAGCATCCTGGATGCGGTCGACGTAGCCGTCGCTGACCTGCGCAACCAATCGAGCGAACTGAAGGGAGCAGTAACCTTCGCAATACCGAGTTCAGCAAGCAACGTGCTCTCGGTACCTCTCTGCGAAACGGTGCAACATGAGTGTCCGACCATCATGCTTCGAACCATGGAAGCGATGAGCGGTCATGTGCAGGAATGGTTGGTTCAGGGTCAGGTCGACATTGGCATACTTTACGACATACGGCGGGTGAAGCATCTCCGTGCGGTTCCGCTGCTCGAAGAGGAGCTCTATCTTGTTGTCTCACCCGACAACTGGAGTGCATCCGTCGGGCCGGATGGTATCGCAGAAAGCGCGATCAAACTGAGCGATTGCGCGAATTTGGGACTCGTGTTGCCGCACCGGACCCATGGCCTGCGCGAGATCGTCGAAGATTATGCCAGCCAGCGCGGCATCTCGATGCACGTTCCCATCGAGATGGATTCACTTACAAACATGAAAGCGCTGGTTTCGCGAGGCTCCGCCTACACCATTCTGGCTCGGGCAGCCATTGTCGAAGAGCTGCATCGCAAGACCCTGGTTGCTGTTCCAATCTCCGATCCATCCTTGCGACGCACGGTTTTCCTGGTTCGCAATCCATCGCGCCCCGCGACCCAGGCGGTTTTCAAGGTGGAACGATTGATCATCGAAATCGCCATCGAACTCGTCAACAAGGGCCGATGGCCCGGCGAGTTGGTCTCGGCAGCGAGGGAGTATAAGAAAGCATTATGATTGGCAGCGCGATTTGTTATTTCCGCGCGCCGCGCCCGCTCGGGCATATTGTTTGATCATGCTCGTTATTGCGAGGTCGAATTGCCATGCGTCTTGCGGGTAAAGTAGCGCTGATCACCGGAGGGGCATCAGGGTTCGGTGCCGAGATTGCCCGTCGTTTTGTCGGCGAAGGCGCGTCAGTCGTAATTCTGGATCTGAACGGCGAGGGAGCTCTAAAGGTTGCTTCGGAGATCGGAAACGCAAGAGGGCTCAGGGGAGACGTTACGCTTCGCGCTGACGTCGACGAGGCGGTGCAATTCACGGTCAAGACGTTCGGCCGCCTCGATATAGCCGTGAACAATGCCGGCTGGACACATCGTAACAAACCGCTCCTGGAAGTAACCGAACAGGAGTTCGATCGTATTTACGCGATCAATGTAAAATCGATCTTTCATATGGTGCATGCCGTAGCGCCTCTCATGTCACGACAGGGCGGAGGCTCTGTCATCAACATCGGATCGACCGCAGGCATTCGACCACGGCCTGGTCTCACCTGGTACAATGCTTCAAAGGGCGCGGTAAATCTCGGCTCGAAATCCCTCGCGGTTGAGCTTGCGCCCCTCAAGATCAAGGTGAATTGCGTCGCGCCAGTCATGGGAGAGACGGGGCTTCTGGAAGCTTTCATGGGACTTGCCGACACGCCGGAAAACAGGGCGAAATTCATCGCCACGATACCCCTGGGACGTCTGGCGCGCCCCGCCGACGTTGCAAACGCGTGCGTTTACCTTGCCTCTGATGAGGCGGAATTCTTGACCGGAATTGTTCTTCCGGTGGATGGCGGTCGAACGGTTTGAAAGGCCGACGTCGGTCTGACGAGGAGAGAACCGAATGAGCCTTGACCCGGACAACCAGCAGGTCCTCGAGATGATGAAGGCGGCCGGTCGCCCCCCGGTTGCGGCCTTGCAACCGGATGAGGCGCGCAAGATGTACCGCGCATCACGCGGCGCCTTGCAGCCCGATCTCCCGGACATGGCCGAACTCCGTGATCTCGCGGCGCCAGGGCCCGCTGGCACGATTCCGTTGCGGCTCTATCGCGGGATGGGAACGAAGCCGGGGCCACTTCCGGTTTTGGTGTTCTACCACGGCGGCGGCTACGTCATTGGCGATCTCGACACCCACGACTACGTCTGCCGGAAAATCGCTAACGTTGCGCAGTGCTGTGTTATCGCGGTTGACTACCGCCTGGCGCCCGAGCACAAGTTTCCGGCCGCCGTCGAGGATAGCGCCGCAGCATTGCGCTGGATCGTGAGGGAAGCGAACAGCCTTTCGATCGACCCGTCGCGCGTCGCCGTCGGCGGCGACAGCGCCGGCGGGAATCTGTCCGCAAATATGGCGCATCTTGCCCGAGACGGCGACGTGCCGTCGCTCTGCTTCCAGATGCTTCTATATCCTGGGACGGATATGAGCATGTCGCAGCCCTCATACCGACGTGACTTCACGCAGTTCCCACTCTCCGTTGAGGCCGTCAAATATTTCATCGGCCACTATCTTCGCGACAAGAATGACTGCATCGACCCGCGCGCTGCGCCGCTGCTGGCTGTGAATTTCAAGGAACTTGCACCAGCCTTCATACTGACCGCCGGCTACGACCCGCTCGTTGACGAGGGCATGGCCTATGCGCGCAAACTGGAGCAGAGCGGCGCACGCGTCACGCTCGTTCACATGAGCGACCAGATGCACGGCTTCCTGACCATGGGCCGCGTCATTCGCGCCTCCGACACCGCACTGGAAATGGCCGGCACAGCCCTCGCGCGGGCGTTTCGGACCGACTAGTCTTACTGCGTCATAAGACCCTCATGGTGAGGAGGCGCCCTTGCGCCGTCTCGAACCATGAAGGCCACGTTGCCTATTTCCGGGCCTCGTCCTTCGAGACGCTCGCTCGCGCAAGCTCCTCAGGATGAGGGGATAAGTCGGTTATGACACGGAAAGACTGGATCATGATGCGATTAAGTGGAATCGCATCATGATCTCATCCCTTTGTTAGAGCGCATGATCTCCGCGCAAACGCGTTTCGCGTTTGTCGCGAGGGAAAACCGGTTTCCACTTTTCCGCATCATGCTCTGGCTGCGCGGCTCGGTGTGACAGACCATCAGCTTGGAAACAGCCGGCGTTGTTATCGGCATGACGATGGTCGCCGGTCGAGTTGCATCGCGGACAACGCAACGCCATGCGCGTGGTTGCGCCAACGCAAGCTGGTGGTTGCAGCTTCCCGACGCCCGCCTTTGCTTCGTCAAATAACTTGATACGATAGGCCTCATCAGAAAATCGACTGCCCTTCGCGCCCGGGTAATCCTTGAAAGCCAACTGGAACGGAATAAAGTAAAATGAACTGCCGCCAAGCGGCCCTGTCCGTTCAAGCCGCATAGCAGCACTTTCGCGTTGGGAGGAATGCCGGTGGCCTTTAATCTGGCCGAAAAGCTCATTCGCTCGCGTTTGGCGACTGGCAGTCTGATGCCCGAGCAGGAGATTGCGGTCTCGATCGATCAGACGCTTCTGCAAGATGTGCCCGGTACGCTTGTCATGCTTGACTTGAGGCGATGGGCATCGTCCGGAGCCAACGAAGCATGAGGCCAACCTTTGAATTCGATGACCAAATTCATTGATCCGATTGGGAAGCTCCGCTCCCGGGTCCTTCATTGCCTCCGCTCACGTGAAGCGGCGAAAGTCCGGACAATTGGTCGCACCTGCGACAAGGCGTTCGCGACAATCCGGTTGACGGGCTCGCCTTGCTGGCTCCTCGTCGTCCTTACCTGTCTCTTGTTTGTGCCCACCCAAGCCCCGGCAGCCCAAGGGGAGGGACTGACCGTTTCGGACGCATGGACCCCAGCCACCGATGAAGTCGGTCGCGATATCCCATTGCTTGCCACGATCCGCAACCAGAGCGATGCCCCCGATGCCTTGATGCGTGTGCGGTGCCCGGTTGCCAACTTTTCCGAGAAGCACACGATCGATCACGGCGAAGGCGCTCCCGCCATGCGCGCGATTTCGTCGATTCCGATCCCCGCGGGCAGTACGGTCATAATGAAGCCAACTGAGTACCATGTGATGCTATTGCAGACGAGGCAGCCGCTGACGGTCGGCGGACGCTTCAGTTGCGCTCTGGTTTTTCAAAAGGCCGGAACAATCGAAACGGAAGTGGAGGTGCGCCGATCCCCTTAAGCCAATACCGGTGCTCGCGCAAAGCCGAGTCACCGTTTCGGTATCATGCAGCAAGAACTAACCTCGGGAGGGAATGATGGATAATCACGTCAAGTCTAGGTTGAAAACAGCGCTGCTTGCGACGGCAGCGGCCGCCGCGCTCGGCGGGCTCCCCGCATACGCGGCCGACGAAATGACCCAGGACCGCCTGGTCAACTCCGAGAAGGAGCCGGGCAACTGGTTGCATCACCACAAGAACTATTCGGCGACACGCTTTTCAAGTCTGAAAGAAATAAACAAGGACAATGTCAAGAACCTCAAGGTTGCCTGGACGATGCATCTTGCCGGAGTCGAAGGCGGCGGAATCTGGACCCATGGCGGGCTGGAGGGAACACCGATCGTCGAAAACGGCATGATGTACGTCACCGACGGATGGGGCTCGGTCTACAAGATCGATACTCATGGCGGGAAGGGTAATCTTCTCTGGAAGATGGATCCCAAGACCGACCACGATTGGGCTGGCGCGGTCGCCTGTTGCGGCGTGGACAACCGCGGCGTAGCGCTCTGGGGCAATCTCGTTATTTCCCATACGCTCGACGGGCGACTGATCGCAACAAACAAGGAGACGGGCCAGGTCGCCTGGCAGAAACCGGTGGCCGATCCCGACAAGGGCGAAGTGATCACCGGCGCACCGTTGATCGTGAAGAACATGGCGATAACGGGCGTGGCTGGCGCAGAATACGGTATTCGTGGCTGGATCGCCGCGACCGATCTTGCGACCCAGAAGGAAGTGTGGCGGACCCACACCATTCCCGCAAAGGGTGAGCCGGGTAGCGATACCTGGAAGGACGACAAAAACGCCGCGGCGGCCGGAGGCGGCTCGACGTGGGTTACGGGAAGCTATGATCCCGCCACCGACACCATCTTCTGGGGCGTCGGTAACCCCGGTCCTGACTGGGACAATCAATATCGCCCAGGCGACAATCTCTACACGGACAGTTCGCTTGCGCTGGATGCTTCGACCGGGAAGATCAAATTTCACTATCAGCACACGCCGAACGACCCATATGACTACGACAGCGTCGCCGAGAATGTCCTCGTCGACGTAGCCGGACCCAGTGGAGCGCCGGCGAAACTTGCCCTCGAGGCAGACCGCAACGGCTTCGCGTACGCGATCGATCGGACCAGCGGCAAATTCCTGTGGGGGATTCCCTTCGTCAAGAAGGTGACCTGGACCAAGGGACTCGACCCGGAGTCAGGAAAGCCGATCGAATACGATCCGAAGAATCCGGTTCAGCACTACAACGCGGCGGTGACTCCAAGCCGGGAAAACAAGGTCGCCGACATCTGCCCAGGCAACATGGGTGGCAAGAACTGGCCTCCGACCGCTTACAATCCCGAGCTCAAGCTCTGGTATATCCCGGTCATCGAAAGCTGCAATCGCATAACCGTCGAGGAAGCTGTTCCGGAGAAGCTCAAGGCTCGTGAGTTCTGGACAGGCGGTGGACCAAGCCAACCGGTCAAGATTACCGGCAGCGTCACGGCGATCGATGTGACCACGGGCAAAGTGGCGGGCAAGCACGAGACGCAGTTCCCCAATCTGGGCGGCATTCTCGCCACACCCGACCTGGTGTTTAGCGGGCAACCGTCGGGAGAAGTGGTGGCACTCGATGCAAAGACGTTGCAGAAGCTCTGGGAGTTCAACACCGGGGGTGGCGTGAATGCGCCACCGATGACCTTCTCTGTGGATGGCAAGCAATATCTGGCCATCCTGGTCGGCCTGGGCGGCGCCTGGGATAAATGGTTCATCGACGCAACGCCCGAGTTGAAGAGGATCCAGCCCGGTTCGATGCTGTACGTCTTCGCGCTTTGACGCCACCGGGAGCGGAGATCGCAGCAGATCTCCGCTCCCTTCTCACCTCGCAAAATTCCTTCTCTGCCACGACAAGGGGCAGTCATATGAACTATTCCAGAGCGGTTACAGCGGCGCTGGCGCTGGCTCTCGTGAGCATGTCGGCATTGCACGTTCATGCGCAGTCCCCACAGTCGGACCCTACGGAGGCCGGCAAGGCCGTTTTCAAGCGCGCCAATTGCTTCGGTTGTCACAAATGGCACGGTAACGGAGGCGGTGGATATGGCGGCGACGCCCTGTCCTTGCGGAAGACCGAGTTGACGCGCGACCAGATCATCGAGACAGTTGCTTGCGGCAGACCCGGCACGGGCATGCCCTACTTTGCGCGCGGCGCTTATGACACGACCAAATGTTACGAAATGACCCGTCAGGATGTCGCTGACAGGATGCCCCCGGAAGGCGGTACCTTCCTGCGCGCTCCGGACATTGAAGCGGTGGCGGACTATGTCATCGCCAATATCAAGGGGAAGGGTGAAGCAACCTACGCTGAATGCGTGAGCTTCTTTGGCAACACGTCCCGCGTTTGCGATGTGTACAAGGCCGGTTCTGAGTCGTCTGCCAAGTCAGCTGCAACCAGCGGGCCGACGAAATGAAGCAGCGGTGCTGCGCCGTCATCCTGGCGGCAGTCTTGCTTGCCCTGGAGGCACAATCCGCGTTGGCACAGGCCGAGCCGAATTACGACGTGCGCGATATCACGGTAGGAATGCCGGCGGCCGAAATTCCGGATGCCGGCTATGTCAACCTGACTTGTGCCGACGATACAGCTCGCAAGCTCGCGGCCTGGTCGGCATGGCGGGAATGCCCTTCGGACAAGGACTCAATGCACGCCATTCGCTTCGACTTCGATCCGGAAACGAGTCGCGAGGGTACGATCATTGCCGGCCATCCGGTGATTCTGACTGCGCTGCTCGACGAAATGGGTATTGTCGCAGGACTCAAAATCGAAACCGATCCCAAGGCGAGATTGTACGTCAGGAAGAAGGCATTTCTGCTCGGTGGCCAGGTGAAGTCGCGATACGGCGCCGAGGGATGGGTTTGCACGCAACGGCAGCCGGAGGCTGGTGAACAGCCAGTAGGCGGGATTTTTATCAGCGAGAGCTGCAGGAAAGCGGTCCGGGGGCGCACTCTTGTCGTCGAGAGGGATTTGTTTCGGCGTCCCGATCAGGATTCCAAAAATTTCGTCGACCAAACTCGCGTAAAGATCACGCGCGAGGCGAAATAGAAGGCTCTGTTGACGGGGGCCAGTCGCTGGACATTCGACCCCTGCGCTACCAGCACTCCATTCGAACACAACACGCCGGGCCTGTTGCGAATATTCGTTTTTGATCGCCTCGAGGAAGCACCGCATCTGTCTGGCAGTCTTCAATGATGCACTCGCCTGGACGACGATGAGGCCGCTGACTCAAGTCTCACGCGAGGGCTGCTATGGGCCGATCGCGCGCGACCGCTCGATGGCGCGGTCGACCATTTGCGGCGCCAGTCCGAGGTAATTAGCCGGGTCGGTAAGCCGATCTATGGCGACGCGATCAAAGTGCTGTGTAACTGCAGGCATGGCGGCGAGCGCTTCAGCCAGGGTGCCGCCGTGCTCGTTGACGACGCGGCAGGCGTCGTACACGAGATCGTGCGCCTGTTGACGTCCGATGAAGGGAGCCAAGCCCATCATCACGGCCTCGGCCACGATGAGCCCCTTGCTGATGCCGAGGTTGTGCTTCATCCGGTCGGTGTCGACGACAAGGCCGCCCAGCGCGAACTTGGCCTGATGCAACGCACCTGCTGTCAGAACGAAGCTCTCGGGAATGGCAATCCATTCGGCATGCCACGGTCCGGTCGCACGCTCGAAATCGTGGATCATCGCATCGACCATCAGTCCGGCGTGCTGACGGACGGCCTTCGCTGCGGCGAGCATCAGCTCACTTGATATCGGGTTGCGTTTTTGAGGCATCGTGCTGCTGGCTCCCCGCCCCTTGACGAATGGCTCGTAGACCTCGCCAAATTCAGTCGACGCCATGATCATGACATCGAGCGCAATCTTGCCCAGGGTTCCGGTAATCAGCGCAAGTGCGTTTACGGCTTCGGCAAGGCCGTCTCGTGCCACGTGCCAGGTGGTCGGCGCAACGCCGAGATTGAGCTCGTCGGCCATCGCTTGCTGAACTTGAAACCCCCGGTCACCGAGAGACGCGAGGGTTCCGGCAGCTCCGGCAAACTCGACGACTGCCACGCGCGGTCTCAGTTCGGCCAGCCGCTGCTGGTGCCGATCAAACATGGCAAGCCATATCGCGACCTTGTAACCGAAGGTAACAGGCAGCGCCTGTTGCAGGTGGGTGCGGCCCGCCATGGGGGTGTTGCGGTGCTTCATGGAGAGGTCCGCCAGGATTTTGCGCAGTTCACCGATGTCGGCAGCGATAATGTCGATGCCGTCGCGGACCTGGAGCGCAACAGCGGTATCCATGATGTCCTGCGTCGTTGCACCCCAGTGCACGTACCGCCCGGCATCGCCACACATCGCGACCAGCTGGCGCACGAGCGGCAGGATCGGATAGCCGACAATTTCAGTCTCGTGACGCATTCGATCGAAATCGATACGTTCGATGCTGGACTCGCGAGCAATGACCTTGGCGGCGTCGGCAGGAATTACGCCAACGCGTGCCTCGGCCTTCGCAAGGGCGATCTCCGCGTCGATATAGCGCTGGACCAGCTCGCGATCCGAAAACAGTTGCCGCATCCTGGGGGTTCCGAAAGAATCGCGGAACAGGATGGAATCAACGACGGTGCTTGCAGCTGCCTGAGCGGGCGACATGATCATTTTCTCATTCAGTGTCCCGATTCCGAATTTCGTAGCGCTAGAGCATGATCCGGAAAATTGGAAACCGGTTTTCCCTCGCGACAAACGCGAAAACGCGTTTGCGCGGAGATCATGCTCAAACAAGGGGATGAGATCATGATGCGATTCCACTTGATCGCATCATGATCTAGCCGGTCCGAGGCATCGTACGAGGTCGCGCTTCCCTGGTCTGGGCGGCAAGGCGAACGCCTGCATTTGACGCGCCGAAGCCTTTATATCCACGACGCTGCACGATCTCGAAGAAAAAGCGCTCCTCGAATGCATGGGTGTAGACCTGGAAAAACTCGCCTTCCTCGTCGCGGTCATAAAGAATCGCATTCTCCCTCATCGACTTCAGCAGGTCAGGAGCCAGTTCGTACCGGCTGTCAACGTCGTCATAGTAATTGTCCGGAATGCTCAAGAACGTTGCGCCCGCCGCGCGCATGGCCGACACGGTTGCGAAGATGTCGTTGCAGGCCAAAGCGATATGCTGGACCCCGGCCCCGAAGAACTCGGAGAGAAACCGTGACGACATTGTTTGGGTCGCCGTCGACGCGTTGAGAACGAGACGAAGCGAACCATTCGGATTTTGCAGAACCTGACTCTTCACAAGCCCCAGCGGATCGGTAATCTCGAGTTGGGGCGACCTCTGAACGTCAAACAGGGCCGAATAGAACTGCTCCCATGACAGCATCTCCTCAAATCGCATCGATTGCGATATGTGGTCGATTTGCGTTAGAGGCGCTGCATTGCTCTCGCTGGCCACGGGAACGAAATCAACGTCCCAGTTTGACGATCCCACCTCGAGAAAATACAGCAAACTCCCCCCCACGCCGCGGATCGCCGGGATGGTCATTTCCCCCGGGCCGGCCGGTTGCCGAAAAGTGATGGCCTGGAGCGCGTCAGCCCGGCTCATCACGCCAGCGACGTCGTCAACTTCCAGCCCGATCGCACATACGCCCGAACCATGCGTTACGTAATGCGATCGGGCGAAGCTGTTCTCGGAACTATTTATGAGCAGGTTGACGGCGCCCTGCGACCATCGCTCCACGGCTTTTGAGCGGTGACGTCCGGTCAGCCTGAAGCCAAGTTCATGAAACAACTTTGCGAGCCCCGCTGCGTGCGTCGGATCGGCAGCGAACTCCATGAACGCCACGCCGGAGACCCCGGATCGGGCGCGCAGCTGCGGAACTGCTTTTTGCCTGGTCCCCTCGCTTTCGATCAGCATCAACGAGCGCATGCCGTCGATCGCGACCTCCCTGGTCGATTGAGCGCGAAACTGGTCGTTGAAGATTTCGAGAGAAAGCGGGCCGTTGTATCCAGTAGCATCGATCGCCTGCATGAAATCCCTGACGGGGAGATTCCCCTGTCCGGGAAAGCAGCGGAAGTGCCTGCTCCACGACAGCACATCGAGATCGAGTTGTGGAGCATCGGCCAGTTGAACGAGGAATATCCGATCGCCGGGAATCGCCCTGATTGCGGCAACAGGAAAATTTGGGGCCAGGGTGTGGAAGCTGTCCAGGATGATCCCGATCGATCCGTGATTGGCTCGCCGAACGATTTCCCAGGCGTCTCTGTAGTCATTGACGTGGCGTCCCCACGCCAGAGCCTCGAACCCGACACGCAGACCTCTTGCGCTTGCCCGTTCTCCCAATTCGCGAAGATCATGGGCAGCGCGGTCAATTCCGCCGAGCGAGATCGGCGAGACATTACTGCAAACGAGAAGCAGGTCGGTTCCAAGCTCTTCCATCAGGTCGAACTTCTTTTCGGCCCTGCGAAAGACCTGCTTGCGCTGCGGTGCGGGCATCCCCTCAAAATCGCGAAACGGCTGCAGCGCGCAAATTTCAAGACCAAGATCGCTGCACATTCTGGCAACGTCGCGTGCAGAGCCGTCGAAGCAGGTGAAGTCGTTCTCAAAAATTTCTACCGCCTCGAAGCCTGCCGCCGCGATTGTCTTGAGCTTCTCATCGAGAGCGCCCCCAATCGAAACCGTCGCGATCGATGTCGTCATTTTCGCGCTCCAGCCTGCTTCGATAGCCCAGTTCTTCGATTTGCGCCCTAATTGGTGCGGATCCGCAAATAGTTGACCACCGCATCCACCACCATGTCCCTCTGTATTCGAGCGTCTTTTGCAGCGCCTAGATCTCGCCTGAAAATGACCTTCCAGGTGTGTCGGTTAGAGACTCTATAGTAGCACAGCGAGACAATCAGCAAATGCACATGCAGTGGATCGACGTCGCTTCGAAAAACCTTTTCCTGAATACCCTGACGCAGCAGGCCTCTCATAATTTCAACTATCGGGATGTTCTTCGAAGCGATGGTCTTTGATGCCCGTATGTGCTTTGCGTAGTGGATGTTCGCAATCGAAATCAACCTGACCCATTCGGGGTGATTGGCATGATAGTCGAACGTGACTTCCACCACCTTGCGCATGGCATCGACGGCCGGCAGATCGATTACCCGCAATGAGTTTTCGATCTCGCGCATGCCCGCGTATACGTCCTCCAGGACAGCAGCGAACAGGTTTTCCTTGTTCCCGAAATAATAGTAGAGCATGGGCTTCGTTGTCTTCGCCTTGATCGCGATCTCGTCGACCGTGGCGCCGCTGTAACCCTTGTCGGCAAATAGTTCTCGTGCCGCGCTGACAATGCCTTGGCGCGCGCGGCTGGTGACCAGACCCGACGATACTGCCTGTTGCTCTGTCAGAGCCTTTGCCTGAGACACGACGGATGCCCAGATCGAGTTTCGCAGATTTTTGGCGGTGTGACGCCGACACCGCCAAAATGCCACGAAATGGAGCCGACAAAAAGTAGCTTGATGTCCAGATCGGCTCTGCTAACCTACCGGTAAGTCGGTTCCCAGCCAGACACCTATTTCGGGACGAAATGCACCAATCCCTTTAAGGGAGGAACACGATGGCGATTCCGCACCGCACATCGTTGCGAAGCGTCAGTGCTGCTGTCGCTGTCCGCCTGCGCCGCGCCTGCTGGATGCGCTTCGGCGCGCAGTCCAAAATATCAACGGGATCCGACTTGGGACTTCTTCGCATGGATTCCGGCTTTCTCTGTTCGCTGAGTCGCAAGCCGACGTTATTCCTGGCGCGAGCGATCCGGCCGCAGCCGCCGAGGGTAGTGCCAATGCTCTGAATTGAAACAAGGCTTTCCTGGAGACGCAATCGAAGAAACAGCAAAACAGCCCGTTGAAGGGGCGGCGGTCACCGTGGTGGGAGGAAACCGAATGGTTAGCGCGTCAGACAGTGCAACGCACATGAGTCAATCCAAACGCGCCGCAGCGAGCGGCTGGATTGGATCCGCCCTCGAGTATTACGACTTCTTTATCTATGCGACTGCAGCATCGCTGGTCTTTCCGCAAATCTTCTTTCCATCCCAGAATCCGACCGTGGCGATCATCGCATCGCTTGCGACCTACGGCGTCGGCTACGTAGCCCGACCGATCGGCGCCTTCGTGCTTGGCCATTGGGGCGACACCCATGGACGCAAGAACGTGCTGCTTCTGTGCATGTTTCTCATGGGCTTTTCGACCATGGCCGTTGGGGTGCTGCCGACCTACGCGCAAGCCGGTATACTCGCGCCCGTGCTGCTCGTTATTCTACGATTGATCCAGGGCTTTGCCGTCGCAGGTGAAATCTCGGGCGCAAGCTCCATGATCCTCGAACACGCGCCATTTGGCCGGCGCGGCTACTATGCGAGCTTCAGCTTGCAAGGCGTGCAAGCCGGCCAGATCCTTGCCGCGGCTGTATTCCTGCCGCTCGCGGCCTACATGCCGTCCGACGCGTTCAATAGTTGGGGCTGGCGGATTCCGTTCCTGCTTAGCTTTGTCGTCATAGTCGCCGGTTACATCATTCGGCGCGAAGTTCACGAGACACCCGCGTTCGAGAATGAGGCCGAGGAAGGCACGATCCCGCGGACCCCGATTATCCAGGCCCTTACGACCAGCTGGCCTGACATCCTTCGTGTCGCGTGCATGGCGCTGATGAATGTGATTCCAGTGGTCGCAACCATCTTCGGCGCGGCCTATGCCGTGCAGTCCGCCTACGGCGTCGGCTTCTCCAAGGAGGTTTATCTTTGGATTCCCGTCGTCGGCAACATCATCGCTGTGATCATCATTCCCCTTGTCGGTACATTATCGGACCACATCGGCCGACGCCCCCCGATCATCGTGGGCTCCCTTGCGGCGGCCTTGTTATCGTTCCTATACCTTTACGCCATCAGCATTCATGACTTGTGGATGGCCATTGTAGTGTCGCTATTGATGTGGGGTGTGCTCTACCAGGGATACAACGCGGTATTTCCCTCTTTCTACCCGGAGCTGTTCCGCACACGCTATCGCGTCTCGGCGATGGCCATTGGACAAAACATCGGAACGGCAATCAGCGCCTTCTTGCCGGCGCTGTTTGCTACGATGGCGCCTCCCGGTTCGGCCAATGTTCCCTTGACGATCGGCGGGATCACGGTCGGTGTCGCCATCATCGCCTGTATAGCCGCATACTCCGCTCGCGAGACCTACCGTCTCAAGCTCGACGATCTTGGAAATCCCGACGCCACTCCGGTTCCGAAGGATGAATACGAGCGGATCAGAAAGCTCGGGGAGGCGACGGCAGCCGGTGCAACGCGCCTCGCGGCGGGATAACAGGAGCACAGCGGAACCAGCCGAAACAGTCCTATTGCGATGAGAGAGGCAATTCAACATGACGCCCGACGCCGAGTTCCACCAGCGCGATCGTAGCATCCATCCACCTGCCTTTACGCCGGTCTACAAAACCAGCGTTCTGCGATCTCCGCGCATACCGCTCTGGTCTCTTCAGAACTCGCTCTCGGAAGTGACCGGCCCGCACTTTACGCCGGACGAACTCGGTCCACTCGATAACGATCTCGTCCTCAACTATGCCAAGACAGGTCAACCGATCGGCGAACAGATCATTGTCCACGGCTACGTCCTCGACGGCAACGGGCGGCCGGTCCGCAATACCCTGGTGGAGATCTGGCAGGCCAACGCCGGCGGGCGCTACCGGCATCGCAACGACACCTATATCGCTCCCATCGACCCCAACTTCGGCGGCTGTGGCCGCATGCTCACCGACGATGACGGTCATTATTTCTTTCGCACGGTCAAACCCGGCGCTTATCCATTCCGCAACCGGGTCAATAGCTGGCGGCCGGCGCACATTCATTATTCCGTGTTTGGATCGGGCTTCGCACAGCGGCTCATCACGCAGATGTATTTCGAGGGCGATCCGCTCATTCCCTACGATTCGATTCTGGCGACCATCCCGGACAAATCGGCAGCGGATCGCTTGACCGCGCGGCTGGACATCAATGCCGCAAAGCCTCTGGAGTGCCTGGCCTACCGCTTTAACGTCGTGTTGCGGGGACGACGCCAGACCTTGTTCGAAAACAAGCTGCAGGGAGGCTGATATGAACCCGACCCCATTCGTTCCGTCCGACCTGCCCGAGACACCGTCACAGACTGCCGGTCCCTACGTGCATATTGGGCTGATTCCGGCGCAGGCGGGTTTCGAAATTTTTGCGAATAACTTCACCGGCGATATTGCAGGTCCGAACGTCAAGGGCGAGCGCATTGTTATCGAGGGACGTATCTTCGACGGCGCGGGCAACGTCGCCAAGGACGTGCTCATCGAAACCTGGCAGGCTAATGCGGCAGGGCGCTACAACCACGCTGCTGACAGGCAGGACAAGGCGCTCGACACCTCGTTTCGCGGTTGGGCGCGGACCGGGACCGATTTCGAGACGGGGATTTACACGGTCCGAACCATCAAGCCGGGCAGCGTCGCAGGGCGCAGGGGCCGCAAGGCCATGGCACCGCATGTCAACTTCTGGATTGCCGCCCGGGGCATCAACATCGGATTGGCCACCCGGATGTATTTCGGCGACGAAGAAGCGGCGAACGCCGAGGACCCCGTGCTCAACATCATCGAACAGCCGGAACGCCGAAAGACCTTGATCGCTGCAAAGTCGCTTCGAAGCGGACAGACGGTTTATACGTTCGATATCTTCCTCCAGGGTGAACGAGAAACGGTTTTCTTCGACGTTTGATTACGGCCGATTGCGCGCGAAGCATGGAGAGTTGACAGCGTTTTGAAAGCAAGGAGAGGCCCGTGGCAACGGAAGCAATCGTGAGGGATGAGAAAGTCCTGAAGACGGTTAAACGGGGAAAGCCCCCGCCGGACTGTCGCGTGATAGGTACGTGGAAACTTAAATCCTATGTACGCGAGCGCCTGTCCGATGGCTTTCGGCACAATCAGTTTGGCGATGCTCCTGAAGGTTACATCGGCTATGCACCCGACGGCCGGATGTATGCGATTTTCACTTGCGGGGACCGCATCAAGCCCCTCGACGTGGTGCCGACCGACGAAGAAGGCGTAGAACTCCTGGGAACGATGGTTGCGTACGCCGGCACATTCTCATTAGGCGACAACGTGGTTGTCCATCACATCGACACCTCGTGGAACCAGGCCTGGACCGGGACAGACCAGATTCGGTACTTCGTTCTTGACGGCGACGTGCTGACGATCACCACGGCGCCGTACAAGAGCTATCGGGATGGCACCATGGGTCGGTCGATCCTGGTTTGGAACAGGGTCTCTTGACCGGGTTGATGAATGTCCGGTCCGTTCACGGGAGACACGTTCTGATCGCGGGCGGTCTGAACAGGCTATCTCGCCGCACCCATCGCGCGCGATCGACGATTTCGGTCGACAACCGTTTGAGAAAAGCCGTCAAACCCGTTGGGGTCCAGAACCAGGGTCGGACACAGCAGGCGAAGGAATATCCAGATGGCAATGAGCGCTCACCCCTTTGAGACCGGCCTCGATCGTACCCCGGCCAACTATATTCCACTGACGCCAGTCAGTTTCTTGACGCGGGCTGCCAACGCATTTGCGGACAAGATCGCCGTTATCGACGGCGCGCGCCGTTACACATATCGCGAGCTGCACGATCGTTGCGTTCGCCTCGCTTCGGCGCTGGCAGGACTTGGCGTCGGTCGTCTCGATACCGTGGCAATCATCGCGTCCAACATTCCGGAAATGATCGAGGCGCACTACGCCGTTCCGATGCTTGGCGCGGTGCTCAACCCGCTAAATACCCGGCTTGACGCCGCCAACGTTGCCTTCTCGCTCAAGCATGGCGCGGCCAAGGTATTGATCGTGGACGGCGACTACGCGCCTCTGATAAAACAGGCGCTGGCTCTGGTGGACCACGAGATCATTGTCATCGATATCGAGGTTCCGGGAAGGCAAAATGCGCCGCTTGGGATTCACAGCTATGAAACCCTTTTATCCGCCGCCGATCCGGACTTTCGCTGGCGGGGTATTTCAGACGAGTGGCAGTCGCTTTGCCTGCTGTATACTTCTGGCACCACGGGCGATCCGAAAGGCGTCGTCTATAGCCACCGAGGGGCTTACCTTTCGGCACTTGGCAACGGTTTAAGCCTGGGACTTCAATTCGACAGCATCTATCTATGGACGCTGCCGATGTTCCATTGTTGCGGCTGGTCGTATCCCTGGGCGGTAGTCGCAGTTGGCGGCACTCAAATCTGCCTTCGCAAAGTCGAGCCGCCGGTGATTTTTCGCTTGATCGCCGAGCATCGCGTGACTCATCTGTGCGGGGCACCGATCGTCCTGAACATGCTGGCTCATGCGCCCGCCGACCAGCGCGTTGCGTTCGATCATACGGTGACGGTTGCGACCGGCGGCGCGGCACCGCCCTCTGCCGTCTTCCGATCGATGGAAGCGTTGGGTTTTCGTGTCATACACCTCTATGGCGCAACTGAAACTTATGGTCCGGCAACGTCTTGCGTGTTCCAGCCGGAATGGCACGCACTTCCGCTCGACGATCGCTATGCGAGAATGGCGCGGCAAGGCGTCGCCTATCCGATGGTCGAGGACGTTCGGGTAGCGAACCCGTCGACCATGACCTCCGTACCCCGGGACGGAATGACCGTCGGAGAGATCATGGTTCGCGGCAATACCGTCATGAAGGGCTATCTCAGGAACCAGACTGCGACCGCGAAGACGCTGGTGGACGGCTGGTGTCTGTCCGGAGATCTTGCCGTATGGCACGCTGACGGGGCGATCGAAATCAAGGATCGGTCAAAGGACATCATCATCTCCGGCGGAGAGAACATTTCGAGTCTGGAGGTTGAGGAAGTGCTTACGCAACATCCAGCCATCATGGAGGCGGCCGTTGTCGCCCGTCCCGATCCGACCTGGGGCGAGACACCATGCGCGTTCCTCGAACTCAAACCGAGCGCGGCGCGGCCTGATGACGCTGACGTCCTGGCCTTTTGTCGCGAGCGCCTTGCGCGCTTCAAGGTACCAAAGACCCTTGTTTTCGGTCCGCTGCCAAAAACTTCGACAGGAAAAGTCCAGAAGTTTCTGCTGCGTGAACGGGCATCTTCGCTATGAGCAGGGATCGCCAGGCAATCGCGCGCAATCCTGTTCAACGATTGGTATCGCCGAATATCATCGAAGGGAGCCGTGGCTCCGATTTTGGAATTCTCCCATGAAGCCGCTCGTCTACGTCATCAACGGTCCCAATCTCAACCTGCTCGGCAGGCGCCAACCGACGATTTACGGCCATGAGACTCTCGCCGACGTGGAGCAAGCCTGCCGCCAGGTCGCGACTGAACTCGGATTCGAGTTACGATTCCATCAAAGTAACCGCGAATACGAAATCATCGATTGGATCCACGAGGCACGAGAAGCGGCAAACGGAATTGTCATCAACCCGGCGGCGTTTACCCACACCTCCGTCGCGATACTGGATGCGCTCAATACTTTCGAAGGTCCGGTGATCGAGGTTCACATCTCGAATATCCACAAGCGAGAGGCGTTTCGCCATCATTCCTATGTCTCGGGCCGCGCTGACGGCGTCGTCGCCGGTTTTGGTACACAGGGATACACGCTTGCCATGCGCCGGCTCGCTACTCTCTTCCAAAAAGATACGGACCGTTGAGCGGGCTCGACGCGGGGATGGAGGATCGCAAAATGATCGATGGAAAAACAAGACTCATCGCGCACTTGGGTTTTCCGACCGAGTCCTTCAAGGCGCCGATGATCTACAACCCCTATTTTGCGAAGCATGGAATCAATGCCTTCGTTGTGCCGATGGGCTCCAGACCGGAGGACTTTTCCGAATTTTTCAGGCTTCTGTTCAAGCTAAGCAATATCCACGGCGCGCTCATCACGATGCCGCACAAGGTCCCCACCGTCGGTCTTCTGAACGAGGCGTCGGTTTCGGTGAAGGTAGCGGGGGCCTGCAACGCAGTACGGGTCGAGCCCGATGGCAAAATTGTCGGAGACATGTTCGATGGCGAGGGTTTCGTGAGGGGCGTTCTTCGCAAGGGTCGCAAGCTTGCGGGCGCGCGCGTCTTCGTTACAGGAAATGGAGGGGTGGGTTCGGCGATCGCCGCGTCCTTTGCCAAAGCCGGCGTCGCAGAAATCGCCTTGTTCGATGCTTACCCGTCGGCGATGAACGGTCTCGCCGAGCGTCTGAAGGCCAATTATCCAGACCTCGAGGTCAAGGCAGGATCGAACGATCCGGCGGACTTTGACGTCGTCGTCAACGCCACTCCGTTGGGCATGAAGCCAAACGATCCGCTTCCGATGGACGTCACGCGCATTGCTCCGTCGACCTTCGTCGGCGAGGTCGTCATGAAGGCGGAGATCACGCCGTTTCTTGCAGCGGCCCGAGAACGAGGTTGCGAATATCAGATCGGCACCGACATGTTGTTCGAGCAGATACCGGCTTACCTGGAGTTCTTTGGGTTCGGGACGACGACGGCTGAAGAGCTTCGATCGCTGGCCCAGATTCACTATTGAGCGAGTTGTGGGCAAGGCGTTATGCACCTGGGGGGCCTGGTCGGGACGATATTTGGAATCATGACGCACATCTACTCTCTGGCGTATCTCACGGCACCGATGGCACCCCCCGACGCATTGGCCCTGGCCGCGAAGATCGGGTATCAGGCGATCGGTGTTCGTATTGCGCCGGCGGCGCCAGGCGGTGATTTTTCCCCTTTGGCCACGGATCCGTCCATGCTGCGCGAAACCGTTCGTCGCATGGCAGATTTGGGCGTGCGGGTATTTGACGTTGAGATTGCGCGAATAGGACCGCAATTCGACGTGGATTTTTTCGCAAGCTTTCTCCAGACGGCCGCGGTACTGAAGACGCGCGCGATGCTCGTGGCAGGCGATGATCCGGATAAGTCACGGCTGACGGACTCTTTTGCCGGTCTGTGCCGAGCGGCAGCACCCTACGGCATCACCGCAAACCTCGAGTTCATGCCCTGGACCGCGGTGAAGGACGTCAAGACCGCGCTTCGTATCGTGGCCAACGCGAACGAGCCGAACGGCCGCGTGTTGGTCGACACTCTGCATGCGGCGCGCTCGACTACCACCCTCGAAGAGATCGCCCGATTGCCGCGGCAGCTCCTCAGTTACGCGCAGCTATGCGATGCGCCGGCGGATATTCCCGCGACCAATGACGGATTGATTCAGACCGCTCGATGTGCCCGGTTACTCCCCGGCGACGGCGGCATCGATCTCGTACGCCTTGTTCAAGCCCTGCCGGAGGATTTGCCCTTCAGTCTCGAAATCCCCAACGCCGAGTGGCTCGCCGGGATCGGGCCGGAGGAATGGGCACGCCGCGCACTCGCGGCCACGCGCCGGCTCGTCGCGCGGGCCACAGGACCGACGACACCAGACTGATCAGGCTCACGGCGCGACCGTGGGAACTTATGCCGGTCCTGAAATTACCCGGCGAGACCGAAATGCCGACCAGAGGCGTTAGCGCTCCGCCTTCTTATCAGCCAGTTCGCCGTAGGATCGGCCGATAAGCAGGTTGGCTGGAAGTTGGTCAGCAGTCGAAGCTCATGCTGCCGCGCGCCTGAATCATGATGCGATCAAGTGGAATCGCATCATGATCTCATCGCTTTGTTCGAGCATGATCTCGCGCAAACGCGTTTCGCGTTTGTCGCGAGGGAAAACCGGTTTCCACTTTTCCGGATCATGCTCTAAATCCCGCCACAGCTTCCATTTTCGGGAAATCGCGATCGACAATCAGGCACTCAATATCTGGCGGATCGGGTCGGGTCCTGCTGCAACGGCTTCTATCAAGGGATCGATCGTCCCCAGCGTCACCAAGCCCGAGCTGTCGTCCCAGTAACGCGCCTTGCGATCCCAACCCTCCAACTCCGCGTCGCGAAAGCTCAGACCGGTCATCCCTGCCTCCCCATCTGCGCGCTGGGACAGTAAGCACCGTTGAAACTGGCACACCGTGGTCGTCTTTCCGGTAAGCGATGTGGCCCCTCACGTCTCGAAAGCGGTTATCCCATGCACTCCGGCGAGCAAGCCCAGTGTGGATCAGGAGCATGGAGCGGCCCAGGCTGGCAACGGACGGAGGAACCAACTCAGCGGTCATTTGTTTGCTCTTTCGTTGTATCGAAGGGAGGACACCAATGATGCGAAATGCTCTCTTAGTTCTCGCAGCCGCAACCGTTATGGGCGCAAGCCTAATTCCCGACGAGGCACTGGCTCGCGGTGGTCGGGCCGGAGGGGTTCACCGGGCAGGAGGCTACCACGGTGCCGCCTACCGTGGCGGAGCCTACCGTGGTGCGGCTTATCGTGGCGGAGCCTATCGTGGAGCGGCTTATCGCGCCGGAGTCTACCGCGGAGCGGCTTATCGTGGCGGGGTGTATCGTGGAGCAGCTTACGGTGCCGCCGCAGTCGGAGCAGCCGCAGTAGGAGCAGCGGCAGCCAACGCTTACGGCTATAACAACGGATACTATAACAACGGATACTACAACAACGGCTGCTACCGCAGCGCATATGGCAATTTGGTCTGCCAGCAGTATTAAGATGTTCTTAGCGTGCTGGCTCGATCAGCTCGATTTTTGCTTCTTATCGGTCGGTCGCCCGGCACGCCCTTCGAGATCGCGTGACGCTGCAATATGTCGCGAAGGGCCAATCCGGTAGTCGCAGGCCTTATTCGATCGCTTGGTCGGCGCTCATGATGAGCCAGGGATCGAGAGAGCGATGGCGATTGAGAGACAATATATCATGATGCGATAAAGTGGAATCGCATCATGATCTCATCGCTTTGTTTGAGCATGATCTCCGACAAACGCGTTTCGCGTTTGTCGCGAGGGAAAACCGGTTTCCACTTTTCCGGATCATGCTCTACTTGGCGGAGAGAGTGGGATT